>NZ_JACHOS010000006.1 GCF_014199985.1 Methylorubrum rhodesianum | reverse complement strand
GGATCGCCACGGTCAGATCCTTGATCGCCGCGGTGAGGTCGACCACCGCCATGCTGTCGAACAGCGCTGTGCCAGCCACCTGCGCCACGTCCCGCTCTACCTCTGGCTTCAGCGCCTCCGCCTTCTGCGTCTCGATGCGGTAGTCGAAGAAGGTCATCAGGAAGCCGGTCTGCGGGACGAGGAGGGCGGCGGCTGCGGCGCTGACCGCGACGATGATCGCGGGCCAGGTATCAAGCTGCGGAAGAGGATCGTGAACTGCCGCCACCGTTCTGCCTCCTGCGTGCTCTGAACCCGAACGTGTCTTCCGCCGCCATGTCGCTGGCCGCGCGTCCAGAGGCGTGCAGCTCGGCGAAGGCGAGGATGGTGTAGACGGCGACGCCCGTCGTGATGGGCGGCGCGGTGAGCAGGAAGCCGAGGGCGATCGCGAGCCAGAACACGAAGCCGCCGAGGCAGCCCAGGGGGCGGATGAGCGAGGTCTCGCGCCCGCGCCGCCCGTTCACCCAGAGCGCTAGGAGACGGACGGAGCCGAAGAACAGGCACAGCGCGCCGGCCTTCCACTCGCTGATGACCGAGGCGATGACACGGAAGCTCTCGTTGCCGAAGGTGTTGGTCGGCGCGACCAGCACGAGGCCGACGGCGACGGCGATCAGCGAGAGCCAGATTTCAGCCCAGCGGGTCTGTCCGTAGCGGACCGCACGGTGGATCCGCTCGTTGATGGCGGGATCGGGATCATAGACCAGCATCCGCTTGCCCTTTCCGATTCGTTCCGTCCGTGCGGTGTAGGGCATGCTCAGCGCCGAACCATCTCGTCCGCTTGCCGCAACTCGTCGGCAGACGGCGGGGCAAAGCCGCCGATCCGGTCGAGCGCCGGGATCAGCACGTTCTGCTCGCTGGCATGGTCGTCGAGATTGAGCTTGCGGAACATGCGGGCTGCGATCCCATCCGGACCGCCGGCCGCCTTGATGACTGCCGGCGGGGCCGTGTCGATGACGTACTGCGTGCCCTTGGCGATCACCGGCACCGCCACATTGGCCGACAGGGTCTTGCCCTTGGCCGCGCCCTGGACCGCGTTCAGACCGAAGCTGACGACCGCCTCGAGCATCATCTCGACGCGCCGCTGCGAGAGGAACAGGGTCGCCCACGGGTAGACCTCGCGGATGGCCTGGATGACGTAGCCGGCGATGATCGGGATGAGGATGGTCAGGATCGGCTCGCGCAGGGACACAGCGAGCGCGACGAGCCAGTTGCCCCAGGGTGCGATCACCGCCTTGTCGCCGACGGTGGCGATCTCAGCGGCGAGAACGGGCGACACGACACACACTGGCTCGACACGGTGCAGATCCCGGAAGAGCGCAGCGCCCAGATTGCTTTCGTGGCCGACAATCCCGGGCGCTGGCTTCTGAGCGCAACCGTGCTGGAACGATTCGACACCGGGCTCTGGACGAGCTTCGAAGCGAGCTGACTGCACTCACCGGGGCGGCGGGAACGTCCAGAAGAACTCGCCCGCGCGCCCGCTCTGGAGCGTGGCCTGCCGCGTTAGGAAGCGGCACTCCGACGCGAGGGCGGCCTCGCTCCAGCCGGTGCAGGAGATCATCTTCAAGGAAACCGGATCGTAGTCGAGGCGGTGCTCGGGGGGCGAGCGCACCATCAGGCCCGAGGGCAGCACGACGCAGTGATAGACTCGGAGCGCGCAGGGCAGCCGCCGGGCTCGCTCGAAGTTGCGGCGGAAGGTTTCGGGATTGTCGCCAGGCAGGCCGAGGATGATCTCGACGGCGAGGCTCGCCACCGCGTCGAGCCTAGCGAAGGTCTCGTCGAAGCGCCGCTCGTCATAGGTGCGGTCGACATGGGCCAACACCGCGTTGTCGAAGCTCTGCAGGCCGATGCCGACATAGGCGTTGCTGACGGTGGCCAGAAAATCGAGATGCTCCTGGCGCACCGCCGCCGGATAGACCTCGCAGATCAGCCCGCGACGCTCGAAGAAGCCGCTCTCCTCGGCCGCCTGCCGAAGGTTGAGGAAGGCGTTGCGGTTGAGATTCAGCCCGGCATCGACGAGAAGCGCCGCGTAGACATCGTGGCCGGCGATGGCCTCGAACTCCCGCGTCAGGTGAGTGACGGCGCGCACGCGCTTGGGCGATTCCATCGTTCCCCACTCGCAGAACGAGCAGGTGAAGGGACAGCCCCGATAGGTCTGGAGCACGCCGAGGCCACCGTGCTGCACGAGGTTCAGCGCGTAGGGCGAGGCGAGGCTGTCGAGATTGGCCAGCGGCCGCGCTGGGGTCTCGCGCCAGCCCTCGCCGTCGCGGACTGCGACGCCGCGCAGCGCAGCGAGCGCCGATGGCGTCCGGTGGTCGAGCGCCACGATCTCGAGGAAGGTCTCCTCGCCCTCGTTGATGACGAGCACGTCGATGTCGTCCGCCGCCGCTCGGAAGGGCGGGCGCGCGAACATGACCGGCCGGGCCGAGGGGCCGCCGAAGACGACGAGCCGGGCCGGATCGTCCGCCTTGATCAGCGCGGCCACGCGGCAGAGGAAGGGCAGCGACCAGAGATAGGCCGAGAAGCCGACGATGTCGGGATCGAAGGTGACGATCTCGCGGGCGACCCGCTCGGCGTCACCGCCGGCCAGATCCCAGACCCGGCAGACGAGGCCGGGAAAGGCGGCGACGCGCAGGGTGGCCTCGACCATGCGCAGGCCGAGATTGGGGACGAAGCTCGGCATCGCCGGATCGCGCTCCGGATACTGCGCCACCAGCGCGATGCGCAGGCCGGAGCGGACGGCGCTCATCGCGCCGCGGCCTGCCGCCACGAAGCGCGGGCTTGGGAGACGCGCTCGGGCTGGCGGGGGAACGTCCACCAGAACTCACCGGCCTTGCCGCCAGCAGCGAGCGCCCTGCGGCGCAGCTCCGCGCGGGTGTGCGCCACCGCCTCCTCGCTCCACCCCTCGCAGGAGCACATCGTCAGCGTCTGCGGGTCGAAGCGGACGTTCCACTCGGGCCGGCTGCGGGTCAGCAGCGCGTCGGGCAAAACGAGGCAGTGATACACCCGGACGCTCGCAGGCAGCGACAGGGCGTAGTCGAGGGTGCGGAAGAACCCCTCCGGCGTGTCGCCGGGCAGCACGGCGATGATCTGCAGCTCGATATTGGTGATGCGCGCCAGCGCCCGTACTGCCGCCTCGAAACGGGGCGAGTCCGAGGGGCGATCGTGCAGGCGCAGCACCGCCGGGTCCATCGACTGCATCCCGACACCGAGATAGGCAGTGCCGATCTCCTCGATGAAGGCGAGGTGCTCGTCGCGCACGACTGAGGGGTAGATTTCCGCCCAGAGCAGGGTTTCCTTGAGGAAGCCCGAGCGCTGGGCAGCGAGCCGGAGATTGCGGAAGGCGACAATATTTAGGTTGAGGCCGGCATCGAGCAGGAACACCGCCGGCGCAGCGAGGGTGCGGAAGGCATCGAGCTCGCGGGCGATGTAATCGGCCGAGAAGGCGGCTTTGCTGTTCTCCTTTGTGCCCCACTCGCAGAAGCGGCAGGAGAGCGGGCAGCCGCGGAAGCTCTCCAGATAAGCCACGCCGCCCTGCGGCATCAGACCATGGGCGTAGGGCGAAACAATCCGGTCGAGGGCGGCGATGGGCGGGCGCCGCTCGGTGCGCAGCCAGCCGGTCGCGGTTGGCAGCGTCAAACCGCACACCCGCTCCCAGGCCGACCGGTCGAAATGGGGCAGCCGGGCAATCTCGCAAATGATTTCCTCGCCGTCGCCCTCGACCACGGCGTCGAGATAGGCGTGGGCCGGGCGGTAAGGTTCGAGGTCGAAGAAGGCGGATCGCGCCGAGGGGCCGCCGAAGACGATCGCGAGCGAGGGGCACCGCGCCCGCAGGGCCCGCGCCACTGCGATCATGGCCGGCGCCGACCAGACATAGATCGAGAAGCCGACGAGATCGGGCTCGAAGTCCAGGATGTCGGCGACGTAGGCCTCGATGTCGGCAGTGCGGCGGTCGAACAGCCTCACGGTAGCGTCGGCGAAATCGGGGTCGCCGAGCAGAGCCGCGTGGATGCGCCGGATGCCGTAGCTCGGCAGCCGCAACTCGCCGAGTTCCTGCGCATCGGGGCGAGGCGTCATGCACACGAGGGCGATGCGTCGATGCGCGGGGGCGGACGATTCAGACATGGCTTCGCGGGGATGGGGACAGCGTTGATGCGAGCAGGCGGGAGAGAAGCGAATCCAAGGCCTCGGCAAAGCTTGCATGATCCGACCGACGCGCGCCGATCCTGTCTCCGACATCGGGCTTGGCGGTCGCGATGACCCGCTCCCTGCGCCCGACTTCATCATCGGGAGGCTCGGCTCGCGTCATCGCTTGTCCAGGCGGAGATGGAGGTAGTGCAGGCAACCGAGTCGGTGCAGTTCTCGCAAGAGGGCGCCGCCGGTCGGCCTGCCGCCTCGATCCAGGCCGATAGTGTAAAAACTCGGCTCGGTGTTCGCGGTTGCGTCGGTGACCCGTAGGCTGAAGCCGACGGCCTCCGCATCGCGGCGGATCGCGTCAATACCTGCCCATTTGGCGGGCCAGGGGCCGAAGGCGTCCTCAAGTCCATCCGCGAACAGCGCGACCCGCTCCGGCGGCAGCGGCGGTCGGGTGAGAACAATGTCGCTCATCACGAGAACCCCCTTCCGGGTCAGGACGCGCTGCGCCTCGCCGAAGAAGGCGCGCCGGGAGGCAAAGTGGAACGCCGCCTCGACGCAGAGGAGCCGATCGAACGCGGCTCCCGCGAAAGGTAGGCGGCAGGCATCGCCCGCGACCCAGGCAGCGTTGCGCGGCCGGTCGTCATAGCGAAGTCCGACCGCGAGTTGGCGCGGATCGAGGTTGAGCCCGATCACCGCCACCTTGGGATCGCTCCGCCGGATCGCCCGCAGGGTGCCGCCGAAGCCGCAGCCGACATCGAGCACGCGGTGTTCCGGCGCGAGGTCGAGCCACGCGACGAGCGCCGCGCTCAACCGTTCCTGTGCCCCTGCGAAACCCGCCCGCGCCCTTACCGGACCGATCGCCTCTGGTTCGTCCCAGTGGCCGAGATGGACATGATCGATCGCAGCACCCTCCGCGACCGCCGCGAGGAACGCATCGAGATAGGCGGGAATCCGCGCCACCCGCCTAACCCCAGCAATGGACGGCGTCACCGGTGCGGGATCGGGCCATGAAGGAGCAGGCGGTCCAGCGCAGGCGGGCGCCTTCCACCGGCGTGACCTGATGGAGGAAGCGGCCCGAGCGCAGGAGCACGATGGTCCCGGCCTCGACGTCGAAGGCGTGGCGGGCAAAGCGCGCGAGGTCCGGCTTTTCTGTCAGGCGATCGCGATTCTGGAACCGGCCCGACCACGCCTCCGCCTTGGCGTCGAAGACTTCGAGCATCCCGCCGCGCTCGGCCTTCGATAGGGTCAACACGAAGGAGAAGATGTCGCCCTCCACCACGCTCTCGAGGTGGCGGTAGCTCGGGCGGTTCTTCTGTTCGTTGTCGAAATGCGGTGGGATGTAGCCGCCCTCGTGATGCGAGCGCAGGGTCGTGGCCATGTAGGTCCGCCCATCATGCAGGGTGGGCGGGACGTAGGGCCGCCCGCCATCGAGGCGCGAGAGCAGTGCGAGAATGCGGGTCTCGAACCCGCCCCATGGCGCCATCAGCTCCCCGAGGCTGCGCGTGAAACCGGGCGCCATGTCGAAGTAGGCGCGTAGATCCGGATCCGCGAGGTTCAGGTTCATCCCATAGAAGTGCGACCGGAACGGCGCTGGGAACGAGGTCGTAGGGAAGCCCTGCTGGTTGACCTCGAGGTCGGCGACGATCGACGCGCATTCGGCAGGCGTTAGAACGTTGCGGATGACGACGGCCTGAACCGCATCCTCGCGCAGCCGCGTCAGCGCATCGGCATGGGTCGAGGTCTCGGCGGCGTCGATCAAGATCGTTTGCAGAAACGGCATCGCCCCCATCCCCTCGCCCGGACTCCGGCGATCCTCGACCCACAGACTGGTTTCGGCGGCGATCGCCGTGGCCGAACCGTCCGAGTTGCATCCACGACAATGATCGAGGCCGCCGCCCGATCAAAGTCGGACGGCGGCTTCGAGGTCTCGTCGGCAGCCTTATTGGCCGCGATCACTTCGTCGGCAGCGTCGGATTACCGAACCGCTTGGCGAGGAAGAGGATGTCGTCCTCGCTCTTCGCCTGCTCCACCAAGCTGCCCTTGGCCTCGTCAAAGAACCACGTGTCGTACTTCGACGGGTTGGAGGCCGGCCGGCTGGCGCCGCGCAGTACGATGTTGCCGCCTTCGATGGAACGGATCACCTCGTTGGCTAGCAGCGGCTTGTGGGCGATCGCCTCGATCATGGCCGGGCGACCGGCGACCGAGGTCGGCGTCAGGGTGTTGGCCGCTGTGGCCGAGAAGGACGGCAGGGTCAGGCCGGCATCGAACGACCAGATCGCCCGCTTCTTATAGAAGCCGATGACCTTAATGCCGCTGTCACCTTCGCTGACCTGATCCGCGCCGGTCTGCGCCCCCTGGGGAACCCCGTATTGTGGCGTCGCAGCGTTGAGCCCGAACGGATTCGCAGCGGAAGCGCCGTAGGTCTGAGCGTAGGTCGCCAGCGACGAGGCACCCCATCTCCCGGCGACGGTGACACCGTAGTGGAAGTTGAGGAACTGCGTTCCGACGCCGGCCGTATTGATCACGCCGATGCTGTTCGGGAACATCAGCGGCGTGAAGCTTCCCTGCAGCATCCCGAGATTGGTGGGCAGTAGCACCGTGAAGGCGTTCGGCCCAACCATCTGACCGTTGGCATCGACCGTCGGCACAAGCGTCGCCTTCGCTCCGAAAATCCGGTTATTGCCCGCACCGCCCGAGATGATGTCCTCCCCCGCCTTAATCGCACCGGCATAGACGCCGGAGGCCGGCTGCGCCGCATCCGGAACGCCCAGGATGAAGCGGATGTCGAACAGCACGCTCTGCAGGTCGAACCGGGCATCCCTTGGAGCCCCGATCCAAGCGCGGTAGCCCGCGGTCAGATTCTGCTGGCCGCCGAAGCCGAACGGGCTCCTCCAAGCAAGCCCGCCGTAGAGCGGGTTGCGCCAGCTGACGACGCTCGCGGCCAAGGCGTCCCAGGCCGAGCGGTTCCAGGCATCGAGATCCCCCCCGAGGCCGGTCGCACCCGCGCCGAGCACGCGGGCTTCGACCTGGGCACGATCCTCGGCGAGGGCCGCGGCCGTCACGCGCTGGCTCTGCGCAGCATTGGTGGCCGGCAACTGGATGAAGCCGGTATCGCCAATCAGCAGATCGTTGCCGTCGCCGCCATCGATCCGGTCGTTCCCGCTTAGGAAGCTATCCCCACGAGAGGCGATGGAGACCATCCAGTGGAGGGCCACCGACTTCAGATCGACAGGGTAGTCCGCCGTCAGATGCTGCTGCATCGCGGAGAACCGCTCGCCGGCACGGGCCGCCACGGCCGCCTCGACCTGGGCCGCCGCGGACGCGGTTGCAGGATCGTTGACCGCGAGGCCGCGCGCCACGCCGGGCTGGAACATGACGAGGGTGTCGCCGACCACGAGGTCGTCGCCCGCTCCGCCATCGATGTTGTCGTTGCCGATCGACACCACGTGGTTCGTGCCCGTGCCCTCCAACAGGCCATCGGCGAGGATCTGGTTCAGCGGCCGTTGCGCCATCGTCTCCAGCTTCACCGTCACCGCGGCCTGCGCGACCCGGCCGGTCATGGCGAGGTCGGTGATGACCGAGCGCATGTCGGAAAGGGCGTCGCTGAGCGCGAGGGCCGCGTCGATGGACAGGCTGCGCAGCGGCCCCGATCCCTGCACGATGGTGCGGGCGGCATCGCCGACGATGAAGTCGTCGCCCTCGCCACCGGTGATGGTGTCGTTGCCGTAGGTGATCGTCCGGCTCGGGCCGCCCTGCAGGAAGTCGACACCGCGGCTGAGCGTGGCAAAGACGCCAAGCAGGTCGGAGACCGAGGCCGAAACCTTGTCGATCTGGCCGTTGAGCGCGGCGTAGGCCGTCACGTCGAGCGTGTAGGTCTCGCTGCTGTCCCCGTAGATCGTGTCGTTGCCCGCGCCGCCCTCGATGACGTCGTTGCCCGCCAGCACGTTGTTGGTACCGTAGAGGCTCGGAACCAGCGAGGCGATGACGGTGAGCATCGCGCCGTCACCGCGCCGGATCGGATCGGACCCGGCGATGTCGGACACCACACCCGCCATCGAGGGATAGACCTCGATGCGCGGGGTACCGGCGCCGAACGCGCCGGGCAGGAAGTTGAGGGCCGGCACCACGACCTCGCCGCCGAGCGGCAGAACGAGGCCGGTCTCCGCCGCGGCACCGATCAGCCGGACGGCGTTGACGATGGTCGGCTTGTCGGAGGCGATCTCCGACAGGTTCGAGGCGCGGTCGCCGTAGATCAGGTCGTCCCCGGCCCCGCCCATCAGGGTGTCGTTGCCGCGCTGGCCGAACAGCACGTCGTTGCCGTCGCCGCCCGCGATGATGTCGTCGTCGGCCCTGGCCAGCGAGACGGTCAGTGCGGAGGTCGCCCAGGCTCCGCCCGCCGTGGTCAGGCGGGTGCCCGACCCGTCACGGGCGCCCACCGCGAGGACGAGGTCGGCCTGCGCCAGCTTCTCGGCGAGGTCGGCGGTGCGTGCAGCGGCCGACTGCGAGTCGGTGGCGATGGCGGCCGTGACCGTGCCGATCTCCTCCAGCACTACGTCGCGGTGCCAAGTGCCGTCGCTGTTGAGGACCGCCGCGCCGTCCGTCGTGAAGGCGCGGACGATCCGGCCCTCGTCACCGAGGAGATAGTCGACGCCGGTACCGCCATCGATCCTGTCGCGGCCGAGGCCGCCCACGATCTCGTCGGACCCTTCCTCACCGTAGACGAGGTCGTCGCCCATCTGACCGAAGATCCGGTCATCACCCGCGCCGCCGGCAATCGCGTCGTTGCCGCCGACGAAGTCCATGAGGTCGAAGCGCAGCGCGTCGCGCATCACCGTGTCGGCGAAAGTGCCGGGATTGCGCTGCCACGTGACCGACTTCACGTCGTCCACGAGCACGTTGCGGGTGATGACGCCGTTGTCGCCGAGGATCACGTCCGCGCCGTCGCCGCCATTGATGAGGTCGTCGCCGTCGGCTCCGCCAAGCACGTTGTGCCCGCCGGTGATGTCGTCGTCTCCCTCGCCGCCGGAGAGCATGTCGTCGCCCTGCTGGCCGTAAAGGAAGTCGTCGCCCGCGCCACCCTCGATCGTGTCGTTGCCGCCGCCATCGGTCGCCGCGGCGAAGATCGAGACCGCGCGCTGATTCACCGGCAGAGCCCGGTCGTACAGCATGTGGTCGCCGAACAGCACGTCGTGGCCGCCGCCGCCGAGGATCACGTCGGCCCCGGTACCGCCGGCCGCGTAGTCGTTGCCGTCGCCGGCTTCGATGCGGTCGTCGCCACCCGCCAGCGGATCGGTCGCCGCCACACGCCGGATCACCGCGCGACCGGCGGACAGGGCGAGATCCGCCCGGCCGTTGTCGCCAAGGATCATGTCGGCGCCCGTACCGGTGACGATCCGATCCGCACCGATGCCGCCCAGGACGAGATTGTCGCCGTTGCCCGCCACAATCTGGTCGTCGCCGCCGGCGGTCGGGTCGATCGTCTCGAGCACGACCATGACGCCGCCGGAGAAGCCGGCCCGGCCCTGATCGCCGACGATGGAGTCGTTGCCCATGCCGGTGGTGATCGCATCACCACCCAGACCGCCGAGGACGAGGTTGTCGCCATCGCCCGCCCGGATCGTGTCGCCCGCGCCGTTGAGGGCATCGAGCGTCGTCACCGAGGCGATCACGCCGAGTTCGAACTGGGCCTCGCCGCTGTCGCCCAGCACGATGTCCGCGCCGGCCCCGGTGTCGATCGTATCGCTGCCGAAGCCGCCGAGGACAAGGTTGTCGCCCTCGCCCGCCCGGATCGTGTCATCGCCACCCAGAGCGGTGTCGGTCGACACCGCCTGTGCGAGGCCATCGGGGTCGCGGCGCACGAGGCCGCTGTCGCCCAGGATCACGTCGCGACCGGAACCGGTCTCGATCACGTCGGCATCCATGCCGCCGATGACGATGTTGGCACCCTCGCCCGCCTTGATCGCATCGCGACCGCCGATCCCGGCATCCAGGCTGCGCGCCTGGACGAGGCGACCGCCCGCGTAGAGCACCTCGCCGCTGTCGCCGAGGATGACGTCCGCGCCGATTTCGGTGGTGATCGTGTCGGCGCCGAAGCCGCCGAGGAGGAGGTTGTCGCCCGCGCCCGCCTCGATGATGTCGTCGCCGCCTAGAGCTGTGTCGGTGGACAGGATCTGCGCGAGCAGGCCGGCCGCGTCGTAGCTGACGCTGCCGAAGTCACCGAGGATCACATCGGCATCCTTGCCGGTGGTGATCGTGTCGGCATCCGTGCCGCCAAGGGCGAGGTTGTCGCCGTCGCCGAGGTTCAGCTTGTCCTTGCCGCCGTCCGTCGGCGCCGTGGTGGCCACGCGCACCCGCACGCCGTCGGCAAACACGGCCACGCCGTTGTCGCCGAGCACGATGTCGGACCCGCCCAACGTCGTGATCGTGTCGGCACCCGCGCCGCCGAGGACAAGGTTGTCGCCCGCGCCCGCCTCGATGGTGTCGTCACCGCCGATGGCCGTGTCCAGGCTCTCGGCCCGCTCGACCAGGCCCTTCGCGTCGAAGCGCACTTGACCGGCATCGCCGAACACCGTGTCGCGGCCCGAGCCGGTGACGATCGTGTCGCCACCGACGCCGCCGAGCACGACGTTGTCGCCCTCGCCCGCCCGGATCTCGTCGGCGTCGCCCACGCTCGCATTCGTGGTGCGCACGAAGACCGGGACCAGAGCCGAGAGCGTCACCGCGCCGTTGTCGCCGAGGATCACGTCCGAGCCCGAGCCCGTCGTGATCGTGTCGGCGCCGACGCCGCCGATCACCACCGAGCCGCCGTCGCCCACCACGATGGTGTCGCGACCGCCGACTTCCGGCGCCGTCGAGGTGATCTCGATGGGACGGGCGGAGGCGTCGAGATCGACGCTGCCGTTGTCGCCGAGCACCACCGAGCGGCCGGTGCCCAGGGTCAGCCGGTCGGCACCCGAGCCGCCGAGCACCACGCCGTTGCCGGCGCCGAGCGTGACGGTGTCGTCGCCCGCAACCTCGACATCGGTGGTCTCGACCCGAACCGGGCTGCCATTGACCAGCCGGACGAGGCCGGCATCGCCGAGCACCACCACATCGCCGGACCCGCCATCGATGAGGTCGCCGCCGGCACCGCCGAGGATCAGCTTGCGGCCGTTGCCGAGCTTGATCGTGTCGGCCGCGCCGAGAGCCGGCGTCAACGTCTGGATCAGGGTCGGCACGCCGGCCGTGAGGTCAATCTGACCGCTGTCGCCGAGCACGGTTTTGGCGCCGTCGCTCGCCGTGATCGTGTCGGCGCCGAAGCCGCCGAGGACGATGTCGCTGCCGTCGCCGGCCGTGATCGTATCGTTGCCGCCCAAACCCGTGTCGGTGGACAGGATCTGCGCGAGCAGGCCGGCCGCGTCGTAGCTGACGCTGCCGAAGTCGCCGAGGATCACATCGGCATCCTTGCCGGTGGTGATCGTGTCGGCATCCGTGCCGCCAAGGGCGAGGTTGTCGCCGTCGCCCACCGCGATCGTGTCGGTCCCGCCGATCTCCACATCCGTGGTGCGGACGAGGATCCGCTTGCCATCGGTGCGGAAGGTGGCAAGGCCGTTGTCGCCGAGCACCACGTCCGCGCCGGAGCCGGCGGTGATGGTGTCGCTGCCGAAGCCGCCGAGGATGACGTTGTCGCCGTCGCCCGCCACGATCGTGTCGTCGTCGCCGCGGTTCGGGTTGAGGCTGGCTACGCGCACGAGACGCCCGCCGGTGAAGCTCGCCTCGCCGAAGTCACCGAGGATGAGATCCGCACCCTTGCCGGTGGTGATCTCGTCACGGCCCGCGCCGCCGAAGACGATGTTGTCGCCGTCACCGCCGCGGATGACGTCGCCTGCGCCGCGGCGCTCATCGGTGGTGTAGACCTCGCGGACGAGGCCGTTCTCGAAGGTCACGACCCCCATGTCGCCGAGCACGATGTCGGCGCCCGAGCCCGTGGTGATGTCGTCCGAACCGGCGGAACCGATGACGATGTTGTCGCCGTCGCCGGCCTTGATCACGTCGCGGGCGCCGTCATCCGGATCGGTCGAGGCGAATGCGACGCGCACGCCCCCCTCGAACAGTGCGGTGCCGTTGTCGCCGAGGATCACGTCGTTGCCGCCGAGCGTGGTGATCGTGTCCGTGCCCGCGCCGCCGATGACGATGTTGTCGCCACCGCCCGCCTCGATCATGTCGTCGTCACCGAAGGTCGGATCGAGGCTCTCGGCGCGCTTCAGGCGGCCCTGAGCGTCGAAGGTGAGGCGGCCGTCATCGCCCAGCACGATGTCGGCATCGGCATCGTCCCGGCCGGCATCGATCGTGTCGGCGCCCAGACCGCCGAGGACGATATCGGCCCCCGCACCCGACCTGAGGACGTCGCGCGTTCCGCCATCGCGGCTGCTCTGGATGACGGCACGGATGCCGAGTTCGAACCGGACGAGGCCGTTATCGCCGAGCACGATGTCGCCGCCGGTGCCCGTGACGACCGTGTCGCTGCCCGAACCGCCGAGCACGATGTTCTCGCCGTCGCCGGCCTCGATCCGGTCGTTGCCGGCATCCGTCGTGTCGGTCGATGCGAACTCGACGCGCACGCCGGCCTCGAACACGGCGTAGCCATGGTCGCCGATGACGACGTCGTTGCCGCCGAGCGCCGTGACGACATCGTTGCCCGCGCCGCCGATGACGAGGTTGTCGCCGCCGCCCACCTTGATCTCGTCGTCGCCGCCGAAGCCGACATCGAGGGTTTCGGCCCGCTTCACCCGGCCCTGCGCATCGAAGGTGATTTGGCCGTCGTCGCCGAAGACCACGTCGGCATCGGCGTCGGCTTGGCCGGCATCGATCGTGTCGGCACCGAGACCGCCGAGCACCACGTCGGCGCCCGCACCGGTGGCGATGACGTCGCGCGCGCCGCCATTGCGGTCGCTGACGATGCGGGCACGGATGCCGAGTTCGAAGGTGGCGAGGCCATTGTCGCCGAGCACGATATCCGCACCCGCACCCGTGGTGATGGTGTCGGTCCCTGAGCCGCCGAATACGACGTTGTCGCCGTCGCCCGCGTCGATCCGGTCGTTGCCGCCATCGCCGGTCTCGGTCGAGGCCACCTCGACGCGAATACCGGCGGCGAACAGAGCATAGCCCTGGTCGCCGAGCACGATGTCCCTGCCGCCCAGCGCGGTGATCACGTCGGCGCCCGTGCCGCCGATGACGAGGTTGTCGCCGCCGCCGACGTCGATGGTGTCGTCGTCGCCAAAGCCCGGATCAAGGCTCTCGGCCCGCTTCACGCGACCCTGCGCATCGAAGGTGATCTGGCCGTCGTCGCCGAACACGATGTCGGCATCCGTATCCAGCCGGCCTGCATCGATTGTGTCCGCGCCCAGGCCGCCGAGCACCACGTCGGTGCCCGCACCCGTGGCGATGACGTCGCGCGCGCCGCCATTGCGGTCGCTGACCACCCGCGCCCGGATGCCGAGTTCGTAGGCGACGAGACCGTTGTCGCCGAGCACGATGTCGCCGCCCGCACCCGTGGTGACGGTGTCGCTGCCGGAGCCGCCGATCACGAGGTTGTCGCCGTCCCCGGCCTCGATCCGGTCGTTGCCGCCATCGGCCGTGTCGGTCGAGGCGAACTCGATCCGCACGCCGGCCTCGAACACCGCGTAGCCGTTGTCGCCGATGAGGATGTCGCCGCCGCCCAGCGCCGTGATCGTGTCGGCCCCGGTGCCGCCGATGACGAGGTTGTCACCGCCGCCGACCTTGATCTCGTCGTTGCCGCCGAAGCCGGCATCGAAGCTCTCTGCACGGATCACGCCGCCCGTCGCGTCGAAGGTGACGTGGCCGTTGTCGCCGAACACGATGTCGGCGTCCGCATCGGCCTGGCCGGCATCGATCGTGTCGCCGCCCAGACCGCCGAGCACGAGATCCGCACCGGCTCCGGTAGTGATCGTGTCGGAGGCGCCGCCGGTCCGGTCGCTGACGATCTCCAGACGGATTCCGCCTGCAAAGCGGATCGTGCCGTTGTCGCCCAGCACGATGTCTGCACCCGCGCCGGTCGTGATGGTGTCGGTGCCCGAGCCGCCGAGCACGACGTTGTCGCCGTCACCGACCGCGATCCGGTCGTTGCCGGCACCCGTCGCATCGGCCGAGACGAAGACCACGCGCACGCCGGCCTCGAACTCGGCGTAGCCGCCGTCGCCGATTGCTGCGTCGTTGCCGTCCAGCGCGGTCACGACGTCGCTGCCGGCTCCGGCGATGACCACGTTGTCGCCGGCTCCGACATCGATCGTGTCGTTGCCGCCGAAGCCGAGGTCGAAGCTCTCGGCCCGCTTGACGCGGCCGCTAGCCTCGAAGGTGGCGCGACCGTCGTCGCCGAGCACCACGTCGTTGCCGCCGAGCGCCGTGATCCGGTCGGCACCGGTGCCGCCGACGACGATGTTGTCGCCGCCACCGACATCGATGCTGTCGTCGTCACCGAGGCCGAAATCCAGGCTCTCGGCGCGCTTCACGCGGCCCTGGCCGTCGAAGGTCACATGGCCGTTGTCGCCGAAGACGATGTCGGCATCGGCATCGTTCTTTCCGGCATCGATCGTGTCGGCACCCAGGCCGCCGAGGACGAGGTCCGCGCCGGCACCGGTGGTGATCGTGTCGCCAGCGCCGCCGTCACGGCCGCTCGTCAGTTCGAGGCGGATTCCGCCTGAGAAGGTCACTGCACCGTTGTCGCCCAGCACGACATCGGCACCCGAACCCGTGGTGATGGTGTCGGAACCCGCGCCACCGAGGACGATGTTGTTGCCAGACCCGGCCTCAATGCTGTCGTCGCCGCCGCTGGTGGGGTCGATGCTCTGAGCGAGCTTGACGCGACCCAGTTCGTCGAAGGTGACGTGGCCGTTGTCGCCGAAGACGATATCGTCGTCGGTGTCGTCCTTGCCGGCATCGATGGTGTCGCCACCCAGGCCACCAATCACGAGGTCGGCGCCGGCACCGGTCCGGATCGTGTCGCGCGCGCCGCCGGCCGGATCGCTCTTGGCCTCAAGGCGGATTCCGCCTGCGAAGGTCACGAAGCCATTGTCGCCCAGGACCACATCCGCACCAACGCCTGCGGTGATCGTGTCGGAGCCCGCGCCGCCGATGACGATGTTGTTGCCAGACCCGGCCTCGATGCTGTCGCCGCCGCCGGCGGTCGGATCGGTCGCCTCGGCGCGGATCACGCGGCCCAGTTCGTCGAAGGTGATGTGACCGCTGTCGCCGATGACGATGTCGTCGTCGGTGTCGTCCTTGCCGGCATCGATGGTGTCACCGCCCAGGCCGCCGATGACGAGGTCGGCGCCGGCACCGGTTAGGATGGTGTCGCGCGCGCCGCCCGACAGGTCGCTCTTGGCCTCAAGGCGGATTCCGCCTGCGAAGGTCACGCTGCCGTTGTCGCCCAGCACGATATCCGCGCCGGCACCCGTGGTGATCGTGTCCGAGCCCGCGCCGCCGAGGATCAGGTTGGCACCCGCGCCGGCCAGGATCTCGTCGTCGCCGCCGAGCGTCGGATCGACGGTTTCGGCGAGCGAGACGCGGCCGAGGGCATCGAAGGTGATGTGGCCGTTGTCGCCAAAGACGATATCAGCGTCCGTGTCGTCCTTGCCGGCATCGATCGTGTCGCCGCCCAGGCCACCGATGACGAGGTCGGCGCCGGCACCGGTGACGATGGTATCGCGACCGCCGCCGCCGACGCGCTCGCTGAGAGCCTCGCGCAGGACGCCGTCCACAAAGTCGACGGCGCCGTTGTCGCCGAACACGAGGTCGGCGCCGATGCCGGTGGTGATGGTGTCGTTGCCCGAGCCGCCGAGCACGACGTTGTCACCGTCGCCCGCGCGGATGATGTCGTCGCCCGCCACGCTCTCGTTCTTGGTCGAGACGCGCACCAACTTGCCCTGCGCGAAGGTCGCCGCGCCGTCGTCGCCGAGGATGATGTCGAGACCGGCCCCCGTGGTGATGTCGTCGGCGCCGACGCCGCCGAACACCACGTTGTCGCCCTCGCCCGCCACGATGGCGTCGCCGCCGCTGAAGGTGGATTCCATCGTCTCGATCGAGACCAGGACCCCGTTCACGAACACGGCGCTGCCATTGTCGCCGAGGATCACGTCCGCGCCCGATCCGGTCTGGATCTTGTCGGCCCCGACGCCGCCGATGACGACGCTGCCGCCATCGCCGAGGGTGATCTCGTCGCGTGCGCCCGCCGTGGCGGCGGTGGTCGCCGCTTGGAGGACGCGACCCTGCGCGTCGAAGGTCGCCTGACCGTTGTCGCCGAGCACCGTGCTGCGACCGTTGCCGGCCGCGATGATGTCGCTACCCGAGCCGCCGAGGATCACGGCCACGCCGTCGCCCACGGTGATCGTGTCGTCGCCGCCGACGTTGTCGTAGGTCGTCTCGACCACGATCGGCAGGCCGGTGGTGGTGAGCCGGGCATGGCCGGCATCGCCGAGGATGACGTTGGTGCCGGTGCCGAGCTTCACGCCGTTACGGATGCCCGCGGTGATGCTGTCGCCGCCGGCACCGCCGATGACGGTGTTGCGGCCGCTGCCGAGAGCGATCGTGTCGTTGTCGCCGACCTCGGGACTGATGCTGGCGATCTCGACGATGATGCCGGCCTCGAAATCGGCCTGACCGCTGTCGCCGAGCACGACGTTGTTGCCGTCACCGATGGTGATCGTGTCGCGGCCCGTACCGCCGAGCACGACGTTGTTGCCATCGCCGATGGTGATGCTGTCGTCGCCGCCGATCGCGGTGTCGAAGGAGAGCGCGCGCTGGATCCGGCCGAGGGCATCGAAGGTGACGATGCCGTTGTCGCCCAGGATGACGGCGCCCTTGTCGCCGCCCTTAATCGTGTCGCCGCCCATGCCGCCGAGCACGACGTTGTTGCCCGCGCCGAAGGTGATCGTGTCGCTTCCGCCGATGGAGGGCGCCGCGGTGGCGATGCGCGCCAGCACGCTGGTCGTGACCCCATTCGTCACCGTCACGGTGAAGTCGGCTTCGCCGCTGTCACCGAGGATGACGTGGTTGCCCGCGCCGGTGGTGATGGTGTCGTCACCCGCACCGCCGATGATCCGCGAGGCGCCGTCCTCGGCCGTGATGATGTCGGCACCGCCGACCTCGGGCGTGATCGATTCGATGCGCTGGGCTCGGCCGTTGCGGAACACCGCCTTGCCGCTATCGCCCAGGATCACATGGTTGCCCGCGCCGACCTTGATCGTGTCCGCACCCGCACCGCCGAGGATCGTGGTGTCGCCCTCGGTCGCCTCGATCGTGTCGTTGCTGCCGATCTCGGTCGCGGTCGAGGTCACCGTCGCGATGACGCCATCGACGAAGGTGGCCGAGCCGCTGTCACCGAGCACGACCTGCGTGCCCTTGCCGAGTGTGATCCGGTCCGCGCCCGCGCCGCCGATGACCGTGACGTTGCCGTCCTTGGCGGTGATGACGTCGTTGCCGCCGATGGCGGGATCGATGCTCTCGATCGAGACCAGTGCGCCGGCGGCGAAGCGGGCCTTGCCGCTGTCGCCCAGGATGACGTGGTTGCCCGCGCCGACGTCGATGCCGTCCGAGCCGGCACCGCCAATGATGGTGGTGTCGCCGTCAGCCGCCGTGATCGTGTCGTTGCCGCCGATCTCGGGCGCGATCGAGGTGATGTCCTGGATCTTGCCGTTCGCGAAGGTGGCCGAGCCGCTGTCGCCGAGCACGACCTGGGTGCCCTTGCCGAGCGTGATCCGGTCCGCGCCCGCCCCGCCGAGCGCCGTGACGTTGCCGTCCTTGGCGGTGATGACGTCGTTGCCGCCGATACCGGGATCGATGCTCTCGATCGAGACCAGGACGCCTGCGGTGAACACGGCCCTGCCGTTGTCGCCCAGGATGACGTGGTTGCCCGCGCCGACGTCGATCGTGTCGGCACCGAAGCCGCCGATGATCGTGGTGTCGCCGTCGGATGCTGTGATCGTGTCGCCGCCGCCGATCGCGGTCGCGACCGAAGTGATGGTCGCGATCTTGCCGTCCGTGAAGGTGGCCGCGCCGCTGTCGCCGAGCACGACCTGCGTACCCTTGCCGAGCGTGATCGTGTCCGCGCCGGCACCGCCGATGACCGTGGCGCTGCCGTCCCTGGCCGTCACGGCGTCGTTGTCGCCGATCTCGGGATCGATGCTCTCGATCGAGACCAGCGCACCCGCGGTGAACACGGCCCTGCCGTTGTCGCCGAGGATGACGTGGTTGCCCGCGCCGACATCGATCGTGTCGGCGCCCGCGCCGCCAATGATCGTCGTGTCGCCGTCGGACGCCTTGATCGTATCGCCGCCGCCGACCGCGGTGGCGATCGAGGCAATGGTCGCGATCTTGCCGTTCGTGAAGGTGGCCGAGCCGCTGTCGCCGAGCACGACCTGCGTGCCCTTGCCGAGCGTGATCTTGTCCGCACCCGCCCCGCCGATGACGGTGACGTTGCCGTCGCCGGTCTCGATGCTGTCGTCGTCACCGACGGCCGCCTCGTCGTCCGTGGTCTTGATGCTGGTCAGGACCGGGACCGGGACGGACACGCCGTTGATGATCCGCGTGCCTGGGACGAAGCGCGCCTCGCCGGTATCGCCGAGGATCACATGCGTGCCCTTGCCGACGGTGATGCCGTCCTTGCCGGCGCCGCCGATGATGGTGGTGTCGCCGTCGGATGCGGTGATCGTGTCGGCGTCGCCGGTCGCCCCGGCGATGCTGCGCAGGCTGGTCAGGACGCCGTTCTCGAACACCGCCTCGCCGTTGTCGCCGAGGATGACGTGGTTGCCCGCGTCGGCGGTGATGGTGTCGGCGCCAAAGCCGCCGATGACGATGTTGTTGCCGTCGGTCGCGGTGATCCGGTCGCCGCCGCCGATGCCGGTGAAGGTCGAGACGATCCGGCTGACGACGTGGGTGCCCTCGAGCGCGATGCCCGCGGTGGCCGAGCCGTCCTGATAGATCTGGCCGTGATCGCCGACGATGACGTTGTCGCCGCCCTTGGCGTCGATCGTGTCGGTGCCCGCGGCCCGCGGCTGATCGATGAACGGATCGGCGATCGTCACGATGCGGCGGACGTCGTCGAGGTTCAGGCTGGAATCGCCGAGGATGGTGTCCGCGGCCGGTCCGCCGACGATGGTGTCGTTGCCGGTGCCGCCGGCGATGATGTTGCGCCCCTTGCCGCCGGTGATCGTGTCGTTGCCGGCGCCGCCGTCGATGATGACGAGGCCGGTCGCGCCCGAGGCATCGATGATGTCGTTGAGGCTGACGATCGTGTTGTCGCGATCCAGGGTCCCCTCGTCGCGGAAGCCGTAGCCGCGTCCGGTCTGCTTTTCGAAGGTGGAGTCGTAGCGGCTGCCGTCGGCGGTGGTGTCGCCGAACAGGGCGAGCGTGCCCTGCGAGCCGGTCACCGTGATCGTATCGGCGCCGCCGCCGCCATGGATCGCGGTGAGGGTGCCGACGGCCGTGCCGGTCACCGTGACCGTGTCAGCGCCGGAGCCGAGCAGCAGCTCGACCGACCGCATGCCGTTATAGGTCACGCCGCCCTCGAAGGTGCGCACGGTGTTGCTGCTGCTCGTGGCCGTGGTGACGTCGTTCGTCGACATGCCGAAGCCGTCGATATGCGTGGCACTCACCGTGCCGGAGACGCCGGCCGTGGTAGAGTCGTTGTAGAGCGTCACCTTGTCGAAGTCGGGCAGTCCGTCATCGACGATGGTGCGGTTGACGACGGGGTTGTTCTCGCCCGGCAGGACGATGGCCGGGGTCAGCGAACGGCTCTCGGGGCCGACGCCACCCTCCAGGACCAGCGGCCCCTCGATGCTGCTGAGTTCGTGCGGCTGACGCGAGAAGGTCTTGAGATCCGAGGTCGTCCGCGCTCCGTTGGGATCGCGCGCTACGGTGACCCGAACGGCCCGGTCCCAATCCGCCGCGGTGAAGGTGATGGTGGCCGGGTTCGTGCCGTCGGCCGCCTTGAACCGGCTGTCCGCGCTCGACGTGATCGTCTGGCCGTCTCCGGCCAGCGTGATCGTCACCGGCGCCTTCGGCGGCATGGTCAGGACGACGTCGTAGAAGGAGGTCTGGCTCGGCGTCACCACGACGCCGCCCTCCTTGGGCGTCACCACCACACCAGCGGTGTTGCCGTCGGTCACCTGCACCCGCACGACGGGCTGGCCGACGAGCGCCGCCTTGAAGAAGCCCTCCGTCGCCGTGCCGTTCAGGCTGCTGGTGACGGTGTGGGTGATCTCCGCGACGAAGCGGTTCTCGGGCTTCAGATCCGCCGGGGAGGAGACCAGCACCGTCTGCGGCTGGTCCCAGTTGGCGAGCGTGAATTCAAGATAGGCCCGGCCACTGCCGTCCCGCGGCAGCGGCGTGCCGTTGCCGTTGGTGAAGGCGACCTCCGTGCTCGACGCGCCGAGCGTGACGCGCACGACTTCGCCGGTCAGCGGGGCGTTGTTGAGGACGACGGTGTAGCTGTCCTGGTTCTGGGGCTTGTTGCCGTTGCCTTCGATGATCGAGGTCGCGCCGCCGCTCTCGACGATGATGAGCCCCGGCTTGTCGTTGTCGATGACCTTGACCAGCGTGTTGCGGACGAAGGTGCCGCTGACATCCGCGTTGGAGCTGATCACCGAGTGGCCGATCGCCACGTTCTGATCACCCTCCAGCGCCGTATCCGACTTGGCACGAACGAACACCGTCCGGTCGGCTGTCCAGACGTAGGTGTTGGTGGCGTTGTCGAAGACGGTGGTGAAGCGCAGCGTCAGGGCGTCCGCCCAGGTGACGCCGTCCGTCGAGATCTGGACGGTGCCCGCATTGCCGGCCAGTGCGCGCATCTGCGCCGAGGATTGTGCCGCCGAGACCGTGACCACGGCCCAATCGGTGCTGGTCAGGGCAGTCGTCTTCGGCGCGGGCGGTGCGATCTTATAGGTGCCGACACTGCTGCCGGCGGCATCCGGCGTCGTGACGCTGGAATCCTCGCGCAGGGTCAGCCCGCCGCCATCGCTGACGGAGCCCGCATCGGCCGCCGAGACCGACGCGTTGATGCCGGGCACGAAGAGGCCGTTGAAGGCCGGGTCGGTGCTGCTGATCGTGTGATTGATGACCGCCGCGTTGCCCTTGGCGTCGCGCGCGACGACCTCGCCGCTGACGTCGCCGGCCACGTGGAAGGTGTCGCTGCCCAGGCCGCCGATCAGCGTGGTGACGACGCCCGCCGGGGTGGAGAGCACGTAGAAGGTGTCGTCGCCCTCCAGGCCGTCGACCTCGACCGCCTGGATGTTGGTGAAGCGGATCGACAGGCCGGCACCGAAGATGCCGTCGCGCGTCACCACGAAGGTGTCGGCGAACTCGGTTCCGAGCGCGACGATCTTATTGAAGCCGGAGCCGCCATCGATGTCGAGCGGCGCGTTGATGTTGTACTCGATCCGGTCGTTGCCGGCGCCGGCATTGAGCTTGATCTTGTTCTCGGACGCGGTGGCGAAGGCGCGCACGATGAAGGTGTCGTCGCCGTCCTCGCCCTCAAGGCGCAGGTCCGCCTTGTTCGAGTATATCTGGAACGTGTCGTCGCCGGTGCCGCCGTAGATGACGGCCGGGATCGAGATGCCGCGGGACAGGTAGCCACCGAAGGACAGCTTCGTCGTCTCGAAGGCGTCCTCCACGAGCAATCCGTTGGGAACGTCGCGCGGCGTCGCGAAGACCTGGCCGACTTGGAAGAAGTCGTTGCCCTCGCCGCCGTCGATGGTCATCAGCGCCGCGTTGTCGTCCATCGCGAAGCGGTCGTCACCCTTGCCGCCCTCGACGATGATGCGCCCGTTGACGCTCATGTCGTAGTTGATCCGCTCGACGACGGCGTTCGCCGGATAGGTGCCGTCGGCATTCGGATGGACGAGCGCGACGAAGTTCCGGCGCATCAGGAACTGGTCGGCGGCATCGGTGCCGAGGATCGTCAGGGTGTCGACGCCACGGTCGGGATTGCCGGAATCCGTCACGTTGATGCGGTAGGACGAGGCGCCAGCGAGCTGGATGCGGATCGTGTCCGTGTCCTGGCCGCCGTCGATGTCGAGCGTATCGGTGACGCTGCCGGTCTTGCTGGTGAGCGAGGGCAGACGATCGACGTTGATCGTGTCCGCGCCGTCCTCTCCGAAGACCTGCGTGTGCCCGGCGATCTCGCTGACGGCGAGGTCGAGCCTGTCGTCGCCCGCACCGAGCCGGATGGCCGTGGCCGCGGCGCGGACCCGGCCGCGCAGGGCGAACTGGTCCCGGCCACCGAGGCTGGTCAGCGCCAGGGTCGAGGTGGCGATGGTGGTGCCAAGCAGCGTCAGGGCGTTGTCGCCCGCGCCGAGATTCACGTCGATGGTCTTGCCCGTGATCGTCGCGCTCTTGAGCAGCGTCGTGCCGTCGAGCGCCGCATCCACCACGGTGTCGTTGCCCGAGCCCGAAACCAGGATGAAGCTGTCCGCGGCGGCGAGCGTGCCGGCGAGCGCGACTTGGTTAGCACCGTCGCCGAGCGCGATCGTGATGGTGCCGGCCGTCAGGTCGAGCGCATTCGTGACTGTCTGACCGGCCTTGCGGTGATCGCTGACGATGTCGAGGCCCGAACCGGTGGTGAGACGGAAGGCGGCGCCGATGCGGTAGATACCGGCGAGGGTCACCGTATTGGCCCCGTCGCCGAGGTCGATCGAGAGCGAGCTCGCCTCGATGCTGGCCTTCTCCACTGCGCCATTCGCGACCCGCAGGTCGGTCAGCGTATCGGTGCCACCCGTGACGGTGATCGTGAACGCGTCGTCGATCTTGTAGCTGCCGGTCAACGTCAGCGCGTTGTCGCCCGCGCCCGCATCCACGGACATCGAGCCGGCCGTGTAGCTGCCCTTCAAGTCGATGATGTCGTTGCCCGCACCGGTCCTGATCGTGAGCGCGTTCGTGACCGTGTAGGTGCCGGCCAGGGTGATCTTGTTGTTCCCGCCGCCTGCATCGAGGGTGTAGCTGGCGGCCTTGATCCCGCCGTTCAGGGTGATGACGTCGTCGGCGCTGCCGGTGATGAATTCCATCGCCCCCGCGATGTCGTAGCCGCCGACGAGATCGGCCGTGTTGACGCCGTCGCCGAGGTTGATCGACAGCGAGCCGGCCGTGATGTCTGTCGTGGCGGAGTCGGACAGGGTGTCGATGCCCGACCCGCCCAAGATCGTGAGGGCGCCAGCGATCCGATAGGTGCCATTCAGCGTCAGGTCGTTCCGGCCGGCCCCGGTCCCGGCCGAGATCTCCATCGAGCCGGCCGTGTAGCTGCCCTGGAGGTCGATCCGGTCGTTGCCTGCGCCGGTGCGGATCGCGAGGGCGTTCCGCGCCTTGTAGGCGCCAGCGAGGGTGAGGCGGTTGTCCCCTTCGCCCGCGTCGAGGGTGATGCTGCCGGCATCGATGTTGCCCGTCAGGCCGATGATGTCGGCGCCGCCCAGCGTCGTGAGCTGCACGGCATTGGTCACGACGTAGGTGCCGCCGAGCCCGACCGTGTTCGTGCCGGCCCCGAGAGCGATCGTCACCGAATCCGCGCCGACCTCGGCCTTGCGCGTGACGCCGCCGGTCACCTGCGTGTCGGCGAGCGTGTCGCTGCCCGAACCCGAGCCGATGATCAGCGCGCCGGTGGAGTAGGCGCCCACCATCGTGATCGTGTTGTCACCCTCGCCGGCGCGCAGCTCGATGGCACCGTCGCGCGTGATCGCGCCTTCCGTGACCGTCGCGGCCGTTGCCCCGCCGCCGATAGTGCGCTGACCCGTCGTGAAGGTGCCGTCCAGGACGATCGTGTCGCCGTTCCCCCCGGACTCGATCAGGATCGAGGAACCGACGAAGGTGCCGGACAGCGTGATCGTGGAGGCCGTGTTGTCGGGCGTTCCGCTCGCGCTGTAGTCCGAGCGCAGGGTGATGGTACCCTTCGCCTTCACGACCGCACCCGCCTCGACGAGCAGGTTGTCGCCGGCGTTCAACGTCACCGAGCCGCCGGTCGAGAAGATCGTGACGCCGGCCTTGACGGTCAGGTCGTCGCCCGAGGAGCCCGTTTCGCCGGCCTGCTCGATGATGTCGCCGGACGAGATAATGTCCTTGTCGATCGTCAGCGGGCTCGACGTGCGGATGCCGATCCGGCCCCGCGCCGCCTGCAGACCCGTGGTGTCGCTGGTGACGCCGCCGACGCGCAGGCCGCCGATGTTCCACAGCCAGATGTCGCCGTTGATCGAGCGGGCTTCGAGACCACCATACTGGTCGCCATCGAGGCTTCGCATGTTGGCGACGATGCGCTTGGTCTCCGAGCCGATGCTGCCGGAGGCGACGAGATAGGCCTTGCCGGAACGGAGGTTGGAGCTGCCGCCGGTGGTCTCGTTGTAGTTGGTCGATCCGTTGAGGATGCTGCCGGCCACCGCCGTGACGAAGGCCGTGCGCTGCGCGTCGGTGCCGACGCTGGCGAGGTAGAGATCGCCGGCGGTCTCCACCACGTAGAGGTTGCTCAAGCCGCTCTGGAGCGTGACGACACCGTCCGTCGTGCCACCGACGTTGCTGTCGATCTCGAACTCGTCGCCGGCGACGCCGATGCCGTCGAGGGCGATGAGCGTGATCGAGTGGCCGCTCACGTTGGCACGGCCCGAACCGGCCACCGGTGCGGAATCGATGTCGCGCGGGTCGGAGAGGTCGCCCGCGTCGAGGATCGAGGCCTTGGCCGCCAGAACCACGTCACCCTTGGTCGTGACGGCCAGCACCTTCATGCTGGTTTCCGTCTCGGTCAGGACGATGTCGCCCGTGGCGCCGGCCCGGACGGTGCCGGTCAGCTTCATCTCGATGGCGTCGCCCTTGGCGCCGATCGAGCCGGCGGCCTTCAGGTAGACGTTGGCCGCGACGATCTTGTTGGTGTCCGTGTGGACACCGTCGAGGATGCTGCCCCTCTCCGAGACGAAGGTGACGTTGCCGCCCTGCGAGAAGGCGGATTCCAGGTTCAGATCACCGTTGCGGGCCGTGACGAAGATGTCGCCCGCCGCACGGACCGCGAGGGTCGAGCCCGTCGTAAGATCGATGCCGATCACTCGCGTCGCGGCGCCGACGCTGCCGTCCCCGCCTTCGAGGACGGTGTCGCCGCCCTTGATGTTCACCGCATCCGCCGCGCCGCCGTTGAGGAGGCCCGTGGAGGATTTCAGGCGGATCTCCTTGCCGGAGAGCGATTCCACGCGGCCCACGGTCAGCAGGGCGGCGGTGTTGATGAAGATCTGGGTGTTTGCCGTCACATCGAGGGAGCCGGTGCCGTCGATGACGACCGCCTTGCGCTTCTGGATGAGCAGCTTGGTGATCTGGTTGAACGGATTGCCCGCGTCCTTGGCCGACTGGAACAGCACGACGTTGCGGGCGCTCTCCGTCTTGAGCGTGCTTCCGCTCTCGAGGATGAGCGTCGAGGCGCTCGCCTGCTTGATGGTGAAACTCGTGTCCTTGGTGGTCGCGTTACCCGACGTCACGCCGAAGGTGCCGGCGACGCCGATCAGCATGCCGTCCTTGAAGCCGTCGCCGAGGAAGTTGCCCGACGCGCGGGTGATCACGGACACACCGGTGCCGTCGGTGGAACGCACGCCCACATTCACGGTGACGCCGGTCTCGGCCACGAAGAGCTGCGTCGCCTCGAGGCGGATCACGGCGCCGTTGACCGAAGCAATGCGGTAGACACTCGTGGAGGCCGCGCTGGTGTTGGCGGTGCCGCCCGCGATGTAAAGCGTGCTGCCGACCGTGTAGGTGCTGTCCCACGCCGTGCCGTCGGTCCGGGTCAGAACACCCTGATTGGCCGCCGTATCGTTGCTGAAGCTGACGGTGACGGTCGTCGGGGCCGCCTTGAGCAGGTCGAAGGCGACTTCGGCGGTCACGCGCGGCGCCTCGCCGCTGACGGCAATGCTGACACCAATATCGATGTTGCGGGCGACGCCCTGGCTGCCGAAGACCTTGTCGACGGTGATGACGTTCCCGACGACGCTGATGATCTTGTAGCCGACCGAGGTCTCGGCCGAAGCATTCGGCGTCACGCCCCCAATGTAGAGCGTCCCGTTATAGAGCACGTTGTTCTTGTCGAAGAAGACGCTCGTATCCCAATCCAAGCCGTCCTGGCGGGTCACGGTGCCGTGGCTGCCGAACTGGCCGAAGATGACGTTGGCGGTGATCGGAGCCTTCGTGAGGAAGACGAGGTCGCTCCGCTCGGCGGCGCCGAGGTCGATCTGTTGATCCGGGGTGAGCGGCGCGGCACCGGGGCCGATATCGATCAGGCTGGTTCCGCTCACGGAACCGACATTGCCCGACGTCACGATCTTGATGTTGGCGCCCTTGATGATCGGGTCCTGCTTGTCGACGATCGTGCTGGTCGTCTCCTTGAGCAGGCCCTGGCCGACGGCGCTCAGCAGCTCTTCCTGCGTCCAGCGCTTGATGCCGGCGTCGATGGCATCGGCCGTCGCCTTGTCGATGAAGAAGGCGGGCGCCGCCTTGCGGCTGGCCGTCAGGGCGTTCGTGTTGGGCGTGTCGGCTGTGTTGTAGGAGCCCGGCAGGCTGTTGAAGAAGGCGTGCAGCGAGCGGTACTGCGCCGTCAGCGCTGCCGACCGCAGATTCTGCGCCGCGGTGCGGGCTGCGTCGATGGCGGCTGAACTCAGGTTCTCCGTCTCCGCCGTGGTGCGGGCCGCGGCCACGGCGTCGATGAGCGCCTGACCAGCGAGGCGGGTCGCGAAGGCGGCGTTGTAGACGCTCGGATCGACCTGCTGGTTGCGGTAGCTCCAGTAGACTTCGTAGTCGGCCTGCACGGCCGTCGTCTCGGCCGCGACCTTCGATGCATCGTAGCTGTTGCCCAGCCCGCCGAAGCGGAGATGGAGCGCCGCGTAGGCCGCCTTGAGCGCGGCTTCCGCCGCCGCCACCTTGTCGGAAGTGGCCAGACGCAGGGCCGCCTCGCCGAGGGTCTGCGAACCGGCGTCTGCCGTGAATTGCGCGGTGAACGCCGCCAGCTCGGCGCCGCTGATCCGGGTCGATCCATTGGCGAGATAGGTGCTGTAGAGGTCGTAGGCGGCGCCCAGCTTCATCACGTAGTGATTGCCGAAGCCCGAGAAGAGGGCATCGAGATCCTGGTAGGCCTGCGATTGCAGCGTCGCCGCGTCCCCCGCCTCGCGCATCTGCCAATACTGGTCGTACTGGGCGCTGAAATTCGTGACATTCGTGGCGTCGAAGCCGTCGAAGACCAGCTTCAGGTTGTTGAAGTCGATCGTCCGCGAGTCGGTGATCTGCTTGATCTGCGCGGCGACGTAGTCCGTCAGCACGGTCCCCGAAAGCTTGGTTCCGCGCGCCTCGGCCTCGATGGCCGTGGTGTAGAGCTGCGCGATCTGGGCCTCCGTCAGGCGGCTGCCCTGATCGGCCTCGAGCTGCGCGATTTGCGCCGTGACGCGCGCGATCAGCGCATCGCCGGAAATCGGCGCGGCATGCGTCGCCGCCTGCATCTTGGCGAGCGCCGCAGCATTCCCCTGGACCGTGTAGGCTGAATCAAAGCTGCCGCTGTTCGGCTGCGTGCCGCGGATCGCCCAGTAGGTCGCGTAATCACCCGAGAGGTCGGCGTGATAGACGTCGCCGTAGCGGCCGTACTGCTCGTGCAGCACCCGGTACTGCAGCGTCCGGTTGGTTTCGAGCGCCTTGATCGCGTTGTCGACGTAGGTCTTCACCGCGCCGGCTTCGGTGAGGCCTGCCTCATTCGCCTGGCTCGTGAACAGGGCGGTATAGTAGGCGCGTTCGCCGGTCTTCTCGCTGAGGGTGACCTCGAAGCCGCTGTTGTAGCGGGACGGATCGGGCTGCTGGTTCCGATAGGCCCAGTAGGCGTTGTAGTCGCGCTCGCGGGTGCTCTCGTAGGCGCTGAGCGTGCGCTCGAACTTCAGGTTCGCATCCGCGGTGGTGAGGGCGAGATCCTTCCACACGCCGTTGATGAGCTGGGACGCCACGCGGTCATCGCGCACGACGACGTTGTTGACGTTGAGCAGACTCCCGGCGTCGACCTTGATGTAGACGTCGCCGTTGGCCGTCAGGCTGTTCAGGCGCAGGTCGCCCGAAAGCTCACGGATGCCGACCGTACCGGCCGCCGTGATGTCGGTCCTGTCGCGGGCGGTGGTGCCGCCGTCGAGCTTGATCGGCGCCGCCTCGGAGCCGAAGCGTCCGCCCGCGACCACGTTGATCGAGCCGCCGGACACCACGCCTTCGCCGGCCACCGTGACGCCGCCCGTCGCGACGAGCTTCACGTCGTAGCCGCCCCCCGCCGAGATCCGGTCGATCCCGAGTTCGTTGTCGATGGTGCGGACGTTGAGGTTGATGTTGCCCGCGGTCGTCGTGGCCTTGAGCGTGTTGCCGGCCCCGACCGTCGTGACGTTGAGCGCCTGATCGGTGGCATTGTTGCCGTTGCCGACACCGATGCCGCGCGCGGCCTGCAGCGTGACGTGCGAGCCGGTGATGGCCGCCGTCGAGCTGAGGTGCTGGATCGTCCCGCCCGAGGTGATCGTCGTGGTGCCGTTGTCGTTCTTGATGCCGCCCGCGATCAGCACGCGGCCGGAGCCCTGCGAGTTGATGCTGACGGTGCCGGTGCGCTCACCGGTGAACTTGATCTTGATGCCGTAATCGGCCTCAAGGCTATGGGTCGCCTGGGTCTCCGTGTAATCGACCGTCTGGAACTTGGTGTAATAAGTCTTCTTTCCGTACCAAGTGCTCGTCGTCCAGCTCGCGACTTCCTTCGGCTTCTCGGCCGACCGGGTATACTCGGGCGCACCCAGGAAGGCGTAACCCGACTTGCTGGCGTCGATGTAGTAATAGGCCGATTCAGGCTGCAGAGCGGCCTTCTCGGTGATCTCCTTGTTGAACGCGCTGAGGGGAGGCGGATCCTTGGCGAGGAAGTCCAGGCCGGCCCAGGACGAGGTGCCCGTCGTCAGAGAGTAGGTGTTCTTGGCGCCCTGGCCGATGGTGAAGGCGTAGCGGTATCCGGACCTCGGATCGTACTGCGTCGTGCTGCTGCCGTCGTACCTGGCGATCTCGACGCCGGTGCTGTTCAGATCGGCGCTGTAGCGCGTGACGACGCCGTCGGCGTCCTGCCGGATCAGGGTCTGGCGGAAGACGATGTCGTTGGCATCCGCGATGCCGTTGCCGTTCACGTCGGTCTTGTAGGCGAGATCCTTGATATCGATCGTGCCGATGCCGCGCCGCGACAGGTCGATGCGGTTGAGCACGACGTCGCGGTTGAGCTGATTGACGACCTCGACCTTGGCATAACCGCCCAGCGCCCGCAGCTCACCGATGCCGGCGTTGGTGTTGAGCATGACGCCGGTCAGGTTGATCTGGCCGCCGGTCGAGACGACCTCGTCGATCTCGATGGCACCGGTTTGCCGGTTGTAGCTGGCCGAGTAGCCGTCGCGGGTCAGCGTGCTCAGGTTCGCGGTGCGATAGGGGTTCCGGAGGATCTCCTGGATCTCGCTCTCGACCGACTGATCGATGACGATCCGGTAGAGGTCGCGCCCGCTCTGCACGAGCCCGTTGAGGTTGAGGAACTGCGCCTTGATCGTCACCGCGCCGCTGGCAATGACGCTCGCCTGCGAGCCCGCCAGCGCCCGAGCGATGTCGGCGGCCGACTTGCCGGTCATCGGCCCGGAGCCCGCTTCGAGCACTCCCTTGATCTGCCCGTAGGGATCGCCGCCGACGGAGTAGGTGCGCAGATCTTCCGTCAGACCGATGGCGACGGCGCCGCCGACATCGGTCCTCAGCTCCTTGATGGTGGTCTTGGCCGTGATGGTGAGATCGCCGCCCGCGGCTGTCGCCACGTTGAGGATCGCCGTCGGCGCGTAGATGTCGCCGACGATGAGAATCGACGGCGCAGAATTGCCGTTGCGGGCGCCGGAGGTGTTCCTGAGAGAGATGTCGCTCTTGCTGTCCTTCGTGACGACACCGCCGGCGGTCAGAACCTGGAAGCTGACGTCACGGCCACCGGCGATCGCCCTGGCGGCCGCGGCATCCGGGCTGGCGGCGTTCTTCGCGACGATCGCCTGGAGACGGGTGTTGAAATCGCTGCTCGACGTCACCGGGATCTGTGCGTCGTTGAAGAAGGTGCCGCCATTCGATTCCGGCATCGTGATGCCGGCGATGACGAGGTTCGCCACCGAGTTGTTGGTGATCTCGACCTTCGTGTCGGACGCCGCATCGAGCCTGCCCGAACCGAGCAGGGCGTCGGCCCGCACGATGATGCCGCCGGCACCCGCCGAGAACGGGCTCACCGTGATGGCCTGGACCTGCTTGTAGATCGGGATGAGGATCTGCCTGCCGTCGTAGGTCGTCTGGAACTCCGCGAGCCCGTCGGCCAGCAGCTCGGCTTTGATCCGGTTGACCTCGCCCTGGTAGTAGGCCTGGAGCGTGGCGTTGTCCTTGTAGGTCGAGAGGCCCTTCGTCGCTTCCTCGTAGGCCTTGATCAGGTTCGACTGAGCGTTGGCGAAGCCGAGGCTGACGGTGATGGGCAGCTTCGGGAGCGTCGCCGAGGCCGAGGTCGCCCCATCCGGCAGGGTGATCGTGAAGCTCTTGGTGTTGTCCGAATCCGCGATCGGGTTGCCGGCGGCATCGTACTTCTGGCCGTTGAGCTTGACGGTTCCCGTGATCAGGGTCGCGGCGCCGTTGCCCGGCGCGCGCGTCATGTCGTCGATGACGATGGAGATGTTGCGGGTGATGCCGGTGACGACGGTGCCGTCGACGATGACGGTGCCGATCGAGCCCGTCTGTGTGTCGCCGACCGGGGTGACGGCCGAGCCGCCGAGCAGGCTGTCGATGGCGCCGGCGACGGCGGTCGTCCAGTTCGTGCCCTTCATGCGGGCCACGGCGTTGGAATTGCCCTGGCGGTTCGTGAAGAGGTTGGCGTTGCCGGCGGTCTTGATCGTGGCGCCGCCATCGATCTTGATCGTGTTGATCTCCTCGACGCGGATCTTGGCCGCCAGCGAGGTGATCGGGATCGCGCTGCCCGCGAAGTTGTCGGTCGTCGCCGACGCATCGTAGGCGTCGTCGTAAGCCTTCTTGTTGGTGCCGACGAGGAGATCCGCATCACCATAGGCGGTGATGTCGGCGCCCGCACCGATGTTCACCGCGTTGTTCGGACGGATGATGACGGTGGTGCTGCCGCTGGCGACGGTCGCCGCCCCGTAGGTCTCGGAATTCGAGACGGAATAGGCGTTGCCGCCACCATTGGCCGAGAGGGTCAGGTTTCCGAGCGTGAACAGGGTCGCGTTGGCGCCGATGTTCACCTGCGCCACGAAGTTACGGGTCTCGATGCTCGAGAAGGCACCGGCGCCCGACAGCGCGCCCCCGGTCGTCAGCGAGACCTTGTCGTAGGCGTTGATGATGTTGTTGGCCGCCAGACGGATTGCGCCTGCGGTCCCGGCACGGGCGACCGTGATGAGGTCGGCATTGCTGCCGACATCGACCCGCGTGGTGATGTCGAGAACCGTCGAACTGTGCGCCGCCGCGCCGCTGGCCAGACCGCCGGTCGAGCCGACGATGTTGGCCTGTCCGAGCTGCGGCTTGTTCACGGTGTTCGTCGCGGTCGCGAGGATGTCGCGGGCCGTGACGCGGGAATTGATCCCGAAAGCGGCGGTCACCGCATGTGTGATGGTGTTGTTCACGACGGCGCCGGCTCCGGCGAGGGCGCCGTAGCTGTCGGTGATGATCTGGCCGTTCATCGTGCCGACGTGATCGGCGGCGAGATAGAACAGACCTGTGCTGTCGCTGTTCTTCGTCAGGTCGATGGCGACGCCGGTGCCGAGTTCAGCCCGCGTGCTGCCGCCCATGCTGGTGCTGGCGCTGGCGGCGGTGCCCGAGACGAGGCCGCCGCTGCCGGAAATTCCCTTGGCGAAGTTGTCGTCGACGCCGGAGGCGGTGACGGTCATCGAGCCGGCATTGAGCGCGCCGAGGGACACGACGCGGGCGCTGGTCACGGTTGCCGAACTCGCCGACGCGACGGTCGCGCCGGCCGCAACGAGGCCGATGCTGGCGCTGCTGGCGGTCGAGGTCTGCCGCGTGTTGCTCGTCGCGCTGACGGCGACGGCGCCGCTGACGGCCAACACCGTGCCGACATCGAGCAGGCCGCTGACCGTGCTGCTGTTCTCGGCGAGGGTCACGGTCGAATTGATGCCGATCAGGCCGCCGACGGAGCCGGAGGCGGTCGCCGTCGCGGAGTCGCGGCCCGCCTGACGGGCGAGGTTGCCGAGCACCGACAGGCTTCCGGCCGTGATCGAGACGTTCTTGGTCGAGGCGCCGACCGTGGCGGCGACCTTGGCCTCGGCCACCGAGGCACCGATCGCGGCGGTGCCGGCATTGATGCCCTGGGCCCCGGCGTTGACGGACGGAAGCGCGGTGGCGACCACGCTCACATTCGAGGCGGACACCGAACCGCCCTCAATGGTGGCGGTGACCGTCGGGCGTGCCTCGACCTTGGCGACGGAGCCGCCGGCCGCGAGGGCGAGCAATCCGCCGGCGACGGAGATGCCGAGCACCTGCGAGTCGATCGTCGTGGTGTCGCTGGCGCTGACGGCGACGTCGCCCGCGGACGTGAGGCGGCTGTTGGTGATGCTGGCGCTCGTCGTGCTGGTGACGGTGTCGCCGGTGCCGGCGCCGCCGCCCGAGACGGAGACGCTGAAGGCCGAGACGCTGCCGGACATGGCAGCGGCGCGCGCGCGGCTCGTCAGGGTCGTGCTCTCGGTCGCGGTGACCGCGACGGAACCCCGGGTCGTGAGACCGCCGGTGGTGCCGAGATTGCGGATGGCGGCCGTGACGTTGTTGGCGATCACGTTGTCCGCCGCCGCGACGGCGAGGGCGAACGAGCCGCTGCCGAAGGTCCCGAACGAGGCCGCGACCGAGGCCGCGCCGGTCTCGACACTGAGGCTGGACGTGTCGCGCGCCGAGACGGTGACGTTGTTGGCCGTGATCTTGTCGCCCGCCCCGTCGCCGTCGATCGCCGCGCTCACCACCGCACCGATCCGGTTGTGCGTGCCGGCGCCGGCGCCGGCGGCGCTGACGGCGATGGCACCGCCGGAGATCGCCACCGCGCCGGCCGCGACCGTCGCCCGGATGGTCTGGCCGGAATTGGCGGTAACCGACAGGTTGCCGCCGGCCTCGATCGTCGTGTTCTGCGACAGGGCCTCGATGAGGAGCGCGGCCGACTTCGTCGTCTTGTCCTGACCGTTGACCCGCTGCGTGATCTCGCTGCCGATCAGGTTGGTGGCAACGCCGGTGCCGATGCTGGCCCCGACCGCAACACCGCCGATGCTGACGCCGGCCGCGAGTGCGGCGACCTCCGCCACGATCCGGCTGTTATTCGCAGCGGCGACCGCCACGTCACCGGCGGCATTCAGGCGGGCGTTGCTGACCCGCGCGCGGGTGGAGCCGCCGATCATGTTGGTGGCGATGGCACCGCCACCGGCCACCGAGACGGCGACGCCGCCGCCCGAGAGCGCCACGGCGGCCGCAGCCACGCGGGCGTTGATGCTGGACCCGCCGTTGTCGGACGGAACCGTGGCTTCGACGCGGATTCCGCCTGTGCTCGTCGTCACGGTGGCCCCGTCGACGATTGCGGTCACGGCGTTGTTGATCACGTTCAGGGCCACAGCGACGCCGATCGCCGGCGCCACGCCGACGGCGCCGCCCGCAGCCGCGATGGCTGCTGCGCCGACATCGACGTTGATCGTGGCCTGATCCTTGGCGCGGACGGTGACGTCTCCGCCCGTGACGTTCGTCGAAGCGCCGGTGATTGCCGCATTGGTGGCAAAGCTGATCGCGTTGCCCGAGTAGCTGCCCGATCCGGCCACGCCGACCGCGACGGTTCCGCCCGTGGCAACGGCCGAGGCCGCCGCGACGGTCGCGTCGATGTTGCTGGAGGAGGTCGCGGTGACCGCGACCGATCCCTGCGCCGTCGCGACCGTATCGGCGATCAGAGCCTCGACCCTGGCGCCGCCATCGGTGTTGAGCGTCGGCTGATCGAGCCGGTTGCCGTTCGCGTCGGTCGTCTTCCAGCTTCCGATGATGTTCTGGGCGCCCGAGAGGCCGATCGCCACCGGAATGCTGGCGAGACCCGCGCCGCCGCCGGCCGCGGAGAGCGCGACCACCTTGGCGTCGATGTCCTGGCTGCTCTTGGCGCCGACCCGCAGGCCCGCTGCGCTCGTGACGCGGTTGAGGGACGATTGCCCGTTTGCCCGCTCGATCGCCGCGCGGGTGCTCGTGGTGATCACGTTGATGGCGCCCGCGCCGCCGCCGGCCACCTGCACGCTGACGCCGCCGGCACCGCCGACGCTCACAGAGGCCGCCGTGGCGATCGCCTGGATCGACCCGCTGCTCTCGGCCTCGACCGAAATGTCGCCGGAGGTCGTGGTGACGCCGGTATCGGCGTTGCGGATGAGCGCTTCGACCGTGTTGCCGATGCGGTTGGCCGCCATCGAGACCGAGACCGTGACGCCGACGCTGGCCGCTCCGGCGCCGCCGCCCGCGATGCCCGCCGAACTGACGGAGGCGGTGATCGCGGAAGTGTCCTTGGCGGACACGGCGATGTGCGTCGCCGTGATGCCGGTCGCGCCGTCGCCGTCGATATAGGCGCGCGTCGCGACGGCGATGGTGTTGGACGCACCGGTGCCGGAGCCCGCCACGCTGACGGCCGCCGCGCCGGCTCCCTGGATCGAGGCCGAGACCGCCCCGACATCCGCCCGGATCGTCTGGTTCGAGACGGCGGTCACATCGAGCGCGGCGTCGGAATCGATGCTCGCATTGCTGAGATAGGCCTGGATCTCGTTGCCGGCACCGATGGTGTTCGCCGCCGCGCCGACGCCGACCGAGACACCGACGCCGGCCGCGCCGCCGCCGCCAGCCGCCGCCGCCGCGGCGATGATCAGGGCCTCGATGTCGGCATTCGAGCCGGCCGACACCGTCGACTTGCCGCCGCGCATGGTCAGCGCGCTGTTGGCGACGAAGGCGTTCGTCCGCACCGTGATGACGTTCGACGCACCGGCACCGCCGCCGCTCACCGAGACGCCCGCGGCACCGCCGCCGCCTATGGAGACCGCCGCCGCCGAGGAGGTGGCCCGGATGCGCGCGTCGTTGCGCGCGCCGACCGACACGCCGCCGCTGCGGGTGGTCAGGCCGGCATCGACGTTGGAGATCGATGCCTGGACGCCGCCCGCGATGCTGTTGATGGCGAGGGCGAAACCAATCGCCACGCCGACGCCGGCCGCGCCGCCGCCGGCCCCGGAGAGCGAGGCAGCCCCCGTGACAGCCGTGATCTGGGCCGTGTTGGCGGCCGAGACGGTCACGCTGCCCGCCTTGATGCCGTCCGGACCCGCTCCGTCGCCGTCGATCGTGGCCGAGGTCACGATCCCGATCGCGTTGGCGGTGACCGAGCCGGCCGCGCTCACCGAGACACCGGCCGCGCCGCCGCCCTGGATCGCGGCGGAGGCCGCCACGACCGTCGCGGTGATCTTCTGGCTCGCCGTCGCCTGAACCGTCAGGGCCGAGGCGATGTCGAGGGACGAGTTCTTGACCGAGGCTTGGACGGCCGCGGCATTGCCGCTGAGCGTGTCGACGCGCTGCTCGTTCTCGCCCGCGCTGGTCCATTCTCCGATGCGGTTCTCGGCACCGCTGGCGCCCAGCGCGACGCCGACGCCGGCCGCGCCGCCACCGCCGCCGGACGCGGCCACCGCCGAGATGATCGCCGTGATCTCGGACGAGCCGGTCGCCGTCACCGTGAGGCCGCCGCCGCCGGCCGTGGTGATGCGGCTCGCATCGACTGTGGCGCTGACCGAGCCGAGGATGCGGTTCGAGGCGAAGGCACCGCCGCCGGACACGCCGACGCCGGCCGAACCGCCGCCCGCGATGCTGATCGCCGCCGCCGCTGCCGCCGCGTTGATGCGGCCGGCGCGCGAGGCGCTGACCGAGACGCCGAGCGGTCCGGTCGTGCGCAGGAGGGTGTCGGCGTTCTTGATTGCCGCTTCGACGTTGCCGGCGATGCTGTTGAGCGCCAGCGTGAAGCCGACCGCGACCGAGACGCCGGCCGCACCACCGCCCGAGCCCGCGAGCGAGGCGGACCCGGCGAAGGCATCAATGGTCGAATTGTCGGAGGCGCGGACCGAGACGCTCCCGGCCTCGATCCCGGCCGCACCGTCGCCGTCGATGACGGCGCGGGTTGCCACCGCGATGGCGTTCGTGACCGACACGCCGGCCGCCGAGACGCCGACGCCGGCCGAACCACCGCCGCCGATGGAGGCCGCGGCAGCGGCCACCTGGGCGGAGATCGCCTGAGCCGAGTTCGCCCCGACCGTCAGCGCGCCGCCCGTCTTGACGCTGCTGCCCGTGAGAAGCGCCTCGACGACGGAGCCCTGGGTCGCGGCGGCGGTATCGACGCGGTTGCGTCCCTCGCCGGACGACGTCCAGTCGCCGATCTGGTTGGCGGCGACGGACACGCCGATCGCCACGCCGACGCCGGCCGAACCGCCGACGCCGACAGCGAGCGAGGCAGCCGCAACGAGAGCCGAGATCTTCGACGTGGCCGCGGCGGTCACGGTGACGGTGCCGCTCTGCGTAATCGTGCTGGCGGCCATCACGGCCCGGGTGACGGGGCGAATGGTGTTGAAGGCGAGAGCCCCGCCGCCGGCGATGGCGATGCCGCCCGAACCGCCGCCACCGATGCTGACGGCGGCCGCCGTCGTCGTCCCCGTGATGGTCGCGTTGCTGAGGGCATCGACCAGGACCGCGCCGGTGCCGGCGTCGATCCCGTCGCCGACGTTGTTCACGCTGGCCCGGGTGGACGCGTTGATGGTGTTGAGCGCGAGCGCGAAGCCGATCGAGACCGCGACGCCGTTCGAGCCGCCGAAGGCGGCGCTGACCGCGGCGGTGAGCGCGTTGGCGGTGATGCTCGACGTATCGGCCGCCTTCACGGTGACGGCGCCGGCCTTGATCGCGTTGCTCGCGATCGCGCTGCCGCCCACGCCGTTGCCCTCGATGAAGGCCTGCGTGGTGACACCGATGGCGTTGATGACGGCCGTGGCGCCGCCACTGACGCCGACGGCATTCGAGCCGCCGCCCGCGAGGCCCGCCGAGATCGCCGCGATGTTCGCCTTGATGACGTTCTTCGATGTCGCCTCGACGCTCAGCGCGCCCTTCGCATCGACGCCGACGCGGGTCAGGGACGCCTCGACGACGGTGCCGCCGTTGTTGGCCAGGGCGTAGCTGGTGTTCGCATCGGTCCCCGTCGAGGACCAGACGCCGATGCGGTTCTCGGCGATGGCGGCGCCGAGCCCGACGCCCGCGGCATTGCTGCCGCCCACGCCCGCGGCCAGCGAAGCCGCCAGGATCGCGGCGTTGATCGCGGCCGAGGCCTCGGCCTTGACGCTGATGGTACCGCCCGCGCCGGTCGTGGTCAGCGTGCTCTCGCTCGCCTGCGCACGGGTGCTGGTGGTGATGACGTTGCGCGCGTAGGTCACCGCCGCGCTGACGGGAACGGCGTTCGAGCCGGACGCGGCCACGGCGATGGCGGCCGAGGCGGCGTTCGCCGTGATGGCGCCCGCCGATTTGGCGGAGATGAGGATCGCGCCGACGGTCTGCAGACCACGATCGACGTTCTTCACATTCGCCGAGACATCGTTGGCGATGGAATTGAGCGCGATGCTGCCGCCGACGGCGATCGAGACGGCGTTGCCGGACGCGGCGGCGAGCGAGAGGCTCGCCGAGAGCGCCTGCGTCGTGATGGTCGAGATGTCCTGGGCCGAAACGGTGGCGCTCGCGGCCTGGAATCCGGGCGTCGCGCCGGTCTTGTCGCCGTCGATCGAGGCCGCGACCGCGAGGCCGATATTGCTCATCGCGAAGGTGCCGCCGACGCTGACCGCGCCGGCCTTGCCGCCCGCGACGGTGACGCCGGCCGCGATCGCGACGATGTCGGTCGTGATGGTGTTGTTGGCGCTCGCCGCGACGGAGAGCGCCCCCGTCGTCGTGACCGGGCTGCCCACCAGGGTGGCGGAGACGTTGGCGCGGCTTCCGAGCGCGGGCGCCTCGCTCAGCGTGTGGGCCGTCTCGTCATAGGCAGTCCAGGCACCGATCTCGTTATAGGCGATGGAGATGCCGAGCGCGCCCGCGCCGCCATCGCCGGCCCCGCCGCCGATGGATGCCGCGGCGCCGACGACGAGCGACTTGATCGTGGCGCTGCTGCTCGCCGAGACGGCGACATCGCCCTTCGCGTCGATCGACGCGTTCTGGCCCGTGGCCGTGGTGCTGCTGTTGATCTTGTTGACCGCAGCGACACCGGCACCGGAGACGGAGATGCTCTTGTCGGCGCTCGCGCTCACCGCGACGCTGGCGGCGGCCGCGCGCGTCTCGATGGTGCCCTGCCGCGTGGCCTCGATGGTCACACCGCCCGCGAGCGTCGTGACATCGGCGTTCTTCACGGTCGCGGCGACGTTGCCGCTGATCTCGTTGATCGCCACGCTCGCCGTGAGCGAGACCGCCACCGATTTTCCCTGCCCGAACGAACCGGCGACCGAAGCCGCGCCGACATCCGCCGAGATGGTCGAGGTGTTCTTGGCGGTGACTGCGAGGCTGCCGGCTTCGACGGCGATCGACGTCCCGTCCGCAGCGAACAGCTCCGCCGTGGTGGCGACGTTGATGGTGTTGCGGGCGCCCGAGCCGCCGAGGCTCGCCGAGAGCGAATCCCCGGACCCGCTGCCCGAGACGCCGACCGCCACGGTCACCGTCGTCGCATCGATATCGGCCTTGGATTCGGCGCGCACGCCGACGGCGCCGGTGGACCGCACCGGCGTACCGGACACCGTGGCCCGAACCGCGGTCCCCGAGGTGCCGACGACGTTCCGCGCGGCGGAGACGCCGAAGGCGACACCCGTGGATTTCCCCTCGGCCGTGCCGGCGAGAGTGATCGCGGCCGCACCGGTCAGCGCGACGACCTTGGCCGCATCCGTCGCCGTGACGGCGAGGCTGCCGACCTTGGCGCCGCCATTGGCAGCGTCCCCGACCTTGGAGTCGGTGATCTCGGCAATCGTCGATCCCTCGACCGTGTTGATCGCGAGCGCGCCGCCGCCGCTCACCGAGGCCCCGTCGCCCTTCGAGGAGATCTGCGCGCCGACGGCGGCGGCGATGGTCTGCGCGAAGATGTCGGCGCTGCGGTTCGCAGCCACGGTGACGTCGCCGAGGGTCGCGAGATTGGCGACCTGCGTGATTCGCGCGGCCACTTCGCTGGTGATCGAATTGTCGGCGAGCGACAGGGCGATGGCGAGGGTCGACTTCGAGGCGGTGTTGCTCGCATCCGCGCTCAGATTGGCCGAGAGGCCGAGGGCGACGGAGGTCGCCCGGATGACGGCGGTGTCCTTGGCCGAGACGTTGATCCCGCCCGTGCCGGAGGTGACCGCGTCGTCGCTGCTGCCGGTGCCGTCGATGACGGCGGAGGCCGAGGTCACGACCTTGTTGCGGACGAACAGGCCGCCGCCGGACAGCGCGACGTTGCCGTCGGTGCTGGAGCCGCCGGAGCTGCCACCCGTCGAAACGCCGACCGCCATGGCGGTGGCAAGGGTCCGGGCCTCGATCCGGCCGCCCGAGTCGGCCTCGACCGACACCCGGCGCCCGGCGTTCAGCCGGGACTTTGTGACGTTCGCCTTGACGTCCAGCGAGCGCGCCTTGTCGGCGGCGAGGCTGCCGGTGGGATCCGTCGGGATCAGGCTCAGATTGTAGCCGATCATGTTGAAGGCGAGCGACACGCCGATCGCCACCGCCTGGGCCGTGCCCTTGCCGACGACAACGGCCGCCGCGGCGGCCTCGACCGAAGCCGTGATGGTCGCCGCGCTCTTGGCGGAGACGGTGATGTTGCCCTGGCCGCCGGTCCCGTCGGTGACGCTCGGCGCCTGGCTGCCGGACGCGGTGATCCGGCTGTCGGCGATCCGTGCCTCGACACCGCCGAGGATCGTGTTGACGCCGAAGGCGCCGCTGCCGGAGACGCCGAGATTCTTGCCGTCCTCGGTGCTCAGCAGCACGGCGATGGCGGTGGCCGCGACCTTCGCGGTGATGGTGGCGGTGTTGGCGGCGGTGACGCTGACGTCGCCCGCACTCGCCGCGAGGTCGCCGATCCGGTCGAGGCCGGCTTCGAGCACGACGTCGAGGATGGTGTTGCGGGCGAAGCTGGCGGCGACGGAAATCGAGCGCGTGGTCGTCGCGGTGCCGGTCCCGCCGGTGTTGCCCGTATTGCCGGTGTTACCGGAGGTGTTGGTGCCGCCCGAGGTGCCGCTCGTGTCGGGCATGTTGTAGACCACCGCCGTGACGGGGGCCTTGACCACGGCGTCGATGGTGGACGCACTGCGGGCGTTGACGGCCACGCCGCCCGCCGCCTTGAGGCTCGTCACGTCGGCGATGGTGGCTGAGGTGCCGACACGCACGAAGTTCAGGCCGGCGACGGCGCCGACGGTGGTCGCGGCCGAGCCGATCGAGGTGACGGCGTTCTCGATGGTGGCGTTGATGGTCGCCTTGGACAGAGCCTCCACCGAAACCTTGCCGGTGGCGTTGATCGGCTGGCCCGAGATCGAGGCGGTCGCGGCGAACTGGCCGCCCTTGGTCATCTGGCTGTCGAGATCGATCCCGACGAGCAACTCGGCGAGGTCGAACACCGCGTTGGTGCTCGGGCTGCCGATCTTGTTGAAGGCGGCGGTGATGCCGACGGCGGTCTCGCTCGAATCGACCGTGCTGTCGATCGTGGCGGTGATCGCGCCGGTATTGCGGGCGCCCACCGCGACGTTGCCGACGGTCGCGCTCGCGGTCGCGTCGCCGAGCGGGCTGCGGTCGATCGTGGCGGTGCTCGCGCCCACCACGACGTTCGAGGCGATCACCGCCTGGGCCGCGACGGACTGCTTGTCGCCGGCCTTGGTGCCCGGCTTCAGCTTCGACTCGACCTTGATGTTGACCGTCGCGGTGATCGCGCCCTTCTGCTCCGCCTGGACGCTGATATCGCCGGCCTTGACGACGGTCATGCCCGTCAGCGTCGCCGTGGCGGCGCTGCGCACGTCGTTGGTCACGAGGATGCCGCTGACGGCGACGGCGTAGGGCTTCGACGGGGTCTGGCCGCTGGTGGTGTTCGCGTCGTTGGCCGGCGGCGTCGCCGAGCCGGCGACATCCTTGCTGTCGCCGAGGTTGAGCACGCCCGGCGGCAGGAACTTCACGAATTCGCGGAGATTGTTCTCCCTCCAGCCATTGGCCTCCGTGTAGGTCTCCGTCTTCAGATCGGATACGAGCTTGGTATCTCCGAAATAGACGTAGAGCTTCTCGACGCCACCGACCTTCGCGAACACGATGTCGCCGAATGTGACGGTCTTCGCGCCCGACTCGGTCGTGTAGGTGTAATTGCCGAGGATCTTGTCGGCAAAGTCCTGCAGCACGCTCGGCTTGGTGAGGCTGGCAATCGTTGAGAGGTTGTTCAGCGAGGTGATGCTGCCGTTGCTGGTCGCCGAGATCGTCACCGCGCCGGCGGCGTCGAGCCTCTTCGTCGGGTCGATCGTCGTGCCGGCCGCGTTGCTGCTGTCGATCCGCGCCACCGCCTCGGAATTCACGAGGTTGCCGGAGAGCGCGAAGCCGATCGCGTAGGCGCTCGCATCCTTGAGCACCGCCTGCGACGCGCTGGCCTTGTTGGTGAGCTGGGCGTTGATCGACGCGTCCGAACGCGCGGTGACGGCGAGCGCATCTTTGGCGTCCGTCGTCGTGACGGTGCTGCGCAGGATCTGCGCGCGCGCGCCCGACGGGTCGGCGTCGTTACCGCTGCCGGCGGCGATCAGCGGCTGCCCCGTGATCGTGTCCGCGGCGCGGAACAGGATGTTCTGTTCCTTCCAGCCAATGGTGTTGAAGGCGAGCGTGATCGACACCGCGCCCTGGTCGCTGGAGGTCGCGGTCTTGGTCGTGGCGTCGATGGTGGCGGTGTTGGCCGCATCGACGGTCATCCCGCCGCCGGTGACGGTGCTGTCGACGATCTCGGCCCGCGCCGTGCCGAGGATGGCGTTGGTGGCGATGATGCCGCCGAGCGCGAGACTCGTCGGCTGGCTCTTCGTGCCGAGCGTCCGGTCCGTGGACGGGTCGGCCGGCGTGGTCGGGGCCGGGGTGCTGGTGCCGCTCGTCGGCTTGTAGGAACTCGCCGACTTGACGTTGGCGGCGCTGTCGGCGGTCGCCTTGATCGTGGCGGTCTCGCTCGCCTGAACCGTGACCGTGCCGCCCGCCTCGGCGGTGACGCCGGTGATGCGCGCGACGGCGTCCGCGTGGACGCTGTTGAGCACGACGAGGCCGCCGATCGCGAGCGAGGCGGAGGGCTGTGCCGCGACCGTGCCGGTCTTGGCGGCGTTGTTGGCCGACGGGTCGCCCGTGGGCGCCACCGTCTCGGTCGAAGACGTGGCCGGGGCCGGCGTCGTCGCGCCTGTGCCCGCACCCGTCCCAGTGGTCGGCAGCTTCAAGCCGTCCGGAATGAAGTTGGACTCGAGAGCGCGCTTCCAGAGGAGCTTGTTGGTGTAGTCGGTGGCCGCGAGGTCGATCTTCGCGTCGCCGCCCATGTAGATGAAGATGTCTCCGGCCTTGTAGGCGCTGGACTTATCGGCGATCAGCTTCCACTTCGCCCCATCCGCAAAATTCGGAGCGAGCGAGTTGATACCGACCAGGATGTCGGCACCGACATACTTGTAAATCTTGCCCGAGAGGTCTTCGATCGTTTCGCCGGTCTTGACCGTGATCTCGCCCTGCCCGGCCTTGTAGGTCGGCTTCGCGTAGCCGTCCGCGATCCGCACCCGCGTGCCGAAGGTGACGTCCTGCGCGTTCGCGGTCTTCGGAAGCTGGCCATAGGCCGAGAGGTCGATGGCGCCGATGCTGTCGGTGCTGAGGCCGAACGGCTTCAGGAAGTTGTTGAGCCCGTCCTTCAGCTCCAGGATCTTGCCGGCGGTCTCGATGACCGCGCGATCGACGGCGACCTGCAGGCGGATCAACTGACCGACGCTCTTTTCGGCTAGGTCGGCGCTGTTGCGCAGCGCGGCCTCGTCGAGATAGCCGAGGCGCGCCGCCTCGGCAGCGACCTTCAGTGCCTCGAGCCGCGCCTCGTCGCCACCAGCCGTGTTGACCGAGAGCGCCGTCAGGTGCCCCGACAGCGCGTCGGCCGCTTCTGCGATCCGCGTCTTGAGATCGGTCTGATCGGTGCTGGGGATCTTGGTGACATCGATTCCCTCGAGCTGATCGACGAGGGTCTGGTTGATCTTGATCAGGTACTCCGTCGTGACCTTGCCCGCCCTGAGTTCGAGCAGCTTGGTCTCGACCTGCTTCAGCAGCGTCGCGGGGCCGGCCTGAAGCTCCTCGATCAGCCCCTTCACGCGGGTGATCTGCGCGGTGACCTTCTCCTCGAAGGCGGTCAATTCGGCCGGTGCCCAATCGGCGCGGTTCTTGATGATGTTCGACTGGATCGTGGCCGACTGGACCTCGTTCGGGTTCGTCGAGAAGTCCGACGGCAGGTACTTGTTGAGCTTGGACTGGTTGGTGACGGCGCCGCCGTCGCTCTTCGTGACGGTCGAGCTCGTGACGATCTGGACGTTCGAGGTGATGCCGGCCGCATCCGTCGCCGTGACGGCCAGGGCGCCGCCGGCCGTGATGCTCCGGGTCACGCCGGTGTTGTCGATGAGGGCGACGGCACTGCCGCTCACCTTGTTCGAGGCGAGAACGACACCGAATCCGGTGCCGGCGCCGCCCGAGACCATCGCGACATCGGCCGAGGAGGTCGCGGCATTGCTGACGGTCGCGTTGATCTTGGCGGCCGAAACCGCCGAGACGGTCAGGTCGCCGCCCGCCTTCGCCGAGGATTGGACGATCGTCGCCTTGGCGCCGGCGCCGATCTCGCCGCCGAAGGCTCCCGAGATGGCCGACTGCCCGATCAGCGTGTCGATCGCGTTGAAGAGCAGATTCTGGGTCTCGTAGCCGACCGAGTTGAACGCGAGCGTCACCGCGCCGGACACGCCCTCGCCACCCGACGTCGTCGATGACGCCCGAATGCGCGCATCGACACCGGATTCGTTCTCGGCGCTGACTTCGAGGTTGCCGGTCGTGGATTCCACCGTCGAACGCAGGACGCTGGCATCGGCGCCGCCGCGCACGACGTTGGTCGCGGCGATGCCGTTGGCCGCGATGAGCGTACCGCCGCCGCTGCCGCCGCTGGTGCCGGCTGCGCCGGTCTTCGACTGGAAGGAGGTGCCACCGGACGACGTCACGGTGCTGAGGAGGGTGGCCGAGATGTCGGCGGCGTCCTCAGCATGGACCGTCAGGTTCAGAGCGGAGGTGACCGTGGCATCGGTGATGCGGGCGCCCGCGCCACCGGTCACCTCGTTGAACACGATGAGGCCGCCGAAGGCCTTGGACGAAGAGCCGGGCGTGCGGGCGGTCGGGGTCGGAGCCGTCGAGCCCGCGGCGGGCGTCGGCGGCGCCGGCGGGTTGGCCACCGTATCGAGCTTCGGCATGACCGTCTTCGCGGCGGCCGGAATCCAGTTGTCGCTGGTGTAGTCCTCACCGTGGAGTGTGACCCGCGTGTTGTCCGCTCCACGCCAGATGTAGATCGTGCCCTTCTCGCCCTTCGAGAGTGTATCGGTCTTCGAGAGCAGCACGCCCTGGCCGGCCATCATGTCCTGGAAGCCGCCGTTCGACGTGTAACGTGCCTTCTGGCGCGTGATCGTCGTGGTGCCTTCCGCCGTCTTGATGGTGGTCGTGTCTTTGTCCAGGGTGTCGCCGGTCGTGGTTCCGGGTGTCGTGCCGGCCGCCGTCGGCTTGGTGGACACGATGGCCCCGTCATCGACCGCGAACCAACGGGCGGCGTTGGTGTAATCCTCGGCTGCGAGATCGACCGAGGCATCGGACGCGGCGACGAAGATGAAGACCCGTCCCTTCAGGGTGGGCTCCTCGGTCCGCTTGGCGTCGGTGTTCGAGCTCGATCCGGCCGGCGCGGCAAAATCGGCCGCCAGCCGCACGCGGTCGCCGGCCTTCAGCGCCTTGGTGCCGGATTTCGAGGTGTAATCGTAGATGTTGAGGGCGGTGGCGACCGCCTTCTTGGCTAGTTCGGCGACGCTGCCGGAGACCGACGACGCACCGATCATCGTGCTGGTCGATTCGATGCTGGCTTGGTTCTTGGCCGAAACGGTCACGGCGCCATCGGTCGAGGCGACGGTGGCGGCGGTCTGAGCCGGGGCCTGAGCGGCGACGGTTTCCGCGCCGATGAACGCCTCGGCGCGGGCGCTGACCTTGTTCATGGCGAGCACCGCGCCCGCGGAGATCCCGCGCGCGCCAGTTTCCGCCTTGTGGACGGTTTCCTCGGAATCCGCCTGCTCGGCCTTGTTGCCGGCCTCGGCCGTGATCGTGGCTTGGCTGTCGGCGGTGATGGAGACGTCGCGCTTGGCCGTGACCGTAGAGCCGGTGATGTAGGCCTTGGCGCCGGCCGGGTTTTCCCCGTTGGTCGCGGTGGCGATGAGCGGATCGCCGACGATCGTGTCGACGGCGTTGAAGAGCGGGTTCTGCTGCCGGAATCCGACCGTGTTGAAGGCGAGCGTGAAGCCGACCGCCGTCGTTTCGCCGGCAACGGACCCGGCCGCACTCGCCTCGATCGTCGATGTGTTCTCGGCGGAGACGCTGACGCCCCCGTCCTCGCTCGTGACGGTGCTGTCCTTGACGTAGGCGAGGGCGCCGTTCTGCACGTTGTTGGACACGAGCACGCCGTTGGCGGCCGAACCGCCCTCGGCCTCGACCTCGCTCTCGTCGGTGGCGTTGATGGACGCCTCCGATTTCGCGCTGACGCTGACGTCGCCGGTGGCCTGAACGGCGGTGTTGACGATCCAGGCCTTGGCCTGACCCGACACGTCGTTGCGGGCGAAGATGCCGCCCAGCGCGGTCGCCGAGGATTTCGCCGCCGCGATCTTTCCGGTCGGAGCGGCCGAGCCGCCGGGCGCACCCGGCACGACGTTGGTGGCGTCGAGCTTCTTCCAGAGCGCGAAGTCGGCAAAGTCCCGCGCCGTGTTGCCGAGATCCTCGGCGGCGGTGAAGTCGGCGCCCATGTACTGGTACACCGCGCCCCTTTCGCCCTTGCCGGCCCAGCTGTCGCTGAGGCGGATCTTCTCGCCGAACTTGACCTGCCGGCTGCCGGAGGCGGTGGTGTAGGTGTACTCGCCGAGCAGCGCCTCGGCATTCTTGCCGAGACCGCTGACCGAACCGGTTTTTCCAGCCGACGCCGAGGCCGCCACGGCGGTCTCCGCCTCGATCCCGACCGTATCGATGGCCGACACCGTGACATCCGTGCCCGAAACCGTCTTGGTCCGGGCATCGATCACCGCCTCGGCGGCGCCGCTGACGCGGTTCATCGCCACGAGACCGGACACCGCCAGCGAGTTGACGCTCGCTGCCTTGGCGGCGGCAGTGACCTCGTTGCTCAGGGTCGAGGCGATCGTGCCGGAGGACTCGGCCGTCGCGCTGACCGCGCCCGTGGCCGTGACCCGGGTGTTGGTGATGCGCGCGCTGGCCTGCGCCGTCGCCGGGTTACCGAGATTGGTCCCGACCAGGGCGTTGAGGGTGTCGAAGCCGAGATTGCTGCTCTCGTAGCCGATCGCGTTGAAGGCGAGCTGGATGCCGCCCGCCCGTGCCGTGGTGGTCGGCGCGGTCGTTTGCCCCGATCCCGTCGTCGGCGTCGTCGTGCCACCGGTCGAGCCGCCGGCGGCGGGATCGGCCGCGGCGTCTTCGGTACCGGAGGGGCCGCTCGACAGCGCGGTGATCTGCGCCTGGACTTCGGCCTCGATCGAGCCGGTCGTCTTCGCCTCGACCGCGACCGCGCCGTCGTCGCCCGCGGTCGTGACCTCGGAATCGGTGATGGAGGCGTCGGCTGCCGACTGGATGGTGTTGGTCGCGATCACCGCGTTGATTGCGAGCGCACTCGAATTCGACGTGCTGGACTTGTCGAAGGCCGAGGTCTGACCCGGAACCGTGCTCGCCGTCCCGCTGCCGGCCGTGCCTTCGGCCGTCTCGCCGGTCTGCTCCCGGATCGTGGCGATCGCCTCGACGGTGGCATCGGCCTTCGATGTGATCGTCGCGCCGCGCTCGGCCGAGACCACGACGCCGCCATTCACCGTCGTCGTGGCGGAGGAATTGCTGATCGCGGCGGTGACGCCGCCCTTGATCTCGTTGCGCACGACGATGCCGCCGGCCGAGGTGCCGCCGGATCCGGTCGTCTTGGCCGGCGCGGCCTCGGTCTCGCTGACCCGGCGCCAGAGATCGCGATTCGAGAACGTCGCCGTCTTGAGGTCGAGCTTGTTCGCGGCGGTGCGGTCCGCGCCCATATAGGCGTAGACGTCACCCTTCGCGCCGATCAGCTCCCAGCTCGGGCCCGTGAAATTCTCCTTCGACAGGTCGATCGAATCCGATGTCGCCGGTGCGGTCGGCGTCTTGATGTAGCGGTAATAGGAGCCGACCTCGCCGCTGCCGGCCGGATGGCCGGGGCTCACGAGGACCACATCGCCCGTCGTGACCGCCTTCAGCGTCGGAGCCTTGCCCGGCGTCGTGCCGCTCTGGGCCTGTTTCGTCGTCGACGGCAGGTTGGACTTGATCGCGTCGAGGGTGCTGACGGTCTTGATCGCCTGCTCGCCGAGCAGGGTCGAGAAATCGACGGCCACGCGCTGGCCGAGGGTGATCGCCACCGGCTGGCTCGCGCTCAGCTTGTAGTCGGACTTGATCTGCGGCTGCTTCGCCGGCAGTCCGCCGTCGCTGGCGGCTTGGCTCGACGCCACGAGCTTCACGTTGGCGTTGATCGTCGACAGGTCGGTCGCGCGGACGCCGAGCTCCCCCCCGCTCGTGATGGTTGCGCCGCTGATCACCTCGGCGGTGGCCGAACGGTTCATGCGGTTGGTCGCGATCAGGCCGCCGATGCTGCGCGAGCCCGCGCTCGTCACCGCGCCCGGCTCGCTGCTCAGCGTCGCCTTGCCGAGGAAGGTCCGGGCCTTGTTGATCGCCGTGCGCGTCGCTTGGGCCTTCGCTTCATCGAGACGCGACTGCTCGGGGGTCGAAACGGTCACGGTGTTGCTGACCGTGGCGTTCACCGTGCCGGCGCTGATCGCCTTCACCCCGACGCCGCCGGCCGTTGCCGTGACGGTGGCGGCCTCGATTCGCGCACGGGTCGCCTGGGTGGCGGCAAAGGTGAAGAACCCGCTGCCGAGAATGGCGTCGATGGCCATCCCGACAACCTTGTCGGCGAGCTTGTCGCTGCCGGTCAGGCCGTCCGGCCGGTAGCCGACGATGTTGAAGGCCGCCGCACCGCCGATGGCCGTGCCGCCGGATTTGCCTTCACCTCCGACCGAGGTCTGCACCCGTGAATCGATGTTGGTCACGTCGGACGCGTTGACGGAGATGTCGCCGGTCGCGGCGCTCATGCTTCCGCCGCGGACGGTCGCTGTGGTACTGCCGAGCACGATGTTGACGGCGTAGGCGCCGGCCACGCCGAGCTTGCTCGCCGCGACGACGGCCTTCGCGTTAGTGGTCAGGTCGAGGGCGTTCTGCGCGGTCAGCGCAACACCCTGCGCGCCGGTGACGACCGAATCCGTGACGGTCGCCGTGATGTCGCGCTCGACCGTGTTGACGGCGGAGCTGCGGGCGATCCCGATCAGTTCGCGCTTCGTCTCCTCCGCGTCGCTCTCCTCCTCGAGGGTGTCGGTCCGGATCGGCTCGACAATGGCCTGCGCCTTGGTCGCATCCATCGCGACGACGGAGATGGCGCCGCCGGTCGCGGTCAGGCGCGCCGTCTCGACGATGGTCTTGGTGGAGCCGGTCAGCAGGTTGCGGGCCTGAACGGCGCGCGACTCGATCGTGGTGTCGTTGGTGGCCGCGACGGCCAGGGACGCGGCCGCAACGGACACGCCGCGCACCGCGACCCGCACGGCGTCGTTTACGTTGATCTGGGCCGCACCGGCCTTCATCGGCGCGGGCAGCGAATTGTCGGTCTCGCCGTCGCCCGCGACGAGGCCCGTCTCCGGGTTGGCCGGATCGGTCGCGTCGGTGGCGGCGCGGATGCGCACGGCCACGCTGCCGGCATTGGCGGCATGGATGCCGGCGGCGCCCTGCGCCCACACGAGGGCGATATCGCCCGCGGCGGGCGCGCCGGCGGGAAGGCTTCCGGCGGCCGGCACACCGAGATCGACGCTCGTGAGGCGCGTGACGGTCTGCGTGCCGGTCAGGCCGAACACGTTGAGGATGTTGATGGCGGCAGCGGCCTTCGCGGCCGCGCTCGCCGCAGCGTCCAGCGCCGGGTCGTCGAACTGGAACCCCGGCACCGCCGTGGCATCCCGTGCGACGAGCGTGATCGTCGAGTCGGTCTTGTCGTCGGCCGAGATCTGGAGCGCAAGGGCAGGATCGCTGCCGGCGATGGTGCCGGGGCCAGTCTGCTTGATCCGCGGGTCCGTGCTCACCGCACTCGGAGCGACCGTCACCTGCGTCGTGTTGTTGATTGTCGTCTCGGCCGATTTGATCAGGGCCTTGGCGGCGAGTTCGGCGGGCGTGAAGACGTCGCTGAAGCTGCCCTCGCCCTTGATCGCGCTCTTGACCTTATCGAAGGTGCCGGCCGCGGCGTCGGTCACCGTCAGGACGCCGGGCAGAACGAGCCCGATGGCCTTCACGTCGACCTTGGCCACCGTGTTGGCGGCGATCTTCACAGTCCCGCCGTTCACCGCCCCCTTGGCACCGACGGCGATCGTCGAGCTGTTGGTCTGTCTCGGCGTGACGCTCTTGAGCTGCGACGTCAGGGTCGAGGTCAGCGTGACGGCGTTGTTGACGTCCGTGGTCAGGACAGCGTCGCCCGTCCCCGCATCGACCGTACCGGCGAGGGTGATTCCGGCGAGCCCGTTGGCGGTGACGCTGATGGTCGAGGTGTCGGCCGGCGCCGTATCAGCGATCGCGATGTCGCTGCGGACGGCAACCCTCACGCCGGTTCCGCGGATGACGGCTCCGTCGTTGACGGTGACAGCCATCTGCGCCGTCGCGCTGCCGGAACGATCGAGTCCGGATGTGGTGAGGACGGGCGTCACGGTCGCGTCGGCCGCGATGGTGACTTGGCCGCTGGCCGACAGCGTCTTGCCCGCCGCGACGCTCAGAGTGTTGGCCCCCTCGCCGCCCTTGAAGACGATGCCGAGATCGCCCGCCAGCGCACTCAGGTTGGCCGATACGGCGATGCTGTCGTCGCCCGCGCCGCCATCGAAGGTAACGGCGAGATTTCCGGACGCTGCTTCGAGATTGGTGTCGAAGACGATCCTGTCCGCGCCCGCGCCGCCGCTGATCGTGAAGGAGGGGGCGGGCGGCAGGCTGGCTAGGTGGAGCGTGTCGTTGCCGCTGCCCAGGATCACGCCGAGGCTCGTCGTCGGCGCGGTGAAGGCAAGGCTGCCGAAGGGCGCTGCCGCCGAGGGGGCGCTGCTCCGAGCCAGCGTGTAGCTGCTTCCGCTGCCGGACAGCGTCGCGTCGATGCTTCCCGTCACGATCGACGAGATGTCGAGCTGCAGGCTCTTCTTGCCGCCGCCGAACGTTCCACTGAGGCTGCCGCTCGCGCCGATCGTCAGCGTGTCGTCGCCCGCAGCGGCACCGACGAGGTTGGCGACGTTCGAGAAATGACCCGCGAACTTGCCGGACGCGATCTTGCCGGCATTGGCGCCCGTCAGCTTGAACTCCGCACCCGAACGCGCGGCGCCGGTCGGCGTGTTCAGGAGAGAGATGGTGTTGTCGAGATTGTTGGTCGGACTCGCGCCGGCACCCGTCGGATCCGTGAAGGCGAGAATCGGCTCCTGCGTGTCGCCGAGAAGCTTGAAGGAATCGGCATCGACCGTGATGGTTTCTTTGCCGCCCGATCCTTGAAGTGTGTAGGCTTGGTTGGAATTCGCGTCGATGATGCCGAACGTATGGAGTGGGTCCGTTCCCTGCGTTCCCTTCGTGTAATCGAAGACTTGGATGCGCTGCACCGTCTTCGTGATGCTGTTGATCGTTTCGTCGCGCTGGATCAGCTTGACGAGAAGCTGATGCTCGACGGTCGCAGCGTCGGTCGGTGCACCAATCTGATAGGTGATGTCGGAGTTGAGAAGAACGCGCGGCTCCAACGGATCGAAAATCAGTCGATCGCGGTTGAAGAGCTTTCCGGCCTTCGTCTTCAGATGCAGAACGAGTTGACGCTTCGACGGGCGCGCGGCGCGCGGCGTCTCCACGGCCATGCGCGCACGGTCGCGGCGGCGGAACAGGGGACCCCAGAAGCCTTCCGACTTGAACGGAAAAGCCATGCCGCTCTCTCCAACCGGAACCTGCGCGGCCTGACCGGGCGCGCAAAGACACAGGTCCCGGTAGGCCTGCTAAGCCGCCGGGATCATCACCACCGCTATTTTGGATTTCGGCCGGCGCTCAGCGGCTGCGCGTCGGCCCATGGCTCCCGGCCTCGACCGGGAGCGCTTCGAGATCAGGCGTTGCCCGAGGTCTCGAAGTCGGCTGGAGAGGCCGGTGCGGTCTCGTCCGCCTGCGCAGCCTCGGCCGGGGCACCGATGCGCTCGGCGATCGGCGCAAGGTTCCGCAGTGAGGCGAGATGCAGGTAGATCAGCTCCATCTCGTCCGCCTGCATCAGCTCGGCGAGCTGCTCGGCCGACAGAGCCTTCAGGCGATCCCGGCTGACCACGCTGAAGCCGGACAGCGTCGAGCGTTGACCGCTGCGCAGCGTGAACTGCGCCTGCATCGGCTCCAGAAGGCCGAACTCCTGCAGGCGCTTCACGAACAGCTTCGTGCGCTGGAACTGCACCTGATAAGCCTGAAGGAAGCCCAGGACGTTCTGCAGATACTGTGTCCGCTCGCCGTCGGCGTCGAAAAGGCGCTCGCCCCGACCCTCGTCGTTGCAGCCCGAGAAATCCTCGTCGACGCAGAGCGTGAAGGTGGCATCGGCCTCGTTCGCGTTGTCGCTCGAAAACACGAACGGGTAACGGCGCAGGAAGGCCGGGACGTACGAACCGCTCCACGAACCCGACTCGGATACGTACAAGTTCTCGTTGTCGCGAATTCCGAGAAGAGCGACCGGAATGATCTCGTCGGCAGCACCACCAAACACGATGGCATATTCGGCCGCCGAATTCGGAAACTCGGCGACCATGAGCGGCACCGAATTGACGCCGCGGGCGAAATCGAACGACGCACCGGCCTTCACGGACCATGATCCGTGACGCTGCCGAGTGACCGGCACGGCACGCTCGTAGATGAGAAGCTGCTTACTCATTCCGACCCCACATTGCGACGCTTGTGCGATTTCCGCATCTTCGCCCTCCGCTGCATATCAGTACCGCCCCACGCTGCGGAGGGATGGTTCCGTTTTTTCGATTGATCCAGCGTCTCAGATGCTGACCTCGTTGGCAGGGCCGCAACGGCCTCATCGGAAAGGATCTGTCATCGCGGCTCATTCTCGATCGCGCGGGTTCGGAAGCCATCGCGCGCGAGGTCATCGCAAAAATTGTCAAAGGGCTGTGCCCGGCTCGACACAACGTCGAAGCTGGGCGGTCGCTCCGATAGGCGGGCACGCGAGTACAGCGTTGCTACGCCATTGCTGAATCGATCTGCGTGGCTGGCGAAGCACTGGCAGAATGTTGTCATCAGAATATCTTCTAATTTGATATAAAAATACTACAAATCGTGCCGCGACGATTTCATTACAAAGATATTTTGCAAAATTCATTGAAAATTTCGCCAATCGACGAGCGCATAAACTGAGATATACGCTATTATGCGAAAGGATTTGTTCTGCGCAATGAAATTGCAAGCACTAGGCCAGCGGCAACGAATGCCCCGGTCATCGTCCAAGCAATGACTGCAGAGGACGGTGCCTCTTGAAACCCTCACAGGCTACTTTAACTTCCTCGATGCCTTAAGGGCGCAGCACAACTCAGGGCTATCTAGTGGGGACGCGAGTGATGTTTCGCAGTCTATGTTGGAATATTTTCCAATATCAATCGTATCTCTTCCAATAAGCTCGTCAGGAACAGCATAATCACGGATATTCCCTCCTTTTCTGCCAAATCTCGGCGACCACAGCCGGAATTGGAAAAGGCTCCCGATCGTTTCGTTGGAAGTAGATTGTCACGTGACCCTTCTCCAGCGGCTGGATTACCTCACGACCGGGCTGCCTCACGAAACGGCGGCTGAAATCTGGAAAGGCGTCGTCGGCCCCCTGTTCGAGCCGCGGGCCTTCCATCCGGGTCAGCAAAGTCCCACCGGCTCGGCGAGCGGCGCCGTCATCGGCGACATCATGGTGGCACGGGTGGTGTTCGGGGCGCAGAGCTATCGCCGCGACCGAGACCTCATCGCCCGCACGTCGGATCACATCCTCTTCCATTTCTACAATGTCGGCGGTTTCAGCGGCCTCATCAGCGGACAGCAAACCACGATCTGGTCATCGCAGGTCGCGATCATCGACCTCGCCCAGGAGGTCGACACGCTCGCGGCCTCGTCGGACACGATCGCGCTCGTCGTCCCGAGAGCCTTGTTGCCGGGCTTGGCCGACAACCCGCTGCCGCCCCGGCTCGATGCCGGGCGCAACCGGCTTCTGGCCGCCCATCTCATCGCGCTGCGTGAACGCAGCACGCTGATCGAAGAGCCGGATGTCGAGGAGGTCGTGGCGCAGACGCTCGATTTCCTGCGCGCGCTCCTCGATCCTTCCCGGACCGAGGAGGCCGCCGCGACACCGACGCTCGCTACCTGTCATCTCACGCTCGCAGAGCAGGCGATCCGCACCCACCTCGCCTCGCCGGACCTGTCGCCGGAGATGATCGCCAACGAGATCGGCGTGTCGCGCGCGACCCTCTACCGGATGTTCGCCCCCTACGGCGGCATCATGCGCTCGGTCCAGGAGCGCCGGCTCCTGGCCGTCCGGGCCGCCCTCAGCGACCCGCTGGAGACCCGCCGCCTCTCCCGGCTCGCGGCCGATTTCGGGTTTCGCGGCAAGGTCCATTTCAGCCGCAGCTTCCGCGCCCAGTTCGGCATCACCGCGAGCGAGTTCCGGGCCGAGCAGGTAGCCCTAGCCCAGAAGGGTGCGCGGACCGATCTCGACGTCCTACACGACTGGTGGCCCCGGCTCGGGAACCAATAGGGCATCGTCCCGAAGGGTGGCCGGCGGGACGAGATGATCGGATCGCGAAAGAACCTTGTTTCGACGCGTCCCTTGCCGGAGAGGCGGCACCGCCGGTTCAGGCCGGAGCCCGGCTCCATGCCTGCCGCCGGGGCGCGGGCAAGGGGTGAACGAGATCGGCTTCGAGCCCGAATTTCGCGACGTAGGCGGTATTCAGGCCGAGGCATTCACGGGAGGCGCAGGCCTCGCGGTGGGCGCATTGATAGAAGCCGTTGCGTTCGAATTCTCGCCAGAAATCCGGGTCGATGTGCAGTTCGGGCTGGCCGTTGACGAGGGCATTGCCCAGTTCGCCGAGCAGGCATTCGGGGAAGTTCTTCACCTCGACGGTGCGCCCGAACGCGCGGGCGCGCAAGACCGCCTCGCGCAGATAAGGCAGGACGTCGGCGTGGCGGGCGACGAGGCCCTTCTCGTCGCGCTCCGACATGGGGAAGTAGACCCAGAACTCCATCTGGGTCAGGCGCTGGAGATGGCCGAGCCGCGTGACGAGATCGGGCAGCAGGCGGTAGCTCCGCTCGGTCACCACGGTGTTGGTCAGGGTTTCGACGCCCTCCATCGCATCGAGGGTCTCCAGGCCGCGCAGGGCGCGCTCGAACGAGCCCGGCACCAGGGTCAGCGCGTCGTGGCTCGCCGCATCGCTGCCGGCGATGGAGACGAAGAACTCGTCGACGCCCGCCTCGACCAGCCGGTGGCAGTAGCTCGGCTGGCCGAGATGCATGCCGTGGGTCTGAATGCGGACATGCGCAAAGCCGCTCGCCCGCGCCCGGCGCGCCAGTTCGGGCAGGTCGCGCCGCAGGGTGATCTCGGACCCGGTCAAGATCAGACCGACCCAGCGCCGCTCGCGGGCGTTGAGGGCGAGGATCTCCTCGAAATGCGCATCCGACTCCGGCGCGAGCCGGTCCATCGTGCCTTCGACCATGCAGTGAACGCATTTGAGGTTGCAGCGAAACTCCATCGTCAGGGAGACGTAGGCGGCGTGGTCGTAGCGTCCCATGGCGTCGTCCCAGCCCTTCAGAGCAGACCGTAATACGCGCTCTTCGTCACCGTCAGCCTGCCGTCGATCACCGCGTAGTCGATCCCGACATCGAACAGCAAGTGTGACAGGCGCCGCCGCTCCAAGCGCACGAAGTCGCGGATCGCGGGCGGATAGGCGAGCCGGTCGAGGAAGGCGATGAGGCCGTCGATGCCCACCCGCGAGAAATAGACGCCGTCGCACAGGCGCTTGTTGGCCACGACCACGACGCCGCAACGCATCAGTTCGGGCCACAGGATCGCGTCGAGATCGAGGCCGGGCAGATCGAAATGGGCCGAGCAGGCGGCCTTGGCCGCAATCGCGTCGCGCTCGCGAGCGGCGTCGAAGAAGCTGTAGAGGTTGTTGAAGACGAGGCCGTCGGCAGTGAGCCCGTAGCTGAGGCCGGACGAGACGCTGCTACCGGGATTGCCGACATAGATGTTGAGGCGATCGAAGCTCCGCTCGCCCCGAGCCAGGGCGTCGTCGAGGTCGAGCGAGAACATGAAGTAGGGCCGCGCGCCCGCATAGCGCAGATCGCAGGGCGCGAACGGCGCCAGGATCGTCAGCACGCGCTCGATCGAGACCGTGCGCTCCACCCGGGCGTAGTCGTAGAAGTAGAACTCCCAGGTGGTGACACCGTCCCGGAGCTTGGCGCCCCAGACGCTGCGGCCGGGCCCGAGGCCGTCGCGCAGCGCGTCGCAGATCGCGAACAGCTTCGGATCTGCGCCCGCGCAGGCCAGCGAGTGCCAGAGCAGGCTCGCCTGCCGCAGGCGTCCCGCCGTCGGCCCGACCGGCTCGTAATCCCACAGGCAGTAGTCGGCGTAGCGGTCACCCGGCTCGGTCAGTTCCAGGCGGGCGGGGTCGAGACCAGTCATCCGCCCGCGACGCCGGAATATACGGTGACGAAGGGCTGGCCGTCCCGCCCGGCGCCGCCGGCGACATGCCCCAAGGTCTCCTGAAGCCTCTCTCGCAGGACCCTTGCGGCCGCCTCGCGCGGCGTCCCGAGATCGACGAAGGCTTGGCCGAGCAGCGGCTCCGCATCGGCCACGGTCAGGCCGCAGGCATAGAGGTTGAGGTCGTAGGACAGGCGCCGTCCCGGCTCTTCGCGGGCTTCGAGATAGTGGACCGCACCGCGCCCGCGCTCCTGCGCCAGAAGCAGGATCGCCTGGGCGGTGTCGCGGGCGGGGGCGCCGACCGCCCCCCACTCGCCGGCCATCCGGTTCAACCGCGCCTCGATCTCCTCGGGGCCGCGCACCCGTGGCCAATGGTAGAGGGTGACGACGGGCGGATGCGTTCCCCCAGGCTTCCACTTGTAGGCGCGATGGACCAGCATCGGCTCCGCGCCCGCCTCGTCCGCTCCGGTCCAGGCCGCGTCGGTGCGCGACGACCATTCGACATAGAGCTTGTAGAGCGCGCCCGACGGGCCGTCCTCGTAGCCGAGATGGAGGATGTCCGCCCCGCCGATCAGACTGGCGGCCTCCGCGCGCTCCCGCTCCGGCAGTCCGAGCCCGGCGGCCAGCCGGTCGAGCGTCGTCTCGGGCGCGAGGCCGAGGCTCGCGCGGTGCAGGCTCATGAGAAAGCGGTCGGTCTGCAATCCCGCCGGGGAGGCCTTCACCGAGCGCTCGTAGCCGAAGGGCTGGCCGAGCCCCGCGACCAGATCGGCGAGACACGCGCCCTCCGGCGTCCGGCGCAAGCCCGCTGGGCCGACCGGCGCCGAAGCCGCCGCGATGCGTACCGCAGGCCCAGCGAAGGGTGCCTGGCCGTGCAACGTGTCCATCAGACGGACATGCGGCGCCATGGCCTCGGCGATCTGGGCCGACTGGGCACGGATGCTGGCGAGCAGACGGGCGATCTCGCGGCCATCGGCGACATCGACCGGAGCGAAGGGCCGACGCGGCAGGAAATCGGCGCCGGAGAACAGGAGGTAGTGATCGCCCTCGCTGAACGGCGCCTCCTCGGACAACGCGACATGCCCGGCCAACTCGTAGAGGTCGAGGCGGTCGGCGAGCCGGTCGGGAATCGTCACCGCGCGGGCGGCCGCCCAGAACGGCTCCGACCGGCGGCCGAGAACGTAATGCGCGGCCACCGCCTCGGCCGCATCGTCGTGGAAGCGGTTCAGGCGCGCGGCATAGGCGCGGCGGAGCACATCGCCCCCTTCCCCCTGCCGCGGCAGGGTGGCGAGGAAGGTCTCGAGTCCGGCCAGGACGAGATCGAGATCGAAGCCGAGGAGCGGCTCGACCGCTCCGGCCGCCGCACCGAGGGCGACGACGTTGCGCTGCCACGGTGCGGCGCGGCGACCGTGACGCAACTCCGCGTCGACGATGCCCGCCTCGCCATCGAAGGCGCGTCGCAGGGTGGCCGCCGCCGCATCCGGCGGCGTGGTCCGGCTGTCATAGACGAAGAGGTGCTCCGTGCGATCGGCCAGCGGCAGCGACGCCGTCCATCCCTCCGCCCAGCCGCGATAGGCCGTGAAGGGCAGCACCTCGGGCGATCGCGAGAGGGACAGGCGGGCTACGCGGTCTCCGGGGCCGCCGCCCGCGACCCAGGCCTCGCCGAGCGCAGTGCCGATGAGTTGCGCGGTGGCACCCGTACAATCGAGGAAGATATCGCCCTCGACCTTCAGCCCTCGGTCGAGAACGAGGGCGCCGACATCGCCGTAGAGGTCGCGCTCGATCTCGCGGACCCGCCCTGTTACCCCACGCACGCCTTCGGAGAGCGCCAGCTCGCGCAGGAAACGAACGAGGGCGGTCCGGTCGAGGTGATAGCCGTAATCGCCGGACTCGGTGAGCGAGGACCGGTCTGCCACGGGGCGGGGCCCGCGCCCTGCGGCCGCCATCAGCGCCTGGGGCGCGTAATCGGCGTAATCTCCGGCCTCGTCCTCGGCGCCCTCGCTGCGAAGCTTCATCCAGTAGTGGAACAGGTCGCGGCCGGCGATCCGCGGGCCGCAGGCACCGAAGGGATGCCAGTGGCCCTGACCCTCGGCGAACCAATCGTCGTAGCGGCTGGCGAGCCGATAGGTCGCCGCGCAGCGGCGCATGAAGATCGCCTCGTCGATCCCGAATCCCTTGAGAAAGCGGGTGAAGGCCGGGCGCGTCGCCAGGGCGGCGGAGGACCCCGCGGCCGGGGCCGACCCGACGAGGGTGACCGTCCAGCCGGCCCGGCGCAGGACACGTTTCAGGTAGAGCGCGGCCATCCAGCCGGCGGGACCGCCGCCAGCGACGACCAAGCGCGGAGGCGCGGAGCGTTCGGACCTGAACATCGAGTTATCGGCTCCGCGAGCATCGCCCCTCACGCCGTCGGCGTCGGGACGGGCGTGAGGGTAGATTGGATTTCGGACTGAATGGCGTCGAGGTGCTCGGCGAGCGTGCCGGCGCTGAGAATCTGGTCGGCCGCCGGCCGCACCCGTTCGCGCTGGAGCGCGTAGGTCGGGTGCAGCAGGGTGTCGTAGCGTCCGAGATAGGCATCGAGCCCCGCAAGAAGCCTGGAGGCCGCAGAGGGGTCGCGCTGCCCCTCACCGGTGAAGCTGCGCAGCTTGCGCGCCAGTGCGACGTCGAGGGGCAGATCGAGCCAGACCAGATGGTCGATCTGTGCGCCCGTGCCGGGATGGGCTCGGCCGAGCAGGGTGTCGAGAACGATCACGGGGCGCGCCACGCGCCGCGACAGGCGCAGCGTGCCGCCGCGCTCCCGGTCCGGCACGGGCTCGCCGCGCCGCAGCTGGGCGAGATCCTCGGTGAGCCCCGGCACCGGCACCGCGTTGAGGGGCGCGCCGCTGGCGAGCCACGCCGCCACCCGCTCCGGCGGCCAGCCGGTGATTTCCTCGTAGGCGTCGTAGGCGAGCACGGGCGCGCCGCCGAACCGCTCCGATAGGGCGTGGGACAGAGTGGACTTGCCGCTGCCCGGCGGTCCGCAGATTGCGAGCACGAAGGGCTCGCTCACCGGACACCGCCGGGCTTGCGTGACTCGATCAGGTGGAAAGGCGTCTCCAGCGCGAGACCCCGGACGGTGCAATCGACGAAGCCGAGCATGGCCAGCGTCTCGATGTAGAGGTCGGCATCCCGGAAGAAGGGCTGGAACACGAGGTCGGCGGATTGGACGTAGCCGAGGGGGCGCTGGCGCAGGGCCATGGGCGCCCGCTCGTAGATCACGAGTCGCCCGCCGGGGGCGAGCGCGCGCGCGGCCTGTTCGAGCAGGGCACGGGCTTCCTCCGCCGGCCAATCGTGCAGCACCGACTTGAAGGTCACGAGGTCGTGTCCCTCGGGTATGGGACCACGCCGCATGTCGCCGGCCAGGAACATGACGCGGGCGCCCTCCGCCCGGTTCGCGAGGTTCTCGCGGCCGAGGGCGCAGACGACGGGTAGGTCGAACACCGTCGCGGTCAGGTTCGGGGCGCGGCGGCAGGCCTGGGCAGCGAACTCGCCGCTATTGCCGCCGAGATCGAGCAGGCGAAGATGCCGGCCGGGCTCGATCCGGTCGAGGCACGGCCCGGCCTCGTAGCGGGTCAGGCAGGTGGTGTAGGCGACCCAGCGCCGGGTCGCGTCGAGGTTGTCCGGAGTGATTTCGAAGCAGCGGTCGTAGCGGAACAGCTCGAAGGTGCGCGAGGCCGCCATGAAGGCCGGCAGGTCCGCCACGAAGGCGGGAAAATGCTGGCGCAGATCCTCGGACGCGGCGGCGGCGAAGGCGAGCTTGGCCTCGATCAGGTCGCGGCAGGGCAGCACGGCGCGGAACGCCTCGGTCAGCCCGATCCGGCCCGGCTCTGGTTCGGCGGCGATGCCGGCGCCGACGAGGAGGCCGATCAGGCACGCAAATTGGGGCCGCTCAAACCGAAACTCGTCGGCAAGCTCCACCGCCGCAGTATCCGCCCGGCGGGCGAGCCGGTCGATCAAACCAGAGGTGAAGGCGAAGCCGAGGGCGTGCGCGGCGGCTTCGCTTTCGAGGAAGCAGTCCACGCGCGGAAACGCCACCTCCGGCACTTCCGGTACCGCGATCCCGCGCCCTCCCCCATCCGGCATCAGCGTGAAGCCAAGATCAGGCTGCGGCACGGGACCCGGCCAAACCTCTGGCCTGAAGACGGCATTAAATTGAGACGCTGGATCAACGCATTTTTCTTCGTGGCCATTGCCGCCGCCACATTCCATTCGTGATCGAATCGCACAAACCGTGCAATAGCTCCTATCGCCCTGTGTGCCATAAATGCAAGGCGACTTGGTTTCGCTGGGTGCCAAGGCAAGCCGTCGTTCAACGACGGCTTTATTCGTGCAATGTCTTGATGAGGACTTAGGCTTCGCGATCCAGTCTGGCATCAGCCCGGCGGTGATGTCGAGGAGCTCAAGGTCGCTTCGCGCGGTGATGCGCGCAGATGAGGGAGCAGTCGTGAGCGAGAGCAGCAAGCCCGGTGCCGCCGATCAGGTGCGTGCGATCGAATGGCGGGAAGACAGCATGTCGACCCAGTTCGCCAACGTCGTGAACGTGCAGGGCACCCGCGAGCAGGTGGATCTGTTCTTCGGCACCAACCGGACCTGGAATCTCGCCGAGACCGAGAGCGTGGTGGTCGATCTCTCGAACCGCGTGATCCTCACGCCGCTCGCGGCCAAGCGCCTCCACTCCGTCCTCGGCGGCGTGCTGACCGAGTACGAGAACCGGCACGGACGCCTCGACCTCGACGCCTGACCGTCGGCCCCGCCGCCGCGCCATAGGGCGTGGCGGCGGGGCCCTTATCCAGCAAGACCCTGAGCGCCGTCATTCAAGGGAATCCGGGGACCATGAGCGAGCGTTTGGCGGCGGAGGGCTCGTCCGCGTCGGGTGTGTCCGCAGCGGGCCCGGCCGCGCGACTGTCCCTGCTGGAGCCGGCCCTGTGGCAGGTGCTCCGGACCTCCCAGACGCTTCAGGCGGCGGCGAACGCGTGGCTCACGCTTCAGGCGCCGATGCTCGGCGCCCCGCGAGCCTGCGTCCTGCTTCCCGGCACCTCGGTCGGGCTCGCCCCGCTCGCCGTGTTCCCGGCCCAGTCCGAGTGCGAGGTCGGCCTGCGCGAGACCGCCGAGGCTGCCTTTCGCGAGAACCGCCCGGTCGTACAGGCGATGGCGGAGACCGGGCCGCATGCCGGCACCGCGCCGCAGGGGCCGGGGGCGTGGGTGGCGCTGCCGCTGGTTCTGGACGACGAGTGCTTCGCCGTCACTGCCTTTGCCCTCGACAGCCTCGACAAGGACGAGCTGCGCGCCGCGATCCGTCAGGTGCAGTGGGGCAGCGCGTGGCTCGTCGCCAAGCAGGCCGAACTGGTCGGCCGGGGCGAGCGCAGGACGCTGGCCCGCTCGCGCTCCGTCCTCGACCTGCTCGCCGGGGTGCTGGAGCAGTCCCGCTTCTCCGCCGCCTGCACCGCCGCGGTGACGGATTTCGCCATTGCCTTTTCCTGCCAGCGCGCGGCGATCGGCTTTACGCGGCGCGGAAGCGCGCGGATCACAGCCATCTCGCATTCGGCGCAGTTCGGCCGCGAAATGAACCTCGTGCGCCGCCTCGGCGCCTGCATGAACGAGGCGATTGACCAGCGCAGCCTGATCCTGTTCCCGCCGCCTGAGAACGAGGCCACCGTCACCACGGCGCATGCCGACCTCGCCCGGCTGCAATATGGCGGCCGGGTTCTGACCGTTCCGATGCTCGTCGATGATCGCTTCATCGGTGCCATCACTCTGGAGCGACCCGCCGACCAGCCGTTCAGCCTGGAGACTGTCGAGCAGGTGAGCGCCTGCGCCGCCGCTATCGGCCCGGTGCTGGAAGACAAGCGGCAGAACGACCGCTGGCTGGTGCTGAAGGTCACCGACGCGGTGATGAACGGCGCGCGGCTGGTCTTCGGCCCGAACCATACCGGGCTCAAGCTCGGCCTCGCCGCGACGCTGGCCGTGGTCCTGGCGCTCTCGGTGATCAAGATCGATTACCGCGTGACCGCCGATGCCCGCGTCGAAGGCCTCGTGCGCCGTTCCGTCGTCGCCTCCTACGACGGCTACCTGAAGACCGCCGGGCATCGCGCCGGCGACACGGTGCGCAAGGGTGATCTCCTTGCCGCTCTGGAGGACCGCGATCTCGCCCTGGAGCGCCTGCGCTGGGTCACCGAGCGCCAGCAGCGCACCTACGAGTACGATAAAGCGCTCGCCACCCGGCAGCCCGCCACGATCAACGTGGTGAAGAGCCAGATCGATCAGGCCGACGCGCAAATCCGCCTGCTCGATGAGCAGATCGCTCGCTCGAAATTCACCGCCCCCTTCGACGGTTTGATCGTCTCCGGCGACCTCTCGCAATCCATCGGCGGCGCCATTAGCCGCGGACAGGTGCTGTTCGAGATCGCGCCGCTGGACAGCTACCGCGTCGTCCTCAGCGTGGACGAGCGCCTGATCGCCGATCTGCGCGAGGGCCAGACCGGGCACGTGCTCGCGACCTCCCTGCCCGACCAGCCGCAAGTATTGACGATTCAGACCATCACCCCTGTGGCCGAGGCCAAGAACGGCCGCAACCTGTTCCGGGTCGAGGGCCGGATCGAGGACGGCGCCACCCGGCTGCGACCGGGCATGGAGGGCATCGCCAAGGTCGATGTCGACCGACGGCTGCTCGCCTGGGTCTGGGCCCGGCCAATCGTCGATTGGGTGCGCCTCGCCCTCTGGCACTGGTGGCCGTGAGGGGGTGAGGCATGTCCCAGTCCCTATTCAGCCAATCGTGGTATCGCGTCGCGGCCTTGCGCCCGCGCCTGCGCCGCCACGCCGAGATTCACCGGCAGAGCTTCCGCGGCGAGGTCTGGTACGTCCTTCAGGATCACCAGACCGGACGCTTCCACCGCCTCTCGCCGGCCGCCAACCTGATCCTGTGCATGATGGACGGGCGCCGCACTCTGCAGGAGGTGTGGGAGGCGGCCGCGCGCCGCAACGAGGATGACCCGCCGACTCAGGACGACACGATCCGCCTGATCTCGCAGCTACACGGCTCGGACCTGCTCCAGGGCGACCTGCCGCCCGATCTTGCCGAACTCGCCGAGCGCTCGGAATCGACCGCGCGCCGCACCTTGATCGCCCGGGTGAAGAACCCGCTGGCCCTGCGCTTCCCGCTCTTCGACCCCGATCCGCTGCTCGACCGGCTCGCGCCGTACTTCCGGCCGCTCTTCTCTGTCTGGGGGCTCGCGGTCTGGCTCGCGGTGGTGATCTCCGGCCTCGTCGTGGCCGGCTTGCACGCGGGCGAGCTGACCGGCGACGTCGCGGGCCAGATGCTCTCGGCGCAGAACGTCGCGCTGATGATGTGCCTCTACCCGATCATCAAGGCGCTGCACGAGGTGGGGCACGCCTGCGCTGCCAAGGCATGGGGCGGCGAGGTGCACGAGGTCGGCGTCATGCTGCTCGTGCTGTTCCCGGCGCCCTACGTCGATGCCTCGACCTCCGCCGCCTTCCCCAGCAAGTGGCAGCGGATGATGGTGGCGGCCGCCGGCATCTTCGTCGAGCTGTTCCTAGCAGGCCTCGCCGCGATCGTCTGGGCCACGGCAGAGCCGGGCCTCGTGCGGGCGGCAGCCTTCAACGTGATGGTGATCGGCAGCGTCTCGACGCTGCTGTTCAACGGCAACCCGCTCCTGCGCTTCGACGGCTACTACATCTTCGCCGACCTCATCGAGATCCCGAATCTCGGCTCGCGGGCCAACCGCTACGTCTTCTACCTGATCGAGCGCTACGCGCTGAAGATCGAGGGCGCGAAGAATCCGGTGACCGCGGATGGCGAGCGCCCCTGGCTGTTCGTCTACGCGGTGGCCGCCTTCATCTACCGTACCACCGTCTCGATCGCGATCGCGAGCTTCATCGCCACGCAGTACTTCGTGTTCGGCGTGCTGCTGGCCGGGCTCGCGCTGTTCGGCACCGTGGTCTCGCCCCTCCTGAAGGGCCTCAAGTTCATCCTCACCGATCCGAAGCTGAACCGGCGCCGGAGCCGGGCGGTGACTCTCACGAGCGCCGCCACGGCGGCAGTGCTGGTCCTGCTGTTCGTGGTGCCCCTGCCCTACACGACGATGGCACAGGGCGTCGTCTGGGCGCCCGACGATACACAGATCCGCACTAAGACTGACGGCATCCTGACCACGCTGCTGGTGGAGCCCGGCCGCGACGCGCAGGCCGGCGAGGCCCTGGCGACCCTCGAAGACCCGAGCCTCGACAGCCGGGTCGCAGTGCTGGAGGCGCAGCTCGCCGAACTGCGCCTACGCTATGACGCCGCCCGGCTCGGCGACAGGGTGCAGGCGCAGATCCTCCAGGAGCAGATCGCCAGCACGCAGGAAATTCTGCGGGTCTACCGCGAGCGGCAGGCCGGCCTCACGGTGCGAGCGTCCCAGGCCGGCCGGCTGATCGTGCCGGGCGCCGTCGATCTGCCGGGGCGGTATCTGCGCCGGGGCGAGCGCATTGGCTACGTGCTCACCGCCGACGACCCCGTGGTGCGGGTGGTGGTGCCGCAGATGGATGTAGACCTGGTCCGCAGCCGGACTCAGGGCGTCGCCGCGCGGCTGGCAGAGAAGCCCGAGGAAATTCGCGCCGGCTCCATCTTGCGCGAGGTGCCGGGGGCGCAGCAGGAGATCCCGAGCCTCGCCCTCGCGACGCAGGGCGGCGGCACCATCGCCGTGGACGCCAGCAACCCGCAGAAGCCCGTGGCGCTCCAGAGCATCTTCGTCTTCGACGTCCAGCTCGCCGGCGGCCTCCCCTTCAACGTGCTCGGCGAGCGCGTCTACCTCCGGTTCGATCACGGGGCGGAGCCGATCGCGTGGCGCGCTTTGCGCAGCCTGCGGCAGGTGTTCCTGAGCCAGTTCCGTGTCTGATCCCCTCGCCCTCTTCGCTGGCTCTGCGCCCAGGGTCGCCTTCCGCGTGCCGCCGGCCCGCGCCTATTCCGAGCGCAAGCCGCTCAAGGCGAGCCGGCTCGATCAGGCCGCTGCGCGGGTGATTGGCCGCGTGCGGGTCGGGCTCGCCGGCTGGGCCGCCCGCCGCTACGCGCGGATCGCCCGCGCGGCCCTGGCGCAGGCCGACGACATCGCCGAACTGTCCGAAGAGGCGCTACAATTTCGCATCCAGGCGATCACGGGGGGCCTGCGCGCCCGGAAAACCTTCCGCGATGCCGACATCGCAGAGGCCTTTGCGCTGATCCGCGAGATGTCGGGGCGAGTGAAGGGACAGCGCCATTACGGCGTCCAGATGATGGGTGCCGCCGCCATCCTCGACGGGCGCGTCGCCCAGATGGCCACTGGCGAGGGCAAGACCCTCACGGCGACGCTGGCCGCAGGCGCGGCGGCGCTGGCCGGCCTTCCGGTCCACGTCGTCACGGTTAACGACTACCTCGCCGAGCGCGACGCGGAGGAGATGCGGCCGCTCTACGCTGCCCTGGGACTCACCGTCGGCGTCATCAAGGAGAAGCAGGAGCAGCCGGAGCGGGCGCAGGCCTATGGCTGCCACATAACCTACTGCACCAACAAGGATCTCGCCTTCGACTACCTGCGCGACCGCATCGCGCTGGGCCAACGCGCCAGCGATGTGCGCCTCAAGCTCGAGAGCCTGCACGCGAGCGCGAGCCGGCTCGCCCAGCTCCGCCTGCGCGGCCTGCACTTTGCCATCGTCGACGAGGCCGACAGCGTACTGATCGACGAGGCCCGCACGCCGCTCATCATCTCGGCCGCGGCCGGCTCGCAGTTCAGCACGGAGGTGCTGGCGCGTGCCATGGAGATCGCGGCGGAGCTGAAGAGCCCCGAGGATTACGGGATCGAGACGGCCGAGCACCGGATCGTCCTCACCGATCCCGGCCGCGAGCGAATCGCCGAGCTCGCTCGGAGCGAGGCGCCCGGCCAGGATCCGGCTTGGCGCGGGCGCGTCACCCGCGAAGGCCTGGTGCGTCAAGCGCTCTCGGCGCTGCACCTGTTCCACCGGGACGAGCACTACATCCTGCGCGACGGCAAGGTGGTTATTGTCGACGCCAATACCGGCCGGGTGATGCCGGACCGGAGCTGGAGCGACGGCCTGCACCAGATGGTCGAGCACAAGGAGGGCTGCGAACTCTCCGGCGCCCGCACCACGCTGGCGCGTATGACCTATCAGCGCTTTTTCCGCCGCTACCCGCGCCTCGCTGGCATGACCGGCACCACCCGCGGCGTCGCCGCCGAGTTCTGGACGGTCTACCGGCTGCCGGTGGTCCGCATCCCGACGCACCGGCCGGTGCAGCGGCGCCACCTCCCCGACGAGGTGCTGCCCGACGAGGCGGCGAAGTGGCGGCGCGTCACCGAGCGCATCGCCGAACTGCACGCGGGCGGCTGTCCAGTCCTCGTCGGCACCCGCTCGGTGGCGGCCTCCGCGCGAGCCAGCGCCTATCTCACGGAGGCCGGGCTGCCGCACACGGTGCTCTCCGCCGCGCAGGACGGCCAGGAGGCGGCCATCGTGGCGCTAGCTGGGCAGCGTGGCCGCATCACCGTGGCGACGAACATGGCCGGCCGCGGTACCGACATAAAACTAGGCCCTGGCATTGCCGAGCTCGGCGGCCTGCACGTCATCATGGTCGAGCGCCAGGATGCACGGCGAATCGACGACCAGCTCGCCGGCCGCAGCGGGCGCCAGGGCGAGCCGGGCTGCTTCCAAGCCATCCTTTCCCTTGACGACCCGCTGATGGACAGTGGCCTCGTCGGACGCGGGACTGCCCGCCGCATCATGGCACTGCTCGGCCGCGCATTCGGCGCACGCCTGCTGCGCCATGCGCAGTTGCGCACCGAGCGTCTGCACGGACGCATGCGCGCCGACCTGCTGCATTCAGACCAGATGCAGGACCGGATCCTGGCCTTCGCCGGCCACGCTGAATGAGGATTGTTTCGCGATGACCTTCCAGGCCGGAATGCGGCGAGCGCGGATGTACGCGGCGCTCGCGGCCCTCTGCTTCTGCGCCCCTGCGGCGCGGGCCGAGGCGACCCGCGTCGATTGCGTCGTGGAGCCGGCGCAGAAACTGAAGATCGGCTCGGCCACGCTCGGTATTCTCAAGAGCGTGCCAGTCAATCGCGGCGCTACGGTGAAGGCCGGCGACATCATCGCCCGGCTTGATTCGAGCGTGGAAGAGGCCAACGTTGCTCTGTCGCGGGCGCAGTCGGAATCGAGAGCCGGGATCGAGGCGCAGCAGACCCGCGTCGAGCTATACAAGCGCCGCCTCGACCGCCAGAACCAGCTCTCGAAGGGCATCGTCACTCAGGAGAAACTTGACCAAGTCGAGGCCGATTACGAGATCGGCCGGCGCGACCTTCAGACCGAGATCCTAAAGCACAAGCTCAACGGCATCGAGTTGCAGCGGGCCGAAGCGCAGCTTGAACTGCGCATGATCCGCAGCCCTATCCGCGGCATCGTCACCGAGCGGCTGATGTCGGCCGGCGAGTTCGTGCGACAGGACAGCGCGATCTTCACCCTGGTCCAGCTCGATCCGCTCTATGTCGAGGCCTACCTGCCGGTGTCCCGCTGGAAGGAAATCGTGCTGGGCATGACCGCGACGGTCGAGCTCGACCAGCCGATCGGCGGCACCTACGAGGCCAAAGTCAGTGTGGTCGATCAGGTGTTCGACGCCGCGAGCGGCACCTTCGGCGTGCGCCTCGAACTGCCGAACTCTGACTTCAAGCTGCCCGGTGGCCAGCGCTGCAGGGTCGCCTTCCCTCTTGCCCCCGCCGGTCCGCTCGCGACCGCCCTGCCCGCCGACGCCAAGTAGGGGACCGCTCCACCTTCGCGATGGACCTTTCCGGGCCCGCGACGTCTTGCGCTGCACGTTGGAGCGGGCATCGCCACGGATGCTGACGACGGGGCTCGCGGCGCTCGGCGCGGCGGTGCCGCCGGCCGATGCCGGAACCGCGCGAGCGCAGGCTGCGGAACGGTGAAGGGCGGCGAAGCTGGCGAGCACGCTCCGTCGGTCGAGGTTTGCGAGAGCGTTGAGCGCGGCCGAAGCCGGTTCGAGGGCGACAGCGTCTCACTCGGCTATGATCAGCATCCAAAAGGGGTTCATCCGCACTTTCGGTGTTGCGGGGTGTCTCGGGCGTTAATCCGCGTGGTGCCCGAGGGCAGCGCGATGCCAATCTCGAACTCGTCGATGCCGTCGGTCCCGGACGGCCTGCACGTCGAGGATCTGACGCAGGATGGAACGGCGCTGCTGATTACCGCCCGGACCACGGCGGCCCAAGCCTCCTGTCGGGTCTGCGGGCGTGCTTCGATGCGGGTGCACATCCGAGCGGAGCCGAGGGGCTCGGCCTTGGGCCTGGGGTAGGAATGGGGACGGCTCCTCCGAATCGCGCTTGCGATCCCTGATCCTCGAGTCGATGACTTGGCGGCACCGCGTGTCGCGCCGCGGATCGCTTCGCATCCCGAACTCTTCGTCCTTCGGAACGGTAGTTGAGCGAGCCGCCCTGCCGCTCCTTTGGAGGACGGAAGCGGTCGCCCCGATCCGATCGATGTCTACACTTCAGATTATGTTCTGAGTCACCAAAGCGGCAGCCTAGGCCGGTTGGCGTTCCGCTGACACTTGTCGCGATGCGGGATTCGCGACCAAGATGTCGGTATCTCCACAAATTCCGGCCGTGCGGTCCGGCAGAGATGGCTAAGATGACCCGGTTCGAACTTATACCAGCGCTTCTGCTGGAAGTGGTGCTCAGGGCCTAAGGGCCAGCCGTCGAACCTTTACGGTAGGCGTGCCTCCAGAGCCCTACCGCTTCTCCAGCAGAACCCTCCGTGCCGCTGAGACGGCGCAACCCGATTGAACCCGAACACGGGCGCGATCGGTCCCCGGTCCGCCGACCGGGCCCCTCCGCGGGATGGGCCCAGGCGGCCGGTAATTCACCACCGGACCCTCGCGGTTCAGGCCCACCCTACTCACTGGTCCTTCCGGGCCACTTCGCCAGCAAGGCGAAGCCATGCCCGGAATGCGTCCGAAATCCATCTGGAAAATTCGGAGACTTCCATGCGCCCCCATTCAGACGATCCCAGACGAAGACGACGGGCGAACCAGCCCACTGGGCCACCATGACCCAGGGCGGTGAAGCGCCCTAGGGACCGACGCCCGCAACAGAAGGACGGGATGAGAATGGATCCGAGAACCCGACACCCAATCATCGATCCACGTGCACGAGGCCCACCACGTCCCCAGAGGGGCAGTCTCCAAGATCCGGGCAATCCTGCAGGGAGGACGAGATGAAGAGCCTTCATTTCGGCGAACGGCAACCAAGAAGCTGGGCCGAAGCGCGAGGTCCACCAAGCGATGCCGCCGAGGCCGACGATCCGGCGTCCCCGGCGGCAAACGAAGAAATGACCGACTTTGGCGGAGCGGCGAAATGAGACCCAATCCCATCGACCAGCAACAGCCGACAAGCTGGGCTCTACCGAGAGGGTCACCAATGCTCGACGGAGGCTTCGGTCTCCGTCGAGCTTCGTGAAACGAATCCGTTCGAGAACTTGCAGGAAGGGGGTGAAAGCCATGTTCGCATTCCGACACGCATCCGCGCCGGCGGAGATCAACCGGCCCGGCGATCGGACCGAGTTCCGGTTGTCCTGGTCGCCGACCGACCGCAACAATCGGTGGACCAGCAGCATGTCGTCGTAGGAACCGATCCTCGACGCCGGTCGGGTGGGCAGTGCCTTGTCTAGGTCGCCATGCCTCGAATGCCCGATGGTGCGTCGGCGCTGCCGCCTGGGCGGCAGCGCCCGAGCGGCCCGCGCCTTCGGACCGTCTCCTCCCGTCCGGGTCTGGCAGACCTTTCGACGGACGGGAGGCGTCGGGGGCACTGCTTCGAACCGCCTTCCGGAAAGAGACGCAGCCGAGAGCATCCCGATCAAAGCCGGCGCCCAGTCGTCGGCGTCCTCCGCATCGCAGATTAAGCCGAAGCCCATCGTTGGGAGACCTGATGCCCCTAGACTTTGACGACCGCTTTGCCGCTGTCGGTTCCTTTCGCAGCCACCATGCGGATGCCGAGCGAGAGCCTGGTCCGGATGGCCGGTCGAAGATCGGGAATCCGCCCGCCGTTCTCGGCCGTCCCTCGGAAGCCGATCTCACCTCGGTGAACGAAGATCCGTTCGACGCCATCGACGGCAGTTTGCCCGACGACCTCGATCGGCCGCGGCATTCGACGAAGGAGCCTCAAATCGGACTGCACCGCACCTCTGCCGGGAGATCGAGATCTTCGTCCACATGGCGAACAGTGCCTCGACCTTGGGTGCCGCGCACGACTCCGCTTCGTATCCGGGAGCACCTGGACTGGGAGCCGGCCTACTCGCTGGTCGAGCGGCTCGCGGCGCGAAACGGCACCCGGGTGGCCAGCCTCGCCAGTGACTACGGACTGTCCCTAAAGGGGATTCAGAGCGGCAAGCGCATCGACGTCGAGCGACTGGCGTTTCTTGCGGGAGTCGACGCGACGAAATTGTCACAAGGCACCATGAGCGTCGGCGGGACTGCGAAGGTTGCCAAGCAACTGAGAGGCGAAACCTTCAATGCCCGGTACAGTGAACGCGGACGCGACGTCGTCTGTCAGGGCTGCCTGACCGAAGATCGCTCCGCCGATCCCCTGCGGATCGATGGAGGCATACGCCGCAGAGTATGGTGGGATCTGAAGCCCCTCCACCACTGTCCTCAGCACCGATGCCGGCTCGTGCCTCCGCATGCGGGGGCTGTTCCTCGCGGCAACGACAGCGAAAAGGCGATTGGATCGGACGACTGCGCCTGGGAAGGGTATGTTCTCGGACGACTGGGCTTCGGTGATCGGATGGCGTCCGATCTTCTCGACGAACTTGGTATCGAAGCTGTCTTCGATCTCGTGGCAGCAAGCGGGGCCGTCGCCGTCCACGGCACCGATTGCCGGCGCACCGCCTCGGATCTACTCGGCGACCCGGCCGTCATGAAGGCGGGCTTCGAAGCGGTTCGTACGAAGGAAGCTTTCCTGGAGGCGCTGGCTGCTCTCCGGACGGCTGCCTTGTCGGGGCAACGCAGCAGAACGCCGAGAGAGATGTTCGGCCTGATCTTCGACCTGCTCGACAAGAAGCGGGATGGATCGATGGACGCGGTCGCTAGCCTGATGCTAATTTTCGTATCCATCAACATTCCCAGAGCTAGCCAGCAAAAGGTTCTTGGACGGCCGGTCAATTGGACGAAAGTCGAGTCGGGCAAATATTGGGATTTTGGCTCAACGGGGCACGTTCAGATCGCGCGCAAGCGCGTGATCCGGGTCGGTAGATCCCTAGGGCTCTTGGAATCAAAAGGTCATCGGACGGTCGGCTCCGAGTCAGAGATGCCGCAGACGGTCGTCGATGCAGTCCTTGAGCTCCTGACGAGCACGGTGGGCCCGCGCGAGATCCGAGAGGAGCTTGGATTGACTGACAACCAGTGGCAGGTCCTCATGAACGCCCACTTGATCGATCCGGTGCACCGACTCGCCGGCAAGGGGAAGGAGAGGTACCGGTACGCCAAGGATGCCGGTAGGTTGCTTCTAAATCGCCTCGCAGGATGTGCTCCCATCGTAGAACGGGGCGAGGCGGGCTGGATATCTGTGGTCGACGCGGCCGAAAGGCGCCTTTCCGGCTTGACTATCATCGAGGCTTTGCTGGACGGCCGGCTGCGCGCGAAGTGCCGCCTTGAGGGGATCCATGGCCTACGATCGATTCTCGTTTCGTTGGATGATGTCCGGCAGTTGGTAAAGGAAATCAATAAGCCCGAGGGCGCGATCTCCGTCGACCAATTCGCACGAAGTCTAGGCATGGATCCTAATCTTGTCCGACGCCTGATCGTGCATGGAGCCATTCGGACGGTCGATGGTCGGTCGAAAAAGCAGCGCTGGATAGCTGAGGAGGAGGTGGAACGGTTCGACGCAACTTTCGTTCAATCGACGAAGTTGAAGCAATTTCTCGGAATGAATAAATCTACCCATGGGTCTACGCTTTACGAAAAATACGGCCTCGAATGTGCCCTTCCGGAGGTGAAGCATCGTCTGTGCTTCTACCGGAGATCAGACCTCGAACGGGCGGGTCTGCAGATCCCGGCTCCATGTGGCAACTGATGTCGCGCTCCATATGCGATGAAGTCTGCACTTAGAGTGGAGGCTAAGCATTGCTCTGCGGTGCCTCTCAGAACCAAATTGGTCGATGCTAGGGATGCGCCCACAGATGGTATCCAGCAGATTCGCAACCTTCACGCTCGAAGAGGCGGACTTCAATCCTTCCCCGTGACGCCACCTCGATTGTGGGATGAATACCAGCTGCGGCGAGTGTTGAAAGGAGCGCTTTCGCGCTCGTTCCGCGGGCGCGGGCTAGTTCCGTCGTCGATACGTACCGGGCCTTGAAGCGGTCGACGTCCGCGCGGCAGAGCAGGCGATGGCCGTGTCCGTCCTTGATCGTCCGGATATGGCCCGAAGCGAGAATCGGAACGAGGCCGTTCATGCGCATCCCCAGCGCTCTGCGGCCTTCGGGCAAACCCATCCACGGCGAGTCGGCAGGCCGTCGGAGCTCGCCCAGGCCGACGGTCCGGATGTGTATCGCCCGGAAGCCCGGGCGGCCTTCGACGCGGCCGCAGGCAGCGATCCTGCCGTCGAGCAACGCTCTGCACAGGGGCACGATCCCGACGCTCCGGGCAGCGGAAGCGACCGAACGCGACTGGGGTGGTCGGGTTTGAACCACCGGCGCCAGTCCCGCCATCCGGGCGAGGAGGCTCTCGATCTCGACTGGATCGAACTTGGGATATCTGGATGCCGCCCGCGCCAGCGGATCCGGCGGCAGGATGCCTGCCTTGCTCAGTTTGCGGACGGAGGCAGGCGTGATGCCGATCGCCAGAGCCAGGTCCTCGACGTCGAGCAGGCGGCCTACCTTTACGGCTAGGGTCTCGACACGATGCCGATCGATCGTCGGTCTGCAGCGGACCTCGACATCGGACCGTAGGCCGGCCGCTTGCAGGATCGCGACCGTACGGTCCCACCCGCGGTCGAAGAACCCTTTTGCCTGACTGGCCGAAATTTGGTCCCGGACCGGCGGCGAAGAGACGTGCCGCTCCCAGTTCTGCCAGCTGATCCGATTGCGCCGGACGACATTGGCGATCCTTTTGGCCAGCCATTCCTGGAGCTCTCCTTTCGGAAGGGATGCGAACCAGCAGTAGAACTGGCCGAGTTGAATTCGGAGTTGGTCCAGTTTCCCCGGTCCTTCCAAGAGAGCCTCGATCGCGTCTTCAACATGCTCCCCTCCCAGTCGGATCGCTTCGAAGCCTGCGAGCATCATCGCCGGCCGATGCTCCTGCTGCACCCTGCTCACCCGTGCGTCGCGGCCGGCGGTCAGGCAGCATCCGAGCCTCTGCATCAGCGCGATGGCATCGCCCAACGGGAGACGATCCAGCACGGGATCGGGACAGTTTGGCGCGCCGCCCAGCCTTCCGACTACATAGGCGTCGGCCGCTATGGCTTCTCGAGCGACCGTCGCGCGTGGGCCGCGGGATAAGTCCGCGCCGCAATGGCAGGAACATGGGCCGCCAGCGCCTCGGTTGTTCGTCCGCCCGCATTCGTGGCAACGATCGTTCAGTCGGATGCAGTGGATCGGACAGGCGGAGATCGTCGCGACGGACCACCAGCAGCGGACATGCCGCCGCCCACGCGTCCGGCCGGGATCGTCGGCGACATCGTCCGCCCAGCATCCGACGCAGAAGCTTTGCCGGCAGTAGAGGATCTGGGCCGATTGGAAGGTCTCGCCGTGGAGCAGAACCTTGCCGGATTGGATGGACCGGGGCGTGAACCGTTCGATCCGTTCGACCGTCTCACGGCCCAGGATCGGGATCAGTGCCGAGGTCCTGCCATGCGCGAGGTCGTTCATCGGGATGCCGCGACTGGCGAAGCTCGATCTCCGCCAGTCGTAGCCGTTCGCTTCCGCGAGCCGGAGCATGTAGCCGCAGGCCGGCTCGCCGGGAATATGAGGGGGACGGATCGGGAAGATCGCGCCCCCCTGCTCTGGCGCCGGGTTCACGCCTTTCGCGCCTTCTTGTCGTAGGTCGGTTCGGACGGCTTGCCGGTCAGGGAGCCGCGCATCCGCGTCGGCTGCGGCGGACGGCTGTGCCGCCGGGTCGCCTGCTGAGGGCCCTTCGGCTGCGCGAACGGGTTCGTCCTGTCGCCGGAGGCCTTCAGGATGTCATGCGCATAGGCGAGCCACTTCTCGTCGATGCGCACCTCGTCCGCTTCGAGCGCGTGCTCGAGTGCGATCGACAACAGGCGGGTGATGCGACCGACGATGCCACCTGTCGAGGCGTGGATCCGGGCGGCGAGCGCCGGATCGGCTAGGTTCCAGGGGGCCGACAGATTCATGCCGTCCTCCAACTCGTCCAGGAAGTCGCGAAGCGGCTTCTGGTCGGCCTCGTCCACCCCCCACCCGAACGGCACTAGCGGGAAGCGGTGGCGGCACCTGCGGTCGAGCTGCGGGTTCGCGTCGACGGGCCTCGCGGCCAGCGGCATGCCGCTGAGCACCATCTGGACCTTCGTCTCGACCAGGATGTCCTTGACAAGCTCCGACAGTTCCCAGACGACCGTCTCGCTGTGCGAGACGAGGTGGTGGAACTCGTCGATGAACAGAACGCGTGTCTTCTGTCCGACGAGCTGCACCCTGAGGCGGTCGAGGACCTGATGGCGCATGAGGTTTCTGGGCACCTCCGCACCGAGTGCCCGCAGAAGCTGCGTGGCGAGGGCCGTCGTCGATCGCGAACTCGGTGCATTGACGAAGATGGCCGGCCGCTCGTCGCCCTCGGGGCCGTCCGGAATATGGAGGCCGTTGGGAGTGATGCGCGGCGGACGACCGGTGACCTCCTCGATCCGCGCATATTCCTCGCGGATGAATTGCCGCATGATCGTCGTCTTGCCGGTACCGGCGGCGCCAGTCAGCAGAACGAACGATCCCGGCTCGTTGCGGTCGTAGGCCGTGCCGAGCCGGTGGATGGCCTTCACGCCATCCACCAGATCCGGATGGCTCGTGACGAGCAGCCGCTTCATGCGCGACAGCATCGCTTCGGACTCGGGCGACAAGGGGCGGAACTCAAGCGAAGTCGACAAGGGCGGCACTCCTGTTGCGGCGGGGCATGACGTCGGCGGCGTCCTCGACGACCACGGACGGCATCTCGGTGTCGGCGGCCTCGGGCACGTCGGAGACAGGGGGCGTCACGTCGGTCGTCGAAAGGGGGTCCACGTCGAAGACCTGCGTCTCGACGATCTCGTCCGGCAGCACGCCGGCGTCCTGCAACGCCGGCGCGGCGGGTGCAGGGAGCTGAGGCCTTGCAGGCACGAGCTCGTAGTCCGCGGTCAGCACGCCGTCCTCGAACACGTCGCCTGCATCGTCCAGGCCGAGGAAGGCCTGGAAGTCGTCCTTGATCTTGGCCAGGGGATCGACTTTGGCGGCGAGGAAACGGGCCGTGCGGCTGGACACCCGCTTCGTCTGGCGGCGATCGTTCACCGCTTCCTGGGATGCGCGCAGAACCCGCTTGGCGGCATCCATGTCCGCCTGCGTCACGCGTTCGGTCGCCTTTTTGCGCGAGCGCGCCTCCGCACGGACCACGAGATGATCGTGCCGCGTGCGTCCGCGTGCATCGGGGTCGGATGCGAGAAGCGTGATCCAGCGTCCGTCGGGACCGAGCAGATAGCCCCGGCCGACGTCCATCGTGTCGATCTTGAACTGGTACTTGATTCTGCCGGGTCCGTGCCGGTCGATGAGAGCCTGCAGCTCCTCCGAGCCATGGCCATAGAAGAGGCCCATCCACTCGATGCCGGTATGCTGGATCGTGGCGACCTTGGTCGAAGAGATCAGCGGGATCAGCTGATCGACAGAAGGCGCCATGTCGACGTGGTACAGCTCGACGAGCTTGCGCCACTTCTCGGCCGGGGTATCGTCGATACCCTCATGCCATTTCTGCATGTAGATGTCGCAGATGTACTTGCAGACGGCCCAAGCTGTCTGCTCGAGATTAAGTTTCGCGTTCCCGGCCGCGTCGTATTCGGGTCGACGTTCGCCGTTCTTGAACAGGCTCCCGGGCATGCCGGAGAACAGCACCTCCTTGACCTCTCGGAACTGGCGTTCGACGATGCCCTTCAGATCGGGACGCCCGGCAGGCGCGTGCAGCAACCGGATGCCAAGCTGTCCGCAGGCCATGACGAGGTCGTTCGAGCGGTAGTCCGCGCCCTGGTCGGTGATCGCCTTCCCAGGCCTGCACGTTCCCATGACGGGGTGGTCGATGCCCGGCAGGTTCGCCAACCAAGTCTTCGGAAGCATCGCCATCCGAAGGGCTTCCTGGATGGTCGGGTAGCCCTCCTCGAGGCCGATGTAGAAGCCGATGATCGCGCGCGTGGCGAGATCGATCACGATTGTCAGGGTCACCTGCTTGAAGCGAAGGCCCGTCGCCGGATCGCGCACGACGATCGGCAGCTTCGTGGAGTCGATCTGGACCGCCTCGCCCGGGCGCTGGTAGCGCGGGCCCCGCCCCTTGATCCTATGGGTGCGATCCGCCTTCGTCCGTGCGTCGCGGTAGTAGGTCTTCTCCCGGGACTCGATCTTGGAGATCGTCCGGTAGAAGGACTGAATGTCCGGAATCACGGACTCGATCTGTGCCGCATCCATACCGGCTTGGCGTGCCACGCGCCGGATCTCGTCGCGGACCATGCAGAAGATGTCGGTCGCCCTCGGACGTTCGGGCTGCAGATACTGCGCGACCGCGAACCGATTCATGATCTCGTAGGCGGGAGTCCACAGGCGCGGCTTGCGATTGCCCTGGTGATGCCTCTGCGGGACGAGTGCCGAAAGACAGCGGCCCGAACGCTGGTAGCGGCGGTACCATTGCAGGAGTGCGGCTCCGCTCGGAGCATCCGCCACGCCGTTCGGCTCGATGACCTTCGCGACTCGCTCGCATACGAGATCGAGCGACTGCGCCTTCAGGACGATGCGCGAAGGCTTTTTTGTGTGGGCGGGGCGATACTGCGCAGTACGGCGCATGTTCCGCAGCGACAGCCCGAACTCGAGGGCTCGCACGTAGCGGCGGCGGCGCAGCGCGATCTTCTGCTGATCCTCGCCGAAGCTCGAGATGTCGCGACGCATGTCCTCGACGAGCTTCCTAGGAAGCCCCTTGCCGAATTCGGGCTCGATGCGAAGCCGCTCCTCGAGCCACAACTTCGTCAGCTCGTCCCACTGGTGGGGTTTGGATGCTCCCCCGCCCTCGGGCCTCAGCGCGATGCCATTCACGAGGAGGGCGGCGGGAGCGAAGCGAACGCCGTCGATGATGACGACATCCTTTTCGGTCAGACGGAACGGATTCATGCGAAACCTCTCTGTTCGCACTCCGGAATCGAAGTGCATTGCGACGGGATGGTTGATCGAAGCCGTGCGGCGGCGGCCTATCGGTCGAGCGACGCGGCTGCTGCGGACCGAAGCAAGGCGAGCCGCGCGGTCCCGGATCGGTGGGGGACGCGACAGGAGCAGCGTCCCCTGCGAAGCTCGCATTCCGTACGCTCAGTCGAGGAAGGTCGGCCGGACGAGCGCACAGGCGTCGATCGATCGTTCGAGGTCGAGGTCGACTTCGCGGCGCATATGAAGCCGAAGGACGGCCTGCATGGCCCGGCTGCCGATCCCGGAGACTTCCCGCACTTGGCCGACGGTCAGGAGCGAAGGGGCTGCTTCCCGCAGGACGCTGCGGACCCGGTCGAGTGCCTCGACATCTTCGAGGGGGCCGGACTGGTCGAAGAGGAGCTCCGCGTTGGCAAAGCGCGGCTGGCGGCGGATCACCTCGTCGGTCCAGACTTCAAAGGTCAGGCCCTGCGCTCGGAAGCCGGCTTCAATCAGTGCCAACTCGTCGGCCATCTCGTCTGCGACGACCTTCGGCTTGACCTGGACGTAGACCGGCTTCGTCACGAAGCGGCGCCTGAGGGCGAAGTCCGGTGTATGAACCCTCCACCGCTGCGAGCGGGGATCCCACCAACCGACCTTCCGGGGCTGCGGGCGAACGCTCGTCGTGATGCCGTCGGACCGGATCAGGACCAGGAAGTCGTGCTCCAGCAGCGACTCGAATTCAACGAGGCCTTCGATCCGGGATCCACGCTGCCCGGAGGGAGCCATGAGGTTGTCGAGATCGAACCAGGGAACGACGCCGCAGAAGCTCCTACGGTTCGTGGCCTTATCGGCTTTGCGGACGCCGCGGATCCGGGTCAGACTCTTGGGTGTGAAGGCGATGTTCAACGTCGTGTCCCTTTCCTAATCGTGGTGGCGATCGGCTCCTGCCCCGCGCCGGCGGACGGCGCGGCTGCAGGGCTCGCGGGTGCTTCGGGAAGGCGCCCGTCGGAGCCCGACGGATCGGGCTCGAGGCCGGGCTTGGTCGTGGGCTCCCGTCGCCGGCTGCTCTTCCGAGGGTCGAAATTTTGCGGGAGCGCAGGCACGCGACAGGGAGTTGACGGCGGCCGGAGCGATCAGCGCGATGCATCGGACGTCTCCTGAATGTTCCGTCGGACCTGCGTTCCGACCCTGGCGAAGGCGGCCAGGAGCAAAGGATTGACCTGGTGTTCCGGAGTCGCCTCGGACGCAGGAGTTCGAGATCTGCCGCACTTGTCGAACGACCCATCGGCAGTCCGCGCAGGCTTTTCGTGCCCGGAGGCGGGAGCCCGGTCGCGGAACCGTATGATCCGCGCATCGGTCCCCTGCCGATCCGGTACGTCCGGCGTGCGGAATTCCCGTCCGCGGCGCGCAGGACCGGAGACCTGGTTCTCGCCCTGCTCGCGGTCCGTCGATGCCTCGGTCGAAAGCGTGTCCTCAGGTTTGGCCGCGAACTGCTTCAAGAGTTCGTGGTCTTCTTCCGTCATCTCGAACTCGTCGTAGAACTCCTCCATGGCCCGATGAACGTTCCGGCCGGCTGCGTTGCGGCTCTCGGCGACGAGCTCCCAGTACATGTCCTCGACGAGCTGTGCCGAGGGTGCCTCGCAGTCCTTGCGAAGGAATGCGACGAGAGCGACGATCGCTTCGATCGGCACGTCGTCGCGACCGGAGCGCCTCATGAAGTGAACGGCTTCCGCATATTGGCGATGCCAGAGATCGACGAGCCCGGGGCTCGTCGCGACGCTGCCGTCGCGGTAGGCGTGTTCGAAGGTGCGGTCGTACATGGCGGAGTCTCCTGCCGGCTGCTGCGGCTTCAAGGGGATGAGGCGTCCCCGGCACACGGCCGGGGACGAAGATCGAAGTCGTCGCGTCACTCGAGGAAGCCGTCGTCGGACCACGGCTTGCGGCGCCGGGGCATCGCAAAATCGGTCATCGGATCCCGCTCGAAGGGATGGCCCGCGTCCTGCTCAAGCAGAAAGAAGCTGGCGCAATCCCCCCCGAACCACTGAAAAATACTGGTTTTGTTGCGACGGTTTGACATCTCGATCTCCTTTTCGACAGAAAAATCTTATAGGAGCGCTCTCAGCACTTGATACAATGAGCGTGATCCGGTCGATCTCGACCACGTTGCGCAGTCGTGCAATCAAGAAGCGTCTGGTCCGAGGCTGCCGCGGCCGATCTCCGGGGCGCAGCGCCCTGCGGTCCTCCAAACGGACATCGGGCGAGTTCCTAAAACCGGTTCCAATCTCGACGAGCGACGAAATCGGTGCCGAAATGCAGGAGCTTCGATGCCTTCGAACGGAGGTCCGGCCGGGAGTTGCCAGTCTGGACCGATGATTTCCGGGGCCTCGATCCGTATCGCACTACGGTCGTCTGGCGGGCCGGAGACGACCTTCAGCCGCTACGGGGCCGGGTCGGTTGGAGCCTCGGCGCCGAGAACTTCTTCGGAGGATGTCCGGGGCGGCGGCTCGGCGCGCCACCCCATCGGCAGGGTTCGACGGCCGGCTTTACGCCTGGCGAACAAGCTTCCGAAGAAGCGTTGGTGGAAGGTCGAACCGGGTCATCACAGCCATCTCGGGGCGTTGCCTTTTTCAAGACTGGCTCCAGCTTGCAGCACTGGCAACGGATTTTCCATTTCCCTGGAAGATGGGCTGATTGTTGGTGAAGAGCGAACTGCTCTAGAACTTAAAAATGTAGCTTTCGGGGCGGTTCTTTTGCCGCCGGTCCAAAAACTATCTTTCGGATGTTGGCCGCACGAGCGGAGCACCGGACCATTGCATCGCGCCAGCAAGTACCGCGCTTGGCCGGATCGTCGTATCCAACGAAAGATGCGATCGGGCTTCGATTGCGGCTTGTCCTGCGCAGATCAGGGCAAGCACGACTTCGACCGGGTCCGTTTCGCGGCCGCGAACGCAGTCCATCAGACGGCCGAGGGGCAACCCTTCGGCATGTTCCGAGAGCTCTCGGAGGATCCGGATGCGGTCGCCAGGCGGAACGATGACGTTGCGGGTCGCCCAGATCTCCCGCGCCACGGAGCAGCGGGGCTCCTGCAGGACGAACGATCTGGTGACGACGAGGCTATCGGGTTGAGATGACGCGGAATGGACGTCTGCTTGGTCTCGGACGGCTATGAGGAGACGGCGCTTGCCGCCGAACCAGACGAAGATCATGAATGGGGCATGAAGCTGGGCTTCAGCCGGAACGGGCGCGATTCGGCTGACCGCGGGATCGAGGGTTGCCTGTACGAGCAGATCCCGATGCCAGCGTTGCGGATAGGCCACAGGCGCGGCGGTCTTGAAAGACCGGAAGCCCGGCCGCTCAGGTCGCGGCGGAGAGATACCTCCGCATGCGGACGTAGATGTTTGATGAGGGGACATCGGTAGGACTCCGCCTTCGACGACGTCGACTGGACGGGACCCGAAGGCGGCGGTTCCGTCGAGATCTAGGGGAACAGGTTGCACGACATTTCTGCGGACGCCTTGGAGGTCGTAGTCGTGGACCTCGGTTGTTTGCCGAGCACTTCTGCTGTGGCAGGGCAATGATCGAGATACTGAAGGCCAAAATGGCCTTTATCAACCAAAAATTAAGTGATGGATTTCTCTGTGAATTCAGTTAGTTGTGTTGAATGCTGAAGTTTATTGATTGAATATTAGTGAAATTATGCGCTGCGGGCGCCCCTGTGCTCGTAGATTGATCTCGAATTCAGGAAGCGGGATCGCTCGTGTCGCGAAGCCATCGGCCGATGCTGAGCAGGAGAGCCTGTCGGCGCGCGCTTCCGGCGGCGTTCTCGAGGCGGTTCAGGTTGGCTCTGACATGGCGATCGAAAGCCGCGAGATCTCCGTCGGCACCGGGTAGATCGAATGGCCGTTCGAGAAGAAGCAGCAGGTCGAGAAGACGTCGGACCTCCGCAGGCGGCCCCGATGCTGCCCAGTTGTGTACGGTCCTAAGGGCTACTTCGGTCTCCGACGCGAATTCGACTTGCGTACGACCGAGCAGCTTGAGTCTCGCCTTGAAGCTGGCTCCGTCCATGGCTGCTGCTGGAGAAAAGAGATCTGTCGATGCGGCGAGCCTACAGCATGGCATCGGCCGAGCGATCCTGCCAGTCCTTCGTTCTTCCGCAGTTCCTCCAATTGGGTAACATCATTCCTTCGATCCCAGTGGATCGAGGCGAAGGGGAGGCGCTCCCGTTCACCGTCCCTTAATGAACTCAGGTCTCGGCTCGGAAGCTCGGCCAGCTTCGTAATCTGCTGAACATGCAGGGTTTTGTGATTTTCGTTGCTATCCGCGAGCATGCTGATTCGGCCTGATGGGGGTAGGGATCATGTTCGAAGACGGCACGGCGGAACGCATCGCTATCCCGGCTGCAGATCAAGAGACGCAGCAAACGCTTCCGCCGGCGAGATCGGCATCCAACCAATGGGTCAGCGTGACCGACATGTGCCGAGCGACGGGTATGCATTGCTCGGCCGCGGTACGGCGGGCCTGGATGCAACTCTATGCGGTGTCCCAGAAGGGAGGCACTCTCGAGGTGGGTGGCCGAGCCGTACGCATGGCCTATTGCGATCACAGCATGGATGCCCGCACGCCGCATATCGCCATGCATATCGACGATGCCCGCGCCGTCTGGAGTTCCTTCCCTGCCCTGGTCGCCGTCGCTGCGGAGCAGCTGGTCCAGGAGTACGGGCGCTACAGCCGCAAGCGGCACGCGGATTGGCTGCCGATACCCGAACTGCTCGAAGCCATCGGAGCCGCCTCCTCGCCCCAAGCCTACGACGGCATGTGGCGCCATCTTCGTAGTTGCATCCTGGAGAGGCGGCCGATCAGCATTGCTGGTCAGCCAGTCCGGGCTCGGCTAATGATCCATGCCGAAGGACGTGTTCGAGTCCACGTCCATCGCGACGACGCGAGCATTCTCGACTGGCGCAGCTACCAGGGCGATGGACGCTTCCTGTCCCTTCGTCAGATCGTCCATCACTTCAATGATAGAGATGCGTGGTTGGGCGCTGTTGCTGAAAAGCTGATGGATAAGGTGCGACGGGGATACGGCAGGACAGGCGAGTTTAGTGCGAATGGAGTCCGGCTCGGCAAGGTGATGGTTCCGACTTCGAGAGGATTGGAGGCGGCAATTCCCGTCTCTTTTCTCCCCAAGCTCGAGAGGATCGTCCTGCAGGTCTGCCAGCGTCGTATCGCCTGCGACCTCGAACGCGCTCCGCCGACCGAAGCGGATCTTGGCATGCTGGTCGATTGCCGCGAACTCGAACCGGGCAACCTGACGATGATGCCCATGTGAACGTGACCGTATATTCGGGTCGCGGGCGCGCCATGTCCGCGGGGGCGATCGCGACCGGTCTGAGATCCTGCCCGGGTCTCGTCCGGCGTGAAGTCGATACGTTCGATTGGCAATGGCGCCGCCCCGGTCGATGTCGCCCACCATTATGGCCGGCACGCCTGCTGCCGTCGCGAATCCCATGTTCGCGATGTCGTCGTCGCGCAAACTGTTCTCTGCCGGACTGCCTGCGCCCTCGACGAGTACGATGTCGGCCTCCCGCTCCTAGCGGGCGAAGCTGTCAAGCACTTCGGAGAGGAAGGACTTCTCGCGTGACAGGAAATCGCTGGCGAGCAACCTGCCCGCAGCCCGCCCCTGGACGACGACTTGCGCGATCGTATCGGTTTCCGGCTTGAACGGAATCGGGTTCTTATGGACGACGGGACAGGCGCGGGCTGCAAGAGCCTGCACGGCCTGGGCGCGCCCGACCTCGCGGCCGTCCACGGTGACTGCTGCGTTGTTCGCCATGTTCTGCGGCTTGAAGGGCCTGACCGAGAGGCCACGTCGCGCGAAAGCGCGCGCCAAGCCGCGACGATCGTGGACTTTCCGACGTTGGTCCCGGTGCCCATCGCCATCAATGCTGCCGTGCCACGTCGCGTGGAGGTGTCGGCTGCTGGTTGTGGAATCCGAGCCGTCGGGCCGCGGTTCAACGGCTGGCCGTGCATTCCGACACCGGGAGCAGGGGCGCCAAGCAGGAGGACGCGACGGTACAGTGCAGTTGCGGCTATCTGACTGGCGCGAAAAGGTGATATCGTGACTATATAAATTTGAGATCTGGCATAATTGCTCCTTATGTCCACGTTTACTCTCAAATCGTTTAGAGCCGGCAGAAAGTATTTCCTGAGATAACCTAAAATATCGATCAATAGACAAGAAATAGAGTAAATTGGAAAACCGAGCCCGAAGTGGAGCGGCTTGAAATTTTGAATTGATAAATGAGGATGGAAAAATTTGGTAATTTTTCCTGCAAATTTAGGGGGGGCGACAATTATGGCCGCATTGAAGGGTAGAAAATAGGAAAATAACATTATTATTGGGTCGTGCTACACGCTGCACCGCCCGCGCGATCACCGCCGAACCGACGGAAACGGTCAGTCTGCGCCCGCGGACGGCACCGGCCACCGCGTTCAGGGCGTAATCGGTGGCGTTGCGCACCAGGCGCTCGACGAGCGCGTCGGTGATGAGAAGGCGCAAGGGGCCGCCGAAGCGGGCGAGCGCCGCCGCGAGCGCGGCGACGAGCACCGGCGTCAGCAGCGCGGTCACGCCCTGGACGAGCGCCAGCACGGCATCGCCCCAGGGCAGGACGAGCGCGGCATCGACGGCGGGAAGCGGCGTCGCGTGCGCGGGCGCGCAGCCGCCAAGGAAAAGGAGCGGCGGGAGGACGGGCGCGGCGAAAACGAAGCGGGCGATGGTTCGGGCGAGGAGAGCGGTGGGCGCCATGGCTGCGATCCTGTCTCGGAGGGCGGAAGGGAAGGGTTCAGCGGGTGGCACCGTGCCCGCGGCCTCGTGGAGCGCCGGAGCGGGACTGGTGCGAGGGCGTGCGGCGGCTGCGCCACGGGCGGTCCGGCGGCTCCGTCGTCGGCGGCCTAATCCAGGCCCTCGAACAGCAGCGAGAACAGAATGTTGCGCGTGGCCGCCGCGCCGCCGCTCGACACGATCTTGAGGCACCAGCGGTCCGATTCCTCGAAGACCACGCCGTTGACGAGGTCGGCCGCTTGGTTGGAGCCGGCCCCGGAGATCGTGCAGGTCAGGGCCGTGTCGGCGGAGAGCTTCTGGAGCGTGAAGGTCCAGCTCTGGCCCTCGCCCGGCGCGCCCGGGGCCGCGACGCGCAGGTGCCGGAACCGCCCCCGCCGGCCGGCGGCGGCGTAGACCTCGCTCGGCTGGCCGCCGACGAGGGCGTTGGCGAGGTACCGCGTCGCCCCGGCCGCGACGGCGCCCGGGCCGCTGTTGCCGGCCACCACCTGCGCGGTCAGCACCGGCAGGCCCGCGACCGTGACGCGGCCGGGAAAGGCGACCCGCCCCGTCGCGCGGTCGATCCGCAGGGCCTCGAACCAATCGCCGCCGTTCGGGGAGACCTTCACGCGAAGGTCGTCGTCGCCGGTGAGGCCGATCTCGGCGCGGGCGGAGAACCCGGTCTGCATCAGCAGGGAGAGAACGTTGCCGGCCGCCTGCTTGTTGAGGGTGTAGCGCAGATCCCCGCTGCCGCCCTCGGTGCTCGTCAGCGCGGTCCAGAGCGCCTTGTTGAGCTTGGCCGCAAAGGGGTTGTCCGCATCCGCCCCGGTGCCGATCCCGAGCCGGGAGAGGTTCTGCAGGGCGGTCAGCGTGGCCCGCAGCGGCATCCAGGCCGAGCCGGTGAAGAGGTAGAGCTCGGCCTCGTCGGCGACGAAGGCGGTCCAGCCCGCCCGCGGCGTCAGCGGCAACCATGCACCGTCCTGAAACCGGGCGATGCGCCCGGCCCACCCCGCCCAGGCGCCGCTTGGATCGCGCGCGGCGATCAGGTAGCGGTCGCCCTCGGCGGGACTCGCGGGCGGCGCGGTTCGGTCCTTGTCGAGGACGGCGAGCTGCACCAGCGCGTCGAGTTGCGCCAGCGCCTCGTTGTGGGTGACGTGTTTCTGGGCTTGCCCGCCGGCGATCAGCGGCAGGGCGAGACTCGGGGTCGTTTCGGCCATGGGCCACTCCGGCATGGATGCAGTTCAGGATCGCAGGTCGAGACCGGATGTCAGACGGTCCGCAGGCTCACCCGCGCCCGGCGGGCGGGGCCGGGACCGGCAAGCCGGCCGACCTGGGCCACCGCGACGTCGATCTCGGTGCGGGCCGCGCCGAAATCGGCGATCTCGTCGGCGCCCGCGTAGAGCGCACTCGTCGTCTCGGTGCTCAGGCTGCGCAGGGTCCGCCCGTCCTCGGCGAGGATGTCGAGGCGGTAGCCCCGGCTGTCCGCATCCAGCGGCAGGTCGGCCGGCTCCCAGGCATCGGCCTCGCGCCGGGCCCGCCGGGTCCAGCTGAAGCGGATGCCGTCGGCCTCGCGCCGCCCGCGCAGATGGACCGGGCTCATGGGACGGAAGGCGGTCAGGTCCGCCGCCGCCGCGAAGCCGACGAAGGCGGGATCGGCCGGATCGCGCTCCGCCGGGCCGACCCGGTAGAGGAAGCGGCGGCCAGCCTCGTCGAGTTGGTCGATCAGCGGCCGGACGGCGCCGTCGTCGAGGCGCACGATCAGGCTGCCCGCCCCCGCCGCCCGGTCTGCGGCCGCCTCGCTGCCGGCCAGCCCCCGCAGCAGTGCCGAGAGTCGCCACGTCCCGGTTCCGATCAGCTCGGCTCTCGCCGCGGACAGGATCTCGACCGTTCCGTCCTCGCCGATCACGGCGAACAGGTTGCCGCCCGCCAGCGCCGCGGCCTCGCCGATCGCGCTCAGGCCGTCCGCGTGCCGCAGGGCGACGTCGAGACGGGTGCTGCGGTCGAAGCGCCAGAGCGGGCCCGGCGGCAGCAGGTTCAGGGTGCGGCCGAGACAGGCCGGATGGTCGAGGATGCGGTGGAGCCCGAACGGTGCCCCCTCGCCGGCCGAACGCCAGATCGCGACCGCCCCGGGCCAGGGATCGGCGGAGACCGCGAGGTAGGACAGCGTCACCGGCTCGCCCCGCTCCACCGGCAGGACCAGCGGGACCGCGAAGACCGGCCCCGGCAGGGAGGGCGGCGTCCGGCCGGCTCGCGGAACCCATGCGCCGGGCGCGGGATCGGGCCGGGAGAGCGGCACGGCCCGCGCCTCGACCCGGCGCCCCGACGGGTCGTCGTCGATGCGAACGATCCGGTGGAGCGTCCCCCGGGTCTCGCCGGGCAGGGCCACGAGGTCGCCGGGCTCGAGGTCGATCCGGCGCGGACTCACCCCGAAGGCCGCGGTGTCGCGGGCCGCGAGCGCCGCGTCGAGGACGGCTTCCGCTAGCACCTGCGCGGCCTCGCGCCGGGTGACGACCGCGGCCTCGACGCGCACCTCCTGCCGCCGCGCCCCGGCCGGACGGGCCGCGGCCACGGTGGCGCGGCGGTAGTCCGGGCTCTCGCCGTCGGAGAAGCCGATCGCGAGCGAGCGCGGCAGCTCGCTCTCCTGCGCCCGCACCCGGCGCAAGGGGGCTGCCTCGTCCCGACCGGGGACGAGATCGCCCGGATCCAGCCGAGCGGACGCGCGCATCCGCCCGTCGCGGACCCGCAAGGTTCCGGCGGAGACCGAGACGTCGAGGCCGAACAGCCGGACGAGCGGCTCCAGCGCCTCGCGGGCGGAGAGCGGCCGGTCGAGCACGGCGCCGTCGAGGAAGCCGGCGGCCTCGATCTCCGCCGGCGCCTCGATACCGAGATCCGTGAGGATCGCCGCGATCAGCCGGTCGAGTTCGAGGCCCTCGATCCGGCCGGTGATCCAGTGGCCGATCGCCCAGTTGGGGGCGTCCGACCACACGGTGGTGAAGTCGGGAAAAGCCGGAAACGGCCGCGCGTCCCAGGCCCAGACATAGATGTGCTCGGCCGGGATCATCCGGCCGCCGTAGAGCGGCGAGACCGGATTGTGAGCCGGCTCGAAATCATTTGAGCTGGCATCGAAGCGCGAGAGGATCGCGTCGAGGCCGCGGGCCTGGATCAGGTCGTCGCGGGTGCCGCGGGAAAAGGGCGGGCGCGCGTTCTCCGACGATTTCGGATCGGGGAAGACGTTGGGTCCGTTGGTGCCGCGATCGACCGCCGGAATGCCGATCTCGGTGAGCCAGATCGGCTTGCCCTTCGGCACCCAGGCGGTCGGCCCGGTCTCGACGCCGCCCTGCCGCTCGACATGCGGGTTCGACCACCAGGCGACGAGATCCTTCGCCCGGTAGATCCACGGCTTGCCGTGAGCGCCGTCGGTGATCGGGGTACGGCGTTGCGCGAGGCGATCCTCGGGGCCGGCATAGTACCAGTCGAAGGCCTCGCCCGCTCCGAGGCGTTGCTTGAGATAGGCGCGGTCGTAGACGCTCGTAGCCTCCGCCGCGTCGCGGTGGCCCGGACCGTCGCGCCAGTCCGAGAGCGGCGGATAATAGTCGATTCCGACCGCCGCGACGGCCGGGTCGGCGAAGAGGGGGTCGAGGGGGAAGCGCACGGAGGCGCCGCCCTCGCGGACATGGGCGCCGTACTCGGTCCAATCGGCGGCGTAGACGAGGCTCACGCCGCTGCCGAGGCCTGCATGAACCTCTCCGGCGAGGCGCCGGAGCTGTTCGACGGCCGGATAGGTGCCGTGCGGGCCGCGCACCCGGGTGAGGCCGACGAACTCGCTGCCGAGGATGAAGCCGGCGAGCGGCGCTCCCGCCGCCGCCCAGCCGGCGGCGAGGCCGGCATAGTGCAGGATCATCGCCCGGTAGCCCTGCGGCCCCTCGAAGAAGGCCGCGACCTGATCGGCCGCGCTGCCGGTGCCGTCCGGGCTACCGGGCCGGTCGGGGGCGGGATCGCAGGTGATGCGCCCGCGCCAGGGATAGGCCGGCTGAGAGGAGATCTGCGTCTCACCGGGCCGGTACGGGTCCGGCAGGACGTTGCCCGCCGGCACATCCATCATCACGAAGGGGTAGAGCACCACGGCGAGACCGCGGCGGTTCAGGTCCGCCACCAGACGCCCCAGCCCGCCATCGGACGGCGTGCCGCCATAGGCGGCCGTGCCATCGGTGCGGGAGACGGCCCGCGCCACGGCGCGGTTCAACCCGGCCACGGCCCAGGGTTCGCCGGTGGTCGCCTTCGCGCCTGCATCGACCCGCGGCGTCACGGTGCAGTGCCCGGCGCGCAGGTCGTCGCCGAACCAGCTCGTCACGAGCGAGACCCGCTTGAGACGCGGGCACAGGGCCTGGAGCGCGTCAAGGGAGGCCACGACATCGCTCGCACTCTGGAACTGGAAACGGTTAGCCGGCTTCGTAGAACCAAATCCCGCGTCCTCTCTCACCGCGAGCGGGTCGAGGCCGAATTCGGTGGAGCCGGGGATCAGACAGACCGCTCGGATCCTGTTCGCCAACCCCGCAACCGGGCGGATCACCTCGAAGGAGAATTGCGGGATGCGGTTGCCGAAGGCGGCGAGCGGCAGCCGCTCGAACACGATGTAGGCCAGACCGCGATAGGCCGGTGCGTTGTCCGCGCCTTCCTTGGCGACGATGAGCGGGTCGGGTGCCTGCATCGCCGCACCGGTATGGACCCGGACATTGAGCGTCGTCAGGTCGAGCTCGCGGCCATCCGCCCAGACCCGGCGCACCAGGGCGATCTCACCCGCGCAGAGCCCGACAGCGAGATCGATGAAGTAGCTGTAGGCGGTGCGCACCGTCTTCTGCCCGCCCGATCCCCCCTTCGAGCCGGAGGCGGCGCGCTCCACCGTGGTATTGGCGACTTCGAGCGGGCGCGTCGCCCAGATCAGGGTGCCGCCGATGCGGGCACGGCCATAGACCCGCGGCACCGGTGCGCCCTCGGTGGAGGCGAGGCCGCCGAGTTCGGAAAGCCGCGGCCCCTCGATGAAGCGCGGATTGGTGCCGGCGCCGAACAGGGCACCGTCGAGCGCCGCGCCCCCGGCCGCCCCGGCGACCCGCCCGATCATCCCGCCGACGGGGCCACCGAGCGCGGTGCCGACCGCCGCGCCGGCGGTTTGCAGGACGAGCGTCGTCATGGCGCGGCCTCCGGCGCGTGCGAGGATCAGGACGGATCGGGAAAGCGGAAGGCGTGGGCGAGGTGGCGGCGCCACCAGGGCGTCAGCGCGACCTCGGTCACCGCCGCGCCGTCATGGGCATGGATCATCGCGGCCGGCCCGGTGGCGATGGCGCAATGTTTTGCCGGCAAATGTACACGAAACGAGAAGAGCAGAACGTCGCCGGCCAGGGGCCGATCGGCGGCCATTGGAACGGCGATCGGCACGAGGTGCCGACGCGCGGCGGCCAGCAGCGGGTCGGTGCCGGCAGGCGCCGACTCGGCCCAGGAGGCGGCGTAGGGCGGCGCCTCCTCCGGCTCGGGGCCGATCACCCCGCGCCAGACGCCGCGCAACAGGCCCAGACAATCGCAGCCGACGCCCTTCAGCGAGGCTTGGTGCCGGTAGGGTGTCCCGGCCCAGGTGCGGGCCTCGGCCACGATCCGCTCGGGCAGCGGCGCCACGTCATCATCCATGATGGTCTCACCGGAACAGGCTGGAGCCGTCGAGCCGGGCCCCGGTCTCAGGGCCGGGGCGCAGCACGAAATCGTTGCCGGGCATGTGCGGAAACCCCTGGAAGTTGAGCGTGTTGGCGAACTTGTCGCGGCACGCCGAGAGGCTCTTGTCGCAGCCGGCGACGAGGGTGAAGACGTCGCCGGGGGCAGACGGGCGCGGCGGGGGATCCCACAGGTCGAGGTCCACCGTGTCGCCGTCGCGGGCATGGCCCCGCAGATCGGCGGCCTGCCCGGCATTGGCGCCCGCATCCCAGGTCAGGTGCCCACCGGAGAACCAGCCCGCGGCAAAGCTCCCTGCCAGCGCGACGGTGAGCCGACCGGGTTCGGGCACGGCCCGCACCGTACCGGTCGTGCGGAAGCGCGGGTTCGCCGGATCGACGCGGCAGCGGGCGCCGCCGAGTTCCGCATCGCAGGCCGTGCGAAAAACGGCGCCCGACAGTGACGTCGAGGCGGTGCATCAGCCCGCGCAGTTCGGCGACGAAGGCGGCGCCCTCCCGGCGGATCTCGCCCAGGGTCGCCACGTCGAGGAGCAGGCGCGCCTCGGGCTCGACCCAATCGACCAGCCAGGTCTCGACCCCCGCCCCGTCATAGAGCCCCGCCGCGATGTCCGCCTCGGTGATCCCGGCCGAGGTCAGCGCCCCGGCCACCTCGCCGCCGCCGACGGCAAAGCCGAGTTCCGCGCTCGCTTCGGCGGCCTCCAGCCCGCTGCGGGCGGCGTAGGTCACATCGCCGAAGGCAAGATCGCGATCGTGATCGGTGAAGCCGAGGACGAGGCCGTCGCGGCGACGCAGGGCCCAGCAGCGGCAGAGCGTCGTCGCGCCGTCCTCCAAGCGGGCGGCGAGACGGGGCGGGATGGCGCGCATCGGCTTCCCCTTCGGGCCCCCTCAGGGCACGATCTCGATCAGCGGGATTCGCGGCACCTCGCCGGCGGTGAAGGCGGCGAGATCGACGGTGAGTTCGTCGGTGTCGAAGCGGACCGGCACGTCGAACTCGTAGCCGGCGGTGACGGCGGCGCCCGGCGGCGGCACCGCGTCGGCGGCGAAGCTGACCTGCCCCGTCGCCGGATCGCAGGCGACGCTCAGGGCCGCCACCGCAAGCCCGTTCACCGCCACGCGAACGCTGCCCGCCACCGGCTTGGCGATGGCTCGGCGATAGGCGTCCGGTCCGCTTCCGTAGGCCTTGACGAGGGCGAAGACGCGGGTCGTGCCGTCACCGGTGCCGATCCGCTGATCGGTCGGCGCGACCGGGCGCGAGGGTGGGCCGGAGCGGTGATCGACGCGGTCGCGGTAGCGGAAGCCGTAGAGCCGGCCGCGCCGCTCCTCGAAGAAGCCCAGCACGGCGTGCAGCGCGTCGAGGGTGCGGATGCCGAGCCCGGCATCGTAGCGGCGGCGCGAATCCGCCCAGCGGCTGTTGCGGTGCTCCCTCCCGGAGGCCAGCGTGACGATCTCGGTGCGCCGCACCGGGCCGCCGCTGCCGCGCAGCGCTACATCGAGGGGAAAGCGCACCTCATGGAAGTCGGATGCCATGGCGCTACCCCTCACAGGGCGCGTCGGCCGCGGGCGACCGCGCGGGCGAGGCGGGCGGCGACCTGGGCTTCGGAGCGGCGGAAGCCCTCGATATCCGGGGTCTCGATGTTGACGGTGACCGCGACCGGCCGCTCCGTCCCGCCGGCGGCGACGCCGAGGCGGCCATCGCTGCCGCGCCTGAGCGGCAGGATCGCCTCCGGCCCGGCCTCTCCCATCAGGCCGGTGCCGCCGCCGGGACCGGCGAGGGGAAAATAGGTCGGCGCGGCCACGACGCCGCCGGCCGCGAAGGGCCGCACGCGCCCTTCCCCGAAGGCGTCGCCGAGGCGGAACGGCACGATCCGCCCGTCCGAGACGAGGCCGCCCCTCGCGAGCGCCGTGGCACCGCCGGTCTCGGAGGCTGCGCTCAGCAGGCTGTTGACGAGGCCCGCCACGCCCGCCTTCACGGGAGCGAGGGCCGCTTTGACGGCGACGTTGGAGAGCTTGCCAGCCAGCGAGGCCAGCACGCCGTCGAGCTGGCGCCCGGCATTGAGGTTGCGGTCGAAGGCCGAGGACAGGCTCTGGCCGAAGCGCTGGGCCAGACGGTCCAGGGTTTCGAGCTGCTTGGTCCGCTCGGCCGTGCTGCGGTCGCTGTCGATCGTCATGGACCCTCCGGATCGGGATAGGCGGCGAGCAGCCGGTCGAGATCGGTCCGGCTCGGCGCATCGGGCACCGGCCGGGTCAGGCCGGCCGCGGCGGCGAGTTCGCGGGGCGTGGCGGCCCAGAGGTCGCGCGGGCGCCAGCGCAGGGTCGCGAGACCCAGCGTCAGCACCGCGTCCCACGGGAAGCCGGGGACGGGCGTCTCCGGCGCGGCGCTCCCCGCAGGTCTCAAGGGTCCGCGGGCGGGGCCTCGCCGAAGGCCGCGACCAGCGCCTCGCCGAGCGCCGCGGTGACGGCGGCGAGGCCGCCCGCGAGCGGCAGGCGGGCGACCGCCTCGTCGTCGAGGGCGTGACCGCCGCCGCGAAGCGCGGCGCCGAGAAGCGCGATCACGTCCCGGGCGGCGAGCCGCCCTCCGGCGAAGCGCTCGACGAGGCCGGCGAGGTCGTCCGCCTTGAGTGCATCCTCCAGTTCGGCCAGGGCCCCGAGGGTAAGGCAGAGCGTGTAGCGCTCCTGTCCCAGGGTGAGCGGCACCTCGCCGCGTCGTCGGTTGGCCATGATCACACCCCCGCGAAGCTCAAGGCCCCGGCGGAGTCGAGGGCGATGTCGAACGTCACCTCGCCCGCATGCTCGCCGCGGTATTCGAGGCTGGTGATCTGAAACAGCCCCTCGATCGTGCCGAAATCCGGCACCACGATCTGAAACAGGCCGATCACGCCGTCGAAGAACATCTGGCGCAGGCGGGCATCGGAGGCCTCGTCGCGGAACACGCCCGATCCGGCGACCGCGGCACGGCGCACGCCCGCGCCGGACAGTAGCTCGCGCCAGCGTCCGGCGGAATCGGCGTTGGTGACGTCCACCGTCTCGGCGTTGAAGGCGAGTTGCCGGGCACGCAGGCCCGCCACCGCGACGAAGCCGCCGGCCCCGTTGCTCACCCGGACCAAAAGATCCCTGCCCTTCTGTGCGCTCATGCCTGCGGCTCCGGCTTTGTCAGGAATTGTCAGGCAGCGCTCTCGGTCACCGCCTCGAAGGAGAGGGTCGCGCGCGCCTCGCCGGTGCGCTCGTCGCGCAGGCTGGCGAGGCCTCGGAGGCGCAGGAGGACGAGGGCGTGGCCACTCAAGGAAAGGTCGGCCTCATCGAGGCCGGCGGCGATGAGCTCCGCCACCTCCAGGGCAGAGCGGACCGAGCCCGGCTTGGCGAGGACGATCAGCGCGAAGGCGTGGCGGTGGCGCCGGGCGCCGTCGACGGAATCGTCGCGGGTCTCGCTGGGTCCGAACAGCGCGTAGACCGGGGCGGCACCGCGCGGCGGCTCGTCGTAGAGCCGCAGCCGGCCCCCCATCAGCGCGGCGAGCCGCGCATCCCCGCCGAGACGGGCGAGAAGGCCGGCGCGCAGGGCGAGAAGCGGGCTCGATCGCGTCACGGGGCAGCCTCCTCGATCACCTCCTCCACCTCGCAGACGAGGTCGCGGCGGCGGCCGTCGGGGTCGTCGGCGGCGCGGATCGCGAAGCGCCGCGTGCCGTCGGCAAGGCGCATGGCCGGGTTGACGCCGGGGCGATAGCGCAGGCTGGCGCGGTAGAGGCTAGGGCGGTCATGACGCCCCCCGCGGGGTGCGGCGGTGCCGAGTGCCTCCAGCGAGCCCCACAGCACGGGCCCGGCGACGTAGCGGCGCAACCGGCCGCCGAACCCGTCGGGCTCGTCCACCGGCATTTCGAGCACGAGGCGCCGCCGTCGCGCGCCGAGCGGCCTGCGAGTCATCGTCGGTCTCCCTGAGGCGGAATCAGAGCCGCATCCGGCGGCAGGCGGCGGCGAGTCCGGCCGCCTCGGGCGGCAGCATCCGGGGCCGTCCATCGGCCGAATCGCCGCGGTTTTCGAACCAGTCCGCGATCGTCAGGCGCAGGGCCTGGATCAGCGGCTCGGGCACCGGCGGCCCGTCGCCGCCGCAGCCGGCGCTCACCTCGACCAGCGCGGAGGCCGTGCCGAGCGGCGGCAGGTCCGGTCCGAACAGGAGGCAGGGCGCCTCCCAGGGGTCGGGGCCGATCCGGATCGGTCCCGCCTCGATCTCACTGACGCCGCCGCGCGTATCGACCCGACCGGCGCGCAGAACGGCGACAAGCGGGCTCAGTGGCAGTGGCAGCAGGCCGAGCTGGGGCCAGGCCGACAGCACCACTCGGAAGCGGGCGGGCCGCAGCAGGCGGCGGCCGGCCGCCTCGACCGCCGCTCGCGCGGCGGTTATCAGGCGGGCGATCAGCGCATCCTCGGCGGTCTCGTCCGAGGAGAGCCGGAGATAGGCGCGCATCTCAGGCAGGCTCAGCGGCTCGACGCCGGTCTCCTCGACGCGTATCGGGGTCATGCCGTCTTCTCCTGAAAGCGTCCTTCGCCACCGATGCGCGCGCTGAACCCTTTTCCCGCGCGCGCGGCGCGCCCTGCCCTCCGCGCGGCCGCGCTCGCGGTGCTGGTCGCTGCCGCGCCGGCCGCCGCTATCGTCGGCGGCCGCGAGGGGACGGGGGTGCCGGGCGCGGCCTCGGCGGTGATGGTGCTGACCTCGGGCGGCGGGGTCTGTTCGGGGATCGTGGTCGCCGCCGACGCGGTGCTCACCGCCGGCCACTGCGTGGCGGGCGTGGGCGAGAACCGCGTCCATTACCGCGACGAGACGGGTCGCCCGGTTCTCGCCGAGGTCGCCGCCCGCGGCCTGCATCCGGCCTATGACGGCGATGCGATCCGCGGGCGCACCCGCTCCATCGACCTCGCCCTGCTGCGCACCCGCGAGCCCCTGCCCGCCCGGTTCGTGCCGGCGGCCCTGAGTGCGGCGATGCCGCGGGCCGGCGAAAGCCTGACGCTGGCCGGCTACGGCGCGGTTCGCGGCGGTGACCGGCGCTCGATCGGCCGCTATCGCGGCGCCACCCTCACGGTGGTCGAGCCCTACGGTCCGAGCCGGATCCTGGTCTGGATGCAGGCACCGGGCGCCGGTGGCTGCCAGGGCGATTCCGGCGGACCGATCTTCGACAGCGCGGCGGTGGCCGCGGTCGCCGCCTGGGTGAAGGACGCCTGCGGCGGCCTGACCCAGGGCATCCTGCTCGGGCCGCAGCGGGACTGGATCGATCGGACGCTGGCCGGCTGGGGCAGCGCCGCGCGCTGGTCACATCCTTGACCGATCGTGATCCGCGTGCCGTCGCCGTGGCGGAACCGGAGCTTGGCCGCCGAATTGCCTTCGGATACGCTTCAACCGTTCCGGGATTCGGCCGCAGCACCCCGCGGCACGTACCCGGATCCTGGAGAACGGAAAAGATGGTTGCGAGCCCCCTTCGCGCGTGCCTGCTCGGTGCCCTGCTGGGACTTGTCCCGCTCTCGGCCCAGGCCGTGGTCGAGGGCCGCACCTCGCGCGATCCCGGGGGCCTGCGCGCTTCGGTGGTCCGCATCGAGAGCACGCAGGGCGAGATCTGCTCGGGCACCCTGATCACGCAGGACATCGTGCTCACCGCGGCGCACTGCGTGATGCACAAGGCCGGCTACAACGTGGTCGTGGTCGATCCGAATTTCCGCCAGCGCCGCCTGCGCGCGGTCGCGGTCTCGATGCATCCCGAATTCGTCCCCGGCACCACGCCGGAGGAACAGCCGGGCATCGACCTCGCCCTGATCAAGCTGGAACAGCCGGTCGGTCCCGGCTTCCGGCCGCTCGACCCCCGCGGCGGCGCGATCACCACCGGCGACAATGTGGACATCGCCGGCTTCGGCGTGCTGGCCGAGAACCGCCGCAACACCGCGCGGACCCTGCGTACGGCGCATCTCGTCTCCATCGGTTCGCTGCAGGTCGCCAACCGCGTCACCGTCGTGACCGATGCGCGGCGCATGGCGGAGACGGCGGGCGCGGGTGCGTGCCTCGGCGATTCCGGCGGGCCGATCCTGCGCGGCGGCCAGATGGTCGGCGTGGTGAGCTGGTCGAGCGGCGCGATGCGCCAGGATCGGCGCGCCCGCACCGCCTGCGGCGGGTTCACCGCCGTAACGCCCACCGGCGAGCACGCGAGCTGGATCTCCTCGCGCGCCGCCGAGATGGAGGCGATGAGCCCCGACATGGCGGCGGCACAGGCCGGGCGCACCGAGTGGATGGCCCGGCCCGCCCGGCGGCGGATGTATTGAGCGTTCAGGCGAACCGAAGCAGCTTGATCGCGTCGAAGTCCTGTACCCCGCCGCCGACGCGCTTGGTGGTGTAGAACAGCACGTAGGGCTTGGCGGAGTATGGATCGCGCAGGGTGCGCAAGCCCACACGGTCCACCACGAGGTAGCCGCGCTTGAAGTCGCCGAAGGCGATGGAGTGGCTGCCCGCCGACAGGTCGGGCATCGCCTCGGCCTCGACGAGGGGAAAGCCCATCAGGGTCGCGGCCCGGTCCGCGGCGAGGGGCGGCTGCCAGAGATAGTTGCCGTCCGCGTCCTTGAACTTGCGGATCGCGCTCTGGACCCGCCGGTTCATCACGAAGCTCGCACCCTGGCGGTAGCCGGCGCGCAGTGCGTAGATCAGATCGAACAGCACGTCGGTCGGGTTGCTCGCGGGGAAGGCGCCCGCCGCCCCTGTCGCGACGAAGCCGAGCTTGCCCGCTCCCCAACTGGCATTGGCCACCGTGTCGTAGCTGAGAAAGCCCTTCGGCCGGCCGACCCCGTTGCCGGTGACGAAGGCGACGCTCTCCTGTTCGGCGAACGCCGTCTCGACCTCCTCCGCGAGCCAGGCATCGATGTCGAGCACCGCATCGTCGAGCAGCGTCTGCGTCGCCGCCGGCATGGCGTAGAGTTCCATCGCCGGGAAGCTCAGCTCGGACAGGCTCGGCGCGTCGGTCTGTGGCCGGGGGGCGGTCTCGGCGACCCAGCCGGCGGCGGGGCCGTTGACCGAGACCGCGCGCTTGTAGTGACCGCCGGAGACGACCCGCACCGTGGCGATGGCGCGGATCGGCGAGATCTCGGCGAGGCGCCGCAGCACTTCCCGCTCGATCGTGGACGGAACGAGATAGCCGCCATCCGGCCCGGAGCCGGCGGAGAGTGCCTTCTCCTCCAGGCGCTTGAGGCCGGCGCTCTCGCCGGCCCGCACGTAGAGGTCGAAGGCGGCCTTATGCTCGGTGGCGGACGCATCGCGCGGGGGCTCCGCCCCGCCGAGGGGCGGCCGGGCGCGGTCGAGACTGATCCGGTCGAGGCGGTTCTTCGCCTGATCGAGAGCGGCGTCGATGCGGGCGAGCTTCTCCTCGGTCACAACATCGGCGGTGAGCCGGGTCTCGATCTCGCAGAGCCGTGCGTCGTTCGCCTCCTTGAAGGCCTCGAAGGCGCGGCCGAACTCGTCGAGCACCGCCTCGGTGCCGAACGTCGCCGCCTTGTTCTCGGGCAGGCCGGCGGGGGCCTTGGTCTCGAAACGCATCTCGGTCATGGCATCCTCATCGGTGAAGGAAGACGAAGGTCAGGCGCGGGCCGCGAGCGGCGGGGCGGCGAGGCGCCGGCGCGGCGGGGCAATGGGGCGCGGCGCTGCCGCCGCGCGGGTCACCCGCGCGTCGGGCTGGAGCGGGAAGGTCACCAGGGAGACCTCCCACAGATCCACGGCGAGCAGCCGGCGGCCGCCGCGCTCGGGCGACGCCCGCACGACGCGAAAGCCGATCGACAGACCGTCGAGGGCGCCCTCGCGCATCAGCGCGTCGATCTCGCGGGCGCGCTGGACCGCGAGGTTGAGCCGGCCGGCGACGCGCAGGCCGCGGGCATCCTCCCTGAGAGAGAGCCAGGAGCCGATCGGCTCGGCCGGATCGTGCTGCCACAGCATGCGCACCCCGTGCGCGCCGCGCCGGGCGAGGCTCGCGGCGAAGGCACCCGGCGCGACGGTGTCGCGGCCGAGATCGGGCACGCCGAACAGGCTGGCGTAGCCGGTGAAATGGCCATCCATCGAACGAACCTTGGAGAGGGAAGGAAGAGCGGGCTCTGCCCGGATCCCGCCGGGGCCTCAGGCCCCGGACCCCGGCAGTTGCGGGGCGTAGCCCACGGCCTCGCGCTTCTCTGCCGCCGAGAGGAAATCGGCGCCCTGCACCCGGCGCCACAGCGATTCGCGCTCGGTCGCCAGCGCCTCGACGGCGTCGAGATCCGGCTCCAGCCGGGCGGGGCCGAAGCCCGGCTCCAGCCAACGGGCGAGGGAGTCGGCGGTGCGGCGCACCAGCGGGATCACCGTCTGGCGGTAGAAGGCGCGGTTGGCCTCGGCGTAGTTCGCGTGGGTGTTGTCGCCGGGAAGACCGAGCAGCAGCGGCGGCACGCCGAAGGCCAGGGCAATCTCGCGGGCGGCCGCGGCCTTGGCTTCGACGAAGTCCATCTCCTTCGGCGAGAGCGAGAGCGGGCGCCAGTCGAGCCCGCCGTCGAGAAGGAGCGGCCGGCCGGCATTGGCGCTGCCCTGGTAGCTCGCTTCCAGCTCCGCCTTGAGGCGCGTGAACTGCGTGTCGCTGAGGGCCGCACCCGTGGTCGGCGCGAAGACCAGGGCGCCGGAGGGGCGCGCGGCGTTGTCGAGCAACGCCTTGTTCCAGGCCCCGGCGGCGTTGTGGATGTCGAGCGGCACGGCCGCCGCCTCCATCGGCGAGAGGCCGTAATGGTCGTCGAGCGGGTTGAACAGCGTCAGGTGCAGGATCGGCGGCACCGCGCCCGCTTGCTCGTAGCGGATGCGGCGGCTGCCGACGGTGTATTCGTAGGCCACCGGCCATCCGTCGGTCCCGGCGATCACCCGCATCCGGTCGGGGCGCAGGGAGAACAGCTCCCGGGGCTGCCCCTCGATCTCGACCGCTTCGAGATAGGCGTTGCCCGAGACCAGAAGGTGCCCGTAGACGCCGTCGAGGAAGCGCATCCCGCCCTCGCGAGGGTTCGGCCGGGCGAGCAAACCGATCAGCGGATGCGCCTCGTCGGCGCCGGCCAGCGTCAGCGGCAGGGATGCCGCGGCCTCGGCGACCAGCCGGACGGCGCGGTGGACGATGGCGTTGCGCTGGAAACCCTCGCGGGCGAGCGCCCCGTAGTCGCGCGCGGTCCAGACCGCCCGTCCCTCGCCGTAGAGCGCGACCGCCGCCGCGGCTTTGGTCGCGGGCACATAGCCTGCGGCCCGCGCGAGGCGCGCGATGAATCCAGCCATGGCACGTTCCCCGCTGACAATGTTTCACGTGAAATTAACCGCGCCGACGTTCAGAGCCGGCGGATACGCGGCTCCGCGCCCGGCGCGAGCATCAGATGCGTGAGGGCCCAGACCAGCGCATCGAGCCGGTCCGGCGAGCCGCCGCCCGGCAGGCCGCCGGGACCGAAGGCGCACATCTCGTCTTCGAGCGCCGACAGCGGCCCGACATGACGCACACGTCCCTGGGCGTAGAGCAGCGAGACCGGCTCGGCCCGCAGCAGCTTGCCCCGCGTCGCCCGCACGGTGACGACCGGCACGCTCGGATCGGCCTCGGCCAGCACCGCGACGACCATCTCGCCGCCCTGGTTGACCTCCGCCACCAGAGCGTCGGCCTGCAGCCGATGGTAGAGCGCGAGCGCGGCCCTCGCCCAAGCCGCAGGCGCCGCCCGTTCCAGGGTCGCGTCCGCCAGGACATAGGCGGTACCATCCGCCGCGAGCCCGGCCGCGACGAGACCGCAGGCATCCGCTCCGGCGCGGGACGAGGCCGGTGGATCGACCGCCACGGCGACGCGCTGCAGCGGCGGCGCCTCGCGGACGCGCGCCCTCTCAATATCATCGCGGGTCCAGAGCGCGTCCGGCCGATCCTCGATCAGCTCGCCGTCGAGTTCCTGGCGCCCGAGCCGGGTGCCGGCATAGCGGCCGACAACATCCTCCAGAAAACTCGGCGCGAGGTTCTGCGCGTTGTCGGCGGTGCGCGAGCGCGTCACCACCGTGCGCGGGTCGGCGAGCAGCCGCCGGATCAGCGGCACCGGCCGCGGCGTCGTGGTGACGAGGCCGCGGGGCCGCGCCCCGAGCCGGAGGCCGAACTGAATCATGTCGTAGGCGGTCTCCGCCTCGCGCCACTTGGCGACCTCATCGGACCACGCCGCGCCGAACTGGGGACCGCGCAACGAATCCGGCTCCTCGGCGGAGAAGGCGAGCGCCACGGCGCCGTTGCCGAACACCACCCGCCGCCGCGACGGCTGCCAAACCGGCGGCGCACCGCCGAGCCGCGGCAGGGCGAGGAGGCCGGACGGCCCATCGATCATCACATCGCGCACATCGGCGAAGGTTTCGCCGACCAAGGCGATGCGACCGACCGGATCCGGCGAGAACACCGGGTCGCCGATGGTGAGGCCGCGCACCCACTCGGCGCCGGTCCGGGTCTTGCCGGAGCCGCGCCCGCCGATCACCGCCCAGGTGGTCCAGCGCCCCGGCGGCGGAAGCTGGTCGTGCCGCGCGCGATGGAGCCAGTCGGCCTCAAGCAGGCGCAGATGGTCCAGAGAGAGGCGGGTCAAGAACGCCGTCGTCCGGCTCCGTCGCCGCGAATGCAGCATAGCGGCGCGCGATATCCGCGCGCATCGCCACGAGATCGGCGGCGGACAGGGAAGGCCGGCCGGTTGCGCCATCCGCCTCTCCCTTCCCCGCGGCCCGATCGGGCGCCTTCATGTCGTCGAGCAGGTTCTTCAGGCCGCCGAGATCGCGCAGCACCTTGCCCGAGTCGAACCCGGCCGGCGGCGGCTCGGCGTCGAGCGCCGCATCGAACCGCGCGATCTGCCGCTCGATATGGACGCGCAACTGCGCCCGCAGCCTCCTGGCATCGGGCGCCCGCTTGCGGGTTGTTCTGGCGTTCGGCTTTGGAAGGATACTCGGCTCACCGCGTGGCTCGGAGGGGTCCGGCATCGCGGCGTCTCCATTCACACTTCTTGAGAGTGCCCTCTACCTACCCGAGGAGCGTCGCGGTGTCAATCTTTTAATTCCTATTTTCTCCGCAAAAAGGAATTTGTTCCAGACACTCGCCTCTCATTCACGCACTGCTGACGGTCTCGACGCCGCCGATTATGATTTTTTGCATAAAAGAGGAACGCAAATCGAGCTTCGCTGGTCTTTGAAGTAAGGCGCGCGCCTCGGTGCGCCATCGGATGGGAGCCAGCACGATGCTCAAAGGTGGACTTCTCTGGCTGATCGGCATCCCCCTGCCGATCATCCTTCTGCTGTGGTTCTTCGGGGTGTTCTAAAGCCTCGCGGGCGCCGGATTCGGGCTTCACATCTCGGCCGGCGCTCTTCTCGTCTTTGCCGAGGCTGCGTCCGCCGCCTCAGGCGGTGACGCTCCGCGGCGTGTAGACGAACGGCAGGCGCCCCTCCCGCTCGATCAGCCGGGTCGTCGGCGCCCCGATGATGATCATGGTCGCCATGTCGGCCGGCGCGGTGCGGGCCTCGTCCAGATTCAGCACCCGCAGCGCCTCATCCGGCCGGGTCACGGCGCGGGCGAAGATCACCGGCGTCGTGGAGGGAAGAATTTCGGCGGCGAGCGAAAGCGCCCGGCCGAGCTGCCAGGGTCGTGCGGAGGAAATCGGGTTGTAGAGCGCGACGCTGAGGCCCGCCCGCAGCACCGCTTCCAGCCGGGCGGTCACCACCTCCCAGGGCTTGAGATTGTCGGAGAGCGAGATTGCGCAGAAATCGCCGCCGAGCGGCGCGCCGAGGCGGGCGGCGGCGGCGAGCATCGCGGTGATGCCAGGCTCGACCCGGATCTCGAGGTTGCGCCACGCCGCGGGGCCCTGCTCCACCGCCTCGAACACGGCCGCCGCCATGGCGAACACGCCGGGATCGCCGCCGGACACTACGGCGACGTGGCGGCCGGACATCGCCAGTTCGAGCGCGTGGCGGGCGCGGTCGACCTCGACGCGGTTGTCGCTGGCGTGGCGGATCAGTCCCTCGCGCTCCGGCACGCGGGCGACGTAGGGGATGTAGCCGATCAGGTCCTGCGCCCGGTCGAGGGCGGCGCGGGCCGATTCGGTGAGCAGGCGCGGATCACCCGGCCCGAGCCCGATGATCGTGACGCTTCCCCCCGCCTCTCCCCCGCTCACGGGCGCCGTCCCTCGCCGGGCACCAGCACCATGGAGAAGTAGGGCGCGACGTCGTCCGCCTTCTCGGCCAGCGGCACCACCCGCTCGCCGGCCATGGTGCCGCGCTCGACATAGACGGCGCGGGCCAGGAAGCCGGTCTCGGCGAGCACGCCGCGCACCTTCGGCAGGTGGCGGCCGAGCTTCATGATGACGGCGGCGTCCGTCCCCTTCATCCGCTCCACCAGGGCCGCCCGCGGCAGGGTCGCGGGCAGGATCGTGAGCACGTCGTCGCCCCAGGTGATCGGGGTGCCCGCCCGGGTCCAGCAGCCGGACATGCCGGTGACGCCGGGAATCACCTCGACGGGGAAGCGGTCCTTCAGCCGCCGCCACAGATGCATGAACGAGCCGTAGAAGAAGGGATCGCCCTCCGACAGGATCGCCACGTCGCGGCCCGCCCCGAGATGGTCGGCGAGCCGGCCCGCCGCCTCGTCGTAGAAGCGGCTCAGCGCCGAGACGTATTCCGGGTGATCGGGGTGAAGCTCGGTGGTGTAGGGATAGGCCAGCGGAAACTCGCGGGTCGGATCGCAGACCACCGCGTCGGCGATGGTGCGGGCGTTGCCGCGCTTGCCCCGCTTGCAGAAGTGGACGAGCACGGGGGCGTGCTCCAGCACCCGCATTGCCTTCACGGTGAGGAAATCGGGATCGCCCGGCCCCATGCCGACGCCGTAGAGCGTGCCGGTCTTCGCGGCGGCGGGCGTCTCGCCCGCGCCGTCCGGGGTCTCGACCGGGGCGTCGATGCGCACGCTCCCCTCCATCACTCGATCTCGTTCGCGAGCGCGTTGACGGCGGCCGCCGTCATGGCGCTGCCGCCACGGCGGCCATGGACCACGACGAAGGGCACGCGCCCGTCCCGCGCCAGAGCCTCCTTGGATTCCGCCGCGCCGACGAAGCCGACGGGGATGCCGATCACCGCCGCCGGGGGCGCGACGCCCTCGTCCAGCAGTTCGAGCAGGCGGAACAGGGCAGTCGGCGCGTTGCCGACGGCGACGACGCTGCCGGGCAGCTTGTCCCGCCACAATTCCATCGCCGCGGCCGAGCGGGTGGTGTTCATCTGCGCCGCCAGCTCCGGCACGCGCGGATCGCCGAGCGTGCAGATCACCTCGTTACCAGCCGGCAGCCGGGCACGGGTGACGCCGTCGGCGACCATGCGCACGTCGCACAGGATCGGCGCGCCGGCCTTCAGCGCCGCCTCGCCGGCCGCGGCGAACGTGTCCGACATCTCCACATCGCGCGGCAGGTCGGTCATGCCGCAGGCATGGATCATCCGCACCACGACGCGCTCGGCCGCGCCGGACCAGCGGGCGAGATCGGATTCGGCGCGGATCATCGCGAAGGAGCGCGCGTAGATCGCGCCGCCGTCGCGGATGTAGTCGTGGCGGGCACTCATCTCACGTCGTCCTGAAACACGGAATCCAGCGCCGGACGCCCGGCGGCTGCGGCCTTCCTTATCCGGTCCAGCGCCGCCTCGAAAGCGAGACGCGTTGCCGGCTCGGCAGAGGGAGGCCCGGCGAGCACCACGTCGTAGGCGCCGTCGCGGCCCACCAGGGTGAGATCGGCGGGGCCGGGATGGGCGCAACCCTTGGCGCAGCCCGAGACGTGCGCGGTCAGCCCGAGCCCGGCGAGCGGGGCCAACGCCTGCGCCAGCCGGGCGGCGTGGTCGGGCACCGGCGTGGTGCCGGAGCGGCAGGCCGGCGCGCCGGGGCAGGCGGCGATCCGGCGGCGCGGATCGTCCGGCGCCACGATGAAGCCGGCCGCCGCCAGCTCCGCCTGAAGGTCGGGGGTGCGGCTCGGGGGGGCAATGAGGGCGAACCCGCGCTCGGCGCTCAGCCGCACGCCGTCCGGGCCGGCCAGGGCCGCAACTCGCTCCAGCCGGTCGGCGGTGCAGCGGCCGAACGGCGCCTGGACGACGAGGGCCGCGGTCTCCCCGGACAGGGCCACGAGCCCCGGCGCGGCCGGAGCGGGGGCCGGCGCGAGCGGCATCGGCTCGAACGGGAAGAAGCCGGCCACGGCGGCGACCACGGCCCGCTGACGCGGGTCGAGATCGCGCATCCGGCGTCCGCCGATCTCGGCGAAGGCGGCCAGCGCGAGGCCGAGGACACCCGCCGCCCGCCGCTCGGGCAGGACGCCGCAGCGCAAGGGGCCGCTCTCGCCCGCGAGCCCGAAGGCGATCTGCCCCGGCCCCTCAGCCAACAGAAAGAAGTCGGCCTCCACCGCGCCGAGGCCGTGGCCGCCGCCGCCGTCGATCGCCACCAGCGTCTTGGGCGGCAGGCCCGGCACGGCGCGGCCCGCCGCCTCCACGGCGCGGGCGAGGGCCGGCACGTCGATCGTCTCGCTCGGGTCGAGGCCGGCGAGCGGCGCGGTCAGCGTCAGGCGCTGCGGACCGCCATCGTCGCGGGTGTCGCCGAGACCGGCCTCCGCCAGGGCGCAGGCGAGGCGCGGCGCGCTCGCCTCGCTGACGCCGCGGATCTGGAGGTTGCCGCGGGCGGTCAGGTCGATATGGCCGTTGCCGTGGGCGCGCGCTCCCGCGGCGACCTCCCGCATCTGCGCGGGGGTCAGGCGTCCGAGCGGCGGGTGAATGCGGGCGAGCAGCCCGTCGCCGGTCGGCATCGGCCGGGCGAGCGAGGGGCACCAGCCGCGACGGGCGCCCTCGGGCAGGGTGCGGCGGACGTTCATTCGGCGGCCATCATCGCGTCGGCGGGGGCAGCGTTGCGCCGGCTCTGCCACAGGCCGCGGGCGCGCAACGCGTCGAAGCGCTCGAGGATGGCGCGGGTCGCCTCCGGGTTGGCGGCCTTCAGGGCCTCGAACGTCTCCGGGTCGGCGATCCAGGCGCCGTAGAGCCGGTCGAGATCGGCGCTCGTCACGGCCTCCGTCGCGGCGGCGAGCACGAACACCGCATCGATCCCCTGCGCGAATTCCTGGGCGCCGCGGTAGCCGTGGCGGAGCTGGGCCGCGATCCAGCGCGGATGGGCGAGCCGGCCGCGGATCAGGCGGGCGACGTCCTCGCGGGCGGTGCGGGTGCGCGGCGCCTCCGGGTTCGAGACGTCGAGGCTGTAGAGGGCGGGCGCCCTCCCCCCGGACGCGGCGGCGGCGAAGAAGCCGCCCATGGCGTCGGCCGCCGCATCGCCGTCGAGCAGGTCGCGCTCGGCGACATCGAAGGCGTGGACATAGGCGTCCGCCGCCGCGACCCGGGCCGCGAAATCCGCATCCGCGCCCTCCGCATCGCCGTAGGCGTGGGTGGTGGCGGCGAGATAGGCTCGGCCGAGATCGGTGCGCGCGTCCCAGGCGCCGTCGAGGGCGGTCTCGGCCGTCCCCGCGCCGTAGCGGCCGGGGGCGGCGCCGTAGATCCGCGCGGCGGATTCGCCCCGGCGCCGGGCGGCGGCGAGGGGGTTCTCCTCGTCCTCCTCCTCGCGGGCGGCGACGGCGCGGGCGGCCCGGTCGAGCAGCGCCAGGGTCTCCGGAAAGGTGTCGCGGAAGGCGCCGGAGACGCGGCAGGTCACATCGATGCGCGGCCGGTCGAGCAGGGCGAGCGGCAGCACCTCGAAGCCGGTGACGCGGGTCGAGGCATGGTCCCAGACCGGGCGCACGCCCATCAGCGCGAGGGCGTGGGCCACGTCCTCGCCGCCGGTGCGCAGCGTTGGCGAGGCCCAGAGATCCATGACGATGCGGGCCGGGTACTCGCCCTCGTCCTGCAGGTAGCGGCGCACCACCGCCTCCGCCGCCCGGGCGCCGAGCATCGTCGCGGCGCGGGTCGGCAGGCTGCGCGGATCGAGGGTCGTCAGGTTGCGCCCCGTGGGCATCACGTCCCGGCGCCCGCGGGACGGCGAGCCGGCCGGACCCGGGGCGACGAAGCGGCCGTCGAGGGCGGCGACCAGAGCGGCGCGCTCGGCCTCCGCACTGGCGCGAACCGCCTCGGCGGCGGATGCAGGGGCAATTTCGGGGGCACGGCCGAACACGTGCAGGCCGTCGCGGAACGGCGTCTCGCCGAGATCGCACAGATGCGCGTCGAGGGCGGTCAGCGCGTCGGCCATCGGCGTGTCGCCATCGACGCCCGCGCCCGCGAGCAGGCCAGCGGAGGCGGCCTCATCGAGGATCGCCTCGGCGATCAGCCCGGCCCGGCGCGGATCGAGCACGCTCGCGGCGGAATATTCTTCAACCAGTTCGCGCAGGGCCGCGGCCTCGGGGGTGAGCCCGGCGGCGTCGACGGTGGGCGTCAGGTGGCCGAGCGCGATCCCGCCGAGCCGGCGCTTGGCGGGCGCCGCCTCGCCGGGATCGTCGACGATGAAGGGATAGATCACGGGCAGCGTGCCGACCGCGAGTGCCGGCCAGCAGGCGCCCGAGAGCGCCACCGCCTTGCCGGGCAGCCACTCGGTGGTGCCGTGGGTGCCGAGATGGATCAGCGCGTCGAAATTTCTGCGCAGGCCCAGGTAGAAAGCGAGGTAGGCGTGCGTCGGCGGCTCGTCGGGGTCGTGGTAGCCGGCCTTGCGGTCGGCGGCGCGGCCGCGGTCGGGTTGGAGGAAGAGGGTGAGCCCGCCCGCTCCGCAGGCCCCCTCCCCCACGGAGGGGGAAGGGTTGTAGTCCGCGCGCATCATCCGGAACCGGAACGCTCCGTCCCGACAGAGCGGATCGTCCCCCGGCGCGCCCCAGCGCTCCGTCAGCTCCACCCGCCGTTCCTCCGGCAGCGCCTCGAACCATGCCGCGTAATCGGCGAGCGAAACCGAAAAACTCGGCGCGCCCGCGGTGAGCGCGTCCATCAGCGCCTCGGCCTCGGGCAAGGCGCCCGCGGCAAACCCGGCCGCGGCGAGGTCGGCGGCGATGGCCCGGGCGCTCTCGGGCGTGTCGAGGCCGACCGCGTAGCCGGCCCGGCCGCCGCGGGCGGGATAGTCGGAGAGCACCATCGCGAGCCGGCGCTGTTCGCGCGGCGTCCGCCTCAGGCGGATCCAGGCGGCGGCGCGGTCGGCGAGGGCGGCGATGCCGGCGGGATCGGGCACGGCGCGGCGCTCCGAAAACCCGTCGACCGCTTCCGCCTCCTCCTTGAAGGAGATCGGGAAGCCCGAGAGCCGTCCGTCGAATTCCGGCAGGGCCACCTGCATGGCGAGATCGGCCGCGTTCATGCCGCGGCCCGACGCGCTCCAGGCCGCGCGCGGGGCGCCGATCGTATAGGCCTGGAGCACCGGGCAATCGGCGGCATCGAGCACGAAGCCGGCATCGTCGCGGGCGGAGAAGGCGGTGGCCGCGAGCACGAGGTCGGGCCGGCGCAGGGCCAGCGCCGCGCGCAAGGTCGCGACCGCTTCCGGATCCTTCAGGCTCGACACCGCGAGCGTGACGCTGCCGATGCCGCGCGCCGCCAGCGCGGCGGCGAGATGCGTGGCCGGGGCGGTCTCGCCGGAAAGCACCGCCGAGCGGTAGACCAGCAGCAGCGCCAGCGGACCCGGCCCGGCGGTCTGCATCGCCGCCTCGACGGAGAGCGGCCCGCAGCCGGGGCACCACGCGAAGCCCCGCGGCAGCGCGCGCGGCGGCTCCGGCGCGACGGCGGCGCCCGCCTCCGCGGCAAGGCTCCGCAGCCAATTCCTGAGGTTTTCCGGCCCGCCCGCGCGGAAATAGGCGTCGAGGCGGGCGCAGGTCTCGGGCGGCAGGGTCGAGAAGGCGTCGAGGCGCGGGTCCGGCCGGTCGTCGCCGGGCAGCACCGCGAGCCGCACGCCGTTGGCCCGCGCGACCGCGGCGGCGCGCTCGATGCCGTAGCGCCAGTAGTCGAGGCCGCCGAGGCAGCGGATGACGCAGACCCGGGCGCGGGCGATCACCGCGTCGACGTAGAGATCGACCGACATCGGGTGGCGCAGCTGCGCCATCTTGGCGAGCCGCAGCGAGGGCAGGCCCGGTTCGGCCGCGTGCGCGCGGGCGACGGCCGCCAGATCCGTATCGGTGAAGGACAGGAACACGATCTCGCCCGGCGTCTGGCCGAGATCGACGGCCGCCTCGCCCTCGTCGAGGGAGACCGTATCGAGGCGGATCAGGTGCATGGCGCGGGCGCCCTCACGGCTCCAGGCGGACGCGGGCCGGTTGCGCCCGCCTGCGCCGGATGCGCCAGACCAGCCGCAGGAGCAAGGCGGCAAAAAGGACGATGGGCAGCCAGGGCAGGCTCGCGAGGGTGAGCCGGAGGGCGGAGGCCGCGCTCTCGCCGAGGATCGGGCCGCTGCGGGACCAGACCTCCTGTACCGGAGCGAAGGCGCCGGCCCGCGCCCGGCCGGCGCGGAAGGCCACCGTGACGATCTCGGTGTCCACGCGCTCATCGAGGCCGCGGCGCGTCGCTTCCGTCTCCTCGATCCGGCTCTGGACCTGCGCCAGCTCGCCCGCGATCTTGATCAGATCCTCGGCGCGGTTGTCGGGCTTCTCGGCGAGCGCGGTCAGGCGGGTGCGGTAATCGTTGAGCTGGGCCAGACGCCGGCCGGTATCGGCGAGGGCGGCGGTGAGATCCTCGGCGCGGGTCGCCTGCTCGATCAGCGCGACGTCGTCGGCCGCCTCGCCCGGCAGGGGCGCGGTGACGAAGGCGACGTAGGGAGCGACCGCCGCGTGCGGCAGCCGCACCTGAACCTGCGCCTGCGGCTGGCGCGTTCCGCCGCCGTCGCGGATCGAGGCATTCAGCAGCGTGCAGCCCTCGGTCTCGTTGAGGCAGCGGTCGCGCGCGGCGGCGAAATGCGGCGCCACCCGGTCGGGCGCGAGCCCGACGGTGAGGTCGTGGCGGTAGGCGAGCTTGGCCCCGTTTGCCTCGCGCGCCGCGGAGACGAAGGGCGCCGGCGCCGCCGCGTCGGCCCGCTCCCCGCCCTGCCGCAGCTCGCGCCGGTTGTCGGAGCAGCCGGCAAGGAGGGCGAGCGCGGGCAGGAGACCGAGCAGGAGACCGAGCAGGCGGCGGCGCGCAGACCCCGTGCGGGATCCGCATCGTCCCCGGCGCCCGGCCTCGCCCCGGTTCATCCGCGCAGCGCGGCGGCCGCCGCGTCCCGGTCGAACCCCTTCAGGCCGATGACGACGAGGCGCCCGTCGCGGGGCTCCGCGCCCTTCCACGGGCGATCGTAATGGGACGCGACGCGCTTCCCCACGCCCTGCACCACGAGGCGCATCGGCTTGCCCTTCACCTCGGCAAATCCCTTGATCCGCAGCACGCCCCCGATTTCGGCCGCCCGCTCCACGCGGGCGGACAGATCTTCCGGGCTGTCGGCAACGCCGACGGGAATCGCGACCGATTCGAAGTCGTCGTGATCGTGGTCCTCGCCCTCGCCGTGATGCGAGGGGCGGGCGTCGAGATCGTCCTCGGCCGCGGCGGCGATGCCGAGCAGCACCCGCGGGTCGAGGCGGCCGTGCTCGGTCGCGACGATCTCGACGGCGCGGGGGAGATGCGCCTCGATCTCGGCGCGGACCTTCCGCTGTCCGGCCTCGTCGAGCAGGTCGGATTTGTTGAGCACCACGAGGTCGGCGCAGAGGATCTGGTCCTCGAACACCTCCTCCAGCGGGTTGTCGTGATCGACCGACTGGTCCGCCGCGCGCTGGTTGGCGAGCGCGTCCGGATCCTCGGCGAACATCCCGGCGGCCACCGCGGGCCCATCCACCACGGCGATCACGCCGTCCACGGTGACCCGCGAGCGGATCGCCGGCCACTGGAAGGCCTGGACCAGGGGTTTGGGCAGGGCGAGGCCGGAGGTCTCGATCAGGATGTGCTCCGGCGGCTCCGGCCGGTCGAGAAGCTTGGTCAGCGCGGGGACGAAATCGTCGGCCACCGTGCAGCAGATGCAGCCGTTGGGCAGCTCCACCACCGAATCCTCGTTGCAGCCCTCGATGCCGCAGGAGGCCAGGAACGAGCCGTCGAAGCCGATATCGCCGAACTCGTTGACGATGATGGCGAGCCGGCGCCCGCCCGCGTTCTCGACGGTGTGGCGCACGAGCGTCGTCTTGCCGGCCCCGAGGAAGCCGGTGACGATGGTGCAGGGAATCTTTTCGACGAGGCTCATGGCTTCAGGGCGTCCGGTTCGGGGCCGACTTGAACGGCGGGATGCGGGCGACGACACCCTTGCGAAACGCCTCCGGCCGCTCGCGCCAGGGCACGATGCCGTCGGGGGTCTCGATGTAGCGGCGCAGGCCCGCCAGGAGGATGCGGGCGGAAGCGTCAGGGTCTTCGCGCCCGTCGAAATCGCCGTAGACGTAGGTCCAGCGGCCGCCTGAAACGACCGCCACGGTGCAGGGCCGTTTGCAGACCGAGAGGCACTCGGCCCCCTCGATCGTCAGACCCGGCACCGGCGCCCGTTCGGCCTCCGCGAGCAGGGCGGCCAGGAATTTGGCCCCGGCGCGCGGCTCGGAGGTGTCGCCCGCCGCGCGGCAGGTGGTGCAGACCGACAGGATGGCGGTGCCGGGGCCAGGCGAGGGATCGGGCGAGAGAGCAGGCAAAGGATCAGGCATGGGCGCGAGCGCCCGCCGTGCGGCCGAACAGCCCCCAGGCCCAGCCATAGGCGAGCCCGATCACCGCCCAGAACACGAAGCCGATGGCGAGCGAGCGCGCGGCGAACTGGGCCGCGGCCGCCGGTGGCACCTGGGAGGAGACCGTGTCGATCGATTGCGGTGCGCCGGCCAGATGCGGCGCGACGATCAGCACGAGTCCGCCGAGGATCGTCAGCGGCACCCGCCGCACGGCGATCAGGTAGAGGCCGAGCCCGGTGGCGATCACCGTCATCAGCCACCACGACTGGCGCAGGACGAGCGGTGCCGCGCCCATGCCGGGCAATTCCGGCGGCAGGCCGATGGCGGGGGCGAGCGCCACCGCCAGGAAGCCGGCGACGCCGACGACGAGACCGCTCTGCGGCGTCGGCTCGCGGCGCAGCGCCAGCATCACCGCCGCGAGCAGCAGGGCGTAGCCGACGCCGCCGACCAGCGTCGCGAGGCCGGTGAAGGCCATCCGCTGCAGGCCGGGGGCGGGCTGCCACTCGTCGGGCTTGCCGTGGTCGTGGCCGCCGTCGCCGTGGGAATGGGCGTGGGCCGGAACGATCAGGGACGCGAAGGGCGCGTCGGGGGACGGCGCGAGGGCGGCATGCGCGCCCTCGCCCTCATAGGTCTCCGCCTGAAGGATCAGCGGGGAGGTCAGCGCGAGCTGCAGGCCCGTCGCGACGACGGACGCGAGAAAGCCGGCGACGAGCGCCGCCGACAGCAACCGGGTGATCATGGAACCGCTTCGAGCCGCTGGAATGCGCGGATCAGTGGCAGGGGAAGTTCTGCGCGTGGCGGAAATCGTGCGCGGCGTTGTGCAGCACGGTGGCCGGAGCGAAGCCCGCCACGAAGACGAGGCCGAGACCGAGGAAGGCGGCGACGATGAGCGCGCGGGCGCCCTCGGCCGAGCGGGCGGTGGCGGCCTGGGTCTGAAGGGTCGCAGTCGTCATCGGGTCACGGGCTCCGGCCGCCCCACCGGCGGCGTTCGAGGGCATCACGTTTCGGACGGCAGGTCTCCTGGCTCGCGGCTGGTGCGCGCCTGCCGCCTTCCCGGAACACCCGGTGGCTCGTGGCAGGAACTCGCCGCTCACAGTTGCGGGGGCAGCCGCGGAATCGAGGCTTTTCGAAAAACCTCTCGCCGCATTCCCTTTTCACCCCGTTGCCGGGGCACCGTCATCGGCCGCTTGTAACGCGGAGTCGGCGCCCATGCAAAGCGCCATTGCGTGAGGACCTAAGCCCGGTGCAAACGGGCGGCCATGACGAAGACGGCGCCCGACCGGATGACGCTGGTGCTCGGCGGCGCGCGCTCGGGCAAGAGCGCCTATGCCGAGCGGCTGATCGAAGCCTGCCCCGCCCCCTGGCTCTACATCGCCACGGCGCAGGCCTGGGACGACGAGATGCGCGCCCGCATCGACGAGCACCGGGCGCGGCGCTCGGGATCGTGGCGCACCCTCGACGTGCCGACGGCGCTGCCGGAGGCGGTGGCCGAAGCGACCGGGCCGGTGCTGGTCGACTGCCTCACGCTCTGGCTCACCAACCTGCTCCTGGCCGAAGCCGATCTCGATGCGGCAGCGGAAGCGCTGGCCCGGGCCTGCGCCGCGGCGCCGGGCCCGCTGGTGCTGGTGGCCAGCGAGGTCGGCCTCGGCATCGTGCCGGACAACGCGCTGGCCCGCCGCTTCCGCGATGCGGCGGGGCGGCTGCACCAGCGCCTCGCGCGCCAAGCCGACCGGGTCGTCCTCACCGTCGCCGGCCTGCCGCTGACGGTCAAACCCTCGACGGAGAACCCCGCATGAGCGACGACGACGCCCGCCACCGCGAAAAGATGGCCAAGCGCAAGGCGGTGCAGGACGCCGAGGTCGCCTCGAAGAAGATCGAGAAGGGCCTGCTCATCGTCCATACCGGCCCCGGCAAGGGCAAGACGACGGCCGCCCTCGGCCTCGTGCTGCGCATGCTCGGGCGCGGACACCGGGTCGGCGTGGTGCAGTTCATCAAGGGCGCCTGGGACACGGGCGAGGCCCGCGCGCTCAAACATTTCGGCGACCGGATCGCGTGGCACGCCCTCGGCGAGGGCTTCACCTGGGAGACCCAGGACAGGGCCCGCGACATCGCCGCCTGCCGCAACGCCTGGGAAACCGCCAAGGCGCTGATGGCGGACGAGACGATCCGCCTGCTCGTCCTCGACGAGCTGAACATCGCCCTGCGCTACGACTATCTCGATCTCGACGCGGTGCTCGCCGACCTCGCCGCCCGGCGCCCCGACCTCCACGTCGTGGTCACCGGCCGCAACGCCAAGCCTGCCCTGATCGAGGCCGCCGACCTCGTTACCGAGATGGGCAGCGTGAAGCACCATTTTTCGGCAGGGGTGAAGGCGCAGCAGGGGATCGAGTTCTGAGCTTGCGGAGGGGCTCGTGCTTCCGGAGCCGAAGTTCGATCTGTGGATCGAGCCCTCGCTCGATCATGTTCTCGGTGGCGATGCCCAGGTGATGGGTCCGAGACCAGGCCGAGCCAAGGTGCAGAGCCGGTTGCGAGCGGAAAGATCCAGGGGGCCGCTGCGCTCGGCCTCGCAGAGCGCGTGTGGGCGATGCGGAGACGCTGCATCCGCAGCATGTCCGGAAGGTGGAGCGTCACGAGGCTGAGCGCAGCGTGAAGTCCGTATCGCTTCATGGCTCGGCCGGTGGGATGGGGCGGTCCCTTTTGACCCGGGTCGGCACCTTCTTCACGCGCGCCAGCAGGATCGCCGTCTGAACCGCCGCGCGCTTCAGCAAGGGGTTGGTTTTGGGACTGGCCATCAGTCGCCTCGCCCAGCCATGTCTTGCCACGGCAGCGCCGAGATCCACGGTATAGCCGTCCGCAATCGGGTGCGCCGAGGTCTTGGGCTTCGTCAGATACGTCTCGACGGCCGCGCTCACCTGCTCGTCGGTGACGGCCTTGGCCTTGAAGAGTTCGCCGACTGTCAGCGTAGCAGCCATCCCTCGAGGTCTTGGATCGGCCCGGTTTCGTCCATGGAATCAGATGCGAAGGGAGGGGGCGACGGGTCGCTCCATGAGCCGCCCGCACCCGCGCTCGGACCGGCCGACCGCAGCGCGATAGGCTGCCGTGGGGCTGGATCGCCTCGATCCAGAGCCGACGGCACGGCGATAGGAAGCGAAAGGGTCTGACGACATGTGAGGCCGGCCGTGATCCGTCTCCGTGGCGAAGCGCAGGGACATCGAGCGGCGAGCCGCGACACGTCTCCGAATTTCGCGCTATCTGCTGTGTATGACAATTGCAGCGGCATCAATATGAACCAACCTACCGATAGCGCGTCCGTGGCCGTCGCCATCCGGCTCGGTGGTACGGTTCAGATCGGTTCGAGCGTGCTCGAGGTCCTCGATCTGATGGAGGTGTTCGAAGCCATCGAACGAACGGGTTCGATCAAGGGCTTCGCGGAAACCCTCGGCCTGTCCTATCGCGCGGCCTGGGCGCGATTGCAGGCCTACGAAGCGGCTCTGGGCCAGCCGCTCGTGCGCAAGACGCGCGGACAAGGCTCTGAACTCACGGAGTTCGGGTCTGCCTTGGCGGAGGTTTTCACCTCCGCGGTTGCGGGGCTGGACGCCAATCTCGGACGCGAGACCCGCGCCATCGAACACCGGCTGCGGCGTCTGCTCACCGGCCGGTCCGGAGCGCTGACGCTCGCAGCCAGTCACGATCCGCTGCTGATCGAGGTCCTGCGCGAGATCCCGGCCGAGCAGGGCGAGATCAGGCTGTCGGTGATGGGCAGCAGCGTGGCGGTGAAGCTCCTCCTCGACGGTGGCGTCGATGCTGCGGGTTTCCATTGCGGAGCGCTGACCCCCGAACAGGCGGATGTTCCCTTCTCGGGCGTGACTGCGAGCGCCGGACTCGTCCTGCACCGGCTGTTCGAGCGCGAGCAGGGGCTGCTGCTGGCGCCGGGCAATCCGCTCGGCATCCGAACGCTCGCCGACCTGACCGCGGAGGGCGTGCGCTACGTCAACCGCCAGCGGGGATCGGGCACGCGCAACTGGTTCGACCGCATGCTGGCGGAGGCCGATCTCGCCCCCGATGCGATCCAGGGTTACGCGGTCGAGGAGTTCACGCATCAGGCGGTCGCGGCCATGATCGCCTTTGGAGCGGCCGATGCCGGACTCGGCGTGCGGGCGGCGGCCGACCAGCTCGGTCTCGATTTCCTCTCGGTCGGCTGGGAGACGTACTATCTTGCGACGAGCCGCTCTCTGGCCGCCCCGATGTTCGACGAGCTGATCACTGCGGTGAGAGCGCGGGCGGCAAGAATGTCTGGCTACCGCCTCCCCGGAACAGGCCAGAGCTGAGCCTCACGCCGAGGGCGCTCCTCTCGCGTCTGCCTCACGGCTCGGGGCGAGCGTCCGAACCGATGCGGTCGATCGTCCGGCAGGCGTTCAGGTCGAACGGTCCCGCCGGCCGGTCCCGCGGTCTCGCCTTCCCACGGGTCCGCTGCTGCCCCGTCAGGAGCCGGCCGTGGATGACCGGTCGAATGACTCCCGAGGGTCGGAAGCGGCTCGCTCGCACGGTTCGCAGGCCGAACTGGCCAAGATTGATCGCTTCGAGGAGGACGCGGCCTGAGCCGCGTCCCGCGGTCAAGCAATCAGTACTCGATGATGTCTTCGAGCGCGTAGTGCTTCACCGTCTTGCGGTTGGCGATCAGCTCGTCGATCTTGGGCTCGCCCTTCATGGCGCGGGCGATGGCGAGCTTCGTCGCCTCGTAGTTGGTGCGGTAGAGATCCTTGCGGTCGAGGTTCTCGTCCTTGGCGCAACGCTCATCGAGCCAGATCGTGATGATCATGCACAGCTCGTCGAGCCCGTCCTTCGGCAGGATTCCCTCGATCACGCAATCGATGATGGCGTCGCCGGTCGCCGCCTGGACCACGCCGCCCAACAGCTCGGCGTACTCGGCGGTGTGGATCGTGACCTTCGTGGTCATGATCGTGGAGGGACGCACGAGCTGGTTGAGGTCGCGCACCACGAACATGCGGGTATGGCCCTGGACCTGGCCCAGCATGCCGGCAAAGGCATGGCCCACGGGGCCGCGGGTGGAGCCGATCAGCACCTCCGGCATCGCGTCGGTGAACTGCCCCTCGGCGGCGAGCACCGTCGCCTCGCCGGTGCGGAACCAGATCTCGGACATGTCGGTCATTCCCTGATTGTCGTGTGACGTCGCGCCCGGCGGGCGGTCGGCGCGCAGACACCATCCCCGGCCACGCGCGTCAATCGTCCGCCGGCGCTCGGCGGCCCTCCCGATGGCGGCCTGACGGCTCGCGCGGGACCAGGCAGGCCGGATGTCCTGCCCAGGATACGCCCCTGGTCTGCGACCGGAAAATCGCCCATGTCAGGATCGCACGAGACCGAAAGGACCGATTCGATGAGCGAGCCCGGCCAGGGCGACCGACGAGGCGACAGACGGGGCGAGACGCGCGGCGAGCGGACGGGCCGGGACGCGGGCTGGACCCTGTCCGCCACGGCGGAGGGCGAGGGCGTGCGACTGGAACTGGGCCTGCCCGACCTCGGCGGGCGCCCGGTCACCGCTGTGATCCGCCTCGACCGCGGCGAGGCGCGGGCCTTCGCCCGGGCGCTGCTGGCCGCGGCGGGCGACGCGACCGAGCGCACCTTCGTCGGCCCTCAGGAGCCCTGAGAAAGCCCGACCGCCGATCGGAATCAGCGCTGCGTGCGCCGCCCGGGCAGGCGGGGCACCACCGTGCCGCGCGGCTCCACCGGCGCGTCGCAGGCGTAGGCGAACTCGGTCTGCAGGTCGCTGAACACCGTCTCGCCGGTGATCCTGCAATCCTCGCGCACGGTCTCGTCGAGATAGGTGCGCGCCGCCGTGCGGAAACGCGCGGCGCGGGTCTCGGCCGGCGGACGGCCCGCACCGATCTGACCGACATCGCAGCCCGTCACCTCGCGCAGAGCGTTCGAGACCACCAGAACCCGACGGCGCTGGCGGTTGTCGTAGATCTCGTAGGGCTCGTTGCAGCCGATCGTGACGACCTGCGGCACCTGGGAGACGTAGGTCTGGGAGATGTAGCCGAAACCGGTACAGCCCGAGACGGAAAAGGCGGCGCCCAGCGCGAGCGGGAGCGCAAGTCGCCGAACTGTCGTCGCCATCTGCCGCCTCACACGCGCGCCATCGCCCGCGAAGGGCGGGAACCGGCGCATTGAAACAGTCCAGCTTGCCCGGTCAAGCCGGCGCGCGCGCGATGGCTCCCGCGCGGCTCTCCGTGTCAATCTCGAGTCCCTGCCGTGTCCCCCGGGCGCGGCGCGGCCGTGCGAGCCCGTGAGGGGGCGCCGCGGAACGGGTGGGCGGGAGCGCCGCTTTGCCTGGCGGACGGTTTCGCGGAAGAGAGGAACGGGCGCCATGGTGGAGATCCGGCACGACACGGTGACGGCCAACGGCGTGCAGCTGCACGTCGCGCAAGCGGGCGCGGGCCGGCCCGTGCTGCTGCTGCACGGCTGGCCGGAATTCTGGCTCACCTGGGAACCGGTGATGGCCCGGCTGGCCGACCGCTTCCGCCTGATCGCACCGGATCTGCGCGGCTTCGGCGCCAGCGAGAAACCCGATGCCGGCCCTTCCGACAGGGCCGGCCCCGAGGTCCACGCCGCCGACATGCTGGGCCTTCTCGACGCCCTCGGGATCGAGCGGGCCGGCCTCGTCGGCCACGATGTCGGCGCCTCCGTCGGTCAGGCGCTCGGGCGCGGGCATCCCGACCGGCTCACCGGCCTGTTCTTTTTCGACTGCCCCTATCCCGGCATCGGCCCGCGGCTGGCACAGCCGGAGATGCTGGCCGAGATCTGGTACCAGTCCTTCCACCTCAAGCCGTTCGCGGCGGAGGTGGTCGGCGCCAGTCGTGAGAGCTGCCGCGCCTATATCGGCCACTTCCTGCGCCACTGGGCCGGCGCCAACCCGGCCGCCTTCGACGACGTGCTCGAGGCCTTCACCGACAACTTCCTCGCGCCCGGCAACCTGCAGGGCGGCTTCAACTGGTATCTGAGCCAGCAGGCGAGCCGGCTCGCCATGCTGCGGGGCGAGGCCCCGGCCCTGCCGCCGATCACCGTGCCCACGGGCATCCGCTGGGGCACGCGGGACCCGCTGTTCCCCTACGCCTGGACAGACCGCCTCGGCGAGACCTTCTCCGACCTCGATCTCGCGCCCTTCGAGGATGCCGGGCACTTCCCGCACCGGGAGCGGCCGGACGCGGCGGCGCGGGCGATCGCGGACTTTTTCGAGCGGATCGGAGACTGACGGATCGGTCCACAGCCGTCCATCCGCGCGCCCTCCATGCGGCGGTGCAATCGGGGCTCGGCTGCAGCGTCGGCACGCTGCTGTCGGGCATCATGGCGGGCGCCGTCTCGGGCTGGGTGTTCGGCGCGACGATGTTCGCCGGAGCGGCGGCGACGCTGTGGCTCGGGCGGCGAACCGGGCTCCTCTCCTGAGGGCCGCGCGGGCCGGGGCGACGGCGGCGCCCTACCCGCGCGAGATGATGTCGCGGATGCGCAGGCCCAGGGTCTCAACCACGAAGGGCTTGGTCAGCACTGCCATGCCGGGCTCGAGCTGGCCGTTGCCCACCGCCGCGTTCTCGGCGTAGCCGGTGATGAACAGCACCTTGAGATCCGGGCGGGAGAGGCGCGCGGCATCGGCCATCTGGCGGCCGTTCATGCCCCCGGGGAGCCCGACATCGGAGATGAGCAGGTCGATGCGCACGTCCGATTGCAGCACCTTGAGGCCCGATGCGCTGTCGGCGGCCTCGATCGCGGTGTAGCCGAGTTCCTCCAGCACCTCGGTCACCAGCATCCGCACCGTCGGCTCGTCGTCGACGACGAGCACCGTCTCGCCCCGCTCGGCCCGGGGCGCATCCACCAGCGGGCCGAGGGAGTCGGGCGCCTCGGCCTCGCCGTGATAGCGCGGCAGGTAGAGGCAGACCGTCGTGCCCTCGCCGAACTCGGAATAGATCCGCACCTGTCCGCCGGTCTGCTTGGCGAAGCCGTAGATCATCGACAGCCCCAGCCCCGTGCCCTGGCCGGTGGGTTTGGTGGTGAAGAACGGGTCGAACGCCTTGGCACGCACGTCCGGGCTCATGCCGGTGCCGGTATCGGTCACGCAGAGCGCCAGGTAGGGGCCGGGCATCACCTCGTGCCGGCGCGCGGCGTGCGCATCGAGCCATTTGTTGGCGGTCTCGATGGTGATGCGCCCGCCCTCCGGCATGGCGTCGCGGGCGTTGATGCACAGGTTCAGCAGCGCGTTCTCGAGCTGCGGCGGATCGACGAGAGACGGCCAGAGCCCGGCCGCGCCCACGACTTCGATGGTGATGGTGGGGCCGACCGTGCGGCGGATCAGATCCTCCATGCCGGTCACCAGCCGGTTCACGTCGGTCGGCCTCGGATCCAGCGTCTGGCGGCGGGAGAAGGCGAGCAGGCGGTGGGTGAGCGCCGCCGCCCGCTTGGCCGCCCCCTGCGCGGCGCTCATGTAGCGGTCGACATCCTTGAGCCGGCCCTGGGCAATGCGGGTCTGCATCAGCTCCAGGCTGCCCGAGATGCCGGCGAGCAGGTTGTTGAAGTCGTGGGCGAGGCCGCCGGTGAGCTGGCCCACCGCCTCCATCTTCTGCGACTGGCGCAGGGCCTCCTCGGCCTCGGCCAGCGCCTTCGCCTGCTCCTTGATCGCGGTCACGTCGCGCACGGAGGCGTAGATGAGGCCCTGGCGCGGCACGGTGTTCCAGGAGAACCAGCGATAGCTGCCGTCGCGGGCGCGGTAGCGGTTCTCGAAGCCGAGCTGCATCTCGCCGCGGGCGAGGCCGGCGGCGGCGGCGCGGGTCCGGTCCTGATCCTCGGGGTGGACGAAGTCGAGGAAGGGACGCGCCGTCAACTCGGCCTCGCTCCAGCCCAGCGTCGCGCTCCAGGCCGGGTTGAGGCTGACGAAACGGCCCTCGGAATCGGCCACCGCCAGAAGGTCGCTGGAGGCCTGCCAGATCTGGTCGCGCTCGGCGGTGCGCGCCGCGACCTGCTCCTCCAGGGTTTCGTTGAGCCGGCGCAAGAGCACGATGGCCCGGTCGCGCTCCTCCGCCACGGCGCGGCGCTCCTCCACGTCGATCAGGACGCCGGGGAAGCTCAGCGGCGTGCCGTCGGGCGCGTGATCGACCCGGCCGTTGGCCTCGATCCAGTAATAGCGCCCGTCCGCGCGCCGCACCCGGTACTGGTGAGCGTAGGCGCCGCCGCGGGCGATGGCGGCATGGATTGCCTCGGCCAGCCCGGCCTTGTCGTCGGGATGGACCGTCTCGACGACCTGGGTGAGACTCAGGCCCTCGCGCCCGTGCGCCGGATCGAGGCCGAAGGCGCGGGCGAAGGCCTCGTCCACCGTGAAGCGGTCGGTGGGCAGATCCCAGAGCCAGGTGCCGACGATGGCGCCGGCCGAGAGCGCGAGCTGAACCCGCTCGGCATTGACGCGGGCGAGCGCCTCGCTCTCCCGCAGCCGCCGCTCGACCGCGATCCGTTCGGTCACGTCGAGTTCGGCGACCACGCCGCCGATGATCCTCCCCGCGCCGTCGCGGATGGGCGCGGCGTTGTTGAGGAACAGCCGGCGCCCGGCCCCGTCGAAACGCTCGATCTCCACGAGTTCGCCGCGCACGATCTCGCCGTTGAGGAGGGCGCGGGCCATGCCCCATTCCTCGGCGCGCAGGCGCTCGCCGGTCTCGGGCCAGTAGCCGACCCAGTCGCCGTAGCCCGACCAACTCGCGGTTTCCGGCGGAATGCCCCAGATCTCGCGGTTGGCGGGATTGTCGCGCACGATCCGCCCCTCGGCGTCGGCGATGATGACGCCGACCGGAAGCCCCTCCAGCGTCGCCGACAGGAGCGATTCGCTGCGGCGCAGGGCGGCCTCGCTGTCCCGCTGCGAGGCTTCCGTGCGGACGCGCTTCGTCGTCTCGTTGGTGAAGATGAACAGGCCGGCGATGCGGCCCGCGCCGTCGAGCACCCGCGAGTAGGAGAAGCTCCACCACGTCTCGGCCTCGCCCCGGTCGGTGGCGAGCTTCCACGGCAGATCCTCGAAGCGGCGGCTCCGCCCGGCGAAGGCGTCGTCGATGATCGGCTTGGCCTGGTCCCAGCCATCGGCCCAGACCCGGTCGAAGCGCTCGCCCATGGCCCAGGACAGGCGGGGGCCGAGCAGCGGGAAGTAGGTGTCGTTGAAGAAGAAGTGCAGATCCGGCCCCCAGGCCAGGATCATGCTCTCGGGCGAGTTCAGGATGAGACTCAACGCCGTGCGCAGCGACTCGGGCCAGGTCTGCGGGGGGCCGAGCGGGTGGTCCGACCAGTCGCGCTCGGCGATCATGCGGGCGGCCTCGCCGCCCCCGGCCAGGAACGGGAGGGATTGGGTCATCGAGCCGGGATTGCACAGGTCGCGCCCGGCCACCAGGGCTCAGGGCTGTTCCGGACCGGGCGCGGGCACGTCCGGCCGGGAGACGCCGCCCCGGAGCCGTTCGGCCAGTCACGGCTCTAGTCCGGAAGCCGCTCCTCGCCCGGCGACGGCGTTTCGCGCCTCGGCGGGTAGCCGAACATGGCCTTGTAGGCCCGGCTGAAGGCGGATTCGGACTCGTAGCCGACACGCAGCGCGATCTCGCCGATACGCGCGTCGCCGGCGGCGAGCATGGCCCGGGCGAGGTTGAGCCGCCACTCGTTCTGATAGCGCAGGGGCGAGCGGCCGACGAGCGCGGCGAAGCGTTCACAGAAGCTCGAGCGCGACATGCCGGCCGCCTCCGCCAGGGCGTCGACGCTCCATCGCTGCAGCGGCCTCTCGTGCACGAGCTTCAGCGCCCTGGCGATGCGGGCGTCGGACAGGCCGCCCAGCCATCCGGTGGTGTGCCCGCGCTGGACCCATGTTCGGAGGGTGCGGATGACGATCACGTCGATGATCCGCGAGATCATCAGGGCCGCGCCGGGCGCGTCGTCGGTCACCTCGACCATCAGGAAGGGCACGATGCCCTCCAGCCAGCCCGCGCCCTCCGCGCGCCCGATGTGGATGCGCTCGGGCAGGGCCGCGATCATACCGCGAAGGCTGTGAGGATCGAACCAGAACCGGCACACGATCACCGACGCCCGCGCCCGAGACGCCACCAGCCGCGCCCCGCCGAGCCCGCGGGGAAGCAGCAGGAGGTCGCCCCCGTCGATCACGACCGGCGCCTCGCCGGCGTCCTCGATGTGAAGCGCGCCGTCGGCGAGCACCAGGACATGAGCCGCTCCGGCCTCCAGATCCAAATGCTCCGACGGCGCCACGTCACGCGACCGAACATGGTCCCCGGTCAGCCGGATCTGCGCCAGCACGTGCGAGAGGAGATCGCCGGAGACGCCGCCGCGCGGTCCGCCATCCGGAAGATCGGTCAAGTTTTCCAGCGATCCGGCCATGGGTGTCGTCGGTCCCCGGCTGTACACGATGCCCCCTGACGCAGCGCGTAACGCCCTGGATCAACACCTCTTTCTCACAGGTCGGCAAGCTTGCCGGCCGGTCTCCCCCGTGGCTGCCCACTAGCCCGCGCCGCTCATGGCACGCCCGTGAAGGAAAATCCGATGCCAATCGTCCAACAACCCGACCGTGACGCTCCGCGCTGGCTGAGTTCCTATTACTTCCTCCGCGCCGGCGTCTCCGTCGGCTGGGTCGCGGCGGCCCTCACCATCGGCCGGGCCGCGCCACCCGCCGCGGCGGTGCTTCTGGTCGCCTATCCCGCCTGGGACGCCGCCGCCAATCTCCTCGACGCGCGGCGCAGCGGCGGCTTGGCCGCCAATCCCAGCCAGTCCCTCAACGCGGCGGTCAGCGGCGCCGTCGCCGTCGCGGTCGCGGTCGCCCTCGGCTGGAGCCTGCACGCGGTTCTGGCGGTCTTCGGCGTCTGGGCGATCCTCTCGGGCCTGCTGCAGCTCGTCACCGGCCTCCGCCGCTGGAAGGCGGGTGCCCAATGGGCGATGGTGCTGAGCGGGGCCCAGTCGACGCTCGCGGGCGGCTTCTTCGTCACGCTGGCCGCGGGCGCCGCGGCCCCCGGCATCGCGGATCTTGCGCCCTATGCCGCGTTCGGTGCCTTCTACTTCCTCGTCTCGGCCGTGTGGCTGAGGGTGGCGATGATCAGAAACGCATCGGCCGAACACCTCGCATGACGCCCGTGGATCCGGGCCGGTGCGACCGCAATCGTCGGAGCGCCGCGGACAGGCCGTCGCGCGCCTCCCCTGTCGGCGGGCGCCGGCGGGGGGAGCGGCCGGAATTTTTCCACGGGGCCGGAATCCCGTCGGAAGGGACGCGCAAGGATATCGATCCCGAGAGGAGCAGCAGGCATGTTGACCCGCCGAACCCTGAACCGATCGCTTGCGGCCGTCACCGCGGCGGCGCTGCTGCCCGGATCGAGCCGAGCCGAGGACGTGCCGCGTGCGCGCAATGTCGTGCTCGTGCACGGCCTCTTCGCCGACGGGTCGTGCTGGTCGGAGGTGATCCCACGGCTGCAGGCGGCGGGCCTCACCGTCACCTCGGTGCAGAATCCGCTGACCAGCTTCGATGAGGCGGTCGCCTCCGCGCAGCGCGTCCTGGCCCGGCAGGAGGGGCCGACCGTCCTTGTCGGGCATTCCTTCTCCGGGATGATCGTCACCGAGGCCGGCGCCGATCCGAAGGTCACAGCCGTGGTCTACGTCGCGGCGCGGGCCCCCGATGCCGGCGAGGATTACACGGCGCTGGCCAAGACCTATCCGACGCCGCCGGCCTCGGCCGGTATCGTCTTCGACGGCGACGAGGGGCGCCTCACCGAAGCCGCCTTCCTCAGGGATTTCGCCGGCGACCTGCCCCCGGAGCGGGCGAAGGTTCTGTTCGCCGTCCAGCAGCCGTTTCGCAAAGGGCTGCTCACGGCCCGGACAACACAGGCCGCATGGCGCTCGAAGCCGAGCTTCTACGCCGTGTCGACGGAGGACCGGACGATCAATCCCGACCTTCAACGCTTCATGGCCGGCCGGATGAAGGCGCGGACGATCGAGCTGGCCGCGAGCCATCTGGCGCTGATCTCGCAACCCCAGGCGATCGCAGACCTCATCCTCGAAGCCGCGGGACAGCCGCAACGGCGCCCCTGAGGAGCGTGACCGGAAGGGTGTGAACGCCTGCCGGGCCGGCGGCTCCCCCGGGCGCCGTATCCGACCTGGCTGCATCGGGTCGGCGTCTCCTGGACCTTGTCGCGACGCGCATCCCGCCGACGAACCGGTCTCCCGTCCGTCGGCACGCGCTCTAGGCCGCGCGTCCGCGCCGCCCCTCGACCAGCCACATCGCCAGCAGCGCCGCCGCGAGGGCGGCCAGCGCCCACAGGCCGATGCCGAGGGGATAGACCTCGACGCCGCGCACGGTGGCGCTGTCGCTCGGGCGGAAGCCGATCCAGTCGGCGCCCCCCAGGCGGCCGCCGCGGGTGATCTGGAGCCGGGGCACCTCGATGGTGCCGCCCGCCGCCGCCACCCGGCGCACGGTGCCGCCGGAGCCCTCGGCCACGCCCTTCAGCCGCTCGGTGTCGCTGAACACGTCGGCGAGTTCGCGCGGATTGGCCGGTCCGACGCTGACGAAGGCGACGAGGTTGCCTGAGCGGATGGTGTGGAGGCCGAGGCTCTGCGCCTCGAAGGTCGCCGTGAACAGGCCGGTCTCGGCCTTCGTCAGGTCGAACTGCCGCTCCCTGCCGGTCGGGCCGGTGATCGTGACGGGGCCCGTCTCGTCGGCCATGGTCTGGCGCTCGACGCGCACCTCGCGGCCCCGACCCGTCACCTGCGCCCGCAGCGCCTCCTCTTCGAGGGCCGGCTCCTTCATCAGCCAGTGGGCGAGGCGGCGCAGCAGGTCGAGATAGGGACCGCCCTGCCCGTAGCCGCGGGCCCAGAGCCAGGCCTGATCCGAGAGCATCAGGGCGACGCGGCCCTTGTCCTCGCGGGACAGGGCCAGGAGCGGCAGGCCGTTGGCGCCCGACAGGATCGGCTGCACCCCCGGCCGCGTCTGGGCCGAGATGATGCGAAGCCAGTCGCCCCAGGCCGGCGGGCTGGCCTCCGAGCCCGGCAGCGCCCGGGTCACGGGGTGGCGGTGGCCGGTCTCGGTGAGCGCGGCCTTGAACGGCTGCTCGACCACCTTGGCCGAGGGATCGCCGGGCAGGATCGAGGCGAGCCGGGTGCGGGCGAGGCTGGCGGGGCCGGCAAATTCCGGCCCGGCGGCGATGAGCAGCGCCCCGCCCTCGCGGACGTAGCGGACGATGTTGTCGAAATAGGCCTGCGGCAGCACGCTCTGGTTGGCGTAGCGATCGAAGATGATGAGGTCGAAATCCTTGATCTTCTGAACGAACAGCTCGCGGGTCGGGAAGGCGATCAGCGAGAGCTCGGAGATCGGGGTGCCGTCCTGCTTCTCCGGCGGCCGCAGGATCGTGAAGTGGACGAGATCCACACTCGCATCCGACTTCAGGAGGTTGCGCCAGGTGCGCTCGCCCTGGTGCGGCTCGCCGGAGACGAGCAGCACCCGGAGCTTCTCGCGGATGCCCTCGATCGGGAGAACCGCGCGGTTGTTGACCGTGGTGAGCTCGCCCGGCAGCGGCTCGACCTCGATCTCCACGACGTTGGGGCCGCCATGCTCGATATGGGTGGTGAGCGAGAACGGCACGCCGGTGGCGATACTCTGCCGGTCGATCTCCTCCCCGTCGCGGCGCACGGTGACGACCGCCGTGCCGGTGCCGCCGCGCTCCATCACCTCGCCGCGCAGGGTCACGTCCCGGCCGACGATACCGAAGCGGGGGGCCTCCAGCATCTTGATCTGGCGGTCGCGCTCGTCCGGCCGGCCGGTGACGAGGACGTGCAGGGGCGCCTTGAGTCCGAGGGCATCGAGGGAGGCGGGGATGTCGTGCACCACGCCGTCGGTCAGCATCACCACGCCGGCGATCCGCTCCGGCGGCACGTCGGCGAGCGCCTGGGTCAGGGCGGTGAACAGCTTGGTGCCGTCGTCGCCCTCGGCCCCCTGCGCGTCGCCGACCTCGATGAAGCGGGGCTCGATGTTGGCGAGCGCGCCGAAGCGGCGCTCCAGCTCGGCCTTGACCGCGTCGGTCATGGCCGGGCGCTCGCCCAGCGTCTGCGAGCCGGAGCGGTCGACGACGATGGCCGCCACGTCCTTCACCGGGTCGCGATCCTCGCGCACGAGCGAGGGGTTGGCGAGGGCGAGCACGACGAGGCCGAGCGCCACCGCCCGCAGCAGGGCCGTGCGGCCGCGGGCGAGCACCGCCACGACGGCGAGGATCGCGGCGAGCACGCCGAATCCGGCCAGGACCGGCCAGGGGACGAGGGGGGTGAAGCTGAGGCTCAGCATGGGGCGGGGCCTCCTTTATCGCGCGAGAATCCCCCCTCCCCTGCGCGGGAGGGGGTGGCCCCCGAAGGGGGGCGGGTGAGGGAAGCGCCGTTTCCGGATAGACCTGAGCTGCCCCCTCTCCCGCCCTGCATCCGCAAGGCACCCTCCCCCGCAGAAGGGTGAGGGATTTTGGGGTCGCGTGTCCTCGAAACGATCACTGTCCCAACCGCTCCAGCAGGGCGGGCACGTGGACCTGATCGGCCTTGTAGTTTCCGGTCAGGGTGTAGATCACGATGTTGATGCCGCCGCGGAACGCCATCTCGCGCTGCCGCTGGTCGCCGGTGACGGGGTAGAGCGGCTCGCCGTTGCGGCCCACCGCCCAGGCGGCGGCGAGATCGTTGCCGGTGATGATGATCGGCGTGACGCCGTCGCCGGCGCGCGCCGGGCGGCGCTCGCCGCCCTCTCCGGCCGGCGGGATCGTCTCGACCCAGGTCTGGCCGGTGCTGAGGCGGCCGGGGAAGGAATCGACGAGGTAGAACGCCTTGGTCAGGACGTGGTCCGGCGGCACCGGCTCGAGCTCCGGCACTTCGAGGGTCGCCAGCATCTTGCGCAGATAGGCCGTCTCCGGGGTCGGCGGACCGTTGGCGCGGGCGGTCTGGGCGTCCCGGGTGTCGAAGATCACCGTGCCGCCGTTCCGCATGAAGGCGTCGATCTTGCGGATCGCCGCCTCGCTCGGCTGCGGGCGTCCTGCGACGATCGGCCAGTAGATCAGGGGATAGAAGGCGAGTTCGTCCTTCTCGAGGTTCAGGCCTGCGGGCTCGCCGGGTTCCAGGGCGGTGCGGGCGGCCAGCATCTGGCTCAAGCCCGACAGGCCGGCCCGGCTCGCGGCATCGGTCGCGGCGTCGCCGGTGACGACGAAGGCGAGCCGGGTGGCCAGCGCCGATTCGATGCCGTTCGGCCGGTTGGCCGGCGGCTCCTGCGCCCGTGCCGGAGGCGGCGCGAACACGAGGGCGAGGCCGAGCAGCGCCGGCAGCAGAAGGGCGGCGGTGGCCGCCCGCCCGCGCGAGACGCGGCCGGCTCCGCGGAAGAAGCCGCCGAGCCAGAGGCCGGCCAGGGTGTCGAGGGCGAGCAGCGTGAGCGCGAGACTGAACAGCAGCGCGCGCAGGTCCAGCGTCTCGGCTCCGGCGAGCGAGCCCATCCGGGCGCCCTTCAGACCGGTCAGGTCGAGGGGTCTGAGCCGGTCGCCCGGCGCCAGTGCGTTGACGGCGATGCCGCCCTCCGCCGTACCGTAGAAGCCCGGCGGGTGCTCGGGGCCGGCGCGGTCGGCGAAATCGGCGGGCACGGCGGTGGCGCTGGCCGGCGGCGAGCCCAGCGCGCCAAAGCCGTCGAGGGTCAGGCGCGGGGCGAGCAGCGCGGCCTTCGCCTGTCCATTGGCCTGCCGGCCATCACCCTCGCCGAGCTTGGCGGACGGGCCGGCGAGGCCGACGACCCGGCGCAGCATGTCCACGAACAGGCCCGACAGCGGCAGGTTCGACCATGTGGTGTCGGCGGTGACATGGAACAGCACCACGAGGCCCTGCCCCCGCTTGCCCGCCGTGACGATCGGCGTGCCGTCCTGGAGCGCCGCCCAGGTCTTGCCGGGAAGGTCGCCGTCGGGCTCGGCCAGGATCTGGCGGCGCACACCGATATCGGCGGGCGGGTTCAGGCCGGCGAAGGGACTCTCGGGCGCGAAGGCCGCGAGGGTCTTGGGCCGGTCCCAGGAGAGGGTGCCGCCGAGCGAGCGCCCGCCCCGGCGCAGGCGCACCGGCACCAGTGGGTCGTTGCCGGCGGCGAGCCGGGGGCCGGCGAAGCGCAAGAGCAACCCGCCCTCCTCCACGAACGTCTCCACCCGCGCGAGCGTCCGGTCGTCGAGGGCGCCGACATCGGCCAGCGCCAGCACCGAGACCTGATTGTCGAGCATCTGGCCGATGGATTCGGCGGTGCCCTGGCCGGCGCGAGGCTGCTGCACGTCGGCGAAGGGCGAGAGCGCCTTGGCGAGATAGTAGGTCGGCGCGAGCAGCGGCTGGGCCTGATCGAGGGTGCCGCCGAAGACGAGGCCGACCCGGCGGCGCTTGCCGCGCTCGTCCATCAGCACCACGGCCCCGGCCGAATGCTCGCCCTCGATCTCCAGGCGGGCGATGGCGTTGCGCAGCTCCACCGGCAGGTCGAAGCTGACGCTGGCCTCGCGCGCCTCGGGCTGAAGCGTGAACCGGCTCTCGGCGAGCGGCAGGCCCTTCTGGTCGAGGGCCCGCACCAGCCCGGCATCGCGGCCGTTGGCTTCGGCCCGCAGAACCTGCGCCGAGAGTTTTTCGCCCGGCTGCACCGGCGAGCCTTCGAGGGCGAGGGCCGGGGAACGCTCGGCCTTGAGCACGGTGACCGCGCTGCCGTGGCGGCTCGCGAGATCGCCGAGAGACTTGGCGAAATCCGTCTCGCCGACGCCGCGCACGCCGTCGCTGATCCAGACGATCGAGGCAGCGGGCATCCGCTCGAGGAAGGTGCCGATCGAGGCCAGATGCGCGTCCCGGTCACCGAGATGCGGCCGCGGCTTGATCGCCCGCAGGCGCTCGAGCGCGGCGGCCGGCGGCCGGGCCTCGAAGGGCGCGGGCGCCTCGGCGCTCGCCACCAGAGCCACCGGGCGCCCGTCGCGGGCGGCGGCCTCGATCTCGTCGGTGGCCGCGCGCAGGCGGTCGCGCCAATCCTGGGCGGCGACGAAGCCGTTGTCGAGGATGAGGAGCAGGGGCTCCCGCCCCGCGGCGGCGCCGATGCCGCCGGGATTCCACACTGGTCCGGCCACCGCGAGGATCAGGCAGGCGGCGGCGAGGATGCGCAGGATCAGCAGCCAGGGCGGGGTGCGGGCCGGAGTCTCGCGCTTCGGCAGCAGGTCGGCGACCAGCGCCAGCGGCGGGAAGTGGATCCGGCGCGGACGCGGCGGCGTGACCCGCAGCAGCACCCACAGGGCCGGCAGCGCGACGAGCGCGGCGAGCGCGAGGGGAGCGGCGAAGGTGAGCGGAATCCCGAACAATGCGGTTCGCCTTTCAGCCGAGCCCGCGCGCGGCGGCGACGAGGGTGAGGACGCGCAGGGCGGCCTCGCTCGCCGGCCGGTCGGTGCGGTGGATCGTCAGCGTCCAGCCCCGCTGCCGCGCGATCTCGGAGAGGCCGTCGCGGTGGGCGGCGATGCGCGCGCGGTAGGCCTCGCCCCAGGCGCCGGCCTCGCCGATATCGAGGCTCAGGCCGCCTTCCGGATCGTGCAGCACGGCCTGGCCGGTGAAGGGGAAGGTCTCCTCCACCGGGTCGGCCACCAGCACGAGATGGCCGCGGTTGCCGTGGACGGAATTGGCCTGCACCGCCTCGCGCACCCGGTCGAGCGGCGTGAGAAAATCGCTCACCAGCACCACCTCGTCGAAGCGCCCGGGGCGGGCGGGCGGCGGCAGATCCTGCATGAGGCCGGCCCGGTCGTCGACCAACGCCTGGGCGAGGGTCTCGACGATGCCGCGCGAGGCGCTGGCGCGGGTGAGCCCGAGCAGGCCGACGCGCTCGCCGCCCTCGACGAAGGTGTCGGCGAGCGCCAGCCCCAGCACCAGCGCCCGCTCGACCTTCGAGGTCTGGGCCAGATCCGAGGCGAAACCCATCGAGGCGGAGCGGTCGATCCAGATCCAGATGTTGTGGGCGGCCTCCCACTCGCGCTCGCGCACGTAGAGCCGGTCGTCGCGGGCCGAGCGGCGCCAATCGATGCGGGCAGCCGCCTCACCAGTGACGAAGGGGCGGAACTGCCAGAAGCTCTCCCCCGGTCCGGCGCGGCGGCGCCCGTGCAGGCCGTGCGCCAGGGTGCCGGAGACGCGGCGCGATTCGAGCACGAGGCGCGGCATCACCTCGGCGAGCGCGAGCGCGCCGCCGGTCTGCGCGCCGCCGGGGCGGCGGCTCTCGGCCTCGACGAGCCGGGTGGAGGCCATCCGCGGCGAACTCAGAGCTTGGCGGCGAGCTGGCCGATCAGGCCGGCCACCGTCTCGCCGTCGGCGCGCGCGGCGAAGGTCACCGCCATGCGGTGCTTGAGCACCGGTTCGGCGAGCGCCTTCACGTCGGCGACGGAGGGCGCGACGCGGCCCTCGATCAGCGCGCGGGCGCGCACGGCCAGGGTCAGCGCCTGACTGGCGCGGGGGCCCGGCCCCCACAGCAGCTTTTTCGCGATCGCCGGATCGCCGCCTTCCGGCCTGGCCGAGCGGACGAGGTCGAGGATCGCGTCGACCACGGCGTCGCCGACCGGCAGGCGCCGCACGAGGCGCTGCGCCGTGAGCAGCTGCTCGGTGTTCATCACCGCCCGGGCCCGCGCATCCTCGACGCCGGTGGTCTCGATCAGGATGCGGCGCTCGGCGGCGCGGTCGGGATAGCCGACATCGATCTCAAGGAGGAAGCGGTCGAGCTGCGCCTCGGGCAGCGGATAGGTGCCCTCCTGCTCGATCGGGTTCTGCGTCGCCAGCACGTGGAAGGGGCGCGGCAGGTCGTGGCGCTCGCCCGCCACCGAGACGAAGTGCTCCTGCATCGCCTGGAGCAGGGCCGATTGCGTGCGCGGGCTGGCGCGGTTGATCTCGTCGGCCATCAGGAGCTGGGTGAAGACCGGTCCCCGCACGAAGCGGAAGGAGCGGCGGCGCTCGGCATCCTCGTCGAGGATCTCGGTGCCGAGAATGTCGGAGGGCATCAGGTCCGGCGTGAACTGCACCCGGCGGGCATCGAGGCCGAGCACGGTGCCGAGCGTCTCGACCAGCTTGGTCTTGGCCAGACCCGGCAGGCCGACGAGCAGGCCGTGGCCGCCGGCCAGGATCGTGACCAGCGCCAGATCGACGATCTTCTCCTGGCCGAAGATGACCCCGTGGATCGCCTCCCGCGCCTCGCGGATCGCGGCGAGACAGGTCTCGGCGGTGGCGACGATCCCGTCGTCGAGGCTCGTCGTGCTGGCCGGTCCGGCGCCCTGTGCCATGAAGTGAACCCTGCGATGACCGGGCGCGCAGGCCCGAAAGTGCTTGAGTCTGGCGCCGAACGCGGGCCGAAGGCAAGCGCGGCGCTGCCGCGCGGCAGTTCGGCGCTATATGGGCGATCCAGCGGCGGGGGTCAGGACGCCCGCGACATCGTGCAACGTGGTGCATCGCGGCGGGGTTCGGGAACTCTGCGGCCGTGGGAGGCGAGACCTGATGACGGACGAGGAGCGCGCGGCCTTTCCCGACGGCTGGGAGGCCTTCACCGACCCGGGCTTCATCGCCCATGTCGGGCCGGTCTATCACCGCACGGTCGCGGGCACGAAGGAGTTCGCCTTCCGCACCGACGAGCGGCACGGCAACTTCGTCGGCATCGTCCATGGCGGCATGCTGCTGACCTTCGCCGACCGGGCGCTCAGCATCGTCGTGCGCGACGCCTGCGACGGCGCGCGGGCGGTGACCATCGAGATGTCGAGCCAGTTCGTCGGCGCGGCGCAGATCGGCGACCTGATCGAGACCGTGCCGGAGATCGTGCGGAAGACCGCCTCCCTCGTCTTCGTGCGCGGCACGCTCACCAGCGGCGGCCGGCCGCTGGCGGCGGTGACGGGAATCTGGAAGGTTCTGAAAGACAGGCCCGGCGACAAGTCATGACCCAGCCCCCCTCCGACGATCCGGCTTTGGCCCGGCTCAGCGCCGCCCTCGGCGAGGTCGGCAAACGCGGTCTTCCGCCGGTGGAGCGCTGGCATCCGGAACATTGCGGCGAGATCGACATCCGCATCGCTGCCGACGGCACGTGGTTCCACAACGGCTCGGCGATCCGGCGGCCGAAGCTCGTCCGGCTCTTCGCCTCGATCCTGCGCAAGGAGCCCGACGGCTCGACCGTGCTCGTCACGCCGGCCGAGCGGGTGCGCATCCAGGTGGAGGACGCCCCGTTCGCCGCGGTGGAGATGGCGGTGGAGGGCCAGGGCGAGGCGCGCCGCATCGCCTTCCGCACCAACGTGGACGATCTCGTCCCGGCCGATGCCGAGCACCCTCTCCGCTTCATCGACGGGGCGGAGGGCCTGAAGCCCTATCTCCATGTCCGCCGCGACCTCTGGGCTCTGGTGAGCCGGAGCCTCACCTACGATCTCGTCGAGATGAGCGAGGAGCGCGAGATCGACGGCCAACGATGGTTCGGCCTCTGGGCCGGGGGCCATTTCCACCGCATCGCCCCCGCCGGCGAGGCCGCATGAGGCTGCCCGAGGCGGCAGCGAGATCCCCGGCGGATGGGCCGGCGGAGGCGTTCACGCTCGACGCGTTCCTCGCGCGGGCGGAAAACCGCCTGAGCCACGTGGCGCCGGGGCCGGGCGTTCCGCTGTCGAACCCGCGCGGCGACCACGACCTCCAGCCGGAGGGCTTCGCCGTCGCCCCGGCCACGCCGCACCGGCCCGCCGCCGTGCTGGTGCCGGTGATCGACCGCCCCGAGGGCGTGACGCTGCTGTTCACCCAGCGGGCTGCGCATCTGCGCGACCATTCCGGACAGGTCGCCTTCCCCGGCGGCAAGGTCGATCCCGAGGACACCTCGCCGGTCGACACGGCGCTCCGCGAGGCGCGGGAGGAGATCAGCCTGGAAAGCGGGGCGGTGCGTCCGCTCGGTTATCTCGACCCCTATCTCTCAGGCACCGGCTTCCTCGTGGTGCCGGTGGTCGGCGTCGTGGCGCGCGAGGCGGCCCTGCGCCCGAACCCGGCGGAGGTGGCGGCGGTCTTCGAGGTGCCGCTCGCCTTCCTGATGGACCCGGCGCGGCATCTCGTCCGTTCGGCGGAATGGAGGGGCCGGACGCGCTATTTCTACGCCATCCCCTTCGCGGAGCACCTGATCTGGGGTGTCACGGCGGGGATCGTGCATAACCTCTACGAACGTCTTTATCCCTGAACGTCTCGACGCCTGAACGCCTTCACGCCCGACGGGCGCCTCGCGGCCCCTCGCAGATCGCAGCATCGATGCTCCGCCTCGTCCTCCAGGAAATCCTCCTGTTCTCCCTGCCCTTCCTGGCCTTCGCAGCCTGGCTGCTGTTCGCCCGGCGCTCGCCGCTCGACCACGCCGAGTGGAAGCCGCAATGGACGCGTCTGGTGCTGGCCGGGCTGTTCATCGTCATCGCCTCCCTGGTCATGACCGGGCTGACCGGGCAGCGCACCAAGGACGGCTACGAGCCGCCGCGCTACGAGAACGGGCGGCTGGTGCCGGGCCATTTCCGATGAGCGCCGACCCGGCGCCCTCGCCGCTTCCCCCGCCGCTGACCGCGGACGGCCCCGCCCGGCTCCTGGCACGGGAGGGCGTGCAGGCCTGCCTCGCGGCGCTCGACGCGCCGGGCGAGGAGACGCGCCTCGTCGGCGGCTGCGTGCGCGACGCGCTGCTCGGCGCGACTGTCAGCGACATCGATCTCGCCACCACGCATCCGCCGGAGGCGGTGATCGAGCGCGCCCGCGCCGCCGGGATCAAGGCGGTGCCGACGGGGATCGAGCACGGCACGGTCACCCTCGTCGTGGCGGGCGAGCCGCACGAGGTGACGACCCTGCGCGAGGATGTGGAGACGGACGGGCGCCACGCGGTGGTGCGCTTCGGCCGCGATTTTGCGCGCGATGCCGAGCGGCGCGACTTCACCATCAACGCCCTGTCGCTCGGCGCACGGGGGCGCCTGCACGACACGACGGGGGGCGTCGCCGACCTCGCCGCCGGCCGGGTGCGCTTCATCGGCGACGCCGCGACCCGCCTGCGCGAGGACGCCCTGCGGCTGCTGCGCTTCTTCCGCTTCCATGCCCGCTACGGACGCGGCGCCCCGGATGCCGACGGCCTCGCCGCCGCGATCGCGGCGCGCGACAGCCTCGACCGGCTCTCGCGGGAGCGGGTGCGCGCCGAGTTCCTGAAGCTGCTGCTCGCCCCCCGCGCCGTGGAGGCGGTGGCCACCTTGAGCGAGACCGGCCTGCTCCTGCGCATCCTCGGCGGCGTCGGCGAACTCGGCCGGCTCGCCCGCTGCGCGGCGGATCCGCCCCGCCTCGACGCCATCGCCCGTTTCGCGGCGCTCGCCGTGCGCACGAGCGAGGATGCGGACCGGCTGCAGGCAAGCCTGCGCCTCTCGCGGGCCGAGCACGCGCGCCTCGCCGATTACGCCGCAACTCTGGCCGTCCTGCACGACCGGCCGGTGATCGAGGCGGAAGCGGTGCCCGCCCTCGTCGCGACCCACGGTGCCGGACCGCTACGCGAACTCCTGATCGCGCTCGCCGGCGAGCCGCGCCCCCGCGTCACGCCGGCGGCCCACGCGGCGCTCGACCGGATGGCGGAAGCGGGCACCCGGCCGACCTTCCCCGTGGCCGGTGCCGATCTCGTGGCGCGCGGCGTCCCGCCGGGCCGGGCGGTCGGCCTGGGCCTCAAGGCCGCCCGGGAACTCTGGCTCGCCAGCGGCTGCCCGGACGATGCAGAGGCCCGGGAACGGCTGATCGCGCGGGCGCTGGAGGTGGCGGAGGCGCCGTGAGCGGGGGCGGCCGTGAGGCCCTCAACCCGAAACGGGACAAGAGGGCTCCGGTGCCGACGTCCGCGAATGCGCGGGTCTTCCACGAAAACAAAAAGGCGCCGGTTTCCCGGCGCCCTTCGAAGACCGAAATGTTGGCGAGAATCAGAGGCTCAGCGTGTGCCGGGCTTCCTGCATCTGGACGATCTGGGCGTTCAGGGCCTCGCGCTTGGCGTAATCTTCGGTCGCATCGCGAGCGAGCTCCGCCGCCTCGATCTCCTTGTCGATCTGCGCGGGGGTGAGCTCCTCGATCGGCGCGGCGCGCTCGGCGAGCACCGTCACGCTGGTCGGGCCGATATCGGCGAAGCCGCCCTGGACGTAGATGCGCTTGCCGTTGCCGGCGGTCTCGGTGACGGTGATGACGCCGACCTTGAGGGCGGTCAGGACCGGGGCGTGCCCCGGCAGCACGGTCATCTCGCCCTCGACGCCGGGAAGCTGCACCGCCTCGACCTCGCCGGAATACAGCGTCCGCTCGGGGCCGACGAAATCGAAGTGGAAGGTGGCCATGCGTCAGGTGTCCGCGAGAGGTTGAGCGGCGCGCGGGGTCGTGTCGGCTCCGCGCACCGGATGGGAAGCGTTGGCCGTTCTTAGGCGGCGAGCTTCTTGGCCTTCTCCTGGGCCTCCTCGATGGAGCCGACCATGTAGAAGGCGGCCTCCGGAAGGTCGTCGTACTTGCCCTCGACCAGGCCCTTGAAGCCCTTGATCGTGTCCTCGAGCGCGACGAGCTTGCCCGGCGAGCCGGTGAACACCTCGGCGACGTGGAACGGCTGCGAGAGGAAGCGCTCGATCTTGCGGGCGCGGGCCACCGTCAGCTTGTCCTCTTCCGAGAGCTCGTCCATGCCCAGGATCGCGATGATGTCCTGGAGCGACTTGTAGCGCTGCAGGGTCTGCTGGACCTTACGGGCGACCTCGTAGTGCTCCTCGCCGAGGATGGCCGGGGAGAGCATGCGCGAGGTGGAGTCGAGCGGGTCCACCGCCGGGTAGATGCCCTTCTCGGCGATCGAGCGCGAGAGCACGGTCGTGGCGTCGAGGTGGGCGAAGGAGGTGGCCGGGGCCGGGTCGGTCAGGTCGTCCGCCGGCACGTAGATCGCCTGCACCGAGGTGATCGAGCCCTTGGTCGTGGTGGTGATGCGCTCCTGCAGGGCGCCCATGTCGGTGGCGAGCGTCGGCTGGTAGCCCACCGCGGAGGGGATGCGGCCGAGGAGCGCCGACACCTCGGAGCCCGCCTGCGTGAAGCGGAAGATGTTGTCGACGAAGAAGAGCACGTCCTGGCCCTCGTCGCGGAACTGCTCGGCGATGGTCAGGCCGGTCAGGGCCACGCGGGAGCGGGCGCCGGGCGACTCGTTCATCTGGCCGTAGACCAGCGCGCACTTGGAGCCCTCGGCCGAGCCGTTGTTCTCCTTGGGGTTCTTGTTGACGTTGGACTCGATCATCTCGTGGTAGAGATCGTTGCCCTCACGGGTGCGCTCGCCGACGCCGGCGAACACCGAGTAGCCCGAGTGGGCCTTGGCGATGTTGTTGATCAGTTCCATGATCAGCACGGTCTTGCCGACGCCCGCGCCGCCGAACAGGCCGATCTTGCCGCCCTTGGCGTAGGGAGCGAGCAGGTCCACCACCTTGATGCCGGTGACGAGGATCTGCGCCTCGGTCGACTGCTCGTCGTAGGACGGGGCCGGCTGGTGGATGGCGCGGAAGGTGTCGGCCTGGATCGGCCCGGCCTCGTCGATCGGCTCGCCGATGACGTTCATGATGCGGCCGAGCGTGTTGTGGCCGACCGGCACCTTGATCGGCGCGCCGGTGTCGGAGACCTCCTGGCCGCGCACGAGGCCTTCCGAGGTGTCCATGGCGATGCAGCGCACGGTGTTCTCGCCGAGCTGCTGCGCCACCTCGAGCACGAGGCGGTTGCCCTGGTTCTTGGTCTCCAGCGCGTTCAGGATCTCCGGCAGGTAGCCGTCGAACTGCACGTCGACCACCGGGCCGATGACCTGGGTGATGCGGCCCTTCGCGTTGGTCGGGTTGGTGGCGGGGGAAGCGGTGTTCGCCATTGCGATGATTCCTCTTATGCGGCGGTCAGAGCGCTTCCGCGCCCGAAATGATCTCGATGAGTTCCTTGGTGATCATGGCCTGACGCGTGCGGTTGTAGACCAGCGTCTGCTTCTTGATCATCTCGCCCGCGTTGCGGGTCGCGGAATCCATGGCGCTCATGCGCGCGCCCTGTTCCGAGGCGGCGTTCTCCAGGAGCGCCCGGAAGACCTGGACGGTCAGGTTCTTCGGCAGCAGCGTCTCGAGGATCGTCTCCTCGTTCGGCTCAAACTCCAACGCCGCGTCGGACCCGCCGGCCTTGGAGTCGGCGGCGCCGGACTCCGGCAGTTCGGCCGGGATGATCCGCTGCGCCGTCGGGATCTGCGAGATCACCGAACGGAACTCGGAGTAGAACAGCGTCGCCACGTCGAACTCGCCGGCCTCGAAGCGGGCGAGGATGTCGTCGGCGATCTCGGCGGCGAAGGGATAGTCGACCGGCCGGTTGCCGCGGATGTCGCGCGAGGCGACGATCTGGTCGCGGAACTGGCGGCGCAGGATGTCGAGGCCCTTCTTGCCGACCGTGATGATCTTGACGGTCTTGCCCTCGGCCATCAGCCGGTTGGCGTGGTCGCGGGCGAGACGCGCGATCGAGGAGTTGAAGGCGCCGGCCAGACCGCGGTCGCCGGTGCAGACGATGAGCAGGTGGGTCTGGTCCCGGCCCGTGCCGGAGAGCAGGCGCGGGGCGCCGACGCCGCCGATCAGGTTACCGGCGAGGTTGCCGAGCACCTGGGCCATCTTCTCGGCGTAGGGCCGCCCGTTCTCGGCGGCGTTCTGGGCGCGCCGCAGCTTGGCGGCGGCGACCATCTGCATCGCCTTGGTGATCTTCTGCGTCGCCTTCACCGAGGTGATGCGGTTGCGCAGATCCTTCAAACTCGGCATCGGCGGATTTCCAGATCGCTCGCGGACGTCTCGGCGACGGCCGCTCCCCGGGGAAAGCGGCCGTCTGGCGTTACTCTTCTAATCGACCGCCTTACGCGAACGACTTGGCGACGGTCTCGATCACGCCCTTGAGCGTGTTGGCGTTGGCGTCCGACAGGTCCTTGGAGTCGCGCACCGAGTCGAGCCAATCCTGGTGCTTCGAGCGCAGCGTGCTCAGGAGCTGGTCCTCGAAGGCGCGGACCTGGTTGACCGGGAGCTTGTCGAGGTAGCCGTTGACGCCGGCGTAGATCACCGCGACCTGCTCTTCCATCTTCAGCGGCGAGAATTGCGGCTGCTTCAGGAGCTCGGTCAGGCGGGCGCCGCGGTTCAAGAGGCGCTGGGTCGAGGCGTCGAGGTCGGAGCCGAACTGGGCGAAGGCCGCCATCTCGCGGTACTGCGCCAGCTCACCCTTGATCTTGCCGGCGACCTTTTTCATCGCCTTGGTCTGGGCCGAGGAGCCGACGCGGGAGACCGAGAGGCCGACGTTCACCGCCGGGCGGACGCCCTGGTAGAACAGGTCGGTCTCGAGGAAGATCTGGCCGTCGGTGATCGAGATCACGTTGGTCGGGATGTAGGCCGAGACGTCGTTGGCCTGGGTCTCGATCACGGGGAGCGCGGTCAGCGAGCCCTTGCCGGCGGCGTCGCCCATCTTGGCGGCGCGCTCGAGCAGGCGCGAGTGGAGGTAGAACACGTCGCCCGGATAGGCCTCACGGCCCGGCGGGCGGCGCAGCAGCAGCGACATCTGGCGGTAGGCCACCGCCTGCTTGGAGAGGTCGTCGTACACGATCACGGCGTGCATGCCGTTGTCGCGGAAGTACTCGCCCATGGCGCAGCCGGCGAACGGAGCGATGAACTGCATCGGCGCGGCGTCGGAGGCGGTGGCGGCGATGACGATGGAGTATTCCATCGCGCCCTGGTCCTCCAGCACCTTCACGAACTGGGCGACGGTGGAGCGCTTCTGGCCGATGGCGACGTAGACGCAGTAGAGCTTGGCGTTCTCGTCGGTGCCCGAATGGGCCGGCTTCTGGTTGAGGATCGTGTCGAGCGCGATCGCGGTCTTGCCGGTCTGGCGGTCGCCGATGATCAGCTCGCGCTGGCCGCGGCCGACGGGGATCAGGGCGTCGATCGCCTTGAGGCCGGTGGCCATCGGCTCGTGCACGGACTTGCGCGGAATGATGCCCGGCGCCTTCACGTCGACGCGGCGGCGCTCGGTCGACTGGATCGGGCCCTTGCCGTCGATCGGGTTGCCGAGGCCGTCGACCACGCGGCCGAGCAGGCCCTTGCCGACCGGCACGTCCACGATGGCGCCGGTGCGCTTGACGGTCTGGCCTTCCTTGATCTCGCGGTCGGAGCCGAAGATCACGACGCCGACATTGTCCTGCTCGAGGTTGAGGGCCATGCCGCGCACGCCCGACTCGAACTCGACCATCTCACCGGCCTGGACGTTGTCGAGGCCGTAGACGCGGGCGATGCCGTCGCCGACCGCGAGCACCTGCCCGACTTCCGTCACCTCGGCCTCCTGGCCGAAATTCTTGATCTGCTCTTTCAGGATCGCGGAGATCTCGGCGGCGCGGATGTCCATCGTCGGGCCTCTTTAAAGGTCGGGTGCGTGTCTGTTCGGGTGTCGGGTCAGTTCGCGAGGGGTCGGGCCCCTCAGCGGGCTTCCCGCATGGCGAGACGGATGCTGTTGAGCTTGGTCCGGAGCGAGGCATCGACCATGCGCGAGCCCATCTTGACGACGAGGCCGCCGATCAGGCTCGGGTCGATGTGGAGGTCGATCTCGACCTCGGACTTAGCGACGTCGCGCAGCGAGGCCTTGATGTCCTCGATGACCGCGTCGGAGGGCTTCTCCGCCACGCGGACTTCGGCGCGGACGATGCCCTTGGCCTCGCGCACCTTCTCGCGATAGGCGCGGATCATGTCCGGCAGCGCGAAGAGGCGGCGGTTGGCGGCCGAGAGCTTGATGAAGTTGGCGGCCAGCCCCGTGATGCCGGCGCGGTCGAGCAGGGCGCCGACGGCGGCCGTCTGCTCCTCGGCCGAGAAGGCGGGGCTCTTCACGAGGCGGCGCAGGTCGGCGCTCTCGCGATACAGCGCGTCGAACGCATCGAGGTTCTTGGCAACGTCGTCGACCTGCCGCTCGTCGCGGGCCAGCTCGTACAGGGCCAAAGCGTAGCGGCCCGCCACACCGGCCAACAGGGGACCCTCGGAACCGTTCTGCGCCACCCGTCGCTCTCTCTTATCCTTGCCCGCCGGCCCCTCATGCTCGAACTCGCCTCGTGACGGCGACGGCGTGAGACCCGTGGGGATTGGAATTGCACCGGGCACGGAAGGCCTTGATCGGTCTCCCCGCGGCGCGGCTGTCGCCTAGCATGCGTTCCGAGGGGGCGCAAGGCAACGTTAGGGCGATGGTTGAGCCGATCGAGGGCGTGGCGCGCATGACGGCCACGATTGCGGGATCGCGCGGTGCGCCTCCCCGCGCGTCATCCCCGACCCGGTCGACCGCTTCGGGCGGCGGATCGGGGTTCCGGTCGAACAGCGCGCCGGCTCGCCCGGCCCGCCCCCGCTTCGATCGAGCGGAGACCGGATCAGATCCAGCCCTGCAACTCCCGCCGCACGACGTGCTCGATCACCCGCATGCCGAGATCGGAATCGTTGAGGCAGGGGATGAAGGCGTATTTCTCGCCGCCGTTCTCCTCGAAATAGTGGCGGTTCTCGCCGTCGAGCTCCTCCAGCGTCTCGAGGCAGTCGGCGGTGAAGCCCGGCGCCACGATCGCCATGCGCTTCACGCCGGATTTGGCCAGCGCCTGCACGGTCTCGTCGGTGTAGGGCTTGAGCCATTCCTCGTTGCCGAAGCGCGACTGAAAGGTCACGCGCATCTGCTCGGGAGTGTAGCCCATGGCCTCGCGGATCAGCCGGCCGGTCTTGAGGCACTGGCAATGGTAGGGGTCGCCCTTGAGCAGGTAGCTCTTCGGCACGCCGTGGAAGGAGGTCAGGATCACCTCCGGCTCGAAATCGAGCTTGGCCAGCCCCTCGCGGATCGAATCCGCCATGGCTTGGATGTAGACGGGGTCGTCGTGATAGGGCGGTGAGACCCGCACGGTCGGCTGCCAGCGCATCTGCATCAGGGCCTTGAAGGCCTGGTCGCAGGCGGTGGCCGAGGTCGCCGCCGCGTATTGGGGATAGAGCGGCACCAAGAGGATGCGGTCGCAGCCCTGGTCGAGCAGCGCCTGGATGCGGAGGCTCACCTCCGGCTTGCCGTAGCGCATCGCCCAATCGACCACGACGGAATCGCCCATCGCCGCCTGAAGCTTCTCGCACTGGCCGCGGGTGATTGTCTTGAGCGGTCCCTCGTCGCGCTCGTTGTTCCAGATGCTGGCATAGTCGCGCCCCTTCGGGCCCGGACGCTTGGTCAGGATGATGAGGTTGAGCAGCGGCCACCAGATCAGCCGCGGCACCTCGATGACCCGGCGGTCGGAGAGGAACTCCTTGAGGTAGCGGCGCATCGGCCAGTAGCTCGTGCCCTCGGGCGTGCCGAGGTTCATCAGGAGCACGCCGACGCGGCCGGTCCTCACCGCGGGGTGGTCGGGCGGCAGGGCGGTGGGGGCGACCCTCACGGGGTTGCGCAGGAGGGTGTCAGGTTCGACGCGTTCGTTCATCGGGTTTCCGGTCACGGGCGTCCCGCCTTCCTCAACGCGGCCTCAATGCGGCAAGCGATCCGGTTGTGCGGGCCGGCCGTTCGATCTAGAGCAGGCGGCTTTCCAAGGCCAAGATTCTCCGAAGTTCCGCTCGGAGCGTCCGGCCTTTATCTTGCGCAAACCCTTTGCCCGAAATCGCTCCGGAGGCCAGCGCGACATGCCGTCCCCCCGCTACTTCCTGAAGCACTTCGTGCCGTTCACCGGCTACCCCTACGAGGGGGCACCGGCCGCGTGCAACCTGTGCGGATGCCGCGACGCCGTCACCGTGGCCGAGACCGACCGGCGGCTCAAGACCCTGCGCTCGATCGCCTGCACCCAGTGCGGCCTGATCCGCACCGATCCGATGCCGACGCCGGACGAGCTGGCGGAGTATTATGCGAGCGCCTACCGCGCCGACTACCAGCTCGCCTTCGCCGGCGGCCCGCCGCGCCACCACCTCAACCGCTCGGCCCGCGAGGCCAGGTTCCGCGCCGACCTGCTGGCGCCGAAGCTGACGCCCGGCGCGCAGCTGCTCGATTTCGGCTCGGGCTCGGGCGAGTTCCTGGCGGAGGCCAAGCGGCGCGGCTGCGAGGTGATCGGCGTCGAGCCGGGGCGCGACTACGCCACCTACGCCCGCACCCATCACGGCGTCGAGGTGCTCGACGAGGCCGAGGACCCGAACCGCTTCCCCGCCGGCCATTTCGACGTGATCTCCACGCATCACGTGCTGGAGCACCTGCGCAACCCGGCCGAGACGATGGAGCGGCTGGCCCGCTGGCTGAAGCCCGACGGCATCCTCTACGCCGCGGTGCCCAACATGGCCGCCACCGGCAAGCCGCCGCACGAGCGCTTCCACTTCGCCCATGTCCACGGCTACGTGCGCGAGACCTTCGACCTGCTCGCCCGCCGCGCCGGCCTCGTGCCGCATACCGAGTACTGGCGCGAGGACACCACGGTGGTCTACCGCAAGACCGATGCGCCCGCCGTGCCGCTGACGAATCCGGGGCTCGCCGACCGGCTCGCCGTCGATCTGAAGCCGATGTCGGCGGGGCTCTACTTCGCCTCGGGCGCCTGGATCCTGCCGGCGCTCCGGCGCAACGCCAAGGCGGTGCGGGACGGGATGGCCAAGGACGAGGTCGCGAAGGACCGAAACGCCGGGCGCTGAGCCGGTGATGCGCCCGACCCGTCGGCAGACCGTCGCCGGCCTCGGCGCGGGTCTCCTCGCCGCCGGCGCCGGCCCGGCGCTCGCCGGCACGCCGACCTTCACCCTGCTCCTCGTCAACGACATCTACGCGATGGACGCGGTGGAGGGGCGCGGCGGCTTTCCCCGGCTCAACGCGGTGGTGAAGGCCGAGCGCGCCCGCGGCGTGCCGCTGCTCTACGCCCATGCCGGCGACAGCTTCTCGCCCTCGCTGATGTCGGGCTTCGACCGGGGCGCGCACATCGTCGAGCTCCTGAACCTCGCGCCGCCCGACCTGTTCGTGCCGGGCAACCACGAGTTCGATTTCGGGCCGAAGGTGTTCGCCGAGCGCCGGAGCGAGGCCCGCTTCCCGTTCCTCGCCGCCAACCTGCGCGGCCCCGAGGGCGAACGGCTCCCCGGCATCGAGGATGCGCGGCTGGTCGAACTCGGCGGCATCCGCGTCGGCCTCGTCGGCATCGCCCTGCAGGCGACACCGGAAAAGTCGCAATCCGGAAACCTGCGCTTCGGCCCCGAGATCGAGACGCTCGCCCGCGAGGCGGAGCGCCTGCGCAAGGCCGGCGCGCAGATGATCGTCGGCATCGCCCACACGGCGCGGCCCACCGACGACGCGATCGTGCGCGGGCGCGTGGTCGACATCCTGCTCTCGGGCCACGACCACGATCTCTGCCTGCGCGACGACGGGCAGGCGGTGCTGGTCGAATCGAGCCACGACGCCCACTACGTCACGGCGGTCGACGTCTTCGTCACGCCGAGCATCGACGGATCGGTGCGCTGGCGCGCCGCCTTCCGCATTCACGACACCGCCGAGGTGACCCCCGACCCGGAGACGCAAGCCGTGGTGGAGCGGCTCGCGGGCGAGCTCTCGCGGGAACTCGACGTCGTGCTCGGCACGACGGAGGGGCCGCTCGACAGCCGCGTCGCCACGGTGCGGGCGCGGGAATCGAGCTTCGGCGATCTCGTCGCCGACGCGGTGCGGGCGGGCACCGGCGCCGAGATCGGCCTGATGAACGGTGGCGGCATCCGCGGCGACCGGCTCTACCCGGCCGGGGCCAGCCTGACGCGGCGCGACATCCTGAGCGAACTGCCCTTCGGCAACACCACCGTGCTCGTGGCGATCGACGGGGCGACGCTCCGCGAGGCCCTGGAGAACGGCTATCGCGATCTCGGCCGCTCGTCCGGACGGTTCCTGCAGGTCTCGGGCATCGACGTGACCCTCGACCCGAACGCACCGCCCGGCCGGCGCGTCGTCGCGGCGACGATCGGCGGCGCGGCCCTCGACGAGGCCCGCACCTACCGCGTGGCCGCCAACGACTTCATGCTGGGCGGCGGCAACGATTACGGGATGCTGGCCAAGGGCCGCGTGCTGATCGGCGGCACCGACGGGACGCTGCTGGCGAACACGGTGATGGCCTATATCCGCGCTCACGCACCGCTCCCGGCCGAGACCGGGGGGCGGATCCGGGTGCTGCCATGAGAGCTTTCATGAGAGCTTTCATGAGGGCTGTCATGAAAGGGGATTTCGCGTGACCGGACCCGTCGAGGCCGCCCTCAAGGCGTTCCGCGCCAGCGGCTCCCCCTGGCTCGATCTGCCCTTCTTCCGGGAGGGCGCGGCGGACCGGGTCGCGAGAAAGGTCGATGAGCGCGTCGCGGCCGGTGCGACGGTGCTGCCGGAGCCTTCCGCGATCTTCCGGGCGCTGACGCTGACCCCCCTGCCCGCGGTGAAGGCGGTGATCCTCGGACAGGACCCCTATCCGACGCCGGGCGATGCCAACGGGCTCGCCTTCTCCTATGTCGGCCCGCGCCGCCTGCCGGCCTCGCTCAAGGTGATCCTGGCCGAACTCGCCCCGGAGGGCGGCCAGCCCGATCTCTCCACCGGCGACCTCACGCCCTGGGCGGAGCGCGGGGTGCTGCTCCTGAATTCGGCGCTCACCGTGGAGGCCGGCAAGGCCGGGGCGCATCTGCGGCTCGGCTGGGCGCAACTGACCGACGAGGCGGTGGCCGCCGTCTCCGCCCGCGACGCGCCGGCGGTGTTCCTGCTCTGGGGCGCCCAGGCCCGCGCCCGCGAGGCGCTGATCGACACGCGCCGCCACGGCATCGTCGCCTCGGGTCACCCCTCCCCGCTCAACCGCGCCCGGGACTTTCCGGGCTCGCGGCCGTTCGACCGGGCGAATGCGTGGCTCGAAGCGCATGGCCGCGCCCCGATCGACTGGCGGCTGCACCGGGGCTGACATCGGCTCATCGCGACGATGCCAGGGCTCGCTTCCGAGCCTGAACGGGCCGTCACAGGGTCTGCCTGCCGGCCATCTGACCGGCTCTTCCGCTTCACCGCCGAGGCCGGACGCCGCCCATCCGCTCCGCGGCTCCGGGAGTCCGCCGGGCGGACCGCGGCAGGATCCCAGGGCCGTGTCGTCGACGGCTGGACGATACGCTCCGGCGGCGCGGGCCCGAGCGCGGTTTCGTCGCGATTAAAAGCTCGGCAATATCGTTAAGAAAAATACAACCATCGTACGATCTCAAGGATCCGTTACGGCTCTCGAAGCGTTTTCGCGGTTGAGCGCCAAGCAATTCATTTCACGCGCTTGAGCTCACGGCCTGAATCAACAAGGCGCCGAGACGCCGTATCAGGATGATGGGGCATGTTTTGGAACACGCGTGCTGTTCGCATCCTTGTCGGTCTGACACTTCTATCCACCGCCATCGTCGTGATGCTGCCGGGCCTCACAGGCTATACTAGCCTCGATGGCACCGTGAACGCGCGCTTCGCCGTGCTGTCGGCGCCGATCGAGGGTGTCGTTTCCGACACGCCTCCCAAGGTCGGGACCGCGCTCCCCGAGGACGCGGAGCTCTTCCAGATCACGAACGATCGCATCGCCCGCACGGCGGAGGCGCAGCTCGATGCCGATCTCGGCGCGGCCCGGGAGCGCCTGAAGGCGCTGGACGGGCAGATCGGTCAGCTCACGGCTCTCAAGAAGGAGCTCTCCGCGCGACTCGGCGACTATCAGAAGGCGAGCCTGCAGAGCATCCAGCAGGAGATCATCATCCGCCAGCAGCGGATCAGCACGGCTCAGGCCAACCGTGTCTCCGCCGAGGCCGACCTCAGCCGCAAGCAGACGCTGGGGGCCACAGGTGTGGTCGCCAACAGCTCGGTCGAGGCGGCGCGGGCCGCAGCCGTCGCCTCAGGCAACGAGGGCACGATCGCCAAAGCCGAACTCGACAGGCTCCATCAGCAGCTCGATGCGCTGAAGCGCGGCACCTTCGTGGGCGAGGGCCGCAACGATGTACCGTACTCACAACAGCGTGGAGACGAGGTTGCGATCCAGCTCGCCAATGTGGAGGCGCAGGCCAAGATCGAACGGGCGCGTATCCAACTCTTGGAAAAACAGCTTTTCATCGAACGCGCTCGCAACGACAGGCTGTCGAGCGCCTCCATTACGCTCCCGTTTCGGGGCGTGATCTGGCGCAACAACGTCGTCGGTGGCTCGAATGTGGTTGTCGGCAACGAACTGCTTCGCCTGCTCGATTGCCGGGACCTCTTCGTCGACATCCTGCTCGATGAGGTCGATTACGATCAGATCAAGCCGGGTGATCCCGCTGAGGTCCGGCTCCTCGGAACCTCGGACGTGATCGCCGGACGCGTGAACTCCGTGCGTGGGTCGAGTGCGGCCGTGGAGGAGGTGACGCTTGCAGCCGTCCCGCCGAAGAGCAGAGGTAAGAATGCGCGCATCCGGCTGGTCCTCGAGCAGAACGCGATGCAGACCGACTACGAGAACTTCTGCCATGTCGGACGCACCGTACAAGTACGGTTCGCGCGATCCGCAGCAACCCTGCCGTTCGTCAACTGGATGAAGAGCCTGTGGTTCAGTATCTCCTAGAGCTGGACCTCGCTCCCCTCGCTCCGACCTGCCTCGTCGGAGCTTTTTTCTACATCTTCGTGACGAACTGGCCCCGGGAAAAGACCTGGGCCCGGAGCATCGCCTGCGCCTTCGTTCTCGCGGTGGCCATGCGGTATCTCCTCTGGCGCTTCTTTCACACCGTGCTGCCGCATCCCGTCGACGGCAGCTTCGCCTTCATCTGGACCTGGACGGTCTTCTGCGTGGAGCTCGGCGCCTTCGCCGATATCCTGCTCTTCCTCGTGGTGATGAGCCGTTCGGTCGATCGGAGCACCGAGGCGAGCCGGTTGGAGCGGGCTTTCTTCGCGCGCCCGGAGGCGCAACTGCCGACGGTCGACGTCTTCATCCCGACCTACAACGAGCCGCTCGACGTCCTGGAACGGACCATCGTCGGCGCTCTGGCGCTCGATTACCCGCGGGACAAATTCAAGGTCTACGTCCTCGACGACAAGCGACGCGACTGGCTGAAGAAGTATTGCGAGGAGAAAGGCGCGATCCACGTCACCCGTCCGGACAATTCCCACGCCAAGGCCGGCAATATGAACAACGGCCTCAAAGTCTCATCGGGCGATTTCATCGCAATCTTCGATGCGGATTTCGTTCCCTACCGCAACTTCCTGCGCCGCACGTTGCCCTTCTTCACCGATCCGACGATCGGCATCGTTCAGACCCCGCAGCACTTCTTCAACAAGGATCCGGTCCAGTCGAACCTCGCGCTCGAAAAGGTCTGGCCCGACGAGCAGCGGCTGTTCTTCGACGAGATGGCCGCGAGCCGCGATGCCTGGGACGTGAGCTTCTGCTGCGGCTCCTGCTCGATCGCCCGCCGCGCGGCCCTCGACGTGATCGGCGGCTTCCCCCACGATTCGATCACCGAGGATCTGCTCACGACCCTCGCCATGCTCAACAAGGGCTACAAGACCCGTTACCTGAACGAGCGCCTCTCGATGGGTCTCGCGGCGGAGAACCTGAAGGGATACTTCGTCCAGCGGGGCCGCTGGTGCCGCGGCGGCATCCAGACGATCTACCTGCATAACGGCCCCCTGCGCGGGCCGGGCCTGAACCTGTTCCAGCGGGTGATGTTCCTGCCGCTGTCGTGGCTGATGCAGTACACGACACGGTTCGTGATCCTCGTGGTGCCGGCCGTCTATCTCTGGACCGGCGCGGCACCGCTGTACTTCACCGGCTCGCAGGACATCGTCATCTATCAGCTGCCGGTGCTCACGGCCTACTTCCTGCTGATGGGATGGCTGACGCCGACGCGCTACCTGCCGCTGGTGTCGAGCGCGGTGGGCACCTTCGCGACCTTCCGCATGCTCCCCGTGGTGATCTCCAGCGTGATCAAGCCGTTCGGCGTGCCGTTTCGCGTGACGCCGAAGGGCAGCGGCAACGAGGAGAACGCCTTCGACGCCTACACCTTCTTCTCGATCGCCTTCTGGATCGCCGTCACGGCACTCGGCCTCATCATCAACATCGTGCCGGAATGGTCCCGCATCGGTGAGGGCGAGTTCTCGCTGGTCTCGGCCTACTGGGCCGCCCTCAACATCCTCGTCCTCCTGGTCGCGGCCCTGATCTGCTTCGAGAAGTCACGTCCGCTCCTCGACAGTTTCGCGACCGACGAGCCCGCCCGCGTCGCCGCCGGGGACCGGAGTCTGGATGCGCGGATCGTCAGCCTGTCCCTCGATCGGGGCGTCGCGTCGTTCCCGACCGATCCCGGCCTGCGCCCCGGTGACCGGATCCGGATCGAGATGGAGCATTTCCCGCACATCGAGGCCCGGGTCGAGGACGTGACGTCCGTCAGGCGGCGCAAACCGGTCTGCGTCCGCTTCTCCTACGCTCTCGCGGGCGAGTGCCGCGACGCGATGATCGTCCGGCTCTACACGGGCCAGTACTCGCAGGACATCCGTGACATCGACAAATCGGCCATCGCCCAGGGCCTGTGGCACCGCCTGTTCGGGCGGGATGGGACCTATGGTCCGGCCTGAACCGATCGCCCGCCGAGGGACCCCGGAGGCCGCCTGACCGCCGGGATCGGCGCGAGGCCGAGAGTCGATGGCGAGCGGCGATCCGGTGACGGCTTCCCGCCCGCAGCCGCCCTCCGGCCGGGCGCGTCGGCCGATTGCGCTCCGGCCGTTCGCCCAAAACGAAGCCGCCCCCGGCCGGGTGGCGCGAGGGCGGTTCCGATCGTCCCGAGCGGGAAGAATGTCAGGCGGCGATCCTGGCCGCGGCGGCGGCGGCGTTCTCGTTGGCCATCCTGACGGTGCTGGCCGATGCGGCCGCGCGGCCGGAGGCCTGGAGGCTGGTCAGTTCACCGGCCGAGGCATGCACGCCGCCCTCGGTGCCGAAGCGCTCGGCCAGCATCACGACGAAGGTCACGTTGGCAAGGGCGGCGGCGAGAACGATGAGGGCGATCATGGCGGGCAGGTCCGTTGCTGCGTTGCGATGCAGCCTATATCGCATCGCACGTTGGTATCTGGTATACCAGATACCGCCGCTCAGTCATGCTACAGGAGCATATCTTGCCGCCCGAAAGCCGCCTCAGGGCTTCTTCGCGTCGCCGGAAGCAGGGCTGCCGCTGCTGCCGGACCGTTCGACCTTGGCCGCTTCACGCAGCTTGACGATGGTGTCCTGCTGCGCCTTGCGGGTGAGGTACTGGTCAATCTGCTCCTTCATCTCGTCGAAGGTCGGCACCGGCTTGGTCCGCTTCTCCTCGACGCGCAGCACGTGCCAGCCGAACTGGGTCTTGACCGGATCGGAGACCTGGCCGGGGGCGAGCTTGAAGGCGGCGTCGGCGAACGGCTTCACCATCCGCTCCTGGGTGAACCAGCCGAGATCGCCGCCCTCGGTCTTGGAACCCGGATCCTTCGAGACCTCGCCCGCGATCTTGGCGAAATCCTCGCCGCCCTTGACGCGCGCGGCGATCTTCTTCGCCTCGTCCTCGCTTTCCACGAGGATGTGACGGGCCCGCACCTCCTCCTCCGGCTTCATCGACTTCACGGTTTGGTCGTAGAGCGCCTTGGCGGCCTCGGGCGTCACCGCCTTCTTGGCCTCGCGCTCGAGGTAGTCGTCGAGCAGGAGCTTGTCGCGGAAATAGGCGAGCTTGCGCTTGAATTCGGGGCTGTCGCCGACCTTGGCGGCCTCGGCCGCCTGAGCGCCGACCTTGAGATCGATCATGTAATCGACCAGCAGGTTCTGCTTGGCGCCCTCATCGACGCCCGGCAGCGACAGGGCCGGATCCTCGCCCGCGAGGGCGAGGTCGGCGGCGGTGATCGCCTGGCCGTTGACCCGCGCCACCACCGTTTCCGGCGGAACCGCCGCCGAGACCGGCGCGGGTGTGCCGGGCGCCTTCTGGCCGGCGGGTGCCTGGGCCAGGGCCGTACCGGGCAGGGCGAGGATCAGCGCGAGGGCGCTCGCGCGCCGGAGGGAGAACGGAATCGGCATCGGAAGCGTCGTTCCTTGGGCGTCGTCCCCGCGGGGCCGGCCATCATGCCGTCCGGCTTGGTCCCGCGCGGGGCTCGTCGGGATGCGGCGGGTGCCGCGAAGCGCGACACAGGTGGAACCTCCCGGGGGCAAAGGCAAGCGTGGCCTTGATGGCCGCGCGCTCTCGTGACCGCGCCTCGGCACTACCGGATGCGCCTGCGGATATTTACCTCTATAAGCCCGCCCAATGCAGGCCGGCGGCGCCATGACATGCCGCCCGCGACGACCTCACGACCGCAGGTTCACGATGCTCGGTGCCCTCGCCAAGAAGATTTTCGGCTCGTCCAACGACCGCCGCGTCAAGGGTTTTCGCCCTCGCGTCGCGGCCATCAATGCGCTTGAACCGGAAATCAGCGCGCTGTCCGACGAGCAGCTGCGTGCCCGCACGCAGGCGTTCCGCGATCAGCTCGCCGCCGGCACCCGCCTCGACGACCTGCTGGTCCCCGCCTTCGCCACCGTGCGCGAGGCGGCCAAGCGCGTGCTCGGGCAGCGCCATTTCGACGTGCAGATGATCGGCGGCATGGTGCTGCACGAATCCGGCATCTCGGAGATGAAGACCGGCGAGGGCAAGACCCTGGTCGCGACCCTGCCGGTCTACCTCAACGCGCTGGAGGGCAAGGGCGTCCACGTCGTCACGGTCAACGACTACCTCGCCTCGCGCGACGCGGAGTGGATGGGCCGGGTCTACCGCTTCCTCGGCCTCACGGTCGGCACCATCGTGCACGGGCTCGACGACGGGCAGCGCAAGGAGGCCTATGCCTGCGACATCACCTACGGCACCAACAACGAGTTCGGCTTCGACTACCTGCGCGACAACATGAAGTACGAGCTCTCGCAGATGACGCAGCGGGGGCACCACTTCGCCATCGTCGACGAGGTCGACTCGATCCTCATCGACGAGGCGCGCACGCCGCTGATCATCTCGGGCCCGGTCGATGACCGCTCGGAGCTCTACGTCGCGGTCGACGGGATCATGCCGCAGCTCCAGCCGGAGCATTACGACCTCGACGAGAAGCAGCGCCAGGTCTCGCTGACGGAGGCCGGCAACGAGTTCATCGAGGAGGCCCTGCGCGAGGCCGGCATCCTCAAGGAGGGCGACCTCTACGACGCCCACAACGTCACTCTCGTCCACCACGTGAACCAGGCGCTTCGCGCCCACACCCTGTTCACGCTCGACAAGGACTACATCGTCAAGAACGACGAGGTCGTCATCATCGACGAGTTCACCGGCCGCATGATGCAGGGCCGGCGCTACTCGGAAGGCCTGCACCAGGCGCTGGAGGCCAAGGAGCGGGTGACGATCCAGCCCGAGAACCAGACCCTGGCCTCGATCACCTTCCAGAACTACTTCCGCCTCTACAAGAAGCTCGCCGGCATGACCGGCACCGCCTCGACCGAGGCCGACGAGTTCGCCGAGATCTACAAGCTCGACGTGGTCGACATCCCGACCAACAAGGAGATCGAGCGCGTCGACGAGGACGACGAGGTCTACCGCACCGTCGAGGAGAAGTACGAGGCGATCATCAAGGAGATCGATCGGGCGCATAGCCGCCTGCAGCCCGTGCTCGTCGGCACCGGCTCGATCGAGAAGTCGGAGCTGATCGGCGAGCTCCTGAAGAAAGCCGGCTACACGCTGCTCGACTATTCCGATCCGAACGCCCTGACCGACGTCTACGCCGCCGCCCGCGAGAACCGGGTGACGAAGCGCTTCGCCGTGCTCAACGCCCGCTTCCACGAGCAGGAGGCCTACATCGTGGCCGAGGCCGGCGTGCCCGGCGCCATCACCATCGCCACCAACATGGCCGGCCGCGGCACCGACATCAAACTCGGCGGCAACCTCGAGATGCGCATCGAGAAGGAGCTCGGCCACCTTGCCGAGGGGCCCGAGCGCGATGCCGCGATCGAGGCCTTGAAGGCCGAGATCGCCGAGAACCGCGCCAAGGTGCTGGCCTCGGGCGAGAAGGCCGACCCGGAGGCGGGCCGCAAGCGGGACCTGCCGGGCGGGCTCTACATCATCGGCACCGAGCGCCACGAATCGCGCCGCATCGACAACCAGCTGCGCGGCCGCTCCGGCCGCCAGGGCGATCCCGGCCGCTCGAAGTTCTACCTGTCCCTCAAGGACGACCTGATGCGCATCTTCGGGTCCGATCGCATGGACGGGATGCTGCAGCGGCTCGGCCTGGAGCAGGGCGAGGCGATCATCCACCCCTGGATCAACAAGGCGATCGAGAAGGCGCAGCAGAAGGTCGAGGCGCGCAACTTCGACATGCGCAAGAACGTGCTCAAGTACGACAACGTGATGAACGACCAGCGCAAGGTCGTGTTCGAGCAGCGCCGCGACCTGATGGGCCAGGAGAGCGTGCGCGACACGGTCGACGAGATGCGCCACGGCGTGATCGACGACCTCGTCGCCAGCCACATCCCCGAGAACGCCTATGCCGAGCAGTGGGACGCGCCGGGGCTGAAGGCCCGCGCCCTCGACCTGCTCAACCTCGACCTGCCGGTCGAGGACTGGGTCAAGGAAGAGGGCATCGCCGACGAGGAGATCCGCGAGCGCCTGCGCAAGGCCTCCGACGAATCCTACGCCGCCCGCGTCGAGCGCAACGGCGCGGAGGTGATGGCCTATGTCGAGAAGCAGGTGGTGCTGCAGGTGCTCGACCACCTCTGGCGCGAGCACCTCGTCACCCTCGACCACCTGCGGCAGGTGGTCGGCTGGCGCGGATTCGCCCAGCGCGACCCGCTCAACGAATACAAGTCGGAGGCGTTCGAGCTGTTCAACGGCCTCGTGGCGGCCCTGCGCGAGCAGGTCACCGCTCAGCTCGCCCATGTCGAGATCATGCAGCAGGGCCCCGAGGACTTCCCCGGCGCGGGGTTCGAACAGGCGGGCTTCGGCGAGCCGCAACTGCCGCCGATGTTCCCCGAGCACCGCGACCCGGCCACCGGCGAGAACGAGTTCGCCTATGGCGGCAGCGACGGCGGGGCGGGCGGCGCCTACGGCTTCGCCGCGCGCGATCTCTCGGCGGACACGGCGGTGCTGGAGCGCAAGCCCGATGACCCCTCGACCTGGGGCCGGGTCGGCCGCAACGAGCCCTGCCCCTGCGGCTCGGGCAAGAAGTACAAGCACTGCCACGGCCGCTTCGCCGCCGAAGCCTGAAGTGGGCGACGCGATCGTCTACGGGCGGGAGCCGGATCTCGACGCGGAGACCTTTCAAGGTGTCCTCGTCGAATCCGGCCTCGCACCGCGGCGGCCGGCCGAGTATCTCGAGCGGCTCGACCGGATGCTGCGGGCGGCCGACCTGATCGTTACCGCCCGGCGCGGCGGGCGCCTCGTCGGCGTGGCGCGCACGCTCACCGACTTCGCCTTCTGCGCCTATCTCTCCGATCTCGCGGTCGCCCGCGACTGCCAGGGTCTCGGCATCGGCCGGCGCCTCATCGCCGAGACGCGGGCGGCGGCCGGCCCCGAGACCTCGCTGCTGCTCACCGCCGCGCCCGGCATCGAGGGCTATTACGAGGCCGTCGGCATGGCGCGGGTGCCGCACGCCTTCCGCACCGATCGGGAGCGCTGAGGCGTCAGGGGCCTTCCGCCGCCAGCGCCTCCAGCACCGCGTGGGCCGCGGCGATGCGCGCCGCGATCGGGACGGCGCGGTTGGCCAGCATGACGAGGCCGATGCGCCGCTCCGGCACGAAGGCGACATAGGCGCCGAAGCCGTTGGTGGAGCCGGTCTTGTTGAACAGCGTCGGCCCGCTCGGCGCCTGCGGCGGATCGAGCCGAGCGGCCGGTTGCGCCTCCAGCGTCATGGCCGGCGCATTGCCGGCCTGAAGACGCTCCAGCGAGACCGGATAGGGGTACTGCTCCCAGCCGAGGCCCTGCACCATCGCGCCGACTCGGAAATACCCGACATGGGTGCCCTCGACCGCCCGCCGCATCGGCGGATCGAGGCGGGTGGGATCGATGTTGGCCTCGACGAAGCGGATCATGTCGGCGGCGCTGGATTTGACGCCGTAGGCCTCGGCATCGAGAACGCCCGGATTGACGCGGATCGGCCGCTCGCCCTCGCCGTATCCCCAGGCGTAGCGGCCCATCGCGGCCTCGGGCACGCGGACGAACGAGTTCTTCAGTCCGAGTTCCGGAAACAGCCGGGTCCGTATCGACTCCGAAAAATCGCCGCCGAGGGCCGCCGCGGCGGCGGCTCCGAACAGGCCGAGGCTCGGATTGGAGTAGCGTCGCTCAGTGCCCGGCGGCGCGGAGGGCTGCCAATACCGGAAATAGGCGGTCATCGCCGCCGCGTCGGTCACGCTGTCGGGGAATTGCAGCGGCAGGCCGCCGGCGGTGTAGGTGCCGAGTTCGAGCAGGCTCACCCGGTCGAGGGCGCTGCCCCGCAGCACCGGCAGGAACCGGCTCGGTGCATCCTCGAGCGAGAGCCGGCCGAGCCCCTGCGCGTAGGCGGCGAGCGTCGCGGTGAAGGTCTTGCTGACCGAGCCGATCTCGAACAGCGTGTCCCGCGTCACCGGACGCTGCCCGTCCCGGTCGGCAAGCCCGAAGGTGAAGACGGCGGAGCGCCCGTCCCGCGTCACGGCGACGGCGAGGCCGGGCACATCGTACGCCTTCAGGGGCGGGCGGTAGGCCCGCTCCACGGCCTCGGCGATCCGTGCGGACGCACCGTCATCCGCCGCCGTGGGCGCGGAGCCGCACAGCAGGCCGCTCAGGGCGAGGACGAAAAGTCCGGGCTTTCGCATTGCGAAAATGGCGCGTTTCCTTCCTGGTTGATGCGGGCGAGGCGGGTAGGCATGACGGGTGAGGAAAGCGCCGAAAGCGCGGCAGGAGTGGGGACCGACCGGCCGCTGGTGCGCAGCCTGCGTCTCGGGCTCGACGCGCCCCGGACCGGGCCGCTGCAGGCCGCCCTGGCGCTGGCGAGCGCGCCGCTCGACTGGCTCGATGCTCATCGCCGCGGCTTCCTCCACGGGGACGAGGAGGCGCTCCTCACCGACCGCCTCCACGCCCGCCGCCGCCACGGCCTGCTGGTCGGGCGCTACGCCGCCAAATGCGCCCTCGCCGCGCTCAGGCCCGATCTCGACCCGCGGGTCCTGGCGATCCGGCCCGGCGTGCTGGAGCAGCCGGTGCTGTCCGGGCTCGGCATCGGAAATGTCGGCATCAGCCTGTCCCATGCCGGCGCGGTCGCCGTGGCTCTCGCCTTCCCCGAGGCCTGCCCGATGGGGGTCGATCTGGAACGGATCCGGCCGGACAACGTCGCGCTGCTGACGCGTCAGACCACGGCGGACGAGCGGCGCCTCCTCGCCGACCATCTCGGAGGCCCGGAGGCCGAGCGGCTGACGCGGCTGTGGTGCCTGAAAGAAGCCTTGTCCAAGGCCCTGCGCTGCGGCCTCACCGTGCCGCTCGATCTTCTGGCGGTCGGCCGCGTCGAGGCGGGACCAACGGGACTCGGTGTCACCTTCGCCCATTTCGCGCAGTACCGGGGCCTGAGCCTCGCCACCGGCGACCTCGCCGCCGCCCTCGTGCTGCCGCGCCCGCCGGCGGTGACGCTTGCGATCGACGCGGCGGAATGGGCGGCGTTTCGAGAGGCCCTGGCCGAGGCCGCGGCGCGGGAGACGGCGGCGTGACCGATATACGGGTGCCGAAGCAATGACGTAGGTGCGACCGAAGCAGTCGAACGGAAGCCGTATCAGCCGGCCGCCGAAGACCGGGATCAGCATCCGCATCGTGGTCCAGGCCGTACGCTCGAGACCGCATTGGTTCCGGACGCCTCTGCCATCCAATTCCTCCCACTGCGGATCAGCGGCTGCGGTCCAAAAAATTATCGTTTTACATAAATTAATTTCCGAGATATTTCGATTCCATCGGGAGTTCGGGATGCCAGACGTCATCGCCATGCTACATCGGGACGAGCAGGCCCAGCCGAAGCCCGATGACTATCCCGTCCTTCGGCGATGGGCCTGTTGCGCAGCGCATCTCGTTTCGGCGATCCTCGTGGCGAGTGCCGTCTTCACTACGACCATCCTCGTCCTCGGCCTGATGTTCCGGGGCGCCTTCCTCTGGCTGGCGCCCGGTGCGGGCTACATCGGAGCACCGCCGGAGGGTGTCGCGGGCGTCGTCCCCTTCGGCGCACTGCCCTGGCCGACCCGCCTCGCCTATGGAGCCAACTTCACGCTCACCCAGATGCCTGTCCTGATCGTGCTCTACGATCTGCGCGCGCTGCTGCGCGACCTCGCGGCCGGCGCGCTGTTTGCCGCCGGGCACGCCTCCCGCCTGCGCCGCATGGCACTCGGGCTCGTCGCCTACGCCGCCGCTCCGATCATCGGGCAGGTCGTCGTCCGGACGGTCGGAGACGGGGTGGATCTCGCGTGGTTCCGCACCTCCTCGTTCTATGCCCTCCTGGTCGCGGCTCTCCTGATCGTCTTCGCCGAACTCATCCAGGCAGGGCAGGCGATCAAGGACGACCGGGACGGGTTCGTCTGATGCCGATCGTGATGCGGCTCGATGTGATGCTCGCCCGCCGCAAGCGGAAATCGAAGGACCTCGCCCGCGCGGTCGGCATCACGGAAGCAAATCTGTCGCTGCTGAAGTCCGGCAAGGTCCAGGGCGTGCGCTTCTCGACGCTCGAAGCGATCTGCCGGGAACTCGACTGCCAACCCGGCGACCTGCTCGAATTCGTACCGGACGGCGAGGACGCACTGCGCCAAGCCTGCTGATCGTCCCCACCGATTCAAGCCTCGAACCCGCGCGCGTGCGTGCCGCGGGAGCGGAGACCTATGCCCATGCGCCATCTCGCCCGCGTCTCGCGCGCGCTCGCGATCGTCATCGCCGGATTGCTCTCCGCTTGCATTCCCTCGGTCCCGAAGGTGGATCAGGTTGCCGTCGTCTGGCCGGCGGAGGCCGGCGCCGCCGTGACCCTGCCGATGCAGCGCGCCTCCGGCCGCTGGCTCGTCTCCGTCGGCTTCCGGCGTCCGGACGGTAGCGAACGGCGCGCGCTCGCCTGGCTCAACATGGCCGCGCCCGCCCCGATCCTGTCGGAGGGGCTATACCGGGAACTCGGCCTCGCGGAGGGCCGCGACCTCACGATGCGGGTCGGCACCATCGGTGTGACGGTCGGCGGGCGCGCCGTCATCGACGGCCCCGGCCGAAACGGGGGGCGGGATCTCCTCGACTTGCTGTTCGCGCCCCGCATCGTGGAGGCCGTGCTGCCCGCCGGCGTGCTCCGGCGCTTCGTGGTCACGGTCGATCCGCGAGCGGCTTCCCTCACCCTGGCGCGGCCCGGATCGCTGCGCCCACGCGGCGTGCCTGTGCCGGTGCGGATCAATCCCGCCTCCGGGGTCGCGGTGGTGGAGGCGCGGATCGACGACCGAGCCGTTCCCCTCGTTCTCGACGTCGGCGCACCTTACACGTGGCTGCGGGGGCGCACCGTCGCGACGTGGATCGACCGGCACCCCGACTGGCACCGCGCGGACGGCGCGGTCGGACGTTCCAACCTCGCGATGGCGGATCTGGACCTCGAACCGGCTGCACGCTGATCCGCGTGCCCCGCCTCGATCTCCCGGGGCTGTCGCTTCCCGATGTCGGCGCGCTCGGCACCGGACCGCTCGGCGGCAAGCTCGGCGAGGCCGCGTTCGGCGAGGCTTTCTGGGACAGTTGGCAGGCCGGTATCGGCGAGCCCGTGGTCGGCTGGCTCGGCAACAACGTGCTCGACGACGTCCGGCTGACGCTCGATTACGCCGAGGGGCAAAGTTTCTGGGAGCGGCAGCGCGCGGCCCGTTCCGATGACCTCGACGGCATCGGCCTGACGCTGGTCCGGCACGACACGGGTTACGCCGTTGCCGCCGTCGCGCCGCGGCAGGGCCGTCCTCTCGTCCCAGGCGTCGAAGCGGGCGACCGGTTGCTGCGGATCGACGGGCGGCCACTCGACGGGCTCCCGCCCGACGCGGTGCTCGCGACGCTGTCGGCACGACCGGGCGGGCCGCGCATCCTGGAACTCGACCGGGCCGGCACCGCCGTGAGGGTCGAGGTCGAGGGCGCGCGGTCGGCATCACGGAAGCAAATCTGTCCCTGCTGAAGTCCGGCAAGGTCCAGGGCGTGCGCTTCTCGACGCTCGAAGCGATCTGTCGGGAACTCGACTGCCAACCCGGCGACCTGCTCGAATACGTGCCCGACAGCGGGAACGCGCTGCGACGCACAGGCTGACCGACCCACCATCCGACCTCGAACCCGCGCCCATCGGCCTGCGGGATCGGAGACCTGTGCCCATGCGGACCCACTCGCGCAACTGGCGCGTGCTCGTGCTCATCATCGTCACGGCGCTTTCGGCCTGCTCCATCGCGACGCCGATCCGGTACGCTGCCGAGAGTGCGCTCGATCCCCCCGAGCGTCCACCCATCGGCGCCCCTGACGGAACCGACCTGATGCTCTACTCCGTCGCCATCGGCGAAGGTGCCGCGTCGGATCGGCCGAAGCGGATGCTGTTCGTATCGGGCTCGGGCTGCACCAGCCTCAAACACTTCCTACGCCCCTACCTTCAGCCGCTCCGCACCCCCTACCGCGTCTATGCCGTCCAAAAGCCCGGGGTCGCCGATGGCGATCTCGGTTTGGCCTGCGGTGACGCATTCCACGCCGCGGACACGCTGCCCGCGATCCTCATGCGTCAGCGCGCGGTCTTCGACTGGCTGAAGCGCGGCGGCGACGGCGGGAATGGCCCGATCACGCTGTTCGGCGTCTCGGAGGGCGGGGGCATTGCCGTTGCCCTCGCGGCAGAGGCAGGTCCGGCCGTCGTGGACCGGGTGGTCGTGATCGGCTCGGGCGGTCTGACCCTGCGCCGGAGCCTTCAGATCCTGGCCTCACAAGACCTGCTGGCGGTCGATTTCGACGCGCTCTCAGCCAAGGTGGCGTCGGATCCCCATTCCGTCGCCAAGCGCCGCTTCGGTCACGCCCATACCTACTGGTCGTCGATGCTCGACGCCGATCCGCTGCCCGCGTACCTGCGACTGCGTGTGCCTGCTCTCGTTCTGTTCGGCGAGAAGGATCGGAGCGTGCCGGTCGAAGCCGCATGGCACCTGAAGGAGGCCATGCGGGCAGCAGGCCAGACAAACGTCACCGTTCAGACCGTGACTGGCGCGGATCACGCCCTGCGGCGAGATGGCAAGGATCTCAAACCCTCCCTGTTCCGTGGCGTTTCGGACTGGCTGAAGGACGGCGTTTGGAAACATGATCCGGCGCGGGAGCACGGTGGATCACCCTGAAGCGGGCCGTGTGAAAGCCCCTTGGGGGCCCAACACGGACGAGCAAGCATTCGCCTCATACGGTTTCCGGTTGATCACCTCGGACCGTGCCGAGTCCCGTCATCGCGAGGCGGAGCCGAAGTGATCAAACGGATGACGTGTCACACGCTCCCATGCCGCCCCATGCCGCCGCCGTGCACGAGAACGGCCGAGCCGAAGGAACCGAATTCCATGATGAGTTGGCGTCCGCCTCAAGCGATCCGCGTCAAGGTGATCGGGCTGGCGTGGCGCGGGGACGCGCTGCTGGCGGTCGAGGTCCTCGACGACCGCGGCCGGATCAAGGGCGTGCGTCCGCCGGGCGGCAGCATCGCCTTCGGCGAGACCCGCGAGCAGGCCCTGGCGCGGGAATTCCGGGAGGAGCTCGGCTGCGGCGTGACCATCGCCGGCCCCTGGACGGTGTTCGAGAATATCTACCGCCACGAGGGCGCGCTGGGTCACGAGATCGTCTTCGCCGCCGATATCCGCCTGCACGACGCGACCCTCTACGACCGCGACGTGATCCGTTTCAGCGAGGATGACGGCACGGCCTGCACCGCGCGCTGGCTCGCCCCGGCCGCGCTGCCGGACGGCGTCGCCCTGTTTCCCGGCGGGCTCGCGGCGGCGCTGGCCTCGCGCCGAGAGCCGGGGCAGCACCCGGGATACGAGATCCGGCGTGATGCCCCGGCCGATTGATTCTACGTCACCGTTTCCGGAAGCCGGCGGCCGCCTTTCGGGATGATGCCCTATCCCCGTGCGCCCGGCAGGCTGTGGCTGAGGAAGAAGTCGAGCATCGCCCGCGAGGCATCCGGCCCGTTCGCGTCGGTGTAGCTGCCCGCCGGGCTGCCGCCGGACCAAGCATGGCCCGCACCCTGCACCGACCAAGCCTCGGCCTGCACCCGCCCTGTCTCGTCGGCGTAGCGGGTGCGGGTGTAGCTGTGACCGCTCCCGGTCCCGCCCTCCCGCCGCGGCGTCAGCGCCTCGACCCCGGCCTGGGCCAGCACCGCCTCGGCGTTGCGGGGATGGACCGTGCCGTCGCCCTCGCCGTGGAAGACGATGGTCGGCACCCGCAGGGCCTGCGTCACCGCTCCGGCGCCGAAGCCGGCGGCACCGCCGGGCTCGGCCGCACCGGGCGCGCCGACACGCATCGCCGCCAGCGCCGAGGGCAGGTCGCGGGCACAGCCCGCGGCGAGACCCGAATGCACGCCGAGCCCCGCGAACAGGTCGGGATAGGCCCGGGCGATGTTGGCCGCCGCCGCCCCGCCCGCCGAGAGGCCGGCGATGTAGATGCGGGAGCGGTCGATCGGGTGCTCGGCGCAGACCGCGCGGACGAGCCCGGCGATGATGCCGGCCTCTCCCATTTCCCGGCCCTGGTCGCCGGGCTCGAACCAGTTCCAGCACCGCTGCGCGTTGGCCCGGCTCGATTGGCGGGGATAGACGACGTAGATCCCCTCCTCCTCGGCGAGCCCGTTCATGCGCGTGCCCGCGGCGAAGTCGTCCGGCGTCTGGGTGCAGCCGTGCAGCATCACGAGGAGCGGTCGCCGCCCGCTCCGCGGGCTCGGGATGAACAGCTTGTAGTCCCGCGCGCCGGCCGCATTGGAGAAGCTGCGCTCGACGAACTGGCCGTCTTCGGGCTCGACGCCCTCCGGTCTCGGAGCGTGCAGGTTGCCACCCACCAGCCCCCGCAGGGAGGGCGCGAGGGTGCGCAGGCCCTGCATCATCTGGTCGATGTTCTCGCGCAGCCGCTCCGGGATCAGCGCCGCCTGCGCCGCATCCGCTTCCGGCTCGAGCCGGGCCGCCGGACCGTCGAGCCGCGGAACCGCGCGCGGGGTGCCTGGGGCGTCGGCCGGCTGCGGCCTCTCGGGGACCGATCCCGCCGCCCCGAGGCTGCGCTGGATCAGGGCGGTCGCCTCGCCGAGCCGTCCGGCCCGGGTCAGGCGGGTGGCCTCGGCCATGTCGGTGAAGAAGGCGTTGTGACGTTCGGTCATGCGGGTCTCGCTTTCCGGGTCGGCGACGGGCGCGCACGCGCGCAGCGGGTCACGAGGGCGGGGGTGTCCGGATCCGGAGTCTTCCGGGGTCAGAGCAGGCGGTCGGCCAGCACCCGCTTCACCGCGGGGCTCGCCTGAAGGCTGCCGAGCACTTCGATCGAGGCGATCGCGGCGCTGGCCAGATCGGCGGGAACGTCGTCGGCGATCACGGCGAGGCCGAGGACGCGGATATCGAGCCGTGTCCCCGATGCCCGCGCCGATTCCAGTTCGGCCCGGCCGTAGCGGCGCAGGCCGACCTCGATCGGTTTGCGGGCCACCGATTGGCGGGTGATGTCGGCGTGCCGCTCGATCTGGTTGCGGATCGCCGTGCGGATGAAGTCGCTGCGGTTGGCGTAGACGCCTTCCGAGACGAGCAGATCGACATGCCCGAGATCGACGAAGCCGAGATTGACCGTGATCTTCTCAAGGTCGCCGGATCTGGTCCCGCCGCGCATGGCTGGCGGAACGTCCGGCCGGCTCTGCTGCATCACATCCATCATCGCGCACATCCCCGCGCCATCCACAGGGATGGTATGGGAATGCTCTTGCTGCGCCGCAAGATGAAAGTTTTTGCATTGCAGCAAAAAGGCGTCCGGCTTGGATGGCTGCGCGGCGACCGCTCCGGTGGACCCTCAGGCGATGCGGCGCAGAAGAGCGGGCGCCGGCAGGGACTTACCGATATGCGCCGAAGGGCGCGCGCGCTCACGGTTCCAAGTATTCCCGCCAGACGGCGTTTGTTCCGAGGGTCTCGACAAAGCTGCCATGCCGCAGGCGCTCCGTCTCGGTGAGCCGGCTGCGCATTGGCCGTGGCCCGGCCGGCCCCGAATCGGCCAGCGCCTCGACCGCCACGCTTCCGGCCGGCTCGGCGATGCTGAGCCCGAGGCTGGTCTGCTTGCCGCCCAGCAGTTCGACATAGACCTCGGCCAGGATCTGCGCGTCGAGGAGCGCGCCGTGCTTGACCCGGCGGGTGGTGTCGACGCCGTAGCGGTTGCACAGGGCGTCGAGGTTGTTGGCCGCGCCCGGATGCTTGCGGCGGGCGAGCAGCAGGGTGTCGACCACGTCCTCCAGCGGAATCGCCTTCGGGGCGGCGGGCCCGAGCCGGGCGAACTCCATGTTGAGGAAGCCGACGTCGAAGGGCGCGTTGTGGATCACCAGCCGCGCATCGCCGCAGAAGGCGACGAAGGCATCGACCACATCGGCGAAGACCGGCTTGTCGGCGAGCATCGCGTCCGAGATGCCGTGGACCGCGAAGGCGCCCTCGGACACCGCCCGCTGCGGGTTGATGAGCTGGTGGTAGAATTTGCCGGTCTGGACGTGGTTGATCAGCTCGACGCAGCCGATCTCGATGAGCCGGTCGCCGTTCCTGGCGTCCGTGCCGGTGGTCTCGGTATCGAGGACGATCTCGCGCAGCATTTTTTTGGTTCCGTGGCCGGCGGGCAGCCTGCGCGCCGGTCGCCGAAGGATGGGTTAACCGGCAGCGCCCGTCACCGGGTTCGGCTCGCCAACTCCTCGACGATCCGCCCCACCTCGGCTTCCGCGTGTTCGAACCCGCGGCTCGTGTCGATCAAAAAGTCCGCCCGCGCCCGCTTCTCGGGATCCGGCATCTGCTTGGCGCGGATCGCCTCGAACGCCGCCTCGGTCATGCCGGGGCGGGCGAGCACGCGGGCACGCTGGACCTCCGGCGGGGCCGTGACGACGAGGACCGCGTCGCAGCGGGCGTCGGCCCCGGTCTCGAACAGCAGCGGGATGTCAAGGACGACCAGCGGCGCCTCCGCGTTGCGGGCGAGGAAGGCGCGGCTCTCCTCCCGGACCAGCGGATGCACGATCGCTTCCAGCCGGGCGAGTTTGTCCGCGTCACCCAGCACCGCCGCGCGCAGCGCCGGACGATCGACGCCGCCCTCCGGAGTCAGGGTGCCGGGGAAGTCATCGCCGATCGCCCGCGCCGCAGTACCGCCCGGCCCGTAGAGGGCGTGGACCGCCGCGTCCGAATCGTGGACCGGCACGCCGCGGGCGGCGAACATCGCGGCGGTGGCCGATTTGCCCATGCCGATCGAGCCGGTGAGGCCGAGCACCACGGGGCGGCGGGATTGGCCGGGAGCGCTCATCGCGCGGCGAGATCCGCGACGATTTTCTCGCGCAGGGCCGGCGTGACGGCGGGACGCAGGCCGAACCACGCCTCGAAGCCCGGCACCGCCTGGTGCAGCAGCATGCCGAGCCCGTCGACCGCGGCGAGCCCCCGCGCCCGCGCCGCGGCGAGGAGCGGCGTCTCCAGCGGCACGTAGACGATGTCGGCCACCGCCGCGCGGCTCGGGAGCGGGGCGAGATCGAGAGCGAGCGGCGGGTGCCCGGCCATGCCGAGCGAGGTGGTGTTGACGAGAAGTCCGGTGTCGGAGAGCGCCTCCGGCACCGCCTCCCAGGCCAGTGCCTCGACGTGGTCGGGGTCGAGTTCGGCGAGCGCCCGCGCCCGCTCGGGGCTGCGGTTGGCGACACGGACCCGCATTCCCCGCTCCACCAGCCCGACGACGATGGCCCGCGCCGCCCCGCCCGCGCCGAGCACGAGGGCGGTCCGGCCGGTGCGCTCGGGCCAGTCCTGGTCCGGGCTTCGGCCGAGGCTCTGGTCGAGATGGGCGATGAAGCCCGGGGCGTCGGTGTTGTCGCCGCGAACCCGGTCGCCCTCGACGATCAGCGTGTTCACCGCGCCGATTTTCTTCGCGCGCTCCGTCAGGGAGTCGGCGAGGCGATAGGCCGCCTCCTTGTGCGGGATGGTGACGTTGCCGCCGGCAAAGCCCGAACCGGGCAGCCCGCGGACGAGCGCCTCGAAGGCGTCCGGCGCCACGTCGATGCGCTCGTAGGTGCCGGCGAGCCCGTGCTCGGCGAGCCAGTGGCCGTGGATCAGCGGCGAGCGGGAATGCCGGATCGGGTGGCCGACGACGAAGGCCCTGACTGTCATGGAATCCTGCCGGCGCATGCGCCTGAGAAGCCGATGGACATCACGCGACGCAGCCCCTGGGCAGCGTGCAGGCGGTCTCCCCCTCCACCTCGATCTGGAGGGTGGCGTGGCCGATGCCGAAGCGCTGGCGCAGCTCGTCCGCCGTCTCCTTGAGGAAGAGGCCGTGGTTCGCCTCGCCCGCCACGACGAGATGGGCGGTGAGCGCCGGCTCGGTGGTGCTCATCGGCCAGATGTGGAGGTCGTGCAGCCCGCGCACGCCCGGGCGGGCGGCCAGACAGGCGCGCACCGCCTCCGGGTCGATGCCGGGCGGGACCGCGGCAAGCGACATCGCCACGCTGTCGCGCAGCAGCCCCCAGGTCGCGACGATGATGAGCGCGGCGATGACGAGGCTCACCAGCGGGTCGAGCCAGTCGAAGCCGGTGGCGAGGATGACGAGACCCGCCAGCACCACGCCGGCCGAGACCGCCGCGTCGGCCACCATGTGCAGGTAGGCGCCGCGGATGTTGATGTCGCCCCCCGCGCCCGAGGCGAACAGCCACGCCGTGAAGCCGTTGATGAGGATGCCGATCCCGGCCACCACCATCACCGTCGTGCCGGCGACAGGCGCCGGCTCGAGGAAGCGCTGCACCGCCTCGACGATGATGCCGCCGGTGGCCACCAGCAGCACCACCGCGTTGAACAGGGCGGCGAGGATCGAGGAGCCGCGCAGGCCGTAGGTGAAGCGGGCCGACGGTGCCCGCTTGACCAGCACCGCGGCGATCCAGGCGGCGACGAGCCCGAGCACGTCGGAGAGGTTGTGGCCGGCATCGGCCACCAGCGCCATCGAGTTCGACAGCCAGCCGTAGAGCGCCTCGACGCCGACGAAGCCGAGATTCAGCGCGATGCCGATGGCGAAGGCCGGTCCGAAATTTTTCGGCGCGTGAACGTGCCCATCTCCACCATGACCGTGCCCTCCATGAGCGTGGGCATGGCTGTGCTCCTGGCGGTGCCCATGCCCGGCATGATCGTGGCCGTGATCCGGATGGGCGTGGTTGTCCCGGTGATCCTGCCGATGGTCGTCCATCGTTCCTCGCCGTGTCAGAACGCCAGCAGGCCCAGGCCCCGCAGCCGCGCCAGAAGAGGGGTCAACGGCAGGCCGAGGACCGTCGAATGGTCGCCCTCGACCCGCTCGAACAGGTGGATGCCGAGCCCTTCGAGCTGGTAGGCGCCGACCGAAGTCGTCACCGCCGGCCCCGCGAGACGCAGATAGGTGTCGATGGCCGCCGCATCGAGAGGCCGCATGGCCAGCCGCGCCGTCTCCACGAAGTCCTGCGCGACGAACGGCTCGGCCCTGCCGTCACGCAGGATCGCCACCGCCGAATGCAGCGCGTGGGTGCGGCCCTGGAGCCGGGTCAGGTGGTCGTGCGCGGCCGCGCGGTCGGCCGGCTTGTGAAAGACGCGGCCCTCGCATTCGAGCACTTGGTCGGCGCCGATCACGACGCGGCCGGGGTGGCGGGCCGCCACCTCCTGCGCCTTGGCGCGGGCGAGCCGCCGGGCCAGCTCAACCGGGCTGATGTCGCCGCCCTCGGCTTCGAGGGCGCGCTCGTCGATCCGCGCGGGCGCCGTCTCCACCGGCAGGCCGGCACCCGTCAGGAGGTCGCGCCGGGTGGCGCTCGCCGAGGCGAGAAGGAGGGGCGCGGGCGCGCGCCAGAGAAGGGAGGCGTTCACAGGGACAAGGGTTTCCGTCAGCGCAGGCCGCGCCAGTCGAGCCAGTCGAACAGGAAGTCGATATCCTGCGGCGCCACGGAGAAGAACCCCTCCCCCGAGCGTTCCGAGCCGATCACGTAGCCGCTGGCATGGCCGAGCGCGTGGTCGATGGAGCTCTGCAGGAAACCGAGTTCCAGTCCGTTGTCGCGCAGCGCCACCACGGTGGTGCCGGGGGGCGCAAACAGCGAGCCGTGCAGCCCCGAGCCATATTCCCCGATGATCGTGCCGGCCGAGCGGAACAGGGCGATCTGCTCGGGCACGCTCAAACGCTCGGGACGGACGCGGGTGAAACCGCGGGCGAGCGCCGTCTCTTCGAACAGGGCCCGCTCCGCCAGGGTGCGGCGGTTGTGCGTATCGGCATTGTCCGAGCGGGAGATCAGGATCTTTTCCGTCCCCGGCTTCTCGCGTCGGCGGCCGAGCGTCCAAGGAGCCTGCCAACGACGCTGCCGGCGAGGACCGGGCGCCGCGCGTTCGAGCAGGAAGCGGCGGGCCTGCCGCATCAGCGGCGAGGCGCGGCTGACGAAGCGCAGCGCCGTCGGCACGAGGAGCCGGCGGCACGCGACGCGATCGCGGGTGCGGTCGTAGACGACGAGGCGATCCTCGCCGATGCCGAGGAGGCCGAGCCAGACCCGGGCGAAATCCGGCGTGTCGGCGGGCAGGAGGTAGCTGAGCCGCGTGATGTCGTGGCCGGCCCGGTCGAGCAGGAACAGCTTGGGCAGGAAATCGACCAGCCAGTGGCCGTACATCTGGTGGCCCATCCCGGTCAGCAGCACGACCGGCGCCTCGACGTCGACCCGGCGCAGATCGGGGAGCCGCGCGGCGATGGCGCGGAAATGATCCTCGAAATTGACGGGGAAGATGTTGAGCTGGCTGGCGTACTGGAACACGCCGTCGAGGAGGATCACGCCCTCCTCCGTCACCTCCGCCCCCGGCAGCTCGTAGAGGCTCGTGCCGAGCACGGTGGTCTGCTCGTGATAGACGCGCAGCAGCGTCGGCGTCACCGCGCCGATCAGCAGCTCGGGCGGGGGCGCCCAGTCCCGATAGGACAGGCTGAGATCGGTGCAGCGCCCGCGCCCGGCCTGGACGGTCTCGCGCAGATCGGCCGCGGCGAGCGCCGCGTTGTCCATGATCGCCGCCCTCCCCCCTGCCTCAGGTCGCGATGAACTTGAGGCGGTGCTCGCGGTAGAGGTCGAGGATCGCGGCCGCCGTCTCCTCGATCGAGCGGCGGGTCACGTCGATGGTCGGCCAGCGGTACTTGGCGCAGAGCCGGCGCGAGGCAGCGATCTCGTCGGCCACCGATTCCCGATCGACGTAGGAGGAATTGTCGTCGGCCTTGAGGCTGAGCAGGCGGTTCTGGCGGATCTGCACGATCCGCTCGGGGCTGGCGATCAGCCCGACGATCAGCGCCTTCTTCACCCGCTCGAAGCTCGGCGGCAGCGGCATCGAGGGCACGAGCGGCAGGTTCGCGGTCTTGAGCCCGCGATTGGCGAGATAGATCGAGGTCGGCGTCTTCGAGGTGCGGCTGACGCCGACCAGCACCACATCGGCCTCATCGAGATCCGCCGGCAGGTTGCCGTCGTCGTGGGCCAGGGTGAAGTTCATCGCGTCGATGCGCTTGAAGTACTCGGCGTTGAGCATGTGCTGGGCGCCCGGCCGCTCGGTCGAGGTCGCGCCGAGATAGGAGCGCAAGAGCGCGTGCACCGGCTGGAGCACGTTGAGCGTCGGCGAGCCGGTCTCGCGGCAGGCCTCCTCCAGGCGCTCGATCAGTTCGTGGCCGACCAGCGTGTAGAGCACGAGGCCCGGCGCCGCCTTGATCTCCGAGATCACCCGTTCGAGCTGCGCGCCCGAGCGCACCAGCGGGTAGACGTGCTCGATCGCCGAGATCCCCTCGTACTGCACCGCCGCGGCGCGCCCGACATTGATCAGGGTCTCGCCGGTGGAGTCCGAAACGAGGTGGAGATGGAAGTAGCTGCGGCTCATCGTCGGCCCGTCTCTGCCGTGACGCATCGATCCTGGGAGACAGCGTGGCCGCCCCGCCCGCGATGCTTAGAGCATTTTTTTGCGCGAAGGCGATGCCGAATTGCCGTTCTTCCGCGGACGGCCCTCAGTCTGATGGCGGGCCGATGGCGCGGAAACGGAACCCGGCAGGCCGTTGCGGAGGCCGCCGCGCGACCTGGATCGCTTCGGCTCCGCCTCGCGCTGACGAGCCCGGCTCCCTCCGTCACGGCGCCGCGCCGCGGCTGGAAGAGGCGTCGGCGCCTCATCGCAAAGCCAGCTCTTTCAAGGGCTTGAGGCGTTCAAGAGCGGTTTTGTCGGCAGGATGTCCCCAACCGGCCGGCGAGGAGTCGACAAGTGGGGAAAAGCCGGGCCGGCGGGCGCGCGATGGCGGGTTGCCCCGAAAACCATCGACTCCTCCCTCAACACCGTGATCTTGCGCGCACGGCGGAGTCGCCCCCGTGGGAGAATCCGGGACCGAAGGGGCCCTCAGGGCACAGGGGCCCACGCAAGCCGCTGGTGAGCTTGGCCTATCGTGGACATTAGATCCAATCCGTTAAGAGGCGATTAACGCCGCGGCTGTGGGGAGGGCCTGTGGACGCGCTTGCGGCATCACGATCCAACGTCCAAGAGAAAAAACAGAGATTCTAGAATCTCTCTTTCTTTGAAGAGGGCCTGGGTGGGGATGGCGCGGTCGCGACCTCTCCGGCCTCCCTCGCAAAGGGCAAGCGGGCAGGAAGCGAGTTGGGAATGGCCGAGGCAAGGACGGCGGACAGGCCGGTGCTGCGGGTGCTGTCAGGCGAGGCGATCTCCCCGCCCCCGGCCTGGATGATGCGCCAAGCCGGCCGGTACCTGCCGGAATACCGGGCGACCCGGGCGGAAGCCGGCTCCTTCCTCGATCTCTGCTACAATCCGGCCTTCGCCACCGAGGTGACGCTCCAGCCGATCCGCCGCTTCGGCTTCGAGGCCTCGATCCTGTTCTCCGACATCCTCGTGGTGCCCCACGCCCTGGGCCAGGACGTGCGCTTCGTCGAAGGCGAGGGGCCGCGCCTCGACGCGCTCGAAGGCAGGGCGCAGTTCGAGCGCCTGCGCGAGGCGGGCGACCCGGCGATTTTTTCGCATCTGGCGCCGGTCTTCGAGGCGGTGGAGCGGATCCGCGGGGCGCTGCCTCACGAGACCACGCTGCTCGGCTTCTGCGGCGCGCCGTGGACGGTCGCGAGCTACATGATCGGCGGGCGCGGCACGCCGGATCTCGCCCCGGCCCGGGCGCTGGCGGCTTCCGATCCGGCGCTTCTCGATGCGCTGCTCGACCGGCTGGTCACCGTCCAGACCGAGTACCTCGTGCGCCAGTTCCGCGCCGGCGCCGACGCGGTGCAGATCTTCGAGTCCCATGCCGGCGTGCTGCCGGCTTCGAGCGACGGCGACGCGCTCAAGCGCTTCTCCCTCGGTCCGATCGCGCGGATGGTCGAGGGCATCCGCGCGCAGGTGCCGGATGCGAAGATCGTCGTCTTCGCCCGCGGCTCGGGTCTCGAGGGCCATGCCCGCGTCATCCCCGAGACCGGCGCGGATGCCGTCGGCGTCGATTGGGGGGTCGATCTCGCGGCCCTGCGCGCCCGTGTGCCGGCCACGACGGTGACTCAGGGCAACCTCCACCCCGAGACGCTGATCGAGGGCGGGCGGGCCCTGGACGCGGCCGTGGACGCCATCCTGGCGGCGACCGAGGGGCTGCCGCACATCTTCAACCTCGGCCACGGCATCACCCCGCAGACGCCGATCGCCCATGTCGAGCAGATGCTGGCCCGGCTCCGGGGCGGGCGGTGAGCCGCATCCGCGTCGCCGCCCTGGCACTGGTGCGGCGGGCGGCCGGGGGCGAGGCTTTGCTGGTGGTGCGCAAGCGCGGCAGCACGCGCTTCATGCTGCCCGGCGGCAAGTTCGAGGGCGGTGAGACCGACGCAGCCTGCCTCGCCCGCGAGTTGCGGGAGGAATTGGGCCTCACCTTCGATCCGGGGACGGCGATCCGCCTCGGCCGGTTCGAGGCGGAGGCGGCCAACGAGCCCGGCCACGTTGTCGAGGCGAGCGTCTACCGGCAGGAGGCCGTGCTCGGCCTGAACCCGGTCTGCGGCGCGGAGATCGAGGAAACCGCCTGGCTCGCCCTGAACCCTTCGGCGGACGATCCGGCAATGCCGCTCGCGCCGCTCCTCACCCGAGAGCTTCTGCCGCGCCTGCGCGCGGCATCCCCGTCACGGAGTCCCTCACCCGGTGCTTGACGCTTCGTACCCCTGGATCAAGGCCTTCCACGTCATTGCGGTCATCTCGTGGATGGCGGCGATGCTCTACCTGCCGCGCCTGTTCGTGAACCACGCGGCCCTGCCCGCCGGCTCGCGGGTGCAGTCCGAGACCTTCAAAGGCATGGAGCGGCGCCTGCTCAAGGCGATCATGACCCCGGCCATGATCGTCACCTGGATCCTCGGCCTGTGGCTCGCGTGGCAGAGCGGCTACTACGCCGCGCCCTGGCTGCACGCGAAATTCGCCCTGGTGCTGGCGATGAGCGGCGTGCACGGCTTCCTCGCCCGCACGGTCAAGGACTTCGCCGCCGACCGCAACACGCGGGGCCCCAACTTCTACCGGGTGATCAACGAGGTGCCGACGCTGCTGATGATCGGCATCGTCATCCTCGCGATCGTGAAGCCTTGGAGCTGATTCTTCTTTCAAAGGCGGGCACCGGGGCGGGAACGAACCGTTGGAAGGGCAAAGCGTGGCCGTTGCCCACGATGGAGCCTTGCCGATGCGTGTCCCGTTCCTCGCCCTGAGCCTTGCTCTGAGTCTTGCCGCGGCCTCGCCCGCGGCGGCGGCGAGCTTTCCCTGCGCCAAGGCCGAGACGCCGGACGAGAAGACGGTCTGCGACACCCGCAGCCTCAACGATCTCGACGTCGAGATGGCGGTGCGCTTCGACATCCTCAAAGACCTGCTGCCGATGGGCAACCGCACCAAGATGCAGGAGGATCAGGAGGCCTGGCTCAAGGACCGCCGCGCCTGCGGCACCGACGTTGCCTGCCTCACGGCGGCCTACGAGGGCCGGCTCAAGATTCTTCGCTCCGTTCTGTCGGAGTTTGCCAAGCAGGGCGGGCAGTAGGGTTCTTTCCCACCCATCCCGTCATCCTGAGGGGCCGCTTTGCTCGGTATCCGGTTGATCACTTCGGGATGCGAGGATTCCCCTCTCCCCGCACGCGGGGAGAGGCCTGTCTGCACCTCGTCGTGCAGACAGGAAGCGGAGGCGAAGCCGGAGCGGCGGTGAGGGGGCGCCGCCGGAAGAGGCTCACCCTGAAGCGCCCCCTCACCCTCGGCTGCCGCCTCGCTTCATGTCCCGACAAGGGGGCACGAAGCCCTCTCCCCGCACGCGGGGAGAGGGGAACCCTCGGCGCCCTGAGTCATCAGAAAACCGCCGCTCACAACCGCGCCAGCAGCCGCTCCGCCAGGGGGTTCTCTGCCGCAAACGCATAGTCGATCCGCCGCACGCTGACCGCCCGCGCCCCGGCCTGGACCAGGGCGTCGGAGAGGTCGAACACCGCGTCCACCGGGCAGCGCATCACGATCTCGCCGTCGGCGCCGCGGGGCGCGCCGTAGGGCAGCTCGGCCTCGTGCAGGCCGGCAATCGTCGCCAGATCGATTTGGCCGGATTCCGGCAGCGCCGCGCGCACCTCGCGGGTGGTGCGGGCGCGCTCTTCCGCTGCGATCCGGCCGAGCACGGCGCGAAGGGCCGCGCGGGCCGTCTCGCCCCAGGACGCCTTGAGCGAGGCGACGAGGTTGGCCTCCGAGCGCAGCATCACCCCGTCATCGAGGATCTTGAGGGCGTTGGCCGCGAGCGTGGTGCCGGTGGTGGTGATGTCGACGATGATCTCCGCCGAGCCCGCCGCCGGCGCGCCCTCGGTGGCGCCCAGGCTCTCGACGATGCGGTAATCGGCGATGCCGGCCTCGGCGAAGAAGCGGCGGGTCAGGTTCACGTATTTGGTGGCGATGCGCATCCGCCGGCCCTGGCGCAGGCGCATCTCGCTCGCCACCTCGTCGAGATCGCTCATGGCGCGCACGTCGATCCAGGCCTGCGGCACCGCCACCACCACGCTGGCATGGCCGAAGCCGAGCGGCGTCAGCAGCTCGACGCTGCCGGCCGGATCGGGCAGCATCTCGCGGATTAGGTCCTCGCCGGTGACCCCGAGATGGGCGGCGCCGCTGGCGAGCTGGCCGGCGATCTCGGAGGCCGAGAGGTAGCGCACCTCGATTCCGGGAAGCCCGGCGAGCGTACCGCGATACTCGCGCGCACCCGCCTTCTGCACGAGCTTCAGGCCGGCGCGGGAGAAGAAGGCGCTCGCATTCTCCTGGAGCCGGCCCTTGGAGGGCACGGCGAGGACGAGGGGCTGATCGGTCACGCCACAACTCCTTCCGCGCTTTCTGCCGCGCTTCCTGCGGCACAACGCGACAGCCAGAATGCGCAGCCCACCGCCGGCAGCGGCACCGGGCTGCCGAGCTGCTGCAGGAGCCCGTCGTAGCGCCCGCCGCCGACCAGGGTCGGTCCTCCTGCCGAGCCCGTCACCTCGAAGATGAAGCCGGTATAGTAGTCGAGGTTGCGCGCGAACCCGCCGCTGAAGCGGAAGCGCTCCACGGGCAGGCCGCGCGCCGCCATGAAGCCGGTGCGCTCCTCGAACAGGGCGAGCGCCGCGTCGAGCCCCGCATGGGTCAGTCCCGCCTCGCGGGCGAGCGCCCGCACCGCGGCCGCCGCCGCGTCGGGATCGCCGCCGATCGCGCAATAGCGCTCGATCAGCTCGCGGTTGCCCGCGTTGAGGCCGGCGCCGCCCTGTGCCTGCGCCGAGGCTTTGGCGAGGAAGCGCTCGGCGATGGCGCCGGCGCTGCGCCCGCCGACCTGCGAGATCCCGGCGATCGACAGCACGTCCTCGACGAAGGCCCGCACGGCGCCGGCATCCTGGCCCTGGATCGCCGCGAGCAGGCCGGCATGGCGGTCCTCGGTCTGCGCCGCGTTCGCCACCTCGTCGAGGGAGCGCCCGGCGGCGATGGCCCGCAGGGTCCGGCGCTTGGCGACCGGCGGCACGGCGAGCGCGTCGAGGAAGGCGTGGGTCAGGCCCATATCGCCGAGCCGCACCGCGACGTCGGAGCGCCCGAGCAGGTCGAGCCCCTCGAGGGCGAGCCCGAGCACCTCGGCATCCGCGGCCGGGGTGTCGGTGCGCCCGATCGACTCGATGCCGCCCTGGACGAACTCGTCGGGCTCGCCCGCCGCGACGCGGAAGACGGGCCCGAGATAGCTGTAATCGGCGCTCTCGCCCGGCCGCGTCGCCTGATGCAGGCGGCAGACGGGGATGGTGAATTCCGGCCGCAGGCACAACTCGGCTCCGGTCGCATCCTGCGTCACGAAGATGCGCCGCCGGATGTCCTCGCCCGACAGTTCGAGGAAGGGCTCGACCGGCTGCAGCACGGGGGGCGAGGCCGGCACGTATCCGCAGGCGGAAAAATGCGCCGACAGCCGCACATGGCGCAAAGCCTCCGCCCCGCTCGGGCCGCCTGCCTCCGGTCTCGTCATGCTTCTTCGTCCGAGCCTCGATCGGCGCCCTCCTAGCAACCGGCGCTGCATTTGGCGACCCGCGCCCTCGGTCAGCGAAGGGTGGCGACTGCTCAGGCGATCCCGGCCGGCGGGCCGACCGGGCGCACAGCAACCCGGGCGTCTCCGGAGGAGCCGTGCGTCAGGCGATGTGCCAGCCGTAGCGCCAGCCCGGCTGCGTCATGGTGATGTCCCTGGGGTCGATCTCGGCGCCCTGCCGCACCAGGATGTCGCCGAGGGAGCGGGTGCTCTCGATCAGTTCCAGGCCCCAGGGCGTGAAGGTGTCCGCGTTGTAGACGTGCTCCGACAGGAGCGGGTTGGTCAGGGCCTGGGTGAAGGCGTCGACCCCGACCATGCGCATCAGAAGGCCCGGCAGCGGCGATTTGGGATCCCGGTCCTCGGCGAAGAGCCCGGGATAGAACTCCACGTCGTCGGGGGTGGGATAGAGAACGGCGAGCTTCTCGGCGATCGTGGGATCGCTCGTGATCTCCGCGAACGTCGTCGCCCGCGACATGCCGAAATGCTCGCGATAGGCGTTGTAGCTGGCGAGCCGGTTGGAGCGGGCCTGCTCGATGGCGAGCCTTTCGAGACCGAGGATCGGCTTACTGGTGTTGCAGACGCCCAGGGCGCCGGCGGGCTGGGCGGCCGCGGCGGCGAAGCCCGCGGCGAGGCCGACATCGATCAGGGGCCGGTTGTCGATACCGAAGCCGCCCAGCGGGATCGTGCGGTCCGCCCATTCGATCGCGTCGGGCATCAGCGAGTGCCAGCGGTAGAGCAGGCTGAACTCGACGGTGATCCAGTTCGGCCGGTTCCAGTCGGCCTTCCAGGCGATCGACGGATCGGCGATCAGGTTGAACGGCAGCGGCGTAATGTGATTGATGTACTGCTCGATCACGATCTTGATGAACATCGGGATCATGATGTTGCGGGCGGTCTGGAAGACCCGCTCGTCGTCCCAGCCCGGATTGCGCTGCTCCAGTTCCCCCGCGACGCGGTTGTGCTCGCGCAGCAGCAGCGTGTTCATCATGCTCGTGAAGGGCGTGCCGTTGGCCCGGTCGCCGCCGACGGCGAACAGGCTGGCCAGCCTTTCGGCCGGCGGCTCCGGCATCCCCGGCGGACTCAGCAGGGGCGGGTCGAGGCCGGCGAAGGCCGGTTCGATCGCGCTGCCGTCGCGCGTGTAGAGGTAGGGCGGATATTCCTCGCCGTTGATGAACTGGCTCTTCAGCCGCCCGCGCCGGCCCGGCGTCGGTGCCTTCTCCCTCAGGATGTCGGTCTGGGCCTCGATGCGGCCGTAGAGGGGGCAGAGGTCGATCTCGTGGTTCGTCGTCGTCCGGTCCCGCCGCTTCGGTTCGGTGCGGATGAAGCCGTCGGTGAGGTACTGGGCGAAGGCCGGGAACAGGCAGGTCGATTTCCGGGAGAGCGTCTGGGTCCCGTCCGGCCGCTCGAACAGCTTCGCGACGGCGTCCGCCGGCGGCTGGACCTTCAGGTCGACGGGCGGAAGGTGGCGGGCCTGGTAGGTCTTGTCGGTCAGGCTCTTCCACGACGTGTAGTCCGAGGCCGTGCTCAGCGGGTGGGGCCGATTGCGCGTCGTCGCGCAGAGATTGTCGATCACGAGCTTGCTGGCGGTCTTGTCGGCCCAGCCGGACGCATTGATGAGGCCGCCCGCGAAGCCGAGGAGACCGTCGCGAAGATTGTCGAACAGGCTGCTGGACATGGACGCCTCCCGGAACGTCGCGCTGTGGGGCGGGGTGGAGAACGCGGTCGGCAGCGGCTCGCCGCGGGGCGTGCCGTTCAGGTCGTGACGCAGGCGAGAGATGGTCTCGTAGACGGTGCGGCGGACGCGGTTGATGCCGCCGAGCGGGCGATGGGCCGCGAGCCCGTGCCAGGGCGTGAAGGACAGGTTCTCGGCGAAGACCGCCCGTTCCGGGGTGTCGAAGACCTGCCGCCGGATGATGATCCGCGCGACGGGGGTGAACGGCGCGTCGGCCTCCGGCCACTCGATCGTCGGATCCTCGACCGGCATCGCCTCCGGCTTCGTCCGCAGCTGGATGCAGAAATCGAACGCGGCGTCGGCCGCCTCCAGCGATCGGACGAGGTTGTCGTGCAGGAAATCGGCTTCCGTGTCGTCGGCGAAGGCCGGCGGCGGCCCGATCGGACGCGCCGAGAACTTGCAGGGCCCGTCGCCGAACAGGTACGGCGTCATGCTCCAGTACTGGATCGCGAGCGGGTTCAGCACGGTCCGGCCCGTGATGCTGCGGGCGATGGCCAGTTCGTGCCAGCGGAAATGCAGAGGGTTCAGGCCGGGCAGAAAGAACCGGAGCGGATTGTCGCTCGCGTTGAACGCGACGTAATCGGCCGCATCGCGCACGAAGAAGGCCGGGTTGTTGATCATGATGAAGTCTTGCGTGCCGGATCGGCTCTGCTCGACACCGGTCACCTTGACCGCCATCCCGCGGCCGTCCCCGACCGAATCCTCCTGCGGCGTTCCGGAGCCGTTCGAGAAGCGGATCCAGGCCTGGTAGCTGCGCGGCTGCGCGAACAGCCCCTTTCTCAGGTGGGGCGGAAGGCCGTCGAGGACACGAAACTCGGCCTCGACGCAGCCATGGGCCTTGGGATGCGCATCCCTGCGAGCGGGGGCCGTCCGGGCGGCGACCCGCACCCGTGCCTCGATCGCCCCCGTGATCGCCGCGATCGCCTGGGCCTCGGAAGCCGGTACGGTCTCCCAGGGCGACGTGCCGGGGGCAGCTTGCGGGATGAGCTGGTCGAAGAAGTCCGGCACCTGATTCATCGCAGGGCCACCCCGTAATCAGTCTCTATAATACCATTGCAGATTAATTTTGCAACCAGATGTCGGTATGACTGTCGAAAAACACAGTATTATAACAGAAATCGCGAAATAAATGATCGTATGAGTCGTGAATTGCTCGTGACGACAGGATTTATCGATCGCAAGCCGAAAATATTTCTGATTCGGCTTGCGACACAGATGTGAAGTCTCACCAGACAAGACGCTCGATCACCGCATCGGGCCGCACCGGCTGCCGCGACAGCCAGTCGGCGACGTCGCCGAGGCTGTGGTGCTCGGCCGTGACGCCGAGCTCCTCCGCGTGGATGCCGCGGGCCACCAGGATCGAGGGGATGCCGTAACCGGCCGCACCGGCGATGTCGGTGCGGATCGCGTCGCCGACCGCGACGGTGCGGCCCACCTCCGGGGCCGGCAGACGGTCGAGTTCGCCGGCCATGGCGAGCGCCGTCTCGTAGACCGGCCGGTACGGCTTGCCCGCGTAGACGACCGACCCGCCGAGGGCTTCGTAGGCCTGGGCGATCAGGCCGGCACAGGGAATGAGCCGCTTCTCGCGCTCGACCACGAGGTCGGGATTGGCGCAGATCATCGGCACGTTGCGGGCACGGAACGCGGCCAGCGCCTCGCGGTAATCCTCCGCCGTCTCGGTGTCGTCGTCGAACAGGCCGGTGCAGACGATGCGCTGGGCTTCCGTCCCCGGCACCAGGGTGAGATCGAGCCCGTCGAAGACCGGCGCGTCGCGCTCGGGGCCCAAGTGGTAGACCCGCTCGCCCGGATGCTCGGCGATCAGCCGCCGGGTCAGGTCGCCGGAGGTGAGGATCGCGTCGTAGGCCTCCCGCTTCACGCCGTAGCCGTCGAGGATCTTTTGGACGCCTTGCCACGGGCGGGGCGCGTTCGAGACCAGGATCACCCGGCGCGGACGCGGGCCGGGGAGCCCGCGGAAGCGGATCAGCGCCTCGCCGGCGGCGGCGTGGCCGCGGGTCCCGTCATGCAGCACGCCCCAGACGTCGCACAGGATCAGGTCGTAGCGCTCGGCCACGTCCGCGAGATGGCGCAGCGTCGGGACGGGGGATTGAGTCATCGAAGGGTCCGGTCGGCGGTGACGGTGGGGGCTCTATAGCGGGCTTTGCGCCCCGCTGAAGGCCGCGGCCGGCATCGATCCTATGCAAGCCTTCCCGCCGCGCCGGGCGGGTTCGGTGCAAGGCGTCAGCCCAGGAACCGTCCCACCAGCAGCCGGGCGAGATCCCGCGGCGCGTCGGGGGTGAGCACGGCGAGCTTGCGCGAGGTCGAGAGCGAGGCGAGCCCGTGCAGGGCGGCCCAGAGGGCGGCGACAGCCCGGCGGCGCTCGTCCGGATCGGCGATCAGCGGCGCCAGCGCGGTATCCACCAGCCCGACCGGCTCGGCCAGGGCCGCCGCGTACCAATCCGGGAAGGGCTGGTCCGGTGCGGCGAGGTGCTCGAACAGCAGGCTCCAGACCCGCGGATCGGCCGCGACGAAGACGAGGTAGGCGTCGGCCAGCGCCAGCGCGTTGTCCCGTGCCGCCCGATCCGGATCGATCACCGCCTCCAGGGCCGCGTGAAGGCGGGCGAGCGTGCGGGCATTGACCCGCAGCACCACCTGATCGAGGTCGCCGACCGCATTGTAGATCGAGTTCGGCGCGTAGCCGATCGCCGCCGCCAGACGCCGCATGCCGAGCGCGCGCAGGCCCTCGTTGCGCACGAGGCTCTCCGCCGTGCCCGCGACGAGGGCGATGAAGCCCTCCCGGTCGTGCTCGCCTCTCGGGCCGGTGCCGCGCGTCTTTCCCGTCACCTCCGCTCCTCGCGTCCCAGTCATCGGCGTGCGTGCCCGCACCCGACACCGGGTTAGATTGCACGACGTGCAAAATCAAGCTTGCGCGGCAGTCCCGGCGGCATAATTTGAACAATGTGCAAAACGCGGATTTGACGCCTTCGCCGTCGGCAGGCAGTCATGCCCTGATCCGGGAGAGACCACGATGTTCCGCACACTGATGACGACGCGACGCTTCGCGCCGCTGTTCTGGTGCCAGTTCTTCTCCGCCTTCAACGACAATTTCCTCAAGAACGCGCTCGCCCTGCTGATCCTGTTCCAGGTGAGCGCCCGGGGGGGGAGTTCGGGCGGAGTGCTGGTGACGCTGGCGAGCGCCGTGTTCATCGGCCCGTTCTTCATCCTGTCGGGCCTCGGCGGGCAGCTCGCCGACCGCTACGACAAGGCGCTGCTCGCCAAGCGGCTGAAATTCGCCGAGATCTTCGCGGCCCTGCTCTCGGTGCTGGGCTTCTGGCTGCACTCGGTGCCGCTGCTGTTCGGCGCGCTCGGCCTGTTCGGAATCATCGCGGCCCTGTTCGGGCCGATCAAGTACGGCATCCTGCCCGACCATCTGAAGCGCGAGGAGCTGACCGCCGGCAACGCCCTGGTCGAGGCCGCGACCTTTCTCGCCATCCTGCTCGGCACCATCACCGCGGGCCTGGCCATGGCGATGGGCGGCCACGCGCTGGGTCTGGGCGCCGGCCTGATGGGCATGGCGGTCCTGTGCTGGCTCTCCGCCCGGATGATCCCGGCCACCGGCGAGGGCGCGCCCGATCTTCATGTCGACCGCAACATCGCCCGCTCCACTACTGAGCTCCTGCGCGACCTTTGGGCCGACACCCGGCTGTGGCGCGGCTCGGTGATCGTGAGCTGGTTCTGGCTCGTCGGCGTCGTCGTCCTCTCGCTGCTGCCCGTGCTGGTGCGCCAGACGCTGAACGGCACCGAGATCGTCGCCACCACCCTGCTCGCGATCTTCTCCGTCGGCATCGCGGTGGGATCCGGCCTCGCCTCGTGGCTCGCGAGCGGGCGGATCGTGCTGCTGCCGACCCCGGTCGGCGCGGTGCTGATGGGCCTGTTCGGTCTCGACCTCGCCTGGACCGTCTCGCACCTGCCTCCGCCCGCGGGCGAGCCGGTCGGGGCCTGGGACTTCATCACCAGCGGCCACGGCCTGCGCATCGCCATCGACTTCTTCGGCATCGCCGTGGCCGGTGGCCTCTACGTCGTCCCCTCCTTCGCCGCGGTGCAGGCCTGGACCGAGAAGGCCAAGCGCGCCCGCGTCATCGGTGCGGTCAACGTGCTCACCGCCGCCTTCATGGTCGGCGGCACCCTGGCGCTCGCCGTGCTTCAGGGGGCGGGGCTCACCATGGCCCAGCTCCTCGGCCTCGTGGCGGTGCTGAACCTGATCGTCGGCGCGGTGATCCTCAAGACCCTGCCGACGAACCCGCTGCGCGACGCCCTCTCGATCCTGTTCCGCGCCTTCTACCGCTTGGAGGTGAAGGGCCTGGAGAACGTCGAGAAGGCCGGCCCGAACGCCATCGTCGCCCTCAACCACGTCTCCTTCCTCGACGCGCCGCTGGCGCTGTCGCTGCTCGACAAGGATCCGGTCTTCGCCATCGACCACGGCATCGCCCAGCGCTGGTGGGTCAAGCCGTTCCTCAGCGTGGCCAAGGCGATGCCGCTCGACCCGACCCGGCCGCTCGCCACCCGCACGCTGATCAACGCGGTCAGGAGCGGCGAGACGCTGATCATCTTCCCCGAGGGCCGGCTCACCGTCACCGGCAGCCTGATGAAGGTCTATGACGGGGCGGGCCTGATCGCCGACAAGTCCGGCGCCATGGTCGTGCCGGTGAAGATCGACGGGCCGGAGCGCACGATCTTCTCGCGCCTGAAGCGCGATCAGGTGCGCCGGGCGTGGTGGCCCAAGGTGACGGTGACGATCATGCCGCCCGTCCGCCTCCACGTCGATCCCGAGTTGAAGGGCAAGAACCGCCGCCGCGCCGCGGGCGCGGCGCTCTACGACATCATGTCGGACCTCGTCTTCGAGACCGCCGACATCGAACGCGGCGTGTTCTCCGCTCTGATCGAGGCGGGCCGGCTTCACGGCTGGCGGCGCACGGCGCTGGAAGACCCGGTGACGGGCACGATGAGCTATTCGCGCCTGGTGATGGGCGCCAACATCCTGGGCCGGAAGCTGCAGGCGCTGCTGCCGGACCCGAAGAAGCCGGTCGGGCTGATGCTGCCCAACGCCAACGGCGCGGCGGTGACGTTCTTCGCGCTGGCCAGCGCCGGCCGGGTGCCGGCGATGATCAACTTCTCCGCCGGTCCCGCCGCGGTGCTCTCGGCCTGCCGGGCGGCGCAGGTCGACACCATCCTCACCTCGCGCGCCTTCATCGAGAAGGGTCGCCTCGGCAGCCTGATCGAGGGCATCGAGGGGACGGTGCGCCTGATCTACCTGGAGGACGTGCGGGCGGGCGTCACCACCGGCGACAAGATCCGCGGAGCCTTGAGCCCCCGCCGGCCGCTCGTCGCGCGCAAGGGCAGCGACCCGGCGGCGATCCTGTTCACCTCGGGCAGCGAGGGCACGCCGAAGGGCGTGGTGCTCGCCAACCGGGCGATGCTCGCCAATACCGCGCAGGTGGCCGCCCGCATCGATTTCGGCCCGCGCGACAAGGTGTTCAACGTGTTGCCGGTGTTCCACGCCTTCGGGCTGACGGCGGGGCTGGTGCTGCCGCTGATCTCGGGCGTGCCGGTCTACCTCTATCCGTCGCCGCTGCACTACCGGATCGTGCCCGAACTGATCTACGGCACCAACGCCACGGTCCTGTTCGGCACCGACACATTCCTCACCGGCTACGCCCGGATGGCCCATTCCTACGATCTGCGGAGCCTCCGCTACGTCGTGGCCGGCGCCGAGCCGGTGAAGCAGGCGACCCGCAGGACCTGGGCGGAGAAGTTTGGCCTGCGCATCCTGGAGGGCTACGGCGTCACCGAGTGCGGGCCGGTGCTCGCGCTCAACACCCCGATGTTCAACCGCTTTGGCACCGTCGGCCGGCTGCTGCCGGGGATCGAGTCGCGGCTCGAACCGGTGCCCGGCATCGAGGAGGGCGGGCGCCTCGTGGTGCGCGGCCCCAACATCATGCTCGGCTACCTGCGGGCGGAGAATCCCGGCGTGCTGGAGCCGCCCGCGGAGGGCTGGTACGACACCGGCGACATCGTCGCCTTCGACGCCGACGGCTTCGTGACGATCAAGGGCCGGGCCAAGCGCTTCGCCAAGATCGCGGGCGAGATGGTGTCGCTGGCCAGCGTCGAGGCGCTCGCCGCCGAACTCTGGCCCGACGCCCCGAGTGCGGTGGCTGCCGTGCCCGATGCCCGCAAGGGCGAGCGCCTGATCCTGTTCACGGAGGCCAAGGGCGCGACGCGCCCCGCCTACCAGACCCACGCCAAGAGCCGGGGCGCGGCCGACGTCGCGATTCCCGCCGAGGTGGTGGTCGTGGAGAAGCTGCCGATGCTCGGCACCGGCAAAGTCGATCAGGTGAGTGTGACGAAGCTCGCGCGTGAGCGGGCGGCGACAGCCGAAGCCGCATGAGGCGAGAACGATGTCGGCCGGCGCCTCGCCCATGCGGCCGACATCGTCTTGAAATCTGAGCTTGTAATTTCTTTGCTGTATAAGAACCTGAAGTATCAGATCCTATCGATTCGGGTATAGGACGATGGCTCAGGAAACGCGGACACACGCTCAAAGATCGAGCTCTGAGTTGTATCCCAGGATAATGATCAGATCCTGGAATGATTTCCTGCAGAAAATTGAAGAATTCTTGGACGGAAATTGGATTTTCCGAGGTGTGGTCAACGTCAAGTACGAGTTACTTCCATCGATAGGACGGGGATGGGACGACGGTACCCGATTGATGGATGAGGAGGCGCGGCTCCTCCGTTGTTTCAAGCGCGAAGCCCGGCCCTACCTCAACTACCTGCCGGCCGACGAATGGGAGTGGCTCGCGATCGCGCAGCATCACGGGGCCCCGACCCGGCTCATCGACTGGTCGGAAAGCCCGATGGTTTCGACCTATTTCGCGGTCTGGGGCTCGGATCCGCGCCAGAGCATGAGCTTCGACGGGGGCCTGTACATCGTGCCGAAGCCGATGGGCGCCGATGACACGGCGCGGGCCGCAAGTCCGTTCGACACGAAGGATGTCCAGTTCTTCTACCCGGCCCATGTTACCCGCCGGATCACGGCACAGAGAGGATTGTTCACGGTCCACCCCAATCCCCTCAAGGCTTACGATGCCCCGAGCAAGCGCCAGATCGTGATCCCCGGCCGCCTGAAGAGCGAGTTCCGGATCAAGCTCGACAGTCTCGGCTTCAATCATGCCACCATGTTCCCGGATATCGATGGCCTCGCCAGGCTTCTCGCATGGCGCGTGATGCCGACGACGGCCGCAGCGCCGGATCCCCCGCGACAGCCGACGGCGGAGGCAGGGGCCGCCGCGGGTCCGGACACGGTCGCCAAACCGCGCTTTCGTCCTGACGATCCGCAGAAGGGCCAGTGGGGTGGGAAACCCGAGCGGAACGGTTGGCGCTTGGGCGCCCAGGTCGAGGCTGTCGAGCCCGGTTGGTTCAAGACGGTGCTTGAGGTCTCGTCGGCGGATGGATCGAAGACGCTGACCGAACCGGTCGAGTTCTTCCTGCACGACAGCTTCCCGAAAGCGAAGCGGACCGTGCGACCCCAATCGAATGGGAAGGCCAAGCTCGAACTCCATTCCTACGGCGCGTTCACCGTCGGTGTTCGCCTGCGGGACGGGACCGAACTGGAGCTCGATCTCAGCAAGCTCGACGACGCCCCGAAGCTCTTCCGATCCCGATAGCGGTCAACACGGGACCGGCTCTCACGCCGAGGCAAGCTGGTTCGGCGAAAGCGGTCCGGTCCCCAGCCGGCCCGCCCGTTCCGCGAGCAGCTCCTGAAGGGAGGTCCTTAAGCCGAATTTCAACCATGCTCGGCGGATATGGCGCCAAGCACGCGGCCCGCTCAGGCCGCGATCGACAGGGGATTCGCCCATGAGCCTCGACCGCCGCCGCTTCCTCGCCTCCTCGCTCGGTCTCGCGGTCGCCGGCCCGGCCGCCGCGCAGAGCTACGGCCAGACCTTCAAGGTCGAGAACGACGAGGGCCGGCCGGTCGCCAACATGCGGCTGCCCGGGGAGATCACCGGGCAGATCCAGGAGTTGCGCGGCGTCACCTATGTCGGCCCCCGCGAGGCCGAGGTGACCCTCTACGAGTTCTTCGACTACAACTGCCCCTGGTGCCGTAAGGCCGCCGCCGACGTCACCGCGCTCGCGGGCAGCGATCCGGGCCTGCGCATCGGCCTCGTCCACAATCCGATCCTCTCGCCGATGTCGGCGCAGGCCGCCAAGGTGTCGCTGGCGGTGCAGCGCAAGCTCGGCTCGGCGGCGGCCTTCGCCTTCTACGGCCAGCTGCTCGCGACCAAGGGCCAGATCGACGGGCTCAAGGCGCTCGAGATCGCGGCCAAGACCGGCGTGCCGCGGGCCGAACTCGAAGGGATTGCTGACAGCGACGCCGTGCGCGAGGCGATGCGCGCGCACATGAACGTCGCGGCCAATCTCGGGCTCACCGCGACGCCCTCCTACGTCCTCGGCAATACCGGCGTGCTCGGCCATCCCGGCGTGAAGTCGCTGGCGCGGATGATCGCGGCGATGCGACGCTGCGACCAGATCGCCTGCGGGTAGCGCATCGTCCCGGACGGGGGTGCCGGCTTCCGGAACGGAGGCCGCGATGGGGGTGCTTTGCCCGGCACAAGGGTGGGCTGATGCGTCGATCCCGGCTCGCCGACCGACGCCGAAGATGGAGCACCATCGAGGATCGCGGCTCTTGCCGTCAGGATGCGGCCAAGGCGTGGGCGGGTCCGCCGTCCCCATGGATAACCGCTGATGGGCGAGGCGATGATGGCGCTGATCGATCGATACGTCCCGATCCCGCACTACAGGGAATATCACAGCGCGAGCGTGAGGGCGCCGGCCGACACCGTGATCGCGGCCGCCGCAGCCTACCGAACCGAGAGCGATGCGTTCTTCCGCGGGATGATCGCCCTGCGGGAACTGCCGATGCGGGCCCGGCGGCTTCTCGAGCGCCGGCCGATCGAGCCGCAGCCGCCGTTCGGAATCGATGACTTCACTCTGCTGCAGCGCTGCGAGAACGAGGTCGTGTTCGGGCTGGCGGGTCGTTTCTGGCGGCCGGACTTCGATCTAGTCCCCCTGTCCGGCGGGCAGGACTTCCTGGACCTGAACGAGCCGGGGATCGCGAAGCTTGCGCTCAATTTTGCCGTCCGCGCCGACGGTTCAGGCGTGACGATGCTGTCGACGGAGACGCGCGTCCTCTGTGTGGATCGTGCCGCGCGCCGGAGATTTGCGCCCTACTGGCTTCTGATCCGACCGGTGAGCGGTCTGATCCGCCGGCGGACTTTGGGCATCATCCGCCGAACCTGCGAGGGCGGGGCCGCGCCGGCGGCGTAGCTTCCATCCCCTTTCCAGCACCGTCGAAGGCCTGTTGGGCGTCTCGGGGGCGCTGGAAACGACGCATGACATGGCCCGGCTGACCCGGGTTTCGACCCGAGGAGCGCGCCTCAGGCACCGCCGATGAGGATGCCCGTCGCCAGCACGAGGGAGCCGCCGAGCACGATCTGGAAGGCGGCCCGCAGGAAGGGCGTCTCCATGTAGCGGTTCTGGATCCAGACGATGGCCCAGAGCTCGACGAAGACCACGGCAAAGGCGATGCTCGTCGCCAGCCAGAAGTTCGGGATCAGGTAGGGCAGCGCGTGGCCGAGGCCGCCGATGGCGGTCATTACCCCGGAGGCGAGGCCGCGCTTGAGCGGCGAGCCCCGCCCGGAGATCTTGCCGTCGTCGTGCGCGGCCTCGGTGAAGCCCATCGAGATGCCGGCGCCGAGCGAGGCGGAGAGGCCGACGAGGAACGTCGTCCACGGGTTCTGCGTGGCGAAGGCGGTGGCGAAGATCGGCGCGAGCGTCGAGACCGAGCCGTCCATGAGTCCGGCGAGCCCCGGCTGGACCCAGGTCAGGACGAACTGGCGGTGGGCGACGGCGTCCTCCTCGTCGCGGACGGGTCCGCCGAGATGCGCCTCCGTCAGCGCCTCGGCCGTCCGCTCGTGCGCGCTTTCCGCCGCGGCGAGGTCGCCGAGCAGGGCCCGCGTGTCGGCGTCGGTCGAGCGGCGGGCGGCGGCGAGGTAGAAGTCGCGCGCCTGCCGCTCCATCGTGGCGGCCTCCTCCCGGACGCGGTCGAGCCCGAGATTGCGCATCAGCCAGACCGGCTTGCGGCTGTAATAGCCGGCGATGTGCTCGCGGCGGATCGGGATGATGAAGTCGCCGAAGCGCCGCTTGTAGCACGCGATCAGGCGGCGGCGGTGCTCGTCCTCGGCCTCCGCCATCGCGTCGAACAGGGCGGCCGAATGGGGAGAGTCGGCGCGCAGCCGCGCGGCATAGGCGCGGTAGATCTGGCCGTCCTCCTCCTCCGACCCGATCGCGAGCGCCAGGATCTCCTGCTCGCCGAGATCGTCGAACCGCTTTCGGCCCCCGAGGGCCAGCGTCGAGAGACGGCTCATCATCGCTGCGTCGGTCTCCGGGGCGTCGGTTTCCGGAGACAGCGCGCCGGGGCGGGCGCCGCCGGCCTCACCCCTCCCGCTCCTGCAGGAGGCGGTACTCGCGCCCGTGCCGGCAATAGCCCTCGACGATGTGGCTCATCAGGGCGCGCTTCTTCGGATCGAGCGCGCCGAGGATGCGCGCGGGCCGCCCGCCCCAGAGATGGCCGCCCTCGAGCAGCTGACCCGGATCGGTGGTCGAGCCCCCGGCCAGCATCACGTCGTCGGCCACCACCGTGCCCGGCGCGAGCACCGAGCCGATGCCGATGAGGCTGCGGGCCCCGATCCGGCAATCGGCCATGCGCACGTTGTGGCCGATCGTGGTGTCGCGCCCGATCACCACGCCCTCGCCGCGGGCGCGGATCACGGTGTTGTCCTGGATGTTGGTGTCGGCGCCGACCACGATCGGCCCGACCTCCGCGGTGAGTTCGCAGGAGAACAGCACCGTTGCCCCGGCCCCCAGCGCGATGCGGCCGGAGAGCCGGGCGGTGCGCGCCACGAACACGCTCGCGTCGGTCTCCGGGGGCTCGGTCTGCGCGGGCGGGCTCGCCGCCTCGCCGGAAGCCTCGCGCAGGCGCTCGGCGCGCTCGGCCAGTTCCTCCGGCGTGACCGGGCGCAGGCGCTTGGCCGGGTTGCCGCCATAGGCGAAGCCGCTCTCGAGATTCGAGCGGGGGAAGATCGTGGCCCCCGCCTCGATCAGCACGTTGTCGCCGACCCGCGCCCCGTCGAGGATGATCGCGTCGTCCTCGATCACCACGTCCGAGCCCACGGTGCAGGCATGCACCACCGCGTTGCGGCCGACCGTAACCCGGTCGCCGATATGGGTCGGCAGCGATTCGGTGGCGATGTGGACGGTGGAGCGGGGGCCGAGCCAGAAGCGCTCGCCCGCGGTGATCGGCTGGCCGTCGCTGCGGATCACGCTGTCGTCGCCGAGCCAGGCCTGGGGGCCGAGGGTGGCGGTGCCGATCACGGTGCTGGCGCGTCCGCACCAGACGGGGCGGCTGGCGAAGACGGGCAGGATGCCCTCGTAGGGCAGGATCAGGTCGGGCGTCACGTCGCGGCTCGCTGTTCTTCGAAACGGCGCCGGTGGCGCGGTCCTATCCTTGAGCCATATAGGCTCGCGGGCAAATGGAGTAACGGGCTTGCGTGTAAACGCTCGGGCAGGTCCGTCCACGCCGCGTACGCGTTCCCGAAGAGGCGGTCATGACGGTCAGCATCCAGTCCGAGCCCTTCGACACCGCCGCCGAGATCGCCCGGATCGAGGCGGAACTGGCCGGGCGGGCGGGGGCCGTCGTGACCTTTTCCGGCCTCTGCCGCGACGAGGCGGGCCGGCTCGCCGCGCTGGAGCTGGAGCACTATCCCGGCATGGCCGAGGCCGAGATCGGTCGGGTGGTGGAGGAGGCGCGCGCCCGCTGGCCGGTCCAGGCGCTGCGGGTGATCCACCGCCACGGGCTGGTGCGGCCGGGCGAGGGCATCGTCCTCGTCGTCACCGCCTCGCCCCACCGCAAGGCCGCCTTCGCGGCGGCCGACTTCCTGATGGACTACCTCAAGACCCGCGCCCCCTTCTGGAAGCGCGAGCACCTCGCCGACGGCACCACCGGCGGCTGGGTCGAGGCGACGGAGGCCGACGCCGCCGCCGCCGAAGCCTGGACCTGACCCCTCGGCCTGCCCAGCCCCGGCCCGCCCGGACACCGCGAACGGAAAACCCCTCATGACGGCATCCCCTTCCAGCCCGCCGGGCGCGCGCCGCCTCGCGGTCGCCGGCATCGCGGTCGTGGCCTTCGCCGCCGCGCTCTGGCTCGCCTGGACCGCCTCGGCGACGCTGCTGCTGATCTTTTCCGGCATCCTGTTCGCCGTCTTCCTCGATGGGCTGACCCGCGGTCTCGGCCACGTGCTGCCGATCGGGCGCGGGTGGCGTCTCGCCCTCGCCTGCCTCGTGCTCGCCGCCCTCGCCCTCGGGCTCTCCGCCTTCGGCGGCGCCACCGTGGCGAGCCAAGCCCGCGACCTCGGCACCACGGTGCGCCAGCAATCGGAGACGGTGCGCGACTGGCTGAAGGAGCGCGGCATCGAGATCGACCTGTCCCAGGGGGCGCCGGCGGGCCAGGGCTCTGGCGGCGACCCCGGTCAGGGTGAGCGGGACGAGGGCAAGGATGGGAAGGGCCGGAAGCAGGGCGGCCTCGAGGGTCTCGCCTCGGGGGCCTTGAAGAGCCCCGGCTCGCTCCTGTCGGATGCCGGCAGCGTGCTCGGCCCGGCCACGACCGTCGTGATCGCGCTGTTCAACGCGCTCGGCAACGTCCTCGTGATCGTCTTCCTCGGCGTGGCCATCGCCGCCGACCCGAAAAGCTACCGCGACGGCGCCCTGCGGCTCGTGCCTCCGCGCCACCGCGAGAAGGGCGCGCGCGTCCTCGACGGGTCGGGCGAGACCCTGCGGCACTGGCTGTTCGGACAGCTCGTGACCATGGCGGCGATCTTCGTGCTGACTTGGGCGGGGCTGAGCTTCCTCGGCATCGGCGGCGCGCTGATCCTCGGGCTCCAGGCCGGCCTGCTCGCCTTCGTGCCGACCATCGGGCCGGTGATCGCGGGCGTGGTGATCGTGCTGAGCAGCCTCGCCTCGGGGCTGAACGGATTGCTCGGGGCGCTCGGCGTCTACCTCGCGGTGCAGACGGCGGAGAGCTACGGCCTCACCCCCTTCATCCAGCGCCGCGCCCTCGACCTGCCGGCGGCGACGATCTTTTCCGGCCAGCTCCTGTTCGGCGTGCTGTTCGGCCTGTGGGGCGTGGCGCTCGCCCTGCCGCTGGTGGCGGTGATCAAGGTGCTGCTGGAGGAACTCTACATCGAGGACGGAGACATCGAGGACGGAGCCGAAGCGGAGGCCTGACGGTCCGCTTCGGCTCCGATCCGGTGCGGCGCCAATCTACGGCGCCATGTCGGGGACCGGCTTGACGGTGCCCGTCTCCGCCGGGGCGGGAGCCGGCGCCGGGGTGCCGATCTGCGGCGGCGGGGTGAGCTGCAGGTGCTCGCTGGTGTAGGCGAGCTCCTGGTAGACCCGCTGCGGGTCGCCGTTCAGCTTCGTGCCGTAGCTCGGCACGATCTGGCGGATTTTTTGCTGCCATTCCGGGCTGGCGGCTTTCTGCGAAAAGACCTTCTCCAGCACGTTCAGCATGATCGGCGCGGCGGTGGAGGCGCCCGGCGAGGCGCCGAGCAGGGCGGCGATGCTGCCGTCCTTGGCCGCCACCACCTCGGTGCCGAGCTTCAAGACGCCGCCCTTCTCGGGATCGCGCTTGATGATCTGCACCCGCTGGCCGGCCTGGACGAGGCGCCACTCGTCCTTCTTGGCATCGGGGAAATACTCGCGCAGGGCCTGGTAGCGGTCCTCGTCGGAGAGCATCACCTGGCCGGCGAGGTACTCGATCAGCGGGTACTGCTCGACGCCGACGCGGACCATCGGCCAGACGTTGCTGGTGGTGGTCGAGGTCAGCAGGTCGAAATACGAGCCCTCCTTCAGGAACTTGGTCGAGAAGGTCGCGAACGGCCCGAACAGGATCACGCGCTTGCCGTCGAGCACCCGGGTGTCGAGATGTGGCACCGACATCGGCGGCGAGCCGACCGAGGCCTTGCCGTAGGCCTTGGCGAGGTGGCGCAAGGCCACGTCCTGGTTCTCGGTGACGAGGAACGAGCCGCCGACGGGGAAGCCGGCATAGTCGTCGGCCTCGGGGATGCCGGAGGCCTGCAGCAGGTGCAGGGCGCCGCCGCCCGCGCCGATGAACACGAACCGGGCATCGACCGTGGACCGGCTGCCGTCCTTCAGGTTCTTCGAGGTGACGCGCCAGGTGCCGTCCCCGTTGCGCTCGAAGCTCTCGACCTCGGTCGAGAGGCGAAGGTCGAACTTCGGCCCGCTCTTCAGGGAGGCGATGTACTGGCGGGTGACCTCACCCCACTCGCAATCGGTGCCGAGCGGCGACCACGTGGCGGCGACCTTCTGCTTCGGGTCGCGCCCCTCCATCATCAGGGGTACCCACTTCTTCACCTGCTCGGGGTCGGTCGAGAACTCCATCCCGGCAAAGAGCGGGCTGGCCTTGAGCGCCTCGTAGCGCTTGCGCAGATAGGTGATGTTGTCGTCGCCCCAGACGAAGCTCATGTGGGGCGTGGAATTGATGAAGGAGCGGGGGTTCTTCAGCACGCCTTGTCGGACCTGCCAGGCCAGGAACTGGCGCGTGACCTGGAAGGCCTCGTTGATCTCGACGGCCTTGCTGATCTGGATGTTCCCCTTGGAATCCTCCGGCGTGTAGTTCAGCTCGGCCAGGGCGGAGTGGCCGGTGCCGGCATTGTTCCAGCCGTTGGAGCTTTCCAGCGCCACGCCGTCGAGCCGCTCGACCATCTCCAGCGACCAGTCGGGCTCGAGTTCGCGCAGCCAGACGCCGAGCGTCGCGCTCATGATGCCGCCGCCGATCAGCAGGACATCGACCTTGCGGGCCTCGCCCGCGGCGAGCAGGGGCGACCCCGGCAGAGCGGTCGCCGCCAGACCCGCGACCGCGCCGCCGAGGACTTGCCGTCGGCTGATCGACATCGGGCTATGTTGCACGTTGGCGGAACGAATGTGCAGTTTATCGTCAGAATTCATTTTATTTTTCGTGCCGCTCAAAAATTTATTGGTCCTGGCGGTCCGCTACAGCAGGCGCAGGCGAGCGACAACCCAACGATTACATGGCTGCCATGCCCTGAAAACTTGAACAGTCACGGCGAAGTGTCAGGCGGTGGAGGCGTGCCCGCTCCCCTGGCCCCGGCCTCCGGCGAAGCCGGTCGACAGGCCGACCACAGATGCGCGGGAGGTCCGTCGGCGAAACCTCAGCGTGCCGCCGCGCGCTCGACCCGCCGCAGGCTTCCGAGAATCGACCGCGCCGCTCGGTGGCGCACCGCACCGGTCTCGCAGGTCTTGCAGATCGCTCCGAGATAGCGGCCGTCGACCACGGTCTCGGCGAACAGGCCGGACTTGAACCGCGATGCCGCCTCGGTCTCGACGGCGATCCAGTCATGGGCGCCGAATCGCTCCGGCCCGAGCGGCCTGCGGATCGTCGCGCCCACGCTCGTGCTCTTCAGGACCGCCCGCAGGCGGACGTAGCGGGAGAGCGGCGAGGCATGGAGCCCGGCGAGGCGGTCGGCGTCGTCCGCGCCCTCGATCGGTGCGGTTCGCAGGCGCAGGGTGCAGGCTTCCTGGCTGCGGGCGCAGGCCGGGGTCTCGCACACGATCCGCACCACGCGCCGCCCGGAGGCGTCGCCGGGATCCTCACCCGCATCCTCCAGCACCCAGCCCGGCGGCAGGTCGAGCCGGAAGCCCTGGTCGAGGCGCAGCGTGACCGGACCCTGCGGCGCCTCGGTGCTGTCGGGCTCCGCGGCCGATTCGGAGACGGCGTCATCGGCGGCCTCCGGCGCCTCCTCGGCCCGGGCCGGGACGATCGCGAGCAGGCCGAACAGGAGAAGAGCTGCGCGGCGGCGAAAAGGATGGGTCATCGGGCGCCGGTCTCCTTCGGGAGGTGGCGTTCGGCCAGCGCCTCGAAGCGGGCGCGGGCCTCCGGCTCGAAGATCCGCAGCGGCACGGGCAGGACCTCGTCCCAGCGCATCGGCAGGATCACGAGGTCGCCGATCCGATCGCGCCCCCGGAACAGCGGCCAGCCGAGATGGGCATGGGCGCCGTCCTTGACGGTGACGATGCCGGTCTCGTCGATCACGATCTCGGCCGCGCCGGGCGGCGCCTCGGCCTCGAGTTGGCGGGCGAGATCGCCGGCGAACCAGCGGCTGGCGCGGGGATGGACCGCGAAGAACAGGGCGATCATCGCCGCGGCGAAGGCGGCGGGCTTCCAGAATTCGTCGGTCACCATCTCGGCGAAGAGCGGCAGCGCCTCGGTCAGCGGCACACGGTAGGGATCGACCGCCCAGAGCATCGCCAGCAGCGCGGGGTAGAGCAGCGTCAGGCCGACGAGCCACGCGGCGGCGCCGGTGAATCGGGCGCGGCGGACCCAGGGATTCTCCAGCGCGCGCAGGATGAGCGGGATCCGCTCCTCCGCGGTCAGGCGCAGGGCGGCGCGAACCGCCTCGGGGCCGGTGGCCGGCTCGGCCGGCGGCGGAGCGGGGGCGGGCCGGTCGGCGCAGGCTTCGACCCAGCGTCGGATGCCGGCGAGGGTCTGCGCGCTCAGATGCGCCTTGGGCAGGACGATCGGAACTTCGCCGATTTCGGTCGACAGGAAGAGGTGGTGCCGGTCCTCCGCGAGGGCGCCGAGGCGCGGCCACGGCACGAAGCTGACGAGATCCGGTGCGGTCTGGGTCAGCCCGGCTCCGTCGAGCCGGTAGCGCACCGGCACCGGATCCGGATTGTGGGTGTCGCCGCCCGCCGGCCCCATCAGGGCCCGCACCCGGCGGCGGGCGAACCGGGGATGGAGCGCGTAGGCGGCGAGCAGGGCGAGCGTGATCAGCCCGAGAAAGCCGGCGATCGGCAGCCCGTCGAAGCCCGGCAGGTCGCGCCACAGCGCCGACAGGCTGCGGCGGCCGCCCGCCGTCGCCCAGGCCGAGACCGCGCCGAGCAGCGCCAGGAACCACAGCACCGGCAGGCCCAGCGCGAGGATGCGCCGCCTTTGCGCCGCCAGCGGCCCCCTCTGCGCGTAGAGGTTGCCGGTGATCCGGTCCGCGAAGGTGAGCGGGGCCTCGAAAGTCAGCGGCGCGTCCGGAGGCCGGGGGCGACCGGAGAGGGAGGGCACGACGGGCAGGAAGAGCCTCCGGGATTTCAGGAATCGAGGATATCGGTCCGAGAGGTCCTCGGCCGTTCAGCCGTCGCGGGCGGCGGCCGGGACCGCGGCGATGCCGGCGCCCGCGGCCCAGGCGTTGAGATCCTGCTTGCGGATCGCCGCCGCCATCATGTCGGGGAAGAGGTCCGGCGTGCAGGCGAAGGCGGGCACGCCGAGTGCGGCGAGCCGCGCGGCGAGCCCGCGGTCATAGGCCGGTGCGCCCTCGTCGGAGAGGGCGAGCAGGGCCACCACCTGCACGCCTGCCCCGACGAGGCGCTGCGCCTGGGCGAGCAGGCCGGCCTCGACCCCGCCCTCGTAGAGGTCGGAGATCAGCACCAGCACCGTGTCCTCGGGCCGGGTGATGCGCGAGGCGCAGTAGCCGACCGCCCGGTTGATGTCGGTGCCGCCGCCGAGCTGGACCGAGAACAGCACCTCGACCGGATCGTCCATCTCGTCGGAGAGATCGACCACCTCGGTGTCGAACACCACGAGCCGGGTCGAAACGGCCGGCAGCGAGGCCATCACCGCCCCGAAGATGCTCGAATAGACCACCGAGTTGGCCATCGAGCCGGACTGGTCGATGCACAGGATCACGTCCTTGAGCGATCCGCGGCTTTTCCGCCCGTGGCCGAGGCGGGTCTCGGGGATGATGGTGCGGTACTCCGCCTGATAGTGGCGCAGGTTCGCCCGGATGGTGCGGTTCCAGTCGATCTCGGCGTGGCGCGGGCGGCGGTTGATGCTGGCGCGGTCGATCGCCCCGGTCACGGCCTGGCGCAGGGGCTCCTCCAGCCGCTTCATCAGCGCGTCCACCACCTTGCGCACCACGAGGCGCGCCGTCTCCTTCGTGCGCCCGCCGAGCAGGCCGCGCATCGAGATCAGGGTCGAGACGAGGCTGACGTCGGGCTGGACCGCCTCCAGCATCTCCGGCTCGGTCAGCATCCGCTTGAGGTCGAGCCGCTCGAAGGCGTCGCGCTGCATCACCTGCACCACGGAGGCCGGGAAGTAGTCGCGGATGTCGCCGAGCCAGCGCGGCACGGAGGGCGCGGAGGCGCCCAAGCCCCCCTTGCGGTCGGAATCGTAGAGGGCGCCCATCGCCCGGTCGAGGCGCCCGTCGCGTTCGGACAGCGTACAGCCCGTGCCCTCGGCCGCGCCACCGCCCAGCACGAGGCGCCAGCGGCGGAGGCGTTCCGTCTCGTTCGCGGCCTCGCTCATGCGGCGTCTCCCGTGGTTGCGTCCGCGCTTCGGACCGGCTCGGGGCCGAGCAGCAGGCGCAGGATCGGCAGCACCTTGGCCGCCCGCGCCGCATCGAAGCCCTGCGCACCTTCTGCCGCGCCTGGGGCCACGCCGCCCGGCCGGGCCAGAGCCTCGCCGATCGCCCGGCGCTCGGCGGGTGCCAGGGTCGCGAAGGTGCGGCGCACCAGCGGCAGCAGCTCGATGAACAGCGCCTCGTCGAGGCCGCAGAGCCATTCATCGACCACCGCGAGCAGCTCCCGCCCATGGATCAGCACGGTGCCGCTGTCCTCCAGGAAACCCTCGATCCAGGCGGCGGCCGGGACGGCGCCCGCGGCCCGCGACAGGGCGAGGCGCAGGCGCTCGCCGGCCTCCGCCGCGTCGATGGCGCGATCATCGAACAAGAGCCGGACGGCGCGGCCGACGACGCGGCCGTGGACGTGTTCCTGATCGGCGAGCGCCCGCAGGGCCTCGCCCCACACCGCCTTCAGTTCCGGCTCCTCGATCAGCGCCACCGCGCCCGAGACGGCGACGATGCGCGCCTTGGCCGCTGCCGCCGCATCGTCGTCGAGGCTCTGGCAGGCGGCGACCAGCCCGGCGGCGGCCCGCGGCACGAGGCCCCGCACGACGGCGAGCACCGGCGCGGTGTCGGAGGAGCGCACGGAGCCGTAGCGGGCGAGTTCGGCGAGCGGCGGCAGCGCGTCCATCAGGTCGAACACGTCGGCCGAGACCGCGGCGCGGTCGTTGAGCGCGCGGATCACCTCCGCCGTCGCCTCGGCGAGATCGGCATCGAGCAGGGTGCCGATCAGGCCGGAGAGCTCGGCGACCCGCGTCGCATCGCGGGCGCGGCCCCGCACCCGGCCGGCGGCGGCCTCGGCGACGGTGCCGCCCTCGGCTGAAGCCGCGACCAGTTCCACCACCCATTCCGGCTGCCAGGCCAGGAACCAGCCCTCCTTGAAGGTGCCGCGTCCGCGCGCCTCCCGCCGCTCGCCCCAGGGAATGCCGATCAGGGTGAGCCGGTTGAGGAAGTGGCTGCGGGCGAGATCCGTCTCCTTGCGCAGGTCGAGGGTGATCTCGCCGGCCGCCGCGCCGGGCTTGAGGCGCAGGCGCCGGCACTGCGCCTCGAAATCCGCCTCGACCGGGGTGCCGGGGCTGTCCGGCGGGGTGGCGCCGAGGCGCTCGCCGATGACGAGCTTGCGCCGGATCAGCCCCATCGGCGCCGGATCGGCGAAGCAGAGCGTGGCCTGGGCCGCCTCGTCGAGATCGTCGAGGGAGGGCCGGGACCGGCCGCGGAAACCCGCCAGCGCCTCGGCGAGCCGGGCCGCCTCGATCACCGAGGCCGGCGAGGCGTCGAGATCGTTGTCCCGCAGCAGCGCGGCGGCGCGGGCGAGCCAGCGGGCGGCGACCCGCCCCTCGTGGTGCCACAGGGTGTCGTACCATTCCGGCGAGAGGACCCCGGCGCGGTAGCCGGAGGCGAAGGCCAGCCGCTCGTAGGACCAGGGCGCCCAGGCGGCGGCGACCTTGGTCTTGGGCAGGTTTTTGAGCGTTGCGGCGTCGGCGGTCGCCTGGCCCTTGGCGTCGTGGCGGGCGAGCGCCGGCACGTGCCACGCGCCGCAGACCACGGCGATGCGCTCGAACCCCTCCTTGGCCGCCCGCCGAATCGCCCCCCGCATATGCGCCTCGCGCGCCTCCTCGCGGGCACTCTCGTCGGGATCGGGCTCGGCGCCCTCGCGCAGGGCCGCCATCGCCTCGCCGATCGCGGCGAACACGTCGCCGTCCGTGCCCGCGCGGCTCTCGACCAGGGCGTCCCACCAGCGCTCGCCGTCCGGATAGCCGGCGAGGGCGGCGAGTTCGCCGAGGGGGTCGCGCCGGATCGCGGCCGCGGCCGGGGCGGGCTCGGGCGGCGTGGGTTCGGGCGGCGTGGGTTCGGACGGAATGGGCTCGGGCGGGGCCTCGGCCGCCTCGGCGACCGGCTCCGCATCGAGCGGGGCGGCCTCCGAGGCAGCGTCCGGTTCGCCGAAGCCGTCGGCGAGCTGGATCGCGTGCGGCAGGTCGATGAAACGGACGCTCGCGCCCGCCTCGACCCCGAAGCGCATCGCCACCCATTCCGGCGAGAAGGCCGCGAAGGGGAAGAAGGCGCAATCGCGCGGCCGGTCGGGCCGGTAGACGAGAAGCGCCACGGGCGGCGCCATCGCCGCGTGGAGGCTGAGCGGGATCAGCGCGTCGGCGTCCGGCGGCCCCTCGATCAGCAGGCAGTCGGGGGTGAACGCGTCGAGCGCTGCCCGGAGCGAGCGGGCCGAGCCGGGTCCGTGATGGCGGATGCCGAAGAGGCGGATGTCGGGCATCGCGAGATCACGCGCTCGCGCGGGCGGCCTTGTAAAAGTCCTTCCAGCCGTCGCGCTCCTTCACCACGGTCTCGAGGTACTCGCGCCAGACGATGGCATCCTGCACCGGGTCCTTCACCACGGCGCCGGCAATCCCCGAGACGAGGTCGTGGGCCGAGAGGCGGCCGTCGCCGAAATGCGCGGCGAGCGCGAGACCGCTGCCGACGACGCTGATGGCTTCGGCCGTCGAGAGCGTGCCGGAGGGCTGCTTCACCTTGCTCTTGCCGTCCGCCGTCACCCCCTCGCGCAATTCGCGGAAGATCGTGACGACGCGGCGGATCTGGTCGGCGCCCGGCGGCTCGGCCGGGATCTCGAAGGCGCGGCCGAGCGAGGCGACGCGGCTCTCGACGATGGCGATCTCGGCCTCGATCGTGGCCGGCGGGGGCAGCACCACGGTGTTGAAGCGGCGCTTGAGCGCGCTCGACAATTCGTTGACGCCGCGATCCCGGTTGTTGGCGGTGGCGATGAGGTTGAAGCCCTTCTGCGCCGGCACCTCCTCGTTCAGCTCGGGGATCGGCAGCGTCTTCTCCGAGAGGATGGTGATGAAGCTGTCCTGCGTCTCGGAGGGGATGCGGGTCAGCTCCTCGACGCGGGCGATGCGCCCCTCCGACATCGCCCGCATCACGGGCGAGCCCACCACCGCCTCGCGGCTCGGCCCCTTGGCCAGCAGCAGCGCGTAGTTCCAGCCGTAGCGGATCGCCTCCTCGCTGGTGCCGGCGGTGCCCTGCACGATCAGGCGCGAGGTGCCGCAGATCGCCGCCGCCAGATGTTCGCTGACCCAGCTCTTGGCGGTGCCCGGCACGCCGAGCAGCAGCAGCGCCCGGTCGGTGGCGAGCGTGGCCACCGCGACCTCCATCAGGCGCCGGTCGCCGATATATTTGGGCGTGACCTCGAAGCCGGAGGCGAGCCGGCCACCGAGCAGGTAGGTGACCACGGCCTGCGGCGACATCTGCCAGTTCGGCGGACGGGGCCGGTCGTCGGATTCGCGGAGCGCCGCGATCTCCTCGGCGAAGGCATCCTCGGCGGCCTGGCGAAGCTGCGCGGCCTTGACGGCGTGGGTCGATGTCATCCTTGAGCCGTTCCCCCTGTGGTGGTCTCCGGTCGGAAGTCGCGCCGGATCGCGGCGCGCAGGTCCAGCACACCCGTCAATCCCGCGAGCTGCGTGCGCAGGCGGTCGCCCTCCCCCTCCGGCAGGCGCGCCAGGAGGGCGGCGGCCGCGGCGGCGTTGTCGTCGCTCGGCCAGAGCCGGTCGCCGAGGCGGGCGATCACCCAGGGCTTGGCGAGGTCGCGCCGCAGGGCATCCGAGCCGCGGGTGACGAAGGCGAGCCAGTCGAGAAGTCCGGCGCTGAAGCCTTCCGAAAAGTGCTCCGGGCCCTGGCCGAGCACGGCCAGCACCACCTCGATCTTGCGGGCGCGGATCAGCGCGCCGACGCGGGCCTCCCACTCGGCATCGGGCAGGAGGTCGAGCGCCTCCGCCCACATTCCCAGAACCTCGTTGGTGCGGCGGACGCCGGTGACCTTGCCCTCGTAGGCCTCGGCCGTGATGTCGGCCATCGCCTTCGTCCAGGCCGGGTCGCGCGTGCGCTTGGCCGCCGAGAACAGCCCGTGGAACACCGGATCGGCCCACTCGCTGCGCAGCGCCAGCTCGATCCACAGCCGCGGCGGATGCTCGGCGAAGGCGTGGAGCGGCGCGCGCGCCAGGATCGCCCGCAGCAGGCCGGCCCGGGCGCCGCCGCCGCGCCGCTCCCAGGCGTTCACCTCGACGCCGTCGCGGGCGAGTTCGGGCGCCTCCTCCGGCAGGGTGACGACGAGGGTGTGCGTGGTGCCGCCGAGGAGCCGGCGCTTGCTCTCGATCGTCAGGGCGGCGCGGGCGCGGGCCGCCATGCGCCCGGCGTAGCGCGAGCCGGGAAGCCCCGGCAGCAGGCGCTGCGCGGCGAGCCGCACGCCGCCGGCCCGGTCGTCGAGGCAGGCTTCGAGGAAGGGCTCGTCGGCCGGGGACAGGCCCGTCGCCAGCGCGTGGACCAGGGCCTCGCGAATATCCGCCTTCTCCTTGCGGAAGACCGGCTCCAGGGCGGCGCGCGCGCCCTCGGGATCGCGGGCGCGGAAGGCGGCGAAGGCCGCGCGGCGCTCGGTCACCGTGCCCTCCGTCCAGTCCGCCGCCTCCCGCGTCTCGGCCGGGGCCTCGCCGCAGGCGCGGGCGAGCCAGTCGAGTTCGGCGCCGACGACGGCGGGAGCGGTCGCCGGCAGGCTATCGCGGTGGAGCATCAAGGCCTGGAACAGCCAGGCGGGCGGGCGCAGACCCGACGCGGCGGCGAGCGCGAACCACTCCTCGACGCGCCCGCGTGCGCCGTGGCCCTCGGTGAGGAGGCCGTAGAGCCGGGTCGCGGCGGCGGGCGGGCACTCGGAGCCGACGGCCTCGCGCGGCTCGGCGGGCGCCAGCGCCTCCGGTCCGAGACCCGTGCCGGCGAGATGGTGGGCACCCTCCGCGGCGAGGCGCGCCAGCAGGGCGCCAGCGGGATCGCTCTCCGCGACGAGAGCGGAGAGCGGCCCGGGCTGGCTCGGCGGGGCGCGCTCGGCGCCGAGGAGGGCGGCGGCGAGCGTCGGCTCCCAGCCATCCGTCGCGCGGTCGGCAGCGTCCATCAGGCCACCTGCAAGAGGACCGGCTGCGCGCCCTGCGCCGGCATCGCGTAGAGGTGACCCCCGGTGACGAGGGCGAGCGGATGCAGGCCGTAGCCGTCGTAGAGGCCGAACAGGTCGACCGGCCGGCCCGCCGCCACGGCGAGCAGGCTCGGCAGGCGCGGGTCGGCCCCGAGCGCGAGGCAGCCGGTCTCGTCGCCCGCCGCGAAGGCCGGCAAGGAACCCGTCTTGGAATCTGTCCTGCCGCCGGAAGCCGCCGCGGCAAGCCGCCCGAGCCGCACGCGGCTCAACCGTACCGGCCAGCGCTCGAGCCAGGGCGCGCGGGCGAGCGTTTCGGCGAAGCTGTCCCGCGCCGCCGCGACGCTGGCCGCACCGGGGATCACCGCCTGGGCCGCCGGACCGGCGCGGCCCTCGCGGAACACGGCCCGCAGCGGCGGGTCGCCGGGCTGGAAGGCGAGCGCCCCCAAAAAATCCTGGCCGGCGGCCGGTGCCGGCGGCAGGGGCGAGCCCGCGGTGCCGTAATCGATGACCTGGGCCAGGGCGCCGCTGGCGCGGCCGACGAGCCAGACCGAGCGGGCGGTGAGCCGGTCCTCCTCCTCGACCGCGTGGGCCAGCACCGCCCAGGTGTCCGCCTGGTCCGGGCGGCCCGCCATCTCCTCGGCGGTGACGGGGTAACCCAGAGCCGCGCGCACGCCTGCCGCCTGCTCGGGGCTGAGCGCGTCGAGGCGGCGCGCTGCCCGGAGCAGCAGGGCGAGCCGGCCCAGGCCGAGCCCGAGCGCCGCCTCCGGCCGGGGGGCGCCGGGGCGGGGTGCGGCGGCGGCCAGACCCGGCAGGGCGCGCACCCGGCGGGCGAGGCCCGGCGCCTGCCCGTCCACGAGGCGGCCGGCCATGCGGTCCCAGAAGGCGTAAGGCTCGCCCCGGGCCGCCGCGAGCCCGCGCCGCATCAGGTCGCGCAGCCAGAGGTCGAGTTCGTCGAGAGCGGCCCCGACCCGGTCCTCGCGGGCCTGCCGGCGCTTGGCCTGCGCCCGCTCGTCGACGGGCTTGGCCGGCTCCTTCGCCCGGGTTTCGGCGGCGGCGGCGCGGCTCTCGCGCCCCTTCATCCAGGCGGCGGCCCAGTCCGGCGGCTCGCCGTCAGCGATGGCCGAGGCCGCATCGACCAGCATCAGGCCCAGGCCGTGCTTGCACGGGAACTTGCGGCTCGGGCAGGTGCATTTCGAGGCGGGGCCGGCGAGGTCCGCCACCGTGCGGTAGGGGCTCGCCCCACTGCCCTTGATCTCGCCCCAGATCACCGTCCCCGCCCGGCCGAGGCCGGCCCATTTCTGCGGTTTCGCCTGATCCTGCCCGGCCTTGCGGCTCGACGCATCGGGGGCGAGATCGAGGATCTGGGCAGTCGTCAGGCTCATGCGGTCGGCGGGTTGGATGTCCGTCAGTCGAATCGTTGATGCGTCAGCTTAAACAGATCGGCTTGATGAGCAAGTTTTCCTTGAAATCCCGATTTTCGCTGAGCCGGCAACCGTCCTGACGGCCTTTGTTCTGAGGCTAATCTGAGAATAATTCCAGTTTAACGCCTTTGGTGCGAATCATAGCCTGCGGGGTGCTCAGCCCTGCTCGTCGGTGTTGCGCCATTCCCGCTCGAAGGGCAGGCGCCAAGCCTGCGGCGCCACGAGCTGGTGAATCGATTTCGGCCCCCAGGAGCCCGGCGCGTAGAGCCTCACCGGCGGCGGTGCCTCCAGGAGCGGCGTCGAGACCTCCCACAGCCGCTCGATGCCTTCCGCCGTGGTGAACAGGGTGTGGTCGCCGCGCATGGCGTCGAGGATCAGCCGCTCGTAGGCCTCCAGCACCTCGCCCATCAGGCCGGTATCCTTCATGTTGAACTGGAGCGAGAGCTTGTCGAGCCGCATGCCCGGCCCGGGCCGCTTGCCGTAGAAGGACAGCGACATCTTCGAGGCGTCGGCGAGATCGAAGGTGAGGTGGTCGGGCCCCTGCGCGCCGACGCCCGAATTGACCGGGAACATGCTCTTCGGCGGCTCGCGGAAGGCGATCGAGATGATGCGCTGCCCCTCGGCCAAGCGCTTTCCGGTGCGCAGGAAGAACGGCACCCCGGCCCAGCGCCAGTTGTCGATGCGGCACTTGAGAGCGATGAAGGTCTCGGTGTCCGATTGCGGATCGACGCCGGGCTCGGACCGGTAGCCGGCATATTGTCCGCGCACCACCTCCCGCGGATCGAGCGGGAGCATCGAGCGAAAGACCTTGTTCTTCTCCTCGCTGATCGGCCCCGGCTCCAGCGAGGTCGGCGGCTCCATCGCCATGAAGCCGAGGATCTGGAACAGGTGGGTCACCACCATGTCGCGATAGGCACCCGTCGCCTCGTAGAAGGCGGCGCGGGTGCTGAGGCCCAGCGTCTCCGGCACGTCGATCTGCACGTGGTCGATGAAGGTGCGGTTCCAGATCGGCTCGAACAGCCCGTTGGCGAAGCGGAAGGCCAGGATGTTCTGCGCCGGCTCCTTGCCGAGGAAGTGGTCGATCCGAAAAATCTGCTCCTCGGAAAACACCTCGTGCAGCCGGTCGTTGAGCGCCACCGCGCTCTCCAGATCGGTGCCGAACGGCTTCTCCATGACGATGCGCGAGCCCGCCGCCAGATCCGCCTCGGCGAGGAGGCGGACCACGGTCAGAGCGGCGGCGGGCGGCACGCTGAGATAGTGCAGGCACCGGGTCTCCTGTCCGAGGCTCGCCTTGGCGCGGGCGACCGCCTCGGCGAGTGCCTCGGCACCGGCCGAGAGCGGCACGTAGTCGAGTCGCTCGGCGAAGGCCGACCACTCTCCTTCCCCGGCTTGCCGGGTGAAGAACCGGTCGATGGCCTTGTGCGCGCGTTCGCGGAACGCCTCGACGCCGATGTCGTCCAGCGACACGCCGACGATGCGCATGTCGGGGATGAAGCCGGCGCTGAACAGGTGGAACAGGCCGGGCAGGAGCTTGCGCTGCGCGAGGTCGCCGGTGGCGCCGACGAGGACGACGACCTGCGGATGTTTCGGGCCGACGCCCGCCCCCAGCCGTGACGCGCGCGATCCTGCCAAGCGGGCCTCCATCGGCGCGCCGGAGGTGCGCGCACAAGGTGAGGTAGGGCCGGCGCGATTCGTGCCAAGCTTGTGTGGGCGATCCCGCGCTTGTCCGTGCGGGCTGGGCGCGGTGACGCATCGCGCGTCCGGCCGACCCGCCCCATTTCCAAGGCCATGCCCGCCGAAGACTTCGACGCCACCGCCGCCCGCCTGCGCGCCTGCCGGCTCTGCCGCGACGCGCCCCTCTTCGGCGCGCCGCTGCCGCACGAGCCGCGGCCGGTGGTGCAGGGCTCGGCCACCGCGCGGCTGCTGATCGCGAGTCAGGCGCCGGGCAACCGGGCGCATCGCAGCGGCATCCCGTTCAGCGACCCGTCCGGCCGGCGCCTGCGGACGTGGCTCGGGCTCGACGAGGCGGAATTCTACGATCCCGCGCGGGTGGCGATCCTGCCGATGGGCGCCTGCTTCCCCGGTCTCGACGCCAAGGGCGGCGACCGGCCGCCGCGGCGGGAATGCGCGCCGACCTGGCGGGCCGCTCTCCTCGCCGGGCTACCGCGCCTCGACCTGATCTTGGTGATCGGCCAGTACGCGCAGGCCTGGCATCTCGGGCCGCGGCCGGGCGGCCTCACCGAGACGGTCGCGGGCTGGCGCGCCATCCTCGCAGCGTCCGAGCGGCCGCGGGTGCTGCCCCTGCCCCATCCCTCCTGGCGCAACAACGGCTGGCTGCGGACGAACCCGTGGTTCGAGGCGGAGCTTCTGCCGGTGCTGCGGGCCGAGGTGGCACGGGCCATGGACCTCCGGCGTTGACAGCCGCCCTGCTTGGGGGGATCGCTGCCACCCGCTGATCCCTCGAACGAGAGCCCGATGCCGCAGAGTGCCGACCCCCGCGACCGCCTGATCGTCGCCCTCGACCTGCCCGACGTGGCGGCGGCCGAGCGGCTGGTCGCGCGCATCGGCGATGCGGCGACCTTCTACAAGATCGGCTACCGGCTGGCCTATGCGGGCGGGCTCGACTTCGCCGCGCGGCTGGCGCACGAGGGCAAGAAGACGTTTCTCGATCTCAAGCTCCACGACATCGGCAACACCGTCGAGGAGGGCGTGCGCTCGGCCTCCGCACTGGGCGCGACCTTCCTGACGGTGCACGCCTATCCCCAGACCATGCGCGCGGCCGTGCGCGGGCGATCGTCGGGTCTGAAGATCCTCGCCGTCACGGTGCTGACCTCCTACGACGACGCGGACGCGGCGGAAGCCGGCTACGCCCTGCCGGTCGCCGACCTCGTCGCGCGCCGGGCGGAGCAGGCGGTGCAGATCGGCATCGACGGGATCGTCTGCTCGGCGGCGGAGGCGCGGGCGGTGCGTGGAAAGATCGGGCCGTCGGGGCTGATCGTGACGCCCGGCATCCGCCCGGCGGGCGCGGAGGCCGGCGACCAGAAGCGGGTGATGACGCCGGGGCAGGCCCGGGCGGCGGGCATCGACCACGTGGTGGTCGGGCGCCCGATCACCGGAGCGGACGATCCCCGCGCGGTCGCGCAGAGAATCATTGCCGAGATGGAGGGTGCCTGAAATGGCCAGGGGCTACTGGATCGTGCGGGTCGATGTGAGCGACGCGGAGGCCTACAAGGCCTATGCGGCGGCCAACGGCGCCGCCTTCGCCCGCTTCGGCGGGCGGTTCCTCGTGCGCGGCGGCGCCTTCGAGGCCGTGGCGGGGCAGGCGCGGGCGCGCAACGTCGTCGTCGAGTTCCCGAGCTACGAGGACGCGCTGGCCTGCTGGAACTCCGATCTCTACCAATCGGCCCGCGCCCTGCAGAAGGGTGGGGCCGAGGCCGACATCCTGGTGATCGAGGGCTATGACGGCCCGCAGCCCGTCGTCTCCGAGCCGGCGCCGACGCCGGGCGCCGCGTCGGAATAAGGGCGTCGCGGCGGGCGGCCTTACGCGGCCGCCGGCCGCAGGGCGCCGAGCAGGAAGGCGATCATCACCGGCAGCGGCGGATCGATCGTGTTGGGTTGGCGGCCGACCAGCATGGGATGGCAGTAGCGGGTGATCCCGGCCTGGAGGCAGGCCGCCGCGCTCTTCGGGTCGGCGACGGTGAAGGCGCCCTCGCGCATTCCGTCGGCCACCACCCGTGCGAGGACGGCGCCGATGCGGTCGACATGCGCCTGGCAGACGCCCCAGCTCTCGCTCATCGCGGCCTCGACCATCTCGTGGACGCGCGGATGCGCCTCGAAACGGCGGCGGCAATCGTCGTGGAGCGCCGTGATGATCCCGGCGAGCCGATCGGGCGCGGCGAGCTTCGGCGCGTCGGCGATGGCCGCGATCATCGCCTCGATCTCGCCGGTCAGCTGCTCGACCACGGCCTCGTTGATCGCCTTCTTCGACTCGAAGAAGCGGTAGACGTTGGCCGGGCTCATCTTCAGCGTGCGGGCGATGTCGGCGACCGTCGTCTTCTGGTAGCCGATATCCTGGAACGAGCGGGCCGCCGCCTCGACGATCCGATCGCGCGTGGTCGGGGCGATCTCGTCGGAGGGTGGAAGAATATGGGCCGTGGCGGCGGACATCGTCGTCAGTACCTAAGCTTTGACACCGGCCGCGTCAAAACGGATCGATGCGAACGGTTGGCTTCAAAAAGCACCAGAGGGGCAAGCCGTTCCAACGCCCCCGCTTACGCCCCGGAACCGGGTCGCTCCCCCCTCGATTGCCCCGGAATCGATGCCTTCCGAGGGGCCGCCGGGCCGGTGCGATCCTCCGGCGCCACCATCGGACGGCGAATCCTTCCGCAGATGGGACGTGCGCATGAAGCTCGAAGGCAAGCGGGCCCTGATCACCGGCGCCGATTCCGGAATCGGCCGGGCGACCGCGATCCTGTTCGCGCAGGAAGGCGCGGACGTCGCGATCACCTACAACACCGACGCGACCGGTATCGGCGAGACCGCCGCCCGCGTCGAGGCCGCCGGCCGCAGGGCGCTCGTCATCCAGGACGATGTCGGCGATCCGGCCTCGGTCGCCAGGACCTTCGACACCGCTGCGCGCGATCTCGGCACGCTCGACATCCTGATCAACAATGCCGGGCAGGCGATGGGCGGCATGGAGGTCGCCGAGATGGACGACGCGGTGCTGGAGCGCATCCTGCGCGTCAACCTGATGGCGCCGCTGTTCTGCGCCCGCGCCTTCATCCGCATGCGGCGCGCGGCCGCCGCGGACGGAAAGCCCGCCGGCGGCAAGATCGTGATCGTCTCCTCGGTCGCCCAGCACCTGCCGACCCCGGGCAGCGCACCCTACGGCATGTCCAAGGCGGGCGTCGGCTCGCTCTGCCGCAGCCTGTCCCGGGAACTCGCCGAGGACCGGATCAACGTCAACACCATCGCCCCCGGCCTGATCGAGACGCCGATGACCGCCGACCGCTTCGAGCACACCGAGACGCTCGAACAATCGCTCGAGCGGATCCCCTGGCACCGCGCCGGTCAGCCGGAGGAGATCGCCCGGGCCGCGCTCTACCTGTCCTGCGCGGACTCGGACTACGTGACGGGGCACACCCTCGTGGTCGATGGCGGATTGACCATGCAATGGGGCGGCGCCTGACGCAGGCGGCGCCCGACGCACCGGTCACGACCCCGCGCTCCCGTGCGGAAAATATGCGGAAAGATTGAGCCGATCGGTCGAAACACAACTTTAACGAACGTGCGGCAGCGTGCGCGCATGAGCTTCTTCTCGCGCTCCTCCGCCAAGGCCGCACCAACCGGCCCGGCCGAGCCGCCCGCGGCCGGGCCGGCGGCGTCGCCCGCGAGCCTGTCGCCGGCGCTGGAGCAAGCCGCCCGCGCCGCCGACCGCGCCGTGATCGACGTCGTCGAGGCCGACGTGATGACGGCGATCGACGGGGTCGGCGGTTCGATCGGGACCACCCGCGACGAAGTCGGCCGCATGCGGGAGGGCGTGAGCCTCATCCGGTCGCGGATGGATCGGCTCGCCGCCGCCGCCGAGGGCGCGGCGGGCATGACGGCAGGCATGCTCGATACCAGCCGGCTCCTCTCCGCGACCTCGGAGCGCATCGCCGGGGCCATGGACCAGGCCGGCCACCACCTCGCGACCGCGGCCGACCGTTCGGTCGAGGCGCACGCGCTGCTGGCCGAGCTGGAGCGGGCGGGCGACGAGATCGCCAGCGTCGTCGAGACCATCGCCGCGGTCTCGCGGCAGACCAACCTGCTCGCCCTCAACGCGACGATCGAGGCGGCGCGCGCGGGCGAGGCGGGGCGCGGCTTCGCCGTGGTCGCCGGGGAGGTCAAGGCGCTGGCCGTCGAGACGGGCCGCGCCGCGGCGGACGTGCGCAACCGCATCGCCCGGCTGCGCGAGGGGGCCCACGCCTCGGGCGCGGCGATCGCCGCCATGACCGAGGCGGTCGATGCGATGCGTCCGGCCTTCGCCACCGTCCGCGGCGGCACCGGCGATCAGGCCGCCACCGTCGGCGCGCTCGCCGAAGAGGCGCAGCAGGCGGCCGCCTTCGTCTCGGGCGTGAGCCGCGACACGAGCGCGGCGACCGCCGCCGCCACCGACGTGGACGCGCTCGCCCAGCGGGCCGAGCGCGCCAGTGCCGCCGCCTCGGTTCAGACCGAGGCGCTGGGGCGCCGCTTCGTCGCGGTGATCCGCCAGACCGAGATCGGCGACCGCCGCCGGTTCGACCGCTACCCGGTCGAGCGCGCCGTGACGCTCGCCGGCGCCACCGGACGGACGATCGATCTGAGCCGGGGCGGCGTCCTGATCGAGGCGATCCCGGGCCTGCGCGCCGAGCCCGGCGCGCGGCTCGCGCTCGAGATCGAGCGGATCGGGGCGCTCGCGGTCCGGGTCGTCGGCGTCAGTCCCATGGGCCTGCACTGTGCCTTCGAGGAATTGGCTCCGGCGGCGGAAGCATCCCTGGCCGCGACGCTGATTGAGGTCGAGGCGGATTACGCGCCGATGATCGCCACCGCCCAGGAGGTGGCCCATCGCATGGCGGCGGTGATGGAGTCGGAGATCGCGGCCGGACGCCTGACGCCGGAGATCCTGTTCGACACGGCTTACAAGCCGATCGCCGGCACCGACCCGCAGCAATTCCTCACCCGGGCCGTCCCCGCGCTGGAGCGCCTGCTGCCGCCGCTGATCGAGCCGCCGCTGCAGGCCGATCCGCGCATGCTGTTCTGCATCCCGAGCGATCGCAACGGCTTCCTGCCGGTTCACAATGCGCGGGTGTCGCAGCCGCAGCGGCCGGACGATCCGGTCTGGAACAACGCGCATTGCCGTAACCGGCGCATCTTCGACGACCGCACCGGCATCACCGCCTCACGCTCGACCCGGCCCTTCACCGTGCAATCCTACCGGCGCGAGGTCGGCAGCCAGTGGATCCTCGTGCGCGAGGTCGATGCGCCGATCCGGGTGCTGGGCCGGCCCTGGGGCGCCTGCCGCACGGCCTATCGGTTCTGACGGACGGGTCGGAAGGCGATCAGGAGCCGAACTGCGAGCCGAGCTGCTCGAGATATTCGGCGAGGTCGAGGCCGCCGACGCGCCGGCCGTACTCGAATCGCATGCCGCGGCGGATATCGACCCGGGTGGAGCGGGTGTTGAGCGTGAAGGGTCGGACACAGACCCAGGCGCCGTCGGTGCGGTGCTCGAAGAAGCCGAGGATGTCGTGAGGGGCGGCCATGGTTCGTCTCGCGGGGGATGCGAGGAACCAACGGAGGAGGACGGGAAGAGTTCAATCCTCCCGCCGCCCTTTCTCTGCGCAGGACTTGCCCGGACTTCCGGAGAGACTTGATATGGCCAAGCTTGCTCTTCGGGTTGTCGGATGCGACTGCGCCGGATCTGAACAGGCCGCGATCAGAGCCGGCCGGTCGAGCCGAAGCCGCCCTGCCCGCGTCCGGAGGCTGGCGCATCGGACGTCGCTCCGGCCTCCCGGATCTCGAAATCCGGCCGGAGGATGCGGGTGAAGACGAGCTGGGCGATGCGCTCGCCCGGCTCGATGCGGATCGCCGCGCCGCGGCCGGGCGGGTTGCGGTTCCAGGCGGAGATCATCAGCGGCCCCTCGTAATCGGCATCGATCACCCCGGTGCCGTTGCCGAGCACCAGCCCGTCCCGGTGCCCGAGGCCGGAGCGGGCGAAGACCAGACCGCACCAGCCGGGATCGGCGATCCGCACCGAGACGCCGGCCGGGATCAGCGCGGGCGGCGCCTGCGGTTCCAGGAGCAGCGGCGTCTCGAGGCAGGCATGCAGGTCGAGCCCCGCGGCCGCCGCGCTGCCCCAGCGGGGAAAGCCCCACCCGGTGAGCCGGGAATCGAGGATGTGGAGGCCGACCTTCGGGGAGGAATCTGACAAGGCGCTTCTCGACGTCCGGATGAGAGTGCGGGAAGAGCTTTCGGCGAAGCGGCCGCCCGGAGCAATCGCGGGCAAGGGGCGGGCGAGGGCGAGCGGATGGCGCGCTGGGTGGCGGGGCTGGACGGGTGCCGCGGTGCCTGGGCGGTCGCCCTGATCGATCTCGATGATCCGGCGCGCTGGCGCCGCACCCGCGTCCCGCGGGTGATCGACCTGCTCGACGGACCGGAGGCACCGGCCTGCATCGGCATCGACGTGCCGATCGGCCTGCCCGACCGGGTGAGCGGCGGCGGGCGTTCCGCCGACCGGGCGGCGCGGGCGCTTCTCGGGGCGGGGCGGTCCAGCGTCTTCCCGGTGCCGCCGCGCCCGGCGGTCTATGCCGCGAGCTACGACGCGGCCAAGGCGCTGTCGCGGGCGGGCTCCGCGCCGCCCTTCGCGCCCTCGATCCAGTGCTGGAACATCCTGCGCTACGTCCGCGAGGTCGACGACTTGCTGCGCGGGCGCCCCGATCTCGCCGCGCGGCTGCACGAGGTGCATCCGGAGGTCGCCTTCTTCCGCCTCAACGGTGACAGGCGCCTGAGCGCAGGCAAGAAGGGCCCGGCCCGTGCCGAGGGCCTCGCCGCCCGCCGGGCGCTCCTGATCGCCGCCGGGCTGCCCGCGGCGCTGGTCGGCTCGCGGCCGCAGCCGGGGGTCGGCGCCGACGACCATCTCGACGCCATGGCCGCCCTCGTCGTCGCCCGCGACATCGCCGCCGGACGCGCCGAGCCGCTTCCCAAGGTGATCGAGCGCGACAGCTATGGCCTGCCGATCGTGATCTGGGCGCCCGCGGTCCCGGCGGTCGCGCGCCCGTAAGCCTGTCCCGCCCCGTCACTTGTGCGTGAGGAGCCGAGCCCGTGACCGACCTTCCCGACGCGGATCTTCCCGAGGCAGACCTGCCGACCCGCGACATCGCCCGCGCCCTGGTCTTCGACCCCTCGAACCGGCTGCTCCTGATCGAGTACGAGGCCGTGCGCCCGATCGATCCGGCCCATCCGGAGGCCCTCGGCTTCTGGTTCATGCCCGGCGGCGGGCTGGAGCCGGGCGAGAGCCACGAGGTGGCGTGCCGGCGCGAACTCTCGGAGGAGATCGGCGTCGCCGACGTGGCGCTCGGTCCCTGCGTCGCCGTCTGCGACGGGCCGTTCCGCCTGTTCCGCAAGCCGCGCTGGGCCCGCGAGCGCTACTTCGTGGTCCGGCTCGCGAGCGATGCCGTCGACACGAGCCGGCTGGCCGAGACCGAAGACAACCCCGTGCGCGGCACCCGCTGGTGGCCGCTCGCCGAACTGGCCGCCTCGGCGGAGCGCATCGAGCCCGCCGGACTGGCCGAGCTGGCGCAACGAATCGCCTCCGGCGACGTTCCGGACCAGCCCGTCCGCCTCGACTGGCAGAACGCCTGAGCCGCTCACGCGGGACGCCCGCCGCGATCCGTGGCGCGGCGCACCGATGCGTGCGGGCCGGGCGCGCCCGGCCCGGCGCTGGCGGGATCGTGTCCGATCCGGCCCCGTCGGCTGTGCCATGGGATGCCACTGTGGGACCCCAGCATGGGAGGTCACCAGGGGAACGCGCCCGCTTAGGATGTGCGCAAGCGCATCCGCCGAAGGGGATGGATGTCGAGGCTCGGATCGTTTGGTAAGCGCGTCCCTCAGACGGCAAGGATGAAAGGATAACCCCCCATGTTTCCGCAGGTTCTGACCGACGGCTATCGCAGCTTCCTCGGCGAGCGGCTGCCGAGCGAGCGGCGCAAGTACGAGACGCTCGGCAAGGAGGGCCAGGAGCCGGAAGTGCTGCTGATCGGCTGCTGCGACAGCCGCGTCGCCCCGGAGGTGATCTTCGATACCGGGCCGGGCCAGATCTTCACGATCCGCAACGTGGCCAACATCGTCCCGCCCGCCGAGCGCGACACCGCCTATCACGGCACCTCCTCGGCGATCGAGTTCGCGGTTCAGGCCCTGAAGGTGAAGCACATCGTCGTGCTCGGCCACGCCACCTGCGGCGGCATCAAGGCCGCCGGGCTCGGTGCCGACCCGCTCTCCTCGGGCAACTTCATCGGCCGCTGGGTCTCGCTGGTCGAGCCGGCCAAGAAGAAGCTCGCCGAGTCCGGCGACACCCCGGAGAAGGAGGGTTTCCTCACCCGCCTCGAATACGCGATGATCGGCCAGAGCCTCGAGAACCTGATGACCTTCGACTTCATCCGCGAGGCCGTCGAGGTGGGCCGCCTGCACCTGCACGGCGCGCATTTCGGCATCGTCACCGGCGAACTGCGCATCCGTGATCCGAAGACCGGTGACTTCCATTCCGTGGTCGAGCGCGACGGGCAGACGCTCGCCGCCTCCGCCCTGATCAGCTGCACCGGCGCCTAACCGCTTCGGCCGCCCGGCGACGGGTCTGCGGCGCCTCCGCCCGGAGGCGCCGTTTTCGTCTTCGTCGTTCCCACAATGCGAGCGGCGGTGACGATGCGCGCACCGCTCGATCGCGGGAACCCTATCGGCGAGCCTGCTCGGCGCTCGGGTGTCGCTCGCGATCGACATTCCGAGGCTCCGGACACGGCCAGACACGAAAAGAGGCGGCGGCCCCCTTCGGATCCGCCGCCTTTCCATTCCGCCGAAGCGCTGTCTCTTAGCGGGCGCTCTTAGCGGGCGCCCGGGAGACGCTGGGCCATGCTGTAGTGCTGCTGGAGCACCGGCAGGGCCTGCTGGGCGTAGTTGCGCAGGGCCGGGTTCGGGCCCGACTGGGCGTAGGACTGCGTCATGCTGATCGACATCTGGTGCGCCATCACCTGCTGCTGGCCGTAGAGCCGGTCGAAGCGGGCGCCGGGCGGGGTGGCGTTCAGCTCGGCCAGCATCTGCTGCTGCTGCGGGTTCGGCTGCACCACGGTGGTGCCCGCGGTGGTGTCCGGGTCGAAGGCACGGGCGCCGGCGGCGGCGCCGCGGCTCAGGCCGGTGCCGGCCCCCTCGATCGCGCCGACCGGGCCACCCTGCAGGGTGCCGCCGACCACGCCGGTCGCCACGCCCGTGGCCGCGCCGACCGCGCCGCCGGCGATGGCGAGCGGCGCCTCGACCAGGCCGCCGACGAGGCCGCCGGGGCCGGCCTGACGGGCGGCCATGTAGTTGCGCTCGCCGCCGGCCAGAGCGACGTTGGCGGCCTGATGGTCACGCAGGGCCTCGCGGGCATAGGCCCGCACCGCCGGGTTGCGGCTCTTCTGCAGCGCGATCTGGGCGGACTGGATCTCGAAGGCATTTGCCTGCATGGCGTCCAGGCGGAAGTCGCCCTCGACCTGGGCGAAAGCGGGGGTCGCCATGGCGACGACGAGAGCGGACGCAGCAGCGTATTTCTTCAGCATACCAAACCTCAAATATCGGATTGCCGACATGCGGACTGGCCTCGACAACCGAATGAACCGGTCGAAGCCGTGAAGATCACTTCGACGCGTCAACGACGACCTTCCACGCTGGTTCCCGAAATTTGAATAAGCTTTTTCATCCCGATCCCGTGCGGGGAAAACTGGTCCTCGTGCAGGGGCTTCGTGCCCTGGCCGCGCTGATGGTGGTCGTTCACCACGCGCAGAACGAGGCGATGATCCTGGCCGGACGGACGGGAACTGACTTCGTCCCGCGTCACGGGCTGCCCTGGCCGGCGGGCGTCGACATCTTCTTCGTCATCTCCGGCTTCATCATCGTCCACGCGGCGGCCCCGCTCTACGGCCGGCCGGGCGCGCGCGGGCGCTTCGTCGCCCACCGCATTGCCCGCCTCGTGCCGCTCTACTGGCTCGTCACCGGGCTCTATCTCGCCCTCGGCCTGGCCGCGCCCGCCCTGCTCAGCGGCGAGGGCGGACCGCCGGACGCGGCGCGCATTCTCGCCTCTTTCCTGTTCTGGCCGATGGCGCGGCCCGACGGGGCGGTGCTGCCGCTCTACGGGCTGGGCTGGACCCTGAACTACGAGATGGCCTTCTACGCCCTGTTCGCCCTCGGCCTCGGTTTCTCGCGGCGCGGCGCCGTGGCGTGGCTGTCCGCCGCCCTGGCGCTCGTCGTCCTCGCCGGTCGGCTGCTCCCCGCGCCGCCGGTCCCCCTCGCCTTCTGGTCCGATCCCATCGTTCTCGAATTCGTCCTCGGCGCCGGGCTCGCGCTGCTGCGCGCCGAGGGCTGGCGCCTGCACGCACCGGCCCGGGCCGCGCTCGCCGCGGCGGGCCTGTTCGGGCTCGCCGCCGCGCCGGACGCGCCGGCGCTGCGCCTCCTCGCCTGGGGCCTGCCCGCCGCGCTCCTCGTGGCGGCGGCCGTCCTCGGCCGGGACCGGCCCGAAGCCGCGCGCGGCGGCTGGGCCGCCCGCCTCCTCGGCGCGGCCGAGCGGCTCGGGGACGCCTCCTACGCCCTCTACCTGCTGCATCCCTTCGCGTTGCGGGCCGTCCGCGAAGGGCTGCTGCGCAGCGGCTTCGCGGTCACGCTCGGCCCCTGGCCGAGTCTGGTGCTGATGGTCGTGCTGACCCTGCCCGCCGCGCTCCTCGTCCACCGCTTGGTGGAGCGGTCGCTGACCCGCTTCGTCCGCCGCGCACTCGAACCCGCACGCCCCGCCGCGGCGTCGAAAAGCGCCGTGACGCCCGAGCGATGAGGCCCGGGCCGGAAACGGCGACGAGGGCGGGGATGACCGCCCGCCGCGCGGTTTTCCCGGGCTCGGTTTCGAACTAGCCTTTCGCCGGACACGTCGCTCCCGCAGCCCCTCGCATCCCTCGGAGGCCGGCCATGAAGACCCTGCTCGTTCCGGTCACCCTCCATGACGCCCTGCCCTCGGTCTTCGCGACCGCGGTGCTGGTGGCGCGCCGCTTCGGCAGCCTGATCGAGGGTGTGGCCCTGCGCCCGGCGCTCGCCGAATACGTGCCCGTCGACATGGTCGGCGGCATGACGTGGCTGCGCGACGAGGAGGCCGACCAGGCCGAGGCCCAGGATGCGGGGCAACGCTTCGTCGCGGCGATGGAGGCGGCCGGCCTGCCCCGTCGCGAACCCGGCGCCTCCTGCGCCCCGGATGCCGTGGCCAATGCCGGGCCGCGCTACCGCTGGCAGCCCGACGTGCCGCCCGGCGACGCCTTCCTCGGCCAGTACGCGCGGCTGTTCTCGGCGACCGTCGTCGGCCGGCCCGGTGCCGATGACGGCGCGCCGCGCATGACCACCTTCGAGACCGCCCTGTTCGAGAGCGGGCGCCCGATCCTCCTCGCACCGCCGGAAGCCCCAGCCTGCCTCGGCGAAGCGATCCTGATCGCCTGGAACGGCTCGACCGAGACGGCGCGGGCCGTCGCCTTCGCCATGCCGTTCCTGCGCCGCGCCCGGCGCGTGCTCGTGCTCAGCGCCGAGGGCGGCATGGTGCCGGGGCCGAGCGCCGAGGACGTCGCCCGCTCGCTCGCCTGCGAGGGGATCGAGGCGGGCCACAAGGCGCTTCCCGCCGGCCGCCGTACCCCCGGCGAGCTCTACCTCGACCATGCCGAATCCTTCGGCTGCGATCTCCTGATCAAGGGCGCCTATACCCAGAGCCGCCTGCGCCAGATGATTTTCGGCGGCCCGACCAGCCACATCCTGTCGCACGCGACCGTGCCGGTGCTGATGGCGCACTGAGCGGCGGCGCCTGCGCCCGCGATCCGCCGACCCGAGGATTTTTCGTTGTCCCCGAGGACGTTCGGCCGAACGCGCCGCCAAGCCTGCGCCGGCTCACAGGGCCGCTGCGGATCCGGGGGCGGTGGCGACGATGCCTCGCGCCGTATTCAATCGTGCCCTTCGGGAGTTGCCATGACGGAGTTCGATGGCTAAATTCCTGAAAAGGTTGAAGTTTTCAATCATTCTAATCTGCGATCGCCTCAAATCGGCCGGTTTCCGGTGGCTTTGAGCGGCGCGAATGATCGGAAGGCTTCGGGCTCCGCCGGTTCTCACGGGCCAGCATTTCCGACAGGCACGACAGGTTGCGATCGCCCGCATGATTGTCTGCTCTTGCAACGTCCTCTCCGACGGACAGGTACGCGCGTGCCTGCAGCCGGGTCCGGGCTGCCCCCGCACCCCGGCCCAGGTCTATGGCTGTCTCGGCTGCAGCCCGAAATGCGGGCGCTGCGCCCGCACCATCCGCTCAATCCTGCGCAAGGCCATGGATGAGGCCGCGCCCGTCCACGCCTGTTCGAGCGCCTGCGAAGCGTCTTGCAGTTTGGGATCATTCCAAACTACAAGGGAGCCAGAGGGCGTCGCAGCCTGAGACGAGCGGTCGTTCGTCCCGACGCCTCACGAGGAGAGTGACGGATGAAGGGCGATGCCAAGGTCATCGAGTATCTGAACCGGGGCCTGCGCAGCGAGCTGACGGCCGTCAACCAGTACTGGCTGCACTTTCGCCTGCTGAACGACTGGGGCTACGTCGATCTCGCCAAGTTCTGGCGCAAGGAATCGATCGAGGAGATGAACCACGCCGATCGGTTCATCGACCGGATCCTGTTCCTCGACGGCTTCCCGAACCTGCAGGAGCTCGACCCGCTGCGGATCGGCCAGAACGTCCAGGAGATCATCGAGTGCGATCTCGCCGCCGAGAACGAGGCGCGCGCGCTCTATCTCGAGGCCGCCAAGTACTGCGACTCGATCAACGACCGCGTCTCGAAGCGGCTGTTCGAGGATCTCGCCGAGGACGAGGAAGGCCATATCGACTTCCTCGAGACGCAGCTCGACCTGATCGGCCAGATCGGTCTGCCGCTCTACGCCCAGCGCCATGTCGGCGGCCTGGAGCAGATCGCGCCCGAGACGGAGTGATCCGCTCCCGCCCCTCCCCTCGCGGGGAGGGGATGCCCGCTCAGGCCGGCGGGCGGCCCACCAGCACCGGCTGCGCGTTCGCCCGCTCGGGGAACAGCGCCTTCAGGTCCCGCAGCTTCGGCGCATCGTTGGCGACGATGTAGCTGTTGGTCGGGTGCAGCGTCATGTAGTCCTGATGGTAGCCCTCCGCCGGGTAGAAGGCGCCGGACTCGATCCTGGTGGCGATGGGCTTCGAGAAAGCCTTCGCGGCATCGAGCTGGGCGATGTAGGCCCCGGCGACCCGGGCCTGCTCCGCATCCGCGGGAAACAGCGCCGAGCGGTATTGCGGGCCGGTATCCGGGCCCTGCCGGTTCACCTCGGTCGGATCGAGCGCCACCGAGAAGAAGATCTGCAGCAGCTCGTCGTAGCGGATCACCGCCGGATCGTAGGTCACCTGCACCGCTTCCGCGTGCCCGGTGCGCCCGGTGCCGACCTCGTCGTAGCGGGCGCTCGCCCGGCTGCCGCCGGCATAGCCGGACACCGCGTTCTTCACGCCCTTCACGTGCTGGAACACGCCCTGTACGCCCCAGAAGCAGCCGCCCGCGAAGGTCGCCGTGCGCAGGCCGGACCCGCCCTTCACCGCCTCCTTGGCCGTCTCCCGGGCCGTCATCGCCGCCTCGGGCAGGCGTCGTCCGCCGTCTTCCGCCGCGGCGGGCGCCGGGGGAAGGGCCGCCCCGGCGAGCAGAGCGAGGCCGGCCAAGCCGCCGATGAGGTAGGGGGTCAGCGGGCGGAAGCGGTCGCGCATCATGGTCGTGCTCCTCGGGTCGGGTCCTCGGTCTCGATCCGCGTCTCAGGCCGGACCCTCGGCGGCGGGCTCGAAGCGCAGAGACACGCCGTTCATGCAGTAGCGCAGGCCGGTCGGCTTCGGGCCGTCCTCGAAGACGTGGCCGAGATGACCGCCGCAGCGGCGGCAATGCACCTCCGTGCGCCGCATGCCGTAGGCGGTGTCGGTCTGGGTGCCGACCGCGTTGGGCAGGGGTTCGAAGAAGCTCGGCCAGCCGGTGCCGCTGTCGAACTTCGTCTTCGATGAGAACAGCGGCAGGTCGCAGCCGGCGCAGGAGAAGCGGCCCGGGCGCTTCTCGTCGTTGAGCGGGCTCGTATAGGCCCGCTCGGTGCCGTGCTCGCGCAGGACCCGGTAGGCGGCGGGCGAAAGCAGCGCGCGCCACTCGGCCTCGGATCTCTCGATCTCGAAACCTGCCGCGGCGGCGGGGGCGGCCTGGACGCCCGGGAGGCGGGAGGCGGCGAGCAGGCCCAGCAGCGAGGCTCCGGCTCGCAAGGTCTGGCGACGGTTCATGCGCGGGGACTCCGGCGAGTAAAGAGCACTCGATCGCGCGCAATCGATAGCACGGATCGGTCCGCTCCGCCGCCCAGACGAACCGCCGCAGGCGGCCCGGCGGCCGCCGCCGCGCGATCCTCGGCTCGGCCGGCGCGCCGATCGGCGCAAAGAAAACCCCGCTGCCGACGGGGCGCGGGGCGAGGAGGGTTGGTGATGACATCCTCGGAGGGACATCCGAGGCAGGGACAGGGTTAGGCCGGCGCCGCTGCGGCCGCATTGACATCCGTTAGGGTTGCACCGCCCGTTCCGGTGACGAGCGCGTGTTCCTGGTCCGCGCGAGCCGAGGATCGGGCGGGGATCGAGACTGGGCATGTGCGCCAGCGAACGCCGCCCTCTGCGCCGCGCTCTCCGGGCGGCGCCCCGCGTTGACGCTTGGGAACGCGCACATTACCTCCTTTGATCAGCCGGCCAAGACAGGCTCCCAAGACACGCTCGCGGGCGCATCGTTCCGTCCGCCCGCGCCGCAGCGGGACCGTCGGTGCCGGTCCGCTCGGGACCGGTTCCAGGGCCGGCACCCGGGACACGCCATGGACTCCACCCTCCCCCAGACCGCCGAGCGCGACGCCGAGACCGTCCCGCGGCAGGACCCGCGCCGGGCCGTCTACGAGGCCTCGCCGGCCTCGGACCCGCGCAGTCCCGTGATGCCGTTTTCCGCCGACGAACCGCTCGCCATGGATTCCGGCGCGCGTCTCGGCCCCTTCCAGATCGCCTACCAGACCGCCGGCACCCTCAACGCCCGGCGCTCGAACGCGGTGCTGATCTGCCACGCGCTGACCGGCGACCAGCACTTCGCCCACCGCCACCCCGTCACGGGCAAGCCCGGCTGGTGGGAGACCCTGGTGGGGCCGGGCAAGCCGGTCGACACCGACCGCTACTTCGTCGTCTGCTCGAACGTCATCGGCTCCTGCATGGGCTCGACCGGGCCCGCCTCGCTCAATCCGGAGACCGGGCGTCCCTACGGGCTCGACTTCCCGCTCGTGACGATCCGCGACATGGTCCGCGCCCAGGCGATGCTGCTCGACCGGCTCGGCATTTCCGATCTGTTCCTCTGTATCGGCGGCTCGATGGGCGGCATGCAGGTGCTGCAATGGGCCTCGCTCTTCCCCGAGCGCGTGTTTGCCGCGATGCCGATCGCCACCGGCGCGCGCCACTCGGCGCAGAACATCGCCTTCCACGAGGTCGGCCGGCAGGCGATCATGGCCGACCCCGCCTGGGCCGACGGACGCTATCTCGAAGAGGGCACGCGGCCGGCCAAGGGCCTGGGCGTCGCGCGGATGGGCGCGCACATCACCTACCTGTCGGAGCCCGCGCTGCACCGCAAGTTCGGCCGCCGCCTGCAGAACCGGGCGGCGCCAACCTTCTCCTTCAACGCCGACTTCCAGATCGAGAGCTACCTGCGCCACCAGGGCCTCAGCTTCGTCGAGCGCTTCGACGCCAACGCCTATCTCTACCTGACGCGGGCGATGGACTATTTCGACCTCGCCGAGGACCATGGCGGCGTGCTGGCCAACGCCTTCCGCGGCTCGAAGACCCGCTTCTGCGTGATGTCCTTCACCTCGGACTGGCTGTTTCCGACCGCCGATTCCCGCGCCATCGTCCACGCCCTGAACGCGGTGGCCGCGCCCGTCGCCTTCGTCGAGGTCGAGAGCGACAAGGGCCACGACGCCTTCCTGCTCGACGAGCCGGCGATGTTCTCCGCCGCCAGGGGCTTCATCGACGCGGCGGCCCGGGCGCGAGGATTGTAGATCACGATGAGCGAGAGCCTGACCGACGCCGCCTCGGGCGTGCCGTGGGACGCCGCCGAATCCCTGCCGCGGGGCGAGGGCGCGGCCCGCATCGACCATATCGTCGTGCTCGGCCTCGTGCCGCCGGGCGCGCGCGTCCTCGATATCGGCTGCGGCGACGGCTCGCTCCTGGCGCTGCTGCGGGACCGGCGCGGGGTCGACGGCCGCGGCATCGAGCTGTCGCGCGAGGGCGTCAACGCCTGCCTCGCCCGCGGCCTGCCGGTGATCCAGGGCGACGCCGACACCGATCTCGCCAACTATCCCGACGACGCCTTCGACGTGGTGGTCCTGTCCCAGACCATCCAGGCCACCCGCAACCCGCGCATCGTGCTGGAGCACCTGCTGCGGATCGGGCGGCAGGCCATCATCTCGTTCCCGAATTTCGGCCATTGGCGGGTGCGGGCCGAACTCGCCTTCCGCGGCCGGATGCCCGTCACCGAGATCATGCCGGAGACGTGGTACGAGACCCCCAACATCCATCATTGCACGATCCGCGACTTCGTCGGCCTGTGCCGCGACGTCGGCGCCCGCATCGAGAAGGCCACCGCCCTCGACGCGCGGGGACGCCCGATGCGCTTCTCGATGCCGTGGTGGTTCTGGAACCTGATCGGCGCGCAGGGCGTGTTCCTGCTGAGGCGCGGCGGGGAGCGGGGGTGAACCCTCCGCCGTCGGATTCGCCGCAGCGGATCGTGATCCTCGGACCGCCGGGCAGCGGGAAATCGACGCTCGCCCGTGATCTCGGCGCCCGGCACGGCCTGCCGGTGTTCCATCTCGACCGGGCCTATTGGCGGCCCGGCTGGGTGGAGGCCGAGCCCGCTTCCTTCCGCGCCGAGGTCGAGCGGATCGCCGCCCTCCCGGCCTGGGTCGTTGACGGCAATTACACAGACACGATCGCGCCCCGGTTCGCGCGGGCCGACACGGTGATCTATCTCGACATGCCGGCGTGGCGCTGCACGGCGCGGGTACTGCGGCGGACGCTGTCGAGCTTGGGGCGGGTTCGCCCCGAGGGGGCCGAGGGCTGCCCGGAGCAGCTCAGCTTCGAATTTCTGCACTACACGGCGACGTGGAACCGCATCCGCCGGGCGCGCAACCTCGCTCTGGTCGAGAGCTTTTCGGGGCGCCGGATCGTCCTGCGCGGGGCGTCCGCGATCCGCCGGTTTGCAGCCGGTTGATCGTCACAGCGTTCCCGACGTGTCCGTCACCGGGGCCGAGCCGCCCATCGCCACGGCGACCGGGTGGCCGTGCCGGGCGAGGTCGGCGCGACCCTCGGCGAGCAGCGCGTCGGAGGCCGTCTCGATCCGGTTCTGCACCTCGGCGAGGAAGGCGGCGCGGGACAGGCCCGGCGGGATCACCGGCAGGAACTCGATCACCGTGGTGCCCGGCATCCGGCGGAAGCCTCGGCGGCGCCAGTACAGGCCGGTGTTGAGGGCCACCGGCAGGCAGGGCACGTTCAGCGCCGCGTAGAGGTGGGAGGCGCCCTGCTTGTAGGCGGGCGGCGCCCCGGCCGGGCGGCGGGTGCCCTCGGGGAAGATGATGAGCTGGCGCCCGTCGCGGATCGCCCCGGCCGCCGCCGCGTTGAGCGCCGCCATGGTCTTGGCCCCCTTGGAGCGGTCGATCGGCACCATGCCGCCCCGGCCGAGATACCAGCCGATCACGGGAATCCACATCAGCTCGCGCTTGAGCACGTAGGCGAAATCCTCGAACGCCACCGTGAGCGCCAGGGTCTCCAGGGCCGACTGGTGCTTGGCGGCCACCAGCAGCGGGCCCGGCGGGATGTTCTCCAGGCCGCGGAACTCCACCCGCGCTCCGCCGACGACCCGCAGCAGCACCATCACCGTGCGGCCCCAGAACTGGGCCACCCGGATGACGGCCTTGCGCGAGGCGAGCGCCGGCAGGCCGAAGATCGCGATCAGGGTCGTCGCGACGTAGAACGAGAGGTTGAAGGCGAGCGAACGGAGGAGGAGCATCGGTGGTCCGCGTGAGGCTGCCGCTCCTTTATCGCGGGTGTCCGCGCTTGCCCACCGTCGCCTTGCGGAAACCCGCGTCAGCGGCCCCGTCGTCACCCCTTCGCGGCGCTCCCGGCCATCGGCTCATCCGGCTCGCTTGCGGCCGAGCCCGGCTGGTCACCGGGGCCGGCTGCGGGATCGACGAAGGTGATGCGAGGTGCAGAAGGGGCCTGGTCGGACCGATCGCCGTAATGCAGAGGTGCGCTATAGCACATCATAGGAATTATTTCTGAAAATCCAGATCTATATCCCGGGGATTCTCGATAGATGCGTGAGCTATAGCGGAATTTTCGCGCTGACAGATGACCTTTACGATCGCATGACTTGTCGATAGCCTGGACGTAAGGGGACGGAGAGGGCGTTCGCGAGCGAGCGGACCCTCCTTGGAGCGCGCGCGGAGCGGCATCCATGGTCTGTGCCCCGTGCCTTCGCCTTCCCTGCCCGCCCGGCGCGGTGTCGGATCGCCTCGGGGCCGGCCGTTCTTCGGAGGTGTTCGCCGAGGGATCGGACCGGGTGGTGAAGCTCTACCGCCGGCCCTTCGAGCCGGAGGCGGTGGCCAATGAACTGGCGGCGAGCCGCCTCGCCCACGGTTTCGGCCTGCCGGTGCCGCAGGCCTTCGGCATCGTCGGACGGGCCGGGCGCACCGGCATCCTGTTCGTGCGTCTCGACGGGCCGCCGATGATCCTGCGCTACGCCTGCAACCCGCTCGGGCTGCTGCTGGCGCTGCGCCGCTTGGCGCGGATCCAGCACGCGGTCCACGCCTTCCCCGCCGCGGGGCTACCCTCGCTTCGTGCCCGTCTGCGCCATGAGATCGAGGGCGCGCGGGTGCCCGAGCCTCTGCGAGAGGCGGCGCTGGCCGCCCTCGCCCGGTTGCCGGAGGGGGATCGGCTCTGTCACGGCGACCTGCATCCCGGCAACGTGATCTCGACCCGGGCCGGGCTGCACCTGATCGATTGGCAGAAGGCCGCCGCCGGCGATCCCGCCGCGGATGCGGCCCGCTCCGAACTGATGCTGCGCTACGGCCGGTTCGGCCCCGCCTGGTTCAGCCGGCTTGCCCCCGTGCGGTTGGCGCGCCGGCTGATCGCGGCGTGGTACGTGGCCGGCTACCGCGCGGCGAGCGGCATGCCCCGGGAGGCCATCGCCGCGTGGCGCCTGCCGGTGGCGGTCGCGCGCCTGTTCGGCCAGCCCTCCGGCACAGACGCCGAGTTGCTCGCCGCGATCGCGGCATTGGCCGCCAAAAGTCCGGATTTCGAGAAGGCGAGCCTGTTCGCGGATTCGGAGCAGAGCCCCGGTTCGGACTCCGGCGGGGACGCTGCCGCTCAAGGCCCTTCGGCCAGCGTCCCCCGCTGACGCGGATCGGACGCCCCGGCGAGCAGGCCGTCCTCGGCCATCACCGAGTTGGCCGAGCCCGAGGTCGCGCCGACCTTCACATTGTGGCCCTTGGCCCGCAGCAGGGCGAGCGTGTCGGGCGAGATCCCCTCCTCGGCCATCAGCACGTCGGGCTGCCACTGGTGGTGAATGCGCGGCGCCGCGACCGCCTGGGCGAGGTTCATGCGGAAGTCGAGCACGTTCACGATGACCTGAAGCACCGTCGTGATGATGCGGCTGCCCCCCGGGCTTCCGGTGACGAGGAACAGTTTGCCGTCCCGGAACACGAAGGTCGGCGTCATCGAGGAGAGCGGGCGCGCCCCCGGCGCCACGGCGTTGGCCTCGCCGCCGACAAGGCCGTAGGCGTTGCGCGCCCCGGTCTTGGCGGAGAAATCGTCCATCTCGTTGTTGAGCAGCACGCCCGTTCCCTCGGCGACGAGCCCAATCCCGTAGGAGAAGTTCAGCGTGTAGGTGTTGGAGACGGCGTTGCCCTCCGCATCCACCACGGAGAAATGCGTGGTCTGATCGGACTCGTGGGGGAGCGGATTGCCGGCGCTCACCTCCGCCGCGGTCTTCGCCCGCTCCGGGTCGATCTTTTCGCGCAGGGTGGCGGCGTAGGCTTTGGCGGTGAGTCCCGCGACGGGGACCTTGGTCCGCGCCGGATCGCCGAGCCAGGTCGCCCGATCGGCGTAGGCCGGCTTCATCGCCTCGGCCAGCATGTGCAGCGCCCCTGCGCTCCCCGCACCCATCCCGGCGAGGTCGTAGCCCTCCAGGATGTTGAGGATCTCAATGAGATGCACCCCGCCGGAACTCGGCGGCGGCATCGAGACGATCTCGTAGCCGCGATAGCGGCCGCGCACCGGCGTGCGGATCTCCGGCCGGTAGGCGGCGAGGTCGGCCGCCGTCATGATGCCGCCCGCGCCCTGCACCGCCGCCGCGATCTTCTGCGCGATCGGCCCCTCGTAGAAGGCGTCCGGCCCCCGCTCGGCAATCGCCTTCAGGGTGTCGGCGAGATCGGTCTGGCGCAGCGTCGCGCCGCGCGGGAGCACGTGGCCGCCCTCGAAGAACACCGCCCGGCTCGACGGCCACTGCCCGAGCAGACCCGCGGCCCGCGGCAGGGAATCCGCCAGACCCGACTCGACCGGAATGCCGTCGCGGGCGAGCCGCTCCGCCGGGGCGATCAGTTCGGCCAGGGTGAACTTGCCCGAACCGTAGCGCCGGTGGGCCTCGGCGAGGCCCCGCACCGTGCCGGGCACACCCACCGCCTTGCCGGACCGGGTGGAGGCGGCGCGGTCGGGCTCGCCCTGCGGGTTCAGGAACATGTCGGCGGTGGACGCCGCCGGGGCGGTCTCGCGGTAATCGATCGCGATGGTGTCGGCGACCCTGTCCTCGGCCGCGGCGCGATGCACCATCATGAAGCCGCCGCCGCCGAGATTGCCCGCCCGCGGCAGGGTGACGGCCAGCGCGAAGCCGACCGCCACCGCCGCGTCGACGGCGTTGCCGCCCTTCCTCAGGATCTCGACGCCGACGCGGGTGGCGAGCGCGTCCTGGGACGAGACCATGCCGCGGCTGGCGAGCACCGGCAGGAGGCGGGCCTCGTCCGACTGGATCGGCGGCGGCTCGGGCGCGGGCGGCACCGCCAGTGCGGGGGCCTGCCGTCGGGCTTGGGCCTGCGTGGGGAGTTGCTCCGAGACCGGCTCGGAGACTTGCGCTCGGGTCGGCCCCGCGGGGGCGGCGGCGAGGAGCAGGGCGAGGACGGCGCGGATCGGCGAGGTCGGGCTCATGCCGCGAACTTATCGCAAATGCGAGACGCAGCCACGTTCCCCGGTGACGCTCCCGAACGCCGCCGGTTCGCCGTGCCGCTCTACTGCCCGCTCAACGAGGGACCGCCCGCGGCGCCGCCGGTCCCCGGCGGTCCGCTCGTCGGGGTGCCGCCGATCACGGCGCCCGGCGTGCCGCCGACGACGGCCGGCTCGTTCGGGGTCCCGGCCGGAGGAACGGCCGTGCTCGGACCGGGGACCGGGCGCGATCCCGTGGCCGACGCCTTGGGACTCGGCGGCGAGGGCCGCGCTTCCTCGGCGGCCAAGGGGCCGACCGCCGTCGGGATGCTCAGCGCCAGGGCGAGCGCGATCGTGGTGAGCCGCATGAGGTGTCCTGTGCGAGAAAAGCCGCGTCCCTCAACCCGGTGGCTCCCGCAAAGTTCGCGGCGGCCTGTCCCGGAGACCGGATCCGGTCCGACCGGCTGCCGAGCCGGTTCTGCGACGTCGGGGGCCGGCGGCGGACAGCGGCGTGCCGGCCTCCGGCCCCCGAGGATGATCGAGGGCCGGCGTCGGCACCGGTCGTCGTGCGGCGGCGGCGCGGGGAGTGGTCGGGCCACGCTCGCCGGGTGGCGCGGGTCTAGGCGGCGTCCTCCGCGTCGTCCCCGTCGAGGATCGATTCGAGATCGCCCGTGAGCGCGTCGAGCTGCTCCGGGGTGGCCCGGATCTTGAACTTGGTTCCGTCCTCGGCTTCCACCGCGATCTCGATGTGATCCGCGACCTTCGCGGCGAGCGCCTGTCTCAGGATGTAGGTGGTCACGTCCTTGGCCATGGGGTCTCCCGTAGCGGCGTTGATCGCCGGGAGGTGGGAAGCGCCGTGAGGCGGACTCGTTCCTTCGATCCGTCGCTGGTCGGTCGCCGGATCGACCGTCCGTTAAGCCGGCCTTGATGGCTTCGGAGGCATCTCGCTCCCATGTTCGCCCCCATGAACGCGCCGAGGCTCCCCATTGCCGCGCTCGTTGCCCGGCCTGCGGCCTTGTTCTTGTTCTCGACCTTGTGTCTGGCCTTGGCCCTGCCTGCGATCGGCGGCGGCTCGGCGGCGGCCGGCACCCGCGATCTCGACGCCCTCGAGGCGGATTGGCACGGCTGCGTGCGGGCGGCTCATGCCCGCCAGAGGCCGGGGCAGAGCCGGGCCGGCGCGCAACGCAACGTCCTCGACGAGTGCCGGGAGCACGAGGACCGTCTGGTGGCCGCCACGATGCAGGAACAGGCCCGCGAGGACGAGGCCGCGCGGAGGGCCGGCCTCCCCCTGGCCGTCCGGGCCGGAACCTGGGCCGCGTCGGTCGCGGCCTACGTGGTCGATCCCGTGACCTCGTGGCTGCAGGGCTGGCGCGGCGCCCCCCGCTGAGGGCCGCTCCGACCGGTCCGAAGCCGGCTGCCGTTCAGAAGCGGTAGCCGATGCCCGCGCCGACGATCAGCAGGTCGAGCCTCACGGTGGCGGTGCCGGCTCCGATGCGGGAGACCTGCGGCGGCAGGAAGATCTTCTTGATCTCCATGTTGGCGTACCAGTTGCCGGCGAGGTGGTAATCGAAACCGGCCTGGAGCATCGGGCCCAGTTGCGGGTCGGCCTTCATCGCGGTGACGAGGGGCTTTGCCGGCTCGTAGGCGATCGGATGCGTGTAGCCGGCGCCAGCGCCGAGATACGGGTTGAACGGGTCGCCGGGCCGGAAATGGAACTGTACCGCGCCGGTCGCGGAGAGGCTCCAGGTCGAGCCGATCGGCAGGTCGCCGATGAACGACCCGCGGATGGAGGTCCGGGTCGACACGACGCCGACCTGGCCCGCCACCGCGAAGTGATCGGACAGGAAATACGTCAGGTCGAGATCCGGCAGGGGACGCGCCGGGGTGATGACGCGCCCGCCGATCGGCGCGACGTGCGAGGACTGGCCGACCGGGATGGAGCCGATGACACGGCCGCGAACGAGGAGGCTGCCCGCGGTCAGCCCCCCTGCCGCCGTCGTGTCCGCGGCCGAATCGGCCGCCCGGCAGGGAACGGGGAGGCCGAACAGGCAGAGCGCGGCCGCGAGGGCGCGGCCCCGCCGCACCGTCACGGACGCCGACGTTCCGTCCGTGCCCCGGCCGCGCGGCGGCTGCTTGCGCCGGAGCGGCGTCCGCTCCGGCGCGAACCGCTCGGGGTGGCGGTCCCGCCCGTAGGGGCGGAGGGACAGGGTGATGGGGACGACCATGGCTCGTGTCGGTTCGAGGGGGCGATCGGTTCAGGCCAACTCGGAGCGCGGCTGTCCGCCGATCGGGACGGCGTCCATGACGCCGCGGCACCCGCAGGGGGGCTCCGCTCGGGCGCTTCTGCTGTCCGGCTGAGGCGGGCCGGACGGCCGGTCCAGGCAGACGCGATTGCGGCCATCCCTCTTGGCGACGTAGAGGGCGGCGTCCGCCCGGGACAGGGCGGGCTCGATCCCCCCCTCGCCGACGGCCACGACCGAGACCCCGATGCTGGCGGTCACGGTCACGGCCGCTCCGTTCACGGCGAAGGGCTGCCCCGCCGCCGTCCGGCGCAGCCGCTCGGCGACGGCGATGGCGGCGATGGAATCGGCCTGATCGAGCACGATCAGGAATTCCTCGCCGCCCCAGCGGGCGATGACGTCGTCCTTGCGCATCACGTTGCGAAGCCGCTCCGCGAAGCCGATCAGAACCGCGTCGCCGCCCTCGTGTCCGTGGGTGTCGTTGATCGATTTGAAATGGTCGATGTCGGCCAGCAGGATCGCGCAGCGCGGCGGTGCGGGCATGCGGCCGGCCCGCCGTCGCATCGCCGCGAACAGCCCGCGCCGGTTCGCCAGACCGGTGAGCGGATCGGTCTCGGCCAAGCGGCTGAGCTTCAGCTGCGCGCGCTCGTTCACCATGGCCAGATAGCCGACTTGGATGAAGACGCCGCACCACAGGTCGAACAGCAGCGCGTAGACGCCCTGCTCGGGCGAGGCGAGGCGCTCGCTCGCGAAGTGGATCACGCCGATCGTCAGGAGGAAGACGAACAGGTATCCGCCGAAGCCCAACAGGACGATGTATTGTGTCCATAGGCGGATCGAGGCGGGCGTTCTCAGGATCTCGAAGATGCACAAGGCGGTGCTCAGCGCGATGCCGCCGAACACCGTGGTGAGGCCCCACGCCACCGATGCCCCGGCCCCGAGCAGGATGCCGTAGGGCAGGCCGGATCCGAGGGCGAGCGCGACGACCTGCGGAATGCGGGCCGGGCGCCCGTAGAAGAGGCGCAGGCCCGCCCAGGACAGGGCGAGGCTCGCGCCGTACAGGACGTAGACCACGCTCCCCTTCACGGCATTCAGCGGGATGCCCGGGGGATCCGCCACCATCAGGAACGAGGCCGTCAGCGAGCTGCACAGCGCGCCGGCCCAGACGCCGAAGTAGATCTCGCGCGGATTCCGCAGCAGGGTGACGAAGAAGACCAGGGCGAAGGCGAGACGACTGCTGATGCTGGCCACCTGAAGCGTATCGAAATCGAGCATGGCCGTTCAGCTCCTGTGCGGAAGGCCCGGATGTCGGGGGGGCGGGGCGCGGAGGGTCGGTTCGGCGGGGCGCCCGATCGTGAGGGGCCGGGGGGCGCGGCCCGTCATGGGGCCGCGGGTCCCGAGGATCGCGGTTGTCGCGCGGCCTCGTCCCGTCGCGGCCCCTGCTCCCGGAGGAGCGACGCCACGGCGTCGCCCGGGAGGGGCGGACCGAACAGGAAGCCCTGCAGCTCCGCGGAACCGAGCTCGCGAAGCGTCCGCGCCTCGTCCTCGGTCTCGATGCCCTCGGCGGTCACCGCCATCCCGAAATGGTGCGCGATGTCGTGCATCGTCCGGATCAGGAAGCGGCTCGTCCCTCCCCCATTCAGGGCCCCGATGAACGAGCGGTCGATCTTGATCCGGTCGAAGACGAGCTGCTGCAGGTAGCCGAGCGACGAGAAGCCGGTCCCGAAATCGTCGAGGGCGATGCTGACCCCGAGCGCGCGGAGGGTCCTGATGTTGCGGAGCACGGCGGCCGGGTCCCGCATCAGGACGCTTTCGGTCAGCTCCAGCTCGAGGCGATCCGTCGCCAGTCCGCTGGCGCCCAGCGCCGCGGCGACCCGGGCCGGGAAGCCCGGCTCCTGCATCTGGATCGGCGAGACGTTCACCGAGACCCGGCCGGTGCCCGGCCACGCCGCCGCTTGCCGGCAGGCGGTGTCGAGAACCCAGGCGCCGATCGGCGTGATCGCCCCCGTCGTCTCGGCGAGCGGTACGAAGGAGGCCGGTGGGACCGGTCCCAGGATCGGGTGGTTCCAGCGCAGCAGCGCCTCGCAGCCGGAGATCGCCCCCGTCGCCGCCGACACGATGGGCTGGTAGGCCAGTGAAAGCTCGCCCCCGGCGAGGGCGGCCTGGACGTCGGCGGCCCTCGGATCCTCAAGGTGGGACCGGATCGTCCGGGCGCCCGGGCCGGCCTCCGCGGCGGACGGCTCCGAACCGGGAATCGGCCGAGCCGGATCGACCACACTCGAGAGCCCGATCGGGTCTGAGCGCCCGCCCGCCTCCGCGAAGGCCAGGCGGGGCGATGACACGGCGAGGACGCTCCTCATCGGACGCGCTTCGTGCGGGGTCGAGAACCTACCGTGTTCCAGGCTTCCCCGCACATGTTCCAAGCCACGCCGTTGGGTTGATCAAGCCAACAAAGGATAAGTGGCGCCACCTAAGGAAAAGTTATCGTATGTTTGTTGATTCTCCGAGCTTTAGAGGGCGTTCTGAACGCAGCGGAGGCCGGATCGGCGCAAGGGGGCGCGTCGGGACGGACAACCAGGAGATGCGGAACCGACGCCGTCGGACCGGATGCGGCCCTCGGCGCCCGCTCGCGGTGGCCGGGTCATCCGAACCGACGGCGGCCGGCTTCCCCCAAGTGATGGCGTGTGGCGACGGCGCTCAGGCCGCCTTCCGGCGCATCGGCAGAAGGCGCGTCGCCGCCTTCCAGGCCGGTGCCAGCACGTGGCCGGCGAGCGGGATCAGCGCGAAGCCCGCGATCAGCCCGATCACGCCCGCGCCGGCCGCGGTGACGAGCCACTCGACCGCTCCGCCGATCGCCGGTACGGCCCGGCCCGCCGCCACCGCGGCCTCGTGGATGAGGTGCTCCGGGCCGGCGAGGCCGTAGCCCGCGAGGCTGTGGACGATGATGCCGCCGCCGACCCAGACCATGGCCGCCGTGCCGAGAACGGCGAGCCCCTTGAGGAAGACGGGCATGCCGCGCACCAGCCCGCGGCCGAGAGCGGCCAGGACGCCGCTGCCCCGCTTGGCCAGAGCCAGACCGATATCGTCGGCCTTCACGATCAGGGCGACCGCACCGTAGACCGCGACCGTGATACCGATGGCGACGACAGCCATCACCACGGCCCGCGACCAGACCGTGCCGTCGCCGAGACCCGACAGGGTGATGGCCATGATCTCGGCCGAGAGGATGAAGTCGGTCTTGATCGCGCCGGAGACCCGCTGGTTCTCCAGCACCTGCGCATCCGGCGCGGCGGCCTTCGCCTCGTCCGCGTGCGCGTGGGCCGCGTGCGGCACGATCATCTCGTAGACCTTCTCAGCCCCCTCGTAGGCGAGGTACAGGCCGCCGAGCAGCAGGAGCGGCGTGATCGCCCAGGGCGCGAAGGCGCTGAGCAGCAGCGCGATGGGCAGCAGGAACACCAGCTTGTTGATCAGCGAGCCGCGGGCGATGCGCCAGACGATCGGCAATTCGCGGTCGGGCGAGAAGCCGACCACGTAGCGGGGCGTGACCGCCGCGTCGTCGATCACCACGCCGGCCGCCTTGGTCCCGGCCTTGGCGGCCTGGGCCGCCACGTCGTCCAGCGAGGCGGCCGCGACCTTCGTCAGGGCGACCACGTCATCCAAGAGGGCAAGCAGTCCGACGCTCACGATCACCTCATTCCGTTCCACGCTCGGCGTGCATATGGCGCAGCGTGGCTTTTGGGCGAGGATGCGCCCTCCCCGGGGCCGGGGCGGCGCGCGAGGGGCGACCGGCCCGGATCCGGTGCGCGGCGGGCGGTGCAGGGCCCTCAGGAAGGCATCCGCGATGCTCGACCGTCGAGAGGATGATCGCGTCGCCCGATCCGATATCGGCCGCCGCCCCCTGCCGGGCCGTCCGGCCGTGTTCCCTGCCGTGTCCCCTGCCGTGCCTCCCGCCGGCTACTTCGTGGCGGCGACGGTGACGCCGTCCCAATCCGCGGGCTGCGGCTCCCGGCGGAAGGTCTCGGCGCGCCCGGCATAGAGCGCGTAGAGGCCGTCGATCCGCAGGTCCTGCGCCAGGGTGCGGCAGGCCTGCGCGGCGGAGGCGGTCTCGTCCCATTGCCGGGCCCGGTAGGCCGCGATCATCCCGGCATGCCGCGCCGCGAGCCGCCGGAACCGATCGGACCCTCGGAACGCCTCGTCGCCGAGGAGGGTGAAGAGGGTCTCGGGTTCGCTCTTGCCCTTCACCTGCACGCGATCGATCTCGAGCAGCGGGTAGCGCTCGCGGATGGCGTCGGCCGTCGCCGCGCCGAGGACGATCTTCACGCCGTAGCGCTTCGACTGCCCCTCCAGGCGGGAGGCGACGTTCACGGGGTCGCCGAGGACCGAATAGTCGAAGCGCAGGTCGGAGCCCATATTGCCGACGACGCAAGCCCCGGTGTTGATGCCGATGCCGACATCCAGCGGGAGGACGAGATGCCCGCTCGCCTCCGCCTCGCGCCGGCGCGCCGCGTTCAGGGCATCCATCCGCGCCAGCATGTCGAGGGCGGCGGCCGCGGCGTGGGCCTCGTGGTCGTCGTCGGGCAGCGGCGCGTTCCAGAACGCCATGATCGCGTCGCCCATGTATTTGTCGATCGTCCCCTGCCGGTCGAGGATGGCGTGGGTGAGCGGCGTGAGGAAGCGGTTCATCAGGGCTGTCAGCCCGGCGGGGTCGTCCTTGTAGAACTCGGCGATCGCGGTGAAGCCGCGCACGTCCGAGAACATGATCGTCAGGCGCCGCTCCTCGCCGCCGAGCCGCAGCGGCTCGGGCGACTGGGCGAGCTGCTCCACGAGGTCCGGCGACAGGTAGCGCCCGAAGGCGGTGCGGATGCGCCGCCCCCCGGCCTGCTCGCGGAAGTAATGGGTGAAGACCAGGGTGAGGTAGACGGAGAAGGTCGTCAGCAGCGGGTATGTGGCATCGAACAGGATGCCGTTCGCGGAGAAGCGGTACCACGACACGAAGGCGAGCTGCGCCGCGACGAGGCTGCCGAACATCAGCAGGCCGAGCGCGCCGAGAATCGGGGCGAACAGGATGATGGCGAGCGACACCGCCGCGGTCGCGCCGACCTCGATCAGGGTCGCCTCGTTCGGCACGGTGAGGGTGGCGCCGGTCAGCAGGTTTTCGAGAAGCTGGGCGTAGATCTCAACGCCCGGCATCGAGCGGTCGAGCGGCGTGGTGCGGTTGTCGAGCAGGCCGACGGAGGAGGTTCCGACGAGCACGATCTTGTCCCGCAGCCGTTCAGGCGGGACCGTGCCGTTCAGGAGATCGCGGGCCGACACGTAGAGCTCCGGATCGTGCGGGCTGAAGCGCACCCAGATCTGTCCCCGCGGATCGGTCGGAACCGTGAGTTCGGGCAGGCGGATCGAGATGACGCCGGACTCGTCGGTGCGGATCAGCAGGGTGTCGGCGCCGGTCGCCACCCGCAGGATGTCGAGGGCCAGCGTCGGCACCACGGTGCCGCCCGCCCGCAGCACCAGCGGCACCCGCCGCACCACGCCGTCCCGCTCGGGGCTGATGGTGAAGACGCCCCGCCCGGCGGCGGCCCGCTCCAGGACGGGCAGGTTGCGGATCAGGCCGGGAAAGCCGATCAGCGCCGTCTCCGGGTCGAGATCCGTCCCCACCACGGCGGTGCCGGTCTGCGGCGGCGGGCCCTCCCCCGCCCAGGCGACCGGGGTGCTCGCGGCGGTTTGGCCCAGCACCACGGGCAGGCGCCCGATCGCCTCGGCGAAGACCGCGTCGCTGTCGGGCTGCGCCCGCAGGTCGGCGCGGGCCGCCGCGCTCAGGTCCGGCAGGGTCTGCGCCAGGAGCGGCGGCGACAGGCGGCCGGGCTCGGAGAAGACGATGTCGAAGGCGGCGATGGCCGCGCCGGCCTCCTGCAGCTTCCGGCAGAGCGCGGCCAGCCGCGTGCGCGTCCACGGCCACTGGCCGAATTCCCGGAGGCTCGCCTCGTCGATATCGACGATGGCCACCGGGCGCTCGGCCGGCGGCACCCGCGGCGCGAGCACCTGTAGCGCGTCGAAGGTACGCACGCGCAGGGCCTCGACCGGCGGCGGATCGGTGATCCGCAGGAGCAGCAGCAGCACGAGCAGGCCGCTCGCCAGCAGCCGCCCGGCCCGGCCTCGATCGTCGCGAGGCCGGGTCGGCGAGGCGGATCGCGTCCTCGAGCGTGTAACCGCTGCCGAGGAAGGAGAGGCGGGTGCCGGTATCGAGCGCGATCGCGCCGCTTCCGGCCGCGCCCGGCCCGCCGAGCGCCAGCGCGCCGCCCGCCACCGTGGTCCTGCCGCTGAAGGTGCCGGTCCCCGACAGGGTCAGGGTGCCGGGGCCCGTCTTCGTCAGGCCGCCCGGTGCGGACGCTGAACCGATCGGATCGCGCCCCGACTCATGCCCTTCGCCGAGCCCGCCGCCCCCTCGGCAGCGAGCGCCCCGACCGGAGGGTCTATGCCGCCCAGGCGAGGATCAGCACGCCGCTGAGGAACATGGCATAGGTCGCGAGCAGCGCGGAAATCTCACGATGCTTCGAAACGACGGCGCGGGAGACGGACAGCATGACGGCGATCAATCACGGGGTGACCGGATCAGCCTGATAGCCAAACCTTGACAGTTTTGGAGAGGGCGGCGCCCGGTTTGGCAGGAAAAGGCGAAGTGTTGCGCGCCGGAGACTCGTCCGGGCCGCGACGGGCGTGACCGCGTCCGCGCTCGTCGACCGCTCGTCGACCCTTGCCCACGACCCTTGCCCACGACCCTTGCCCACGACCCTGCACCCGTCCTCCGCATCGGCACCCCGCCCGGCGAACCGCCTCCGTGCGAGGGCAGGACCCGGGCACCGGTGCGGATTCCCGCATCCGCCGATCCTCCCGGAGCGGCAGGCCCTGCGACAGGCCCCCCGGACCCACCCGCGGAGGGCGCTTCAGCGGCGATGCCGCCTGGCGTTATTTTGCACGAAGGCGTCGCATAGCCTGTTCCGCGCGTTAAGGATCGGTATGATCGTACCGGTTAAGACGCGTGGGAGTCAGCTATGACATCAGGACTGCCGGAAGGTGCGAAGCCGGGCGACATCGTGACACCTGACGGCCAGATCCTCTGCCGAGACCGGGAGCTTCACGAGTTCGGCTACTTCACCGTCACCTACGAGCAGGCCCAGGTCGCGCGCAAGCATGGCTGGGGCTGCCGGGCCGGCGTCGTTCTCGATGGGGAGCATTCCGACGAGTGGAGCTGGAACTACGCCGAGGAAGAGCGCCGCTATGCGTTGGAAAACGGCGATGAGCCGCCCCTGGTACGGATCTATCGAGAGCCACCCGCCTCCTGCCCCGTCGAGACTCCCCTCTCCTGCCGCCTCGACAGCCGCTAAGCCCTATCCGACCTGACTGTTTCAGGCGGTGGCGAGGCTTCGCAGCGGCCATCGGAGCGTGGAGAACGGTGCCCGAAGGGGCCCTCCGGACCGTGAGGCCAGCGCTGGTGCGCCGAAGGGGCGGACGGCTCGGCGGGTGATCGGGATCGAGCCGATCACGTTCCGAACAGGCTTGCGTCTCACATGGTCTTCGCCCCGGGCGCCCGTTTTCATGGGGCCTTCGGGGCCTGCGGAGCCTTCGGGGGCCTCGTTACCCGATCGTGGTGCCGTAGCGGACGCCTTTCTCCTTGAGCCAGCGCCGGTAGGCCACCGAGGACGAGTCGGCGCGGGTCGGGATCTCGGCGCGGGGTTCCAGCGGCAGCAGAACCGGTCGCTGGTTCTCCAGAATGATGCGGTCCTGCAGGAAGATCACCTGCTGAAACGCGACGAGATCGGTGAGGCGGGAGGCGTCGTCGATCAGGAACATCACCGGATGGGCCCGGCAGCGATCGGGATCGAGGGGCTGCACGAACAGGCAGATGACGTCCCACCGGTTCGCCGCGTTGGGGCAGGTCTTGTACAGCATGGTCACGTGGGGCGTGGCGACGCGGTACTGGTACTGCGTCTCGATCCCGCTCTTGGCCGAGAGGGCCGCCTGAGGCTGGAAGAAGCGGCAATTGGTGGCCCAGACCTCGTCGACGTCGCGGCGGATCTCGGTGGTGTAGTGCAGCACCTCGGTGTGCGGCTCGGCGCCGAGGATGTCGGTGTGGACGAAGGGGAAGTGGGCCATGTCGAGGAAGTTCTCGATGATCCGCAGCCCGGAGGCGCGCAGGCCGACGGCGCCGCAGAGCACGTGGCGCCGGTCGTCCTCGTCGGCCTCGGGGATGGCGGGCGGCTCGGTCTCCGGGGCGCCCAGGCTGACCCAGACGCAGCCGTAGCGCGTGCGCACCGGCAGTTTGCGCCCGGACGCCGTCCGCGCCGAGACCGGATCGCTCCCGGAGACGACGATCTCGGTGCCGAGGAGGCGTGTCCGCAAGGGGGCCTCGCGGCAGGCCTCGGTCGATCCGACGACGTACCAATCGTCCCGGATCACGGGTTCGAGTTCCATCGCAAGGCTCCCCTCAGGGCCGCGCGCCGCCGGCGGACGCGCCCGGCTCATTGCCCGATCACCGCCAGTTCATTGCCAGATCCGCGCCATCGTGGCGGCGTGCTCGGCCAGCAGCGCCTCGAGGTCGAGGTCGCAGAAGGCGCCGTCGGCGATGATCGGGCGTCCGTGGATGAAGCTGTGCGAGACCCGGAACGGCCCGCACATCACCATCGCGGCGAGCGGATCGCGCTGCGTGCCGGACAGGCCGAGCTGGTCGAGCTTCACCGCGATGAGATCCGCGCTCATGCCGGGGGCGAGATGGCCGATATCGTCCCGGCCCAGCAGCCTCGCGCCGCCGCGGGTCGCCATGACCAGGGCTTCCCGCGCCGACAGGGCGCCCGGCGTGCCGCCGAAGCCGCCGCGGCCGCCGGGTGGTTCTGAGCCGTAGCGCGCCGGCGCCACGCGCTGGAGGAGCTGCGCCAGCCGCGCTTCGAGGAAGAGGTTCGAGGTGTCGTTCGAGGCGGAGCCGTCGACGCCGAGGCCGCAGGTCATGCCGGCATCGAGCATCTCGCGGATCTTGGCGATGCCCTGGCCGCAGCGCATGTTGGCGGAGGGGCAGTGCGTCATGCCGGTCCCGGTCTCGGCGAAGCGCCGGATCTCGCCGGAATCGAGGAAGATCGCGTGGGCGAACCACACGTCCGGCCCGGTCCAGCCCACCGATTCGGCGAAGGCGGCCGGCCGCATTCCGTAGGCCTCGCGGCACCAGACCTCCTCGTCGAGATCCTCGGCGAGATGGGTGTGGAGGTGGACGCCGTGGGCGCGGGCGAGCGCCGCCGCCTCCCGCATCAGGCCCGGCGTCACCGAGAAGGGCGAGCAGGGGGCCAGCACGATGCGGGTCATCGCGTATCGGGCCGGATCGTGGTGGGCGTGGATCAGCCGCTCGGCGTCCTTGAGGATGTCCGCCTCGCGCTCGACGCAGGAATCGGGGGGCAGCCCGCCCTGGCTCTGCCCGCGCGACATCGCTCCCCGCGCCGCGTGGAAGCGCAGGCCGATCCCGCGCGCCGCCGCGATCGTGGCATCGAGCGTGACGTCGTTGGGCCGGATGTAGAGGTGGTCCGAACTCGTGGTGCAGCCCGAGGCGATCAGCTCGGCCATCGCCACCCGGGCGGAGACGCTGATCGCCGCGTCGTCGAGGCGCGCCCAGATCGGGTAGAGCGTGGACAGCCACGTGAAGAGCGGCTCGTCCTGGACCATCACCCGGGTCAGGTTCTGGTACATGTGGTGATGCGTGTTCACCATGCCGGGCATCACGAGATGGCCGGACAGGTCGATCACCCGGTCGGCGGAGGTTGCGCCGAGCTCGGCATCGGTGCCGACGGCCTCGATCACGTGGTCGCGCAGGTAGAGGGCGCCGTCGGTGATTTCGCGGCCCCCGTCGTCGAAGGTGGCGAGGTGGGCGATGTGGCGCAGGAGCAGCGTCGGCATGGTCTCAGCGCCCCTCAGCGCACGTCGCGATGGTAGGGCAGGCCGAGGGCGGCCGGGGCCGCGAACCAGCCGCGCAGGCGCCGCCACGCCACCACCGGCAGGATGATGAACGCGACGGTGCCGAGATAGGGCAGCATCGAGAGGATCGCCGGCGCTACCGGCCAGCCCCGGGCCTGACCGACGAAGCCGAGCGCCGTGATGACGCCGAAGAGCAGCGCGGCGGCCACCGCCGTCAGCGGCCTGAAGCCGGCGAAGATGACGAGGGCCACGGCGATCCAGCCGCGGCCGGCGACGACGCCCTCCGACCAGGACGGCACGAAGGCCAGCGTCAGGTAGGCTCCCGCACCGCCCGCGAGGCTCGATCCGAGGGCGACGTACCAGAACCGGATCGCCGCGACCGGGATGCCGGCGGCGTCCGCCGCGGCGGGACTCTCGCCCACCGCGCGCAGGTTCAGCCCGTGCCGGGTCCGGAACAGCAGGAGATGCAGGCCGACCGGCAGGGCGATGTAGATCGCGTAGAGCAGCACGTTCTGCGAGAACAGCGCCGGCCCGAGCACCGGGATGTCGGCGAGCCCCGGGACCGCGACCTGCGGGAAGACGGCGGCGGCGGGGGCGCCGGCATAGGAGCGGCCGAGCGTCGCCGCGAGCCCGGAGCCGAGGAGCGTGAGGGCGAGACCGCACAGCACTTGGTTGGCCCGCAGCAGCACGGTGGCGGCGGCGAAGACGCAGCCGAAGGCGAACCCGACGCCCAGCGCCGCGGCGAATCCGAGGGCCGGGCTCGGCACCGCCGCCACGGTGGCGATACCCGTGAGCGCGCCCAGCGACATCAGCCCCTCGACGCCGAGATTGACCACGCCGACGCGCTCGGCGAGCACCTCGCCGAGCGCCGCGAGGGCGAGCACCCCGCCCGCCAGGAGCGCCGTGGACAGGATGCCGGTGATCAGATCCAAATGATCGCCTCCACGCGGGTGCCCTCAGCCCAGGATCCGGGTCCGGCGCACGGGCCGGTAATGCACGATCTCGTCGCCGACCGCCGTGAACAGCAGGATCAGGCCGGTGATGGCGAGCACGGTGCTGGTGTTCACGCCCTGCGTCTGCAGCACGATGCCGGCATTGAGGAGCGCCGCCATCAGCACGGCGCCCGCGATCACGCCGAGACAGGAGCCGCGGGCGAGCACCGCGACCATGATGCCGAGATAGCCGTAATTGTTCGAAATGCCGCCCTGCAGCCGGTGCACGGTGCCGGCGAGTTCGATGGTCCCGGCCAGCCCTGCAACCGCCCCCGAGAGCAGCATCACGGCGACGATGCGCGCCCGGACCGGGATGCCGGCATAGAGCGCCGCGCCGGGATTGGCGCCGGCGACGCGCACCTCGTAGCCGAAGCGGGTGAAAGCGAGCAGCCCGGCCGCGAGGATCGCCACCGCGATCGCGGCGGGCAAGCCCCAGTGCAGGGTATCGCCCAGCGGCGGCAGTTCGGCGGGGATGCGCGCCGTGGTCGCCAGCGCCCGGCCCGAGGGATCGCGCCAGGGGCCGGTGCAGAGCCACGCGACCAGAAGGGCCGCGACGAAGTTCAAGAGCAGCGTGGTGATGAGTTCGCTCACGCCCGCGAAGGCCCGGGCAAGCGTCGGCACCAGGATCCAGGCGGCGCCCCCGGCCGCCCCGGCGAGCGTCATCAGCGGCAGGGCCCAGGCGTCGTCGCCGCCGGCATGGAGGCCGACCGCGGTCGCGGCCAGCGCGCCGGCGTTGAACTGGCCCTCGCCGCCGATGTTCCACAGGCCGATGCGCTGGGTCAGCGCCACCGCGATCCCGGTGAGGATCAGCGGCGTGACGAGCAGGCCGAGATCCTCCAGCCCCGCGACCGATCCGAAGGCGGAGCCGATCACCTCGGCGCCGAGGCGCGCGGGCGCGAGGCCGGCGAGCGACAGGACCGCCGCGACGCAGGCGAGCGCCGCCAGGATCGCCCCGACCCGTCCGGCCAGGGCGGCGCCGGCCGGGACGGTCGGAACCCTCTGGAACCGCCAGCTCATGCCCGCGCCCCCCGGCCGCCCATCATCAGTCCCAGCGTCTCGACGTCCGCCTCGGCGGCGGGCATCACCCCCATGATCCGTCCCTCGAACAGCACCGCCACCCGGTCGGCGAGCGCGAGGATCTCCTCCAGCTCCTCGGAGAAGAGCAGCACCGCCCTGCCCCGGTCGCGCAGCTCCGCGAGGTAGGAGAGCAGGGTGTCGATGGCGCCGACATCGAGCCCCCGGCTCGGATAGGCGGCGACCAGGACCCGCTCGGCGACGCGGATCTCGCGGCGGGCGACGAGGCGCTGCTGGTTCCCGCCCGACAGGTTGCGGATGGGCATGCCGAAATCCGGCACCGCGACGGCGGCGTCGGCGGCGATGGTCCGGGCGAGGCGCGCCGCCGCCCAGGGCCGGAACAGGCCGCCGCCGCCGACGCGCGGGCCGGCATATTCCCGCAGCACCGCGTTGTCGGCGACGCTGAGGTCGGGGGCGAGGCCGCTGCGCAGGCGATCCTCCGGGATATGGCCGATGCCGGCGGCCGCGAAGGCCGCCGCATCCGTCCGGGCCACAGGCCGGCCGTCGATCCGGACCGCGCCCCCCGCGACCCGGCGCATGCCGGTGACGACCTGGCTCAGCTCGCGCTGCCCGTTGCCGGCGACCCCCGCAATGCCCAGGATCTCGCCGCCATGCAGGGCGAGGGTGACGTCGCGCAGCGCCACGAGGCCGCGGTCGTCCCGCGCGCAGACCCGGTCGAGTTCGAGCACCGGGGCCGCCGAGACCAGCGTGCCGGCCGCCCGCGGACGCGCCCTGCGCAGGGTGATGTCGTGGCCGACCATCAGGGCGGCGAGGCCGCGCTCGTCCGCGCCCGCGGCGGGGCGCGTCGCCACCTTCCGGCCCCCGCGCAGCACGCTGATCCGGTCGGCGATGGCGACGACCTCGTCGAGCTTGTGGCTGATGAAGATCACCGCGTTTCCGGAGGCGCGGAACGCCCGCAGGGCCGCAAACAGCTCCCGCGCCTCCGCCGGCGTGAGCACGGCGGTCGGCTCGTCGAGGATCAGGAGGCGGGCGTCGCGGGCCAGAACCCGGAGGATCTCGACCCGCTGCTGCTCGCCGGCCGAGAGGTCGCCGACGACCGCGTCCGGCCGCACCGCGAGGTTGAAGCGCGCGGCGAGCGCCCGCGTGCGCGCTTCGAGCGCCGCCGCCGAGGCGCGCCAGGGCGTGCGCGACCAGCCGAGATGGATGTTCTCGGCCACCGTGAAGGCCGGCACCAGCTTGAAGTGCTGGTGCACCATGCCGATCCCGGCACGGATCGCCGCCTGCGGCGAGGGCAGCGCGCGGGCGTAGCCGTCGAGGATGATCGTGCCGGCATCGGGCTGGTAGATGCCGGTGAGGATGTTCATCAGGGTCGACTTGCCGGCCCCGTTCTCGCCGAGCAGGGCGTGGATCTCCCCTGGCATCACCGTGAGATCGACCGCGTCGTTGGCGAGCACGCCCGGAAACGCCTTGGTGATCCCCTGCAACTCGACGAAGGCGGGGGTGCCGGGCGGGATTGCGGGTGCGGCGCCCGCGCCCGTCCCGGGTGGGAACGCGAGCGGCACCCCCATCAGGCGCCGAGGCCCGTCACGCCCTCGATCGACCAGTCCCAGTTGTAGAGGTCGAGATCGCTCATGGTCTTGCCCGCCGCGACCCGGACCTTGCCCTGGCTGTCCCGGATCTCGCCGACGAACGGCGTGTACCCGCCGAGGATCTTTTCGCGCACGGCGTCGGCCTGCTTTGCGACGGCCTCGGGCACGGTCCGGCCCCAGGCGTCGCGGTCGACGCCGCCGCCCATCGGCAGGAGCGTGGTGCCCGGCGTCCATGTGCCGGCGATGCGCCGGCCCACCTGATCGACGTAGTACTTGCGCGAATCGACCACGATCGAGCTGACATAGGCGTCGGGCCCGAAGCGGCGCATGTCGGTGTTCCACATCGCCGCCTTGAGGCCGCGCTGCTGCGCCACCTGAAGGTAGCCGGCCTCGTCCATGATGCCGAAGAGGAAGTCGCAGCCGTTGTTGGCGAGCGCGACGCCGGCCTGGGTCGCGGCCTGCGGATCGAACCAGGAATTGATCGTGATGACCTGCACGGTCGCCTCGGGCTTCACCGTGCGCGCGCCCATCAGGAAGGCGTTGGTCGAGGAGAAGCACGAGGGCACCGGGAAGGAGGCGACGTAGCCGAGCTTGCCCGTCTTGCTCATCAGGCCGGCCGCGACGCCGAGCACGTAGGTCGGGTACCAGTGCGCGAAGTAGTACCAGCCGAGATTGTCCGCCGTGGTGCGGCCGTCGCATTCGAGGAAGCCGACCTTCCGCGAGCGCTTGGCGACGTCGGAGAAGAAGTCGCCGTAATTCGAGGTGGCGAAGACGAGGTTGGCGCCGTTCGAGACGAATTGCCGGAAGGTGCGCGCGGCGTCGGCGGAATAGGGGATCGACTCGACGAACAGGGTCTTGGCCTGCGGGAAAGCGGCCTGCACCGCCTTCATTCCCTGGTCGTGACTCCAGGTCCAGCCCTCGTCGGTCACCGGGCCGACATGTCCGAAGGCAATCACCGCATCCTTCTCGGGAACCGCCGGCAGCGGCGCCTGGGCGCGGGCCGGGCACAGTCCGGGCGGCAGGATCAGGCCGGCACCGAGACCGGCTCCAAGGCCGATTCCGAGGCCGAGCAGATGGCGGCGGCTCGGCAGGGCGGCATCGCGCATGTCATCGCTCACGGCACTGGCTCCCTCTCGGATCGCCGCCCGAATCCGGGTGGCGGGAGTGACCGCAGCCTCTCCGGCAGAACGTCCGGCGGAGGCCGTCGGCAAGAACGCGGCAAGATCCGGCGCGGCAAGATCCGGCGCGGCAAGATCCGGCGCGGCAAGAACCATGCCTCGACGGGGGCCGCTCCGAGCGCCGCATCGGCCAAGCGTGACCGCGCCGATCTGTCCCGGATAGCCGCCAATTTCCGACCACCCCGGTGCGTCCAGCGCAACAACGTCAGGGCGTAGGATCACGGGTTTGCGCGGACTTGCGCGAAGAACTGATGAAGCCTTAAGCAAGGCTTCGAGGTGGCGCGAAACGAGGCATCGCGAGCCGGGAGGGCACGACCATGGGCGGTGCAGCCGTCATGACCTTCACCGGACGGTTCCGGCCCGCGAGCTTCCGGGCCTTCGCGGAGGATCGCGCCCGCCTCCTCGCCTTGGACGCGGCCTGGGGCGAGGCGGCGCCCGACCGAATCGTCGTCGCCGTCGCGGGCCAGCGCGACTTCATCGATGCGTTCGAGATGGCCTGCAGCCTCGGGCCCATGGATTGCCTCGTCCAAGAGATCGAGCGGCGCGAAACAGATTCGGCCGGGATCGCCACCTTCGAGCGGGAACATGTCGATGGATGAGCCGGACGGTTGGTACGCGGTCGCGCTGGGCGCCGATATCGAGCCCTCGACCTCGGCGGGAACGCGCCTGTTCGGCCACGAACTCGTGGTCTGGCGCGACGCCGCCGGCGCCGTGCATGTCTGGGAGGATCGCTGCCCGCATCGCGGCATGCGCCTGAGCTTCGGCTTCGTGCGCGGCGATCACATCGCCTGCCTCTATCACGGCTGGCGCTACGACGCCGCCGGCCAGTGCCGCTTCATCCCGGCCCACCCGGATCTCGCGGTGAGCCCGATGATCCGGACGCGGACCTTTCCGTGTCGGGAGCGGGCCGGGCTGATCTGGGTCCGCTGGGGAAGCACGGCCGACGACGCCCCGGAGGCCGCGCCCGTGGAGGCCGCCCCCGTCTCGCCCCTGCGCAGCCTCTACCTCGACGCGCCGGCCGCGCGCCTCGCGGCGGCGCTCGGCGGCGCCGGGTCCGATGGGCTCGCCCGCCTCGATCTCGCCGGTTCGCCCGTCCTCGTCGCGGTGCAGCCGCTCGCCGCGGCGGCGAGCGCGGCGCACATCGTGGTCCCGGCCGCGCCCGAAGCGCCGACAGCCGATCTCGCCCGCCTCGCCGCCGCCTGCATCGCCCTGCGCCGGACCATCGAGGGAGCCGCGCCGTGAGCCTTCGCCTCTACGACTACGAACTCGACGAGAACGGCTACAAGGTCCGGCTCGCGCTGGGGGCGCTCGGGCTCGACTGCGAGACCGTGGCGGTCGACATGGTCCCGGGCGCCGAGCAGACCCGCTCCCCGCTGATCGATCTGAACCCCCTCGGCACGCTCCCGATCCTCGTCGATGGCGGCACGGTGCTGCGGGAGGCCGAGGCGATCCTCGCCTATCTGGCGCGCCGCTACGATCCCGCCGGGACGTGGCTGCCGCAGGAGCCGGCGGCCTTCGGCGAAACCCTGATGTGGCTCGCCTTCGCCACGCGCGAATTGCACGCGGCGAGCCTCGCGCGGCGCGCGGCCCTGTTCGACCATCCGGGCGACGGGCCGGAGCTGGAGAGCCGGTCGCGGGCGGCGTTCCGGGTCATGGAGGACCATATCGTCCTGCGCGGGCTCTCGGGCGCGGGCTGGTTCGCCGGCACGGGCCCGACCATCGCCGATCTCGCCCTGTTCCCGGCCTTCGCCCTCAGCCGGGACTTCGGGATCGACCACGAGGCCTATCCGGGCCTGCGCCGCTGGAGCCGCCGCGTCCGCGGCCTGCCGGGCTTCCGCACCATGCCCGGCATTCCCGACTATCACTGACGGCCGGACAGGACGCCCTTGGACCCGCACCGCCTCGGCCTCGTCTCGACGCGGCTGCACTACTTCCAGCTCGTCGCCCGCGCGGGCTCGATCCGGCAGGTCGCCCGCGCGCTCAACGTCGCGCCCTCGTCGATCAGCCGCGTGATCGTCCAGCTCGAGGAGGATCTCGGCACCAAGCTGTTCGAGCGCGCCCGGCAGCGCCTGCGCCTCACCAGCGCGGGCGAACTCCTGCTCTACCGGGCGCGGCTGAGCCTGGGCGAGCTCAGCCGGGCCTGCACCGAGGTCGGCGAGTTGCAGGGCCTGCACCGCGGCACCGTCACCGTCGCCCTGGTCGAGAGCGTCGCCCGCGGCCTGTTCCCGGCGGTGATGGGAGCGTTCTGGGAGCGGCATCCGGGGATCGCGGTCGATGTCCAGGTGATGCGATCGACGGAGGCGGCCGCGGCGATCGCGGACGGCGAGTGCGAGATCGCCCTCGGCTTCGACCTGCGCGCCCCGCGGGGGGCGCAGCGCCTCGCGGCGGCCCTGGTCTCGATCGGCGCGCTGATGCATCCGGCGCACCCGCTCGCGGGCCGTCAGGCCCTGCGGATGTTCGATCTGGCCCAGGAGGCGGTCATCCTCTCGGATACGAGCCTGACCCTCGGCGCCACGATCGAGGAAGCCCTGGCCGACGCCTCCGCCCATGTGGGGCGGCGTGTCACCACCAACTCCGTCGGGACGATGGTGGCGCTGGCGAGCGCGGGCGCCGGGATCTCGCTCCAGGCCCGGCTCGGCGTCGAGGCCGAGATCGCCGAGGGCCGCCTCGTCTTCGTGCCCCTGCGCGATCCGAAGCTGCGCCCGCGCCGGCTCGTGCTCGTGGCGCGCAACCGAGACCGGCTCTCGGACGCGGGCGCGGCGCTCGCGGCGATGCTGGCCCGTGCCGTCGAGGCCCAGAGCCAGGCCTGATGGAGGCCTGATGCGGACCCGATCCGGGCGTGAGCCGAGCTGTTGCGCGGAGCGCACCGGACTGAGCGAAAAACGGCGGCTATTCAGGACATCGTCGGGCGTCGATCCTGCGATCCATGATGGAGCCCGACACCCCATGACGCCTGGAGCCGTCGACGCCGTGATCCGCGGCCTGAAGCGGGCGGGCGTCTCGATCGTCTGCTACCTGCCGGATTCCCTGTTCAAGGAGCTCTACCCGGCCCTGGACGCGGATCCGGACCTGCGCACCATCCCGGTCACCAACGAGGGCGAGGGCGCGGCGATCTGCGGCGGCGTCTTCCTGTCGGGCAAGCGCGCCGTGCTGGTGATGGAGAATTCCGGCCTGCGCGCCTCGGTCGAGCCGCTCGCCCGCATGGGCCTCGGCGCCGGCATCCCGGTGGTGATGCTGATGAGCTACCGGGGCGATCTCGGCGAGAACAACTGGTGGGCGATCCCGCACGGCATCACCATGGAGCCGGTGCTGCAGGCCCTGCGCATCCCCTACCGGGTGGTGCGCGAGGAGGCTGCCATCGAGACGGCCATCGCGGACGCCTACGCCTCGGCCTACGCCTCCTACTACCACGCGGCGGTGGCGCTGGGCGGGAGCATCGTACGATGAGCGCGGATGGCGATGCGACGGCCCGGCCGATGACCCGCTACGCCTGCATGCAGCGCCTCGCGGCCCGCCTGCGGGACGAGCTCGTGATCCTGTCCCTCGGGGGCAGCGTGGACGAGTGGTACGACGCGGCGCCGCATATGCGCGCCGCCAGCCTGTTCCAGCAGCAGCTCGGCTGCGTCACGCCCCAGGCCTTCGGCCTCGCCGCCGGGCTGCCGCACCGGCGCATCGTCTCCCTCGACACCGACGGGGGGCTGCTGTTCAACCTCGGCATCCTCGCCACCCTGGGCAACGAGCGGCCGAGAAACCTCTTCGTCGTCGTCTGGGACAACCAGTGCTACCAGTCGATCGGCGGTCCGCCCACGCACACCGCCAAGGGCCGTGTCGACCTCGCGGCGATCGCCCGCGGCGCCGGCCTCGAACACGCCTACACGGTGCACGACCTCGACAGCTTCGAGCGGCACTGCGCCGAAGGGCTTGCGGCCGAGGCTCCCTATCTCGTCGTTGCCAAGGTCGCGGGTACCGTCCAGCCCGGCATCCGGCGCAAGCACAGCGACGGGCGCGAGGACAAGTACATCTTCGTGCGCCACGTGGAGGCGAGCGAGGGCGTCACCATCATGGGCCCGAGCGAGCACAACTGAGATGCTGCGCGACGCCGCCGACGCCCTGGAGGCCGCCTACGACGTGATCGTGGCCGGGGCGGGCACCGGCGGATGCGTCGTCGCGGGCCGGCTCGCGGCGGCGGGGCTGTCCGTGCTGCTGGTGGAAGCCGGGCCGCCGGACACCGCCGACCCCGCCATCGCCGATGCCGGGGCCTGGGTCGGGCTCCTCGGTGGTCCCTGCGACTGGGGCTACGCCTACGCGCCCGCCCCCGAGGTGGCCGGCCGCGCCATCGCGATCCCGCGCGGGCGGGTGCTCGGCGGGTCGAGCAGCATCAACGCCATGCTGTGGAACCGGGGCCACCCCTCCGACTACGACGGCTGGGCGGCCGCCGGAGCGACGGGCTGGGATTTCGCGTCCGTGCTCCCGTACTTCCGCCGGGCGGAGGATTGGGAAGGTGGCGAGACGCCCCTGCGCGGGGCGGGCGGTCCCCTGCGCATCGAGACCTCGCACGATCCCCACCCCGTCGCGCGCGCCCTGCTCGCGGCCGCGGCCGAACGCGGCATGCCGGTGCTGGCCGATGCCAACGGGCCGGACAATGCCGGGGCGGCGCTCGCCAACCTGAACAAGCGCGGGGCCCGGCGCTGGAGCGTGGTCGACGGCTATATCCGGCCGCTCGCGGGCGACCCGAAGCTGACGATTCTCACCGGCGCGACGGTCCTCGGCCTCCTGGTCTCCGGCTCCGTCTGCTCCGGCCTGCGCCTCGGCCTCGAGCGCGGGATCGCCGAGGTGCGGGCCCGCCGCGAGGTGGTGCTGACATTGGGCGCGATCGGCACGCCCGCGCTGCTGATGCGCTCCGGCATCGGCGCTCCGGCCGACCTCGCCCGCCTCGGCATCGCCCCGCGCCACGCGCTGCCGGGCGTCGGGCAGAACCTCCAGGACCATCCCCTGCTGATGGGGATCAACTTCTCCGCCCGCGCGCCGCTGGGGCCGGTGCGCGACAACGGCGGCGGGGCGCAGCTCAACTGGCGCAGCCGGCCGGGCCTGCGCGCGCCGGACCTCCACGCCTTCGTGGTCCAGGGGCCCCATGCCGGCCCCGAGATCGCCGCAACCGCCGACCTGTCCGGTCCGGTCTTCGCCGTCTCGCCGGGGCTGATGGGCTCGACCAGTGTCGGCAGCCTTCGCCTGGAGAGCGCCGAGCCGGACGGCCCGATCACGCTGCGGCCGAATTTCCTGGCCGAGCCCGCCGACCGCGCGGCGCTGGCCGGCGCCGTCGACACGATCCTCGACCTCGCCGACACGGCCGCCTTCCGCGACCTCGGCGCCGTGCCGCTGACCCCGGCCCGAAGACTCGGCCGATCCGAGGCGGACGCCTTCGTGGCGCGGGCCTGCTCCACCTTCTTCCACACCTGCGGCACCTGCGCGATGGGCACGGGCCCGGCCGCCGTGGTCGATCCGGCCCTGAACCTGCATGGCGTGGCCGGCCTGCGTATCGCCGACGCCTCGGTGATCCCGACGATCCCGACCGGCAACACGCAGGCCGCCGTGGTGATGATCGCCGAGCGCGCCGCCGACCTGATCCGGAATGCCGCAGGATGAGCCCGACATGAGCCAAGAGCCCATCAGCCAAGACCGGATCCTCGCCGCCGACCTCGTCGTGACGATGGACCCGGACAACCGCGTCCTCACCGACGGCGCCGTCCTGATCCAGGGGAGCCGGATCGGCGCGGTCGGCCCCCGCGAGGCGATCGCCGCCGCGAATCCGGGCGCGGCCGTCGTGCGCCTGCCCGACCGGCTGCTGATGCCGGGCCTCGTCAACGCGCACATGCATTCGGGCTTCCTGCGCGGCACCGCCGAGCATCTCCCGGTCTGGGACTGGCTGCGGCTGCACATCAACCCGATGCACCGGCTGCTGCGCCCCGAGGAGGCGGAGGCCGCCTCCTGGCTCTGCTACGCCGAGGGGCTTCTCTCCGGCAGCACGACGATGCTCGACATGTGGCGCTTCATGGAGGGCAGCGCGCGGGCCGCCGAGACCCTGGGCAACCGCCTCGTCTGCGTGCCCTATGTCGGCGAGCATCCCGACTACGACTATTTCGACCGCCTCGACGACAACGAGAGGCTGATCGAGAGCCGGCACGGCAGCGCGAACGGGCGCATCAGCGTCTGGGTCGGGCTGGAGCACCTGTTCTACGCCGACGAGGCCGGGCAGCGGCGCGCCATCGAGATGGCCCAGCGCCACCGCACCGGCTTCCACACCCATTGCAGCGAGGCCGAAGTCGAGGTCGCCGAGTTCGAGCAGCGCTACGGCTGCCGGGCGATGTTCGCCCTCGACCGGCTCGGCTTCTTCGAGACGCCGCACGCGCTCATCGCCCACGCGGTCTGGCTCGACGCCGCCGAGATCGAGCTGATCGCCGCCCGCGGCGTCGCGGTGGCGCACAACCCCGTCAGCAACATGAAACTCGCGAGCGGCATCGCGCCGGTCGAGGCGATGCTGAAGGCCGGCGTCGCGGTCGGTCTCGGCACCGACGGCGAGAAGGAGAACAACAACCTCGACGTGTTCGAGGAGATGAAGGCCGCCTCGCTGCTCGGCAAGCTCAAGACCCTCGACGCGGCGGCCCTCGATTCCTGGGAGGCCCTGCGGATGGGAACGATCCTGGGTGCGAAGGCGCTCGGGCTCGACCGTGAGATCGGCTCCCTCGAACCGGGCAAGCGCGCCGACCTGATCGCGATCCGCACCGACACGCCGCGGATGACGCCGCTCTTCGGCGACGGCCCCTGGTTCAACCTCCAGCACAACCTCGTCCACGCGGTGCGGGGCTCGGATGTCGACCTGACCATGGTCGACGGCGTCGTGGTCGTCGAGGACGGCCGCCTCAAGACCGCCGACCTGCGCGGCCTGATCGACCATGTCCGCGGCCTCGCGCCGGGCCTGTTCGAGCGCCGCGCGGCGTGGCTCGCCGAGAACGAAACCGGCTCCGTCCAGTGGACCGGGCCCGGCCGATGAAGACCGACGACCGGGTGGCCCTCGACGAATGGTACGCCGTCGAGACCGCGACGGCCGTGACCGCGGCCCCCGTCGTCACGCGCCTCCTCGGCCAGGACATCGTCTGCGACCGGCTGCCGGACGGGTCACCGCGGGTGCGCGAGCGCCTGGCCGATGGGTTCGGGCCGCCGCTTCCGGTGCGCGAGCGCTACGGCTGCCTCTGGACCACTCTCGGGCATCCGAACCGCGACGTGGTCGCGATCACCGAAGCCGACGAGGCGGACCGCCGCCACGTCCCCTGCGGCTGGGTGAAGATGCGCACCTCCGGCCCGCGCGTGGTCGAGAACTTCCTCGACATGGCCCATTTCCCCTTCGTCCACACCGACATCCTCGGCGCCGAGCCGAACACCGAGGTGCCGGCCTACGCCTCCGAGATCCGCCGCGACGTCGACGAGGTCTGGGCGACGAATTGCAGCTTCTTCCAGCCCCGCATCGCCGCGACCGAGACGGAGGGCGATTTCGTCCGCCTGACCTACCGCGTGCCCTCGCCCTTCGTGGTGATGCTCTACCGGGTCTGCCCGAGCGCTCCCGACCGCCTCGACGCCATCGCCCTGTTCATTCAGCCGATGGAGGAGGAGCTGTGCCGGGCCCAGCCCGTGATGTACCTCGTGGATTCCTGCTCGACCCACACGGCGCTGCTGAACTTCGAGCAGGTGATCTTCCTGCAGGACCGCATCATCGTCGAGAACCAGCGCCCCCTGAGGCTGCCGCTGGAGCCCCGTCACGAGATCCCGACGCGGGCCGACAAGTCCTCCGTGGTCTACCGGCGCTGGCTCAAGGAGAAGGGGCTGCGCTTCGGCACGGTGGGGCACGGATGAGGCGCCCCGCTGAAGCCCGGCCCTGGCGCACCGGGCGCGCCGGGGGACGGGGACCGGCCGGAAAGGTTCGGGCATGAGCGGCCGGGCCCTGCGCGTCCTGCGGCCGCGCGAGGCCGGCGAGGCGCTCGCCGCCCTGTCGCGGCACGGCGGGGAGGCCCGGCTCGCCGCCGGCGCCACCGCGCTCCAGCTCGACTGGGCGGCGGGGGCGGAGCGTCCGGACCTTCTCGTGGACCTTTCCGGCTTGCCGGAACTGCGCGGCGTCGAGGCCGTGGGCGGCAATCTTCGGATCGGCGCCGCCACTCCGCTCGCGGAGATCGAGGCGGACGCGACCGTCGCGCGGCTCGCCCCGCTTCTGGGCCGGGCGGTGCGGACCGTCGCCGCCCCGGCGGTGCGCAGCCTGGCGAGCCTCGGCGGCAACGTGGCGGGGCGGACGGGCTGCTGCCTGCCCGCCCTGCTCGCCCTCGACGCGGCCCTGGAGATCCTGACGGCGGCGGGCCGGGAGCGGGTGGCGCTCGCCGACTGGCTCGGGCGGGCCGCGGAGCCGGCGAGCCTCCTCCTCGCCGTCACGCTCCCGCCGCAGCCGGAGGGGGCGCCCACGACGCTGCGGAAGGTGGGCCTGCGGACGGCCTTCAGCCCGAGCGTCATCGGCGTTGCGGGCCTGCTCTCCCTCGATCACGGCGTCATCGGCGCGGCCCGCCTCGCGGCCGGGGGGGGCCCGGTGCGCCCGCAGCGTCTGCCCCGATCCGAGGCTCTCCTCGCCGGCCGCCCGCCGGGCGCCGTCGACTGGGCCGGCCTCCACGCCGCGCTCCTGGCCGAGATCGACGCGCCGGACGACAGCCTGCGCAGCGCCCGCTACCGGCGTCTGGCGGCGGCCAACGCCCTCGTCGCCGGCCTCGGCGGGGCCGGCATGCTTCCTGGCGCGGGAGGCCGCTCCGGAGCGCTTCCTCGGTACCGGCCCGTCGGCACCGGTGCCCCGGCCGGCGAGCGTGTGGTCTCGCGCGCGGCCGATCCGGCGGGATGGCACCGGCGGCCGGACATCGCCGACAAGGTTCACGGCCGGCTCGCCTATCTCACCGATGCGCGGGCGCCGGGCATGCTCGTCGGCCGCATCCTGCGCGCCGGCCGGCCGCACGCCCGCATCCTCTCGATCGACACCGCGGAGGCGGAGGCCCTGCCGGGGGTCGCCGCCGTGGTGACCCACCGCGACGTGCCGGGACTCAACGCCTACGGGATCATGGTGCAGGATCAGCCCGCCCTCTGCGGCGAGCGCGTGCGCTATGTCGGCGACGCGGTGGCGGCGGTGGCCGCCGTGGACGAGGCCACCGCCGAGGCCGCCCTCGCCCTGATCCGCGTCGCCTACGCGCCGCTGCCGGTCCTCGACAGCCCGGAGGTGGCGCTCGCCCCCGGCGCGCCGCCGCTCCATCCGGAGGGCAATCTGCGCCGCGAGGTCCGTGTCGCGCGGGGAGACATTGAGTCGGCCTTCGCGGCCTGCGCCCACGTGGTCGAGGACACCTACGTGACGCCGCGGCAGATGCACGGCTTCCTCGAGACCGAGGGCGGCTGGGCGATGATGGAAGCCGACGGCTCGGTCACGATCCGCGTCGGCGGCCAGCACGGCGCCCGCGACCGGCTGCAGATCGCCCGCATCCTCGGCTGGCCGGAAGCGCGGGTCCGGGTCGTCACCAGTCCCACCGGCGGCGCCTTCGGCGGCAAGGACGAGTTGACCGTGCAGCCGGCCCTCGCGCTGCTCGCGGTGAAGACCGGGCGGGCGGTGCGCCTCCATCTCGGCCGGTCGGAATCGGTGGCGGCGGGGATCAAGCGCAACCCGATGCGGATCCGCATGCGCACCGGCTGCGATGCCGAGGGCCGCCTGCTCGCCGTCTCCGTGGAGCTGACCGCGGATGGCGGCGCCTACGCCTCCCTGAGCCCCGCGGTGATCGAGACGGCGCTGGAGCATTGCTGCGGCCCCTACATCGTCCCGAACGTCGCGGGGGTCGCGCGGCTCGTGGCGACCAACAACGGCACCTGCGGCGCGTTCCGCGGCTTCGGCGCCAACGAGATGACCTACGCGATCGAGTGCCAGATGGGACGCCTCGCGCAGGTCGTGGGCTGCGATCCCGTCACGCTCCGCCGCCGCAACCTGCGCGCGCCGGGCAGTCCCGGCTTCTTCGGCCAGACGGTGGGACCGAGCGAGCGCCTCGCCGAGATGCTCGACGCCGCCGCGGCGAGCCCGCTCTGGTCGGCCGGGCAAGGACAAGGACAAGAGCCGGCGGCGGTCGGCGTTGGACTGGCGCTCAACTATCAAGGCAACGGCCTCGGCTCGCTGCCGGAGGATCGCGCCGCCGTCGAGCTGCGGCTCGCGGCCGACGGTGCGATCGAGGCGCTCTACGGCCTCGACGAGATCGGCCAGGGGCTCCAGGCGGCGATCCGCAGCGCCGTCGCCGCGCGCCTCGGGGTGGACCGCGCCGAGATCCGTCCGGTGATCGGCGATACCGGGCGCACCCCGGATTCCGGCTCCACCACGGCGTCGCGCGGCACCTTCGTGGTCTGGGAGGGGGCCCGGCGCGCCGCGCCCGCCTTCGCCCGCGCCCTGCTCGACGCGGCGGCGCAGCGCCTCGGCAGGCGGCCGCAGGGCGAGGCGCCGGACGGCTTGGGATCGGCCGATCTGGCCCTCGGCCCCGGCGGCATCCGCGAGGCGCGCTCGAACAGCGGGCGCCCGCTCCTCGGCTTCGCCGAACTCGCCGCCGGCCTTCCGCCCGAGGCCCTGCCGCGCTCCCGCGCCGCCTTCGACTTTCCCAAGGCCGACTACGTGGCGGGCAATGCCCGCTACCTCTTCGCCTTCGGCGCGACCCTGGCCCGCGTCGCCGTGGACCGCGTGACGGGGGAAGTTCGCGTGCTCGACCTCCATCAGCACACCGCCGCCGGCCCTGTGCTCGATGCCGCCGCCTATCTCGGCCAGATCGAGGGCGGCGGCGTGCAGGGGCTCGGCTTCACCCTCACCGAGGATGCGCGAATGGAGGCCGGACGCTACGCGGCCTCGAACCTCGACGGCTACCTGATGCCCACCATCGCCGACGCGCCGGAGCGCAGCCGCGTCCTCGCCCTGGAGGATCTCGATCCGGGCGATCCCTACGGCCCGCGCGGAATCGGCGAACTCGGCATCGGCGCGGTGACCCCGGCCATCGCGGCGGCGGTGGCCGACGCCGTCGGCCACTGGCCCGGCGCCGCGCCGTTCTCGCCCGAGACCCTCCTGCGGGCGCTCTGCGACGGAGCGGCGGCGTGAGCGCGCCGCGCTTCCGCCTGAACGGGTGCGACGGCGTCCTCCCCGGCGATCCCGCCCGCAGCCTCCTCGACATCCTGCGCGAGGATCACGGGCTCACGGCGGCGAAGCCCGGATGCCGGATCGGGCGCTGCGGCGCCTGCACGGTTCTTATGGACGGGCGGCCCGTCAACGCCTGCCTCGTCATGGCCTATCGCCTGGAGGGGACCGAGATCCTGACCGCGGACCATCCCGAGGCGGGCCCGGCGGTGGCGATCGTGCGCGCGGCCCTCATCGACGAGAACGCCTTCCAGTGCGGCTACTGCGCCCCGGGCTTCGTCCTCGCGCTGGCCGCCCTGCTGAACCGCGCGCCGGAGGCCGGCGAGGCGGAGATCCGGGCGGCGCTGACCGGCAATCTCTGCCGCTGCACGGGATATGCCTCGATCCTGCGCGGGGCGCTGACCGCGCGGGACCGGCTGCGCGCCGCGCGCGGCGCCACCGGGGCGGAGCCGGGCGGGCCGAAGCCGTCCGGGTCTCAGCTGCCGCGATAGGTGCTGTAGCCGTAGGGGGAGATCAGGAGCGGCACGTGGAGATGAGCGGGGGCGTCCCGGCCCTCCGGCGCGATCCGGAAGCGCACGGGCACGATGTCGAGAAAGGAGGGAGCGCCATCGGCGCTGCCGCCGGCGGCGAAGTAGGCGCCGACCTCGAAGGCGATCTCGTAGGTGCCGGGCTCCATCGCGCGTCCCGAGAGGAGGGGCGCGTCGCAGCGGCCGTCGGCATTGGTCGCGACCGTCTTGAGACGCGTGCGGGTTTCGCCCTCGATGCGCAGGAGATGAAGGGTCAGACCCGCCGCCGGGCGTCCGGTGGAGGTATCGAGCACGTGGGTCGTGAGCCGCTTGGCATCCGGCGGTGCGGCGGGTGTTGCGACGGCCATGGGATGCGGGTTCCTCCTGGGGAGCCGCCGGGCGACCGCAACGGCCCTACGGTCGCGCTTCGCCGGCCGCGCAACCCTTGCAGATCGGGTCCCGCGCACCAACCCGGATTTTCGCCAGGATTTTCGGGAGCAGCTTTCGAAAAGTCCGACAGATCGCGGAACGGCGCAGCGCTATCGTGGCGCCTTCGCGATGGGCCGAAACGAGCCGAAACGATCCGCGCGCCTGCGCGGCAGACCCGGGGTCATCGATGCACACCTCCCGCGACTTGATCGGATACGGCCGCGACGTTCCGCAGGCGGACTGGCCCGGCGGCGCCCGGATCGCCGTGCAGATCGTGCTCAATTACGAGGAGGGGGGCGAGAACTGCATCCTGCACGGGGATGCGGCCTCCGAGGCGTTCCTCTCCGAAATCGTCGGCGCGGCACCCTGGCCGGGCCAGCGCCACATGAACATGGAATCGCTCTACGAGTACGGCGCCCGTGCCGGCTTCTGGCGGCTGTGGCGCCTGTTCACCGAACGCGGCGTGCCGGTGACGGTGTTCGGCGTCGCCACGGCGCTGGCACGCAACCCGGAGGTCGTGGCCGCGATGCGGGAGGCGGCCTGGGAGATCGCCAGCCACGGCCTCAAATGGATCGATTACCGCGACATGCCGCGCGCGGAGGAGGCGGCGCAGATGGATGCGGCGATCCGCCTGCACGAGGAGGTGACGGGCGAGCGCCCCCTCGGCTGGTACACCGGCCGCTCCTCCGTCAACACGCTGGAACTCGGCCTGGAACGGGGCTTCGCCTATCTCGCCGATTCCTACGCCGACGACCTGCCCTACTGGCTGTACGGCCGGGCCGGAACCGGCCTCGTGGTGCCCTACACCCTCGATGCCAACGACATGCGCTTCGCCACCGCGCAGGGCTTCAACACCGGCGAGCACTTCTTCGCCTACCTGCGCGACAGCTTCGACGCGCTCTACGCGGAGGGCGCCACGGCGCCGAAGATGATGTCGGTGGGGCTCCACTGCCGGCTGGTCGGCCGGCCCGGCCGCATCGCCGCGCTCGCGCGCTTCCTCAACCACGTCGCCGCCCATGACGGCGTCTGGCTGGCGCGCCGCATCGACATCGCCCGGCACTGGGCGGCCCGGCACCCGGCCGAAGCCTTGCGCCCGAGCACCATGAGCGCGGCGCAGTTCCTCACCCGCTTCGGCGACATCTTCGAGGACACGCCGGAGATCGCGCTCCGGGCGTGGCAGGCTGGCCTCACCGCCCGCGAGGACAGCGCGGAGGGGCTTCATGCCGCCCTCGTCGGCGCCCTGCGCGGCCTGCCCGCCGAGCGCCAGCGCGCCCTCATCCGCGCCCATCCCGAACTCGCCGGACGGCTCGCCCAGGCCGGGCAGCTGACGCAGGCCTCCACCGCCGAGCAGGGCAGCGCCGGCCTCGGCGCGCTCTCGGCCGAGGAGCTGGCGCGGTTCGAGCGGCTGAACGCGGCCTATCGCGCGCGCTTCGACCTGCCCTTCGTCATGGCGATCAAGGGCAGCGGCCGCGAGGCGATCCTGACGGCGTTCGAGGCGCGGCTGCGCAATGATCCCGAGCAGGAATTCCAGGAGGCGCTGCGCCAGATCGAGCGGATCGCGTGGCTGCGGCTGAAGGACCGCCTGCCGTCGGCGGGTTGATCCCGCGCGGGCCTCCCGGCGCTCGCCCCTAACGCGCCAGTCGCCGGCCGATCAGGTCGAGCCCGGCGCCGACATGGGCGCGCAGGGCCTCGGTCGTCATCTCGACGAAGGTCTTGGCACGGTTGGGCAGCATCTTTCGCGACGGATAGACCACGCCGAGGGTCACCGGGAGCGGCGGCGTCCGCGGCAGGACCGGCACGAGGCGGCCGTCGGCGAGGTAGGGCGCCACCTCGAAGACGGGCTTGAGGACGATGCCCAGCCCCTGAATCGCCCATTCGGTCAGCACGTCGCCGTCATCCGCGTCGATGCGCCCGGACACGGGCAGCGTCACGACCTCGTCGCCGTCGCGCAAGCTCCAGCGGAATTGCTCGGAGCCGGGAAACCGCAGCAGCAGGCAGGAATGATCGATGAGCTCGGCCGGGCTCCCGGGGGCGGGATGCTCGGCGAGATAGTCCGGTGAGGCGCACAGGATCCGCTCGATCTCGGCGACCTTGCGCAGGGTGAAGGTCGAGTCGCGCATCTGCGCCAGCCGGACCGCCACGTCGACCGCCTCCTGCACGAGGTCGAGCAGGTGATCGGAGAGCCGGAGGTGGACATCCGTCTCCGGATGGCGCTCGCGGAAGGCGGGGATCAGCGGCGCCACGACGCGCCGGCCCAGGGCCAGGGGGGCGGTGACCTTCAGCGTCCCACGCGGCGCGGCGCCCTGGGTCTCGACGCTCTTCTCCGCCCGCTCCACGGAGGCGGCGATGTCGAGGCAGCGGTCGTAGAAGACGCGGCCGGCCTCCGTCAGGTTCATCCGCCGCGTCGTGCGGGTGAGCAGCAGGCAGCCGAGATGCTCCTCCAGCGTCTGGATGCGGTAGCTGATCACCGAGGGCGACAGGCGCAGCGCGCGGCCGGCGGCCGAGAAGCTGCCGGTCTCCGCCGCGCGCATGAAGATGCGGATACTCTCCAGCGACAGCATCCCCCTCCGCACCCTGCACGCTCGCCGAAACGATCTTCGATCTCGCGAAAATTTCGAAAACTGGCAAGGAATTTGATGGGCATACAAGCCCGCCCGCAGCGGTAGGATCGCGGCCGGACAGGAGAGGAAGAGGCGGTGGAGAGCTTCGTCTGGGAATGGGGGAGCATGCTGCTGCGCTGGCTCCACATCGTTGCGGCGATGGCCTGGATCGGCTCGTCGTTCTTCTTCATGCATCTCGACGCGTCGCTGAAGCGGACGCCGGACATCCCGGCCGGCGAAGGCGCCGCCGCCTGGCAGGTGCATGGCGGCGGCTTCTACGAGATGCGCAAGTATTTCGTCGCGCCGGAGCACCTCTCCCCGGACCTCACCTGGCACAAATGGCAGGCCTATACGACGTGGCTGTCGGGCTTCGTGCTGCTGGCCTGGATCTACTACGCGCAGGCCCAGCTCTACCTCGTCGACCCGGCCGTGATGGACCTGTCGGCCCCCGCCGCGGCGGCGCTCGGCATCGGGGCGTTGGCGCTCGGCTGGGTGGTCTACGACCGCATCTGCCGCTCAAGGCTCGGCGAGAGCGAGACGGGCCTCGCGGCGATCGGCCTGCTGGCCATCACGCTCGCCGCCTTCGGCTTCTCGCAGGTGTTCAGCGGCCGCGGCGCCCTGATCCATACCGGCGCCCTGATGGCGACGTGGATGGCCGGCAACGTCTTCTTCCTCATCATCCCGAACCAGCGCAAGGTCGTCGCCGCGCTCATGAAGGGGGAGCGGCCGGATCCGAGCCTCGGCAAGCAGGCCAAGCAGCGCTCGGCGCAGAACAACTACCTGACCCTGCCGGTCGTGCTGATGATGATCGCCAACCACTACCCGATGCTGTTCGCGTCGAAGGCGACGATCCCGCTCATCGTCGCGCTCGTCACCGCCTCGGGTGCGGTGATCCGCTTCTTCTACAACGTGCGCCATGCCGACCACGCCCGCTCGCCGTGGTGGGCCTGGGCCGTGGCGTCAGTGGGATTGGCTGCGGCCTTCGTCCTCGCCGTCGCCGGAAGTGCCGGGGGCCGCGCGGTGCTGGGCCTGCCGCCGCAGGCCGAGGGCCCGCCGGTCGCCGCCCTGGCCTCGGCCGGTCACGGGGGCGCCGCGGCGCCGGACCACGTCGTCGAACTCGTCGCAGGGCGCTGCGCCATGTGCCACGCGGCCGAACCGGTCTGGGACGGGATCGGCGTCGCGCCGAAGGGCGTTCGTCTCGACACCGCCGAGGCCATCGGCCGTCAGGCCGAGGCGATCCGGCGGCAGGTCGTGCTGACCCACAACATGCCGCCCAACAACGTGACCGAGATGACCGACGCGGAGCGCGGCGTGATCGCGGCCTGGCTGGCGGACGCCGCGCACCGAGATCTCCGCCCGACCCCGTGACACCGGAAACCCTCGCCATGACCGCTTCCCCCTACAATCCGCCCTGCGGCGGGCTGCCGCCCCAGACGGCGCTGATGACGGGCCGGGCCGTGTTCACAGAGGCCTACGCCGTCATTCCGAAGGGGGTGATGCGCGACATCGTCACGAGCGTGCTGCCGTTCTGGGAGGGGACGCGGGCCTGGATGCTGTCGCGGCCCCTGTCGGGCTTCTCCGAGACCTTCGCGCAGTACCTGATGGAGCTGGCGCCCGGCGGCGGCAGCGAGCGGCCGGAGCCCGACCCCCGCGCCGAGGGCGTGCTGTTCGTGGTCGGCGGCCGCCTCCGCCTCGTCCTCGACGGACAGGCGCACGCCCTGCGCCCCGGCAGCTACGTCTACCTGCCGCCGGGGGCGGCCTGGAGCCTGCGCGGCGAGGGAGACGAGCCGGCGCGCTTCCACTGGATCCGCAAGGCCTACCAGCACGTCGAGGGCATCGCCTGCCCGCCGGCCCTCGTCACCCACGAATCCGAGAGCGCCCCGGTGGCGATGCCCGACACCGACGGCGCCTGGGCCACCACCCGCTTCGTCCCGCCCGACGACCTGCGCCACGACATGCACGTCAACATCGTCACACTTCGGCCCGGAGGGGTCATCCCGTTCGAGGAGACGCATGTGATGGAGCACGGCCTGTTCGTGCTGGAGGGCAAGGCGGTCTACCGGCTCAACCGCGACTGGGTCGAGGTCGAGGCCGGCGACTTCCTGTGGCTGCGCGCCTTCTGCCCGCAGGCCTGCTACGCCGGCGGCCCCGGCCCCTTCCGCTACCTGCTCTACAAGGACGTGAACCGCCACGCGGCGCTCGCGCCGTTCGGGGCGTCCCGGTGAGAGACCGGCAGATCCCCGTCGAGCCGCTGACTCAGGCAGCCTTCGCGCCGTTCGGCACGGTGATCGACAGGGCGGGCATCGCCCCGCGGCCGATGAACGCCGGCAAGGCTCGCCGCTTCCACGACCTCGCGCAGGTGGCCGTCGCGGGCGCGGGCGGACGGGTGGTGATCGGCGCCGTCGAGGCCGATCCCTACACGCTGCCGCTCCGCCTGAGCCTCGTCGAGCGCCACCCGCTCGGCGCCCAGGCCTTCATTCCCCTCGACGCCGCGCCCTTCCTCGTCGTCGTCTGCCCGGACGAGGGCGGCACGCCCGGACGGCCGCGGGCCTTCCTCACCGCTCCCGGCCAGGGCGTCTGCTACGCGCCCGGCACGTGGCACGGCGTTCTGACGCCGCTCGACCGGCCGCAGGATTTCTGGGTGATCGACCGGGACGGCCCCGGGGTGAACTTGGAGGAGCATCGCTTCGGCGAGCCCTGGATCATTTCGTTCGCGTGACGGTCTTCGATCGTCCGGCAGGGCCGGTCGCGGCGCCGGCGATTGGTGGCGCGCCCGGGATCGGATAGGTGATCCGGGAGCCGCGCGAGGAGCGGCGAGGGATCGGGAGGCGCGGGCGTGGTCGGAAGCGGGATCGGGGCCCCTGCGCGCCGGCAGCGGCGCGACGGCGCCCTGCGCCGGGAAGCCGTGCTCGATGCCGGGCTGGAGGTCTTCTCGACCGTCGGCCTGCACGGCGCCAGCCTCGACCAGATCGCCCTGCGCGCCGGGCTCTCGAAGACGAACCTGCTCTATTACTTCCGCACCAAGGAAGACCTCTACGTCGCCGTGCTGCGGCGCGTGCTCGATGTCTGGCTCGACCCGCTCCACGCGCTCGACGCGGAATCCGAGCCGGCCGAGGCGCTCCGGCGCTACATCCGCTCGAAGATCACCCTCTCCCGGGACGCGCCGCGGGCCTCGCGGCTGTTCTGCCTCGAGATCGTCCAGGGCGCGCCGCTGCTGCGCGCCGAACTCGAAGGGCCCCTGCGGGCCCTGGTCGAGGCCAAGGCCGCGGTGCTGCGCGGCTGGATCGCGGACGGGCGCATCGCCCCGCACGATCCCCGCCACCTCGTCTTCGCGATCTGGGCGGTGACCCAGCACTACGCCGACTTCGCGGTGCAGGTGGAGGCCATCACCGGGCGCGACCTCAGCGACGAGGCCTTCTTCGAGCAGACGGTGGAGAGCACCCAGAGGCTGATCCTGGCGAGCCTCGGACTGGCCTGATCGGACTGGCCTGATTCGCGACGCCCCCGCGCCGAGACCCGAAGCGAACCGGGCGAAACCGCATCGGCCGTGAGCAATGTCGGCCCGCCCCGCGGGCATCGCGCGGAGAGTTTGTGCAAACGGTCAAATATCGGCTCTCAAAGTTTGACCAAATGGTCTGACTTGCTACCGTCCAGTTGTCGCCGGCTCTTCCAAGTGCCGGCCGGACGAGCGAGCGGGGGTTTGTCATGACCCAGGCCACAGATCAGGCCATGAATGTCGGTGTCTTCATCCCGATCGGAAACAACGGCTGGCTCCTGTCGGAGAACGCGCCGCAATACCTTCCGAGTTTCGAGCTCAACAAGCAGATCACCCTCAAGGCGGAGCAGTACGGTCTCGACTTCGCGCTCTCTATGATCAAGCTGCGCGGCTTCGGCGGCAAGACCGAGTTCTGGGACCACAACCTCGAATCCTTCACGCTGATGGCCGGGCTCGCGGCGGTCACGAGCCGGATCAAGCTCTACGCGACGGCGCCGACCCTTTGCCTGCCGCCGGCGATCGTTGCGCGCATGGCCTCCACCATCGACTCGATCTCGAACGGCCGCTTCGGCATCAATCTCGTCACCGGCTGGCAGCGGCCGGAATACTCCCAGATGGGACTGTGGCCCGGCGACGAGTATTTCGGGCGCCGCTACGAGTATCTTTCCGAATACGCGCAGGTGCTGCGCGATCTGTGGGAGACCGGAAGCAGCGACCTCAAGGGTGAATTCTTCCAGATGGAGGATTGCCGCCTGAGTCCGCGCCCGCAGACGGAGATGAAGATCATCTGCGCCGGGCAGAGCGCCGCCGGCATGGCCTTCACCGCGACCCATGCCGACTACAATTTCTGCTTCGGCAAGGGGATCAACACGCCGACGGCCTTCGCCCCGACCGTGGAGCGGCTGGAGGAGGCCAAGGCGAAGACCGGCCGCGACGTGTCCTCCTACGTCCTGTTCATGGTCATCAGCGACGAGACCGACGAGGCCGCCCGCGCCAAGTGGGAGCACTACAAGGCCGGCGCCGACGAGGCGGCGATCGCGTGGCTCGGCCTCCAGGGCGCGGCCGACACCAAGTCCGGCGCCGACACCAATATCCGCCAGATGGCCGACCCGACCTCGGCGGTGAACATCAACATGGGCACCCTGGTCGGCTCCCACGCCACCGTCGCCGCCCTGCTCGACGAGGTGATGACGGTGCCGGGCACCGGCGGCGTGCTGCTGGTCTTCGACGACTTCCTGAAGGGCCTCGACGATTTCGGCACGCGGATCCAGCCGCTGATGCGCTCGCGCCGGCACGTCACCGGCGGGATGCTGGCGGAGGTGGCGTGATGGAGGCCGAGGCCCCCGCGGGCTACCGCGACCCGTCCGGCCGCCACGGCGCGGTCGCGCTGCCGGCGCGCCCCGAGCCGATCGCCTTCGACGCGGATACGACCGCGCTGATCGTCGTCGACATGCAGAACGCCTACGCGACCAAGGGCGGTTACCTCGATCTCGCCGGCTTCGACGTCTCGGCGACCGGGCCGGTGATCGAGCGGATCGCCCGGGCCGTGGCGGCGGCCCGCGCGGCCGGCATCCGCGTGATCTGGTTCCAGAACGGCTGGGATCCGGACTACGTCGAGGCCGGGGGGCCGGGCTCGCCGAACTGGCACAAGTCGAACGCGCTCAAGACCATGCGCCGCCGGCCGGGGATGAACGGCCGGCTGCTCGCCAAGGGCACCTGGGACTACGCGCTGGTCGATGCGCTGAGGCCGGAGCCCGGCGACATCGTCCTGGCCAAGCCGCGCTACAGCGGCTTCTACAACACGCCGCTGGACAGCATGCTGCGGGCCCGGGGCATCCGCACCCTGGTCTTCACCGGCATCGCCACGAATGTCTGCGTAGAATCGACCCTGCGGGACGGCTACCACCGCGAGTATTTCGGGATCGTGCTCGCCGACGCCACCCATCAGGCCGGCCCGCCCGCCCTGCAGGAGGGCGCGCTCCTCAACATCGAGACCTTCTTCGGCTGGGTGTCAGACGTCGCCGCCTTCGAGGCCGCGCTTCACTCCGACGAGGCCCGCCGCATCCCCGTCTGACCGGAGACTGCCCCATGCCCAAGACCGTCGTGATCCCGCCCGGCACCGGCAAGCCGCTCGCGCCCTACGTGCCGGGAACCCTCGCCGACGGCGTGCTCTACGTCTCCGGCACGCTCGCCTTCGACGCGGACAACAACGTCGTCCACGAGGGCGATGCCGGTGCGCAGACCCGGCACGTGCTGGAGACGATCAAGGGCGTCGTCGAGGCCGCCGGCGGTTCGATGGACGACGTCACCTTCAACCACATCTTCCTCAAGGACTGGGCCGATTACGCCGCCATCAACGCCGTCTATGCCGAGTACTTCCCCGGCGAGAAGCCGGCGCGCTACTGCATCCAGTGCGGGCTGGTGAAGCCGGCGGCGCTCGTCGAGATCGCCACGGTCGCCCATATCGGCCAGCCGGCCTGAGCCGATGGACGCGCCCGTCCATCACGCGCTGCACGGGCCGGCCGGCGGGCGCATCGTGCTGCTCTCGCCCGGGCTTGGCGGCTCGGCCCATTACTTCGCACCGCAGGTGCCGGTGCTGGCCGAACGCTTCCGGGTCGTCACCTACGATCACCGCGGCACCGGGCGCTCCCCCGGCCCGCTCGAACCGGGCCACGACATCGCGGCCATGGCCCGCGACGTCCTCGACCTGCTCGACCACCTCGACATCGGCACGGCCGACATCGTCGGCCACGCGCTCGGCGGCCTCATCGCCCTGCAACTCGCCCTCACCCATCCCGAACGGGTCGGGCGGATCGTGGTGATCAACGGCTGGGCGGCGATGGACCCGGCGACGCGCCGCTGCTTTTCCGCCCGCAAGGCGCTGCTGACCCGAGCCGGACCGGAGGCCTTCGTCCGTGCCCAGGCGATCTTCCTCTACCCGGCGCCCTGGCTCTCCGCGAACGCCGCGCGGGTCGCGGCCGACGAGGCGCAGGCGCTGGCGCATTTCCCCGGCGCCGAGACGGTGCTGGCGCGCATATCCGCGCTGGAGGCGTTCGACGCGACGGCCGCGCTCGCGCGGGTTCCGCACGAGACCCTGGTCATGGCCGCGCGCGACGACGTGCTCGTGCCCTTCACCGCCTCGGAAGTCCTCGCGGCTGGGCTCCCGAACGCCCGCCTCGACCTCGCACCCGAGGGCGGCCACGCCCACAGCGTCACCCGCCCCGATGCCTTCAACCGCACGCTCCTCGACTTCCTCGCAAGTCCCTGAAGCGCCCCACCCTCATGACAAGGCCGCCGCCATGACCGAGCCCGCCATGACTGAGCCCGAGAGCGCCGCCGCCGTCCCCGTCGATGCGAGCGCCTACCGCGAGGCGATGTCCCGGCTCGCGAGCGCGGTGCATCTGATCACCACCGACGGGCCGGGCGGGCGGGCCGGCTTCACCGCCTCGGCCGTGTGCAGCGTCAGCGACGCGCCGCCGACGCTGCTGGTCTGCGTCAACCGCGCCTCCTCCGCCTACGCCGCCCTCACCCATAACGGAACGCTGTGCGTGAACACCCTCGGCGAGGGCCACGAGGCGGTGGCGGGCCTGTTCGGGGGCCGCACGCCCATGGACGAGCGCTTCGCGGCGGGCACGTGGCGGCGGCTGCGCAGCGGGGCGCCCGCGCTGGCCGACGCTCTCGTCAGCTTCGACTGCCGCATCGTCGGGCGCCACGCCGTCGGCAGCCACGACGTGCTCTACTGTGTGGTCGAGGCCCTCGCCGCGCCGGGCCAGGCCGACGCGCTGCTCTACAGCGAGCGCCGCTACCACACGCTTTCCTCCGCGCCGCGGAGCGGATCCGCCCCGGCCGAACCGGCGCGCGCCGTTCGCACCGTCGGAGTCCGGTCCGCCGAGGGGCCGGCGCGGGCCCTCCGGAGCGCCTGAGCGGTGACCGGCCCGCGCCCGGCCTCGGTCGCCACCCGCACCCTGCGCATCGCCGGCCGGACGCCTTCGCCGTTCGGCCCAGCCTACGCGGCGGGCGCGGACGGCACGGAAAATGCTCGATCCGGCGGAGCGAAGATGTCCGGCGGCGGGCCCGCCTTCCTCTCCTCCCCGGGCCGCCCCCGGCTCCCGGACGACCGACCGAGCGCCGACCCGAAACCCACGGAACGAAGCCCTGCCATGTCGCGTGCCGGCGCCCTCGCCCTCAAACAGCCGCCCGAGTTCGAGCCCGCGGCGCCGCGCCCGGTGCCGGCGGCACCCGTCATCGCGGCACGCGGTCTGTCGCTGACCTACCCCACCGCCGACGGGCCGGTTCACGCCCTCTCCGACGTCGATCTCGCGGTGGCGCCGGGCGAATTCGTCTCCTTCATCGGCCCGTCCGGTTGCGGCAAGACCACGCTGCTGCGCTGCGTCGCCGACCTCGAACGGCCGACCGGCGGCGAACTGACGGTCAACGGCGTCGGCGCCGAGGCGGCGCGGCTGCGGCGCGACTACGGCTTCGTGTTCCAGGCGCCCGCGCTCTATCCGTGGCGGACCATCGCGCGCAACGTCGCGCTGCCGCTCGAGATCTTCGGCCTGCCGCGCGCCGAGCGGCGGGAGCGGGTGGCCCGCTACCTCGACCTCGTGCAGCTCTCCGGCTTCGCCAACAAGTTCCCCTGGCAGCTCTCCGGCGGCATGCAGCAACGCGCCTCGATCGCCCGCGCCCTCTGCTTCGATCCGAAGCTGCTGCTGATGGACGAGCCCTTCGGGGCGCTGGACGAGATCGTGCGTGATCACCTCAACGCGCAACTGCTCGAACTATGGCGCAAGACCGCCAAGACGGTCCTGTTCGTCACCCACTCGATCCCCGAGGCGGTCTACCTCTCGACCCGCGTCGTGGTGATGTCGCCGCGCCCCGGCCGGATCGTCGACATCGTCGATTGCACCGCGCTCGGGCGGGAGCGTCCGCTGGAGATCCGCGAGACGCCCGAGTTCCTGCGCCTCGGCCAGCGGGTGCGCGAGGGCCTGCGCGCCGGTCACGCCTATGACGCGTGAGGCCACTTTCTTCTCGCGCGGCCGGGCGCTGCCGGTGGCCGGCGTCGTGCTGGCGCTTCTCGCAGGCTGGTATCTCGCCGCCCTGCTCGGCAACTGGAACGGCGCCGCGGACGCCTTGGCGCGGGCCGGCGCGGCGCCCGACGTCAGGGGCATCGCCGCGGCGACGATGGCGCAGGAGCGGCCCGTCGTGCCGGCACCGCATCAGGTGGTCTCGGAGCTGTGGCGCAGCATCGTCGGCATGCCGCTCGGCTCGAAGCGCAGCCTTCTCACCCATGCCTGGGTCACCCTCTCGGCGACGCTGGCGGGCTTCGCCATCGGCTCGCTGCTCGGCATCGCGCTGGCGATCGCGATCGTGCACCTGCGCAGCGTCGAGGCGAGCCTGATGCCCTGGATCGTCGCCTCGCAGACCGTGCCGATCCTGGCGGTGGCGCCGATCATCATCGTGGCGCTCGGCGCGGCCGGCCTGACCGGCCTGCTGCCGAAGGCGGTGATCGCGGCCTATCTCTGCTTCTTCCCCGTCACGGTCGGCATGGTGAAGGGGCTGAACGCCCCCGACCGGATCCAGCGCGACCTGATGCGGACCTACTCGGCCTCGCGCGGGCAGATCCTCGCGCGGCTGCGCTGGCCGGCCGCCCTGCCCTACCTGTTCGCGAGCCTGAAGATCGCGGTGGCGGCAAGCCTCGTCGGCACCATCGTCGCCGAGCTGCCGACCGGGGCCCAGGCCGGGCTCGGGGCGCGGCTGCTCGCCGGCTCCTATTACGGCCAGACGATCCAGATCTGGGCGGCCCTGTTCGCGGCGGCGGCGCTCTCGGCGCTCCTCGTCCAGGGGATCGGCCTCGCGGAAGCCGCCACCGCCCGCGCCCTCGGCGCCCGGCCCGCGGCAAGTGCCCCAAGGAGCGCCCGATGACGCATCGCGCCGCACGGATCGGCCTGCTCACCCCCGCCGCGCTGATCGGTGGGACGGCGCTCGCCATCGCCGCCCACCGGCCCGGCCTGGCCGGTACGGCGGGGCCGGGCTTCTGGCTCGCCGCCATCCTGGCCTGGCTCGCCGCCACGCTGGCCGCGCGCGACCTCGCCGCCTTGGAGCCGGGCACGGCCACGGGCCGCCGCCTCGTGCGGCTCGCCGTGCCGCTGCTGTTCGGCGCCCTCGTGCTGGTGCTGTGGGAGGTCGTCGTCGTGGGGGCGGGCGTGCCCGCCGTGCTGATGCCGCCGCCCTCGGCGGTCGTCGCGCGCTTCGCCACCGCGCTCCCCGTGCTCGGAGCGGATTTTGTCCAGACCTGCCTGAAATCGGCTCTGCCCGGCTACCTCATCGGCTGCCTCTCGGGTCTCGGCGTCGCGATCCTGGCCGACCGGCTGCCCGTCCTCGGGCGCGGCCTCCTGCCCGTGGCGAATGTCGCCTCCGCGCTGCCGATCGTCGGCATCGCCCCGATCATGGTGATGTGGTTCGGCTTCGATTGGCCGTCGAAGGCTGCGGTCGTCGCCGTGATGACTTTCTTCCCGATGCTGGTGCAGGCCGGTGCCGGCCTCGCCGCCACGGGTTCGATCGAGCGCGACCTGATGCGCACCTACGCGGCGGGCTATTGGCGCACGCTGCTGAGCCTGCGCCTACCCATGGCCCTGCCCTTCCTGTTCACCGCCCTGAAGGTCAACGCGACGCTCGCGCTGATCGGCGCGATCGTGGCCGAGTTCTTCGGCACGCCGATCGTCGGCATGGGCTTCCGCATCTCGATCGAGGCGGCGCGGCTCTCCCTCGACATGGTCTGGGCCGAGATCGCGCTGGCGGCGCTGGCGGGCTCTGCCTTCTACGGCCTCATCGCCCTGGCCGAGCGCGCCGCGACCGGCTGGCACCCATCGGTGCGGACCGGCTGACGCGGGGTCCGCCCGCATCCGTTTGAAAAACCACGGCCGAAGGCCGCAGGGGAAAGTCCCGAAGGGGACAGGCTGAAGGAGGCTGAGATGGCGGGGAAAACGATGAGAGCGCTCCTCTGCGCGGGGGCGGCGCTGCTCGGGCTCGCCGCGGGCGGCGCCCGGGCGGCAGAAAAGGTGACGCTCCAGCTCAAATGGGTGCCGCAGGCACAGTTTGCCGGCTACTACGTCGCGCAGGCCAAGGGCTACTACAAGGAGGCCGGGCTCGACGTCACGATCAAGCCGGGCGGGCCCGACGTGGCCCCGCCCCAGGTCATCGCCGGCGGCGGCGCCGACGTCGTCGTCGACTGGATGCCCTCGGCGCTGGCTTCGCGCGAGAAGGGCGTGCCCCTCGTCAACATCGCGCAGCCCTTCAAGAAGTCGGGCCTGATGCTGACCTGCCGCGCCGACACCGGCATCAAGTCGCCGGCCGACCTGAAGGGCCGGACGCTCGGCGTCTGGTATTCCGGCAATGAGTACCCGTTCCTGGCCTGGATGGCCAAGCTCGGCCTCAAGACCGACGGCTCGCCCGGCGGCGTGACGGTGCTGAAGCAGGGCTTCAATGTCGACCCGTTGATCCAGCGCCAAGCCGACTGCGTCTCGACCATGAGCTACAACGAGTACTGGCAGGTGATTGATGCCGGCTTCAAGCCGGAGCAGCTCGTCGTCTTCCGCTACGAGGATCAGGGCGTCGCCGCGCTCGAGGACGGACTCTACGCCCTGGAAGCGAAGCTGAAGGACAAGGCCTTCGTCGCCCGGCTGGCGAAGTTCGTGGCCGCCTCCGAGAAGGGGTGGGCCTATGCCGCCGCGCATCCGGACGAGGCGGCCGAGATCGTGCTGGAGAACGATGCCAGCGGCGCCCAGACCGAGACGCACCAGAAGCGGATGATGCGCGAGATCGCCAAGCTGCTCGACACGTCCGGCGGACGGCTCGATCCCGCCGATTACGACCGCACGGTCGCGATCCTGCTCGCCGGCGGCACCGACCAGCCGGTCATCACCCGCAAGCCCGAGGGGGCCTGGACGCATGCGGTGACGGCGGCCGAGGGGCAGTAGGCTCGGACGGAAAGCCGTTCGCGCCTCCCCTCTCCCCGCAAGCGAGGAGAGGGGACAGCCGCGGATCCAGAAATGACCATCCGGAAACCGTGTAAGCTCCGGCGCCTGCCGTTGGATAGGAACTTGCGAGCCGGCCTCCGATGGATCTCGACACGATCACCGCCGTCCTGAGACCGGCGCGCCTCGACGACCTGCCCGCCTGGCGCGAGGGCGATGCCTGGCTCGCGGGCGGGACTTGGCTGTTCTCCGAGCCGCAGCCGGCGCTCGCCCGGCTGATCGACCTGTCCGCCCTCGGCTGGAAGGCGGCCGAGATCTCCGAGGCGGGCCTTCGCCTGTCGGCGACCGGCACCATCGCCGAACTCGACCGGCTCGCCCTGCCGCGGGACTGGATCGCGGCACCGCTCGTCGGGCAATGCTGCCGGGCGCTGCTCGGCTCGTTCAAGATCTGGAACCGGGCGAGCGTCGGCGGCAACCTCTGCACCGCCCTGCCCGCCGGGCCGATGATCGCGCTGACCGCGGCCCTCGACGGCACCTGCCTGCTGCGCCGGCCCGATGGCGGCGAGCGGCGCCTGCCCGTCACGGCGTTCGTCCTCGGGCCGCAGCGCACGGCGCTCGCCCCCGGCGAGATCCTGCGCTGCATCGATCTCCCGGCCTCCGCGCTGCGGCGGCGCACCGCCTTCCGCCGCATCGCCCTCTCCCCCGAGGGCCGCTCCGGGGCCCTGGTGATCGGGACGCTCGACCGGGCGGGTGCCTTCGCGCTGACCGTGACGGCGTCGACCCCGCGCCCGGTCCAGCTCCGCTTCGACGCCGCTCCGACGAGGGACGCCCTGCGAAGCGCGATCGCGGCGGCGATCTCCGAGGACAGCTGGTACGACGACGTCCACGGCGCGCCGGACTGGCGCCGGCACGTCACCGGGCTGCTCGCCGAGGAGATCCGGGAGGAACTCGCCCGATGAGGCTCACCGTCAACGGGCAGGTTCAGGAGGCCGCCCCGCGCCCCGGCCAGTGCCTGCGCACGCTGCTGCGGGATCTCGGCTGGTTCGGGGTCAAGAAGGGGTGCGATGCCGGCGATTGCGGCGCCTGCACCGTCCATCTCGACGGCGAGCCGGTCCATTCCTGCCTCCTGCCCGCCTTCCTCGCGGAGGGGCGCGGCATCACCACGATCGAGGGACTCGCCGGCCCCTGTGCGCCGGGCGACGGGCTGCCCGAGCACCTCCACCCGATGCAGGACGCGTTCTGCGACGCGCAGGGCTTCCAGTGCGGCTACTGCACGCCGGGCATGATCATGACGGCGGCCGCCCTCGACCAGGGCCAGCGCCAGGATCTCGGCACGGCGCTCAAGGGCAACCTCTGCCGCTGCACCGGCTACCGGGCGATCCGCGACGCCGTGGCCGGGATCGCCCATGCCGACCTGTCCGCGAGGGCGGAGGGCGGCCCGGTCGGCCGCAGCCTGCCGGCCCCGGCGAGCCGCGACGTCGTCGCCGGCCGGGCCGCCTACACCTTCGACACCGCCGTGCCGGGGCTGCTGCACCTGAAGGTGCTGCGCGCACCCCACGCCCATGCCCGTGTCCGGCGCATCGACCGGGCCGCGGCGCTGGCCGTGCCGGGTGTGGTCGCGGTGCTCACGCACGAGGACGCCCCGCGCCGCCGCTTCTCGACCGGGCGGCACGAGAATCCTCTCGATGACGCCGCCGACACCGCTGTGCTCGATTCCGTGATCCGCTTCCACGGCCAGCGGGTCGCGGCGGTGGCCGCCGAGAGCGCGGCGGCGGCGGCGGCGGGCGTGCGGGCGCTGCGGGTGGAGTACGAGGTGCGGCCCGCGGTGTTCGATCCGGAGGCGGCCCTGCGCCCGGACGCGCCCCTCGTCCATGATCCCGCCGACCGCGATCCGCCGCGGCCCGGCGAGGACGCGCCGCCGCTCCTCGCGCACCCGAACCTCGCGGCCGAGGCGCACGGGACGATCGGCGATGTCGAGGCAGGCTTCCGAGAGGCGGACCGGATCCACGAGGCGGAGTACGTCTCACAGCGGGTGCAGCACGTGCATCTGGAGACGCACGGGGCGCTGGGCTGGCTCGACGCGGAGGGACGGCTGACCCTGCGCTCCTCGACCCAGGTGCCCTTCCTGACCCGCGATGCCCTGTGCCGCCTGTTCGATCTCGACCGGGACCGGGTGCGCGTGCTCTGCGGCCGGGTCGGCGGCGGCTTCGGCGGAAAGCAGGAGATGCTGACCGAGGATCTCGTGGCGCTCGCCGTGCTGCGGACCGGCCGCCCGGTCTCCTACGAGATGAGCCGCGAGGAGAATTTCTCCGCGGCGACGACGCGCCATCCGATGCGGGTGCGGGTGAAGATCGGCGCGCGGGCCGACGGGCGCCTCACCGCCCTCGCGCTGAGAGTGCTCTCGAACACCGGCGCCTACGGCAACCATGCCGGCGGCGTGCTGCACCACGGCTGCAACGAGAGCATCGCCGCCTATGCCTGCCCGAACAAGCGGGTGGAGGGCTATTCCGTCTACACCCACACCCTGCCGGCCGGGGCCTTTCGCGGCTACGGCCTGAGCCAGACCATCTTCGCCGTCGAGTCGGCGCTCGACGAGCTGGCCCGCGATCTCGGGATCGACCCGTTCGCGATGCGCCGGCTCAACGCGGTGCGGCCGGGCGACCCGATGGTCTCGACGAGCCTGGAGCCGCACGACGTGATCTACGGCTCCTACGGGCTCGACCAGTGCCTCGACCTCGCCCAGGCCGCCCTGGCGGACGGCGGCGGCGAGGCCCCGCCGGGGCCGGACTGGCGCGTCGGCGAGGGCATGGCGATGGCCATGATCGACACGATCCCGCCCCGCGGCCACGTCGCCCATGCCCGCATCCGCCTCGAACCGGACGGGACCTACGCCCTCGCGGTCGGCACCGCCGAGTTCGGCAACGGCACCAGCACCGTGCACGGGCAGATCGCCGCCGAGGTGCTCGGCACCGCGCCCGAGCGGATCCGCCTGATCCAGGCCGACACCGACGCCGTCCGGCACGATACCGGCGCCTACGGCAGCACGGGCACTGTGGTCGCCGGACAGGCGAATTTCCGCGCGGCCTCGGCCCTCGCGGACAGTCTCCGCGCGGCCGCCGCCGAGCGGGCCGGTGCCGCCCCCGCCGAATGCCGCCTGACCCGGGACGGCGTCGAGACCCCCACCGGCCTCGTCGCCCTGACCACCCTCGCGCAAGGGGCCGCCTTCGAGGCCGCGGGCGAGGCCGACGGGACGCCGCGCTCGGTCGCCTTCAACGTCCAGGCCTTCCGCGTGGCCGTGCATCCGCGGACCGGCGAGATCCGCATCCTCAGGAGCGTCCAGGCGGCGGATGCCGGCCGGGTCATCAACCCGATGCAGTGCCGCGGGCAGATCGAGGGCGGGGTGGCGCAGGCGCTCGGCGCGGCCCTCTACGAGGATTACCGCTTCGACGAAGTGGGCGCCGTCGTCACGCGGACCTTGCGCAACTACCACATCCCGGCGATGGCCGACGTGCCGGTGACCGAGGTCCTGTTCGCCGACACCCACGACACGGTCGGGCCGCTGGGGGCGAAATCGATGAGCGAGGCGCCCTACAACCCCGTCGCCGCCGCCCTGGCCAACGCGATCCGCGACGCCACCGGCGTGCGGCTGACCGCGACGCCGTTCGCCCCCGACCGGATTTTCCGGCGCGTCATGGCCGCGACGGAGACGGCGGAGGCATGACGGCGGCTCCAGTCCGGATGCGGGCGATCCGCGGACAGGCGGCGAGCCTGACCGGCAACCCCTTCCTGTCCGAGGGCTGCCTCCAGCACGTGGCCGACGCCCTGATCCTGATCGAGGACGGGCACATCACCGCCTTCGGCGACTTTTCGGAGCTGTCGGACCGGATTCCGGCGGGCGTCCCGGTCACGACCTACGAGAACGCCCTGATCCTGCCCGGCCTGATCGACACCCACGTCCACTATCCGCAGCTGCAGATGATCGCCTCCTACGGCGAGCAACTGCTGGCCTGGCTCGAGAAGTATACCTTCCCCGCGGAGCTGCAGTTCGCCGATCAGGCCCATGCCGAGCGGGTGGCGAGGCTGTTCTTCCGCGAGATCCTGGGCGCGGGCACCACCACGGCGGTGGTCTACTGCACGGTCCATCCCGGCTCGGTCGAGGCGTTCTTCGCCGAATCCGCCCGCTTCAACACCCGGATGATCGCCGGCAAGGTCCTGATGGACCGCAACGCCCCGGCCGGTCTCCTCGATACGGCGCAGCGCGGCTACGACGAGAGCCGGGCCCTGATCGAACGCTGGCACGGGCGCGGGCGCCAGCATTACTGCGTCACCCCGCGCTTCGCCCCCTCCTGCACGCAAGGACAGCTCGATGCCGCGGGCGCCCTGATGCGGGAGCACGACGACCTCTTCCTCCAGACCCATCTGTGCGAGAACACCGACGAGATCGCCTGGGTGCGTGAACTGTTCCCCGACCGGGCGAGCTATCTCGACGTCTACGTGCAGTCCGGCCTCGTCGGCCCGCGCACGGTGCTCGGCCACGCGATCCACCTGTCGGAGGAGGATTTCTGCACCTGCCACGCCAGCGGCGCGGCGATCGCCCATTGCCCGACCTCGAACGGCTTCCTCGGCAGCGGCCTGTTCCGGCTGTTCGACGCCCTCGATCCGCGCCGGCCGGTGCGGGTCGGGCTCGGCACCGATGTCGGCGCCGGCACGACCCTGTCGCTGCTGAAGACGCTGGGCGAATCCTACAAGGTCGCGGCTTTGCGCGGGACCAAGCTCGACGCGGTCCGGGCGTTCTGGCTCGCGACGCTGGGCGGCGCCGAGGCGCTGCGGCTGGAGGATCGGATCGGGCGGATCGCGCCGAGGCACGACGCGGATCTCTGCGTCCTCGACCTCGCGGCGACGCCGCTCCTGGGCTTCCGCACCGGCACCTGCTCCAGCATCGAGGAGTTGCTGTTCGTGCTGATGACGCTCGGCGATCACCGCACGGTGCGCGCGACCTGGGTCGCGGGCGAGCCGGTCTACGACAACCGGCGCGCGGGCGACCCGCTGGTCTATCCGGGAGCGGATGGGGCGGTCGATTCGGGCGGATGAGCCCGCCCGTCAGGCTGCCCGCATCGCCGCCTCGCGCTCCGCCTGCTCGACGAAGCGGCGGATCAGCCAGCGTCCGGCCGGTCCCGGGGGATGGTCGGTGCGGTAGATCATCGTGAGCGGCAGCCGGCGGCGCCGGAACTCGGGCAGGTTCAGCTCGACGAGGCGGCCGGCGGCGATGTCCGCTTCGACCATGTGCGCGGGCATGCTGCCCCAGCCAATCCCGGCGAGCAGCAGGGTGTGCTTGGTGCTCAGATCCGACAGCCGCCACGTGCGGCTGGCGACCACGCCGAATTCCTGGTCCTGCGACAGCGGCGAGCGGTCGGTGATGACGAGCTGGACATGCTCGCGCGCCGCCCCCGGCACCAGGCCGTCCGCCCCGGCAAGGGGATGGTTCGGTGCGGCCACGGGCAGCATCTCGACCTCGCCGACGGCGATCAGTTCGAGCGGGTCGCTGTCGCGGGTCCACAATTCCACGGTGATCCCGAGATCGGCCCGGCCATCGGTGACGAATTGCTGGGCCGCCCCGAGCGCCTCGACGTTGAGGCGCAGGGACACGGTCGGGAAGGCCGCCTGGAACGCGGTGAGGGCGTCGACGAGTCGGGCGCCAGGCATCAGCACGCTCGACACGAAGCCGAGTTCGGCTTCGAGGCCGCCGAGCAGGCCGCTCACCTTGGCCCGCAGGGTATCGATGCCGTGGGCGACGGTGCGGGCCTCCGCCAGCACGGCCCGGCCGCCCTCGGTGAGCTGGGGCCGGCGCGTCGCCTCGCGGTCGAACAGGGGCAGGCCGAGCTGAAGCTCCAGATTGGCGATCGTGTAGCTGATGACCGAGGTCGCGCGGTTCAGCCGGCGCCCGGCCGCGGCGAAGCTGCCGGTCTCGACCACGGTGAGGAACACCCGGAGTTGGTCGAGTGTCGGCGTCCCCGGTCCCTGCATGCGCTCTGCCCCCGAACCCGGCGTCCCGCCGCCGCGGCGAAAGCTCCGACAAGCAAGCGCGACGCCGCGGCCGGAAACGGCCGAAGCCGGCCCCCTCGCGAGGGCCGGCTTCGGGATGCGTGCGGATTTCGGGATCGCCGGTGCCGGGGCCTCGCGGAGACCGGGCGGCGGTCAGCGCGCGTGATGGGGCCGCCGCACCGAGCCGGTGGTCAGGTCGGCATCCGCCGGCAGGGTGCCGAGGCGGGTGTCGCGAACGGTGGAGCGCTGCACGGCGCCGGCATCGTTGAGGCCGCCCGGGGCGGTGACCGTGGGGATGCCGGCCGGCGCATTGTAGCTCTGGGCCGAGGCCGGGCCGGTCACGCCGGCGGCGAGGGAGAGGGCGAGGACGGAAGCGGTGAGGATGCGGGTCATGGGATACTCCATCGGTGGGGCGGTGACGGCCGGTTCGTCGTCATCTGATGGAGCGAAGATGGACCTGCCTGAGCGTTCCGAAAACTGGAATAAGATCGAACGAACTGTTCGATGAAATCGAAAAGCTTGAGATGAGCCCCCCATGGAAACGGTGTCCGGGCGGATTGAGATGGGCATGGTGGCCCATGAAAAAGGGCCGGCTGCGTCGCTGCGCGGCCGGCCCTTCGAAGCGTCGGGACGAAGGTCGTCGGACCCTCGGGATGCGTCAGCGCCCGTGAACGGTGCGCGCGCCCCGGGCGGTCGAGCCGGTGGTGTAGACGCCATCGACGGAAACGGTGCCGTGGCGGCCGTCACGATCGAGATAGCGCTCGACGTTGCCCGGACCGGCGATGCCGACGAGGCCGCCCGGGGCGGTGACGGCGGGAATGCCGGCCGGCGCGTTGTAGCTCTGGGCCGAGGCGGCGGTGGTGAGGGCGAGGCCGAGGATCGCGCCTGCGGCGATGCGTGCGATCATGTCGTCAATCTCCGAGACTTGCTTCGGCGCCGCGATCAGATCCAGCGACGCCGCATGTCCCACAAACTGAGCATCAATGCCCTGTAAAACAACACGAATTGCTCGGGACCTGTGCACATAGATACGGCACAGCCGAGGCGAGGGATCGGGGTCTTTCGAGCCAGAAACCAGAAAACATCAGTCTTCACTGAGCGTTAGTGCGTATTTGCAGAATTTTTCGACAGAGTGGGCGTTCTGGCACGACTCTTTCGCGGTGAGTGCCGTTCCGCACCCATCCCGCCGTCCCGCGCCCGCCTACCAGGGCGCGGCCTCGCCGGTCAGGCTCTCGTAGGGCGGCAGCGGCGCCGTGATGGGCCGGCCCGCGACCACGACGATTCGACCGGCATGCGGCCGCGCGACGACCTCGTTGAGGCTGCGGGCGGGCAGGAGGATGAGGTCGGCGGGCCCGCCCTCGCGGAGGGTGCCGGCATGGGGAAGCCCCATCATCGCCCCGGGCACCGGCCCGGCGAGCGCGGGCGCCCCGGCCAGCGGATGATCGAGGTGGAGGATGCGCACCGCCGCACGGACCGTGTCGAGCATGTCGTGGTCGCCGTAGGCGTAGAACGCATCGCGGCAATTGTCGCCCGCGACCATCACGGGCACGCCGGCCGCCATCAGTTCCTGGACCGGGGCGACGCCGCGCCAGCGCGGGGTGCGCCCCCGCCGCCGGTCCTGCAGGTACATGTTGACGGTCGGCAGCGTCACGACGCGGATCCCCGCCTGCGCGACCCGCGCGATCGTGGCCGAAGCCTGCGCCTCCGGCTGCAATGCGAGGCTGCAGCAATGCCCGCAGGTGACGCGGCCCTCGTAGCCGTGGCGCAGGGTGGCGCGGGCGACGGCATCGAGGGAGGTCGCCGCGGGATCGCCGGTCTCGTCGACATGGAGATCCACGTCGAGACCGCGCTCCCGGGCGAGGCCGAACAGGCGGTCGAGCAGGGCGTCGATCTCGGCCAGCGCCCCGCCGTGCAGGCCGCCGGTCGGCCGGGTCACGCCGCCGATCAGACCATCGGAATCCGCGATCAGGTCGGCGAGACGGCGCCCGTAATCGGTGGCGTAGGCATCGATCGGGGTCAGGCCCACGGCCTGGAGCGCGATCCGCCCGGCCCAGGCCGCCCGCATCTCCCGGAACACCGCCCAGCTCGTCACGGCCTGGTCGCGCGGCGCACCCTCCTCGCCGCCGCTCTCCTGGCTGTCGAGATGGGTGCGGATCGCGCCCGTGCCGTGGGCGAAGGCGCAGGCGAGGCCGAAGTCCATGCGGCGGCGCAGATCCTCCGCGTCCCAGTAACGGGTGCGGTCCGCCGTCGTGGCGTCGCGGGCGCCGGGGAAATCGCCGTCCGGATTGGGCGTGCGGGCGACGGTATGGCCTTTGTCGAGATGGGTGTGCGCGTCGACGAGGCGCGGCCAGACCTGCCGTCCGGCCAGATCGGCGGCCGGCAGGGCCTCGGGCGATCCGCCCGCCGGTATGAGACCGGCGAAGGCGCCGTCCGCGACCACGATGTCGATGAGCGCGCAGCCGTCCGCGTCGAGGATCGCGCCGGCCGGTACGCCGCCCGTCAGGAAGGCGGCGGGCACGCGCGCGTTGCGCAGGCGATAGGCGCGGGCCTCGGGCAGGAACGACGGCTCGGACATGGTTCAACCCTTCGAGGGAGATCGGAGCAAAGTCCGGTCGGCGGGGCGGCAGGCAGGGGAGTGTCGTGGAATCCGGACCGGGGCGTCAGTCCGGAACGCTCTGGCGCTCGAACTCGGCCTGGATCCGGGCCGCGAGGAGGTGGGCGGGCCCGTCGAGCGCGGAGCGGGCGCGCTGCATCAGCGAGGCCCGCTGGATGATCGCGCTGGCATCCGAGATCGGCGTGAAGGCCAGCACGCCGCGGCGGATCTCCTCTCCGACATCCGAGAGGTTGACGAAGGTGATGTGCGGGGCCGTCTGGGCGAGGCGCTTCATCAGCTCGATCGAGTTCGTCTCGACCACCGGCGTGAAGCTCGTGCCCTCGGGCACGAGGAGTTCGAGCACGTCGCGCAGGGTCATCGAGCGGTCGGCGACGACGAGGGGATAGGCGAGGCAATCGGCCATGCGCACCTGGTAGCGGCCGTTGAGGGGATGGTCGGGCGCCATCACCGCCCCGAGCCGGTGTTCGAACTCGGCGATGCAGCGCATGCGCGGATCGGGCGGGAGCCGGTAGGCCAGGGCGAGGTCGGCCTCGCCCGCGAGCAGGGCGGCGGCGATCTGATCGACCGGCAGGACCAGAACCTTGACGACGATGCGGGGATGGGTCTCGCGAAAGGTGCGGATCACCCCCGGCAGCACCCCGGCGGCGATGCTCGCCATGGTCGCCACCGTCACCTCGCCGCGGGTCAGCCCCTTGAGCGAGGCGACCTGCGCCAGCATGCGCTCGTGGCCGTTCAGCGTGTCGCGCACGTGCCGCACCAGCACCTCGCCCGCCGCGGTGAGGCGCAGGCCGCGCGGCAGCCGCTCGAACAGCGGCGTTCCCATCTCCTCCTCGAGCGAGAGGATCTGACGGTTGACGGCGCTCGAGGCGACGTTGAGGCGCGTGGCCGCCCGGCGGATCGAGCCGCTGCGGGCCACCTCGTCGAGGTATCCCAGCAGGCGATGATGCAGCATGGGGGTGCGGCCTCCGCCCGCGTGCCGTCGCGCTCCCTCGGCGCAACGCGTCGGCGGTGTTCTGCAGGGAGCTTGCCAACTCGCCTTGTCCGATCGCGCGCGGACCACCTCCGGGCAGGCCGGGACGCGTCGGCGCCGAACGCTTCACCAAGCGCACAGCCATGCGGCAGCGTGCGAATTCTGCGAGCGCTGCGCGCGGAAAACGATGCTTTTCCTGCAGCACTGCTTCCGCTTCCCTGGTGTCGGGCAGTCCGGACAGGTCCGACGCGGCACAGCATCTGCGTCGAGGAAACCGTCCCGGACAACGCGGCGGGGGACCATCACCGATGCGGTCGTTCAGGTTCGAGGCCGGGGCCTCCACCCTTCTGGCGATCACCCTGGCGCTGGCGATGGCCGGGCCGGCGCGGGCGGCGGACAAGATCGTCTTCCTGACGAGCTGGTACGCCCAGGCCGAGCACGGCGGCTTCTACCAGGCCAAGGCCACCGGCCTCTACGAGAAGGCCGGCCTCGACGTCGAGATCCGCATGGGCGGGCCCCAGGTCAACGGCCTGCAGCTCCTGCTCGCGGGCGAGGCCGACGCGATCATGGGCTACGACATCCAGGTGCTTCAGGCGGTCGAGAAGGGCCTGCCCGCGGTCACCGTGGCGGCGTCGTTCCAGTACGACCTGCAGGGGATGATGACCCACGACGACGTGACCTCGCTGGCAGGCGTCAAGGACAAAACGATCCTCGTCTCCTCGGCCGGCATGACCGCGTGGTGGCCCTGGCTGAAGAAGAAATACGCGCTCTCGGACGGTCAGGTGAGGGCCTACACCTTCAACCTGCAGCCCTTCTTCGCCGACAAGACCGTCGTGCAGCAGGCCTATCCCTCCTCGGAGCCGTTCCAGGCGCAGGAGAAGGGCGTTCCGGTCAACTTCTTCCTTTTCGCCAAGGACGGCTACCCGCCCTACGGCACCACGATCGTGACGACCCGAAAGCTCGCCGAGAGCAAGCCCGACGCGATGCGCCGGTTCGTGGCCGCCTCCATGGAGGGCTGGAAGAACTACATGGAAAATCCGGGTCCCGCCAACGTCCTGATCAAGGCGGCCAACCCGAAGATGAGCGACAGCCAGATCGCCTTCGGTATCGAGCGGATGAAGGCGCTCAAGGTGCTCGGCGGCGAGGAGAACGTCGCCATCGGGACCATGACGGAGGCGCGCTGGAAGGCGTCCTACGACTACCTCGTGGAGGCCGGGCTGCTCAAAGCCTCCACGGACTGGAAGCGGGCCTTCACCCTCGACTTCATGCCCGTCCTTTCGGCAAAGGCCGAGTGAGCCGCATGATGGCGGCTCTCGCACACACGGCCTATCCGCGGGCGGCGCAGGCCGAGGCGGCCTCCCCGGCACCGGAACGGGTGATGACCACGCGGCCCGCCGCTAACGCGGCGCCGGCCATCGAGATCCTCTCGGCCGAGAAGGTGTTCGCGGACGGCACCCGCGGGCTCGCCCCCGTCGACCTGACGGTGCGCGAGGGTGAGTTCCTGTCGCTGATCGGGCCGTCCGGTTGCGGCAAGAGCACCCTGCTCTCCCTCGTGGCCAACCTCAACGAACCCAGCGACGGGCGCCTGCTGTGGTGGCGCGGCGGCTTCGACGGTGTCGGTGCGGAGGGCCGGCGCATGTCGGTGGTGTTTCAGGACGCCACGCTGATGCCGTGGCTGCGCATCGCGAGCAACGTGCGCCTTCCCCTCGATCTGGCCGGCGTGAGGAGGGCCGAGTCCGCCCCCCGGGTCCAGGCCGCGCTCGAAGGGGTCGGGCTCGGCGAGAAGGGCCGGAGCTATCCGCGCCAGCTCTCCGGCGGCATGCGCATGCGCGCGGCCATCGCCCGCGGCCTCGTCACCGAGCCGAACCTCCTGCTGATGGACGAGCCGTTCGGCGCGCTCGACGAGTTCACCCGCAACAAGCTCGACGCCGACCTCGTGGATCTGTGGTGGCGGCGCTCGCTCACCGTGCTGTTCGTCACCCACTCGATCTACGAGGCGGTGTTCCTCTCCACCCGCATCGTCGTGATGGCGGCGCGTCCGGGGCGCATCTTCGCCGAACTGACGATCGACGAGCCGCATCCCCGCGGCGACGCGTTCCGGCGCTCTCCGTGCTTCGCCGAATATTGTCAGCGCCTTTCGGCGCTGCTGACCGAGGCGTCGCTCGCGAGCGATCCCGCCACCACGGAGGCCGGGGCATGAAGCGGCCGCTGATCCGGGACCCCTGGGTCCAGGCGGCGCTGCCGCCGCTCCTCGTCGGGATCGTCGTGCTGAGCCTGTGGGAGGCCGCCTGCCGCGGCTTCGCCATTCCTGAATACCTGTTTCCGGCGCCTTCCGTGATCGCCGCCTCGCTCGTCCAGAACGGGCCCGACCTGCTGCGGGCGCTGTGGAGCACGATGCGGGTGACGCTGATCGCCTTTGCGCTCTCGACCGTGCTCGGCACGCTCGTCGCCTTCCTGTTCGTGCAGAGCCGCTTCATCGAGCGCGGCTTCTTCCCCTACGCGGTGATGCTGCAGGTGACGCCCGTGGTGGCGGTGGCCCCGCTCATCATCATCCTCGTGCGCGACACGCAGGTCGCACTCGTCATCTGCGCCACCATCATCGCAATCTTCCCCATGATCTCGAACACCACGGTGGGCCTGCGCAGCGTCGATCCGGGGCTCGCCAACCTGATGCGGGTCTACCGCGCGAGCCGGATGCAGACGCTCCTGCGCCTGCGCATCCCGAGCGCGCTGGGCTACTTCTTCGCGGGCCTGCGCATCTCCTCGGGGCTGGCCCTGATCGGCGCAGTGGTGGCGGAGTTCGTCGCCGGCACTGGGGGACGCAGCGCGGGGCTGGCCTACGAGATCCTCCAGGCCGGCTTCCAGCTCGACATCCCGCGGATGTTCGCCGCCCTCTCGCTGATCACCGCCGCCGGCATCCTGCTGTTCCTCGCCATGAGCGGCCTGAGCCGCCTCGCGCTCGGCTCCTGGGGCGATCCGGAGCGCGTCTGACCCACCCCCGCATCCCTTGAAACCATGCCGGAGGGCTTCACGCCGGGCATCACCACGGAGAGTTTCCATGCTGACGACCCGACAGAAGCTGTGGCGCCACTACTGGTACGCGACGCTGCGCCTGTCCGACCTTGCCGATGGTCCCAAGCCCTTCACCCTGATGGGCGAGCGGATTGTGCTGTTCCTCGACGGCGCGGGCGAGCCCGCGGCGATGATGGACCGCTGCTGCCACCGCACCGCTCAGCTCTCCAAGGGCTGGTGCGAGGATGGCCTGATCGTGTGCGGCTATCACGGCTGGGCCTATGACCGGCACGGCGCCCTCGCCCGCATCCCGCAATTCAGCCCGGAGCAGGTCGTGCCGCGGCTCGCGGTGAAGAGCTACCACTGCACCGCGAGGTACGGCTACGCCTGGGTCTGCCTGGAGGAGCCCTACGCGCCGATCCCCGAGATTCCCGAGGACACGATGCCCGGCTACCGGCGCATCCAGCAGTTCCACGACGTGTGGAAGACCTCGCCCCTGCGGCTGATGGAAAATTCCTTCGACAACGCGCACTTCGCCTTCGTGCACCAGAACACGTTCGGGCAGATCAGCCAGCCGATCCCGGAAAAGTACGAGATCACCGAGACCGATTACGGGTTCGAGGCGGAGACGATCATTACCATCGCCAACCCGCCGATGGCCCACCGCATCACCGGCACCACCGAGGCGACGACCCGGCGCCACATGCGCAACAAGTGGTTCATGCCGTTCTGCCGCCGGCTCGACATCGAATATCCGTCGGGGCTGCGGCACATCATCTTCAACTCGGCGACCCCGATCGACGACGGCACGATCCGCCTCGCGCAGATCCTCTACCGCAACGACCGTGAGGAGGATTGCTCGACGGAGGCGCTGATCGCCTGGGACGCGGTGATCGTCGAGGAGGACCGCGACATCCTCGAATCGACCGACCCGGACGCGACCGTCGACATGAGCCGCAAGGTCGAGAGCCACATGCCCTCCGACCGCCCCGGCATGATCATGCGCCGCCGCCTGCTGGCCGCCCTGCACGCGCACGGCGAGGAGGAGGTCTCGGAGGCGGTGCCGGCGGTCTCGGTGCCGGTGGCGCCGACGCTGATGCCGCACGAGAGGGTCGCGTGATGGTCCGGCTCGCCGCCCTCCTCGTGGCGCTGGCTGCCCTCGCGGCCTCCCCGGCGCTCGCCCTCGACAAGGTTTCCTTCGGCCTCAACTGGGTGCCGGAGGCCGAGCATTGCGGGTTCTTCCAGGCCAAGGCCACGGGCCTCTACGAGCAGGCTGGGCTCGACGTCGAGCTGAGGCCCGGCAATCCCAACGTCAACATGCCGCTCCTCGTCGCCTCGGGCGAGCTCGACATGGGCATGGGGTCGAGCTTCACAACGCTCAACCTCGTCGCCAAGGGTATCAAGGCGCGCACCGTGGCGGCCTTCTTCCAGAAGGACCCGCAGACGCTGGTCGCCCATGCCGGCCAGGGTGTCGCCCGGCTGGAGGACCTGAAGGGCCGGCCGATCATGGTCGGCGGCTTCTCGCGCAACGAGTTCTGGCAGTTCTTGAGGGCGCGCTACGGCTTCACCGACGACCAGCTCAGGCCGTTCGCCTATTCCGCGGCTCCCTTCCTCGCCGACAGCCAAGCGGTGCAGCAGGGCTACATCACCGAGGACGCGGCCCTGCTCGGCAAGGCCCTGCCCGAGCCGCCGGTCTCGATCCTGCTCGCCGATTACGGCTACGACAACTACGCCACCTCGATCTTCGCCACCGACGCCTTCATCGCCGCCAAGCCGAAGGTCGTCCGGGCCTTCGTCGAGGCGAGCCGGAAGGGCTGGGAGGCCTGCATGGCCGGCGGTTACGAGCCGGCGATAAGGGCGGTGCTCGCCCTGGTGCCGACCGGCGGCGAAGAACTGTTCCGCTTCAAGATGGATCAGATGAAGCGGCGCGGCCTCGTCGATGGCGGCGATGCGGCCCGGCTCGGCCTCGGTGCCATGACGGAGGCGCGCTGGCGCTCGTTCTTCGAGGTCATGACCCAGGCCGGCCTCTACCCGGCCTCGCTCGACGTGCGCCAGGCCTACACCCTCGACTTCCTCGCCCAACCCTGACGGAGCGCATCCATGCGGCAGGCGGATCTCCCGATCGTCGACATCGCGCCCTTCATCCACGGCGACGCCGCCGCGCGGGCGGGTGTCGGGCGCGCCTTCGGCCACGCCTTCGAGACGACGGGCTTCGCGGTCGTCGTCGGCCACGGCATCCCCGAGCGTCTGGCCAACGACGTCTACGACGTGATGAAGCGCTACTTCGCGCAGCCCTTCGCGGTGAAGAGCCGCGACGCCGCGCCGGAGAAGACCAAGGGCCGGGGCTACCTGCCGGTCGGCATCGAGAGCGTGGCGCGGACCCTCCAAGGCGAGACGCCGCCCGACCTGTGCGAGGCGCTGGTCTTCAGCGCGCCCCACCGCGCGGCCCAATCGGCGCGGCCGAACATCTGGCCCGCCGAGCCGCCGGAGCTGCGCGGCCTCGTCGAGGCGTGGCGCGATGCGATCCTGCGGCTCACCGGGCAGCTCACGGAGCTATCAGCGCTCGCCCTCGACCTGCCGCAGGACTACTTCGCGCCCTGGTTCGCCGATCCGGCGCTGACCTTGCGCTTCGTCCACTATCCCGATCAGGCCGAGCCGCCGATGCCGGGGCAGCTCCGCTACGGCGCGCACCACGATTACGGCGGCCTGACGATCCTGCGTCAGGACGCGGCGCCGGGTGGCCTCGAGGTCGCCGACCGCGACGGCAACTGGTTCGAGGCCGGTGTCGTGCCCGATTCCTTCGTCATCAATGTCGGCGATCTCCTGGCCCGCTGGACCAACGAGCGCTGGCGCTCGACCCTGCACCGAGTCTCGAACCCCGACCGCGGGCTGACCGGCTCGTCCGCGCGGCTGTCCATGGTCGCCTTCACCGCGCCGAACGAACTCTCCGAGGTCGCCTGCCTGCCGAGCTGCTGCGATGCGGCCAACCCGCCGCGCTACGAACCGGTCAAGGCGGGCGAGTACATCCTGTCGAAGCTGCGCGCTTCGATGGACCTGACGGCGCGGGCCTGAGATGGTAGGCCGCCCCTCCCCCGACGCGCTGGCCTCCCTCAAGGCGGATCTCTCCAGCCGCGTCGCCCTGATCGAGGAGCCGGCACGGGTGCGCAAGCGCTCGCGCGACTTCTTCTGGTACTCCCCCGTCCTCGACGCCGCGCTGAAGGGCCTGTCCGGCGACCTCGTTGCCGAGGCCGCGAGCGAGGCCGAGGTGATTGCCGTCGCCTCGGCCTGCGCGCGGCACGGGGTGCCGCTCACCGTGCGCGGCGGCGGCACCGGCAATTACGGCCAAGCGGTGCCGCTGCACGGCGGCGTGGTGCTCGACGTGTCCGGCCTCGACCGGGTCGAGTGGCAGCGCGACGGCGCGGTGCGCACCGGCCCCGGCCTGCGCATGAACCGCCTCGATACGCTCCTCGCCGAGGGTGGCGAGGAGATCCGGATGCATCCCTCGACCAAGCGCACGGCGAGCATCGGCGGCTTCGTCGCTGGCGGCTCGGGCGGGATCGGCTCGGTGAATTACGGACAGCTGCGCGAGCGCGGCAATATCCGCGCCGCCCGGGTGGTGACTCTGGAGCCGGAGCCGCGGGTGCTGGAACTCACCGGTGACGCGGTCAACGGCGTGGCCCACGCCTACGGCACCACCGGCATCGTCACGGCGCTGGAGATGCCGCTGGCTCCCGTCCATCCCTGGATCGATGTCATCGTCGCCTTCGACGATTTCCTGACGGCGGCCGAGGTCGGGCTGGCGGTCGGCCGCGATCCGGCGATCACCAAGAAGCTCGTCACGCCGATCGCCTGGCCGCTGCCGCAATGGTTCACCGCGTTGCGCGGGTCTTGTCCGCCGGGGCAGGCGATCCTGATCGCGATGGTGGCGGAGGCGAGCCTGCCGGCCTTCCGGGCACGGGTGGCGCGGGAGGGCGGCACCATCACCCTGGAGACGCCGCTCGACGATTCGCCCGGCCACACGCCGCTCTACGAGTACAGCTGGAACCACACCACGCTGCAGGTGCTCAAGACCGACCGGAGCTGGACCTACCTCCAGAGCCTCCACCCCGCCGACGGGCTGATGCAGAGCGTCGCCGAGATGGCGGCTCTGTTTCCCGACGAGATCGTGCCGCATCTCGAACTCATCGAGTTCGCCGGCCGGCTCACCTATGCCGGCATTCCGCTGTTGAAGTTCACCGACGCGGACCGGCTGAACCACATCATCGAGGCCCACGAGGCGCGCGGCGTCTCGATCGCCAACCCCCACGTCTACACCCTGGAGGACGGCACCCGGCACAAACGGGCGGAGACCGATCAGCTCGGCTTCAAGCGGCTCACCGACCCGATGGGCCTGATGAACCCGGGCAAGATGCGGACCTTCACCCCCGCCGCCGCAACCCGAGCGGCGTGTTTCACGTGAAACGCATTCTTTACCTTTACTGCCACCCGCTGCCGGAGAGCTTTCACGGAGCGATCCGCACGGCCGCCCTCGACGGCCTGACTCGGGCCGGGCACACGGTCGACCTGCTCGACCTCTACGCCGAGGGCTTCGACCCGGTCCTCACAGCGGAGGGGCGGCGCCACTATCACGACGTCACGGTGAACCAGCGCGGGCTCGAGGATTACGTCGCCCGGCTGCGCGCGGCGCAGGTGCTGGTGGTGCAGTTCCCGACTTGGTGCTTCGGCCCACCCGCCATGCTCAAGGGCTTCATCGACCGGCTGATGATGCCGGGCGTCGCCTTCGACCTCTCGGACCCGCGGCACGTCCGCCCGACCCTCGACACGCTGGAGCGGATCGTCGGCGTCGTCACCTACGGCCGTCCGCGCTGGATGGCGCTGGCGATGCAGGATCCGCCCCGGCGGATGGTGACGCGCTACCTCCGCTGGTTCGCCGCGCGCCGGGCCCGCGCCGAGTACCTCGCGCTCTACCACCTGAACGTCGCCTCGGAGGCACGCCGCCGCGCCTTCATCGAGCGGGTTCGCGGGCGGATGGAGCGGCTCTGAGGCCGTCGATCCCCGCATCCCGAGAACAACGCCACGACCGGAGCCCCGCCATGCTGATGCATCGTCTCCTCACCCTCGGCGCCGAGCGCCATCCCGAGCGGCCCGCCTTCCACTGGGTCGATCGCGATCGCGGCCTGACCTATGCCGGGGCCGTCGATGCCATGGACCGCATGGCCGGCGCCCTGCACGATCTCGGCGTGGGAAAGGGGGATCGTGTCACGATCTTCGCCCATAACGGGCTCGACTACATCGTGGCGATGCTGGGAGCATGGCGGATCGGCGCCATCGCCGCGCTGGTGAACGTGAAGTTTGCCGACGAACTGACCGACTATTTCGCCGACCACGCGCCGAGCGCAGTGGTCTACACCCACGACATGGCGGCGCAGGTGGCCGCGGCCTGCGAGGCGGTCGGAACGGTCCGCGCCCGCCTGTGCATGGACGGGGCGCAGGACGGCGCCCTCTCCCTGCCGGAGATGCTGGCGGCAGCCTTGCCCGCCCCGCCCGATCCCGGCGACGAGACCGCCATCGCCCACCTGTCCTACACCTCGGGCACGACGGGCAAGCCGAAGGGCGCCTGCCTGCGCCACGAGCCCACCGTCCGCGCCGCCCGCTGCATCGGCGAGCGCCTGCGGCTGCGACCGGGCGACGTCTCCTTCGGCCCCTCCGCGCTCTCCAGCTCCTACCAGCTCGTCGCCAACCTGCTGCCGCCGCTCGCCGTCGGCGCGGCGATGAACGTGATGCGCTTCTGGACCCGTGAGGGCGGCTACGACGCGCTCAGTGCCCGCGGGGCGACGAGCCTCGTGGCCAACCCGCCGATCCTCGACGACGTGCTGCAGGAATCCCGCCGCCGCGGCGCCCCGCCGCCGGCCCTGCGCCTCGGCCTCTCCGGCGGCGGTCCGGTGCCGCCGACGCTCAAGGCGGCGTGGCGCGACGAGCTCGGCCTGCCGCTGGTCGAGAGCTACGGCCAGAGCGAACTCGGCGGCTTCGTCGGCCTCGGCTACCCGGAACCGGAGCCGGACGATGCGCGGCTCGGGCGCGTCGGGCCGCCGCTGCCCGACAAGGAGGTGTTCATCCTCGGCCCCGACGACCGGGTGCTGCCGCCGGGCGAGATCGGCGAGATCGCGCTCACCGGCGGCTTCATGGCCGGCTACTGGGGCAAGCCGGACAAGACGGAAGCCGCGACCCGCGGCGGCTACCTGCGCACCGGTGATCTCGGGCTTCTCGACGCGGAGGGCTGCGTGACCCTGCGCAGCCGCCGGGCGGAGCTCGTCGAGGTGTCCGGGCGCCTGTGGTACCCGCGCGACGTCGAGGAGGCGCTGGCGGCGCAGCCCGGCGTGGCCCAGGCGGCGCTGGTCGGCGTCGCCGATCCGGTCTTCGGCCAGCGGCCGGTCGCCTTCGCGCAAGGCCAGCCCGGCGCCGCGCTCGACGCGGCGGCGCTGAAGGCCGCGATCACCGGCCGGGTCGCCTACGACCTCGACCCCCTCGTGCTCGTGGTCGTGCCGGACATGCCGATGACCCCGACCGGCAAGATCGCCAAGGCGGATCTCGCCCGCTCCGACCTCGCCCAGACCGCTGCCGAGAGTGCCGCCAAAAGTGCCGCGAAGAGCGTGGCGGCGGTGTGATGCGCCCCGCGTCACGCTGGTGGTGGGACCTGACCACGGAAGACTTTTCGCGCCTCGACTGGACGCAACTCGTCGCGGTCCTGCCCGTGGCGGCGGTCGAGCAGCACGGGCCGCACCTGCCGGTGCGGGTCGATGCCGCGATCAATGCCGGCATCCTCGCCCGTGCCGTGGCCCTGATGCCCGACGACCTGCCGGCGCTGGTCCTGCCGATGCTGCCGATCGGCAAGTCGAACGAGCATCTTGCCTTCCCCGGCACGCTCAGTCTCTCCCACGAAACCCTGGCGCGGCTCTGGATCGAGACCGCCGAGGGCGTGCACCGCGCCGGCGGCCGCCGCCTCCTCATCCTCAACAGCCATGGCGGGCAGCCGCAGGTGATGGAGATCGTGACCCGCGAATTGCGGGTGCGGCTCGGCATGCTCGCGGTCGGCTGCGGTTGGGGCGGGGTGACGCCGATGGACGATCTCTTCTCGGAGGCCGAGCGCCGCCACGGCATCCATGGCGGGGCGATCGAGACCAGCGCGATGCTGGCGCTCCACCCCGACCTCGTGCGGATGGAGCGGGCGGACGACTTCGTCCCGCTCTCGGTCGAGATGGAGCGGGCCGGCGGGTTGCTGACTCCGGAGGGCCGGGTCGGCTTCGGCTGGATGGCGCAGGACCTCCACCCCGCCGGCGTCAGCGGCAACGCCGCGGCGGCGGATGCCCGGCGCGGGGCCGAACTGGTGGAGCGCGCCGCCGCGGGCGTGGTGCGGCTGGTGCGCGAGATCGCGGACTTCCCGCTCGAACGGCTGAGCCCCGGGACGGCCTTCGATGCCCGCTGACGCCCTGCGGCGGGTTGCCGAGCCCGAGACCGCGACGCTAACGCTTCCCGATGGGATCGAGCTCGTGGCCGACCTCTGGCGCCCCGCCGGACCCGGTCGCCATCCCGTCCTGCTGATGCGCCAGCCCTACGGCCGCGCCATCGCCTCGACCCTGACCCTGGCCCATCCGGCTTGGTACGCCGCCCGCGGCTACCTCGTCGTGGTTCAGGACGTGCGCGGGCGCGGCGGCAGCGGCGGCGATTTCCGCCTGTTCGAGCACGAGGCCGCGGACGGCGCGGCGACCCTGGCCTGGGCCGCGGATCTACCGGGATCGGACGGCCGCGTCGCGACCTACGGCTTCAGCTATCAGGCGGTGACGCAGTTCCTGGCGCTCGCGGGTGCGCGCCGCGCGGGCACGAAGCGGCCCGATGCGATCGTGCCGGCGATGGGCGGATGGGACATCCGCGACGACTGGGCCTTCACCGGCGGTGCCTTCGGGCTCGCCGGCAATATCGGCTGGGCCTGCCAGATGGGCGCCGAACGCGCCCGGCTCCGGGGCGACGCGGCCGCCTTCGCGGCGCTCGGCGGGGCGGCCCGCGGCGCGCCCTGGAGCGGACCGGTCGCGGCCCAGCCCGAAGTGCTCGCGCGACACGCCGCCGACCATCACTACATCGACTGGCTCGGCGACGATCCCGCCTATTGGGACGCGATCGCGCCGGCCCGCCTCCTCGCGGGGAGCGACCTCGCCGTACCCGGCCTGCATGTCGGCGGCTGGCAGGATTTTCTGCTCGACGGCACGCTTCGCGCCTACCAAGCCTTCCGCGCCGGGCCGGCGCCACAGCGCCTCCTGATCGGTCCTTGGACGCACGCCCCCTGGGGGCGCCGCGTCGGCAGCCTCGATCTCGGACCGGAGGCCGCCACGCCGATCGATGCCGCGACCGTCGCCTTCCTCGATCACGTGCTGCTCGGGCGCGAGGATCCGGGTCCGCCGGTCCGGCTGTTCGATGTGGGCAGGCGCGGCTGGGCCGGCTTCTCCGCCTGGCCCGAGCCCGAACCGACGGCGCTCTATCTCGCCTCCGACGGGCTTGCCGCCACCGCGGCGGGCGGACGGCTCGCGGCGGCGCCGGGGGCGGCCGGCGAGGACCGCCTCGTGCATGATCCGTGGCGCCCCGCGCCGATCGTCGGCGGGCCCTGGGGGACGCCGCCGGGCTACCAGGACCGTGCCGCCCTCGACGACCGCAGCGACGTCGCGGTCTATGACGGCCCGGTGATCGCCGCGCCCCTGCACCTCGCCGGCCGCGTGGCGGCCGAGGTCTACGTCGAGACCGCGGCGGCGAGCTACGACCTCCACGCCACGCTCTCCCTCGTGGAGCCGGACGGACGCGCCCTCACCCTGACCGCCGGCCATCTGCGGGTCGCCGATGCCGGCGCGCCCGGTCCCCGGCGCATCGCCATGCGGGGCGTGTGCTGCACGCTGCGGCCCGGACAGCGCCTGCGGCTGTCGCTCCAGGCCGCCGCCTGGCCGGCCTTCGCCGTCAATCCGGGGACCGGAAGCCGCCCGGAGGCGGCCGCGGCGATCCAGGCGAAGGTGATCGTGCTCGCCCTCCGCCACGGGGCCGAGCGGCCGTCGCGGCTGCTTCTGCCGGTCTTCGCATGAGCCGGCCGATCGCAGCACGTGCCGACGATGCCGGTTCGTCGAGCGGATGCGGCTCCGGCTTCGCCGACGGCACGGCCTTTGCTGCCGCCGACGGCGCAAACGTGGCCATCACGGCCCCGCGGGAGCCTCCAGAATGCGCGTGACACGGGCCGGTCTCGGCCTCAGCCTCCCTCTCCTCGCTTGGTTCGCCGCCGCCTTCTGTCTCGGCAGCGGCGTCGTCACGGCGCCGGGCGCCCGTGCGCAGGGCACGGTGACGCCGCCGGCCGGTCAATCGCGCATCACCGCCCCGGGCGGGCGGCGCGGAAAAGCCGCCCGCTCCCACCGGAAGCGACATCGGTGAGCCGCTTCCCGGGGTCCCTAGCGACCGACAACACCCCGCAATCCCACCGCAACCGGAAAGCCCGTCCCATGCGTACCTTCACGACCGCCACACTCGCCCTGTCTATCCTCACCGGTCTGCACGCCGGCGCCTTCGCCCAAGGATCGACCGGCGCTCCGGCCGGCAGCCCGGGCGCGACCGCGCCGGGCGGCACGGAAGGAGCCGCCGCCCTCCCGAACGAGCGGGAGGCGATCCGCTCAGGCGAAGCCATCCCGGCACCGCCCGGCACCGGCGTGCCGGTGGAGACCGTCCCGCCCCCGGCCGAGGAGCGCCGTCTCCCGCCGCCGCGTCCCTGACCGGCCTCGCAACGAGAAGAGGCGCCGCCGGATCGCTCCGGCGGCGCCTCCTTTTTCCCGGGACCCGGCGTCCGCCTCTACTGCGTCAGCCGATCGTCGATCCCCTTCACGTACCAGTTCATGCCGAGGATCATCGGGTCGGGGGCGTGCTCCCCCTCCTTCACCGCGACCGAGCCGTCCTGCTTGAGCACCGGCCCCTGGAACGGGTGGATCCGGCCCTCGACGATCCCCTTCTTGGTCTCCTCGGCCAGCGCCTTCACGTCGTCGGGCATGTTGGTGAAGGGCGCCAGCACGACCATGCCGTCCTTGATGCCGCCCCAGCTGTCCCCGCTCTTCCACGTGCCGTCGAGGACGGCCTTGGCCTCCTGGATCACGTAGCCGTTCCAGTCGTCGACGATCGAGGTCAGCTGCGCCTTGGGGGCGAAGCGGTACTGGTCGGAGGACTGGCCGAAGGCGAGCTTGCCGGCCTTCTCCGCCTCCTGCAGCGGCGCGGCGGAATCGGTGTGCTGGGTCAGGATGTCGGCCCCTTGCGCCAGGAGCGCCTTGGCCGCCTCCGCCTCCTTGCCGGGGTCGAACCACGTGTTCACCCAGACGATCTTGACCTTGATGTCCGGGTTGACCGACTGCGCGCCGAGCATGAAGGCGTTGATGCCGCTCACGACTTCCGGGATCGGGAAAGAGGCGATGTAGCCGACGGTGCCCGACTTCGACAGCTTGCCGGCGATCTTCCCGCAGATGTAGCGCCCCTCGTAGAAGCGGGCCGAGTAGGTCGAGACGTTGTCGGCCCGCTTGTAGCCGGTGGCGTGGGCGAACTTCACCTTGGGGAACTTCTTGGCGACCTTCAGGGTCGGCTCCATGAAGCCGAAGGAGGTGGTGAAGATCAGGCCCGCGCCCGAGCGGGCGAGCTTCTCGATCGAGCGCTCGCTGTCGGCCTCGGGCACGTTCTCGAGGAAGGTCGTCTCGACCTTGTCGGGCAGCGCCTCGGCTAGCGCCTTGCGGCTGAGGTCGTGCTGGTAGGAATAGCCGTAATCGGCGACCGGACCGACATAGACGAAGCCGACCTTGAGCTTGTCCGCCGCCCGTGCCGGGCTCGCCGCGACGGCCGCGCACAGGAGTGCTCCGGCCACGCGCGTGACGATGCTGCCCATCATGACTGTCTGCCCCTTTTCGGCGGCGTTGCCCGCCGCGACTTGCCGGCGCCGCGCATGGACGCCCGGGAGACTTTCAGAGCAAGACCAGGGCCAGGTCGGGCCGCGGGAGCAGGAGCGCTGAGCCGGCTTCAGGATGCGACCCTGATCAGCTTGAGCCTGCGAAGGGCTGCGACGGGTGGGAAGCAGGCTTTCAGACGAGCGGTCGCTACGCACTGCATCGCAGCGTAGATCGAGCGTTCGTCGAACCGATGATCGAGTGCTACGAACCGCTGTGCTGCCGCAGAGATCGAGGGACACCCCACACGTAACCCTTCAGGCCAAGCTGTGCCGCATGGGGAAAGGCTTGGCCGGTTGAGACGCCCGAGTCCGTAGGATAAGCGGGATCGTTCGGGGAAAGGGGGGAGCTGTGCCGATCGTGAAGGCGTCTGACGACGCAGATCTCGCGCGGCTGATTATGTCTGTCGCCGAGGGCGACCGCACGGCTTTGCGCGCGCTCTATACCGCGACCGCCCCGAAACTTCTCGGGATCATCCTGCGTATCGTGCAGGATCGGGGTGCGGCCGAGGATGCACTGCAGGAGGTGTTCGTGCGCATCTGGCAGCGGGCCGGCAGCTACGATCCGAACGGCGGCACGCCCTTCCCCTGGCTCGCTGCCATCGCCCGGCACAAGGCGATCGACCGCCTGCGGCAGGAGAAGGTCGCGCGTCTGACGCAGGCCGAGGAGGGCTGGCTGGAGCGCCTGGCCGACCTCGGGGATGGGGAGGCCGACCTCGCCCGGCGCGACGCGCTCGCCCACTGCCTCGACGCCGTCGAGCCGGCGCAGCGCGATTGTCTCGTCCTCGCCTATTGCGAGGGCTGGTCGCGCGAGGAGCTTGCCGCGCGGCACGATCGGCCGGTCAACACCATCAAGACGTGGCTGCGCCGCGGCCTGACCGGCCTGCGCAGCTGCCTGGAGGCGGTATGAGCACGGGACCGGGTAAGTTCGGGCCCGGCGACGGCGCGGAAGCTCCGCCCTTCTGGGTCGAGGATCCGGACGGAGCGGCAGGCGAGTACGTCCTCGGGACTCTCGATGCGGCCGAGCGCGCCGCCTTCGTGCGCGCGTTGGACCAGACGCCCGCGCTGCGGGCTGCCGTCGCTGCCTGGGAGGCGCGGCTCGCACCGCTCGCCGCGACGGCGCCCGCGATGGAGCCGGATCCGCGGGTCTGGGCCGGCATCGAGGCCCAGGTCGCCGCACACCCCGATGCCCAGGATACGGATGCGGCCGGCACGGCGCGCATCGTCCGGCTGGAGCGCGGATTGCGGCGCTGGCGGTTCGGCGCAGCGGCGGCGAGCGCACTCGCGGCGGGTCTCGCCCTCTGGATCGTCGCCGGGCCGAGGCCCGCGCCGGACGGGCGGCAATACCTCGCCGTGGTCGATCGCGGCGGCGCGCTGCCGGCGCTCATCGTGCGCGTTGATCTCGACCGGGGCCGCGTGCATGTGCGCAGCCTCGCGGCGGAGACGCCGCCGGACCGGAGCCTGGAACTCTGGTACATCCACGCGGGGACGGCCCCCCGCTCGCTCGGCCTGATCACCGATGCGACCGAAACCCTGACGGTGCCTTCCGACCTCCGCTCCGATGCTCCCGACGCGACGCTCGCGGTGACGGTGGAGCCGAAGGGTGGCGCCCCGGGGGGCAAGGCGACCGGGCCGGTGATCTATTCGGGCCGGCTCATCCGCGAATGAAGGTGCCTGGCCTCTCCCCTGCACGAGGCAGGGGAGAGGCCGTGCGGCCGGCGAGGTCGCGGCGTGCGATCAGGGCATCAGCACGCCGTTAACGACATGGATGACGCCGTTCGACTGCATCACGTTGGCAGTAGTGACGCGGGCGGTATTACCCTTGGTGTCGGTTACGGTCAGACCCTTGCCGCCGCGGGCCATGGCGACGGTGAGCGGCTCGCCCTGCGCCGTCTTGAGCGTCGCCTCGCCACCGCCTTGCTTCACCAGCGCCATCAGATCCTTGGCGGTGTAGGCGCCGGGCACGACGTGGTAAGTCAATATGCTGGTGAGCTGTGCCTTGTTCTGGGGCTGCACCAGCGTCTCGACCGTTCCGGCGGGCAGCTTGGCGAAGGCGGCGTTGGTCGGCGCAAACACCGTGAACGGGCCAGGACCCGAGAGCGTGTCGACGAGGCCCACGGCCTTCACGGCGGCGACCAGGGTGGTGTGGTCCTTCGAGTTGACTGCGTTCTCGACGATCGTCTTGCTCGCAAACATCGGCGCGCCGCCGACCATGGGGTTCTTGGCAAGCGCCGGAGCGGCGGCGAGGCCGAGGCCGAGGGCAAGAGCGAGGCGGACGAGGGTCTTGGACATGCGTTCTGGCTCCCTTGAAGCGCACCCCGTCGGGGGCGTCGCGGGCCTCTACGGCGGCCGAGGGCCAGAAAGTTTCAGCCACGCGAAAAAAATTGGGGTCGGCCATCCTTCAAATGTGACCTTGGCGGCGTGCTGGCCCAATGGTCTGCAACGGGTCGGAAGCGGCGGTTCAAGCGCTCTCTCCCAACATGCGGGCGGCCGCCCAGGCTTTCGGTCCGAACTGCGCGTCAAGCCAGTGATCGCTTCGGAGGGATGCGGTCCTGGGCCAACCCTCGACGCGTTGTACGGTCACCACGCTCTCCACTGCGCTGGCGGCGATGACGTTCTGCCTCCACGCCTGAGTGGCGATGTCGGCTGATCCGGCTCCATCGAGCGGCCGCAAGACGCAGCGACGGGTAGGGAGACAAATGCTTTTAGCTGGCCTTCAGGGGGACTTGAGCGTGTGAGCGGAGCCCTCTGGCTTTCTAGGGTAGCATGTTCCACCATCCTTCGGTGTCGAACAAGGGAGGTTGAGGCCATGGCCATGTCGATCAGAGTGGAGCGTAGCCTCGTTTCGCACGATGAAGGCCAGATTCTAGGCCAAACACATTATCCTGCGCTCTATGATGTTTCGTCCGATGAACTCGTGCAAACCCGAGTTCGGCTCCGAGATCTACGCTCGAAAGAGAGGACGCTAAGCCGAGATTTGCGTCGTGGGATCAGCGGCAAAGGTGAGCCGCGCGGCAGCAGTTATCCCGGCAATCTCGATAAGCCGACCAAACGAAAGCAGGTTTTTGCCAGTGCATTAAAGCGTGTGAACGGCGAGTTGACGCGCCGGCGTGTCATTGCGGCGCGTGAATCGATGCAGGCTTCGGCTGAGAGGGCGTTGGGCTTGAAGGGTTCGAAGAAGAAGCACCATCCACTGGCCGGTCGCAGAAGCAGATTCGGCATGAATTCGATCGAAAATGATCGCCGTCGCGCAAGTGTCCCGCCCTCGAAGGTCGGCAGCGTCACGAAGTCGAATCAGGTTGCTCAAGCTGCAAAAGATAGCAGGGTGTAGGTGATTCAAATGCATGGCTTGTGGGTAAGTCTGGTAATTATTGTAGCTGGAAATTTGTTGCGTGCTAATACGAATGGTCCAGCTTGAGACTTCTCGCAAGCACTTGCGGTATCTGCCCCGGTGCCAGGAGGATTGCGGTTCGCGGCGCATTTCACTTCGCTCCGGGCCTGCTGGTCTCGTCATGGAGAACAGGCCGCGGGCACGACCGTAGAAATTCATAGCCCAGTAAGCGGCTTGGCTGTCTGACATGGCTGCCGAGCCGGCAGGGAGGTCCCGTGCCCCGGGAGCGGCTGCAAGGCAGCCTTGTGCTCACAGGGGCATCTCCGCGGTACACCGGGGACTAGCTTGAGCTGACGCCCCTTGTTGCGGACCGGGTCAGAGGAGGATCCCTCTAGGCCTCAGGTCGTCTCACGGGGCGGAAGGAACGGGTGCTCTGTCGGCGCCCGCAACCGCCGGAGGGAGAGACGATGAACGCGCAAGGCCAAGCGATTGCCGATCGGTGGGACCAGACCTTCAACAGGGGCGACACCACCGGGCTCGGCCAGCTCTACAGCGAGGAGGGTCAAGTGATTCCAGCAGGCGGCTCGCCGGTTCGGGGAGCGCAGGCGATCGCCAGCTTCTTCGCAGACCTACAGGCGAAGGGCTTCAAGGATCACAAGATCACGGTGCAGGATGCCACCACAAGGGGTGACACCCTGATCCTCACTGGCCGGTGGCAGTTGAACGGACCGACCGAGGGCGGCGACACGCAGAGCTACGGCGGCAACTGGGTCAACGTCCTGGAGCGCCAAGGCGATGGCTGGCGCACCGTGCTGCACACCTGGAACTGAGGCTGCTTGCCTCGCCGCGGAGCGCCGGCGCGAGCGCCACGCTCCAAACTGGATGTCCGCGGCCCCACTCGATTTCATGCGCTTCGGACCGCCGACTGGCGCACAGCGGCGGGCGGCCGGTTCCCAGAAGAATGAGGGGCATCGGACACCCTGATCTCTCGATCCGCCCGTCCAAAGCCAATCGGTCAGGTCACTCAGGTATCAGCAGTCCGGGATCTGCCTGCTTCGGCGCTGGGCACTCTGTGCGGGTGTCCAAGGTGCCAAGACATGGGGAGAGGGTGGCGAGACGGACCATGACCTAGGATCTTGCGATGATGCGGATCGACCTCCCGTCTGGTTTGGGGCAAGGTCCTCCAGGGTTCGGGAGCAGGGTCAGTCCCCGCCGCCTCCGCCACCACTGTCCCCGCCAGAGCAGAACAAACTGCCGCCCGCGTAAGGCAACGGAGCTGAGCCGCAAGAATGGGGCGAGGGGGAGGGTCCGCTGTCGTTCACGGCGGAGGAGTCGTAGAGCGCCGGGTTGTAGCCGCCATCGCCGCCAGCCGACGAGCACGGCTTGCCGGCGGCTGCCTCACGGCGGCGACGCTCTTCCTTGCGGCGCTTACGGCCGAAGATGTCGAAAATACGCATCCATCGATCTCGCAGAACCGTTGAGCGAGTTTGCCCGCGACCGGAAACTCCTGAACCCTGGAGGCCTGGATAAGCCCCCTCACCTAGTGATGCCCGGCCATGTGGCGGCCGATCACTCCGGCCTCCGCCGCCGCGGCCGGCGTCTCGTAGACGAGGCGCCCGTCCGACATCACGCAGATCCGGTCCGACAGTTCCAGGATCTCGTCGAGATCCTCGCTGATCAGCAGAACGGCGGCGCCGGCGTTGCGCGCCGCCACGATGCGGGAACGGATCTCGGCGACCGCCGCGAAATCGAGGCCGAAACAGGGATTGACGACGATCAGGAGATCGACCGGGTCGGTGAGTTCGCGCGCCAGCACGGCGCGCTGCACGTTGCCGCCCGAGAGCGTGGCGATCGGCGCCTCCGAGGAGGCGGTCTTCACCTTGAAGCGGGCGATCAGGTCCTTCGCCCGCCGGCTCATGGCGCGCCGGTCGAGCCAGAGGGTCGGCGGACCGTCGGGGTCGTCGCCGCGCCGGTCGAAGGCGCGGAAGGCGAGGTTCTCGGCCACCGACATCCGCGGCGCGCAGGCGTTGCGCAGGGGTTCCTCCGGGATGAAGCGCACCCGGTGCCGACGGCTCTCCGCCCGGGTGCCGCCGTAGGGCTCGCCCTGGATCGCGACGCGCCCGCCCGTCGCGCGGATCTGGCCGCCGAGCACGTCGGCCAACTCCTTCTGCCCGTTGCCGGAGACGCCGGCGATGCCGACGATCTCGTGGGCGCGCACGCGCAGATCCGCGACATCGATCCGCCGCAGGCCGGAGACGTCGGTGGCGGTCAGACCCTCCACACGCAGGATCTCGCGCGCCCGGTCGGGCTCGCCGATCCGCGCGGCGATCGTGCGCGTGGTGCGCTCGCCCACCATCATCGCCGCCATGTCGTCCCGCGACAGCGCGCCGACCGCGCCGCCGCCGACGAGCCGGCCGCGGCGCAGGACGCTGAGGCTGCGGGCGAAGGCCTCGACCTCGCGGAACTTGTGGCTGATCATCAGCACCGTGAGCGCGCCCGCATCCGCCATGCCCCGCAACAGGCCCAGCACCTCCTCGGCCTCCGTCGGCGTCAGCACCGAGGTGGGCTCGTCGAGGATCAGGAAGCGGGCCTTGAGGTAGAGCTGCTTGACGATCTCGAGCTTCTGCTTCTCGCCCGCCGCGAGTTCCGCCACCGGCCGGTCGAGGTTCAGCCGGAACGGCATCCGCGCCATGAAGTCGGCGAGCGCCGCGCGCTCGGCCGTCCAATCGAGGATCGCGGGCGCGTCGGCCCGGCCGATGACGAGGTTCTCGGCGCCGGTCAGCGAGGGCACCAGGGTGAAATGCTGGTAGACCATGCCGAGGCCGCGCGCCTGCGCGCCCTTCGGCCCGGTGATCTCCGCCTCGCGCCCGTCGATCAGGACCGAGCCGGCGCTCGGCGGGTAGAATCCCATCACGCATTTGACGAAGGTCGACTTGCCCGCCCCGTTCTCGCCGAGCAGGGCGTGGAAGCCGCCGGCCTCGATCTTCATCGAGACGTCGTCGAGGGCGGTGAAGCCGCCGAAGCGCTTCGTCATGCCGACGGTCTCGATGGCGAGGGCGCCGGAGGGAGCGGGGGCCGACATCACGACCTAGCCCATCGCCGCGAGGATCGCCTCGGACGAGGCGACCGCGCCGAACACGCCGCCCTGCATCGTCACCATCTTCAGCGCCGCCTCGTGGTTGCCACGGTCGGTGGCGGCGGTGCCGTCGGAGACGATCACGCATTCGAAGCCGCGGTCGTTGGCCTCGCGCATCGTGGTGTGGACGCAGACATCCGTGGTGATACCGGTCAGGATCAGGTTGCGGATGCCCCGCGTCGTCAGGATGAGTTCGAGATCGGTGGCGCAGAACGAGCCCTTGCCCGGCTTGTCGATCACCGGCTCCTCTGGCAGCGGCGCCAGTTCCGGGATGATTTCCCAGCCCGGTTCGCCGCGCACCAGCACGCGTCCGCAGGGCCCGGGATCGCCGATCCCCGCCCCGATCCGGCGCGAGCGCCAGCGCTTGTTGGCGGGAAGGTCGGCGAGGTCGGGCCGGTGGCCCTCGCGGGTGTGGATCACGTGGTAGCCGCCCGCCCGCGCGGCGGCGAGGAGTTGCGCGATCGGCTCGATCGGCGCGCGGGTCAGGGCGAGGTCGTAGCCCATCGCATCGACGTAGCCGCCCTTGCCGCAGAAGTCGGTCTGCATGTCGATGATGACGAGCGCCGTGGTCTCGGGACCGAGCGAGCCGTCATAGGGCCAGGGATAGGGCTCGGCGGCGACGAAGCGTCCGCCCTCGGGAGATCCGGCGGAGGGGAAGGGGATGACGCTCACTCCGCCGCCTCCCGCGCCGCCGGTTGCTCGCCCTCGCCATAGACGCGGGTCGGCGCCGGGAAGCCGCACGAGGTGCCGTCGGTCACCTGCACCGTCTCCTCCCACGGCAGGCGGTAACGGCCCGCGGCGAGGTCGTGCATGTAGGTGTAGGGGCAGTCGCCCGCGCCGCCCTTCACCGCCGTGTAGCCGCGGTGGCCGAGCTGGTAGATGTTGTTCTCGACGCCCCAATGCGCCCGCGCCTCGCGCACGAGATCCGGCCGCACCTCGGCGGTGATGATCTCGTCGACGCGGCCGGTGGTGCCGTGGGCGAGAACCGTGCCGTCGAAGTTGACGATCATCCCCTCGCCCATCGAGTCGAAGGTGCCGTCGGACCCGCACATGCAGACGTTGGCGGTCACCATCAGGTTGCAGAAGGCGTTCGACTGATTGGTGAAGCGCCAGGATTCGCGGATCGGCGCGGTGTAGCCGGCCGTGCGGATCATGATCTCGGCGCCCTTGTAGGCGCATTCGCGCGCCATCTCCGGGAACATCCCGTCGTGGCAGATGATGAGGCCGAGCTTGGCTCCCTTCGGCCCCTCGATCACCGGAACGCCGAGATCGCCGGGCTCCCACGGCTCGACCGGCACCCAGGGATGCATCTTGCGGTAATAGAGCTTGAGTTCGCCGGTCTCGTCGATGATGAGGCCGGAATTGAACGGGTTGCCGTTCGGGTTGGCCTCCATGATCGAGAAGCAGCCCCAGATCCGGTTGTCGCGGCAGGCCTGTTTGAAGGCCGCGACCTCGGGTCCGTCGAGCGTGCACAGGATCTCCGGGCGGGTATCCATCGACAGGCCGTGCAGCGCGTATTCGGGGAAGACGACCAGATCCATCGTCGCCATGTTGGCGCGCGCCTTGGCGACCATCGCGACGATGCGCTCGGCCTGGGCCGTGACATCGGCCCGCGTGGCGATGGTCGGCAGTTGCAGCTGGACGAGGCCGATGACGACGCCGTTCGGGGATTTGTTCAGTCCACCGAGTCCGTTCATGAGGCTTCCTTACTTGAGGGACAGCTCGCCCGGCGCGCCGGTCAGCGCCCGGTCCGGCGAGGAGGTGGCGATCAGGAGCGCCAGGGTGAGGACGTAGGGGGCGGCGTAGAAGAGGTAGTAGCCCTGGGAGATGCCGACCGATTGCAGGGCGGGTCCCAGCGCCCCGGCGCCCCCGAACAGCAGGGCCGCCCCGAAGCAGGCGAGCGGATTCCAGCGGGCGAAGATGACGAGCGCCACCGCCATCAGGCCCTGTCCGGACGAGATGCCCTCGTTCCACGAGCCGGGATAGTAGAGCGAGAGATAGGCGCCGCCGATCCCGGCGAGCACGCCGCCGGTCGCCGTCGCAAGAAGCCGCACGCGGTCGACGTCGTAGCCCATGGCGCGCGCCGCCTCCGCGCTGTCGCCGACCACGCGCACGATCAGGCCCGCCTTGGTGTTGCGGAACGCCCACCACAGGAACAGCGCCAGCGCGGCGCCGGCCAGGAACAGCACGTTGACCCGCAGCGCCGCCTGGACCTGAGGCAGGTCCGACCAGAAGCCGAAGGGGATCGCCGGCAGCGGCGGGGCCGAGGGCTGGATGAAGGGCTTGCCGAGGAAGAAGGCCAGCCCCGAACCGAACAGCATCAGCGCGATGCCGATCGCCACGTCGTTGACCCGGGGGAAGCGGCAGATGAAGCCGTGCAGCCCGCCGAAGGCGCCCCCGGCGAGCCCGGCAACTGCCACGCCCGCCCAGGGACTGCCCGTCATCACGGCGGTGGCGTAGGCCGACATCGCACCGAAGACGAGGGTGCCTTCGAGCCCGAGATTGATCCGCCCCGAGCGCTCGGTGATGGTCTCGCCCAGGCTCACGAACAGGAACGGCGTCGAGACGCGGATCGCCCCGCCGATCACGGCGAGCAGGACCGTCGTCAGGCCGAGATCGTCGCTCATCCCGCGTCCCTCAAGCCGGTTCTCACGAGACCGCCCGGCGCTTCTCGGCCCAGAGATGCGGGCTGAAGGGCTTGAAGCGCCCGTAGAGCGTCTCGCTGACGAGAACGACGAGGAAGAGCAGCCCTTCGAGCACGAGCACCGTCGCGTCGGGCAATTGCATCCGCCTCTGGATCAGGCCGCTCGAGGCCTCGATGCCGCCGAGCAGGAAGGCGACCGGCAGGATCGCCAGGGGATTGTGGCGGGCGAGGAAGGCGACGAGGATGCCGGTATAGCCGAAGCCCGCATTGAGCGAGGCGTTGGCGTTGCCGTGCACCGCCGCGACCTCGAAGAAGCCGGCGAGCGCGGCGCAGGCGCCGCCCAGCGCGGTGAAGCTCACCACGAGGCGCCCGACCGGCAGGCCCTGAATCTGCGCCGCCCGCAGGTTGCCGCCGGCGATGCGGGCGGCGAAGCCGATCGTCGTCCGCTCGGTCAGCGCGTAGGCGGCGAGGCAGGCGAGCACGCCGATGCCGAGGCCCCAATGGACATCGAGGCCCGGCAGGGCGCCGACCATGAACGCCTCGCCGATCGGCGCGGTGGAGGGCTTGTTGAGGCTCGCCGGATCGCGAAGCCAGCCCTCGATCAGATGGTTCGAGAGCGCGAGCGCGATGTAGGACATCAACAGGCTGGCGATGGTCTCGTTGACCCCGCGATAGGCGCGCAGCGCCCCGACGGCGCCGATCCAGGCGGCCCCGGCCGCGACGGCGGCGAGCGCCATCAGCGGCACGGCGAGGAGCGGGGATAGGCCCTGGAGCGGCTGCGCCGCGGCCGCCGCGGCCACGCCGCCCAGGACGATCGCGCCCTCGCCGCCGATCACCACGAGGCCGAGGCGGGCCGGCAGCGCGACGCAGAGCGCGGCGAACAGGAGAGGTGCGGCGCGCTGCAGGCTGTTCTGAAGCGCGAAAGGCGAGCCGAAGCCGCCGCGCCAGACGAGATCGAGAAAGGCGAGCGGGCTTTTCCCCAGGGCCACCAGGAACAGGGAGAAGATCAGGAAGCCCGCGGCCACGGCCCCGAGCGGGATCGCGACGCTCTCAGTGCGGCGCGCGAGCCACGCCCGGATCTGGAGCGAGGCCGGGGGGCGGTCCGGATCGCTCTCGGCCAGCGGCAGGCCGGGGGCGGTGGTGTCAGCGGCCATGGGTGCGGGTCCAAGGGGCGCGGGTCCAGCGGGTCGGGTCCAAGGGAACGGGTCCGTTGGGTCGGGTCCTCCTCCGAGAGGCCGCACAAGCCATGCCAAGCCTGCTTGGGCGGCCTTCGGGCTGCCGGCCGGCGGCCGTATCAGGCCGAGCCCTTCACGCCCTCGACGAGGTAGTTGGTCTTCTCCAGTTCGCTCGCGTTCTCGGCCAGCGCCGTGCCGGCACCGGCGATCACGTTGCCCTTGTTGTCCTTGAGCGGGCCCTTGATGATGGCGAAGCCGCCCTTCATCATCTCGGCCTTGACGGCATCGGCCTGCCTGCGGGCTTCCTCGGAGACCGCGGGACCGTAGGGGCTCATCTTCACGAAGCCGTCCGGCAGCCCGCCGCGCAGGAAATTCGGCGGTGCCTTGCCCGCCTGCATGTCGGCGACGAAGCCCTTGTAGATCGAGGCCCAGTTCCACTCCGCGCCGGTCAGGTACTGGTCCTTGGCGAGAGCCGACTGGTCGGCGTGGTAGCCGCAGACGAAGGCGCCGCGGCGCGCCGCCGTCTCCACCACGACCTTGGGGCTGTCGACGTGGCAGGTGATCACGTCGGCGCCCCCGTTGATCAGCGCGTTGGTCGCCTCCGCTTCCTTGACGGCGAGCGACCACTCCCCGGTGAAGATCACCTGCACGGTGATCGACGGATCGACGCTGCGCGCACCGAGCAGGAACCCGTTGATGTTGTTGAGAACCTGCGGGATCGGCTTGGCCGCGACGAAACCGAGCCGCTTCGCCTTCGAGGCATGGGCGGCGACGATGCCGTTCAGGTACTGCCCCTGGGCGATGTAGCCGAAATAGGAGCCGGCATTCTTCGGGTTCGCCTCGGTCCAGAGCCCGCCGCAATGGCGGAACTGCACCTTCGGGTTCTTCTTCGCCTCGATGAGGACGTGTGGGTCGAAGTATCCGAAGGAGGTCGGGAAGACGAGGGTCGCCCCGTCCAGGTTGATCATGCTCTCCATGGTCTTCTGGACGTCGGTGGTCTCGCGGACGTTCTCCTCCTCGACCACCTGGACGCCGGGGATCGCCTTGAGGGCGGCCGCGCCCTGAGCGTGGGCTTGGTTGTAGCCGTAATCATCCTTCGGCCCGACATAGATGAAACCGACTGTGAGCGGACCGGCGGCCCGGGCGCGGCCGAAGGGCAGCGCCCCGAGGGAGAGGGCGGCCGCACCGCCGAGCAGATGTCTGCGGGAGAAAGAATGGTCTGACACGAGGCGTGATCCGTCTTTCCGGGCCGGCGGCACAAGTTTTGTCAGCATTGATCCTGTTTCAGGTCGAGAAAAGATCAAAGTTTCGGCACCGGAACTGCCCCCATCCGGCAGGGAAAATCAGATCCCGGCCGACAAGGCGCCTAAAATGCCATCTGCCGATGCATGCTTTCGCGCCAACCCTCCCGGAAGGCCCCCATCCTCAACGACTCGGGGCGAAGACGCGGCCGAGGGCCGCCGGTGCCAGCGATCCGCCCCGCCGCCGGCCGAGCGACAGCAGGACGAGCGCCAGGATGGTGGCGAGGTAGGGGAGGGCCGAGAGCAGCTGGCCCGGCAGGCCGAGACCCGCGGCCTGGGCGTGAAGCTGGAGCACGGTCGCCCCGCCGAAGAGCAGCGCGCCCGCGGCCACCCGCAGCGGTTGCCAGGAGGCGAAGACCACGAGCGCCAGGGCGATCCAGCCCCGTCCGGCGGTCATCGCCGGCGCCCAGAACGGCGTGTAGGCCAGCGACAGGTAGGCGCCGGCCAGTCCCGCGCAGGCGCCGCCGAACAGCACGGCGAGGAAGCGGACCTTACGCACCTTGAGCCCGAGGGCATGGGTCGCGGTGTGATCGTCGCCGACGGCGCGCAGGATCAATCCGGCGCGGGTGCGCCACAGGAACCACCAAACGCCCACGACGAGGAGCAGGGCCGCGTAGACGAAGGCGTCGTGCCCGAACAGCAGCCGGCCGATCCCGGGGAGGTCGGTGAGGCCGGGCAGGTGGAGATGAGGCGCCGGATCGCGCTTCATCCCGACATAGCCGGCGCCGACGAGGCCGGAGAGTCCCAGCCCGAGGATGGTCAGCGCCAATCCCGAGGCGACCTGGTTGGCCGCCAGCCCCACGGTGAGGACGCCGAAGAGGGCGGCGAGCAGCAGGCCCGCCCCGGCCCCGCCGAGGGCGCCGAGCCCGGTCGATCCGGTCTGGGTGGCGACGGCGAACCCGGCGGCTGCGCCGAGCACCATCATGCCCTCGACGCCGAGATTGAGCACGCCGGAGCGCTCGACCACGAGTTCGCCGATGCCGGCCAGGATCAGCGGTGTCGCCGCCGTCAGCACCGTGACGAGCACCATCTGGACGATGTCGAGGCTGACGATGTCGAGGCTCATGGGGTCACCTTGGCGCCCGCACCGCCCGGCACGATCCGGACGTGGTAGCGCGTGAGCACGTCGGCGCCGAGCACGAGGCCGAGCAGCAATCCTTGAAAGGCGCGGGTCAGGTCGAGGGGCAGCTTCAGGTCGATCTGGGCCCCCTCCCCGCCGATCGTCGTCAGGGCGATGACGAGGGCCGCGAGCAGAGTGCCCGGCGGGCTGAGGCGGCCGAGGAAGGCGACGATGATCGCGGTGAAGCCGTAGCCCGGGGAGATCTCCGGCTGGAGCTGGCCGATCCGTCCGGCCACCTCGCAGATGCCGGCAAGGCCCGCCGCCCCGCCGGAAATCGCGAAGACCGCGAGCGTCAGGCGCGCGTCCGAGAAGCCGGCGAAGCGCGCCGCCCGCGGGCTCGCGCCGACCGCGCGCACCTCGAAGCCGAACAGGGTCCGCGCCAGGACGAGGGCCGCCAGCGCGATCGCGAGACCGCTGATCAGCACGCCCGCATGGAGCGACTCGCCCTCCATCAGCAGGGGCAGCCGGGCGGCGTCCTCGAAGCTGACGCTCTGCGGGAAGTTGTAGCCCTGCGGATCGCGCAGGGGCCCGCGCACCATGTAGTCGAGGAGCAGCTGCGCGACGTAGACGAGCATCAGGCTGGTCAGGATCTCCGACACGCCGAGCCTGACCCGCAGCAGCGCCGGGATCATCGCGTAGGCGATGCCCGCGAGCGTGCCGGCGAGCAGCATCGCCGGCAGGATCCAGACCGTCGGCCCCTGCGAACCGTGCGCGGCGACGGCGACCCAGCCGCCCGCGAGGCCGCCGGCCACGTACTGGCCCTCCGCCCCGATGTTCCACAGGTTGGCGCGGTAGCAGAAGGCGAGCCCGGTCGCGATCAGGGCGAGCGGCGCGGCCTTCAGCGCGACCTCCTGCAGCGACCAGACCTCGCTCAAGGGGGCGACGAAGTAGGTGAGGAAGGCTTGCCCCGGCGGGACGCCGAGGATCGCCACCGCGATCCCGCCGATCAGGACCGCGGCGAGGAAGGCCAGCGCGGGCGCGAGCAGGTCGAGCCAGGGCGACCGGCGCGCGCGGGGGAGGAGGTCAAGGCGCATCGCGCATCCCGTTCATTCCTGGCTGGCTTTTCACGCGCATGGGCGGATCGGGTCCGGCAGGGGCTCAAAGGACCGGCGCGGCGGTTCGGATCGCGGGCGCTGCCGGGGGCTCACCGGTCTGCGTCTCCGGCTCGCCGACCCCGCCCATCAGCAGCCCCAGAGCCGCGCGGCTGGTCGCGCCGGTCGGGACGGGCCGCGAGAGCGCGCCGGCATGCAGGACAGCGATGGAATCGGCGATCTCGAACAGCTCGTCGAGATCCTGGCTGATCACGACCACCGCGCTCCCTCTGCCGGCGAGATCGAGCACGGCCTGCCGGATCCGGGCGGCGGCGGCGGCATCGACGCCCCAGGTCGGCTGGTTGATGACGAGGATGCCCGGTTCGGCCAGGATCTCGCGCCCGACCACGAACTTCTGCAGGTTGCCACCCGAGAGCGTGCCCGCCGCCGGGTCCGGGCCGGCGCCGCGCACGTCGAAGGCATCGACCACCCGCCGGGCGAGGGCTCGCGCCGCACCGAGCCGCAGCAGGCCGAAACGGGTGAGCGGCGCGGTGGCGTGGCGGGAGAGCAGCGCGTTCTCCGACAGGTTCATCGGCGGAACGGCGGCGTGGCCGTTGCGCTCCTCGGGCACGAAGGCGGCCCCGAGCCGGCGCCGGGCATTGATGCCGAGATGGCCCGCCGCCCGGCCGTCGAAGCGCACGGCCCCGGCCGCCGGGGCCCGGCTCTCGCCCGAAAGGGCGTCGAACAGTTCCGCCTGCCCGTTGCCGGCGATCCCGGCGATGCCGAGGATCTCGCCGCCCGCGACGCGGAGCGCGATGTCCCGCAGCGGCGTCCCGTGCAGGCCCGGCGCGGGCAGCGTGAGGCGGTCGAGCACGAGGCGCTCCCCGCGGGACCCGCCGACCGACTTCGGCCGCACCTCGCTCACCCCCGTGCCGACCATCATCGCGGCGAGCGAGCGGGCGGATTCCGCCCGCGGATCGCACGTGCCGACGACCCGGCCGCCCCGCAGGATCGTGGCCCGGGTGCAGAGGCGGCGCACCTCGTCGAGCCGGTGTGAGATGTAGAGCAGGGCCCGGCCCTCGTCGCGCAGCCGCTCCAGCACCGCGAACAGCGCCTCCGCCTCGCCCGGCGTCAGCACCGAGGTCGGCTCGTCGAGGATCACGAGCTTCGGGTTCTGGAGCAGGCAGCGCACGATCTCGATCCGCTGGCGCTCGCCGGCCGAGAGCGACCAGACCGGCCGCGCCGGATCGAGATGCAGGCCGTAATCCGCCCCGAGCCGGGCGATCCGCTCCGCGAGCGCCCGGCCCGTCAGCGCGGCGGGCATGACGAGGGCGATGTTCTCGGCGACCGTCAGGTTCTCGCACAGCGAGAAGTGTTGGAAGACCATGCCGATGCCGAGCGCCCGCGCGGCCTCGGGGTTCGCCAGCCGCACGATGTCGCCCTGATGCGTGACGACGCCCTCGGTCGGCTCCAGGAGGCCGTAGAGGATCTTCATCAGGGTCGACTTGCCGGCGCCGTTCTCGCCGAGGAGGGCGTGGATCTCCCCGGCGCGGATCTCCAGGTCGACGCCGTCATTGGCGGTGAAGGCGCCGAAACGTTTGACGATGCCATAGGCTCCGAAGAGCGGGGTCGGGCCTCCCCGCGGCGCCGGGGCAGCGGATGCGGCCGCCATCACGCCGTACCGAACAAGTGCCGGGCGATCCGCGAATGGTCCTCGCGCAGGCGGCCGGTCTCGATGCCGACGGGCTGTCCGTCGATCACCCGCCACGTGCCCGCG
>NZ_JACHOS010000005.1 GCF_014199985.1 Methylorubrum rhodesianum | reverse complement strand
GGCGAGCACGTCGTTCAGACGGGTGATGAGCGCCCAGATCATGCTGCCTCGCGGGAATCGGTGGTGAGGGAGGGATCGGCGTCGGTCGCCGCGGCCGGCACGGCGCCGAGGATGCCGGCGAGCGCGAGGGCCTCGCGGCCGAGATCGACGGCTTCGCCGACCTGGAAGCGGTCGGCGTTCCCGAGGGCGGCGCCGGCGCGGATGCGGGCGGCCTCGTTCGCAGCGGCCTCGAGCAGGTTGCGCAGGGTGCGCAGCGCGTCGGCCGTCTCGCCGCGGGCGGCACAGGGATCGGGGTGGGCCGGGGCAATCGAGGACATCACAGGTCCTCCGCATCGCGCTCGTCCCGCGCAGCAGCGCGGAAGTCGAACGCCACCGCGACGCGATCCCAGACCGCCTGCAGGTCCTCGGGCGACAGGTCGCCGATCACCGAGTGCTGGCGGTCGTCGAACACAGCGACAATCTCGAAATCGGGACCGGCACCGGGATCGAAGTGCTCGCCGTAGCCGTGGGGCTCCAGCCCGAACGACGTGACGTCGAAGTGGGCGCACAGATCGGCGATCCCCTCGGGGTCGCGCGGATCGGTGACGAAGTGGGAGTGCCGCCTCACCATCACAGCCGCCCCGTGATCGCGAGGCGGACGAACCGACCGGCGTCGAGGACCAGCCAGACCACCGCGAGCGTGCCGACACCCGGCACCAAGGCGGACAGCACCTTCACCTGCCACGCAGGCATGGAGAGCAGAATGTCGGCCATCAGCCCCTCCCGAACCGGTGGTGGCCGACGGCGAACAGCGCGCCGATTGCGAGGATGCCGACGAACGGCAGAAGGTTGGCGGTGAAGGCCATGGCTACGCCGCCTCCGCCATGAACTGCGCCTCGAAGTCGGCGAGCGCGGCGCTCTCCTCCTGGGCCGCGATCAGGTCGCGGTGCTTCAGGTCGGCGATGTGGTCGAGCGCGTCACCATAGGTCTCGATGCTCTCGTAGCCGGGCTCGATGCCGCGGGCCGAAGCGACGGCGTAGAAGCCGTCGAGCATCGTGATCCAGTATCCGTCGTTGGTGGGGTAGGCGGGCACCTTGCGGCTCCATCGGCTCGGTGAGCGGCGATGGAGTAAGTTTGCCAATTGGCGAAAACAGCGTCAAGCCATTTTTCGCCAGTTGGCGAATTTTGCTGGCGGGCGTGCCGGTGCTAGGCGACTTCCTCCTGCTTCACGCTGATCAGCGTCGCGATCGGGTTCTCGCACTCGCCGCAGGCAAAGCTCTGGCGCTGGAGCCAGGCGCTTTCGAGTAGCTCCTCGACGCTACAGGGCGCGTCCTCCAAGTCCGGCGACTCGATGGTCCGCGTCGTGATGTGCTTGCAGTTGTGACAGCGCAACCTCATCGTGAAGCGGGCTCGGATCGTGGACACCTCATCGAACACGCGCATCTCCCTCCCGGTGTGTGTTCCGCTTATGTTCTAGATCGAAAGTCGAGTCGTCCATGTCATTTGCATGGGAAGAGCGGCTGTCCCCCTGTGAAAACCGGGGATAAGGCGGAAACTAAGTTACTTACCGGCGCGGAACTTCGGCACTCGAACTTTCGTCGAGACATCGCGCACGAGACCGATGACTTCGAGCTTATTCCAGCGCTCATCATCAGGGTCATTGACGACTTTTATTGGCTTGTGCTTACTGTTAGTCGAGCGGGGGCAGAACCAAACCTCGTCGTCGTGTAGCTCGATCTGCTTGACCGACCATTCCCGCAGGTGGCCGCCTTCGCGGATCTGCTGAACGACGACGATCATCCCCTCGATGAAGGGGAGGCCGGTCTGCTCGAAGTCCAGGCAGATGACGCGCGATCCATCCGGCATCGGCGGCTCGGCCGCGTTCATGCTGTCGCCTTCGACCGTCAGGGCGAAGCGCTTGGCCTTCGGGAAGTCCTCGTCTTCCGGCTCGAAGACATATTCCGGCTCACCGTCGTCGAACTCGATCACCTCGCGGAAGATGCCGGCAGCCGTCCGGCCGATCAATGGGACCGGGAGCAGGTTTCCCCGCTGCGGCGGCTGGGTCGTGCCTGACGGCTCCTCGCCCAGCAGCTCGGGGATGGTGCAATCAAGCGCCTGCGCCAGGGCCTCGAGCTCGCTCCGCTTCGGCTCTCTCTCGCCCGTCTCGAACCGCTGAACCTGGGACAGCGAAACGCCGACCACCTGCGCCAGGGCTTCCAGCGTCAGCTTCTTCTCTTTCCGACGGCGTTTCAGCTCGGGCATTGCCATGAGGCGAAATTGCTCGGGCGCATAAACAGCGACCAGAGCCATATGGCGAGATCCCCGTTGACAAACTTCGCCAATTGGCGAATTCATGGGCTATGGACCTTCCTGCCTACTTGGCCGAGCGCCAGATCACTCCGACCGCGTTCGCGGGCGAGATCGGCGTGCCGCCATCCACCATTCACCGGATCATCCGGGGCGAGCGCGATCCGCGCGGCGCCACCATCCGCAAGATCGTGGCGGGCACGGCCGGCAAGGTCACCGCCACTGAATTGATCGCGTCGGCGCCCCAGACACGAGGCGCCGATCCTTCATCCCCGGACGCAGCCGAGGATGAGCGCGCGAAGCCGCTGCGGTGCCTATCTGCACACGGCTCGGCCGCCTTCGCTACCGAAGGCCAATCTCGATGATCTCGTCGAGCCGCGCCTTCGCCTTGCTCCGGACGATGCGGTCGTGGCCGGGCGCGACGAGGAACGTCGCCTCGTCCATCGCCGCGTGCCCGTCCTCTTTCCACCAAGCGCGCACGTCGGCCGGGTTCCTCCCGCTCTCCCTGGTGAGCGCGGCGATGCGCCGGAGCGCCATCAGCAGCACCTGCTGCTGCGCGGCCTGCTCGGCGATGATGTCGTCGAAGTCCTCGGGACGCACGGTCGTCTCCGTCCATCGCGCTCGGGCGATGATAGCCGGGCTCGCTCGGTGCTTCTCCCGCGGCGGCCGCGCTCTTCGGTCTTCCGCCCTGCGCGTGCGGGGTAGATCGCTCGTCGTGGAGCGCGCCTGACGTGGCCGCGCTCGCTGCCCTCACCCTCGGCGTCTGCGCTGTCGCCGGCTTCGCTCGCGCTGCACTGCGCGGGTCGCCCTCGGCGCTCGCTGTCGGCGTGGTCGATGCGGCGGCAGGCGCCTTGTGCTGGCTCGCTTGGTGGCTGCCATGAGCGCCGCCCTCCCCTTTTCCAGATCGGGCGGCCTCGGCCTCCCGTGCGCGGTGGGTGCGCCGATGCCCCCCGGTCCCCGCCGCGCTCTCCCTTCGAACCGCGCCGGATTTCGCCGGCCGGTCGGGTCCGTCGTCACTGTTTCGGACGTCGGCGGACCCGTCCCCCATTCGCGCCGTTCCCGCGGCGCGCTCGTGGTCCGCCGCTTCCCCGCGGCCGACACGCCTCTCGCGGGTGTTTCTCCCAAGGACTTGGCCGCTCCCGCTCCAACGGGGGCGGCCCTTTTCTCGGGCCAATCCTACTCGCGCGCCTGCCTCCGCCGCCAAGCTGTCGGCCGTCGCGCACCTGTCTGTGTATCTGCGTCTTCCTCTCACCTCCCGCATCTGACGCGCTCCGTTGCTTCGATCTTCTTGAAGCACGGAGGGCTGACCGAATGCGGTCAAAGTCGGGGATGGGCCGCGCAATGATGACGGCCGACCAAGCACTGGAGCAGATCCGCCCGGATCTCGCTTCGATCATCGCTGTGAAAGAGCGGACGCTCGGCTCGCGGATGCGCGCCTACGAGTCTCTCGGCTCGAAGCTGGGGCGCTCGCCGACATGGATCCGGAAGGTGCTCGGACGCGCCCCGGACGTGACGGTCGGGCTGCACGACGCACTGAACATCCGCGCTGCCTACGAGCGGCTCTGCAAGCACATCGCCGACGGCACCGACGCCATCGAGGCCGAAAACCAAAATCTCCGGAGGGAACTCGATGCGACTCTTCATGGAGATCGTCCGGCGTCTGCGCGCCTGGGCGGAGCGCCGTCGGCTGCGGAAGCGCCTGCGCTCAGTCAGCGAGTCGCGACCGCACCGTCACCTGCCCTGGCGCCATCTCCGGCGCCTCGCCTCCGCAAGGCGGCCGCGGGTGATCTGACCGAGCTGCCCCTGTTCGGGGCGATGGAGCCGCGGCCGTAGCCGCTGAGCGAGAGGAGAGAACGATGGAACGGTACGTGACGGAGGCGAAGGGGAGCTTCATTGAGGGCTCGCAAGGCGCGGCTCCGGCAGCCCCGGCACCGACGCTCGGCGGTGCGCTGGCGACCCTGACCGATATCGGAGAACTGGCGAACGGCACGGCGGAGTACGCCGAGCGTCTCGCGAGCCATCTCGCCGGTGTCGTTCCTGCGATGGATGGGGCGACCAAGGGGCGTCGGGATGTCGACAGCCTGACGGATGCCCTCAACGAACGTGCCGAGGCCGTTCGCGACCCAATCGTCCGCATCCGCAACGCGCTCTCCCGCATCGAGCGCCGCATCGGCTGACGCCACCCTTCCCGGGCGGCGCTGATGCCGCCCGGCTTCCCCAGAGGAGCCGAGCATGTCCCCCTTCAACCCGACCCACGTCAGCCACAAGCGCGTGGAGGCCTATCCGATCGCGGCGGCCGAGTTCGCGTCCGACGGCTCGGGCAAGGTCGGCGTGAACCATCCGGAGCACGGCTACCTCGTCGTTCCGGTTCCGCCCGGCTTCCTGCGCCGCCCTGACGCCGTGACCGAAGGCGACATGCTGGTGCGCTACGAGCCGACGGCAGAGGAGCCGCACGGCTACCTCTCGCACTCGCCGCGCGCGGTGTTCGAGGCGGGCTATGCGCCGGTCTCGAAGTCCTCGGCGATGTCCTTCGGCGAGGCTCTGGCCGCGCTGAAGGCGGGGCACCGCGTCGCCCGCGAAGGCTGGAACGGCAAGGGCATGTGGCTCGCGCTGAGCGGCGTGATCGGCGGTCGCCGGGTCGATGCCGACAAGTTCTGGTCGCCGCACAACGAGGCGTTCGCCCGCGAGAACGGCGGCAGCGCGACGGTCCTCCCCTGCATCACGATGAAGACGGCCTCGGGCGAGATCCTGATGGGCTGGCTCGCGTCGCAGACGGACATGCTCGCCGACGACTGGATGGTCGTTCCCGCCGCCTGACCTGCCCCCTCCGGGTGGCATCGGGCTGCCCGGCTTCCTTGAGGAGCCACCATGTCGACTGACGAGACCAAGCTGGAAGCGACGCTGCAGGCGAAGGGCCTGAATGCCCCGCGCCTGACGCCCGAACTGATCGACGCCTGCATCGTGGGCGAGGCCTACCACGTCTTCCCCGGCACGACGCTGACGGTCTGCGCGCTGACCCTACGCAACGGCTTCAACGTCACCGGCGAGAGCGCCGCGGCCAGCCCGGCGAATTTCGACCCGGAAATCGGCCGGGAAATCGCGCGGAAGAATGCCCGCGAGAAGATCTGGGCCTTCGAGGGCTACCTGCTCCGCGAGCGGCTCGCCGACGAGGCGGCTGCCGCGCGTGGTCAGGACGACGCGGTGCAGGTCGCCTAACGATGAGCGCCCTCGCCGATCTGTCCGATGCCGGCCTCGCGGATGTGCTCAACACGGTGCGCGACGAGATCGTGCGCCGGAATGGCCTTCTGCGGGACGACGCTTCGCCGACGGCGAGGAGCCTCGTCCAGGGCCGGCGCTACGTGCTGATTGCCCTCGCCCAGGCCGATGAGCGGCTGCGGGCTGGCCCCTCAACGCCCCTGCCCGCTGCGGACCTGCCGGCGGTCGATGAGCCCCGCGTGCCGCGTCGTCCGCCCCTCGGCGGCGATCCCATGCGCCCGACGACCGGCGACCGCGATCCCCGCTGCGGCGGGCGTCCGCACCCCTGAAACGCGAACCGCCCGGCCTGCTGGGGAGCGGGTGCCGGGCGGCTGCAATGTCCGAGATCAAGGTGAGACAAATGAGTGCCAGAAATGCGCCTGCGCCGCAAGTCGATCCGTCTTCGGTCGCAGCAGATCAACTGAAATCCATCGTCGAGCGTATTGAACGGCTCGAAGATGAGAAGGCCGGCATCGCGGGCGACATCAAGGACGTCTACGCGGAGGCCAAGGCGAACGGCTTCGACACGAAGGTCATTCGCAAGATCATCGGCCTGCGCAAGCGCGATTACGACGAGCGCATGGAAGAGGAGGCGATCCTCGAACTCTACATGCAGGCGCTCGGCATGCTGGCGGACACGCCGCTCGGGCAGGCCGCGATCGAGCGGGAGACGACCCGGAACCGCGGCGGCAGCGAGCGGAGTCTGCGCCAGCAGGTCGGGGAGAAGGTGACGCGGGCCTTCGCGGGCATGGAAGGCGTCACCGTCACCATCGGCGCCAGCGCGAGCACCGTCATGCGCGAGGCCGCGAAGCAGATGCGCGCGGATGGCGCGCAGGTCGATATCGAAGACGCGATCGCGGCGCGGGGCTGAGCCATGGCCCGCCGTCCTGTCCTCCGCGAATCCGCCATTCAGTCCGCGGTCATCGAGCATTGGAAGACGCTCGGCCTGCCGGACACGCTCGTCGCCGCGATCCCGAACGCGGGCGCTCTCGGGCAAGCTGGCCTGACCGCCGGACTGTCCGACCTCCTGGTGCTGGGCGGCCTCGTCCGTGTCGGCTTCATCGAACTGAAGACCGCGCGCGGCGTCGAGAGCGATGCGCAGGTGACCTTCCGGGAGCGCTGCGAGCGCCTCGGCGTCCCGTGCGTGCTGACGCGCGGCCGGGATGAGCCGATCGCGGTGCTGGAGCGGTGGCGCATCGTCCGCCCGCAGGCCGGGAGGCTGGCGGCATGAGCACGCTCCTCGACCTCGACGACCTGATCGTCGCCAAGATCGCAGACGCCGCCCAGCACCCGGCCGGTCTGCAGGACCTCCTCGGCTGCCTCATTGCCGGCGCCGGGCTCGTCATCGCCCTGTCTGCCGACGGCGACGCCCGCGCGGCGAACGACCTGTGCGAGCGCGCCGGCATCAACCTCTTCGAGCAGGCGGCCGCGCGGGCGCCCCTCGTCGCGATGGCACGGGGGCGGGCATGACGGTCCGCATCCTCATTGGCGACGTGCGCGAGCAGCTCCGCGCCCTGCCGGATGCCTTCTTCGACTGCGTGGTGACGAGCCCGCCCTATTGGGGCCTCCGGGACTACGGCGTCGCTGGCCAGATCGGGCTCGAGCGAACGCTGGGCGAGCACCTGGCTGTGATGGTGGAGGTGTTCCGCGAGGTTCGGCGCGTGCTGAAGCCGCGCGGCACCCTCTGGCTGAACTACGGCGATTGCTACGCCGCAACGCCAAACGGACGCGCCGCTGCCGATGTGGTGGGCGACGACCGGACCTTCCGGGACAAGCCGTTCTCGACGGTCGGGCCGATCTTGCAGCCGGACGCGCGGGGTCCGCAGAGGGCGGGCGCCAAGGAGCAGTATCGACCCGACAGCGGGCGGACGATCAGGCCGGGCGGTTTCTTGAAGCCGAAGGACCTCTGCATGATCCCGAACCGGCTGGCGATCGCCCTTCAGGATGACGGGTGGTGGGTCCGCTCGGAGATCATCTGGCACAAGCCGAACCCTATGCCCGAGTCGGTCTATGACCGGCCGACCTCGGCGCACGAGAAGGTCTGGCTCCTCACGAAGAGCGAGGACTACTTTTACAACCACGAGGCCATCCGGGAGCCGGTGAGCGCCGGCCGCCACGTCGCTGCTGCCGCGCGCGGTACCGACACGGGCGTCGGCTGGGGCCGCCTCGACAAGCTCGACCCGGATCAGCCGGACCGCGGACGCAACCGGGTTAAGCGGCCTGGGCCGAACTCGCGCGAGAATGTCGATCGTGTGCCGCGCTCGCGCTCCGGCAACAAGGAGCGGAAGCTGCGTGAGCAGCACGGCGGGTTCTCTGGCCGCAACTCCCATCAGGGCTACGGCATCCCGTGGGAGGGCGAGACCCGAAACGCCCGGAACGTCTGGAGCATCACGCCCCGCGCCTACCGCGAGGCTCACTTCGCTACGTTCCCGCCGGCCTTGGCCGAGCGGTGCATCAAGGCTGGCGTCCCGGCGCAGGCCTGCGGGCTGTGCGGGCACGCGCTCCCGCATCCGAAGTGCGAGGGCCTGTGCCGCTTCACCCCGCCGGTCGCCGGCAGGGTGCTCGACCCCTTCGGCGGCGCCGGCACCGTCGGGCTCGTCGCGGACGGGCTCGGCCTCGACGCGACGCTGATCGAACTGAACCCCGAATACGCGGCGATGTCCGCGCGCCGGATCGGCCCTGCGGCCGAGATCATCGGCGCGCCCGCTCCGCTCGCCGTCGCTGCGGAGTAGCCGCCATGGCCTCAGAACGCCTCCCCTGGTTCCGTTGCGGCCCGAGCGCCCTGCTCGGCGCCCTGTCCGGCCTCCAGCCCGATGAGGGGCTGATCTACGTGACGGTGCTGCTCCGGATCTACGAGACCGGCGGCCCGATTACGGACACCGCGCGCACGCTCGCCCGCCGCACCGGCCTCACCGAGCGGCGTGCTGGCGCCGCGATCGAGAGCCTCGCCGAGGCCGGCAAGATCACCCTTACGGGCGACAGCCGGATCGACAGCACCTCGACCCACGAGGAGCTGGAATTTCAGCGTGCGCGCAGCTTCGACGCCGCCGCTGCCGGCCGCATCAGCGGCACGGAGCGACAGAAAAGAAAAACGCGCGCGAAATTAGCCGCGGCTAAATCGTCCGAAAAACCGCAGCAAAATCAACGAAACGAGCCAACGGACGTTGAACGCCCGTTCGCAGATAGAGAAGAAGACTTAGAAGAAGAATCTCTCCCTCGGACGCGCGCGACCGCGCTGCCTCGCAACTGGTCCCCTGACGCAGAGGACGAGGCAATCGCGGCTGCTGCCGGCGTGCCCCCGGAAGCCGTGCCGCACGAGGCCGAGCAGTTCCGGGACTGGAACCACGAGCGGAACTTCCTCTCGCACGACTGGCGCGTCTCCTGGCGGAAATGGTGCCGCCGATACCGGCCGAGCCGCCCTCTGCTCCCCGCCCCGCACCGGGGCGCGCTCCCCGCTCCCACTGGTCTCGCTGGCCGATTGAAGCGCCTCTACGAGCAATCCCTGGAAAGCCCCTACGATGTCGAGCCGCCTGCCGTCGACGCGAACTCCCCTGACGCTGAGCCCGGCCGAGGTGAGCCGGGCCGAGGCGAACATCTCGGCCTTGCGTGGCAATCTGGCTCCGGTGGACGGCCAGCCGATGCGCTTCTGCGTGCCGCGGGGTTCGGAGGCCACGACAGCCGAGCGTCGAGCGCTGTCCGCCGTCGCCGAGCGGGTGAGGGCTGAGCTCCAGCCTTGTCGGGACCGGCGATCGGTCGACGCGCTCGTGACCCGGATCCTGATTGGATTCGAGCAGGGCCGCGGGCGCGGTGATGACGAGAACGAGGTCCTGATCGCCGAGTACATCGAGGCGCTGAAGGATCTCCCGCTCGCCGGCATCCACGCAGCAGCCGGGCGGTTCCGGGACGGGACCACGCTGCTGCCGTGGGTGCGCCGCTGGCGCCCATCGCCGGCCGAGTTCGCCGCCGAGGTTCGCGAGGGACTGATCCCGCTCCGGGCAAAGCTCGTCCACATCCGGCAGATCCTCGGGGCGGAGGTCTACGACCCGCCGACCGACGAGGACCGGGAGAAGGTCGCGGCGGCTGCGGCGTCCTGGCTGAACCGGGGAGGCGAGACCGGGCCTGGGCGCCCTCGCCCGTCGCCGGAAGCCGTCGCAGCCGCCCGCGAGGACGTGCTGCACGAGCACGGCGCCAAGTTCCGCGAGGTCGCCGTCGGGTCGCTCGCGCAACTCGCCGCGCGGCTCGATGCCAAGGCGGCGGCGCAACGGGAGCAGGTGACGTGAACGCCGCCCTCGCCCTCACCGATTCCGCCCGCCTCGTCGCCTCCTGGCGGGCCGGCGTGCTGAGCCTGCCGGACGATCGCATCCCCTGCCCCGGCATGATCTGGCGCGAGCCGGGCCCGAGCGGGCGAGAAGGCATCTGGCGGACCGTCCGGAAGGCGATGCTCCTATTCGTCGACGAGTGGGGCCCGGCCGCGGCGGATCTCGGCTGGAGCACTGAGGCGCTGTTCGGTGTCCATCGGCTCGCCGGGGCCGCGCGGTCCGACTGCACGGGCGCGCTGGTCACCATCTACCCGCGGCGCTGCATCGCCCTGTGCGAGCGCGAGATCCACCTCGACCGGCTGAACGGTTCGCCGGTCGTGGATCGACGGCCCGCGTTCATCTCGCCGGATTGCGTGCCGATCTGGCTGTTCGGGAAGTGAGGAGAGCACCGTGGCCAACACCCAAGCCGGCGACATCACCGGGCAGACGCTCATCGGCTGGGGGCTCAAGCCCGGCCCGCACTTCTCGGAGGCGATCCGGACGGCCAACAGCATGCGCGCCGACGGGGCCGAGGACTCGGCGATCATCGCGACCGTCCAAGCGCTTGCGCCTACCGTGACCTCGATGCGCGCCTCTCCGCTGCTCTACAGGGTGTTTCTCGACCCAGAGACGCCCGAGGAGATGGCGAACTATGACGCCGTGCTGCGGCACATGAACGATTTGATGAAGGTGCCGACGATCCAGGCCGGTGCCGTGATGCCCGACGCCTGCCCCTCAGGATCGGCGCCGGGCACCATCCCGGTCGGCGGCGCTGTCGCCTGCGCGGACGCGATCCATCCCGGTTTCCATTCGGCGGATATCTGCTGCTCTGTGGCGATCACTGTCCTGTCGGGCGAGCACGATCCGAAGGCGGTGCTCGATGCGGTCCATGCGGTGACGCATTTCGGCCCCGGCGGCCGGCGCGATCCGGTCGCGATGCCGGGGCCTGTGGCGCTCGCCTTGGGCGCGAACCCGCTGCTCGCTGATCTATCGGGCAAGGCTGCGGGCGATTTTGCCAGCCAAGGCGACGGCAATCACTTCGCCTATGTCGGGCGGCTCGGCTCCTCTGGCGCTGTGGCGATCGTCACGCACCATGGCTCGCGCGGGTTCGGAGCACAGCTCTACAAGAAGGGCATGGCGCTCGCGCAGCGTCACACGGCGAAGGTCGCGCCCGAGGTGCCGCGGCACAACGCCTGGATCAAGGCCGACAGCACCGAGGGAGAGGTTTACTGGAACGCGCTTCAGGTGGTGCGACTCTGGACCCGCGAGAGCCACTACGCGATCCACGATCTCGCGGTGGCACGACTTGGAGCCCGGATCAATCGACGCTTCTGGAACGAGCACAACTTCGTCTTCCAGCGCGCGGATGGTCTCTTCTACCACGGCAAGGGGGCGACCCCGTCCTGGGCGGGCTTCTCGCCCGATGATGCCGGGCTGACGCTGATCCCGCTGAACATGGCCGAGCCCATCCTGATCACAGAGCACTGCGATCGGTGGGAGACGCTCGGCTTCGCGCCGCACGGTGCTGGCCGAAACCTGAGCCGGACGGCTTACCTCAAGGCGAACACCCCGGCGTGGCCGGAGGGCATCGACGCGCGCTTCTACTGCGGCCGCCCCGATCTCTCCGAGCTACCGGGCGCCTACAAGAACGCCGCAGCGGTTCGGGCTCAAATCGCGAAGTACGATCTCGCCGAGGTGGTTGATACCGTCGAGCCCTACGGCAGCATCATGGCCGGCGATTGGGAGGCGGATGCGCCCTGGCGCAAGAAGCGGGCGCCGGTGGCGGAGCCGCAGGCCGACTCGGTCACGGACTGAGCCCCCCGTGTCCGTCGTCCTGATCCTGTTCCTGTCCGGCGCCACGCCCGCCGCCGACCATTCGGTGACGGCCGAGTCGTTCTCGTCGATGCAGGTCTGCGAGGCGGCCGGGCGGAGGGAGCAGACGCTCCGCCGCGGCCGTGTCGTGCTCTGGGCGTGCGTGACGCGGGCGCCGGACTGAGGGATGCGCCCGGAGCTTGATGCTTGCTTTGCCGGAAGGACCTGACCCGCCCCCGCGCCCCGCCGTCCCGTGGACCCGCGCAGACGTCGAACTGTGGCTGAAGGCGGCCTTCCGCGCGATGCCCTCGACGCCGATCTATGCCCCGCGCGGCAACACGCTCCAGGCGGCGGCCGGCGACGTACCGGATGCGACCTTCGACATCGTGGCCTTCTCCGGCACCGTGCTCGGCGACAAGAGCGAGGATCGCCAGGTCGTGCTCCTCTGGGCCCGCGCCATGGCCACGCACGGCGAGGTCGGCGGATCGATCGCCGAGTTCTGCCGGCGCACCCGATGGTCGCGCGCCACCTTCGACCGTCGCCGCATCAAGGCCTGCGAGAAAATCGCAGCGGCCAAGAACACCACCTGAAGCAGTGACGCGCCGCAATTATTCCTCTTGACTGTGAGGAAGCGGACAATCGACCCATGATCTTGCCGAGCGCCCAGAACGGTCGCGCTCTACCCGAGGTCAGGCTCGTGTCTGTCGCCGCTTCGTCTATCTCAATCTCCGCCGCCAAGAAGCGCCGCCGCGCGGCCTCCTCGCGTCGCCCCCTGCCCCGCCTCGCCAGCGATCGCGAGATCATCGTCGGCCGCGCCAACGTCCCCGACCCGTTCGAGCCGGGCGCGTACCGCGATGTCGCGGTCAACCGCCGCGTCGATGTCCTCGCGCAGGAGCTTGCAGCCAAGCGCATCGAGCGCGCCGAGTTCGAGGTCGGCCGCATGGTCCAGGCGGTGTTCGAGCGCGGCTCCGGTGCCCGCCTCGGCTCCGGCGGCTGGAATGCTGGCGGCTCGCGGGATCAGACCATCGCGCACGAGCTGGCGATCATCTACGCCATCGACGACGCCGAGCGGGTCCGCAAGTTCACGGCCCGGCTGGAGCAGGCGATCGGCGGCGTGGGCGTCCGCTTCCTCCGCGCCATCCTCGCCGAGGGCCAGACCTTCGCCGCCTATGCCGCTCGCACCGGCCGGGGCTCGGGAGAGCGGGCGGCCACCGACGTCGCGAAGCGGTTCCGCTGGCTGCTGGAGTCCCTGACAGAGGAGCAGCACACCGCAACCGGGGCGGACGGGCAGCACATCCGGGGGACGCGGGAGCCGGCATAAGAGTGGACGGTGTTTGAGAGCTTCTTTCGGGGGAAGCGTCGGCGTGTAAGCATGAGCCTCCGGGAGGGGCTCATGACGACTGAACATGAGATGGCGATCGCGATTGCCACTGAGATCGGGAAACAGGTTCCAGTTAAGCAGACATACGAAGATGCTGCCTCGCCTGCCATGCGGCAGGTTGGGGCTACGTTCGAAGATGTCGTGAAGTGTGTTCGCCTTGTTGGCTTTCCAATTCAATGGCTGGCCGTTCAACAAGATCGCTTTAGATCGTTCATAGAGCGAGCCAAGAAGCCTATACCTGAAGAGCGACGGGTTCTGCCGGTGCCGCAGTTGCTTGGACCTATTTTAGAAGGAATTCGCTATGAGGTGGATGAAACGCCCATCTCTGAGTTATTTCAAAACCTGCTCAGTTCGTCTATGGATAGAGACAAGGTCAACTTAGTTCACCCCGCGTTTCCTGCCTTAATTCGCAATCTGTCGTCTGACGAGGCCAGGATATTGAAGCATTTGGTCGATGAGCCTATTACCGGGCTGTATCTCGACAGCCGTAGCTACCCCGGACACACACATAGAACCGATCTCCCAGACACTGTTGAACGGTGGGGTGAGTCTGAGCTGTATTTTGAGCATCTTGAGAGCTTGTCTCTTGTGCAAACTGTTTTTTCTACAGACATTGATACTTTCAAATTTCACCCTGATGGCGAGCTTGTTCCCTTCACAATCCGCATAACCTTGTTAGGCAGGCGCCTCATGATGGCGTGTCAGCGATCGACTTGACCCGTCGGGCAAAACCTTGCATCTGGTCATTGTCGCGAGACGCGCGCCCGGGGCCTCACCGCCGCCGGGCGTTTTCGCATCCGCTCCCCTCCATCACATCGCGAACCGCCCACCGATCAAAGCGTTGCCACGGCAGACGCGGGCGGACCCTTGTGCCATGATCGGCCCCCGATGAGCGCGCACGCCACACTCACGGCGATCGAGCAGGAGGCCCGAGCCTTCTGCCGTCGGCGCTTCCGCGATCAGGCCGAGTACCTCGAGGCGAAGGACGCGCACTGCAAGCGGATCCTCGCCCTGGTGAGCAAGGGTCGGCGGCAGGTCGGCATCCCCGAAATGCTGTCCTTCGGCACCGGCCGGCGCACCTATGGCGGTCGCTCGTTCAGCGTCGAGTTACGGATGCCGCGGGGCCGGAAGGCGGGCTGATCCGCTCTCCACTCCGCTTCCGCTAACTTTTGTTGTCGGAAGTGATTTCCGGCCGATCGCACCAACACAGCGAACCGGCGAAAACATTCTGGTTTCAATCGCATGACCCTCCTGCCGGTGCCCGCCGCACCGGCGGAGATCATGTCGCTCGACCGCGCCAAAGCCTACGCGGCGGAGGCGCGATCGGATCGGACCCGCAAGGCCTACGCCTCCGCCTTCGGGATGTTCGTAACCTGGTGCCGGAGCGTCGGGGCCAACCCGGTGCCGGCCGAGCCGCACGCGGTCGCGGCCTACGTCGCCCACCTCGCGGACACCGGCCGGAAGCCGGCGACCATCAATCTGCACGTCGCCGCGATCGCCGCGGTGCACCGGGCGGCCGGCTTCGATGTCCCGACCACCTCAGAGGCGGTGAAGGCCACGCAGCGCGGCGTCCGCCGGACGCTCGGCACCCGCCAGACCCGCAAGGCGCCGGTCACGGCCGAGACCCTGAAGAAGGCGCTGCGCAAAATCCCGGACGACCTGTCCGGCGCGCGGGACCGGGCGCTGCTGCTGATCGGCTTCGCCGCGGCGCTCCGGCGCTCCGAGCTCGTGGCGCTCGATGTCGCCGACCTGGAGCGGGTGCCGGACGGCATCATCGTCCACGTCCGCCGCTCGAAGACGGACCAGGATGGCCAGGGCCAGGAGATCGCGGTTCCGCGCGGCGGCAAGCTCAAGCCCTGCGATGCCCTCGACGCGTGGCTCGCGGCGGCAAAGATCACGGCCGGCCCGGTGTTCCGCCCCATCAACAAGGGCGGGCGGGTCGGCTCCGACCGGCTCACCGATCGCTCGGTGGCGGACATCGTGAAGCGCCATGTCGGCGCGGCCGGGCTCGATGCCTCGCTGTTCTCGGGCCACTCGCTGCGCGCCGGCTTCGTCACCTCAGCGCTCGCTGCCGGGGCCGACGTCCTCAAGGTCATGCACGTCACCCGGCACACCGCGGTGACGACGCTGCAGAAATACGACCGGCGCGCCCGCGCCTTCGACGATCACGCTGGACGCAAGTTCCTATGACTGCCCGCTCCGCCTCCTCCTACGACGAGGCGGTCTGCCTCGGTCGCCTTGACCCCGCGGCCTCGGCCTACGGCGCGCATCGGCGCGATCCCGGCGCCATCCGGCGCGAGGTCGATCGGGTCCGTGCCCTGATGAAGGACTGCGGGCTCCCGGCGGCAACGCCCGTGCTCGTCACCACCCCCGCCGACGACGTCGCCGCCGATGCGGCGGAGGTGCGCCGGGCTGTCATGTCGAGGTTCCGGCTGTGAAGTACATCACCCTTCTGCGCCGCCTCCTGGCGCCCGCGCCGACCCAGCGCACCGCCGATGCGCCGCGCGTGATCCGCGCCGGCCGCGTGCTCAGCAACGGGTGCGGGCGCTGATGCCCCGCCTCGTCGCCCTCCTCGTCCTGGCCGGCGTCGCCGTGGCTGCCGTCGGTCGGCGTCCGGCTCGGCCGGCTCCCGTCTTCGTGTTCCCGCTGTCGGAGACGAGGCACTGATGTGCACGGACAATCCGCACCGCCGGTTCGCCGGCATGAGCTACCGGCAGGCATCAGAGGAAGCGGAGCGCCTGCTCAAGCGGGCGCTGCGCGACGGCGCGTGGTTCGAGCTCCCCGAGGCGCTGATTGTGCTGCGCTCCATCATGGTGCGTCGGCAGGCTGGCCATTCGCCCGAGACCGACGAGGCCGCGCTCTCATGATCCGCGCCGCCCTCGCCTTCACGCTGGTGCCGTTCGCCGTGCTGCTGGCGGCCCCGCGCCCGTCGATCGCCGCCGATGGCTTCCTCGCCATCGCCCTCTCCTGTCCGGCCGGCGTCGAGGCGCCCGCCTGCTCACGCGAGAACGCGACCGACATGCTGGTGCAGCCCGCCGGGCAATTCGATTGCCCGAAGGTCGGGATGATGCTGGCGACACATCTTGGCCTGGCGCCAGGTGAGCGGCACAAGATCGTTTGTGAGCGGCGGAAGGGCTGATGCTGACCCGCCCGCGGCCTCCGGAGCGGCTGCTTGGCCAAGAGGGCGCGCTGACCGCGTACCCCGTCGAGCCGGCGCACGATCTGGAAGCCTGGATGCGGGCGACCTTCATCGACGAGGACGCCCCGCTCCTCAACGAGGAGCACCTGCACCTGCGTGATGCGCGCCTCGGCGTCCTCTGGTGTGCGCTCCCGAATGAGCGGCAGGGCAACGCCGTCGTCGGGATGTGCGAGGAGGCCACCTTCATCGGCAACCGCTGGGCCAAGGCCCGGTGGGCACAACAGATCGGCGGCTGGTTCGGCGAGATCCCGGACTTCCTGCTCACCTTCGACGCTGGCTATGCCGACGAGTGCTCCGACGCCGCGTTCTGCGCGCTGGTCGAGCACGAGCTGCTGCACGCGGGCCAGAAGAAGGATGCCTGGGGCGCGCCGCGCTTCAGCAAGACGACGGGCCGGCCGGTGTTCGGCATCCGCGGCCATGATGTCGAGGAGTTCGTCGGCATCGTCGAGCGGTACGGCGCCGGCAACGGTGCGGGCCGGACGCGCGCCCTCGTCGAGGCGGCCGGTCGGGCTCCGATCATCTGCGAGGCTGACATCGCGGGCGCCTGCGGGACCTGTGGGCGTGGCCTGACGAAACCCTGACGGCGGCCATGGCTCAGCAGACGCTCACGGACGAGGCGAAAACCTTCGTCGTCCAACAACTTGCGATGTTCGAGACGCCCTCCGACGTGGCGAAGGCGGTCAAGGAAGAGTTCGGCATCGAGATCACTCGGCAGTCGGTCGAGGCCTACGATCCGGGCAAGCGGGCAGGCTCGTCCCTGTCGCAGCACTACCGCGAGCTGTTCGAGGCCACGCGGACCACCTTCCTGACCGACACGGCGGCGATCGGCGTCTCGCACAAGGTCGTTCGGCTCCGCACCCTCTCCCGCATGATCGAGACCGCCGAGAAGCGCGGCAACGCGGTGCTTGTGGCGAACCTCCTCGTGCAGGTCGCGAAGGAGATGGGCGACGCCTACACCAACCGTCAGCGGATCGACGCGAATGTTGCAGTCCGCAGCCACGAGGATGCTCTCGACGACCTTGAGTGACCGCGAGCGCGCGGTCCGGCAGAAGCTCAAGGACGACTTCGAGCACTATGCCCCGCGCTGCCTTCGGATCAGGACGAAGTCGGGCAAGATCGTCCCGTTCACGCTGAACAAGGCACAGATCTACATCCACGAGCGGCTGCAGGCGCAGCTTCTCCGGACGGGTTCGGTGCGGGCCCTGATCCTGAAGGGTCGGCAGCAGGGCGCCTCGACGTACATCGGCGGCCGGTTCTACTGGCGCACGACCCACAAGAAGGGCGTCCGGACCTTCATCCTGACGCACCAGGACGATTCGACCGCGGCGCTGTTCGAGATGGTGTCGCGGTATCACGAGCACTGCCCGGCGCTGGTGAAGCCCTCGACGGGCGCGGCGAACGCGAAGGAACTGCTCTTCGACCGCCTCGACAGCGGTTACAAGGTCGGCACGGCCGGATCGAAGGCGGTCGGCCGCGGCAACACCCTGCAGCTCTTCCACGGGTCTGAGGTCGGGTTCTGGCCGCACGCGCACAGCCACGCGTCGGGCATCCTCCAAGCGATCGCGGACGAGGCCGGGACCGAGGTTATCCTCGAAAGTACCGCCAACGGGGTCGGAAACTACTTCCATCAGCAGTGGCGGAAGGCCGAGCGGGGCGAGAGCGAATATCAGGCGATCTTCGTCCCGTGGTTCTGGCAGGACGAATACCGGAAGACCCCGCCCGAGGGGTTCACGCTCTCCACCGACCCTGACGAGCAGAACGAGTCTGAGGTCGATTACGCCGAGGCTCACGGCCTCGACGACGCGCAGATGTACTGGCGTCGGCTCAAGATCGCGGACCTGGGCGAGAGCCTGTTCCGCCAAGAATACCCCGCGACCGCGGCCGAGGCTTTCCAGATGGCGAATACGAACGGCCTCATCAGCGCCAAGCTGGTGATGGCTGCCCGCAAGCGCACGGTGGAAGCCTCGGGCCCGCTGGTGTTCGGCTACGACCCCGCGCACCAGGGCGTCGACCGGCACGCGCTGGCCAAGCGCCGCGGCCGCAAGCTGCTGTCGGCCGGCGGCCCGGTCGGGCTGTCGATCCCGGAGAGCGCGAACCACGTCGCGGTGGAGATCGATCGCGACAAGCCCGCGAAGTGCTTCATCGACGTGACCGGCGGCTACGGCGCCGGCGTCTACGATATCCTCGTCGAGCGCGGTTACGGCACGCCCGGCCGCGGCATCGTCGTTCCGGTGAACTTCGGCGGCGCTCCGATCGCGCCGGATCGGTTCTCGCCGACCACGGGCGAGAAGCTGCCCGGCCCGCTGAACCGCCGCGCCGAGATCTGGATGAATTCGCTCGACTGGCTGGAGGACCCGGCCGGCGTCGATATCCCGGACGAGGACGAGATCCAGGCCGACGCCTGCTCGACCGGCTACAGCCACAACAGCCGCGGCCAGGTGCAGCTCTGGTCGAAGGAAAAGATGCGGTCGATGGGGATTCCCTCGCCCGACACATGGGATGCCGTGGCGCTCACGTTCGCCGAGCCGGTGATCGAGGAAGCGCCCCTGAAGATCGGCAGTGCGAGCGGCCGTCGCCGCGGCGGCTGGATGGCAGGCTAAAACGATGGGTCGCTTCACCGATTCCCTGCTCGGCCGGCTGCGCAAGCCGTCGAAGCCCGAGCCCGATGCGAAGGGCGATGCCCTCGACAAGGTGCTCGACGTTGCGAAAAAGCGCTGGCGCCGCGCCGACGAGTTCGATCGCCAGAACCGCGCCGACGCCTACGAGGATCTCGACTTCCTCGAGACCCCGGGCGCGCAGTGGACGGAAGAGGCCAAGCAGATGCGCGAGGGCCGCCCCTGCCTGGAGTTCAACCGGCTTCCCACCACCATCGCCCAGATCACGGGCGACATTCGCCAGATGCGTCCCGCCATCAAGGTCGTGCCAGTCGACAGCCGCGGCGACCCTGAGACCGCCGACGTCATCGCCGGCATGGTGCGTTACGTCGAGAACCGCTCGGACGCGCCTTCGGCCTACTTCGCGGCTGCTGACCAGCAGGTCGGTGCCGGAATCGGGCACTGGAAGGTCATCACCGAGTACGGCTCCGACACGACGTTCGAGCAGGAGATCCGCATCGTTGGCGTGCCCGATGGCGTCGGCGTGCGCTGGGATCCGGATGCGGTGCTTCCGACCCGCGAGGATGCAAAGTTCTGCTTCGTGCCCGTCGATATGAGCCGGGACGTCTACGAGGAGACCTATCCGGATCACCCCGCGGCCGAGATCGGCGACACGGACCTGACGCGCGCCGGCATGGCCGAGTGGGCGGGCGCCGACATGGTGCGCATCGCCGAGTATTTCACCAAGACGCCCGTCGAGAAGACGCTGGCGCTGATGCCCGACGGCGAGATCCTCGACCTGACCGATGAGGCGGCCGACGACCATGCTGAAAAACTGGCGCTGATCGAGGCGGCCAAGGTGCAGGGCGCCCGGGTGCGTGTAGAGAAGCGCCCCGGTCACCGCGTCGAGCGGTACGTGATCAGCGCGAACGCGGTGCTCGACGGTCCGACCGAGATCCCCGGCCGCTTCATCCCCGTGGTGCCGGTGGTCGGCGTCGAGATGACGATCGGCAAGCGCCGGGCCCGTCGCGGCGTGATCCGGTTCGCGAAGGATGCGCAGCGCGCCTACAACTATGCCCGCTCGACCCAGACTGAGGTAGTGGCGCTCCAGCCCAAGGCGCCGTTCGTCGGCACCGTGGAGATGTTCAAGGGCTACGAGGATCTCTGGGCGACTGCGAACACCGAGAACCATCCGTTCCTGCTCTACAACCCGCAACCCGGAATGCCGGGATTACGCCCGGAGCGCTCGCAGCCGCCTGTCGCCTCTTCCGGCCTCGCCGAGCTGACCCGCGAGGCAGCCGAGGACATGAAGGCGGTCACGGGCGTCTATGACGCGTCGCTCGGTGCCCGCTCGAACGAGACTTCGGGCAAGGCGATCCAGTCCCGCCAGCGCGAGGGCGACGTCGGCTCGTTCGTCTACATCGTGAACTTCTCGCGCAGCATCCGGCACACGGGCGCGATCGTCTGCGGGATGATTCCGCACGTCTACGACACGGCTCGCACGCTGCGGATTGTGGGAGAGGACGGCAAGGTCGATCTCGTCCAGATCAACCAGGTGGCCGGACTCGCTGACGACGGCCAGCCGCTCGACAAGATCAAGAACGACGTCACGGTTGGCGCCTACGACGTCGCCATGGAGATGGGGCCTAGCTACACGACCCGGCGCGAGGCCGCGCTCGACGGCATGGTGACGCTGATCCAGGCCGCGCCGCAGCTTGCACCTGTCGTCCTCGACCTCTTCGCCAAGGCGCAGGATTGGCCGATGGCGGATAAGATCGCCAAGCGCATCCGGACCATGCTGCCGCCCCAGATCCAGGCGCAGGAGGCGCAGGAGAGCGGCGAGCCCCCGCCGCCGCCCATGCCGCCCTCGCCCGAGCAGCAGGCGGCCATGCAGGCGCAGGAGCGCCAGCAGCAGATCGAGGCGGGTCGGCAGGAACTCGACATGGCGAAGCTCGCGGTCGATCGCGAGAAGCTCGAGGCCGACGTGCTGAAGATCCAAGCCGAGATCGAGAAGGCGCGCATCGACGCGCAGGCGCGCATCCTGGAGGCCGGGCGGACGCAGCCCGCCATGCATGACGACGTGCATAATCCGGGCAGGGAATCGGTGTCGGCCGCCGATCCGCGGCTCGACGCGATCGGCGCTGCCGTCGCGCAACTCTCCGAAGTGGTCTCGATGATCCTGGAGGAGATGTCCGCGGTCGAGGCTCCACCCCCGCCCCCTCCTCCGGAGCCCGAGCCGCCGCCCGCGGCACTCCCCACCGACTTCATCGAGGCGCCTCCGGGCGCCTTTTCTTTTGACCCCGGCGCGATGGGTCTGCCCGCGCCCGAGATGATGGGCCAGCCCTGATGAACCTCGACCCCTTCCGCGCCACGCCGTTCAGCACGCTCCGACTGAGCGCGAACACCGTCGCCGGCGCAGCGCCGTCGCTCCCGAACCTGCCGCACGGCTCCGGAACGCAGGTGCGCCTCTGGAACCGGGGCACCGTCCCGGCCCGGATCGAGTTCGGCAACAAGGCCGCGATGGCGCTGCCGGACGCAACGTCGATGGCGCTGCCGGCCGGTGCGGTGGAGATCCGCACCCTTCAGCAGGGCGAGCGGTTTGCGGCCGTGCTCGGTGATGGCGGCGCGCCGGACGTCGAGATCACCGTCGGCTTCGGCTTCTGACCATGCCCGGCTACGGCACCGGCATGTCGGCGGGCGCGGTCTCGGCGGCGATCGCCCGGGCGGTCCCTGTCGCGTCCGATGCGACGCCGCCCGCGACCGCGCTCGACGGGAAGGGCGGCACGTCGTCCGAGTTCGCCCGTTCCGATCACACCCACGCGGCGCGCGTTCAGCGCACGGTGGTGACGACGCTGGGCGATGGCACGTACCTGTGGACCTTCGCTCGCCCGATCGTGTGCCCGGCCGGCAAGCTGCCGCCGATCACGTACATGGTCGAGGATCTCGGCTCGCCTGTGGTGGTCCAGATCGTGGGCCGCTCGTTCACCAACGACGCGGCGTCCGGCACGGACACGCACACGGCAGTGACGGTGAAAGCTCAGCGCTCGCGCCTGCTGCCAGCGGCGCTCCTATCGCTGGCCGCGCTCCTCGAATTCAACGTGTTCGGCGGCGTGGCCTCGGGCGTGAAGGTGAACCTATGGGCTGCGGACCCGACGCAGTAGCGCGCGAATCCTCTTGACCCGACGGGCAAAACAAGCCCAGAGGTTATCCGTCGCGAGACGTGCGGGCACGGCCCCGTCGGCGGCACCTCCACCATTCTGATCGGCGCGCCCCACCTTGGGGCGAATTGCGCCCTCTCCGATCCCGCAGGCCGGCGGACCCGCTGCCAGGCCGCGAGGATGCACCGAACCCGCCCGCTCTCCGCGCGGCGGGTTTTTTCATGGACCAACGACACATGGACGAGGATCTGATCGTGCTGGGCGCGCCGGCGGAGACGCTGGCGGCAGGTGGCGAAGCCTCGGAAGCGACGGCCGCGACGATCGAAGGCCAGACGGCCGAGGTCGAGACGGGCGCCGCCACGCCAGGGGAAGAAGGGGGCGAATCCGCCGCCGAGCCGAAGCCGGAGCCTGCGAAGGCCGAGGGTGAGGGCGGCGAGGACAAGCCCAAGAAGCGTTCCGGCATCCAGCGGATGCAGGACCGGATCGCCCGGCTCGAAGACGAGCTCGCATCGGCTCGCAGCGCGGCTCCGGCTGCCGGCGAGGATCGCGCTGCCGCCATCGAGAAGGAAATCGGACCGGCCCCGAAAGAGGACGACTTCAAGGACTGGGCTGCCTTCGAGGATGCCAAGGCGGAGCATCGCATCCGCAAGGCCCTCGCCGAGCAGCGCTTCGACGACCGGGCGGCCGATGCCTCCCGCCGGCAGAGCGCCACTCAGGTCGCCCAGCGCGAGGCCGCGCTCGAGGCCTTCCATGACCGTCTCGACGAGACCCGGGGCAAGATCCCGGACTTCGACAAGGCGCTCGCGGAGGCCAAGGACCGCGAGGTGAAGCCCCATGTCACCGAGCTGGTGATCGAGAGCGAGAAGGGCGGCCTGCTCGCCTACTACCTCGCCAAGAACCCCGATGTGCTCACGAAGCTCAACGGGATGACCGAGCGTCAGGCGACGAAGGAAGTCGGCCGGCTCGAAGGACGCCTGACCCTGGCGAAACCCAAGACCGCAACCGCCGCCCCGGCCCCTGCCAAGCAGGTGTCCGGGTCATCCAAGCCGTCGTCCCCCGACAGCGATCTCGATGCGTGGCTAGCCAAGCAATACGGCTAACCACCTCAAGTCGAAGGATAACTCTCCGTGTCCAACACCATCGCAACCGCCAATATCATCGCCAAGGCGGCGGTGAAGATCCTCGACAACGAGCTCGGCATGGGCTCCCGCGTCTTCCGCGGCTACGAGGACGAGTTCTCGAAGAACGTCAACGGCTACAAGGTCGGTGATACGGTCTCCATCCGGAAGCCGGCGCAGTTCCGCGTCCGCACCGGCCTCGTCGCGTCCAACCAGGACGTCATCGAGGGCAAGACCGCGATCCAGGTCAACAAGGTCGCCGGCGTCGACTTCCAGTTCTCCTCGACTGACCTCGCGCTCAACATCGGTGATCTCGCCGAGCGCGTGATCAAGCCGGCCATGGTTCCGATCGCCAACCAGATCGACCAGGACCTGCATGCCTGCGCGCTGCAGAACTTCTGGAATTGGGTCGGCACCCCGGGCAACACCATCGCGAACTACAGCAAGTTCCTCGCGGGCGTGCAGCGCCTCAACGAGATGGCCGTCCCGTCCGACGAGCGCTCCGCCGCCCTGTCGCCGGCCGACCACGTCGCGCTGCTCGGCAACCAGGCGCAGCTCTACATCGATGGCGCCAACACCGACGCCTACCGCAAGGCGAAGCTCGGCGGTCTCGCCGGTGTCGAGCCGTTCATGACCCAGAACGCCCCGACCCTGACCACGGGCACTCGCACCAACGGCACCGTCAACGGTGGCGGTCAGGCGGTGTCCTACTCGGGCGCGCAGGCGAACTCCTGGGGTCAGGCCCTCCTCATGGCCGGTCTCGGCGCCGGCGGCACGGTCCGCGCGGGTGAGGTGTTCACCATCGCGGGCGTCCAGGCCGTCAACCCGGTGACGAAGCAGGTCCTGCCCTACCTCCAGCAGTTCGTCGCCACGGCCGCGGCCACTGCCGACGGGACCGGCAACGCCACGGTGCAGATCGCCCCGGCGATCATCACCTCGGGCGCCTACCAGACCGTCTCGGCCGCTCCGGCCGCCGGTGCGGTGGTGACCTGGAACGGCGCGGCCTCGTCCACCTTCCAGCAGAACCTCATGTTCCACCGGAACGCGCTGGCGCTGGTGTGCGTGCCCTTCGAGAAGCCGGCCGGCGTGCCGACCGAGCAGATCGGAACGCAGGACTACAAGGGCATCCACGTGATGCTGGTGCCCTACTTCGACGGCCCGAACCGCGTGTCGTCCTGGCGTCTCGACGTGCTGTACGGCGTGGCCGCCATCGACCCGCGCCTCGGCACCCGCGTCAGCGGCTAAGCCGTCCACACCGCAGACTGAAGACGAAAGGGCGCCCTCGGGGCGCCCTTCGTCGTTCTGGGGCCATGCGCGCCCCGTCACCTCCGACGAGGCGTTCATGGACACCATCGAGACCATTCCGACTTGGGGCTACAAGGCCGACGGGTCCGCCCAGATCTTCGCCCTCGCCCCCGGCGCCGATCTCCCTGAAGGCTGGTCGGCCTCGCCCACCGTCATCACCGACCCGTCGCGGGCGACGGCCGACGCGCTGACCATGCGTGCCACCGGCCTCACCTTCGCGCATCCGGTCGAAGAGCCGGCGTCGGAGCCGTCGGCCGTCGACGAGCTGCTGGCCGCCCTGACCGAGATCGACCGCCTGAAGGGCGTGATCGAGGCTGGCTCGGCGGAGAACGAGCGCCTCGCGTCCGAGCTCGACGAAGCGGACAAGCTGCTCGGCGCGGCGGCCGACTCCTACAAGAAGGCGACCGACGACCTCGCGGCCTTCCGTGAGCAACTGGCCAAGGCGCACGAGGACACCCGCGTGAACGCGGCCGAGCGCGATGCCGCCAAGGCCGCGGTCGATGCTCTGACCGCCGACCTCGCCAAGGCGCAGGCGGACCTCGAAGCCGCGACGGCTCCGAAGCCGGCCACCGCCACCAAGGGCAAGTAAGGCGCCTCGCCCATGGCCTACACCCGCCAGGATCTGATTTCCCTCGTCCTCCAGAACGTGGGCGTCCTGGCGGCTGGCCAGGAGGCGTCGATCGAGGATCGTGCGGCCGTCGATATCCGGATCGACCCGAAGCTCGCCGAGCTCGCCAAGCGCGAGATCTTCGCCGGGCTGAACGCCGATGCGCTCGACCCCGCGGTGTTCCTCCACGTCGCGGACATCATCGCCTCGGCCTGCCGCGTCCCGTTCGGGATCACCGGCAACAAGGCCGAGGTGCTGACCGGCGCGGCGGCCGAGGCCGAAGCCTCGCTGAAGCTCCTCTCGCGCCAGTTCAGCGCCACGGCTGCGACGGCCGCCTTCGACGTCGTGCGCGACGTGTTGGAGAAGCTGGGCGTCGTCACCATCGGGCAGGATCCGTCCGCGCAGGATCGCGGCGTGGTCACCGCCCGTATCGCGCCGATGCTGGCGGATCTCCGCGCGCGCGAGATCACGACCCTCACCGACCTTTCTCAGGCTGATCCGGCCCAGCTGCGCCACCTCGCCAACATTCTGGCGGGCATCTGCGCCGGCAGCTTCAACGTCGATCCGGCGGTCGGGGACCGTCTCGGCAACGTGGCGACCGCTGCCGAGACGGCGTTGCGTGTGATGCAGCGCCAGTTCGACACGGGCGTTGCCACCTCGGGCGCCTTCAATGTCGCGCAGTCCGTCCTTGAGCTCCTCGGAGTCGTTGAGGGCGGTCAGACGGCCACGGCAAAGGACGTCGCGGTCGTGTCCGCACGGTTCGGCCCGATGCTGGCGGACCTCCGGGCACGCCACATCATCGATCTGCCGGCGGTGGAGACGGCCGACGCGGCGACTAAGCACTTCCTGGCCGCCATCCTCGCTGCCCGCTGCTCCCTCCTGTTCGGTGTCGGCGACCCGCTCCTCGGCGGCCTGAAGGCGGAGGAGATGCGAGCCGAAGCCGCCCTTCGCGCGTCCGCCCGTCAACTCGATGCCGGCACGGGGACGGCGGGCTCCTTCGACCTGGTGCAGTCCGTTCTCGAAGCGCTCGGGGTCGTCGAAGCCGGTCAAACCGCATCCGCGAAGGACCGCGCCGCGGTCTCGGCCCGCGTCGCTCCGATGCTGGCCGATCTGCGCCAGCGCGAAATCATCGCTCTGCCGTCGATCGCGGCGGCCGATGCTTCGACCCAGCTCCATCTCGCCGCGATCCTGGCGCTCGCCTGTGCGGTGCCGTTCAAGATCGCCGGCGAGGCGCTGCTGCCGTTCCAGGCCTCGGCCGCGCAGGCGGAGGCCGCCCTTCGGGTCATCGGCCGGCAGTTCGACGGCGGTGTCGCCACGAACGGCACCTTCGATGTCGTGCAGGCGGTGCTCGAAAACCTCGGCGTCGTGATGGCCGGCTACACCGGTTCGGCCAAGGACCGCGCCGTGGTGAGCGCCCGCATCGCGCCGATGCTGGGCGATCTGCGCCTTCGGGAGATCGTGAACCTCGCGTCGATTGAGGGCGCCGATCCCGGTGTGTTGATCCACCTGTCGGTCATCCTCACCTCGGCCTGCTCGCAGGCCTTCGGCAAGGATGTTGCGACCCGCACCCTCCTCGCGGGAGAGGCGGCGAAGGCGGAAATCTCCCTGAAGGCGCTCGCCCGCCAACTCGATACCGGTGTCGCGGTCTCGGGTGTCTTCGATCCGGTGCAGGTCGCGCTCGAGCATCTCGGCATCGTGTCGGCCGGACAGACGGCCTCGGCCAAGGATCGCGCCGTCGTCGCGGCCCGCCTCCAGCCGAAGTTCATGGAACTGCGCGGGCGCGACATCTGCGGCGTCACCGACCTGTCGCAGCTCTCCACCGAGTTGCAGGGCGCCTTCGCGCGCCTGCTGGCCGCCGATTGCGCGACCTCGTTCGCCGAGGTGCCGCCGGCGCGGATCGCGATGCTCCTGGCGGCCGTGCCGGATCAGGAGCACATCCTCCGCTACCAATCCTTCGTCTACGACGCCCGTCCGGCGATGCGCCTGGAGCGCTTCTGGGGCGGTCGGCGCCGCGGTGGCTGGATCGTCTGATGCCGGACATCGCGTGGCCGCTGTCGTCGCGTCCCGGCCTCTCGCCGGAGGAGGGCGCGGGCCGGCTCATCAACGCCTACGTCGAAGAGATCGGCCAGGGCGGGCGGTCGCCGTCCGTCATCCGGCGCGCGCCGGGGCTCATCCCCTTCGCTGATACCGGACACAAGCGTCTTCGGGGCGCTCGCGTGGCCGGCGACCGGCTCCTCGCCGCCATGCGGGGCAGGCTCGTTTCGATCGACGCTTCCGGCGCGGTCCGGGATGAGGGCGACCTGCCCGGCTCAGCACGGGTGACCATGGCGAAGAACAACCGCTCGCCGGTCCCGCAGGTGGTGGCGGTGACGGAATTCGGCGCCTTCGAGATCTCGGCCGGCCGTTCGGCGTCGCCGCTGCCGATCCCGACGGCATTGCCGGCCCCGAACTCGGTCGAGTTCCTGTTCGGGTTCTTCTTCTTCACCTGCGGCGACGGCACCTGCTACGCGTCAGGGCTCAACGGCACGGGCTTCAACACGCTCGACCGGACGAAGGAGCAGGGCCGCTCCGCCGGCCTGATGCGCGCGATCGGCTTCCGGTCCGAACTGTTCCTGTTCGGCCCGTCGGAGATCGGCGTCTACGGCGGGCCAGCGCAGAACAACGGCTTCCCCCTCGCCCGCCTGACCGGCATTCCGCGCGGCCTGATCGGGCCGTGGGCTGTCGCCGGCCATGAGGAAGGCTGGTCGAACACGCTGATCTGGGTCGGGGACGATTCCGTCGTCTACCGGCTGAACGGCTACAGCCCGGAGCGGATCTCGACGCACGATGTCGAGCGAGACGTCGCCGCCGCCGCCCGGGTGAACCGTGAGGAGATCGAGGCCTCGGTGTTCATGGTCGCGGGACATGCCTTCTGGGCGCTCTCGCTGCCGGGCCGGACTTGGGTCTTCGATCTGACCACCGGCCTCTGGCACGAACGCGTCGGGCATCAGGACACCCGCTGGCGCGCGACGCAGGGCGTGAAGGCCTTCGGGCGCTGGCTCGTCGGCGACCGCCGCAGCAACTCGCTCCTCGAGGTGTCGGAGGCCGCCTTCACCGATGCCGGGCTGCCGCTGCGGATGCGCGTCGAGTCCCTGCCCGGCGAGGCATTCCCGCAGCGTCTCGCCATCCCCCGCGCCGACTTCGATTTCGTGGTCGGGCAGGGCCTGCCGACGGGCGATGTCACCCAGACCGATCCCGTCGTCGGGATCTCATGGTCCGACGACGGCGGCGCCACCTGGTCGAACCCGCTGACGCGCAAGCTCGGCCCGATGGGGCGGACAAGGACGCGGGTCAACGTGCTGCGCACCGGCCTGACCGGCGTGCAGGGCCGGACATGGCGCTTGGACGTCTCCGACCCGGTTTATTGCGCCCTGCTCGGCGGGGCGATGGCGGTCGAGGCCCGCACCGAATGAGCACCAAGCCCACCTTTCCGAACGCCGCCTCGCTGCCGTTGCCGCGCGAGTGGGTCCTCTTCTTCTCGGCCCTGCTCGCCTACGCGGCGGAGCTTGAGTCCCGCATCGCCGCTCTGGAGGAATGATCCGTGGCCAGCATCTTCTCGGGCAAGGCCGGGCGTCAGGCGGCGATCTGGGGCGCGCAGCAGCTCCAGCAGGGCGAGAACGAGGCGAAGGACGCGCTCGACCAGGGGCTCGGCTTCGCCAAAGAGCAGTACGGCAAAGCATCGGGCCTCTTCGGCAACCTCGCCGATGAGTACCGGGGCGGCGCCAAGCTCTATCAGGACGCGCTCGGCGTGAACGGCGCTGATGCCTCGGCCGCCGCACGTTCGGCCTACGCGACCGCGCCCGGCTACACCTTCAACATGGATCAGGGGCTCCAGGCGCTTTCCCGCGCCCGGGCCGTGAACGGGACGCTGGCCTCCGGCGGGGCCGACACGGATGCGATGAAGTTCGCCTCCGGCCTCGCCAGCCAGGACTACAACAACTGGCTCGCGAACCTCGCCAACCTCGATACGAAGCGGGCGACCGCCGTCTCGGGGCAGTCCGGTGCGGAGACCGGGCTCGGCAACGTCGGCGTCCAGACCGGCGTGGCGAAGGCTGGGATCTCGACCGACACGGCGAGGGGGCTCGCGCAGGTCGGGCAGCAGGGCCTCATGGCGGGGCAGCAGGCGGCCGAGAACCGCTTCGGCGCCCTGATGGGCGGCCTCAGTCTCGCGTCGAGTCTCGCCGGCAAAGCCTTCGGTGGCGGTGGGCTGGGCGCTTTCAGCATCTTCGGCGGTGGTGGCGGCGGCCTTGGCGTCGGCAAAGACAGCGATTGGGTCTGATCCATGAGCGGCGCAACGATTTTTTCCATGGTCCGGGGCGTTGGAGACGCCTTCGGTGACAGCTACGCCTCCGCTCGCAAGGAAGCGCTCGAGGCCGAGGCTCCGACGCTGATCTCGAACCTGATGAACGCCTACAAGGGCGGCGCGGGCGGGGGCGTGGTGCCGGCCGTGTCCGGGGCTGGTGCTACAGGCGCGCCGGCTCAGTCCGGCCCCGTGGCGGCGGCTCCGAGCTTCGCGGCCACCGGCGGCGGGATGGGCGAGTACCTCGCGACGACGCGGGCGAAGGAGAGCGGCGGCAACGACCTTGCGGCCAACCCGAACAGCACCGCACTCGGACGCTACCAGTTCACGAGGGACACCTGGGCCGGGTTAGCGAAGAAGTATCCGGATCTCGGCCTGACCCCGGACGGCCGCACCGATGCAGCCCAGCAGGAGCGGGCGATGCAGGCCTTCACGCGCGACAACGCGCAGGCCCTCACGTCGGCCGGCATCACGATCAACCCGCAGAACCTCTACGGTGCGCACTTTCTCGGTGCGGGCGGCGCGACGAAGTTCATCCCGAGCGCGCTCAGCAATCCCGACGCGCCGGCCGCCTCCCTGGTCGGCCCGAAAGTAGCAGGCGCCAATCGCACGGTGTTCTTCAACCGCGACGGCTCGCCGAAGACCGCGGGCGAGGTTTACGCCTGGATGGGCGGGCGGCGAGGCGGAAGCGCTCCGGCGCCGTCCCCGTCCCAAGTCGCCTCGGCCGAGTCCGACGACGCGAACATTCCGGCCTTGGGTGCGCAGCCGGCCGGCTTCGTCATCCCGCAAGGCGGCGCTCCGACCGCCGCACCGTCGCAGGGCTTCCCCGGCTTCCCGACCGGTAGCGCCGCCCGCATGACGCCGGAGCTTCAAACCGCGCTCAACGCTGCATGGCGCAACCCGAACACCCGCGCCATGGCCGGGCAGATCTTCGGGCAGCTCCTCAAGGGCGGTGACACGCCGTGGGAGATGAAAGACGTGAACGGCCAGACGTCCTGGGTGAACGGGCGCACGGGCCAGATCATGCCGATCGGACAGGCCAAGCGGAACACTGCGACCGTCGGCAACAGCCTCGTCGACACGGCCACCGGTGACGTGCTCTTCACGGCGCCGGACAAGGACAGTTCGAAGTTTACCTATCAGGCGATGCCGGGCGTCGGCATGGTGGCGCTGCATTCGACGGATCCGACGCAGTCGCGCGTCATCATCGCCGGTCAGCAGCCGCGCCCGCTCTCGGCAGAGGAGCGCCAGTCCTACGGCATTCCCGAGGGCACGGGCGCCGGCATGGGTCCGGACGGCAAGCCCTTCGGTATCGGCGGCTCGCCTCGGACGACGGTCAACGTGGACACCAAGGGCGCGGGCAAGTTCGCTGAGAAGGCGAACGAGCTTCAGGCCAAGCGCTATTCCGAAATGGTGGAGGCTGCGGACAACGCCGTCCCGCTGCGCGCCGACATCGACACGATGGCCAGCCTCGGTGAGCAGATCAACACCGGTAAGCTCGCGGGCGCCCGCCTCGGTCTGGCGCAGTACGCGCAGGCCGCCGGTCTCGACTCCGTCGCCAACGGTCTGACCAACGGCAAGATGGGTGAGATGGAGGCCTTCACGGCGCTCGCCGACAAGCTGACGCCCCGGATGCGAGTGCCGGGGTCCGGCGCCACGTCCGACGCCGAGGGCCGCGCGTTCCGGAACAGCCTTCCCTCGCTCCTGAAAACACCGGGCGGTAACGCAATCATCGTGGATACCTTCCGCGGCCTCGCCGACTATCAGGCGCAGGCCGGTGACATCGCGGGCAAGGCGCTGCGCGGCGAGATCAGCCAGGCGGAGGCGGATCAGGCCATCAAGGCGCTTCCGAACCCCTACACGCGCTTCCGGGAGTATCGAGGCGGCCAGGGGGGCGACAAGGGTTCAGCCGGCGCTCGAGAGGGCAGCGCTGGGACCGATGCCAAGTCGGCAACGCCCACGGGCCCGGTCAGCATCCCCATGGCGGCGGTCCGCGCACTCCGCACCGACCCGAGCCTGCGCACGCAGTTCGACGCCAAGTATGGTGCGGGCGCCTCGGCGCGCATCCTCGGCCCGGTCCGTGAAAACGGACCCGACAGCATCCTTGCGGGACCCTGATCCTGATGGCGAACTTCTTCGACCAGTTCGATGACAAGCCGGCCCCGAAAGCTTCGGGGGCGGAGCCCGCGGCGGACGGCAGCAACTTCTTCGACCGGTTCGATGAAGCGCCGAAGACGTCCAAGGCGGAGGGAAAGTCGGTTGCGGCCGATGTCGTAGACCAGGCCGGTGCCGGAATTATCCGGGGCGCGGCCGGGGTGCTCGACCTGCCGCAGACGGTGTGGGGCCTCGCAGATCAGTTCACTGGTCTGATGGCGCAAGGCGTCGCTCGTGGGATCGGACGCGCGCTCGGCCGTCCCGCGGTCCCTGACAGTGAGATGCAGGCGCGTCGCGAAGCGCTAAAGGGCCCGATTCCTGCGCCTCACGAGCTGCCGAAGCCGGGCGAGATCGCGTTGAGCGGCGTCGAGGCCGTGGCTGGCAAGCTGCCGAAGGCCGAAACGGTGCCGGGGCAGTACGTCGGCACCATCGCCGAGTTCATCCCTGGCGGCGGCAAAACCATCGCCACCGCCGCGCGCAACGCTCTGGTGCCGGCGATCGCTTCTGAGACAGCCGGGCAGGTCACCAAGGGAACAGAAGCGGAGCCTATCGCGCGTCTCGTCGGCGGTGTGGCCGGTGGCGCTGCGCAGGCCTTCACTCGCCGCCCCGGCACGGCCGAGCGCCTCTTCGATGCCGGCGCCGGCAAGATCTCGGCCGATGAGGTGACGGCGGTTCGCTCGCTGGTTGACGATGCGGCGGCGCGCGGCGTCTTGCTGACCTGGGCGGAGGCGCTGCAGCAGGTCGTGGGCCCGCGCCGCCTCGGCGATCTTCAGCGCGTCGTGGAGGGACAAGGCGGGCTCTCCGAGTTCTTCGCCGCGCGTCCCGGCCAGATCGACGCCGCCGGGCAGGCCGGGCTTGACGCTATCACGCCGGCCTCGACCTCCTCTGCGCGCACGGGCGAGGCGGTCCAGGCTGCCGCCCGCAGCGCTGTGGCCGCGACACCCGAGGGACAGGCAGTCATCCGCGCCACGCAGGCGGCCGGCCCGCGCGTCTCCCCCGATCAGGCCGGGCAGGTGATCCAGCGCGAAATGCGCGGCGTCGCCGATGCCCGCGAGACAGCCCGCTCCGAGCAGGCGGCGCGCGACTATGCCGCCGCCCGCGCCGCGCCGGAGCGCATCGGGATCGAGCGCACCGTCGAGGTGGAGCGGCCCGGCGAGCCGGTGCTTCAGACGCTCGACAACGGCGCCGGCGGGCCGCTGCGTTACGACCCGCCGCCGCAGGGTCCGGATACCATCGGCTCGATGGCGCCGAAGCGGCCCGACGCGCCGCCGGTGGCGCCGGGCACGAAGTCGCTTGCCCGCTTCATCGCTGAGAACGGCGGCATCGGCCTCGAGCGCGGGGACGTGAAGGCGGCAGGGCTCGACCGCTTTCGGCAGCCCGGCGTCTCGAACCTCGTTCAGGAGAACGGCAAGGGAATCGACAATTTCTGGCGCGAGCGGCTGATCGAGGAGGGCTATCTCCCGCCCGACCGCGATGGCGGCATGGCGCGCAACATCCACGACGAGCTGATCGGCCTTCTGGAGCAGGAAGCCCGCGGGCGCCGCACCTATCCGTGGGATTGGCTGGGCCATGACGATCGGTCCGGGTTCGGCGCGATGCGCGACGAGTTCCAGGCCTCCGCCAGCCAAGCGACGACGGACATTCGCCGGGCTCTCACCGAGGCCGGCGTCGATCCGAAGACGGTCGACAAGGGCACGCTCGACCGGGCGGCCGCGGCGCTGATGCGCGGCGACGAGACTGACCCGCTGTCGGCCTATGAGCGCGTCGTGATGGCTTCGAAGGAGCCCGCGAGCGGCCCCTCCTCCCGCATGGTGCCGACGACGGTGACGGAGGAGATCTCCGCGCCGAGGTTCGGGCAGGTGAACCCGCAACCGGCCATCGACGCCATTGACGCGGCGCTCGCCACGGCAAAGGGCAATGTCCGGAGCGCCCTGGAGGCGGTACGGCGAGACCTGCACGGCAACCTGCCCGATCCAGTGTCTGGAGTGCGTGAGACAGAACTGACCATCGACGGGCTGCACCAGACTCGCGAGCGCCTCGACCAGGTGCTCCGGGAGGCGCGCAAGGCCGGTGACGGCGTGATGGTGAGCCGCCTTCAGAGCGTGCGATCGGCGATTGACGAGCAGCTCAAGACGGCGCCCGAGATGGCGGTGGCGGACGCCAACTTCGCCGCTAACAGCCGGCCCCTGGAGCCGTTCGCTGGCAACGCCCCGCTCGGCCGGGTGACGCAGCGCGATCCCGAGACGCGTCGGCTCAACACGCCCGCAGAACAGGTGCCGTCCCACCTGGAGGGCGCCACCGCGGCCCGCGAGTTCCTGGCCAACGCTACGCCCGCGGCTCGCAACGCGTTCGAGGCGCGCGAGGTGACCCGCATCCTCGACGGAGTGAGCGGTCAGGGCGGCGCTACGGCGGAGCGTATCCGCGCCGCGATGCGCCAGAACGAGGACCTGCTCGCCCTCCTCCCGGAGGCGCGCGGCCGGCTTCAGCGCCTCGCCCTCGCCCATCAGGGCCGCGAGGCCGTGGAGCGCTCCCCGCTCGGCCGGATCGCCGAGCGGCCCGATCTGAAGCGCGCCATCGACGCCCTGTTCCCGACCAAGCCCGTCGAAGGCTCCTCGGCCGACGTCGGAGCCGCTGTCGGTGCGATCTCGCGCAGCAACTCGCTGGCCGCGCGCGAGCTCGTCCGAACCTACCTCGGGACCGAGTTCGCGGCGAAGACGAAGGACCTTCAGAGCGGCGCCAATCAGGCGGGCGGGGCCAAGTTCGCGGCCAGCATCCGCGGCAACGATCTGGCGGGTGAAAACGTCTTCGCCGCGATCCGTGCCCTGCCGGATGGAGAGCGGCTGGCGGCCGGCTTCTCCCGCCTGCTCGACATCTTCGAGGCGACCGGCACGCGCCAGGGTGTCGGATCCCGCACCTCGTTCAACAACGAGGCGCTGGCAGAGCTGCGCAAGGGTGGTCTCGGCGGTGAGGCGAACAAGGCGCTCGCGACCGGCGGCCTGAACCTGCCGAAGCGGATCGCGCAGGCCTTCGAGGACTGGCAGGCAGGACGGAACGTCGACCGCTTAGCCGCGCTGCTGACCACGCCAGAGGGAGGACGTCGGCTTGCCGATCTCGCCGCTGCTCGGCCCGGCGCCGATACGATCGCGCTGCTGAACCGGCTCGTCTTGCTCGGAGGGCGCGGGTACGGCAGCGGCGACCGGGAGCCGCTTCAGCTTACGGTTCGCCCAGTCAAGTAAGCGCGTAGCGATGGCCGTTCCGAGCGCGACGAAAACCACCGAGATGCCGAAGCCGACGACAAGGAGGCCAGGCGTCAGTGGCGGGGGATTTTCCTCTGTTCGACCGGTTCCGAGATAGGTCAGGCCGGCGATGGCCGCGATCTGCGCGACGTACCAGAGCGGCTGTGAGAAGCGGCGGGGCATGGCGGCACGCTATCATGTGCCGCCATGCTGGGCGAGCCGTTCAGTAGCGCGGAATGCGCGTACCATATGAGTTGTTGTGCGGGTTGTAGTTTCCGCTCGTGCTATAATTATCGTACTGCGTGCTGTTTGGATTGGTCCGATAGTGCGGCGCCACGTAGGTGCCATTATTGGTCGTGTATCCGCTGACGCTATTGCTCCGACTGTTGGAGCCGTAACCGTAATATTGGGCCTGTGCGGTGCCTATGGTAGCCGCGAACAAGGCAACAGCGATGACGATGCGCATGGACGTTCCCCCGACGCTGTTTTAGCGTCACGAACACTGCAACCACGGGTCTGCCATGTCGTCGAGGCGCTTGGCGATCCATTGCCATCGAATTTTGAGCCTGTGGTTGACGCGTCACGCTATATGCTGCGGTGAGCCGAGCCTCCGCCCCTTGACCCGTCGGGCAAAACCCGCGATTTGATCACCGTGCCGCGCCCTACGCGCCGGCCCTGACCGAGCCCCGCCCCCGTGCGGGGCTTCGTCGTTTCGGACGCCACTCATGACAATCTTCTGGCCGCTCTCGCGGCAGCAGGTGCTCGACCTGAACGGGCGCCCGCGTCTCGACGTGCGTGCGCGCTTCTTCGAGGCCGGCTCCGACGTGCCGCTCGCGGTGTACGCGGATTCGGGCCGGACGCAGCCGCATCCTGCCGAGGTGGCACCGGATGCGACGGGTCGATTCCCGCGCGTCTACCTGCCGGCGGGCCTCTACAAGGAGTGGGTCTATTCCCTGTCGGCGGGTCTGCTGTGGAACGACGATGGGCTCGGGGAGCCGATCCCGCCCACGGAGCCGACCGATCCCGAGGGGACTGACGATCCGACGGCCCGCGCCCGGACCGGCGACGTGAAGTGGCGCCTCGACAACTCGGTACAGCCGGGTTGGGTGCGGATGAATCAGGGCACGATCGGCAACGGTCAGTCCGGTGCCTCCGAACGCGGCAGCAACGACACCCGCAACCTCTATCTGTACCTCTGGCTGACTTTCCCCGACAGCATGGCGCCGGTCGTCGGTGGCCGCGGTGCCTCGGCGAGCGACGACTTCGCGGCCGGCAAGGTCATCGGCATTCCAACGATGCAGGGCCTCTTGCCGGGCGGCCTCGACGACATGGGGACGGGTCCGGCGAACCGGCTTCAGACGAGCACCGGGCTCAACCTGACCGCCGGCTCAACCAATGCGACCGCCTTCAGCAGCGACCGCTTGGCGATTGGTATGTCGGTGATCGCAGCCGGCATCTCGGCCGGAACGACGATCGCCGACCTCAACGGCAACGTCATCACGCTTTCGCAGCCCGCGGCCGCCGGCTCGACCGGCCCCGTCCTGGCGCGCTTCTCGTTCTTCGGTGACGTCCAGACCCCCGGCCAGATCGGCGGCGATGCGCTCTCGACGCTTTCGAGCAGGAACCTGCCGGCGCTCCTGCCCGATGGGAAGGTGACCGTCGATTACCCGGCGCATCAGTATGTTGCCCCGGACAAGGTTCAGCCCATCGCCTTCGGCGATGCAGGCGCGTCGACATCGCTCCCGGACATGCTGCGGGGGGTGAAGAACTCCGATACCGCCCCGCCGGGCGCGAAGGAATTCACCGTCTCGCATTCGAACCCTGGCGGCGGCCAGTCGGTGTCGAACCTCCCGCCGATCCGGCTCGGCACCTTCTTTCTGAAGCTCTGAGCATGGCGTTCCTGAACACTCTGGGCGCCGCCTCGCGCTGCGGGCAGTGGCGGCTCCGTCTCGTGCTGCGGATGGGCTCCCCCGACGGACGGCTCGACCTCACCGAGGCAGGGCTGATCGACTTCTCGGCGGCGTCCGACGTGACGGTCCAGGTCGTGCCGCGCGACCGCCGTTGTGGCGTCCACGATCCGCACCCGCTTCTCACGGCCTCGACATCGGCCGGGACGCTCTTCGTCTCGAACCCCGGCATCGTCGAGGCGCTGTTCCCCGCCGGCTGGTCCGCCTGCGTCCCGCCCGGCGTCTACGACGTGCGCGTGCTGATGACGGTCGGCCCCGAGACCGCGCTCGTCTTCGACGAGCCCGTCGAACTCCGCTGATCGCTTCGGAGCCTCCATGATCCCCGCCCTGTCTCTGCCCTCTGCTCCGGTCGATGTCCGGGGCGGCCCCGGCGTTCGCGTCGAACGCAACGGCACCTCGACCATCGTCTCGCTGAGCGATGTCGTGCTGCTCACCGCCGGCACCGGCCCGGATTTCACGGTCGAGAGCCCGGACGGCATGATCCGCCTGTTCGACGGTCTCTCGCTGCTTCTGCGCATGGACCGGACCGGGCCCAATGCTCCGACGCTGAGCGTCGACGGAAGCCCCCTCGCGCAGTGGCGCGACGCCAACGGTAGCCCGCTCGCCGACGGCGCGCTGCAGAAGGACTCGTTGCAGCGCGTGGTCTACGACGCGACGCGCGGCATCTGGCTCGGCACGCAGCTCGGTGGTCCCGGCACCACGGGCGTCACGCCCGACTTCACCGGCACGCTGGCGCAGCGCAGCGCCTACGACGCCTACCCGCAGGGCACGACCTTCCTTGCCGTGTCGGACCTCCCGACCGGTCCGGAGTGGACGCTCTACATCAAGCGGTCCGGCAGCTTCGCCGACTGGTCAAGCGGCCTCGCGATCAAGGCGAGCCCCGCCCAGACGACAGTGGCGGCCCAGACGGCGGCGGAGCGAGCGCAAGCTCAGGTTCCGATCGTGGAGCGCATCGGCGCCGAGCAGGCCGCGAAAGCTCGGGCCGAGGCGGAGGCGTCCGCCGCCGCAAGGGCCGTCTCCGAAGCCGCGCGCGATGCGGCGTCCCTGAATGCGAGCGCGGCCGACCAGCGCGCGATCGAAGCCGCAGTCTTCGCCGCCAACGCCGCCGCCTACGCGGCCCAAGTCGGCCGCGTGATCTTCGACTTCAACTTCGACTCCGATCCCAACTCCACCAACGATTGGAACGTGTGATGCCCCGTCAGGCCCGTCAGCTCGCCGGCATTGGCGCCACCGATCTGCCGTCGCAGGCGGCGATCGACGCCTATATCGGTCCGCCCCGCGAACTCGTGGTCGGCACCGAGACCCTTCACCTTCAGGACGGCCAGACCCCGGGCGGCCGTCGCATCCTGGCCGACGGTTCGACCGGCGATGTGTCGAAGATGTCCGCTCGGCGCTCGGGCGCCGGTGCCGTTTCGCGCCCCCTCTCCGATCGAGACATCCGCTCGGTCAAGGATTACGGGGCCAAGCTCGACGGGACTGACGACTCGGCATGTTTCTCCGCTGCGCGCGCTGCGGCGCCGGCCGGCGGCATCATCGACGTGCCGGACGGTCGCTTCAATGCGCTGCCCGGTGGCGGCCCTGCCTCCCCGGTCCTGTGGCGGATGCAGGGCAACACTTATGACGGCACGACGCCGGTCACCTCCATCGGCAAGGATACCGTCGAGACGACCCTGTACGGTCGAAAGTATCTCGGCGTCGGATCGACCAACGCCGACGATGCGCCTGTGTTGCGCATTGACCAGAACATGGATCAGGCCGGCGGCACGGAAGGCGCCGTCGTCAACGCTCTGAAGATCAACCAGATCATCGGGGCGGTCGCGCCGAAGAACTACGGCTGGGCCTTCAACGCGACCCTTTCCAGCAAGGCTTACGGCATCGGGCAGCATACGGCGTGCTCGGCGCTCGCCGTGCGTCCGGCCGATGCTCTGAACGACGGACACGGTCCGCGCGCGACCATCTGGGCCGATTACAAGGAGGCCACCAGCCAGACCGGTCAGCCCTCGGATCTCGATGGCCCGCTCGTGATCGGTGAGTGGGATATGTACGCCAACGGTGCGGATCCGGGCGGCATCCGCATCGGCCTGCACATGCTGTTCAGCAAGTACAATCAGGCCGGCGCGGCGATGGGGATCAACTCCGTCTTCGGCATCGGCACGAACGACGGCGGGGCGGAGGGCACCCGGAGCTATGCCCGCAAGATCCTGAACAACGCGCTGTCGTTCACGGAAGCTGGCATTGACTTCTCTCAGGCGACTGCCCGGAACGGCGCACCCGTTTTTCGGATGGCGGCGGGCCATGACATCGCGTGGGAGGGGTCCGGCACGCGCGTCACCCGCTGGATCGACGGCTTCTGGCAGACCCGCGTCAACGGAGCGGAAGTCTATCGCCTGACTGACGATGGCAGCACCGGGCAGGCCGGTCGAGCACAGTTCCCCTTCTTCAATTCGCCGGACCGACCCGCGCCGGCCAATACCGGCGACACGAGCGGGGCGATTGGCGACGTCATCTTCAGCGGGCCGTATATGTACCGCAAAACCACGTCCGGCTGGCTTCGCACGCAGATGTCCGCCTTCTGACGACTGACTGACCTAAGCCGCTCGCCGCGCCACCCGGCCCGAGCCTGATTCCTCGACAATCGGACCCACCATGCTCCTGCAACGCCTCGCGGTGCGGGCCGCTCTCGCTTGCCTCGTGCTCAGCGTGACGCCCGCCCGCGCCGATTGGACGGGAACCGCCTCGTTCTACGGCCACGAGTCCGGCCGCCTCCGCGCAGACGGCCGCCGCTTCGTCCCCGAGGCGCTCGGCGCCGCGCACTGGACCCTGCCGCTCGGCACTCCGGTGCGCGTCACCGATCTGGTCACCGGCCGGCATATCGACGTGCGGGTCAACGACCGCGGCCCGCATCCCCGGCTTGGCCGGCTGATCGACCTCTCGCTCGGCGCGGCCCGCGCCCTCGGCATCACGCAGCGCGGGCTTGCCCGGGTGCGCGTGTCCCTCCTCCGACGCCTTCCGGCCTAGTCGATCAAAACCGGGTCAAATCTAGTCCACCCGCTAAGCCTCTGATCCGCTGAGCCTTCCGGCCGATCGGGCGGCCCCGGATCAAGAGCCGGTCAAGAACTCGTCCACCCAACCCCCCGGAGACCACGATGGCCGCGAGCCTGAACCGCGCCGCCTTCTACGCGGCCGTGCGCGCATCCCTGTTCGGCGGGCGCCTGAAGGACGCGCAGTTCAAGGGCCTCGAGGCGATCCTCGACGCCGCGCCGTCGCTGCTCGGCACCACGTCGCTCGGCTACGCGCTGGCGACCACCTTCCACGAGACGGCGCGCACCATGCAGCCGATCGAGGAATACGGCCGGGGCAAGGGGAAGTCCTACGGGCCGACCGGCTTCTGGGGCCGCGGCTTCGTGCAGCTCACTTGGGAGACGAACTACGCGAAGGCGACCGCGCGGCTGCGGCAGCTCGGCTACCTGCGGGCCGACGAGGACCTGGTGAAGACGCCGAAGCTCGCGATGCGGCTCGACGTGGCGGCGGCGATCCTCTTCTACGGCATGGTCGAGGGCTGGTTCACCGGCAAGAAGCTCGCCGATTACTTCGGCGGCGGTCGCTACGACCCGGTCGGCGCCCGGCGCATCATCAACGGCACCGACAAGGACGAGATGATCGCCGGCCAGTGCGGGAAGTTCGTCGATGCGCTGCGCGCCGCCGGGCATTCGGTGATCCCCACCGCTCCGCCCTCGCCCGCCCCGCAGCCCGCCCCCACCGGCGGGCTTGTTCGCTCGGGCGTCCAGGCGACTGGCGGCGCGGTCCGCTCCGGCCTCGCCGGCCTCTACGACCTGATCCACACCTCGTTTCGGAAGGCTTGACCATGGCACGCCGCCCCCTCCTCGCGCGGGCCCGGCTCGGCCTGCGCCGCTGCTGGCGTGCGGCCGCCGGCAAGCGGGTCTACCTACTTGCCGGCATCATGGCGCTGCCGGACGTCCTCGATGCGCTCCCCGGTGTCGATCTGGCGCCGCTGCTGCCTGAGTGGCTGCCGGGCGCGAAGGTGGCGACCTTCCTCGCGGTCGCCCGGCTCGCCGCCCGCGCCTACGCGACGAAGCTGGCGACGCTGCCGGCACGGGAGCCGCCCCGATGAACCTCCTCGGCTGGCTCTCCAACCCGGTCGGAAGCCTCCTCGGCACCGTCGGCTCCGGCCTGATCAAGGTGTTCGGCAACTCGGTGCTGCAACCCATCCTCAAGGGGATGGAGAACGGGCAGAACACCCAGCGCGACGTCGCGGTGCAAGTCGTCCAGGCCGAGATCGTCGCGAACCAGGCGAAGGCGGCGATCGCGCCCGCCTTCAAGGGGCTGATCTACGGCATCGGCATTCCGCCCGCGATCCACTTCGGGGCGATCTGCCTCTCGAAGACCTTCGCGCTGGGCTGGCCCATCGAGCCGCTGCCGCCCGAGTACGTGGCGATCGAGGCCACCATCCTGACGGCTTTCTTCGTCTCCTCACCCCTCACGACGCTGGCCCGCGCCGGCGCCGCCCGCCTGCTGAAGGCCTGATCCGATGGACACCTCGTTCCTCTCGCCCGGCCCGATCACCTGGGCGCACGTCGTGGCGTTCGCGCTGTTCCTCGTCGGACTCGGCAAGCTCGTCGACTGGATCACGGGCAAGCTGCGCGCCGGCACGAAGGACGCGGTGTCCCCGCTGACGATCGACATGGCGGCGGTAAAGATCCAGATCGCGGCCCAGACCGAGGCCCTGCACAACTTCAAGGTCGAAGTCGCCCGAACCTACGTGACCGGCGATGTCATCACCCGTATGGAGCGCCGCATCGACGACCTGGTGACATCGATGCGCGAGGAGATGGCCGCGACCCGCCGGGAGATGCTGCAGGCGATCACGGGGCGCCGGCCCGACTGATCCCCGCCGTTAACATCCGTCAACGCATCGCCCCGGGGCTTCGGCCTCGGGGCTTTTTTCGTGCGCGCTGTTGGCGGGCCGCTCGTAGCCCTCCCAAGCGACCAGCGCGACCCAATGCGTCATGCCGCCGTAATCTTGAGCGGTGAGCTTTCGCATCTCGGCCCGCCAGTCACGCTCCAGCGCCCAGGCGGCCCGCAGCGCCGCGACCGCCTCCTCCTTCGTATGGACGAAGCCGCTGTCGGTCCTGCTCGGCTTCGTCATGCCGACGAACTGGCGCACGCAGGTGATCGTCCAGAACCAGCGCGGCGGGGCTGGGATCGTGTCGTTGCGGTAGATCCGGCCGACGGTCATGCCGCGAACCTCGAGGACGAAGTCAGGGCCGGGCTCGTTGAAGGTGTGCCGCCAGACTTCGGCGTCGGGATCGCTCACGCCTTCTCAGCCCGCGCCAGCAGGATTGCGGTCCGGGCCGCATTCCGCCGCGCGCCGGGCTTGCTCGTCTCGTCGGCGAGGACAGAGGTCGCGAACGCGCTCGCCTTCACCGCCGCGGCCACGTCGAGCATGTAGCCCTCGGCGAGTTCGGCCCGGTCCTCGAACTTCCCGGCCAGGACCGCATCGACCAGCGCGCCAACCTGCTCGTCGGTGACGGCCTTGGCCTTGAAGAGCTCGCCGACGGTGGGGGAGGAATCAGCCATGCACGGACCCTACCGCGCGTGACTTTGGCCACCAAATCCGCTTTGCAGAAGCGGTCCAAGCCATTGATAGTTATAGGGGCTGATTTCAGGTCTTTTGCAAAAAACGTATTATTTTCCAATAAACAGGGACTGTCTGGGGGACAGGGGGTCGTCGGTTCAAGTCCGGCCACTCCGACCATCATTCTGCAACGGGCTAGGGCTGCTCCAGCCTTCTTGATCTGCCGCCGTTTCGCAGACCCTCTCGCAAGTTCCTGTTCGAGCGGCCTTCGGGGCTCGCTGTCGGCGATTCGGCCTGATCGGGGCCGATCGACGACCGCCGAGGGAGGTGGGCGTCACTCCTCCCGCCGGATGCGGAGCCGGTCCACCGTCAACTCGCCGATCTCCAAGCGGCCGATCCGGGCTCGCCCGACCGAAAGCCGTCCGATCGCGAAGGCTCCTACGGCCAGCGCACCGAGGGCCACCGCTCCAACCGCGAGAGCCCCGATTGCGGTTCGCCCGACAGCGGCTTCGTGTAGCGTAACGGAAGTCCGTGAATCGGTCGGTAGCTTACTGATCATCGCTGCAGGCCTTTCCTCGAAGCAGCCCCCGGTGCCGTGCCAAATTTTTGGAACAATAACATGACTGCCTGACCAAGGTCGGCCTGTCCTTATTCCTGCGGCATCTTTGATTGATTCCTCGCCGAGGAGGGGCCGAACGGAAGCGCGGGTGGCAACATCTGGACCGTCGCGCAACCATCTGCGCGGCAGCTGCATCGTCCGTCCTTCTTGGTGCTCTTCGAGCCTCGCGGCTGCCTTCGAACCTGACCGGGGACGCGTGTCACTGAGAGCCGGCAGCGTCTCCCTCCGATGGCCTCCACGATCACGATGCCTCTGGAGCGGGGGCTGTCGGCCCCGGCCGGCGCAGCCTCACGATCGTCTCCCGCAACCAGCGCTGGCTCGGCACGGCGTCGTTGGATGCGTGCCAGATCATCGAGATCGAGACGTCCGGCAGCGCGATCGGCGCCGGACTCACGGTCAGGCCCATGCTGTCGGCGAAGAAGCGCGCCAGCCGCGCGTGCATCGTGGCGATGACGGGGGCCTGCCGCACCACGAACGGCATCACCGAGAAGCGCGGCGAGGTCAGGGCGATGACGCGCTTGCGGCCGATCTTGGCCAGCGCATCGTCGACGACCCCATGGGCGCTCTCCACGAGGCTGGTCAGCAGGTGGGGCAGCCGCACGTAGTCGTCGAGCGAGATCGGCGCCGTCACCCCGACGAGGTCGGCGTTGAAGATGCAGAGGTAGCTCTCCTTGTTGAGGATGCGCCGCTTGTGGTGCGTCTGACCCTGTTCGAACACCCCGATGCCGAGATCGACGCGGCCGGTATCGAGATCGTCGAGGATCCGGTGCCGATCGACCGTGTGCAGCAAAAGCTTCACACCCGGCGCCACCGCCTGCAGATGCGCGATGAGGGTCGGCATCAAGAGCACCTCGGTCGAGTCCGGGATGCCGAGAGTGAAAGTGATGTCGGCTGTCGCCGGATCGAAGGCGTCCGGTGGCGCCGTGATCTCTTGGATCTGAGACAGCGCCGCCTGCACCGGCGCGATCAGCGCCAGCGCCCGCGGCGTCGGCCGCATGCCGTCGGGGCCCCGCGTTAGCAGCTCATCCGAGAAGGTGGTGCGCAGCCGCGCCAGGGCATGGCTCATCGCCGATTGGCTGATGCCGATCCGCCCCGCCGCGCGGGTCACGCTCCGTTCGGTCAGCAGCGCATCGAGGGCGACCAGCAGATTGAGGTCGAGTCGGGAAAGATGCACGTGATCGATGCGCATTATGAAATCGATCCATTTGATTCATAGCCTACGACCCAGCACATACAGTCTCACAAGGCGACGGGGAGCCCGCCGCCGAGAAAAAAGAGGCTGATCACGATGTCCAAGACCCTTGTTTCGCTCACCGTCGCCGCCCTGGCTCTCACCGCCCTCGCGACGGCATCCGCCCGCGCCGACGAGACCGGCATCGCCCACAACGTCAAGACGGTCGGCGCACTGACCCTTGAGACCCGGGGGCTCGCCACCAGCGATCTCTCGGTCCACCGCCAGGGCGGCTTCGCCCTCCCCGGCTCGGTCCAGTGGATCGTCACCCCCGCCACGGACGTGAGGACCCGGCAGGCCGCCTTCTGAGCCGGCCCGATGGGACACACGGATGTGCTACACGATCCTCCGGCGCCTGACGGCGCCGGAGTCATTTTCGGGGAGTGCGAAGCGATCCTCCCGGCCGAGGCCGCGTCAGGTCAGGAACTCTGAGACCGAGACGACGATCACAGCGCGGTGTCCGCGGCCTTGAACCGGGCGAACCGCAGGGCCAGCATCGGCAGCACGGCGAGGTTGAGCACCGTCGAAGTCGCGAGGCCGCCGAGGATCACGAGCGCCATCGGCCCCTCGATCTCGCGGCCGGGCTCACCCGCACCGAGCGCCAGCGGCAGCAGTCCAAGGCCGGTGACGAGGGACGTCATCAGGATCGGCACGAGGCGGTCGGCCGCCCCCTCGATCGCGGCCCCCTCGTTCCACGCGCGGCCCTCCACCAGCACCATGTGCTCGTAATGCGCGATCATCATGATGGTGTTGCGCAGCGAGATGCCGAACAACGTCACGAAGCCGACGATCGAGCCGAGCGAGATCACCGCGCCGCTCGCGGCCACCGCCAGCACGCCGCCGACGAAGGCGAAGGGCAGGTTGACGAGGACGAGGGCGAGATTGGTCAGCGAACCCGTCACGACGAGGAGCAGCAGCACGATCCCGAGACCGGCGAGCCCTGTGTAGAGTGCGAGTTCGCGCCGCGCCTTCGCCTGCGTCTCGGCGGCGCCGCCGAAGCCGATGTCGATCCCCGAGGGCTGCGCGACCTCGCGGGCGATCTTGCGTTTCGCGGCCTCGGTGAACGAGGCGACGTCGCGCCCTTCCACATTCGCGGTCACGACCCGCACCCGCTGCGCGCCGACATGGCCGACGGCGTAGCGGCCGGCGGTCTCGTAGACGTCCGCCACCTGGGCGAGGCGGATGTAGCTGCCGCTCGGCGTTCGCAGGGGCAGGTTGCCGAGCGTCGAGAGGCGGGTGCGCACGGCCGGTTCGAGTACGACGACGACGTTGAACACGGCGTTGCCCTCGTAAGCCTGACCGACGATGTCGCCTTGATAGGCCGTGCGCACGATCTCCAGCACCTCGATCGCGTCAAGGCCCCAGTGGCGCAGATCGGTCGGCCGCAGACTGACATTGACCTGCGGCAGGCCCGGCGGCGACTTGAGCTGGACGTCGGCCGCGCCGCGCACTTCGGCGAGTTCGCGCGCCACGTCGCGGGCGGTGGCCTCGATCCGGTCGAGATTCGTGCCGGTGATGCTGACGACGACCGGCGCCGTGAACCCTGAGACGACCTCCTCGATGCGCTCGGTCAGGAAGGTCTTGAGCGAGAAGCTCGCTCCGGGCGTGGCCGCCATCAGCGCGCGGATGCCGGCCTCCGCCCGCTCCTGCCCGGCGCCGTCGAGACCCGGCTCGAGATCGATATGGATCTCGCTGTCATGCGTGCCGCCCAGATCGTAGCCGGCCTCGGCGCGCCCGACCTGCTGGGCCACCGCGCGGACGCCCGGCACCGCCTTCAGCCCGGCGGTGAGGCGCTCGCCGAGCCGCAGCGTCTCCTGCAGGGAGGTCCCGGGCGCGGAAGCCATGTGCAGGATGAGGTGCCCTTCCTTCAGGTCCGGCAGGAACACGCCGCCGAAGAACGGAACCGGCAGGGCCGCCGCAACGGTCAGGGCAAGGCTGCCGGCCAGGACCAGACCGGGGTAACGGTTGAGCCGGGCAAGCCCGCGGGCGTAGGCGCTGCGGACACGGCGGCTCACCGGCGGCTCGCGAGCCGGCAGGTTGGTGCGCCCGGCGAGGAGCAGGCGGGCCAGCGCGGGCGTCACCGTCAGCGCCACGGCGAGCGAGGTCAGCACGGCGAGGATGTAGGCCAGCGCCAACGGCGCGAACAGGCGGCCGGGCACGCCGGTGAGCGCCAGCACCGGCAGGAACACGAGCAGCACCGCGAAGGTGGCGTAGGCGACCGAGACGCGCACCTCGAGGATCGCGTCGAGCACGACCCGCGCCCCGGACAGGGGAACGGCGGCGCATCGGTTCTCGCGCAGGCGGCGCATCACGTTCTCGACGCCGATCACCGCGTCGTCCACGACCTCGCCGATGGCGATGGCGAGCCCGCCCAGCGTCATGGTGTTGAGGCTCTGGCCGAAGGCGCCGAGCATCAGCACCGCGCCGATCAGCGACAGCGGGATCGCCGAGGCGCTGATCAGCGCCGTTCGCCAATCGGCCAGGAAGACGAACAGCACGACGACCACGAGAACGCCGCCGAGCGCGAGGGCCTGAACCACGTTGTCGGTGGCCTGCGTGACGAAGTTCGCCGGACGGAACAGGTCGGTGCGCAGGGTGATGCCGTCGCGCTCCAGTCCCGGGCGCATCTCCGCGAGCGCCGCCTCGACCCCCGCCGTCACGTCGAGGGTGTTGGCGCCGTACTGAGCCCCGACCATCAGCAGCACGCCGGGTTTGCCGTCGACCAACGCCGCGCTGATCGCCGGCTCCGGACCGGCCACGACGTCGGCGACGTCGCCGAGCACCACGCTCGCGCCGCCCTCGTTGATGAGCACGGTGCGCGCGACCGCCTCCGGCGTCAGCGACTGCCCCTCGGTCTGCAGGGTGATGCGCTGGTTGACCGTGTCGACGAAACCCGCCCCGCGCACGCCCGTCGCCTTGCGACCGGCCGAGAGCACGTCGTTCAGACCGATGCGGAAGCGGACGAGGTCCTGCGGCCGGACCTGGATGCGGATCGAGCGCAGGTCGCCGCCGTAGACCAGCACCTCGCCGACACCCGGCGTCGCGAGCAGGCGCAGGCGCAGGCGCCAGTCGGCCACCGTGCGCAGGTCCATCAGCGACTGCGTCGGCGAGCTCAGGCCGAGGAGGAGCACCGAGCTCGTCGACGAGGTCAGCGCCGTCATGGTGGGCGGCAGCACACCCTGCGGCAACCGGGCCGTTACTGATGCCAGCCGCTCGTTCACGAGCTGGCGCGCCCGGTAGATGTCGCTGCCGGAGGCGAAGGTCGCAGTGATGACCGACAGGCCCTGGATCGAATTCGAGCGCATCGTCGCCAGCCCCGGCAGGCCGCCGATCGCGACCTCCAGGGCCTGGGTCACCAGCACCTCGACCTGTTCCGGGTTCAGGCCGGGCGCCTCGGTCTGCACCGTCACCGTGGGCGGGGCGAATTCCGGGAAGACGTCGTACTTGGCTGAACCGAGGGCGACCACGCCGTAGACGGCAAGCGCCAGGACCAGCGCCAGGACGATGCCGGGCCGGCGCACCGCGAAGGCGACCAGGGCGGATTGGAGACCCGCCGGTGCCGGGGCCGGAGGGGCCGTGGGCGCGTCGTCTCGCGCCAGCCGGCGTGCGGACGGGTGGTCGAGCATGCTCAGTCGTCGTCCGCGTCGGAGGCTTGGATCTGCCCTCTCAGCTCCTCGGAGAGGACGGCCTGCGGGCCCGAAACGACGATTTCCGCCTCCGGGCCGAGGTCGTCCACGACATAGGCGTCGGCCGAGATCGGCGCGTCCGGCTTGAGGGGATGGCGGGCGAACGCGTCGTCGCCGACGCTGCGGTAGATCCAGGCGCTCCCCTGCCAATGCACCACCGCGCTCTCGGGCACGGCGATGCCGCTCGTCTCCCGCTCGGAGGTCAGGTAGGCCAGCGTGCTCATGCCCGGCAGAAGCCCGCTGTCGCCGGTCACGGTGTAGAAGTAGCTGATCCCCTGGATGCGCTGGTCGGTCCGGGTCGCGGGCGAGACGTAGCGCAGGGCGACGCGCTCGCTCTGTGGCGGGACCTCGGCATGGGCGATGGCCGGCGGCGCCTTCAGGGTCTCGCCGGGCGGCAGTGTCACCTGTACCAAAAAGTCGGTGCGCTCGATCAGCCGGGTGATCACGGGCGAGCGCTCGATGATGGCACGACCGATCACGGTGCCCCATTCCTGCTGCGCGGTGGCCGCGAGGGTACGGAGCTGGGACTGCGCCGCGGCGAGCGCCGCCTCGTCGGTGCGGAAGGCGCCCTCGGTGGTCTCGAGCTGAACCTTCGTCGCGTACTGGCCGAGGCTGCGTGCCCGGACAAAGGCCGCCCGCGAGACTTCCGCCTTCGCCTCGGCGGTCTGCAAATGCGCCTTGGCGCTGGCGTAGCTGTTGGTGAGTTCCGTGACCCGGGCGAGGTCGAGGACCGAGCCGAAGGCCTGCACCTCGATGCGATGGGTCGTCCGCTTGTGCCGTGCCGTCTCGACCCCGATCCGGTTCTGCTCCTCGTCGCTCAGGCGTACGATGGCCCGGCCGCTCTCGACGGCGACCCTGACCGACGGACGTATCTGGGCCGGCGGCTGATGCGCCGCGGGCGCCATCGCGCTGGACAATCGGTCGTGCAGGTCAGAGAACACAGGGCCGGCGCTGACACGCAGGCCGGATCCGGCTTCCGTCAGCGCGAGGGCACCGAGCACGCTCACGCCAAGCGTCAGCCCCACGGGCAGGACGACCCGCCGCCGCATCTCACCGTCTCCACAGCCCTCGCGTTCTTTGCGCGATTTGCCACTTTTGCCCGGTTTTGATTGCTTGGTCTACCCGGATTTCGCTCTGTGAACCGTTTCTACCGGACCTTGGCACCCGCGTCCTCGGGAACCGGGGTGAGGCTTGTCGATCGGCGGTAACCGCCTTGATCCCTGGCCACGATCGCAACCTGAACCGGGAACGGTCGGCCAGCGCGGGCGGATACGCCGGTATCGCTTCGCTGGATCACGCGCCCCATGACCCGCTTCCGCCCGATCGCTCTCGTTGCCGTCCTGCTGTTCGCACTCGTCGCGGTCACGGTCGTCGTGCTGCGCAGCACCGGCGTTGGGCCCGATTCCGGCCGGGACACGGCCAAGTTGCCGGCCGGCACGGCGTGCGACCCTCCGCGGCCCGGTGCAGCGCCGCGCCCGCCCGAGTGTCCTCAGGCCGCACCGCCGAATGCCCGTGAGCCGTGAGGGTCAAGGATGACGCCCTTCGTCCGCGAATGTCGACCGGCGACGCTGGACAGATATGGGCAATCCGCGGATGAAGGGCGGCCCGTTCCGAGCGAGTCCTTGAGCCGTGCGCGTCGTGAAGAAGTTTCTGAAGAAGGCGAACCTGCAAGCCCTGACGACGCGGCGGGCGCCGTCCTCGATCGTCCGCACCCCGTTGCCGGGCTTCGATCCGATCTACTACCTCTACTGGTACCCGGACGTGCGCGCGTTCCCGCAGGGGCCGCTGGTCCACTACATCCACTACGGTTGGCGGGAGGGGCGCGACCCGAGCGCCGGCTTCAGCACGGAGGGTTACCTGCGGGCCAACCCGGACGTGCGCGAGAGCGGTTGCAACCCGCTCGTTCATTTCGTCGAATGCGGCCTCTCCGAGGGGCGGCGGGGTTGGAGCAAGAATCCGGACGCGCCCCCGCCGAAGCCGCATCCGCTCGACTACCAATCGGGCAAGCTCCTGCCGCCGCCGGCCCAGACCGCCCGCGGCTGAGGCCGGTCGAAGCGATCCCTGCGACCTCGGCTGGGCTGAAACACGCCTCCGACGTCGCTCTGTTGACGACGGCCTCGGGCTATGGCTGTAGGCCTCTTCGTGCCGAGAGGGGTAGGTTCCGTCATGTCCGAAGGCGATACGCTGGCCAAGGCCCTGACCGATGTCAGGCAGCGGATGGCCGATCTCCAGGACCAGTACGAGCGCGTCTCCGCCGAGTTGACCAAGCTCCGGGTGGCAGAGAAGTCGCTCGCGGCGATCGTGGAAGGAGCGCCCCTCGAGGATGCCTTGAGTGGCATGGGCGCGACCGCCCAGACGTTTTCCGCCGAGGCGCGATCGGGGCGCGGCGGCCGCGGCAGCCGCGGGCCGCGAGCCAACTCGGCCAAGGGTCGGCTGAAGGCCCTGCTGGAGGGTGCCGGGCCGCAGGGCCTGTCGCATGCCGAGATCGCGCGGCGCCTGCCCGATGTCGCGCCGAACACGCTCAACACCTATCTCAGCGTCATGGCCAATAGCGGCGAGGCGGTGCGCCGGGGCGACTTCTACGCGGCCGGCACGCCGCGCGCCGCCGCCGACGAGACGCCGGAGGACGCGGCCGAACCGCAGGAGCCGGCCGCGGGGGACGAGGACGCCGACGCGGCCGAGTGAGGCCGGCACCCGCGGCCCGGGTCACTCGGGCAGCGCGAACACGACGAGGGCGTCGCCGGTGCCGAAGCCGGACGCCTTGGTGAAGGAGGCGCCGCCCGCGGCCACGGCCACGTATTGGCGGCCCTCGACCGTGTAGGTGACCGGCGGCCCGCCGATCCCGGCCCCGCACTGGAAGCGCCACAGGATCTCGCCGGTCCGTGCGTCGTGGGCATCGAGATGCCCGTCCTCCTCCCCCGAGAAGACGAGGCCGCCCGCGGTGGCGAGCGTGCCGCCGGAGAGCCGGCTCCCGGCCTTGCGCGACCACGCCACCGCACCGCCTCGGGCGAGATCGACCGCCGTCAGCGTCGAGTAGGCCGGCTCGCCCCTCGCCTCGCCGGTTTCGGTGTAGCGGATCTCGCCGCGCCCGCCGGCGGCCGGTGCCGTCTTCACCGTATAGGTCGCTGCTCCGTGCCGCACCTGGGCGAAGGCGAGGCCGCTTCCCGCATCGTAGGCCACCGGATGCCAGGAGACCGCGCCGAGGGGGCCCGGGCTGACCACCGTGCCCTCCGGGCTCGGCGGCACGAACAGGTTCTTGTGCGTGATGAGCGGGGCGGATTTGCCGAGGAGCCCACCGTCCGCGCGATCGTGGACGTAGATCCAGCCGAGCTTGCTCGCCTGCGCCACCGCCTTCACCGGGCCTTGCGCGGTGGGATAGTCGAGCAGGAAGGGCGGGCTTGCCACGTCGTAGCCCCACTGCTCGTGCGGCACCTGCTGGAAGTGCCAGCGGAGCTGTCCGGTCCTGACGTCGAGGGCCACGAGGCTCATCGTGTAGAGGTTGTCGCCTGGCCGGGTCAGCCCGAAATTCTGCGGTGCCGGATTGCCGGTGCCGAGATAGATCAGGCCCAGATCGGCATCGTAGGCCGGCGTCATCCAGAGCGAGCCGCCGCCGACCTTCCAGGCTTCCGCGTGCCACGGCGCGGCGGCTCGTTCCGCGGCGATGTCGCGGTTGAGCGGGATTCCGTCCGGCGTCCGCTCGGCGAAGGCGCCTTCCCAGCCGTCGGCCTTGGTGACGTACCAGCGCCACCGCTCCTCGCCGGTCTTCGCGTCGTAGGCCGCGAGCCAGCCGCGCCGGCCGTAGCCGCCCTCGATCCCGACCACCGCGCCGCCGTCGAGGCCCCCCTTCTCGTCCTCGACATGGAGGCCGTAGCCGGCGCCCGTCACCCCGACGATGACGAGGCCTTCGGCCACCAGCGGCGGCATCTTGAAACCCAGCCGGCTCGATCCCTGGACCGGCTTGTCGCTCAAGGTTGCCGCGAGGGCCGAGGCGGTCTCGGTCTCGCCCTCCTCGGGGCGCACCGCCTCGCGGTCCCAGACGAGCCGGCCCGTCTTCGCATCGAGCGCGATGACACGGCCATCCATGGTGGCCTCGAAGACGAGGCCGCCGGAGACGGCGACGCCTCTGTTCGAGGGCGGCCCGAAAATCTTTTCCGTGCGTGCCCGGTGGCTGTAGGTCCACAGCACCCGGCCGGATTTCGCCTCCAGCGCCGCCACATGGTTGCCCGTGGTCGAGACGTACATCACGCCCTCCACCACCACCGGCTCGGCCTGGAAGTATCCGGTGACGCCGGTCTGGAAGATCCAGGCCGGGCGCAGGCGCGCGACATTGCCGCGATCGATCTGGGTCAGCGGCGAGTGGTGGGTGTTGGTGGCGTCGCGCCCGAAGGCCGGCCAGTCGCCGGAGGGGCGAGCGGCCTCCTGCGCCGAGGCGCCCGCCTGCGGTAGAAGAGCCGGCGCGAGGAGCAGCAGCGCGGTGGCGCGGAGGGTGCAACTCCGGCCGATCCGCGAAGACGTGAGCTGGGCAAGCGTCGTCGTGTGGCGTGTCACTCTGATCCCCCCGTTCATCGCATCTCGATCATGCCGACACGACGGTTCGTCGAAAGAACGCGAACATATTGTTCGCAAGACTTTTTTGGAGCCAACCCGCGTTTGCGTGGTTGTTCGGGCACAGGATCGCCGCTGCGTCCGATCGGACGCTGACGGGGCGATCACCTTACTCGGACGAGAGGACTTGATGCGAACTCTGATCCTGGCCGCGACACTGGCTTTCGCCGCGCCTGCCTTTGCCCAGACCACTGCGCCGACGGCGCCGCGGCCCGGCGCGCCGGTCACGGGCGGCCAGAACAACACGGGTGCCGATACCAACGTCACGGTTCCGCGTGGCAGCACCGGAGCGGATACGGTGCAGACCGATTCGGCGGTGGGCGGCAATGCCAACCAGCCCTCGCGCGCGGTGCCGCAGGGCAGCGGCGGCGGCGGAAGCAGCGGCGCCGGCGGCAACTGATCGTCGATCGAATGGCGGGACCGGCCACGCGCCGGTTCCGACTCAGCCGCGCGGGGCCATCCGCAGTTCGAACTGCGCGCCCTTGCCGGGTTTCAGCGTCAGCGCACCGTCGAGCTGGCGGGCGAGGTTGCCGACCACGCGCATGCCGAGGCTGTCTCTCGCTTTGAGGGGATCGAAGCCCGGCGGCAGGCCGATGCCGTCGTCGCAGACCGACACGGTAAGCCCCCCATCCTCGCGCATCACCGCCCCGACGCGGATCTCGCCCTGCCCCTGGGGATAGGCGTACTTGATCGCGTTCGTCACCAGTTCGTTCACGAACAGGCCGAGCGGGATCGCCAGATCGGCCGGCATCGTCACGGCGGCGGCCCTGCAGCGCAGGGCGTGGGCGCCGGCGCTCTCCGTCAGCTTCTCGCACAAGGCTTCGAGGAAGCCGGCCACGTCGATCCGGGTGAGGTCCGGCTGGCGCCAGAGTTGATCGTGGACCTGAGCGACCGCCTCGACGCGGGTGCGCGCATCGGACAGCGCACGCTTCACGTCCTCGTTCTCGGTGCCGCGGGTCTGGAGCGCGAGCAGCCCCGCCACCACGGCAAGGCTGTTCTTGACCCGGTGACTCATCTCGCGGCTCAAGAGGTCCTGTCGCTCGAGGGCGACCTTGAGCTGCGCCTCGGAGCGCTGGCGTTCGATGGCGCTGCCGAGCAGGTTGGCGAAGCCCTGCATGAAGGCGATGTCGGCGGGGCCGAACACGCCCTCGCGCGTGTCGTCCACCTCCAGCACGCCGTAATGGCCCTCCCGATTGGTGATGAGCACGTTGACCGCGCGGCGGATGCCGTGGCTCGCCATCAGCTCCGGCGTGCGGAAGCGGGTCTCGTTCTCCAGATGATTGGAGATGACGGGCTGTCCGGTCTTGAGCGCATAGCCCGCGGGCGAGGCGAGGTCGGCACCGATGACCGCCCGGCCGACGCAGTTTGGCTCCCAGCCGACGCCCGCACAGACGAGCAGCACGTCCTGCGTCGGCTGATATTCGAGCGCCTTGCAGAACTGCGCCTGCATCCCCTCCGCGCAGAGTTCGGTCGCCCGTTGCAGCAGCGGAAGAAGTTCGGTGGCGCGCAGGGCCTCGACACCGAAATCGGACAGGATCGCCTGCTGGCGGAGCCGGAGGTCCAGGGCCTCCGGCGAAATCTCGGTCATAGGGACGTCTCAAGGTTCCCGAGATGCGGGTTTCGCGCGAGCAATGCGCGATTGCAGACGACGGTGTCGGCAATGTGGGAAGGTTGGGTCCGCAACGAAAAATGGAAAGGCCCGGCCGCGCCATGCCTTTCCATTCCAAAGATCCTGTCGACAGGTTCGACCGAGCGGAGCGCGATCCGCGCCCCGTGCCGGGTCACGGCTTGGCGTTGATCAGCTTCTCAGCCCGCTCCACGGCCTCCTCGCAGCCCTTGGCGTCGCCCTTGCCGTCGGCAGCCCGGGCTTCCTCAAGAGCGACCCGAGCCTGCTGCGCCTGATCGCCGCCCTTGCCGGCTTCCGCCGACTTCTCCGGGGGGGCCTCACGCTGGTCGGTCTGGCCGCCGGTGCCCGTCTGTCCCTCGCCCTCGCGGTGGGCGGCGACGGTCTTGCTGCCGGTCGAAGCCGCAATCGATTCCGATGCCTCGGCCTTGGCCCGGCCGTCGAGTTTGGTGATCCGGTCGGAGCAGGGTGAAGCGAGCGCGGGCCCGGCCAGGAGGAGGCCGGTCATCGACAGGCCGAGGGTGAGGCGGGCGGTAAGCGTCATGAAGCGTCGGTCCTCGTACAACACAGATGCCTGGGAAAGTCGCGAGGCCGCCGGAGAGTTGCCGCGGATGTTCGCTCTTCCTCTAACGGCGAAGGGGTCCGCGGATCGAGCGGGCGAGGGACCGGTTCAGGTCCGGCCGAAGCCCTCCTCCGATGAGGGGGAGGGCTTCGGCCGTCTGCCTCAGGTGCTGAGTTGGTCGCGCAGCGGCAGCTCGCGCACCCGGCGGCCCGTGGCGGCGAAGACCGCGTTGGCGATCGCCGGCGCGACCGGAGGCACGCCCGGCTCGCCGACGCCGCCGAGCGGGGCATTGTAGTCGTTCGAGGGCACGAGATGGACCCGCACCACCTTCGGGGCGGCGTCGATGCGGATGACCTCGTAGCCGTCGTAGTTCGCCTGCTCGGCCCGGCCGTTCTTGAAGGTGATCTTCGAGGTGAGCGCGAGGCCCATCCCCATGACCACCGCGCCCTCCATCTGCGAGCGGACGCGCTCCGGATTCACCTGCGGCCCGCAATCGACGGCGATGTCGATGGCGTGAACCTTCACCTGACCCTTGTCATCGACCTCAACCTCGGCCGCGACCGCGGTGTAGGTGACGAAGCTGTAATGGCCGGCGATGCCGAGGCCCCGGCCCTTCTCGAGCTTGCGGCCCCACTTGGCGCCGTCGGCCACCGTCTCGATGACGCGGCGCAGGCGGCCGGTATCGACGGGGTAGCGCTTCGGATCCTCGCCGTAGTTCCAGACGTCACCGATTTCGGTTGGGTCGATCTTCCGGGCCGGGCCGATGAGTTCGAGCAGATAGTCCTTCGGGTCGCGGCCCGCCGCGTGGGCGAGTTCGGCCACGAAGGACTGGATCGCGAAGGCGTGCGGGATGTTCGAGACCGAGCGGAACCAGCCGATCCGGGTATGGGCGGAGGCTTCCGGGTTCTCGAAGCGCAGGTTCTTCAGGGCGAGCGGGTTGTTGACGAGGCCCATGCCGAGCTCGAACGGCAGTTCGTGCTTGGGATCCGGCGCGAAGATCGAGCCGATCGTCGGCGCCACCGAGCGGTGCAGCCACGCCACCGGCATGCCCTTGTCGTCGACACCCGCCTCGATCCGCTCCACCGAGATGGTGTGGTAGTAGCTGTGCTGGATGTCGTCCTCGCGTGTCCAGACCAGCTTGACCGGCTGGCCGTCGACGGCCTGCGAGCAGAGCGCCGCCTCGACCACGTAGTCGGGCTTCGACTTGCGACCGAAACCGCCGCCGAGCAGCGTCACGTTCACCCGCACCTTGTCGGCCGGCAGGTTGAGGCGCTTCACGACGCGGTCATGGGCGGCCTGCGGTCCCTGGGTGCAGGCCCAGACCTCGCAGGCGCCGTCCTTGATCCGCGCGACCGCGGCCGGTGGCTCCATCGGAGCCTGGGCGAGGTGGGGCACGAAATACTCCGCCTCGAACTTCGACTTGGCGGTCTTCATCGCCGCATCGACGTCGCCCGCGACCCGCACGACCTTGCCGGGTTTCCGCGCGGCGGCTTCGAGCTCCTTGCGGAAGGCGTCGGTGTCGTAGGACGCGTTCGGGCCGTCGTCCCAGGTCACCTTGAGGGCCTCGCGGCCCTTCATCGCCGCCCAGGTGTTCTTGGCGATGACCGCGATGCCGCCGAGCGGCATGAACTCGGACGGGATCTCGCCGCCCTCGATCTTGACGATCTTCACGACGCCCGGGACCTTCTTGGCCTCGGTGTCGTCGAACGAGACGACCTTGCCGCCGTAGACGGCCGGGCGCGCGACCACGGCGTAGAGCATCCCGTCGAGCTTCACGTCGAGGGCGTAGATCGCCTTGCCCGTCGTGATGTCGTGGTTGTCGATGAGGCCGATCTTCCCCTTGCCGATGTAGCGGAAGGCTTCCGGCTTCTTGAGCTGCACGCTCTCGCGGGCCGGCACCGGCAGGGAGGCTGCCGCCTCGGCCACGTCGCCGTAGCCCAGCGTGCGGCCGGACTTGGCGTGGGTCAGGACGTGGTTCTCGGCCTTCACCTCGGAGGCCGGCACGCCCCACTGCTTGGCGGCGGCCTGGATCAGCATCAGCCGCGCGGCGGCACCGGCGTGGCGGAAATGCTGGAAGAAGTGGCGCAGCGAGCGTGAGCCGTCGGTGTCCTGGTTGCCGAAATGGGTCTCCTCACCCCAGGCCTGGACCACCTTCACCTTCGACCAGTCGGCCTCCAACTCGTCGGCGACGGTGAAGGCGATCGAGGTGCGCACGCCCTGGCCCATCTCGGAGCGGTGGTTGGTGACGGTGACGGTGCCGTCCTTGGCGATCGCGACGAAGATCTTCGGATCGTCCCGCCAGCCGTTCGGCATGCCGTCGGCGCCGAATTTCTTTTCCTTTTCCTTGCTCGCGCCCTCGTCGGCCCGGGCGCGATCCGAGAGCGAGAGGGCGAGCACGAGGGCGCCCATACCGCCGAGAACGCCGCGGCGGCTGAAATTGTCGAGCCGGACCGGACCAGCGGAGTCCTTGGCGGCGGCGAGTTCGGCCATCAGCTTGGCTTCGTGGATCACAGGCGGTCTCCCTTGCTGGCGGGCGCTTGGCCGGCAGCCTGATGGATCGCGGCGCGGATGCGCGGATAGGTGCCGCAGCGGCAGATGTTGCCGCTCATGTTCTCGTCGATCTGCTGATCGGTCGGCTTCGGCGTGTCCTTGAGCAGCGAGGCCGCCTGCATGATCTGGCCGGTCTGGCAGTAGCCGCACTGGGCAACGTTGAGGTCGCGCCACGCCACCTGGACCGGATGGTTGCCGTCGGGGGAGAGTCCCTCGATCGTCGTGATCTCCTGGCCTTCCGCCGCGGAGACCGGGGTGATGCAGGCCCGCGCGGCGGTTCCGCCGAGATGGACCGTGCACGCGCCGCACTGGGCGATGCCGCAGCCGAACTTGGTGCCGGTGAGGCCGAGTTCGTCGCGCAGATACCAGAGCAACGGCATCTCGGGATCGCCGTCGAAGCTGCGTTCGGCTCCGTTGACCGTGAGTTTTATCATCGCTGCCATCTGCCGTTTCAGATTGGAGGGCGCGCGAGCGGAGAGAGCCCGCCCGGCTGCCGGTTCGATCTGCCGTTCCCCATGGATGCCGTACCGGAAGCGATCCGAAGCCCGACGGGCGGGTGGAATGCTCCCGTGGCGGCCGGTTCACGGGCGGATGCCGTCCGGCTCTTGGTTCATGCCTGTGGTCGGTCGCGAGGGCGGCGGAGCCGCTGCGCCGCGACGATGCGGAGGCCGCGGAACGGCCTCGAGTGCATTTCTTATCTGGAATTAATCAGAACTGGGAGGCTGTGGCAACGCACGACTCGGTCGCGTCCGAGGCTTTGGCGCCCCAAGCAGGGGGGCGCGCGCCGTGCGGACCAAACCCCGACAATCGTCTGTGCGGTCCCGCACACCGGCATTGCAGCATATGCTGCCTCGCGTTTCCCCACCCTTGCCTATCGTCGGCGGCGATCGTGATCGGCTTTCATGGCTTCAGGCAAGCCCGCGTACCACGCGGCGTAGGGCGTGTTGGCGATCATGCGCCGGTTCTGGTCGGGTGCGCCGTCCGTCCACCAGACCGGCCCACGTTCGCCGAGCCCGTTTTTGGCGGCATCCACCGCCGCGCGGGCGCGCGCGAGGGCCGCCGCCTCGCCGGAGCGCTTGGCGGCGCGCACCGCCCGGCGGGCATTCATCAGTTCGCGAACCAAACGGTCGCGTTGCACCGGTGCGAGATCGGGCCGATGGCGTCGCCACAGCCGGCCGTGCACGACGATGTAGCGCCCGTCCGGCGTTTCCAGCACCCGCATCGCCGCTTCTCCGCACTGATCTCCGGTGAGCCTCCGCACGAAACGTCGGCCATGGCCGCGCCTCCGGCGCGAGGCTGCGGCCGGCGTTTCGCGAGAGAGGCCGACGCGAAGACGCTCGCCCCCGGCGATGGTTCCGGGGGCGAGAATTCAGGCGAAATCGCCGATCTTGTCGGCGACGATGTCGGGTGCCGTCACCGAGGCGTGGCCCGCCTGCCAGAGACGGTGCGCGTTCGAGCCCGCCGGATGCGGGTTCCCGTCGGCGCCCTCGCGCCGCTCGGCGGCCCGGCGGCCGTCGAGATAGTCGGGCGAGTTGGTCTCGTCCCGGTCGATGCCTTCGCCGATCCCGTCCATGGTGCGCCCTCCCCTCGCGGGCCCGCGCCCGCCCCATCCGCGCTCGGCCACTTCAAGAATGTATCGCTGCCCGCAGGGATGGCGAGGGTGGGGCGGAACAACCGGGCCGCGCTCTCGGCGGGGCGGTGTTTCCGTTCGGGCCCGGTTCACTTAAGCCGCGTTTAGCCTGTCCGCCGCGGCATCGGCTCCGCCGGAGACGGGACGCGGCTTCGCGCGTTTCACGAACGAGCCCGCGCGGTCGGCGCCGCCGGCAGGACAACGCAACACCGAAGACGGCCCCGAGGACGCCATGAGTCGCCTGGACGAACTGAAGAACGATCCCGCCTTCCGCCAAGCCGCCCTCGCGGTGCGCGGGGCGGCCAGCACCCTGAGCGGCCGGGCCATGACCCATGAGGAGGCCGAGCTTCTGGTCAGCTTCGCGCTCGCCACCTACGCCAATGCCGGCGGTCTCGCCGAGCCGAGCCTGAGCCGGCTCGCCCGGTTTGCCGGCAAGGTCGAGCCCGATGCCAGCTTCGAGAGCCTCGAGAACATGATGAAGCATTGAGGCCGGGAAGGGGGCGGCGGTCCCCTTCCCTCGTCCGCTCCCCTGGCCCGCTCCCCTGGCCCGCCCTCTTGGCCTTCAGCCGAAGGCGCCGACCTCGTGCTGGATGATCCCGGAGATCTCCCGCACCCGCTCGAACATCCGCCGGATCGGCCCGAACAGCGTGTTGTGCTCGATCTCGTAGGTGCCGACGTCGCGCGGTCCCGGCGGCTCGCCGAAATTGAGGCCGAGCGTCGGGTCGGGCGTGACCGGAAAGATCTCGTCGAGCAGCTTCAGGCAGCCGTCGATGTCGAGACGCAGGAAGCGCTCCAGCAGCATTTCGCGGGTCAGACCCGCCTGCGGCCGGAAGCTCGGGATGTGGGCGGCCAGGAACCAGATCCGGTGGATCAGCGCGAGGCGGATCGCGTGGAGCAGGGCGAGCCGGGTCGACATCGTGGCGAGATCCGGCGCCGCGGCCTGCAGGAACAGCCCGTCGCGGGTCAGCCGGCCGAACAGGCGGCGCAGGTCGGGGGCGAGATTCAGCCGCTCCAGCGCCGCGGCGATGGTGACGAGTTCGTCGCGCCGCGCCTCGCGCCGGGTGCGGCGGGCGCGCTCCAGCCACACCGCCGGGTCGAGGCTGTCGATATAGGCACGCATCACGTCGAGGTCGCCGACGCTGGAGGCGTGCTGCACCAGGCGGAAGGCGCGGGAGAAGCGCACCGAATTCTGGCGCATGTGGCGGAACAGCTCCGGCGCCCGGTGCGCCGCGCGGCCGACGCCGTGCAGCGAGTTGGCGAGATAGCCGAGCTGGTGGAGGATCGCGTTGTTGGGGATCGCCCGCATCTGGCGCGGATGGGTGATCGCCGCCGGGCCCCCGCCATCCGACTGGCGCGCGACGGGGCGCGAGCCGGTGCGGTCGATCAGGCTCGGGCCGAAGGTGCCGAGAAGCGCCGCGTAGCCACGGTCGTCCACGAGGGCCTCCATGTCCTGGCGCACGACGCGGAAGAACTCGGCGGCGAAATCGGCCTCCTCGTAGATCGGGTCGGTCGCCGGCGCGGCGGCCCGGTCGTTGAGGGCGTAGTCGGCGAAGGCGTCGTCCTCGGTCAGCGCATCGGCGAAGACGTGCTCGGCGATGCGCGCCACCGAGGCGCCGGCGAGTTCGGGCGAGCCGAACATCAGGTAGCCGTCCGAGCCCTGGAAGCTCGATTCGAGCCGCTCGCGGATGCCCGCCCTCGCGTTGCGCTGGCGCGAATCCTCGGGCGCGAGATAGGCGAGGCGGTCGCGCAGGCTCGTCGGGTGGGCGCCGCGGCCGATCGACTCGCCGTGGGTGTCGAAAATGACGAGTTCGATGTCGGAAAGGCCGTTCTGCACCATCAGCTCGGTGATGCGCAGGCGCAGGCGCTCGATCCAGAAGGTCGCCGCCAGCTGGCCGACATAACGCCCGGAATCCGAGTAGCCGAACTGCACCGAGAGCCGGCCGAGGCGCTTGAGGTGGGCGCGCCAGTGCGGGTTGCGCAGCGCGTCGTCGAGCACGCGGATGCCCTGTTCGAGCGCGCTCGCGGTCTCGAACAGCGGCGTGATCTCGAGCCGGTCGGAGATGCCGTAGTGGCGCGCGAGCCAGAGCGCGGCGAGCAGGGTGTAGCCGGTCTCGGTCTCGGCGATGAGGAAGCGCACCGGATGGGTGCCGTCGACGTGCTTGAGGATCTGGGTGATCGTCATCATCAGCCGCGCCGCCGAGGCCCGCTCGGCAGCCAGCGCCCCGAAATCGACCGGCACGGCGCGCACGTCGTTGAGCAGCGTGTTGATCGCCGAGAGATGCGAGCGGCGCTGCGCGGCGTCGGTCGGCTCGCCCTCCAGCTCGATGACCCGGCGCACGGCGTTGTGGATCTGGCTGGCGTTGAGCCGGAAATGCGGCAGGGCGTTCGACAGGCCGTGGGCGGCGACACCCGAGCGCAGCACGGCGATGGCGCGGCGATCCGCGTCGGTCTCGGCGGCACCGATGGCGGCGGCGAGACCGGCCAGGATCGGCCCGGCATCGGTCTGCGCCCGCTCGCGCTCGATGATGAGGGCGAGCGCGAAGCGGTGGACCGCCTCGAGCGAGGGCTTGGTGCCGAGCAGCGGCGCGCCCGCGAGCTGGCGCTCGACGGCGGCGCGAGCGCCCGCGGTCAGCTCGCGCACGACGCGGGTCGCCGGGATGTCGGGCAGGTCGCGCAGGAGGCGGTCGAACTGCATGCGCTTCGAGATCAGCCGGTAGCGCATCGTGTCCCACCAGCCGATATCGGTGCGGCCGTCGGTGTCGCAGCCGACCCAGCTCGCGATGGCCAGCGGCTTGGGCACCAGCTCGGTCCAGCGATCCGGCCAGCGGGCACGGGCGGCGTCGAGGATCGCGCCGTTGAAGGCGTCGATCGCCGCGCGGCCGTGATTGGCCGCGACACAGGCCTGCTCGAATTCGTCGTCGAGGCTGATCTGCGGGTCGGGCCGGGTCGAGCGGGCCGCGGCCTCGCCGATGATCGGGGCGCGCCGGTCGGCCTCCGCCAGAGAGGCGGCGCGTGCGATCAGCTCGGCGACGGCCCGCGGCATCCCGAAGGTGGGATGGGCCGTGAACACCGCCGCGAAGGCGGTGCGGCCGACGCGATCGCGAAAGGCCTCGAAGTCGCCCGAGCCGCGCGCCACCGCCGCCACGAGCCGGTTGGCGAGATCCGCCACGGGGGACGGCTCGCCGGCCGACGCGTCGGCGTCGAGGCCGACATAGCCGCGCAGCCGCTCGGCCCGGGCCGTCAGCGCCCGCCGCCGCAGGGTGGCGAGCAGCGCATCGAGATCCGCCTCTCCGATCTCGTCGCGGTCGAGCTGGCGGGTGATGGCGAGCGTGACCGCCAGGACCGGGTTGCGGAACGGATCCTCGCTCGCCTGCTCGCGGGTCCGGGCGACGAGGTCGAGAAGTTCCGATTCCAGGTCGCGTTCCAAGTCGCGCGCCAAGTCGCGCGTCAAGTCGCGTGCGTCGATCGCGCGATCCGTCGGGCGCGCCGGGGCGGCTGCCGGATGAGCGGACATCGGCGCGGCAGGCTTCGCTTGGCCGGAGCGGGGTTCTTCGAGGGGCATCGAGCGTTCCTGGTCGTGAGCGGCCGGTGACCGTCGGACGGCGGCGCCCACGCGGTTCTCACCCTTCGGCCCGTGACGCAAGGACCGTTCCCGGATGGGGTGCCGTGTCCCCAGCACGTGCAACGGCGCGCGATCCGGTCTAGGGTCGGCTCGACCATGGAAACCCTGGTGATCCTTGCCGCTGTGGCGGCGACCCTGCTCGCCTGCATCTTCGTGGCGACACTCTCCAGAGGGCCGCGCCAGGCTCCGCTGCGCCTTCCCCGCGAGGAGGAATGGTCCGATAACGCGGATGCCGTCTCGAAGGTGCTGAATGCCGCTGAACCCAGCCCGATCGATCGCGGGGCGCAGGTGCTCGATATCCGCGTCGTCGGCGACGGGATGGCCGGCGGTCCCGTCTTCGAGGGGCCCGTGATCGAGGGGGAGGTGGTGAAGGACCCTGCGGCCGAGGCCCGCGGACGCGGCGCCGGGACATCACCAAGGTTCGACGCGGAAGAACTCGATAGCCGGATGCTCGATCAACTCCTCGACCAGCAGAACCGGGCGCTGAAGCAGGCGCTGGAACCGGACACGCCCCCGTCCTCCGAGGCGAAGGACCGGCCGGCGCGATGAGGCTGATGAGCGCGATGAGGCGCTTCGGTCCGATCGCCGCCGTCGCGGCGGCCTGGATGACGCTCGTTCCGGAGGCGATCCCGACGGCCCTCGGCCAGGACGAGGCACCGGCGGCGCAAGCGCCCGCCGAGTCCGAGGCGGTGCCGGAGTCGCCCAAACCGAAGCCGAAGCCGCGGCCGAAGCCCCGTCCGAAGCCGCAGCCCAAACCCGCGCCGAAACCGGAGGCCAAGTCGGACGCCAAGTCCGACGCCAAGCCCGAGGCCGATCCAGCACCGCCGGCAGCCCCGGCGCCCGCGGATGCAAAAGCTGTGGACACGAAGCCGGCCGCCGCGCCCGCCGCAGTGGGGGGCGCCGCGACGTCCCTCCCCGCTCCGCCTCCCGCCGCGACGAACTTCGCCGCGCCGCCGGTGGTCTGCGAGCCGGGGCAGGCCGTCCGCTATCAGGGTGGCAAGAATGCCGAGCTTTGGGTGACGCGCAGCGGCGCCATCACCCTCGACAATCCCCTGCGACCGCTCACGCCCGATGTGACCCGCGTGCTTCAGGTTGTGGTGGCCGGCAAGGTCGCCACCGCCTACGGGCCGGACCTGCTCTCCCTGCGCCGGGGCGGATCGCCGGCGACGCTGGAGGGGACGATCGGCGGCAAGATCCATTGGGACGCCTCCCTGCCGCCCCTTCCCGACAGCCTGCCGATCAACGCGGAGACGGGCGAGCCGCTGGCCGAGCTTCGCTTCCGCGAATGCGGGGCCGCGCCCTCGGGCAAGGTCCTGCCGCCGCCGAAGGCGCGCCGCATGGCACCCACGCCCGAAGCCGTCGCGGCGGAGGCGGAGAAAGCGGAGAAGGCTGCCAAGGCCGCGGCGCGCGAAGCCGCGAAAGCCGCGGGCGTCAGATCGTCTCCCTATCTCCCGCCGCGCGCGCCGGGCTCGGCCCTGCCTCAGGGGGCGATTCCCTGACGCAGCCGCCCGCCATCCTCGTGGTGGGCGGGGCCGGTGCCTTCGGCGCGCGGCTCGTCGCCGGGCTCGCTGCCACCACCGACCTGGCCGTGATCGTCGCCGGCCGCGATCTCGCCAGGGCCGAGGCCGTGGCCCGCTGCGTGCCGGACGGGCGCGGGCGGGCGGCGCGTCTCGACGCGACGCGGGCGGACGCCGTGGCACTGCGCGCGCTCGGCGCCGGCGTCGTGGTGGACGCCGCCGGTCCGTTCCAGGGCGGCGTGCCGGCACTCGCCCGCGCGGCGATCGAGGCCGGCCTGCCCTATCTCGACCTCGCCGACGGCCGCGACTTCGTGGCCGCCTTCTCCGCTCTCGACGCGGCGGCACGGGCGAGGGGCGTCGTCGCGCTGACCGGCGTGAGTTCGACCCCGGCCCTATCGAACGCGGCCGTCGACGCTCTGACCGCGGATTGGCGCTCGCTCGAGACGGTGCGGGTCGCGATCGTGCCGGGCAACCGGGCGCCCCGCGGCCTCTCGGTGATGCGGGCGATCCTCTCCTACGCGGGCCGCCCCGTGCGCGTGCTGCGGGCCGGCCTGTGGCAGAACCGGCCCGGCTGGGGCCTACTCAGGCGGATCGCCGTGCCGGGCCTCGGCCGGCGCTTCGCCAGCCTGTGCGAGACGCCCGACCTCGACATCCTGCCCGCCCGTTTCCCCGGTCTGCGGACGGCCCTGTTCCGGGCCGGGCTCGAACTGCCGGTGCTGCATCTGGGCCTCAGCCTCGCCAGCCTGCCGGTGCGGTGGCGCCTCCTGCCCTCGCTCCTGCCCTTCGCCCACCCCTTCCTGGCGATGGCCGGCTGGCTCGACCGCTTCGGAAGCGACCGCGGCGGCATGAGCGTCGAGGTTCTGGGCCGTGATGCGGCCGGGCGGCCGACGCGCTCCGTCTGGAGCCTCGTCGCCGAAGCCGGCGACGGCCCCTTCGTCCCGACGCTTCCCGCGCTCGCCGCGATCCGCCGCGTGACCGATCCGGCCGCCGCCCCGATCCCACCCGGCGCCCGCCCTTGCGTCGGTGTCCTGTCGCTTGCGGATATCGAGGCGGAGATGCGCCGCCTGGCCATCCGCACCCGCCGCGACACCGATCATCCGGTGCCCCTGTTCGAGCGGGTGCTCGGAGCCGGCTTCGCGCGGATGCCCGAGGCGGTTCGGGCCCTGCACGGCTCGGTCGGCGACGGCGCTTTCCGCGGCCGGGTGGAAGTCCTGCGCGGGCGCGGCCCCGGGGTCGCCCTCATCGCCCTGCTGTTCCGGCTGCCACCGGCTCTGGCGGACGGCCCCGTGCGCGTCGGCATGGAATCCGACCCCGAGGCGGGCGCGGAGCGCTGGACGCGGCGTTTTCCGGACCGCCGCTTTTCCAGCCGGATGCAGCGCGCCGGCTCCGACGGGAGCGGGCGGGTGCGGGAGTGGTTCGGCCCGTTCGCGATGGACCTCGCGGTGAGTGCCCACGCGGACGGGCTCGACATGGTGGTGACGGGCTGGCGGTTCGGCCCGCTGCCCCTGCCGCATGTCTTGCGGCCGACGACGCGGGCGCTCGAGCGGGTTGATGCGCAGGGCCGCTTCCGCTTCGATGTGGCCCTGTTCCTGCCGCTCGTCGGGCTGCTCGTGCATTACCGCGGCTGGCTGGTCCGCTGCGACGAGAGAGAGGACGAGACCCAATGACCGGCAGTCTGACGGCCGCCCAGGTGATCGACGCGCTCGGGCTCGAACCTCATCCCGAGGGCGGCCATTACCGCGAGACCTTTCGCGATCCCCGAACCGTGGAGGGACGCTCGGTCGGCACCGCGATCTACTACCTGCTCGGCGTCGGCGAGACTTCGGCCTGGCACCGGGTCGACGCGGCCGAGATCTGGCACTGGCATGCCGGCGCGCCGATGGTGATCACGATGAGCCCCAACGGCCACGACGCCTCCGCCCACCATCTCGGGCCCGACCTCCTGCGCGGCCAGCGCCCGCAGATCGTGGTGCCCGCCGGCCATTGGCAGACGGCGACCAGCCTCGGCGCCTGGACGCTCGTCGGCTGCACGGTCTCGCCGGGCTTCGACTTCTCCGGATTCGAGATGGCACCCGAGGATTGGCGCCCGACCCCGCGCGCTTGAGCCGCGCCGGGCCGGTTCGGTGAGGGCGTGCTTTCGACCCATTGGAGATCTTCATTGGCACGGAGCTGCACGGCCGAAGTGCGGTCTCTCGCGCGGTCAAGCAGAGGGGTGATCGCGCTTCGATCCGAGGCGCAAGCCATCCCACGCGCCGCCACTTCAAAAAGATCGTGCGCCGCGTTGCTTCGCCAAACATCCGCGGTCGTAGCACGGGGCGCGGCGGACCGGCCGGCCATCCGCGCCATCGGCCTACTTCGAGCCCTCGCTCGGGCAGGGCTCGGGATGAATCGGGAAGGCGAAGGCCGCCGCCTCATTGAGCGCCTCCGGCAGCACGCTCATATGGGTGCGGCCAGGGATCAGCTGGAAGCGGCTCGTCACGCCGGGATGGCGGCCGAGCCGTTCCGCCATGGCGCGCGTCCGCTCGACCGTGCTCGCCTCTCGTAGGCGGGCGAGGCGCTGTTCCCGGTCGGGAAGCGCCTGCTGGAACGGCGCCAACTCCGCCTCGTAGGCGCCGGCCAGCAGCAGCACCTGGGCGCAGACCGGCGATCCTTTCTCGAAGGCGCCGATGCTGGGCAGCAGCGATCCGTCCTCCCAGAAGATGCTGGGGCTGGCGGCAATCCAGTGCGAGAAAGCCGCGGGCGCGCGGGCGAGCGCGTAGAGAACGAACAGGCCGCCAAAGGAATGCCCGAACAGGGCCTGCCTCGAGCGATTGATTGGGCAGCGCCGGGCAATCTCGTCCCTGAGCTCCCGCGTCACGAATTCGAGGAAGGCGGCAGCTCCACCGGTGCGCAGCTCTGGGCCGCCCGGCTTGTAGGGCGGGTAGGTCCGGCCCGGCGGCGGGGTGTAGTCCCACGAGCGGGCCACGCTGTCGTAAGCCTCCTCCGTTCCGGATCCGATCGCGACGATGGCGAAGCGGGAGCCGACACCGCTGCCAGCCGGATAGGCCGCCTGCACCCGCTCGATGTCGATGGCCGTACCGGCCAGGGCGTTGCCGTCGAGCAGGGTGAGACAGGGCCACCCGGCCGCGGGCGCCTCGCCGGGCGGGACGTAGAGCGTGATGCGCCGGGGGGCGCGGCCCTCGCCAGCCCCGAGATCGAACCGGACTGCCCCGGGGAGCGCGGCGGGTCCGTCTGCCTCCGTCGCCGCCCGGGCCTGGGCGCGAAGCGGGAGCCCGATCCCGGCTGCCAACCCCAGGGAGAACTCCATCGAGAGCCGGAGCATGGCGCGGCGCGAGGGGCGCGTCATCGGATGGCGTTCGTCGCGGCCGACGGCCGGTTGCAGCGGTGGAGCATGGGGCAGCGTTCTCCTCGCGATCCGGCAGGCCGCAAGCGTGCGATCGATGGTTGTATAATCTTAAAGTATAGACATCATCTCACAGGCGGCAAAATTCTTGCCACAAGAATTATGCAAGAAACAGTCATGCGCATCGTTTTATAGTAATTCAAAACTGGGAGGCTTTTCGAGCAGATCGGCTTGTTTTTCGTGCCAATAACCTTCAAAGCCGTTCAAGGCCAAGCTTGAAACCCCCGTCCGCATCATGCTCCTGCCCCGCTGCCGTCTCGCCGGCCTGCTTCTCGCCTCCACGGCGCTGTCGTCGGCCCTACCCCTCGCCTCCCCCGCACTGGCGCAGCAGGCCAGCGTCGAGCTGAGCGAGCTGTCAGTCGAGGGCAGCCGGAGAGGGGCCGGCCTCGGCGGGGCGGGCGGCAACGTCGCGGTCTCCCAGGACAGCGCCGCCACGAGCGGCGGAGGCGGCGGCCCGAGCGGGGTGACCGGCTATACCGCCCGCGTCAGTCCGACCGCGACCAAGACCAACACGCCGCTGCTCGAGACGCCGCAATCGGTCACGGTGCTCACCCGCGAGGCACTCAACGACCGCAACGTCCAGACCCTCAACGAGGCGATCGGCTACGTGGCCGGCGTCTCCTCGAACGTCTTCGGCTTCGATCCGCGCTTCGATTCCTTCTACGTGCGCGGCTTCAGCCTGACCTATGACGGCATCTTCCGCGACGGCCTGCGCCAGATTGCGTCGGGCCTGACCGTGCCGCGTATCGAGCCCTATGGCATCGAGGCGGCCACGATCCTGCGCGGGCCGGCCTCCGGGCTCTACGGTCTCGGCTCGCCTGGCGGCATCCTCGATGTCACCACCAAGCGACCAGTCTTCACGCGCTTCGGCGAGGTGCAGCTGCAGGTCGGCAACTTCGACCGCTACCAGGGCAATTTCGACATCGGTGGCCCGGTCGAGGGCACGGACGGAACGCTCGCCTACCGCATCACCGGCATCAAGCGGCAATCCGACACCTTTCTGCCGGGTGGCGCCGACGACCGCAGCTACATCGCGCCGGCCTTCACCTGGAAGCCGTCCGCCGACACGACCTTCACTTTCTTAAGCGAGTACCAAGAGAACAAGCTTCCGGGCAGCACGACGTTCTTCAACCAGAACTTCCGGCCAACCCGGCTCTATGCAAGCGATCCCGCCTTCAACGACTTCAAGCAGCAGCAGGGCCGCGTCGGCTACGCCTTCGAGCACCGCTTCGACGGGGATCTGTTCTTCCGCCAGAACTTCCGCTTCTACGATGTCTCGACCGACTACCGCTACACCTCGATCACCGGCCTCAATCCCGACGGCGTGACCGCAAGCCGCTCGACCGGCTTCTCCCGTCAGCATCTCAGTCAGTTCACCCTCGACAACCAGATCGAGGCGCATCTCGCGACGGGGCCGGTCCAGAACACGCTGCTGGCCGGGCTCGACTACGCGCATTACGACTTCAACTATCGCTTCGGCTTCGGCACGGCGCCCGATCTCAACCTCGTCACCCGCAATTACGGCCTTCAGCCGATCTTGGCTGCGCCGCTCGGGCCGCGCACCGCGCAGAGCCAGGATCAGGTCGGGCTCTACCTGCAGGAGCAGGCCAAGTTCGACCGCTTCGTGCTGACATTGAGCGGCCGCTACGATTGGGTGTTCCAGAACACGGTCGACACCACGGGCGCCGCGACGCAGCAGAACGACCAGGCCTTCACCGGCCGCGTCGGCCTCAACTACCTGCTGGCGCCGGGCCTCGTCCCCTATGCCAGCTACGCCACCACCTTCGCGCCGCAGCCGGGCGCCGACGCCTCGGGCCGTGCCTTCCGTCCGGCGACGGGCGATCAGATCGAGGCGGGCGTCAAGTACCTGATCCCGGGCACCAATATCCAGGCGGGATTTGCCGGCTTCGACATCGTGCAGAGCAGCGTTCTGCGCACGGACCCGAACAACATCGCCTTCCAGATCGCGACCGGCTCCGTCCAGTCGCGTGGCTTCGAGATGGAGGCGATCGCCAACTTCGCCCCCGGCACCAACCTGACGCTGGCCTACACGCATCTCGACCTGCGCTACCTCAGTCAGACCTCGTTCGCGGGGCAGGTGCTGGACGGCAATTATCTCTCCGGCATTCCGGGGGACACTTTTACCGGCTTCCTCACCTACCTGTTCCCGCCGAGTTCGGCCTTGAGAGGCCTGACGCTCGGCGGCGGCGTCCGCTTCAGCGCCAACAGCTACGCCAACGACGAGAACACCGTCCGCAACCCGACCGTGACCCTGTTCGATGCGTTGGTGGCCTACGATTTCGCGGCGATTGATCCGAAGTACAAAGGCTTTCGCGCCCAGGTGAACGCCAACAACATCTTCGACCGCGATTACTTCACCTGTCAGGCGGGCTTCTGCTACCGGGGTGCCCCCGCGACCGTGATCGGCAGCCTGATCTATCGCTGGTGACGAGGGATGAGGATGGCCGGGGGGCGCGCGTGGAGTGAAGCGGGCACGGGCGTCGGCGACGCCGCGCGCCCGAATCGGGGCTTCGTCGCGCTGCCGTCCGGCGCCAACGCCTCGCTCAACAAGGGGCTCGGCCAGCCGATCCTCGCGGCCCTCGTCGTCACCGCGGCCAATGTCGCGGTCTACCTCGCCACCGCGCCTTTCGTCGGGATCGGCTGGCCCGGCGGCCAGCGGTTCGCGGGCGTGCCGTGGTGGGCGTGGCTCGGTGGGGCGATGGGCGCGACCTACGTGCTCGCCACGATCTTCATCGCCGAGCGGCTGGGCGCCGCCGTGTTCACCGGGATCACCGTGACGGCGGCCATCGTCACCTCGGTCGTGCTCGACCATTTCGGCTGGGTCGGGTTCGCCCAGCACACCGCCGATCCCTGGCGCATCCTCGGTTGCGCGCTGATGATCGGCGGCCTCGTCCTCGTCTGTCTGCGCTGATCCGAGGCTGCGCTACAGCGTCACGAGAATCTTCCCGAACACCTTTCGCGATTCCAGGCGCTCCAGCCCTTGCGCGAAGTCGGCGAGCGGCAGCACCGTGTCGATGACCGGCGTGAGGCCGGCCGCCATCTTGTCGAGGCTCTCGCGCATGTTGGCGATGCGGCAGCCGAACGAGCCGGTGATGCGATATTGCTGCTGGAACAACTGCATCAGGTTCATCTGCACCGACACGCCCGAGGTCGAGCCGCAGGTCACGAGCCGCCCGCCGCGCTTCAGGCAGAGCAGCGATCCGTTCCAGGTCTCGGCACCGACGTGCTCGAACACCACATCCACGCCCTTGCGCTTGGTCAGGCGCCGCACCTCGCCCTCGAAGCGCTCCTCGCGGTAGTTGATGACGTGGTCGGCGCCGAGCGCCTTCGCCTTCTCGCCCTTCGCGTCGTCGCCCACCGTCGTGTAGACGGTGCAGCCGATCGCCTTGGCCATCTTGATCGCCGCGGTGCCGATGCCCGAGCCGCCGGCATGGACGAGGATCGACTCGCCGGGCTCCAGCCGCGCGTTGTCAAACAGCATGTGCTGCACCGTGCCGAAGGCGATGCCGGCGCAGGCGGCCTGGACGTGGTCGACACCCTCCGGCACCCGCACCACGAGGCGGGCCGGCAGGTTCACCCGCTCACGGGCGAACCCGTCGAGATGGAATCCCATGACGCCGGAGACGTCCTCGCACAGGTTGTCGCGACCCTCGCGGCAGGCCCGGCACCGTCCGCAGGTCAGGGCGCCGTAGGGCACGACCCCATCGCCGACGGACAGGCCCTCCACGCCCTCGCCGACCGCCGCAATCTCGCCCGCAGCCTCCGCGCCGACGGTGAGCGGCAGCTTGCGCTTGGCGAAGGCCATGCCGCGAAAGCCCCACACGTCGATGAAATTGAGCCCGACGGCCCGCACCCGCACCTGGACCTCGCCGGGTCCGGGCGCGGGCGGCGGCTCGACCTCGGTCAGGCGCAGGTCGCGGTCGCCGAAGAGCTGGAGGGCTTGCATCAGGTGTGATCTCGTCCGCGAATGAAACAGGTCCGGTCCTCTCGTCAGAATTCCGGCCCGGCAAGGCTGCCGCCTCCGTATCGCGAAACGGCCGATCCATGGAAGGCTCCAGCCGAAGCGGCCCCGGCCGGCCGGATGCCTCTTTCGTCCGTGCCCTCGGTTCGCCCGACACTGCGTCGATTGTTCCAACTTCAGCCGGCTCATGGGAAAATTCGCGGCGTGACTTTTCCAGAAAGTCATGTTTTTGCGATGGGAGGTGCAAGAAGAAATGACCGATTGGCCCCGTGGCGAAGGGATGGCTCAGCGTATCCGTGCTCATGACTGGGCACGAACTCCGCTCGGGCTGATCGCGGATTGGCCGCAGAGCCTGAAGGTTGTGGTTGAGCTGATGCTCGGCGCCCCGCAACCTGCCGCCATTGCCTGGGGCCCAGCCCTGACGGTGCTCTACAACGACGGATTCGAGACGAATATCGGCGCCGGACAGCCATCCGCTCTGGGACGGCCGTTCCTCGATGTCTGGCCGGCGCCGGAGGGTGAGGACATCGCGCGGTTGATCCTGCGCGGGGAAGCGCGCCACACGGTCGACCGCTTCTGGGAATTGCCCGCCCGGTCGGAAAGACCCTTCGGCTGGTTCACGTCGAGCTGGACACCGGTTCGCGACGATTCCGGCCGCATCGTCGGCGTCTATCTCTCCAGCATCGAGACGACCGACCGTGTTCTGGCCGAGCGGGCCCTGCGCGAGAGCGAGAAGCACCAGGCCTTCCTCCTCCGGCTCAGCGACGCATTGCGCCCCTTGACGGATCCGTCCGCGATGCAGGCCGAAGCCTGCCGGCTGCTCGGCGAGCACCTCGAGGTCGAGCGTACCCAGTACACGGTGATCGACGAGGCCGGGGACGGCCTCGCCGTCGAGCAGGAGCATATCCGAGGACCGCTCCGCCCGTTGATCGGCCGACATCGCCTCTCCCTCGTCCAGGGGCTTCTCCTGCTCTACAGGGAGGGGCGTCCCGTCGTTCTGGCCGACGTCGCAAACTCCGACCTCATCCCGGAGGCGGATCGGTCGGCGGCCATCGCCACCGGCTTCGTCGCCTGGATCGGGGTTCCGCTGATCAAGCGCGGCGAATGGGTCAGCGCCTTGAGCGTCTCCTGCACCCGTCCGCGCGCGTGGAGCGAGGCCGAGGTCAGGCTTGTCAGCGAAACGGGTGAGCGCATCTGGGCGGCGACGGAGCGCGCCCGCGCGGAGCGGGCCGCGCGCGAGGCCGACACGCGGCTGCGCACGATGGCCGACGCCGCGCCGGTTCTCCACTGGGACGTGGACAGGCAGGGCGCGGTCTTCGTCAACGAACACTACCTCGCCTTCTTCGGCGTGGGCTTCGAGGCCTTGGCGCGCGACGGCTGGGAGAGGTTCCTGCATCCCGAGGATGCGGAGCGGCACCTCGCCCTCTTCCGTGACGCGTTCGCCCAGCGCCGCCCCTTCGCCGACGAAGCCCGGTTCCGCCGCGCCGACGGGCAGTACCGCTGGCTCAGCAGTTCGGGCCGGCCCCTGGAGGACGGCCGCTTCGTCGGCGTCTCGATCGACGTGACCGAGCGGCGGCAGGCCGAGGAGCGCGTCAGGCGCAACAACGCCGTCCTTCAGGCGATCAATCTCGTCTTCAGCGAGACGCTCGGCGCCTCCTCGGAAGAGAATCTGGCGCGCATCTCCCTCGATCTGGCCGAGGAACTGACCGGCAGTGCCATCGGCTTCATGGGCGAGATCGACGAGGCGACCGGGCGCCTCGACGGCCTGTTCTTCAGTGACCGGAGCCGGGCGCACCATGCCGCGCTCGCGGGCGAGGGAGGCAGCAGCCTTCCGCCGGGAAAGGTCGCCCTGGATCTCGCCGTCCACGGCATCTACGGGCGGGTGCTGCGGGATGGCGAGAGCTTCATCGTCAACGACCCCGCCTCTCACCCCGACCGCGTCGGTATTCCCGCCGGCCACGCGCCGCTGACCGCCTTCCTCGGCGTGCCACTGAAGCAGGGCGACAGAACCCGCGGCCTGATCGGGCTCGGCAACCGTGAAGGCGGCTACCGGCCCGAGGATCTGGAGGCGGTCGAGGCGCTGGCGCCCGCGATCTGGCACGCCCTGCGCAGCAAGCGGGCCGAACTGCGCCTGCGCGAGAGCGAGGAGCGCTTCCGGCAGTTTGCCGAGGCCTCCTCCGACGTACTCTGGATCCGCGACGCGGAGACGCTCGAGATGGAGTTCGTCAGTCCGGCGCTGGGGACGGTGTACGGCGTCGATCCGGACCGCCTCGGGCGCGACGTCCGGCGATGGGCCGGCCATGTCGTGCCGGAGGACCGCGAGTCCGGCTTCCAGAATCTGCGGCGGGCGGCGGCCGGGGAATCGCTGGTCAACGAGTTCCGCATCCTGCGTCCGAACGACGGCGCTTTCCGCTGGATCCGCAGCACGCTGTTCCCCTTGCGCGACGAGCAGGGCCGGGTGCGGCGCATCGGCGGCCTGTCCTCCGACATGACCGAGGCCAAGCTGCTCGCCGGGCATCAGTCCGTGCTGTTGGCAGAGTTGCAGCACAGGGTGCGCAACATCATGGCGCTGACCCGGTCGATCGTCGCCCGCACCGGCGAGCGGGCGGAGACGGTCTCCGACTACGTCTCCCTCGTCGGAGGGCGTCTCATGACCCTGGCCCGCGTCCAGGCACTCCTGACACGCTCCGCCAATGCCGGCGTACCGGTCGCGACCATCGTCCACGACGAGGTGAGCGCCCAGGCTCTGCGCGAGGACCAGTACGATCTGTCCGGGCCCGAGGTCGAGCTGTCGCCCAAGGCGGCGGAAATCCTGACGCTCGCGGTCCACGAACTGGCAACCAACGCCCTGAAATACGGTGCGCTTTCGGTGCCGGACGGACGCGTGCGGGTGCGTTGGGCGCTGTTCGAGAAGGGCGGCGAAGACTGGCTGAGATTCGACTGGGTGGAGGACGGCGCCCCGCGGGAGCCGCATGACATCGACCGGAGGGACGGCCCCGCTGCCCTTCGCCGCGGCTTCGGCCGCGAACTGGTCGAGGGGCGCTTGCCCTACGAGTTGGATGGACATGGCCGCCTGGAGATCGGTCCGGAGGGCGCCCGGTGCCGTCTGGACTTCCCTCTGCGCGAGGGAGCGAGCATTCTTGAAACCGATGCTCCGCAGCGCGCGACCGTTTTCGGAGGAGCGCTCGACATGACCGGCGAAATAGACCTGAGCGGCCACCGTATCCTCGTGGTTGAGGACGATTACTATCTCGCCACCGATACGGCGCGCGCCCTTCAGGGGGTCGGGGCGGAGGTGATCGGCCCCTGTCCGACCGAGGCGGCGGCCCGCGAGGCGCTGAAGAACGACGCGCCGGCGGCGGCCTTGGTCGATATCAATCTGGGGACCGGGCCGTCCTTCACCCTGGCGACCCTGCTTCGGGAGCGCGGCGTGCCGTTCGTGTTCATCACCGGCTACGACGAGGGCGTGATCCCGCCGGATTTCGCCGATGTGGAGCGCCTGCAGAAGCCGGTCGAGTTGCGGCGCGTCGTCCACTTCCTGGCCGCGACGCTGCGGGCGTCGCCGTGAGGCCGGGTGCCGGCGCGGCGGCGTCCGGACCCGGACGGGCCGCTCAATCCGGCGTCAGGTAGCGCCGCCGCGCCCAGCCGAGGGTGCCGTCGAACCGCACCCGGCACCAGGTCAGGCCGCTCGGCGTCTCGTTGGTGCAGCCGAAGCCGAGCACCCGTCGTCCCGCCGGGATCTGTCCGAGCGCCGGCGCGGCGGCATCCGGCGCCTCGCGGATCGTCAGGCTGTCGTCCCGCGGCAGACCCTCGACCCGGAAGGACTCGGCCGCCCGGACGGTCAGGTCCCCGGCGAGGAGCAGGGCGACGGCGAGGGCGGGCAGGAGGCGGCGCATCGGGGGCGGAAGGTCAGGTCCGGTGGATACCCATCATCGCCGTCAGGCCGCCATCGACCGGCAGCACCGCGCCGGTGATGTAGGCGCCGCCCTCGCCGATCAGGAAGGCGGCCATCGCCGCGACCTCCTCGGGCCGGGCGAAGCGCCCGAGCGGGATCTGGCGTTCGATGCCGTCGCGGTGCCCGGCATAGGCCGCCAGCATCTCGGTGTCGATGAAGCCCGGAGCGATGACGTTGACGGTCACACCGCGCTTGGCCGACTCGATGGCGAGCGTCCGGCAATAGGCGATCAGGGCACCCTTGGTCGCCGCGTAGGCCGCATTGCCGGCATTGGCCTGGAGGGCGGCGACCGACCCGATGGCGACGATGCGGCCGGCGCGGGCCCGGATCATGCCACGCACAAGCGCCTTGGCGATCCGGGTCATCGACCAGAAATTGACCTGCATCGCGGCCTCGGACCTGTCACGGTCGAGCATGGCCGCGAGCGCGTCCGCCGACTGACCGGCATTGTGGACGTAGCCGTAGAACCCCTGCGCCTCGGCCCAGTCGCAGAACGCCTCGACGGCCGCGCGGTCCGACAAATCAAGGGCGCGGGCGGTGACGCGGCCCTCGCCATGCGCCTGCGCCAGTTCGTCGGCAAGCGCCCCGGCCCGCTCCGGCGAGGAGCGGTAGGTGAAGGTCACGTCGTGGCCGGCCGAGGCCAGGGCGCGGACGGTCGCCGCGCCGAGTCCGGAGGCACCGCCGACGACGAGGACGGAGGTCCTGCCTCCGGTCATGTCCGTGCTCATGCCGGCTCGTCTCCCAGGACGAGGCAGGTGTTCTGCCCACCGAAGCCGAAGGAATTCGACAGGACCCGCGAGACGCGGGTGTCGCGGGCGGTCCCCACCACGTCGAGGAGCAGCGCCGGATCGGGCACGGCGTAGTTGATCGTCGGCGGAATGCGCCCCTCGCGGATCGTCAGCAGCGAGACGACCGCCTCGATGGCGCCCGCCGCGGTCAGCGTGTGGCCGATCATCGACTTGTTGGAGGAGATCGGCAGCCCTCCGACCCGCTCGCCGAACACCGCCGAGCAGCCGAGCGCCTCCATCTTGTCGTTCTCCGGCGTCGAGGTGCCGTGCGCGTTGACGTGATCGATCTGGTCGGGCCCGATGCCCGCGTCGTCGAGCGCCGCGCGCATCGCCGCGATCACCGGCGCCCCGTCCGGGCTGGAGCGGGTGCGGTGGAAGCCGTCGCCCTTCTCGCCGCATCCGAGCACGTAGCCGAGGATCTTCGCTCCGCGCGCCCTGGCGGATTCGGCGCTCTCCAGCACCAGGGCGGCGGCGCCCTCGCCCATGACGAAGCCGTCGCGGTTCTTCGAGAAGGGCTTCGAGGCGCCCTCCGGCGGTTCGTTCTGCGTCGACAGCGCCGAAAGCAGCGAGAAGCGGATCAGCGATTCCGGGTTCACCGAGCCGTCGGTGCCGATGCAGAGCGCGGCCTCCATCTCCCCCCGGCGGATCGCCTCGACGCCGAGTTGGATCGCGGTGGCGCCGGACGAGCAGGCGGTCGAGAGCGAGATCGGCGAGCCGCGGGTGCCGAAGCGGTCGGCGAGCCGGTCGGCCACCGTGCCGAAGATGAACAGATCGTGCCACGCGTCGAAGCGGCGGGTCGCTGCGGCGCGCTGGAGGCCTGCATAGCTTACCTCGCCCGCCTCGCCGGCGGCCTCCGCGAGAGCTTGGCGCTGGGGCCATTCCATCTCGACCGGCGGCACCGCCACGAACAGGCCGCCCGGAAAGCCCGCGCCGATGCCGGACTGCGTCACCGCCTCCTCGGCCGCGACCATGGCGAAGCGCTCCGACAGGAGCGGCGCCACCAGGGGGTCGGTATCGAGGAAATCGACGGTGCCGGCGATGCGGGTGCGCAGGCCCTCGGTGGGGAAGCGGCTGATGGCGCGGATGCCGGAGCGGCCGGCGGTCAGCGCGTCCCAGTTCTCGGTGACGCCGCGGCCGAGGGAGGTGACGATGCCGAGGCCCGTCACCGCGACGAGCGGGCGGCCCAGGGCGTCGTGGGTGGATGAGGAGCGCGGTTCTGACATCGGGGCCTCAGACCATCTTCTCGGCCGGCACGCATCCGGACCGCCGGGGCGGCGATCTCCGGACCGGCTGCCTCTCGTTCCCGCATCGTCGCTTCCCGAGGGACGGCAGACGCCTCCCGGGACGATGCTCCAGCCATTTGCCTCGCATCGTCGCTCTCCGAAAGCCGGCGACCAGCTTTCGGAGCGATGCTCTAGACCTTCACGACGCGGATCACGCCCTCGCCGCGGCGGTGGCCGACGGAGGTGACCGCGACTTCCCGGGCCGAGCCGACGGCGCAGAGGGCCGCGGCCAGGGCCGTCCCGAACGGGGCGGCAACCTCGATCGGATGACCGATCACATCGCCGGTGGCGCGGATGCCCGCGCCCGGCAGCGCCGCGTGGATGCCCGCGATCTCCTCGGCGGCGAGGTCGGACAGCCCGGTGGCGCCCGAGAGAACCACGTCCGGCCGCTCGATCCCGGCCTCGGCGATCAGGCGGGTCAGGCTCGCCGAGACGCTGTTCGGCGCGCGGGCCACCCGATCGTTGGCTACCGGCATCAGCCGGGCGAAGGCCCTGGCGCCGCGGGCGGCGGCGTGCTCGGCCGCTTCCAGAATCAGGAAGGCGGCGGCGCTGCCGAGGATGAAGCCGCCGTTCCCCTCGCCCCCGCGCTCGAAGACCGGCCGGTAGGCGTCCTTGAGGAGGTAGCCGCCCATCTCGTGAATGACGAGGACGTCCGGCCGCTCGGCATTGTACGAGCCGCCGACCATCATCGTCTCGACCTGACCGGAGGCGATCCGGGCATGGGCGATGCGCAGCGCATCGACGCCGCTCGACTCCTCGCCCATGAAGGTGCGCGAGGCACCGGTGACGCCGTGGACGATGCTGATATTGCCCGCGAGCAGGTTCGAGAGCTGCGCCAGGAACAGGGTTGGCCGCAGGTCGTTCAGGAGCCGCTCGTTGAGGAAGGCGCCGGGATCGTTGGTCCCGCGCAGGCCGGTGAGGATGGCCCCATCGACCGCATAGTCGCGCTCGCCGCCGCCCGCCGCCACCACGAGCGGGAGCGCCGACTTGAAGGCCGCATCCTCCTTCACCCCGGCCGAGTCGAGGGCGAGGCCGGCGGCATAGACGCCGAGCCGCTGCCACAGCTCCATCTGGCGCTGGTCCGACTTCTTCGGGATCTGCGTATCGAAGGTGAGCGGCGCGATCGGGTGCACCGGGTAGGGCGCGAAGGTCTCGGCATCCGTCCGCGGCGGCGCGTCCGAGGCGAAGGCCGTCAGATGCGCCTCGATGCCCTCCCCCGCGCAGGAGACGAGTCCGATTCCGGTGACGACGACGTCGCGGGCCTGCGGGCGGCTCACGGCTGGTCTCCCTCGAGCAAGCCGATCTTTCGGGCGCGCTCGCGCATCGGCGCGTCGAGCCCGGCGGGGAACGGCATGGTCCGGAACCGAAGCTCCGCGTCGCAGAGCGCCTTGCCCTCGTGGCGGATCGCGGCCTTCGTCACCGCGTAGCCCGAACCGTCGTGTTCCAGGCTCGCCGTGATGTCGAGGGCGGCGCCCGGACCGACGAACGAGCGGAACCGAGCCTTGTCCACCGCCATGAGGAACGGCATCTGTGCGAAGTCGAGATGGGCGAGCACGAGGTATCCGGAAGCCTGGGCCATGGTCTCCGTCAGCAGCACCCCCGGCACCAGGGGATGGCCGGGGAAATGCCCCTCGAAGACCGGGCTCGCCTCGGGCACGAGCGCCCGCGCCTCGATGCGTCCGGCGGCGCGGTCGAGCCGCACCACGGAATCGATCATCTCGAAATATTCGAGCCGCATCGCGCGAACTCCTCAAGCCCGACGAATCAGGCCTTGGCCGCCTTCTCGGCGACCAGCGCGTCGATGCGCGCGCAGAGGTTCTTCAGCACGAAGTACTGCTCGGCCGGAACCTTGCCCTCGTTGACCTCCTGGGTCCACCGCTCCAGCGGCAGCTTGATCCCGAAGGCCTTGTCGACCGCGAAGGCGATGTCGAGGAAGGCGAGCGAATCGATGCCGAGATCGTCGATGGCGTGGCTCTCGGGGGTGATCTTGTCGCGCGGGATGTCCGCCGTCTCGGCGATGATGTCCGCGACGCGGTCGAAGGTGGCGGTCTCGTTCGACATTAGGGCTGGCCGCTTTCTCGATTCTTCATGTCCGGCGTCGCCGACCCCTCACGCGGCACGCCCCCATGGCGCCCGAGCCGGTCCGCGGCCCCGCTTCGCCGCCGGTTCCCGATGGCGCTACTGAAAAGATCGCGACCCCTTACACGAAGCGGTGGAGCGCGGGCAACCTCGGGCGTCGCGTCGAGCGGCCGCCCGGGTTCCGCGCGGCCGTCCACCGGGCCCGGCCCGCCTTTCTCAGCCGGCCGAGCGGCTGAGGTCGAGCGCCGGCGCGCGGGTGTCCGCGCCCTGCCGCGGCCGCTCGCGGCCGGAGCGGCGGCTCTCGGCGGGCAGCGTCCGCTTGCGCTCAGCCGCGCGCGGGCGCACGAGTTCACCGAGCGCTACGAAGCGGTCATTGTGCCTCTGCCCCGCATCCTGGATGCCGAAGCCGAGGGCGAAGGAGCGGGCGAGATCCGCATCCGCCGCCACGCCGTAGCGCTCCAGGGCGGCCAGGAAGACGCGCCGGAAGCCGAGCGGCGCGCACCACGCCTTCTCGGCGAGCTGCATCGGCCAGATCCAGAGACCGTCGCCGCGGCGGCCCGCGATCTCGTCGCGGGCGATGAAGTAGCCGCTCGCGGCGTGTTCGAGACCGTCGTCGAGGATGCGCCAGTCCCGATCCGGGGACGGCGTCCGCGCCGCAGGAGCCGGCCGGTCGAGCATATCGTCGTCGAAGCCGATCTCGATCATGGAAGCCTCCTGCCTTGCTTCGCCGCGAGCACGGCGAATCGGTCTGGAACGTTCCATGAACAGTGCTTCCGCGCGGCTCATAGGTCAAGGGTTTGTTCGCAGTTCGTTCCGACGACTGGGCGCGCAACGGCTTGGCGATGGCTCTGGATCGCGGCGCGATCCGCCTTAGTTTGCCCGCGCCGCCAGTCCGGCGGAACGGAGCAAGGCGGCGATGCGCGCCAGCGATCAGACGGGGCCCGGAGGCGACCGCGGCCAGAGACTGCTGCGGGCGCTTCTCGTCGCGGGCTTGCTCGGACTCGGCCTCTACATCCTGTCCGGATTCCTGCGGGCCCTGGTCTGGGCGCTGGTGCTCGCCATCGCCCTCTGGCCGCTCTTCAATCGGGTCCGCCGCCGCTTTCCGCCGGGGCGGCACAACATCCTCTGGCCGGCCGTCTTCACCGGCCTCGTCGCCCTGGTTCTCCTATTGCCTCTGGCGTTGCTGGGGGTCGAGGCGACCCGCGAGGCGCACGACCTTCTCGATTACGCCCGCGAAGCCGAGCGAAACGGCATCCCGGTCCCGGACTTCGTCGCCCACCTGCCCTACGGCGCCTCCGCCGTGACCGAATGGTGGAACGCCCATCTCGCCCATGCCGGGCTCGCGCATGAGCTGAGCGAGCGTCTCAACACCGCCTCCAACCGCGACCTGACCCGCACCGTCGGAGCCGGGCTGGTGCATCGGGTGGTGCTGTTCGGCTTCTGTCTGCTGTCGCTGTTCTTCCTGTTCCGCGAGGGCGATACCGTCGTGGCCCAGTCGCTGCGGGCGAGCGAGCGCCTGTTCGGGCCGCGCGGCGAGCGGGTGGCGCGCCAGATGGTGGCCTCGGTCCACGGCACGGTCGACGGGCTGGTTCTCGTCGGGATCGGCGAGGGCTTCCTGCTCGGAATCGTCTACGCCCTGGCCGGCGTGCCGCATCCGGTGCTGTTCGGCGCCTTCACGGCCGTTGCCGCGATGATCCCGTTCGGCGCGCCGCTGGCCTTCGGCCTCGCCGCCGCTCTGCTGCTGGCGGGAGGTGCGGTGGTGCCCGCGGTGACGGTGCTGGCGGCCGGCTTCGTCGTCACCTTCGTCGCCGACCACTTCGTCCGCCCGGCTCTGATCGGCGGCACCACCCGCCTGCCCTTCCTCTGGGTGCTGCTCGGCATCCTCGGCGGGGTCGAGACCTTCGGCCTGCTCGGCCTGTTCGTCGGCCCGGCGGTGATGGCCGCCCTGATCCTGCTGTGGCGGGAGCTGACGGAGGGGCCGGAGGCCGTCTGAGGCCGCGGCCCGCTCAATGCTTCAGCGGCCGTCCGAGTTTCCTCGCCAGGATCCGCTGCGGGCTCTTCTCCGGATCGGCTTGATCGGCGACGGCGATGTAGGCGGTCTGTTCCAGCATGTAGCGACCGCCCATCGCGCCGTGCATCACGAGGTCGGAGAAGGTCACCCAGGTCTCGCCGGGCTGGAAGCGCACATCGGCCTGGGGCGCATGGGCCTGATAGTCGAGATCGCGCTTCAGGGCGTCGTGGAGATGCAGCATCAGGTGATCGTATTCCGAGCGCTTGGCCTTGGTGATCTTCAGCGCGGCCAGCACGCTCGCCGAGAGGCCGGAATAGCCCGGGAGCTTGGGCAGGAACTTCTCCGCCATCGAGCCGAAATCCTCGCCGACCCGCCAGAGCCGCGGCTGCCCCTCGGCGTTGATGTTGCGGAAGATGCGCAGGATGCGCCGCTCGCCGATCGGGTTGGAGGGGAAGGCATCGACGTGCATGCGGGTGTCGTCGCGCCGCCAGCTCAGCTTGCGCTTGTCGACGTCGAACGGGCGGTACGAGGTGCCCGCGAGCGAAACCTTGCCGTGATAGGCCGGCAGGTAGCTATCGATCAGGTCTTGCGCGAAGCGGCGGTAGCGCACCAGCAGGTCGCGCAGGCGCGCCTGCTCCTCCGCGCTGCCGGCCCCGCCCCGCAACTCTGCGGTTTCGTTGCGGATCGAGACGTTCTTGGCCTTGCCGTCGGCGAAGGGACGCTCGACGAAACGCTGCTCGAAGGCATCGAAGGGAAAGTCGAGGTCGCGGAAGACGAGGACCGAACCGCTCTCCAGCGCCTCGACGAGGGCGGGCGCGCCCGGCGCCACCTCGGAGCGGGAGACGGGAAGGACGGGGCTGATCATGGCTGTCGTTTCCGCACGATAGGTTGGTGCGCGGTGTAACCGACGGGTCGACACTCTGCCAACACGCCGACTCGCCGCGGCGTCGGGCGGGGCAGGACGGGCGATTTGCGGTGGACGGGACATCGCGTCGGCTTGCGCCTTCGACCACGCGCGCGTCTCCTGATCGGCGCCCCGGAGCGTAGGCAACCTGGGGCATGGGCAGGGCGTTTCCCCGTCGGATGTCCGCCCCCCGGACGAGGAGCCGGTCATGGCGACGCTGAAGGAATTCGAGGAGGCTCTGCGCGAGCACGGCATGCACATGGCGCTCGCCCTGCTCGAGCGCTTGCGCGAGCGCGACCGGCAGACCCGCACCATCCGCCCGGCCCGGCGCATCACCGGCCAGAAGATGACGCCCGACCTCGCCCGCGCGATCCTGGAGCTGCACGCCTCCACCGGCATGACTCAGCAGGAGATCGCCTTCAAGGTCGGGGTGAACCAGGGCCGCGTCAACGAGGTGATCAAGCGCGGCAAGTGGCTCGACGACGATCCGCATGCCCCCGAGGCGGTGGCCCGCGACAGGGCGAAGGCCCGCATGCGCGCCGACCCCAAACCGCAACCGAGGCCGCGCACGAAGCCCCTCCCCCGCAAGGACGCGCCGCGCGCGGCGAAGAGGCCGGCTGCACCTCAGGGGCAACTCGCCTTCGGAGACCTGTAGGCGATGGCCGGGGCGGGTGAGAGGCTCTGCCGGCTGGTGCAGCCCGGCGACGCCTTCATCGGCAAGCAGGGGTTGTCCTACGCGCCCGGCATCTCGGCGGAGACGGCGGGCGCGACCGGCATCCACCTGCAGATGGTGACGATCCCGCCCGGCGCGCGGGCCAAGGCGCATAAGCACGAGGGCCACGAGACCGCGATCTACGCGCTCACGGGCACCTCCTGCACCTGGTGGGGAGAGCGACTGGAGCATCACACCGAGCTGAAGCCCGGCGCGTATTTCTACATCCCGGCCGGCGTGCCGCACCTGCCCTACAATCCGAGTCCGAGCGAGCCCTGCACGGCAATCATCGCCCGCACCGATCCGAACGAGCAGGAGAGCGTGGTCCTGCTGCCGGAACTCGACGGGATACATCCGTGATCGGCGCTGTTGAGGAAGCAGACGTCTCCGCGCCGGATCCTCTTCATGCGACGCCTCCTCTCGCGATCCGCCCTCGTCGCCGCGGCCGTGCTCATCGCCGGTACCGGCGCTGCCCTGGCGCAGCGCCCCTCCACCACGAACATGACCTGTGCTCAGGCCCGCGCGGTGATCCATCGCGAGGGCGCGGCGGTGCTCGGCACCGGTGGGCAGACCTACGACCGCTTCGTGCGCGACCGTTCGTTCTGCGAGGCGACGGAGATCGGGCGGCGCGCCTTCGTACCGACCCGCGACACGCCCGGCTGCTTCATCGGTTTCACCTGTTACGAGCCGAGCTACAACGACCGCTTCGGGGATTTCTGAGCGCCCCATACGAGAACGCCCCGGCCACGAGGGCCGGGGCGTTTTCCATCCGGGTCGCCGGCCTTGCGGCCGGACGGTTAGGCGGCCTGCTGGACCGAGCCCTCGATCACCGGCTGGCTCGACGGCCGGCTCGCGATCTCGATGCGGCGCGGCTTCTTCGCCTCCGGGACCTCGCGAACGAGATCGACGTGGAGGAGGCCGTTCTCAAGCACGGCGCCGGTCACCTGCACGTGGTCGGCGAGCTGGAAGCGGCGCTCGAAGGCGCGGGCGGCGATACCCTGGTAGAGAACCTCGGAAGACTTGCCCTCGGCGGCCTTGCGCTCGCCCTTGATGGTGAGGGCGTTCTCCTTCACCTCGATCGACAGGTCGGCCTCGGTGAAGCCGGCCACCGCGACGGTGACACGGTAGACGTTCTCACCCGTGCGCTCGATGTTGTAGGGCGGATAGGTCGGAGCAGCCTCGGCGCTCACGAAACCGTCGAGAGCCGCAAAAAGGCGGTCGAAGCCGACGGTGGAACGGTACAGGGGAGCCAGATCGAACTGACGCATCACATATCCTCCAGACGAAGCAACATGCTCTGTGTATTCAGGTCCGCCCGTGGGCCGGACCGTCGCGCCGCCGTCTCGGCCGGCGCTACCGTGATATTGGTGGGAGCCAAAAACCGCGCAAGGGTCTGTTTGCGAGGTTTTTGCGTGAGCTTGAGCGAAAATTTTTCCGGGACGCGTCGGCCGTGCTGAATCTGAGACCCACCCCCGGCAACCCGGTGCCGCCCGGCGCCCGGCTCGTGCCGGTCGAGACCGATGACGGCGTAACGTTGCGGGCCGCGACGTGGCAGCCGACGACGCGCGGCGTGAAGGGCACGGTCTGCCTGCTCCAGGGCCGGGCCGAGTTCATCGAGAAATATTACGAGACGATCGCCGACCTGCGCGCCCGCGGCTTCTGCGTCGTCGCCTTCGACTGGCGTGGGCAGGGTGATTCCGGACGGCAGGTCCGCGATGCCCACAAGGGCCATGTCCGCCACTTCGACGATTACCGCCTCGATCTCAAGGCGATCACCGAGACGGTGCTCGTGCCGATGATGCCCGAGCCGTATTTCGGGCTCGCCCATTCCATGGGCGGCGCGGTGGCGCTGACGGGATCGGCCGAGGGCTGGCTGCCGTTCCGGCGGCTCGTCACCGTCGCGCCGATGCTGTCGATCCGCATGGTGCGCTGGCCGGCGGCGGTCTCGCTGCTCGCGCGCGGACTGCACCGGCTCGGCCTCGGGCGCTGCTACGTGCCCTCCGGCAGCAAGGTCTCGATCGCCACCAAGCCGTTCCCCGGCAACCGCCTCTCCACCGATCCGGTGCGCTACGCCCGCAACGCGGCCGCCGCCCGCGAGGTCGGCGCCGGCGCGGTCGGCGATCCGACGATCGCCTGGCTCGCCTCCGCCTTTCGCGCCATGCGCCGGCTGGAAGATCCGGCGCTGATCCGGCGGATCCGCACGCCCTGCCTCATCATCGGGGCCGGAGCCGATCCCGTCTGCGGCACGCCGACGATCGAGCGCTTCGTCGCCCGGCTCAAGACCGGGCACCTGATCGTGCTGCCGGGTGCCCGCCACGAGATCCTCACCGAGTGCGACGCGATCCGCACCGATTTCTGGGCCGCCTTCGACGCCTTCATTCCGGGCCACGGCTCCCAGGCTGCCGCCGAGCGGACCCTGTCTGAGCCCGCCCTCCCCGGCTGAGGCGCCGGACCGGCCTGAGAGCGTTCGCCGGACGCGCGCGCTGAACGCGGCGCCGCCGATCCCCTTCGCGCCTCATACGCAGCGCCCGCCGCGCCAGGGATGGAAATGGCCGGTAGCGGGCGACTCCCGAGGGGCGCTCCGGTCCGATGCGACCGCCCCGGATCGAAGCGGAATGCCGTCTCGGCGGTCGGCCTGCCTCGATCAATGCATCTTCTTGCCGGTATTCGATCCGAGCAATCGTGCGCAAATTTTCTGTGCCAGAAGACGCCGCATACTGAGAATAAAGTTCGACACTATGCGTAATTTTAGTGGCGTGATCATTTGAATGCTCGCTGAAAAAAATTTTATCACGCGACCGATCGTTTCGGACAAGCGGATGTCCCTGATGATCGATGACTGTTGCAGTGAAATTTCCTCGGATGCGCTCGTCCTGTCGCGGACGAGCTTGCTCGCGCCGATCCGCAAAAATCCAGCATATGTTAAGATAAAACTTTAATCCGCTTCTCAATATTCGAAGAGCAGATTGATAATAGCTCTCGGTTGCGAAGGCTTGGTCAGATGAGCCGAGCGATTGACTGATAAATCCTGAACTTGAAGTTGTCGACCTCGGCCGGTGAATGGACATGCCGGCGGCGGATCGAAGTCCAGATTAATGGAAAGATTGATCGATGGCGAAAATCTCTGTCTTTTGGGCAAACGGCTACTCGCCTTGGCTCGCCGGTTGGCAGGCCGACGTGATCCTTGCGACGGCTCAAGGCGCGGCCGACGGCTGGGCCAAGTACATTCAAGGCGACAGCACGATCGATATCGCCCTCGCGATCGGCAATATCGGCAGCGGCGGCATCCTCGCCAACGCCGGACCCACCTACGCCTGGAATGGAGGCGGGTGGGACTATGCCACCATCCTCAAGGCCCGCGAGGGCTATGACGGGAACGGCAGCAAGCCCGACGGTGACCTCACGCTCGCCGATTATAGTTACCGCGGCTGGTTCTACGATCCGGCGGGTGTTGCAGGTGTTCCCGGCGACCGGATCGACGCCTTCTCGGTGATGCAGCACGAGCTCGGCCACGCGCTCGGCTTTCTCGATTTCCAGGCCGCGACGGATGCCGGCGGGGGCTTCGTCTTCAACGGCGAGAATACGCGGACGGTTCTCGGTGGCGCGAGCCCGCTCGATTGGGGTCGGGCGCATGTCGGGTTCGACGGGGATCTGATGGGCGCCTCGATCTCCTCGGGTGTGCGCAAGGGCATCTCGGACCTCGACCTCGCCATGCTCCAGGACCGGGGCATGCCGATCGCGACCGAGCGTGCCGACAAGATCTGGCTCGGCAACCGCAGCGACACCTTCTACGCCTACGGCGGCAACGACTGGATCGACGGCGGTGCGGGCGACGACAGGCTCTTCGGCGGCGCGGGCGACGACGTTCTCATCGGCGGACCCGGAAACGACGCGCTGGATGGCGGCGACGGCATCGACAAGGCCGTGTTCGCAGGCCGGAGCCAGGACTACGTCGTCCTCTACGACGCGAGCACCTCCACCGGCCCGCTCGCCGTCAAGCATCTCCCCTCGGGCAGCGTCGATACGCTGACCTCGATCGAATCCTTGAGCTTCGACGATACGGTGCTCGGCACGGCCGGTCTTCTCGCCCACCTGCAGGGGCGCTTCGGCACCGTGAAGGCCGGCGGCGCGACCTACGCGATGGCCCTCAACGCCGCCGCCGACGAAGCCTACCGCCCCGACATTCCCGACATCGACGGCGCGTTCAGCGTCACCGCGCGGGTGCGGTTCGATGATCTCGCGGGCGGCAACTATCAGCGCGTCTTCGACACCGGCAACGGCCCCGACAGCGACAACATCTGGCTCGGGCAGGTCGGCAATGGGCGCGACATGGCCTTCGAGATCCTCGACGGCGCGGTCAAGCACCGCATCACCGCCAAGGACGCGATCACGCAGGGCGTGGAGGCGCGCTGGACCGCCGGCGTCGACGAGAAGGGATGGATGTCGCTCTACAAGGACGGCGCGCTCGTCGCCGAGGGTCAGGGCACCGTGCCGCGCGACGTGACGCGGGCGAAGGAGTTCGTCGGGCACTCCAACTGGGCGCAGGATACGGCGCTGGTCGGCAACGTCTACGACCTGACCTTCAAGGACGACCTGCCCGACATCCACGGGGCCTTCACCGCCAGCGCGACGGTTCGGTTCGACGACATCGATGCCGGTGCGTGGCAGCGGGTCTTCGACCTCGGCAACGGAGCGAACGCCGACAACGTCTTCCTCGGACAGATCGGCACCTCCAGCGACATGCAGTTCACGATTGTGAACGGCGACAAGTCCGCCTCCATCGTTGCGAAAGGCGCGATCGTGGAGGGCCAGAAGGCGACCTGGACGACCAGCGTCGACGACACCGGCTGGATGCGCCTGTTCAAGGACGGAGCGCTCCTGAGCGAGGGACAGGGCATCGTCCCCAAGGACGTCGCGCGGGTCAACGAGTTCGTCGGCAAGTCGAATTGGGGGGCGGACAAGCCGCTGGTCGGCGAGGTGACCCACGTGACGATCACGCCGTTCAAGGGCATCCCGGAGATCGACGGCGCTTTCAAAATGTTCGCCGAGGTTCGCTTCGACGATCTCAGCCACGGCAGCTATCAGCGCGTGTTCGACACCGGCAATGGCCGCGACAGCGACAACATCTGGCTCGGCCAGGTCGGCAACGGCGATGACATGGCGTTCGAGATCCTGACGGGCGCCACCAAGCACCGGATCACGGCGGCGGACGCGATCGTCGAGGGGGAGATGGCGAAATGGCAGGCCAGCGTGGACGAGGCCGGCTACATGCGCCTGCTCAAGAACGAGAAGGTCGTCGCCGAGGGGCAGGGGGCGGTTCCGCTTGACGTCCTGCGCACGAGCGACCTGGTCGGCCATTCCAACTGGTCCTGGGATACCGCGCTGGCCGGACAGGTGAAGGATCTGATCTTCGCCTGATCCGGAGCCCCATCGCCGCGGCGGACCGCGCCTCGGCGATGGGTGTTTGCGGGAGAAGGGGACCTCTCCGGCATGGCCGCGCCACCGGAGCGAGCCGTGTCTACGGATTGAGCAGCCTCAGGGCGGCCTCGTGCAGCCGGCGGTCGCCCGCCGCCACGATCCGGCCGCCGCCGGTGGCCGGTCCGCCGTCCCAGCCCGTCACGACCCCGCCCGCGCCCTCGACGATGGGGATCAGCGCGACGATGTCGTAGGGCTTGAGGCCCGCCTCGACCACGAGGTCGATTTGGCCCGCCGCCAGCATGCAGTAGGCGTAGCAGTCGGCGCCGTAGCGCGACATCTTCACCTGCGCCTCGATCGCGCGGAAGCGCTCCGCCTCCTCGCCGTCGGCGAACAGGCGCGGATCGGTGGTGGCGAGAATGGCGTCGCCGAGCGCCTCGCTGCGGCGGCTGTGCAGGCGACGTTCGCCCCGGGGGCTGCGCACGCTCGCGGTCTTGCCGTCGCCGAGGAAGCGCTCGCCGAGATAGGGCTGGTGCATCAGGCCGCGCACCGCCGCGCCGTGATGGGTGAGCCCGATCAAGGTGCCCCAGGTCGGCAGGCCGCTGATGAAGGCGCGGGTGCCGTCGATCGGGTCGAGCACCCAGACGCATTCCGCGTCCGCACGCTCTGAGCCGAACTCCTCGCCGAGGATGCCGTGGCTGGGAAGCCGGTCCTTGATCATCCGGCGCATCACGGTCTCCGCCGCGCGGTCCGCCTCGGTGACCGGATCGAAGGCGCGGCCGGTTCCGTGGGACTTGTCGTCCAGGCCGAAATGCGCCCGGAAGAACGGCAGGATCGCCGCCCCGGATTGGGTGGCGAGGTCTTCCATGAATTGGGCGAGATCGACGACGCTCATCGAGGGGCAGTCTCCCGTTGATGGACTGAGACGAAGACGTCGGCGGAGGGCGCCGTCAAGCCGGCCCTGCGATTTCCGTTCGCATCCCGTGCCCGCCGGGGTGGGCGCTCCCTCCCCGCTTGCGGTGAGACCGAGGCGGATAGTCTTGCCCCGTCAGGTTTCGCGGGCATCGGACGACCTGCCGGATGGCCGGTGGCAGTGATTGCTGTTGTCACTTGTGTAGAATCATGAGAGCATAAGTCTGATTATTGATTCGATCGAATCCGATAAAAGTTTCTATTGTTCGTGTCCATGGTCCGGGAGGATTTCATGTACAAAATTCGTTCACATAAGCTCGCTGTCGGACAGGCTGGAGTCGACTTCGTCGCTTCGCCGAATGCAGGCGGTGCGCTCGATCCGAAGTTTCTCGTCATTCACTTCACGGCCAGCGGGCCGAGTTCGGATATCGCGAAGTACTTCTCGAACCGGCAGGCGAAGGTGTCCGCGCACGTGGTCGTGCGCCGCGACGGAACGGTGATCCAGTGCGTTCCCTTCAACGTGGTCGCTTGGCACGCGGGCCAGAGCAGTTGGACGGCCAAGGACGGTCAGCGCTACACCGGCCTCAACCGCAGCGCGATCGGTATCGAGATCGAGAATTGGGGGCCGCTCTCGAAGTCCGGATCGGGCTGGGTCTCGTGGACGGGCAGCGCGGTCGATGCCAGCAAGGTCGTCGAGGCTCGCCACAAGAACGGTGGTCCGGTGCGCGGCTGGGAGACCTATACCGACGCGCAGATCCACGCCACGATCGACGTGGCGCAGGCCGTCTGCTCCCATTACGACCTGACCGAGATCATCGGCCACGACGACATCTCGCCCGGCCGCAAGACCGATCCCGGTCCGGCCTGGGACATGTCGATGTTCAAGGCGAAGGTGTTCGGACGGGAGGAGGAGGGACCCGAGGTCTTCGCCGTGCGCTCGCCCACAGGCCTGAATATCCGGTCCGAGCCCCGGGCCTCGGCACCGCCGCTGCGGCCGGTTCCGCTGGCGGACGGCACCCGGGTGATGATCCATGAGCGCGAGGGAAACTGGCGCTTCGTCTCGGTGCTCAACGAGGCCGGACTGCCCGATTTCTCGGGTTGGGTCCACGGAAGCTACCTGACGGAAGTCTGATCCGCCCGATCCGGTCGGTCCCCGGCGCCCTCGCCCGCTAGACGGGTTCGGGCAGCGCTTGCCGCGGCGGCACCGCCGCCTCCTGGCGCTGCGGCTGCTGCGGCGCGTCGTTGCGCGCGATGGCGAGGATCGTCTCGATCAGGTCGCGCAGCGAGGTGACGTGATCGTCGGCCCCGAGCTTGGCCCGCTGCGCCTCGTCGGAGAGAATCGGCTCGTCGAGGCGCCACAGCCCGGCGACGATCGGCACGGCATCGATCTTCTGGCGCAGCCGCGAGACGAGGCGGCGCAGATGGGTCGGCTCGCCGGAGAGGGCCAGCGAGATCACGCAGACCGCCTGGGCCGGACCGGGCTCCCATGCTCCGATGCGCACCCGCGCGACCTCGGCGAAGGGCACCTGCCGCGTGCCGAAGCCGCGCTTGCGCAGGAGCTGGTCGGCAATGGCCGTCGCCGCCCCGTCGAGGAAGCCGCGACCGGAGACGAGCAGCACCGCGCCGTCCCGGCGCCACGGCTCGGGCAGGTCGTCCGGATCGGGCTCGGGGATCGGGTCGCTCTTGCAGGCGCTCTCCCCGTCGCGCGATCCGTCCGGGATCAGGCGGGTGGGTTTGGAGGCCGGATCGGGCACCGCGTCCTCGCGCTCCTCCAGATCCTCCACCAGCGCGGTGATCGAGGCGCGGATCTCGTCCTTCTGGTCGGGCGTCAGCACGCCCCGCGCGGCGTCGCGGGCGGCGAGCTCGAGACCCTTCAGCACGACGTCGTCGTAATAGGCCGAGAGCGAGCATTCCCGCAGGATCAGCTCGGCATGCTCCTGCGCCTCCTCCGGGTCGTCGGCGAGCATGCGCTGGTAGAAGTTCTCGACCGGGGTCAGCGCCGGGCGGTTGCTGAACAGCACGTCGAGGAATTCGAGCCGGTCGACGTGGCGTCCGAGCACCACGAGGCAGACGGTGAGCGGCGTCGAGAGCAGGAGCCCGACCGGTCCCCACAGCCAGGTCCAGAACAGAGCCGAGACCAGCACGGAGAACGGCGAGAGGCCGGTGGAGTGGCCGTAGACCAGCGGCTCGACGACATGCCCGACGATGGGCTCGACGATGGCGAAGAGCAGGAAGGTCGCCAGCACCATGCTCCAGCCCGGATCGACCGCGGCCGCGAGCGCGATCGGCAGCACCGCCGACAGGACGGCGCCGATATAGGGTATGAAGCGCATGACCAGAGCGAAGATGCCCCACAGCACCGGGCTCGGCACGCCGATGATCCAGAGCCCGACGCCGATGACGATGCCAAAGGCGGTGTTGAGGGCGAGCTGGCCCAGGAAGTAGCGCGAGAGCCGCCGCGCCGCGTCGTCCATGGCGACCGTGGTGCGGTGGAGGTCGCTTGAGCCGGCGAGCCGGATCAGGCGGTCGCGCAGGTCCTCCCGCTGCATCAGGATGAACAGGAGGACGACGATGACGATGCCGGCGGTGGCCAGGGGCTGCGCCACCGGCGAGAGCACGGTGGTGGCGAGTTCGAGCGGGCTCGGGCGGCGCTCCTCCACCTGCACGACCAGGGGCTTGGCCGGTTCCGGCTCGGCCTTGCGGGCGGCCTGCTCGCGCAAGGATCGCTCCTTGGCGCGCTCGGCGCTCTCCTTGCTTTCCTCGCCGCTCTGGTGGATCGCCCGGTTGATGTTGGCGATGTAGTCCATCGTCTGGCCGAGGGAGCCGTTGCGAAGCCCCTCGATCTTGCGCTCGACGGTGCGCTGGTAGCGCGGCACGTCCTGGGCGAGTTCGGCGACCTGGACGCCGATCACGGTGGAGAGCGCGGCGATCAGGCCCGCGGCAAACAGCACCGAGACGAGCACCGCCACCGCCCGCCCCAGCCGCAGCCGGCGCAGGAAATTGACCAGCGGGCCCAGCACGAAGGACAGGAGCACCGCGATGGCGATGGGGATCAGCACCTCGCGCGCGAGAAACAGGCCGGCGACGATGATCGCGAACACGACGAGGGAGGAGGCGAGCGGACCTTTGGGCGTCTCGGCCGCGGCGACCCGCGTCGGGCGTGGCGGCACGATGAAGCCCTCACCGGGGGATACGCGCTTCATGTCAGGCCGAACTTCCTTCTCACGCCACGCTTCGTGCCGACCCGCCGGATCGCGCCGCAAGGCGGGCCCTCATCCTGCTCGAGGGCCGGGGGCGGCACAGCCGTCGGTGCCCGGAGGCACTTGAACTCAAGAAACCGTGAGGAGGCCGAAATCGATCCCTGAAACTTTGCCGTAACAGGGCGGTCGGTCAGGAGCCCGGGCAGGTCTTCGCGAAGGAGCCGGCGGAAGAATCGGCGAAGGGCCGGAGGCTAAAACCCGCGAACTCCAACGCCATGCGCACGGCTCGTGCCATGGCTATAGCCTCCGGGTTGTCGCCGTGGACGCAGACGGTGTCGACCGTAACCGGAATGCGTCGCCCTCCGATTGTGAAGACCGCACCCTCCCCGACCATGCGGGCGACGCGCGCGGCGGCTTCCTCCGCCGCGTGGATCACGGCGCCCGGCGAGCCGCGGGGGGCGAGCCCGCCGTCCTCGGCATAGGCGCGGTCGGCGTAGATCTCCCGCACGAGGGTCAGCCCGGCGCGCGCGCCGGCCCGCTCGGCGGCGAGCCCCGGCATCACGACCAGGACGAGGCTCGGATCGACCCCGGCCACGGCCCGGGCGAGGGCGTCGGCGACCGCCTCGTCCTCGTTCGAGAGGTTGGCGAGGGCGCCGTGCGCCTTGACGTGGGTGACGCGGGCGCCCGCCAGCGCGGCGCAGGCCTGGAGCGCGCCGATCTGATAGGCGATGTCGCGCTCGATTCGCCGCGGACTCTCCTGAATCCGGTTCCGGCCGAAGCCGCGCAGGTCGAAGAACCCCGGATGGGCGCCGATGGCCACGCCGCGCACCCGCGCCGCCGCCGCCGTCTCGACCATGATGTCGGGGTCACCCGCGTGGAAGCCGCAGGCGACGTTGGCCGAGGTGACGATGTCGAGGAGCGCGGCATCGTCGCCGAGCTGCCAGGGGCCGAATCCCTCGCCGAGATCGGCGTTGAGATCGATGCGGGCGCTCACGTGTCGGCCCGCATGGAACGCGACGTCTTCTCTTGCTGCTTCTCCTGCTGCGGCCCTCGCTTCCTCTGCCGCGACGCGGGTCGGTCCGGACGCGCCGCCGCATCGGTCCGCGGCCGCATCACCACACCGAAACCCTCGTCCGCGTCGCCGATGAAGCGGATGCCCTCGCCTTCGAGCACCGAGCGGATCGCGTCCAGGGTCTTGGCGCGCGGGGCGACCTGATCGCTCTCGATCATGTTCAGCGTCACCACCGAGACCGCCGCGCGATGGGCCAGAACCCCTTGCGTCCACTTGAGGAGGCCGCGGCCGGCGCGGATCTGGGCGGGGGTGATGGTGGCTGAGAGCATGGACCGCAGATGAGTGAAGCTGAAAGAATTTTCAAGTTTCCGGTTGACGCATCCGCGGCACAACCGTAAGCACGGGTCCATCGGCTCAGCCGGGCCGGAGACCGAGCGTTATCTCCTTACCCGCACGGGAAAGCTTCCGCTCGTTCGCACCCATGCCCGGCTCGAGACCTTGAAAAGCATCACCGGCGCGGGCCGGTGGGCATCGGTTATCACCTTGTCCCGTGAAGCCCCGATCGCCCGTTTTCACGTCCGCGTCCCCATTGGCCCCGCCTCGACGGAGCAAGGCATGACATACGACGACCACAGCGTCGCCGCTTGCGCCCGTCCAGGGTCCGAGAGGCTATGGTCGATGCGATCGAATCCGGTCGCAGCAGATCCGGTCGGCCGCGCGGGCCGATAGCGGACGGTTATCTCAGGGAGTCGAACGCCTGACGCCCCTGGGCGAAGGGCTCGGTTGTCCGCAAGGACATCCCCGTCCGCACCCCCATGCCCGCGTGGCCGCCGCTCCGGCGCGGCCATCCAATCCCCATTCCCCATCCCGGCGGCCCCTGCGGGCCGGACGGGGCCGGTTATCGGTAGAGCGCCGCGGCCATGCCGTGGAGGTCGCGGATTCGCGTTCCGCCGGGCATCACGCCCGTAGCTCAGCGAACCCGTCCCCGACTGCCCACGACCGCAGGGCCCTGCGCGGCCAAGTTGTAGGAAAATTATCAAAGACGCGCGGGCCGAAGAGGAAAGGTTATCATTTTTCATGAGGTGGTCGCGGGTTCGAGCCCCGCCGGGCCGCAAGGCCCGTAGCTCAGTCCGGATAGAGCGCCCCTTTCCTCAACCCCACGACCGCGCCCCTCGCAAGCCGGACACCCGTCCGGCCGCGGGCTCAGACTGACAAGACATTCGGCCGTGCGGGCCGATGGAGACAGGTGATCGTCGGCCGAGAGGACGGGTTCGAATTCCACGGGCCGCGAGGTCCGATGCCCGGGTGGCGGACGGGCGACGCACGCCGCGCGAGCGGACCTCCTGTCTCCCTTCCACGCCCGCACGGCCGATGACGGCACAAACGAATTCGGCCGCGCGGGCCGGATTGCGAGGGTGATAAGGTCCTTGGGTTCGAATCCCGGGCGCCGCGAGGCGTCGGAATCCCTCGCACGATTCATGACCGCGCGGCCGCCACGAGCCTCGGGGCGAAAAGCCAAGAACGCTCCGCGGAGAAAGGAGCGAGCGATGTTGAACCATGGAAAGCTGTTCTCGCTCCGGCGCACCACGCAGTCGGAGCCCCTGCCCCGCACCGTGCCGAATTCGGCCGGCGGCCACGCCTTCGCAATCAGCGACTGGGCGCGGCTCGACCGCTTCCTGGTGCTGGGTTCGGAGAGCGGCTCCTACTACGCGGGCGAGCGGGCGCTGACCCGGGAGAACGCGGTCGCGGTGATGCGCTGCCTCGGTGAGGACGGCCCGCGGGCGGTGGCCATCGCCAACGCGATGTGCCTCGAGGGCGCCGACGATGCGGCGATCCAGGCGCATCTCGCCACCCTCGACCCCGCCTCCCACGCGATCGCGATGCGGACCAACGGGCGCACGTTCGGCGTCTTCCTCGACGCCGAGACGGAGGCCGAGCGGGCGAACGCGGCCGCCGTGATCGCGCACATGGATGCGCTCATGCGGGTGCCGACCATCGTGAAGGGCGCGGTGATGCCGGATGCCTGCCCCTCGGGTTTTGCCGAGGGCACGATCCCCGTGGGCGGCGCGGTCGCCTGCGCGGACGCGATTCATCCGGGCTTCCACTCGGCCGATATCTGCTGCTCGGTGGCGATCACCGTGTTTCGCCGGGGCGACGACCCGAAGCGGGTGCTCGATGCCGTGCAGGCGGTGACGCATTTCGGACCGGGCGGGCGGAAGGGCGTGATTGCGCCGCCGGACGCGGTGATGGCGGGCGTGGCGGGCAACCGCTTCCTCGCCGCGTTCGCGGGGCTCGCGGTCGGCCACTTCGCGAGCCAGGGCGACGGCAACCACTTCGCCTCTGTCGGGCACCTCGCCTCGACCGGGCAGGTGGCGCTCGTCACCCATCACGGCTCGCGCGGGCTCGGCGCCCAGCTCTACAAGAAGGGCATGGCCGCCGCGCGCCGCCACACGGCGATCGTTGCCCCGCGGGTTCCGGCCCACAACGCCTGGATCCGAGCGGAGTCCGACGACGGCCGGGCCTATTGGGAGGCGCTGCAGATCGTGCGGGACTGGACCAAGGCGAGCCACTACGCACTCCACGACTTCGTGGCGCGCAAGACGGGCAACGCCGTCGCGGACCGGTTCTGGAACGAGCACAACTTCGTCTTCCGCCGCGACGACGGGCTCTACTACCACGGCAAGGGGGCGACCCCGTCATGGCAGGGGTTCTCGGCCGACGATGACGGGCGCACGCTGATCCCGCTCAACATGGCCGAGCCGATCCTGATCGCCCGCCACCGCGACCACGCGGCGTCGCTGGGCTTCGCCCCGCACGGGGCGGGCCGCAACATGAGCCGCAAGGCGTTCCTGCGGGAGAACGCGCCCGCTCTGCCCGAGGGCATCGACGTGCGCTTCTTCTGCGGCACGCCCGACCTGTCGGAGCTGCCGGGCGCCTACAAGGACGCGGGCAGCGTGCGCGCCCAGATCGCCAAGTACGATCTGGCCGAGGTCGTCGACCGGGTGGAGCCCTACGGCTGCATCATGGCCGGCGACTGGGAGGCCGACGCGCCGTGGAAGCGCAAGGCGGCGGCGAAGCGGGCGGCAAAGGCGGCTGTGGAGGGGACGTGAGGGCCGCGCCGGGTGATCGCATCCGGTCGCGCGGAGGCTCCCTCTTCCCGCGTGCGGGGGAGAGGGAGCATTCCAGGCCTCGATAGAACCATCCTGAAACAGCCTCACACCACCACGGCCATCGCCGCCTGCGCGCCCACGCCAAACACCCGCTTGTAGCGCTCCACCTCCGCCGCCGGCCCCTGCGCCTTGCTCGGGTTGTCGGAGATCTTGACCGTCGGACGCCCCTCGGCCTCCGTCACCTTGCAGACCACCGAGATCGGGTCGAGGCGCCCGTCCGGCACGAGTCCGCGGAAATCGTTGGTCAGCCGCGTGCCCCAGCCGTAGCCGATGCGCATGCGGCCATGGAAATGGGCGTGAATGGCCTCGATGTCGTCGATGTCGAGCCCGTCGGAGAAGATCGCGAGCTTTTCGCGCGGGTCGCAGCCGCGCGATCGCCAGAAGGCCAGGGCCTCCTCGCCGCCCGCGATCGGCTCCTTCGAGTCGATGCGGATGCCGGTCCAGGCGGTGAGCCAGTCGGGGGCGTTCGCGAGGAAGCCGGTGGTGCCGTAGGTGTCGGGCAGGGCCACTAGGAGGTTGCCGGCATAGTCCTGCTGCCAATCGGCGAGCACGGCGTAGGGCGCCTGGGCCAGCGCCTCATCGTCGTCGCCGGCGAGCGCGGCGTAGACCATCGGCAGTTCGTGTGCGTTGGTGCCCACCGCTTCGACCTCGCGGCGCATGGCGATCAGGCAGTTCGAGGTGCCGAGGAAGGCCCGCTCGCCCAAGCCCTCGCTCATCGCCTGCACGCACCAGTCCTGCCACAGGAAGCCGTGGCGCCGCCGCGTGCCGAAATCGGCGATGGAGAGATCGGGCAGGCGCTTCAGCCGCTCGATCTTCTCCCAGACCCGGGTCATGGCGCGGGCATAGAGCACCTGAAGCTCGAACTTGCCCATGCCGCGCAGCACCGCGCGCGAGCGCAGCTCGTTGAGGATCGCCAGCGCCGGCACCTCCCACATCGTGGTCTCGACCCAGGGGCCGTGGAAGCTGAGCGCCACCTGTCCGTCGCGGACCTCCAGCTCGTAGTCCGGCAGCCGGAATGTCTCGAACCACGCCATGAACTCGGAGGAGAGGATCTGGCGGCGGCCGTAGAAGGTGTTGCCGCGAAGCCAAGTGGATTCGCCCCGGCTCAGGCGCACCGTGCGGGCGTGGTCGAGCTGCGCCCGCAGCTCTCCGAGGTCGATCTCGTCGGCCACCCGCACGCTCGTCGTGCGGTTCTGGATCCCGAAGCTGACCCGCAGGTCGCAGTGACGGCGGAAGATCATCTGCGCCATCAGCAACTTGTAGAAATCCGTATCGAGCAGGGAGCGCACGATCGGGTCGATGCGGAAATTGTGGTCGTAGACCCGCTTCGCGAGGTCGATCATGGGCCGTCCGTGTTCGGGAAGTGTCGCCCGAGCTTGGGACGGATCGCCCCGGCGATCAACGCCGACGGGTCGGGGCTCCCATGACAAAAAAGGCGCTCCCGCCGGGAACGGGAGCGCCGAACGTCACGCGGTGGGCGCGGGGCCCAGCGACACCAGGATCAGGCGAGATTGACCTTCTTGGTCTCCGTCTTGGGGCTCTCGCCCGTGAGCGAGGCCTTCACGTAGCCGTAGAGGTGGACCATCGTGGAGGACGGGCTGTCCCAGTACTCGCCCTGCTCGGGATGGATGCGGATCAGGCCGACCTCGGGATCGTTCTTCCCGTTGGGGAACCACGTCTTGAGGCTCTCCTGCCACTTCTCGTCGATGAGCTTCTGGTCGCGGATCACCTCGGCCTTGCCGGCGATCGAGACGTAGGTCTGGCTCGACGGGTCCGAATAGGCCAGGTTCACTTGGTTGTCGCGGCTGATCTCGGCGGTCTTCGGGCTGTGCAGCTTGGTGAAGAACCAGATGTCGCCGTTCTCGTCGATCTCGTTGTTCCACATCGGACGGCTGTTCAGTGTGCCGTTCTGGTCGGCGGTGGTCAGCATCGCGACCTTGACGTCCTTGGTCAGCTCGAAGAGCTTCTTCGCGCCCTCGTGGTCGCGATGGTTGCCCTGGTGCATGGCGATCCGTTCTCCGAATGTCGTCAATGGTGTGAGCCGGGCGGAAACGGCCGCCCGGCGATTGCCTCGACAACGAGCGAGGCCGGTCTTGGTTCAGGCGTCCCGTCGGGAGGGGGTGGATGAGGCTTGCATGGCTGGCAGCGCTGTTGATGGCCCTTGCGGTGCCGGCCTCCGCGGCGGTGCGGTTCGGCCCCGGCGTGCGCATCGGCGGCCACGATTTCTCGAATCGACGCTACCGCAGCGTCCATATCGAGCGGGTGAAGCGGCTGCGCGGCCCCGTCGGCTGCCGGCACGTGCGCCGCGGCGTCTACCGGCGGGGCGACGGCTCGGTGGTGCGCGGGCCCATGGAGGAATGCAACCTGATCGCCATCCCGCCGGGACGGCGGCGTTGAGGAGCGGTCACGGGCTGGTGTTTCCCGCGTGGCTGGTTAGATGAACGGGAGCGGCATGGGCCGCCCCTATGGCCCGATGGAGTTCGAGTTTTGGCGATCACGCGCGACGATGTGCTCAAGGCGCTCTCGACCGTGACGGTCGATCGCGGCGGCACGACTCTGCCCGCCTCCGGTCGCCTCTCTCAGGTGGTGATCGATCCGGGCAACCGGGTGATGTTCTCGATCCTGATCGATCCGAGCGAGGCCGAGCGCTTCGAGCCGGTCCGCCGCGAGGCGGAGGGCCGCGTGCTGGCCCTGCCCGGCGTGTCGAGCGTGCTGGCGAGCCTCACCGCGGAGCGCGGAGCCTCCGGCCCGGCTCCGGGCGCGCCGCGCCAATCCGGCGGCCCGGTCGCTCCGCCCCGTCCGGGCAGCGCGCCGGGGAATGCCCAAGGGAACGCTCAAGGGAACGCCCAGGGGAACGCTCTGCCCGGCGTGCGCCACATCGTGGCGGTGGCCTCGGGCAAGGGCGGCGTCGGCAAGTCCACCACGGCCTGCAACCTCGCCCTCGCGCTGAGCGCTCAGGGCCTGCGGGTCGGCCTTCTCGATGCCGACATCTACGGCCCCTCGGTGCCGAAGCTCCTGGGGCTCTCCGGCAAGCCGCGGGTGATCGAGGGCAAGACCCTGGAGCCGCTGCAGGCCTACGGGCTGAAGGCGATGTCGATCGGCCTGCTGATCGAGCCGGAATCGGCGATGATCTGGCGCGGGCCGATGGTGCAGTCGGCCATCACCCAGATGCTGCGCGACGTGGCCTGGGGCGCGCTCGACGTGCTCGTGGTCGACATGCCCCCCGGCACGGGCGACGCGCAGCTGACCATGGCCCAGGCGACGCCGCTCTCGGGCGCCGTGATCGTCTCGACGCCACAGGATCTGGCGCTGATCGACGCCCGCCGCGGCGTGACCATGTTCCGCAAGGTCTCCGTGCCGATCCTCGGCGTGATCGAGAACATGGCGACCTTCATCTGCCCGAATTGCGGCCATGCCTCTGCGATCTTCGGCCATGGCGGCGCCCGCCACGAGGCCGAGCGCCTGGAGGTGCCCTTCCTCGGCGAGATCCCGCTGACCATGGCGATCCGCGAGACCTCGGATGCCGGCCGCCCCGTGGTCGCGACCGATCCCGACGGACCGCAGGCCAAGGTCTACAGCGAGATCGCCCGGAAGCTCTGGGGCAATCTCACCGGCGCGCCCGCCGGCCGGGCGGCGCCGAAGATCGTCATCGAGTGAGTCCGCCAGTCCTCGGGGCGGGCACTTTAGGCCTCATTCTGGCCGGCGGCCTGTCTCGGCGGATGGGCGGGGGCGACAAGCCTCTGCTCCGGCTCGCGGGACGCACCCTGCTGGAGCGCGTCGCCGAGCGCCTCCAGCCGCAATGCCCGGGCGGTCTCGCGCTCAGCGCCAACGGCGACCCGTCCCGCTTCCGCGACGTCTTTCCGGGCGAGGTCCTGCCGGATTCCGTTCCGGGGCATCCGGGGCCGCTGGCCGGCATCCTCGCCGGGATGGAGGCCGCCGCCGTCCTGCCCGGCGTCACGCATCTCGCCAGCGTGCCGGGCGATGCGCCGTTTCTGCCCCACGACTTCGTGGCGCGCCTCGCCGCCGCCGCTGCGGCGGAGGGGAAGCCGATCGCGCTCGCGGCGTCCGGAGAGCGGCGCCACTTCACCAGCGCCCTCTGGCCGGTGGCTTTGCGCGACGACCTGCGTGACTGGATCGCGCGCGGCGAGCGGCGGGTCGGCGGGTTCATCGAGCGGCACGGGGCGGCGGTCGCGGCCTGGCCGGTGGAGCCGGTCGATCCCTTTCTCAACCTCAATGCACCGGAGGATCTGGCCGCCGCCGAGGCGGTGCTGGCGCGGCTTTCCTGAGAGGCTGGCAAAGCGCCGCTGGCGGGGGCGCCGATGTTGTGCCGGAGCCCTGGAATTCATATTTAAGTAACTGAAACGACGGCCTTTGGTCGGCCATGGTGCGTCCCGCTTCCACCCTCATCGCGAGAGGCCTCCCGTGATGAGGGTGGAAGCGGGATCGGCGACCGGATCGGGGCTTCGATGCCTCTGAGCCCGGCCTGAACGAACAGAAGATCGAGAGAACGACGTTGGCAGACGACAAGGACGACTCCGGCACGCCGCCGCCCGCGACCGACATCAAACCCGTCTCCATCACCGACGAGATGCGCCGCTCCTATCTCGATTACGCCATGAGCGTCATCGTGAGCCGGGCGCTGCCCGATGCCCGCGACGGCCTCAAGCCGGTGCACCGGCGCATCCTCTACTCGGCCTTCGAGTCGGGGCACCTGCCGGAGCGCAAATACGTCAAGTCGGCCCGCATCGTCGGCGACGTGATCGGTAAGTACCATCCCCACGGCGACCAATCGATCTACGACGCCTTGGTCCGCATGGCGCAGGACTTCTCCATGCGCCTGATGCTCATCGACGGGCAGGGCAATTTCGGCTCGGTCGACGGCGATCCCGCCGCGGCCATGCGCTACACCGAATCGAGGCTCGCCAAGCCCGCCGTCGCGCTGCTGACCGACATCGACAAGAACACCGTCGATTTCAGGCCCAACTACGACGAGGCCCACGAGGAGCCGACGGTTCTCCCCGCCCGCTTCCCGAATCTGCTGGTCAACGGCGCGGGCGGCATCGCGGTCGGCATGGCCACCAACATCCCGCCGCACAATCTCGGCGAATTGGTCGATGCCTGCGTCGCGCTGATCGACGATCCGGGCCTGACCATCGAGGCGCTCAACGAGATCGTCCCCGGCCCCGACTTCCCCACCGGCGGCATGATCCTCGGCCGGGCCGGCACCCGGCAGGCCTACACCACCGGCCGCGGCTCGATCATCATGCGCGCCCGCTCGCACGTGGAGGAGCTGCGCAAGGAGCGCGAGGCGCTGATCTTCACCGAGATCCCGTATCAGGTGAACAAGGCGACGCTGATCGAGAAGATCGCCGAGCTGGTGAAGGACAAGCGCATCGAGGGCATCTCGGACCTGCGCGACGAATCCGACCGCGACGGCATGCGCATCGTCGTCGAGATCAAGCGCGACGCCATGGCCGACGTCGTCCTGAACCAGCTCTACCGTTACACTCCGCTCCAGACCTCGTTCGGCGCCAACATGGTGGCGCTCAACGGCGGCCGGCCGGAGCTGATGAACCTGAAGGACCTGCTCCAGGCCTTCAACGACTTCCGCGAGGAGGTCGTCTCCCGGCGCACCAAGTTCCTGCTCAACAAGGCGCGCGAGCGCGCCCACGTGTTGTGCGGTCTGGCCATCGCGGTGGCCAACATCGACGAGGTGATCCGCCTGATCCGCACCTCGCCGGACCCGAACACCGCCCGCGAGGCGTTGATGGCCCGCGACTGGCCGGCCCACGACATCGCTCCGCTGATCGCGCTCGTGGACGATCCGCGCCACCGCGTCGCCGACGACGGCACCTACCGCCTGTCGGAGACCCAGGCCCGCGCCATCCTCGACCTTCGCCTCCAGCGCCTGACCGCGCTCGGCCGCGACGAGATCGGCGACGAGCTGAAGAAGCTCGCCGACGAGATCGCCGATTATCTCGACATCCTGCGCTCCCGCGCCCGCATCCAGGCGATCGTCAAGGACGAGCTGGCCGAGGTGCGCGAGCTGTTCGCCACCCCGCGCAAGACCGAGATCATCGATTCCGACTTCAGCGTCGAGGACGAGGATCTGATCGCCCGCGAGGACATGGTCGTGACCGTGTCCCATGCCGGCTACGTCAAGCGGGTGCCGCTCTCGACCTACCGGTCGCAGAAGCGCGGCGGCAAGGGCCGGACCGGCATGGCCACCCGCGACGAGGATTTCGTCACGCGGCTGTTCGTGGCCAACACGCACACGCCGGTGCTGTTCTTCTCCGACCAGGGCCAAGCCTACAAGGAGAAGGTCTGGCGCCTGCCGGTGGCCGCCCCGAACGCCCGGGGCAAGGCGCTGGTCAACATCCTGCACCTGCAGAACGAGGGCGAGCGCATCACCACGATCATGCCGCTGCCCGAGGACGAGGCGTCCTGGGAGACGCTCGACGTGATGTTCGCCACCGCCTCCGGCAATGTCCGTCGCAACAAGCTGTCGGACTTCGTCCAGGTCAACCGCAACGGCAAGATCGCGATGAAGCTCGATCCGGGCGACCACATCGTCCATGTCGAGATCTGCCGGCCCGACCAGAACGTGCTGCTCACCACGGCGCTTGGTCAGTGCATCCGCTTCCCCGTCGAGGACGTGCGCGTGTTCAAGGGCCGCGACTCGACCGGCGTGCGCGGGATCAACTTGGGCAAGGACGACACCGTCATCTCGATGGCGATCCTCAACGCCTTCGACGCCTCGCCCGAGGAGCGCGCCGGCTATCTGAAGATGCGCCGCGCCGTGATCGGCGAGGCCGAGGCCGAGGGCGATGCACCGGAGGCCGAGGAGGTGACCGCCGAGGCGGCGATCTCGCAGGAGCGCTACACCGAGATGAGCGCGCACGAACAATTCGTGCTGACGCTGTCCGAGCGGGGCTTCGGCAAGCGCTCGTCCTCCTACGAGTACCGCACCTCGGGCCGCGGCGGCAAAGGCATCACCGCGATGCGGGTCAATGCCCGCAACGGCAATCTCGTCGCCTCCTTCCCCGTCGAGGCCTCGGACCAGATCATGCTGGTCACCAATGCCGGCCAGCTCATCCGCGTGCCGGTGGACGACATCCGCATCGTCGGCCGCGCCTCGCAGGGCGTGACGGTGTTCAACACCGACAAGGCCGAGCGCGTCGTCTCGGTGGAGCATATCGAGGGCGAGGAGGAGAACGGCGAGGACGAGGCCTGAGGCCTGCTCTCGTCATCCCGGGGCCGCGCAGCGGAACCAGGATCCATCCGTGATGCGGAGCCGGAGCACACGGATGGATTCCGGGTTCGCCTGCGGCGCCCCGGAATGACGGAGGGGTGTGACGAGGCGGAAAGCCATCGGGTTCCGTTTGCGGGGAAAATGCTCTAGGCCCGTTCCCGTGACGACCCGCACCGCCCTCTATGCCGGCTCCTTCGATCCGGTCACCAACGGCCACCTCGACGTGGTGCGGCAGGCCTGCCGCCTCGTGCCGCGGCTGGTGCTGGCCATCGGCGTGCATCCGGGCAAGGCGCCGCTGTTCTCGGCCGAAGAGCGCGCCGCCCTGCTGCGCGAGACCTGCGGGCCGCTGGCCGCCGCCGAGGGAGCGAGCCTGGAGGTCGTCACCTTCGACGATCTCGCCGTCTCGGCCGCCCGGCGCTGCGGCGCCCGCCTGTTCATCCGCGGCCTGCGCGACGGCACCGATCTCGATTACGAGATGCAGCTCGCCGGCATGAACGGCGCCATGGCGCCCGAGGTTCAGACCGTGTTCCTGCCCGCCTCCACCGGGGTGCGGCCGATCACCGCCACCCTGGTGCGCCAGATCGCGGCCATGGGCGGCGACGTCTCGCCCTTCGTGCCGCCCCTCGTCGCCGCGCGGCTCGCCGCCCGCTTCGCCAAATCCTGACCCCCACCACGGAGCTTCCGCCCGCATGAACCGCCGCCACGCCGTCCTCGGCCTCGCCCTCTCCGCCATGCTCCTCGCCGCCCCGGCGCGGGCCGGCGAGAACACCGTCACCCTCGAGACCAAGGATGGGCGGGTGACGATCGAGCTGCGCCCGGAGATCGCGCCGAAGCACGTCAAGCAGCTCAAGACGCTGATCGGCCAAGGCTTCTACAACGGCTTGAAGTTCCACCGGGTCATCGACGGCTTCATGGTCCAGACCGGCGATCCCAAGGGCAACGGCACCGGCGGCTCCAGCCTGCCCAACATCCCCGCCGAGTTCTCCTCCGCCCCGTTCAAGCGCGGCACCGTCGGCATGGCCCGCTCGGGCGATCCGAACTCGGCCAACTCCCAGTTCTTCATCTGCATCGGCGACGCCGAGTTCCTGAACAACAACTACACCGTCGTCGGCGTCGTCACCTCCGGGATGGACGTGGTCGACAAGATCAAGAAGGGCTCCAAGGCCAATAACGGCACGGTGCAGGATCCCGACAAGATCGTGAAGATGACCCTCGGAGGCGGCCAATAGCGGCCGGACGCACCGCGTGTCGCCGGGCCGGCCGTCGCGCCGGCCTCTTCGCGGCCGGGCTTGCCGTGTCCGTCATCTCGCTCGCGGCCCCGCTCATACCGGGCAGGGCGAATGCGTTCGAGGGCATTGAACCCTGGCGCACCCTGCCCCAGACCTTGCGGGGCACGCAGCGGGTGCCGTTGCCTGCGGCGGGACCGGAGCCGGCCCCGGCCGATACCCTGCGGGCGCTCTATCCGGCGCTTGCCGCCTGCTGGCGGGTGCCCGAGGGTCTGAGCCGGTTCGAGCGGGCGGAGATCACGGCGCGGCTCTCGCTGCGCCGGGACGGCTCGGTGATCGGCACGCCGCAGATCACCTTCGCCAAGGCGCCGGGCGACGCCCGGACCCGGGACATCCTGATACGGGCGACGCTCGACGCGATCGCCCGCTGCACGCCGGTCCGGATCACCCCGGCTCTCGGCGGCGCCATCGCGGGGCGCCCCCTGGCGCTGCGCTTCATCTACGACGGACCCAGAGGACAGGGAATTTAAGCCATGGCAGAGACGAACGAGACCATCGTCCTGGAGACCACCAAGGGCCGCGTCGTCATCGCGCTTCGCCCCGATCTCGCCCCGAACCACGTCGAGCGGATCAAGACCCTGGCGTCGCAGGGCTTCTACGACGGCGTGCCGTTCCACCGCGTCATCGACGGCTTCATGGCCCAGACCGGCGATCCGACCGGCACCGGCTCGGGCGGCTCCGAGCTGCCCGACCTCAACGCCGAGTTCAACGCCGAGCCGCACGTGCGCGGCACCTGCTCGATGGCGCGCACCAACTTCCCGCACTCGGCGAACTCGCAGTTCTTCATCTGCTTCGCCGATGCCCGCTTCCTCGACCGCCAGTACACGGTCTGGGGCAAGGTGATCGAGGGCATGGAAGTGGTCGACACGATCAAGCGCGGCGAGCCCGTGCGCGATCCGGACCGGATCGTGAAGGCGACCGTCGCAGCGGCGTAAGCGAAATGAACCCTCCCCCTTCGCGGGGAGGGTGCCCTGCGGAGGCAGGGCGGGACTCGGGCGGGTTTCGCACGTTCCGGCGGTGGCCCTCGCCTTAACCCGATCCCCCTTCCGCGGCTCCCCTCTCCGGCAGAGGGAAGAGGAACGAAGCGGCGGCGCTCAGCCCTCCGGCGGATGCCTGAGGCCCGCGGCCTCCTCCAGCCACGTCAGGATCTCCGGCGCACGCCAGGGCTTGGGCATGAAGGTCGCGGTGACGCGCAGGTCGCTCGGCTGGTCGCCCGCATCGCCCGAGGTCAGCAGCATGCGGATGCGCGGCCAGGTCACGCCGATGATCCGTGCCAGCTCGAAGCCGCCGATCGTGCCCGGGGTGCGCACGTCGGAGAACACCACGTCGATCCCGTCGCCGCGCTGGCGCAGGATGTCGAGGGCGCGCTCGGCCGTCTCGGCCTCGATCACCTCGAAGCCCTTCTCCTCCAGGAGCTCGGCCGCGAGGTAGCGCTCGTCGGGCTCGTCCTCGACGACGAGGATGACGGGCCGGCGGTCTGTGGGTCGTGCGTCACTCATGACCGGTCACTCATGACCCTGGCTAATCTTGAGAGCCTGCGGAAAGACGCAAATTGCGCATTCCACGCGGCATCCTCCGGCAAAGTCCCCGGCAGACAATACGATAGAACGGTGGGGGCGAACGTCTGTCGTTCGGCGGCAACAGCAGGCGGTTTTGTTGCATCCGCCCCGGTGACACATGCGAATTCGAGGTGGGGTAAGCCGTCGCACCCGCGCTGCGTGCAGGGCTTCATTCGCGAAATTCCCGACGACTCGGTGGTCAAGTCAAAGTCCGGAATAAAATCCGCATTTTCAACAGGGATGGCAACGAATGGGCGGTTGACGGGTTACGGCTCAGGTGTGTTCACTCTTTGTTCTAAAAGCAGCCGCGAACGCCAACCCCCGTACCCGGACCCATGCCCCCTCCCCGCTCCCCCGACGCGCCGACGCTGGCCGAGCTTCGTCGGCTGACGGAACCCGCCGGGCTTGGTGCCGGGTCCGGCGCCGGGACCGAGGCCGTCCCCACCCTGCCCTTCGGCGTCGCGGAGCTCGACGCGGCCCTGCCCGGCGGCGGGCTGGCGCGCGGGGCACTCCACCAGATCCACGAGGGCGGCCCGCGCGGGCGCTACGCTGCCACCGCCGTGCTGTTCGCCGGCGGCATCCTGGCTCGGCTCGACGGTCCGGTGCTGTGGTGCCTGCACAGCCGCGACCTGTTCGCTCCGGCGCTGGCCCGCGTCGGCCTCCACCCCGACCGGGTCGTCTACTGCGAGACGTGGCGCGATGCCGAGGTGCTGCCGGCCATGGAGGAGGGCCTGCGCCATCGGGGACTGGCCGGCGTCGTCGGCGAGCTTACCCGCATGACGCTCACCCCCTCCCGCCGGCTGCAGCTCGCGGCCGAGGGGTCCGGCGTCACCGCGCTCGTCGTGCACCGCCTTTGCGCCGGCGAGGCCGCCGATCCGGAGCCCTCCGCCGCCCGAACCCGCTGGCGGGTGGCGCCCGCTCCCTCGGACAGCATGAACCGTCGCACGGACCGTCATATGGGCCGCCCGCGCTGGCGGCTCGAATTGCAGCGCAGCCGCGGCGGGTCCCCGGGCGCTTGGATCGTGGAGGCCTGCGATGCCCAGGGTCGTCTCGCTGTACCTGCCGGCCTGGCCGACCGACCGGCTGCGCCGGAGCAGGTCCAGCGCCGCGCCGCCCGATGAGCCGCTCGCCACCGTGGCGCAGGACGGCGCCCGGCGCGTGCTGGCCGGCGTGGACGCGGCCGCGCGCCGCCTCGGCCTGTCGCCCGGCATGAGCGCGGCCCATGCCGGGGCGCTGGTGCCGGGCCTCCACCTGGTCCCGGCCGCCCCCGAGGCGGACGCGGCGGCGCTGGAACGGCTCGGCCTGTGGTGCCAGCGCTACGCCCCGATCGTGGCGATCGATCCGCCCGACGGGCTCCTGATCGACGTCGCCGGCGCCGCCCATCTCTTCGGCGGCGAGGCATCCTTGCTCACCGATCTCTCCGCCCGCCTGGAGCGAACGGGCATCGCGGCGCGGCTCGCGCTCGCCGACACGCCGGGCTGCGCTTGGGCTCTGGCCCGCTTCGGCGCGGGCGGGATCGTGCCGCCGGGGGGCGCGGCGCAGGCCCTGGCACCCCTGCCGATGGCGGCCCTGCGGCTCGGCCTCGAGGCTTTGCGCGGTCTTCGGGATGTCGGCCTGACGCGCGTCGGCCAGCTCGTCGACAAGCCGCGGGCCGCCCTGCGGCTGCGCTTCGGCCCCGAATTGCTGTTCCGCCTCGACCGGGCGCTCGGCCGCGAGCCGGAGCCGCTGACGGCGCTCGCCGCGCCCGAGACCCCGCGCGCGGCCCTGCGCTTCGCCGAACCGGTCGGTGCCCGCGAGAGTCTGGAGCGGGTCACCGCCGATCTTTGCGCCCGGCTCGTTTCGGAGTTGGAGCGGCGCGGCCTCGGGACGCGACGGCTCGATCTCGTCTTCACCCGCGTGGACCGCCTCGACCAGGCGATCCGGATCGGCACGGCGAGGCCGAGCCGCGATGCCGCCCATCTCGCCCGGCTGCTGGCCGAGCGCCTCGCCCTCGTCGATCCCGGCTTCGGCATCGAGGAGGCGGTTCTGACCGCCTCCCGCGTCGAGCCGCTGGCCGAGACCCAGGAAAGCCATCTCGCGAGCCATCTCGCTGCCGGCCCGCAGGTGCCGGACCTCGCCGCTCTGGTCGATACCCTGCTGGTGCGCCTCGGCGCCGCCCGCGTCTACCGGTTGGCGCCGGTGGAGAGCGACCTCCCCGAGCGGGCGGTGCGGCGCGTGCCGGCGCTCGCCGCCCCTCTCGGCGCGGTCTGGCCCGCCGACCTGCCCCGCCCGGTCCGCCTCCTCGCGCCGCCCGAACCCGTCTCGGCCGTGGCCGAGATCCCCGACGCGCCGCCCCTGTTCTTCGTCTGGCGCAACATCCGTCACCGCATCGCGCGGGCCGACGGGCCGGAGCGCATCCTCGGCGAGTGGTGGGTGGCGGAGGCGGAGACCGACCTCACCCGTGACTATTACCGGGTCGAGACGGAAGACGGCGAGCGCTTCTGGCTGTTTCGCGACGGGCCGATGGAGGCGCAGGGGCGCTGGTGGCTGCACGGGCTCGGCGAGGCATGAAACCGGCCGGCGATGATCCATCGCTGGCCGCCCCCGCGACCGCGGGGCGGCGGTGGTCCGCCGAACGCATCACGTCCGACTTCGGTCGGACGTGATGCACATCAACATGACCATCCCGGAGCTTCAGGTCACGACGCACTTCTCCTTCCTGCGCGGGGCATCGAGCCCGGAGGAGCTTTTTTCCGCTGCGGCTCTGCTCGGCATCCCGTCTCTCGGCGTCACCGATCACGGTTCGCTCGCCGGGATGGTGCGGGCACATCAGGCGTCGAAGGTGACGGGCGTGCGCCTCGTCGTCGGCTGCCGGCTCGACCTCGACGACTCTTTGCCGGTGCTCGTCTATCCGACCGACCGCGCCGCCTATGGCCGGCTCTGCCGCCTGCTCAGCCTGGGCAAGGCGCGGGGTGGCAAGGGCCGCTGCCGCCTGACTTGGGCCGATCTCGAACAATGGCAGGAGGGGCTTCTCGCCATTCTGCTGGCCGAGCATCCGGAGCCCGGCCTCTCCGCAGCGCTCGTCCAACTCAAGAAGACGTTCGGCGCCCGCGCCTCCTGCGCGCTGACCCGACGCTTCCGGCCCGACGACGCGGACCGGCTCGATACGGTGGCCGCCGCCGCGCGGGCCGCCCGGGTGCCCACCGTCGCCACCGGCGACATCCTCTACCACGTCGCGGGACGGCGGCGCCTGCAGGATGTGGTGACCTGTATCCGGCTCGGGCTCACCATCGACCGGGCGGGCTTCGCCAAGGAGCGTCACGCCGACCGCTTCCTCAAACCCCCGGAGGAGACCGCGCGCCTGTTCGCCCGCTTCCCCGAGGCGCTGGCGCGGGCGGGCGAGATCAGTGCCGCCTGCACCTTCTCGCTGGACCACCTCGCCTACACCTACCCGACCGAGGTCCGCGAGGACGGGCTCTCGCCGCAGGAGCGCCTGGAGACGCTGGCCTGGGCCGGGGCCGAGACGCGCTATCCCCACGGCGTGCCGGAGGCGGTGGCGCGCCAGCTGCGCCACGAACTCGACCTGATCGGGCGCCTGGCTTACGCGCCCTACTTCCTCACGGTCGAATCGATCGTCCGTTTCGCGAACGAGCAGAAGATTTTGTGCCAGGGCCGCGGCTCGGCGGCCAATTCCGCGGTCTGCTTCTGCCTGCGGATCACCTCGATCGACCCGATGCAGCAGAACCTGCTGTTCGAGCGCTTCGTCTCCGAGGCGCGCCGCGAGCCGCCCGACATCGACGTCGATTTCGAGCACGAGCGCCGCGAGGAGGTGATCCAGTGGATCTTTCAGACCTACGGCCGCCACCGCTCGGCGCTCACCGCCATCGTCAGCCGCTTCCGCTCGCGGGGGGCGCTCCGCGAGGTCGGCAAGGTGATGGGCCTGCCCGAGGACGTGACCGGCGCCCTCAACCGCATGACCTGGTCCTGGAGCAGCGAGGGCGTCGGCGAGCGGGAGCTGCGCGAACTCAACCTCAACCCCGACGACCGGCGCCTGCGCCTGACGCTCGAGATCGCCCGCGAGCTGATCGGCACGCCGCGCCACCTCTCGCAGCATCCCGGCGGCTTCGTGCTGACGCTGGACCGCCTCGACGAGCTGGTCCCGGTCGAGCCCGCGGCGATGGCCGACCGTCAGGTCATCGAATGGGACAAGGACGACATCGACGCCCTGAAATTCATGAAGGTCGACGTGCTCGGGCTCGGCATGCTCGGCTGCCTGCGCCGCGCCTTCGACCTTCTGGCCGAGGTCAAGAACGACCCGTACGACCTCGCCTCGATCCCGCCGGAGGACGACGCGACCTACGCGATGATCCGGCGCGCCGATACCCTCGGCGTGTTCCAGATCGAGAGCCGCGCGCAGATGGCGATGCTGCCGCGGATGAAGCCCAAGACCTTCTACGACCTCGTGATCGAGGTGGCGATCGTGCGCCCCGGCCCGATCCAGGGCGACATGGTCCATCCCTACATCCGCCGTCGGGAGAAGCGTGAAGAGGTCACCTACCCCACACCTGAGCTGAAGGCGGTGCTGGAGAAGACGCTGGGCGTGCCGTTATTCCAGGAGCAGGCGATGCAGGTGGCGATGGTGGCCGCCGGCTTCTCGGCGACGGAAGCCGACGAGCTGCGCCGCTCCATGGCGACCTTCAAGTTCACCGGCGGCGTCCACCGCTTCCACGACCGCCTGGTCGAGGGCATGGTCGCCAACGGCTACGCGCGCGATTTCGCCGAACGCACCTTCAAGCAGCTCGAAGGCTTTGGATCCTACGGCTTCCCGGAGAGCCATGCCGCCTCCTTCGCACTCCTGGCCTACGCCTCCTCGTGGATGAAGTGCCACCACCCGGACGTCTTCTGCGCTGCGCTCCTCAACGCGCAGCCGATGGGCTTCTACGCCCCCGCGCAGATCGTCCGCGACGCCCGCGCCCACGGCGTCGTGATCCGTCCCCTCGACGTGAATTATTCGGAATGGGATTGCACCCTGGAATCCCTCGGTGATGGCCGAAAATTGTTCGCGGTGCGCCTGGGCCTGCGCCTCGCCGGCGGCCTGCCCGAGCGGGACGGGCAGCGCCTCGTGACGGCGCGCGGCCGGCGGCCCTTCGCTGCCCTGTCCGAGCTGTCGGACCGGGCGGGCCTTCCGGCGGCCTCCCTCACCTGCCTCGTGCGGGCCGACGCGTTCCGCTCGCTCGGCCTCAGCCGGCGCGAGGCGGCCTGGGCGGCCAAGGCCCTGCGTCCCGATCCCCTGCCCCTCTTCACCGCTTTATCTGAAACCAAGGGAGCCGACCCGGCGCAAGGAGCCGAACCCGCCGTGTCGCTGCCCGCGATGAGCGCGGGTGGCGAGGTGGTGGCCGATTACTGCGCCAAGGGCCTCAGCCTGCGCGCGCACCCCCTCGCCTTCCTGCGCGAAACCCTCACCGGTCTGGGCGCGCAGCCCTGCGCGGCGCTGGATCGGGCGCGCGACGGGGCGGGCATCGTCGTGGCCGGGCTCGTGCTGATGCGCCAGCGGCCGGGCTCGGCCAAGGGCACGATGTTCATGACCCTGGAGGACGAGACCGGCATCGCCAACCTGATCGTCCGCCCCGAACTGTTCGACCGGCAGCGCCGGGTCGTGCTCGGCGCCCGGCTGATGGCGTGCCGCGGACGGGTGCAGCGCTCCGGCGCGGTCGTCCACCTCGTGGCGGCGGAGCTCTACGACCGCTCCGGCCTGCTGCGGCGGATCGGCGAGGACGAGGAGACCATCGCGCTCCGCACCGGCCGCGGCGACGAGACCGGCCAGGGCGTCCGGCCCGACCCGAGGGCGTCCGCGCTGCCGGTGCGGGCGCGGAATTTCCGGTAGAACCGGCATCCGCTCGGCCTGACCCTACGGGGAGCCGCACGCGACTCGTCGCGTTGCAGCCCTCCCCCTTCATCCGGCGTTCCGAGCGCTCACCCCCGGCCTAGCCCCGACGGGGCTCAGTTCGCCCCCTCGTCGGGGATTTTCAGCAGGTTGCCGCAGGCCTTGCAGTGCACGGCGTCGGTCTCGTGGCGCTGCAGACCGCAGGCGTTGCAGGGGAAGCGCACTTTGTAGGGACGGAACAACACCTGGGCGAGACGGAAGAACAGCGTCACGCCGCAGATCATCACAAAAACCGAGAGCAGCCGACCCGTCGGTCCCGGCAGGGTGATGTCGCCGTAGCCCGTCGTCGTCAGCGAGGTGACCGTGAAGTAGAGCGCGTCGATCGGCGTGTGGATGGCCGGGTTGGTGTTGTGCTGCGTCGCGAAGACGATGCCGGTCATCGTGAACACGAACACCACCAGGTTGGTGGCGGCCAGAATGACGTCCTCGTTGCGGCGGAACAGCTTGCTGTCCTGCCTCAGTCGCTCCAGCAGGTGATAGGTCCGGAGCAGGCGCAGGGTGCGCAGGATCCGCAGGAAGCCGACGCCCTCGACAACCAGAGGAGCGAGGAACGAGGCGATCGCGATCACGTCGGTCCAGGTGCTCAGGTGCAGGAACTCGCGCAGGGGCGCGCGGCTGATGCGGAGACGGGCGGCGAAGTCGAGCAGCACACAGAGGCCCAGCAGCACGTCACAGACGATGATCCAGGGCATCAACGGCAGGAACGAGGTGACGATGACGAAGGCGATCGTCGCCACGTCGAACACGAGCAGAGCGTAACGGAAGCGGTGCGCCCGGCCCGTATCGCCTTCGTACAGGTCGTGCAGCGTCGCGGTCAGATTTGCCATGGGTCGCCGGATTGAAGGGAGCGGAGCCTACGAACTCCGTGTCGGCAGGTATCCGGCCACAAAGCCCTTTGCGTCGCCCGTCAGCCACGACAACAGCAGCAGGGTGACCGCCGCCAGCAGGACCACGCCCGAGATGGCCAGAAGCAATTCGGACAGACGAGTTTCCATGGCGCCCGGACGGCGCTTCGGCAACTGACGACGCATGGGGAGATCACCCCTGTTTCCAGAGAGAGAGGGACGGGCGGGGCTGCCCCCGCCGATCGATGCCGCGGAGACGGATCTCAGCGGCGGGCGGGGTGCTGCGGCGCCAACCGGAGCACGATGGCGCCGGCGGCCATGCAGACGAGCGAGCCGACCAGCACACCGATCTTGGTCTCTGCCTCCAGCTCGGGCCGCAGCGCGAAGGCCAGCAGGCCGATGAACAGGCTCATGGTAAAGCCGACCCCGCACAGCAGGGCGACCCCGTAGATCTGCATCCAGCCCGCCCCGGCGGGGCGCTGCGCCCAGCCGAAGCGGACGGCCGCCAGCACGCAACCGAACACACCGAGCTGCTTTCCGAGGAACAGGCCCAGCGCCACGCCCAGGGTGACCGGGTCGAGCAGCATGTGCGGGCTGAACCCCGCCAGGGACACGCCCGCGTTGGCGAAGCCGAAGATCGGCAGGACGAGGAAGGCCGACCAGGGCTGGATGGCGTGCTCGAGGATGTGCAGCGGCGAGGTCGGGTCGTCGGGCTTGCCGACGCTCAGCCGCAGCGGGATCGTGAGAGCCAGGAGAACGCCGGCGATGGTCGCGTGCACGCCCGACAGGAGCACGAAGCCCCACAGCACCAGCCCGAGAGCGAGGTAGGGCCACAGGCGGCTGACCCCGGCTTTGTTCAGCCCATAGAGCACCGCCAGGGTCAGGGCCGCTCCGCCGATCATCGGCAGCGACAGATCGGCCGTGTAGAACAAGGCGATGATGATCACCGCGCCGAGATCGTCGATGATGGCGAGCGCGGTCAGGAACACCTTGAGCGAAACCGGCACGCGGGAGCCCAGCAGCGCGAGCACACCCAGCGCGAAGGCGATGTCGGTGGCGGCCGGAATCGCCCAGCCGCGCAGCGTTTCCGGCGAGTGCCAGTTGACGGAGGCATAGACCAGCGCCGGGAGCAGCATGCCGCCGAGCGCGGCAAAGCCCGGCAGGATCCGGTCGGGCCAGGTGCGCAGCCGGCCGTCCAGCAACTCGCGTTTGATCTCCAGGCCGACGAGCAGGAAGAACACGGCCATGAGGCCGTCATTGATCCAGTGCAGCACCGATAACGGACCGAGATAGGTCTTGAGTGCGCCGAAATAGGCATCGGCCAGCGGCGAGTTGGCGACGATCAGGGCCAGCGCGGCACTGGCCATCAGCACGACACCGCCCCCTGCCGCACTCGTCAGCAAGGCACGCAGGGACGACAGAGGACGACGGGTGGGTGACGACACAGGCACAGCTTTCCTGCCGCTGGCGGCCCGACCAGCGCGAAAACCTGCCGGTCCGACTGTCGGACCGCGCACCCTGGCGGGGCTATTGCACCGATTTTCCTGCCCTGCAACCCGCGTCCTCGACCTTGCCCGCCCCGTGTCGAGGGGCGGGCCGAGGCTTGCTGCGACGATCCTCCACCGGCGCGACGGAAGACCGATCGGCAGAACAGGAAGGCGTCCCGCCGGGTTAGCCCGAGGGAAAGGGACGCCACGATGATGCTGCGGACGGGCGCGATCTGGTTCGGGCTGCTCGCCCTCTATCTGGGGCTGGCGGGCCAAGCCGGACTGCACGAGGCGCTGACCGGCGCGATCGTCGCGGGCCTGATGACGGCCTGGGCCGGGCGCATCCGGGGGCACGCGGCGCGGCGCTACGCCTTTCCGGCGGGCACGCTCCGCCAGGGCGGACGGGCGCTCGCCGGCCTCCTCCCGGCGACGGTACGGACCGGGCGGGTGCTTCTGCGCGCGGCGGTCTCCGGTGCGCAGCCGGGCCACGCGCTCCGCCGCGCCTTCGCGCACGGCCCCGAGACCGATCCGGGCGAGCGCGGGCGCCGGGCCTGCGCCGTGCTCCTCGCCTCGCTCACCCCCGACCGCTTCGTCCTGCGCGCCGATCCCGGCCGCGACGAGGCGCTGGTCCACTCGCTGGGCCGGCCCGGCCCCGCGCCCGATCCCAGATGGCTGGTATGAGGTGGCTGGCATGACCGGACTCTGGCTCGCCGCGGCCCTGGCGCTGCTGCCGCCTTTCGCCCTCGCCGTGGTCGCGAGCGGGCGCGCCGCCCTGCGGTTCCGCCTCGTCGCCGTGCAGTTCGCAACCTCGCTCGCGACGCTGCTCCTCGTCGCCTTGAGCTTCGCCCTCGATCAGCCCGCGACCATCGACCTCGCGCTGATTCTCGCGGTGCTGACGCTGCCGGGCACCCTGCTCTTCGCGCTGTTCCAGGAGCGCTGGCTGTGAGCCTGGGCGTCGCGCTCTGCCTCGCGCTGGCGGTCCTTTCCGCCTGGATCGCCGCGGCGGCCCTCTGGCGACTGCGCACGCCGCTGGAGCGGCTGCACGCCGTCACCTTCGTCAATGTCGCCGGGGGCGGCGCGGTTCTGCTCGCCGCCGGCCTGACCGACGGCCTCTCGCCGCGGGTGCTCAAATGCGCCGCGATCTGGCTCGCGATCCTGCTGATCGGCGCGCTCCTTGGCCACGTGACGGGACATGCCCTGCACATCCGCGATGGGGAGCGGCGATGACCCTGCTCGTTGCCGCGCTCCTGCTCCTCGCCGCCCTGTCGGGCCTCCTCGTGGTGCTGTCCCGCGATCCGCGGCGGCAGATCTTCGCGATGGCCGGCAACGGGCTCGTCCTCGGCTTGCTGTTCCTTGCGCTCCAGGCGCCCGACGTCGCCCTCTCGGAGATCGCCGTCGGCACCGCCGTCACGCCGCTGCTGTTCCTGGCCGCGCTGGCCGCCATCCGCATGGACCGCGCCAAGAGATGATGGCGCCGGGACGGCCGCGATGACGCCCCGCTGGCGTCTCCTCCTGCTCGCGCTGGCCCTGCTGGTCCTGGCGCCGGCCGTCCTGCGGGTCGCATTGACCTTGCCCGCATTCGGCGCGCCGACCGCCGCCCTCGGCCAGACGGTCAACGCCCTGGCGCCGGAGCTGCGCCACGTCGCCAACATGGTGGCGGCGGTCAATTTCGACCTGCGCGGCATCGATACGCTGGGCGAGGAATGCATGCTGCTCTGCGCCGTCACCGGGGCGACGGTGCTGCTGCGCGGGGCCCGCGGCGAGCACGACACCGCGCGGGCCGGTCGCCTGCCCGGCCGGCCGGTGACGCCACGGGCCGACGCCACGGTCCTGGTCTGCCGCATCTTCGCGACGCTGACCCTGATGGTCGGGCTCTCTGTGGCGCTCCACGGCATGACCACGCCCGGCGGCGGCTTCCAGGGCGGCGTGATCGCCGCCTCCGGCCTGCTGCTGCTCTATCTCGGCGAGGGCTACGCGGGCTGGCGCGCGCTCGTTCCGCCCCCGGTGCTCGTCGCGCTGGAAGGCGGCGGCGCCCTCCTGTTCGTGCTCTGCGCCGGCCTGCCGCTGCTCGCCGGCCATCCGGCGCTCCAGAACCGGCTGCCGCTCGGCGAGTTCAGGGATCTCTATTCCGGCGGCCTGATGGTCCTCGTCAACGCCGCGGTGGCCCTCTCGGTGGCGGGCAGCTTCGGCCTGCTGCTCGTCGAGTTCCTGGAGGAGACCCGCGAGGCCGGCGACGACCCCATCTCCGACGAGGAGGACCGATGAGCACCCTGTCGCCGGGCGCCCTGCCGATCAGTGCCCTTCCCTGGCTCGTCGCCGCGTGGCTGTTCGCGGTCGGCCTCTACGGCATCGTCACCTCGCGCCACTGTGTCCACCTCGTCGGCTGCCTGACGGTGTGCCAGTCGGCGACCTACGTGCTGCTTCTGGGACTCGGCTACGTCCGCGAGGCCGGGCCGCCGGTCTTCTACGACCACCCGCCCGGCACGCCCGCGGTCGATCCCGTGGTGCAGGCGCTCGTGCTCACCGACATCGTCGTCGGCGCCGCCGTCACGGCGCTCCTGCTCGCCATCGCGATCCAGGTGCAGCGCCGCCGCGGCACCCTCGACCCGCAGGCCCTGCGCCCCCTGCGCCCGCCGCCGCCTTCCGCCGAATGAGCCTCTCCGAGACGCTCCTGCCCGTCGCGGTACTGCTGCCGCTCGGGGCCGCGACGCTGATGCTGGCGCTCGCCCACTGGCTGCCGCCCCGGCTGCCGAAGATCGTGGCGATCTTCGTGGCGCTCGCCGTCTGCGCGATCTGCCTCGGCCTCGCCCATGCCAGCCTCGACGGGCCGGTGCGGCACTGGTTCGGCGGCTGGACGCCCGACGCCGCTCACCGGCCCGGCGTGGTCCTCGGTATCGGCTTCCAGGCCGATCCGGCGAGCGCGGCGCTCGCCGCCTTCTGCGGCCTGATGTTTTCCGCCTCCTTCGTCTTCGCCTGGGGCTATTTCGACACCGAGCACGCGCATTTCCACGTGCTGATGCTGCTCTTCCTCGCGGCCATGGTCGGCTTCTGCCTGACCCGAGACCTGTTCAACCTGTTCGTCTGGTTCGAGCTGATGAGCATCGCGGCCTTCGCGCTCACCGCCTATCCGCTCGGCCGCAGCGCGCTGGAGGGCGCCTTCACCTTCACGGTCACCAACGCGCTGGCGAGCTTCCTGATGCTCGCCGGCACCGGCCTGCTCTACGCCCGCACCGGCACCTTCGACTTCGCGACCATGGGCGAAGCGGTGGCCCGGACCGGCTCCGACCCGGTTCTCACCGGCGGTTTCGTGCTGGTGGCCGCGGCCCTGCTGACCAAGGCGGCGATCCTGCCCTTCCATCTCTGGCTCGCCGATGCCCACGCGGTGGCGCCGAGCCCGGTCTCGGTGATCTTCTCCGGCGCGATGGTGAGCCTCGGCCTGTTCGGCCTCGCCAAGCTCGTCGCCCAAGTCTTTTCCGGGAGTGCCGACGTGACCGGCCTCGTGCACGGCCTACTGCACGGGCTCGGGCTCGCCACGGCCCTGGTGGCCGGGGTGATGGCCTTCGCGCAGCGCCACCTGAAGCGGCTCCTCGCCTTCTCCACCATCTCGCATCTCGGGATCATGCTGACCGCGCTCAGCGCCGGAACCGACACCGCCACCGCGGGGCTGCTGCTCTACATCCTCGGCCACGGGCTCACGAAGGGCGCTCTGTTCATGGTCGCCGGCACGCTCCTGTCCCTGCGGCAATCGGCGGACGAGATCGTGCTCTACGGCCAGGGCCGGGGCCTGTGGGCGCCGGCGCTCGCCATGATCGGCGGCGGGCTCCTGCTCGGCGGGTTGCCGCTCGGACTGATGCACGGCGCGACCGGGCTCATCGAACGCTCGGCGAGCGCACCGGCCCAGGCGATCACCACGCTCGCCACTGCGCTCACCGGGGCGGCGATCCTGCGCGCCGCCGCCCGTATCTTCCTGCGCGCCAGCGGCGTGCCGGGACCGGAACTGCTGGCGCCGACCGAGCGCGAGCACGAGAAGCCCGACCGCCCGGTCTGGCTGATGGCGTTTCCCGCGCTCGCCCTCGTCGCCCTGGCGCTGGTGCCGCCGGGGGCCGCCCTGCCCTTCCTCGGCGCGGCGACGGCACGGCTGCACGACCCCTCCGCCCCGCCCCTCGCCCTGCCCGAGGGCGGCTCGGTCAACCTCGTCCCTTTGGGCCTTACCGCAGCCCTGTTCGCCCTCGCCCTGCTGCGCCGCCGCGCCCTGCACCGTCCGGCCCGGGCCGTCACGCGCGCGGAGCGGGCGGGCTTCCGCGCGCTCCAGGCGCTGCATAGCGGACTGGTGGGCGACTACGTGACGTGGATGGCGGTCGGGCTCGCGCTGTTCGCCCTCGCCAGCGCGCTGTGAGGCGGTGGGCTCAGGCCGCCTCCGGCCTGTCCTGCGTGGCGTCGACCGCCTTGAGGCAGGCCTCGACGCCGTCGCGCAGGGACGAGACGTAGACGTCCGCGCCGAGTTCCCGCCCCAGCGCCGCGTCGGTCAGCACCCGCTCGCCGACGGGCCAGAGCCCGACGAGGATCGTCACCTCGGGCGCCCGGCGGCGCAGACGCTCCAGCAGGTAGCGCAGATGCGCCGGGCTGCCGCTGATGTCGAGGTAGGAGATGCAGACCATCGCCACGCCCGACAGGTCGAGCTCGCCGATGCGGCCGCGGGCGACCGCCTCATGCGGCACCGTGCGGGCACCGAGGCCGTGCTTGCGCAGGAGCTGGGCGAGGATGGTCGAGGCGGCCTCGTCGAGCGGGCCGCGCCCGGCGATGCACAGGACGGGAGACTCGCCGCGCCAGGCCGGGGCGCGCTGCTCCGGAGGCGGCGCCAGGCCCGGCACCGCCTCGTTCTTCGGGTGCGCCTGCTCGGCGAGCGAGGGCACGTCCGCCGGGCCGCCGCTCTTGTCCTCCTGCTTCGGCTCCTCGTCCGGCCGCCCCTCGAAATCCTCGACGAGGTTCTGGCAGGAGGTCTTGATGTTCTCGAGCTGCGCCCCCGAGACGACGCCGCGGGCGTAATCGTTGGCGGCGAGCTGCAGGCCCTTCAGCGCCACCTCGTCGTAGTAGGAGGACAGCGAGCGCTCCTTCAGCATCTGCTCGCCGAGGTCGCGCGCCTCGTCCGGATCGCCCGCCAGCATGCGCTGGTAGAAATTCTCCACCGGCGTCAGCGGCGGCCTGTCGCCGAGCAGCACGTCGAAGAATTCCAGGCTCTCGACGTGGCGTCCGAGCACGACGAGGCAGACGGTGAAGGGCGTCGCCAGGATCAGGCCGACCGGCCCCCACAGGAAGCCCCAGAACAGGGTCGAGACGATCACCGCGAACGGCGACAGGCCGGTCGAGTGGCCGTAGAGCAGCGGCTCGATCACGTGCCCGAACAGCGGCTCGGCCACGAGGAACAGGAGGGCGGTCCAGACCGCCATCGACCAGCCCGGATCGACCGCCGCCGCCAGGGCCACCGGCAGCAGCCCGGCGATGAAGGCGCCGATATAGGGCACGAAGCGCATCAGCGCCGCGAACACACCCCACAGGATCGGGCTCGGCACGCCGATCAGCCACAGGCCGATCCCGATCAGCAGGCCGAAGGCCGCGTTCATCCCGAGCTGGGCCAGGAAATAGGTGCCGAGCCGCCCCGCGGCGTCGTCCATGGCCACGGTGGTGCGGTGCAGATCGCTCGATCCGAACAGGCGGATCAGGCGGTTGCGCAGATCCTCGCGCTGCATCAGCAGGAAGATCACCACGACCAGCACGATGCCGACGGTGGTGAGCGGTTCGACGATCGGGCCGAGGATGTTGTGGGCGAGGGTCAGCGGCGACGGATCGGGCTCCTGCACCCGCACCAGCTGCGCCTTCGGGGTCTCGCCGCCGGGATGGGTCGCGGCCGTCGTGCCGGCGGCCGAGGCTTTCTGCGAGGCGTCGTGGACCTGATGGTTGATCCGCTGCAGCAGGCGGTTGGCACGCCCGAGGACGCCCTCCTGCAGGCCGGCGATCTTCGTCTGTACGGTCGCCTGATACCGCGGCAGGTCGCCGGCCAGCGTCGCAACCTGGGTGCCGATCACGGCGCCGATGCCCAGGATGACGCCGAGCGCCAGCAGCACCGCCACGATCACCGAGGGCACCCGCCCGAGCCGGATCCGGCGCAGGAAGGCGACGACGGGGGCGAGGACGAAGCTGAGGAGCACCGCGAGCACGAGCGGAATGAACACCTCGCGCCCGAAATACAGCGAGGCGATCACCACGACGCCGACGGCCAGGGTGAGCAGGCCGCGCAGACCCGGCGTGACCGGTGGTGGAACCTGGGCGGGTTGACGCGGGGCCGGCGAGGACGGGACGGGCGTTCTGTGCGCGAGGGCCGGCGTGGACGACATCTCGAACTCCGATGTGGGCTTCCGGCGATCCGGTCGCTCCCATCGAAACTTCGCCGGGGGCATTTTGGCTCACGAAATCCTCGCCGGTCTGTCCGGTGTTCCGCCCACCCCGTACCGAACCCTGTCCCGCGCCGGCCGGTTAAACCGCCCGCCTAAGTGTGGGGCCACAGTGAAGATGAAAGGTTCGTCCGATCAATGCAGACCGAATCCCAACCGCGCGACATCGCCCTCGTCTTCGGCGGCGGCAATGCGCTCGGCGCCTACCATGCCGGGGCGTTCGAGGTTCTGCAGGCCCGCGGCATCCGGCCGGATTGGCTGGTGGGTGCGTCCATGGGCGCGATCACCGGGGCGATCATCGCCGGCAATGCGCCGGAGGACCGGATCGAGCGGCTCCACCGGTTCTGGAACGAGGCGACCCTGCAGACCGGCCTCTCCGGCACCGACCTCCTCAAGCCGCGGCAGTACTACAACGCCCTGCACTCGCTCCTGACGCTGGCCTGGGGGCGGCCGAGCATCTTCACGCACCGCTATCCCGGCCTGTGGTCGGCGCTGCCCTGGGTGCCCAACGACGTCGCCCTGTTCGATCACCGGCCCCTGCTCGACACGCTGGAGCGGCTGGTCGATTTCGAGCGCCTGAACCGGGCCGAGATCCGGCTCACGATCGCCTGCATCGACGTGGCGACCGGCGAGGAGGTCTTCTTCGACAACACCCGCCAGAGGATCCGGCCCGAGCACATCCTCGCGAGCGCGGCCCTGCTGCCGGCCTTTCCGCCGGTCGAGGTGGACGGGCGGCTGCTGTGCGATGCCGGCTACACCAACAACCTGCCCCTCGACCCGTTGTTCGAGCCCGAGCCGACCCGCGACCTGCTCTGCATCGCCCTCGATCTGTTCTCCCTGCAGGCCGACCCGCCGCGCTCGCTCGACGCGGTGCTGGAGCGGGCCAATGACCTCATCTTCGCCAGCGCCGCCCGGCGCGCGGTGGCGGGGCTCCGGCGCAACTACGCGCTGCGCGAGCGGCTCGATCCGGACGGGCCGGTCGCGACGCTGCTGCACCTCGTCTACCGGGCCGGCGCCGACCAGCTCGCGTCGAAGAGCTTCGACTTCTCGCCCTCCTCGATCCGCGACCGCTGGCAGGCGGGTGCCCGCGACATGGAGCGGGGACTCGATCGGCTCGCGGCCCTGCCGGCTGCGCGGGGACGCTTCCGCTACGCGTGTCCATGACGGCACGGCGGCAGCGCGTGCCAGTCGCCATCGTTTGAAAGGTCGGCGCCGGGATCCGACGACGCGAGGCGGCCGCAGCGCCGTCTCTCCGGGCGCGCGCGGCGCCTGAGCGGAGCCGAACCCACCTTCCTGGAGGATCAGGGAGGATCGGGCAGGCAGGCTGGCTTCCCGACCGGTGCCGCGCGTCGCCATCCTCCCCTCAATGTATCGTCTCACCGTATCGACCCGGAAATCGGGGCCAGGACGATGCGCCAGGCCGTTGCGGTGACCCGACTTTTCCGAGAGTCCGAAGGCCTCCGTTCGGGTTGGTCGTTCAGATCTCGATCCGCCCGCCGCCCGGCGCGCCTCCCGCATCGAGTGCCACGCTCTTCACGATCGCGAAGACCGGGCGCCCGACCGTGAGCCCCAGGTCGCGGGCGGAGGCGCGGGTCAGGCGGGCGGCGAGCGTCGCCTCCCCGCAGGTCACCTCGACGAGACAGGCCGTCCCTTCCTCCCGCAGCGCGGCGACGCGGCCCGGCAGGACGTTGCGGGCGCTCAGATCCCCGGGCCGGGCGAGCGCCAGCAGAACGTCGCGGGCAGGCACCCGCAGATTGAGGCGGCGGCCCTCGGGGGCGTCGATCAGAGGCAGGTCGAGGGGGCCGGCCGGTCCGGTCAGGCGCGTCAGGCCGATCTCGGGATCGTGGCGCTCGACCCGCATGGCGAGCACGCTGCCGGCTTCCGCGCCGTCGGGGATGAGGTCGGGCCGGCGCAGCACGGTGTCGACCGGGCCGCTCGCCGCCACGCGGCCGGCCTCCAGCACCACCACGGTGGAGGCGAGGCGCGCCACCTCCGCCACCGAGTGGCTGACATAGACGATGGGCAGGCCCGCCTCGTCGCGCAGCCGCTCGATATAGGGCAGGATCTCGCGCTTGCGGGCCTCGTCGAGGGCCGAGAGCGGCTCGTCCATCAGCAGCAGCCGCGGGCGCGCCAGCAGGGCCCGGCCGATCGCCACCCGCTGCCGCTCGCCCCCCGACAGGCCCGCCGGGCGCCGCTCCAGAAGCGGAGCGATGCCGAGGAGATCCGCCACCGCGTCGAGGGTCGGCCCCCCTGTTCCGCGGGCGAAGAAGCGGCCGAAGCGCAGGTTCTGCCGCACGCTGAGATGCGGCATCAGCCGCGCTTCCTGGAACACGCAGCCGATCCGCCTGCGATGCACCGGCACGCGGATGCCGTGCTCCGTGTCGAGCAGCACCGTGCCGTCGGCGACGATGCGCCCGCGCTGCGGCCGGATCAGGCCGGCGATCAGGTCGATCACCGTGGTCTTGCCCGAGCCCGAGCGCCCGAACAGGGCGGTGAGCCCGGCGCCGGCGCTGAAGGCGACGTCGAGCGCGAATCCGTCGCGGCGGAGGGAAACGTCGACGTCGATGGTCATGCAGCCTCGGCCCGGAACCGTGCGGCCGGCTTCTCAGCAAAACCGGTGCGGAGACAAGAGGCTCGATGTCCGGCCTGCCGCGTTGTCGGCGCAGGATCGAACAAGGCGCACGATGATCACCGTCCACCATCTGGAGAACAGCCGCTCGCAGCGGGTGCTGTGGCTGCTCGAGGAACTCGGGCTCGACTACACCGTGCAGCGCTACGCGCGGGACCCCGCGACGATGCTGGCGCCGCGGGCGCTTCGGGCGGTGCATCCGCTGGGCAAGTCGCCGGTGATCGAGGCCGATGGGCGGGTGGTGGCGGAGACCGGTGCCATCGTGGAATTCCTCACTGCCCGGGCCGACGGCGCGCTGGTGCCGCCGCCCGCCACGCCGGAGCGGGACCGCTACACCTACTTCCTGCACTACGCGGAGGGCTCGGTGATGCCGCCGCTCCTGCTCAAGCTCGTGTTCTCGCAGCTCGCTCCGCGAAGCCCCGCCCTGCTGCGCCCGCTGGTGCGGGCGATCGCGACCCGGGTGACGGGCGGCTTCGTCGATCCGGAACTGCGCCGCCACGCTGCCTATTGGGAGGCGGAGCTGGCCGAGCGAACGTATTTCTGCGGCGACGCCTTCACGGCGGCCGACATCATGATGAGCTTCCCGTTGGAGGCGTTCGCCGCCCGGGGGACGGGCGCGGGGCCGCGGGTGAGCGAGTGGCTGGCGCGTCTCCACGCGCGGCCGGCCTACGGGCGGGCGCTGGAGCGGGGCGGGCCCTACGCCTATGCGTGAAGCGGGCCGCCGATGACGACCCTCGCCGGCCTCGCCGCATCCTCTCCCGCGACGGTCGGTTCGGCGGGCATCGCACGTCCTGGGATCGGTCCTTGCCAGGGGCCGATCCCAGAGGGGCCGATTCCTGAGAGCCGGCCGCACGCGGTTTCAGGGTCTCGGACTGATGCGATCGCATTGCCGGCAGCAAGGCGCTGCGGGCCGCCCCCGATCACCTGCGGACCTTGTCGTTCGATGAGGATATCGCTCCGACAGGATCGGTGATCGTGTCACGCAATCCCGTTCAACAGCCGACGCAGATGTCCTTCATCAGGAAACTGTCCTTGAACTGGGTCTCGGGCTTCGGCACGGCCTCGCCACGCGTCTGCGTATCCACCATGCGCGGGCGCGGCATCACTCGCCCCGTCGGAGCGGTGTGTGGCGCTGTTATCGTCGTCTCCGGGCCACCGCCTGTGCCGGTCCGGGCCGGCTGATTCAGGGCCTGTGCGGCCGTGTTCGAGATCAGGCCGCACAGGCCGACGAGCGCGATTTTGAGAAGTCTCGTTGCGGTCACGCATCCCCTCCCGTGCTGGTGCCGAGTTGGCTCTCTCGTATGATTCCAGATGTGTTGATTGCACTACTGGGATCGTTCGCTAATACAGTGATAAAACATATCTTTTATCTTATTGAATGATCAGAATAAACCTGGTTGATATTCGTTGGACGTGTCCAAACATGTAGTTATGTATTGATAAATTTATCGGGTTCCGGGCAGATAGCAGATCAACGGGTTCGCTCGACGTCCGCCACTTTGATAGCTCTTTGCATGGCCAATGGAGCCGGTCATGTCCTGTGTCGGATTTCCGCCGGGGCGTTTCACGACGATGTCGCAGTAGGCGCGATTGGGATCGGATGCGCTGTGGAGATCCATCGTGCGCCGCGCCGTGGCCGAGGTCGGAAGCAGGGCCGATCCCGCCGCAACAAGCATAGCGAGGGCATAGGTCAATCCGCGAGGCAACAATTCTCTCCTGACTTGTAGAGCTAAGCCCAAATATGAGTCGTATTGCCCAAATATACATCTGGTTTTCTGAGCCAAGTGCGCAAGAACACATCCGGAATAATGCAATCATTTTGAGCATATCCTAAATTTTTGCACGGATTAAATCTTCATTTTGATCGTGGTGCCTGCTCATAGAGGCGCGAACAGTCGGACAATACGATTGGAGGCGCGGGGAGGCGGATAGGCTGCGCATCGGACCCGGCGGCGCTTCGAGCTGTTGGGTCCGGTCTCGGCGAGCGGCCTCGCGCCACGCCCGCCGTTGCCGCGCACGGTCGAGCCGGGGGACGAGGCTCTGCGGCTGAAGCCGTCGCCGGGATTGAGCTGCGCGGTTTCCTGTTCCGCGGGCATTCGCGCGCCTGCCGCGCTCGGGCGGTACGCGCCGCTGCCGGCCTCTTTTGTGGTGCACGGGTGTGGCCACGTCGGGACGTGTGGGAGAAGGTCGCCGGCCCGGTCGATGGGCCGCGTTCGCCGTCGCCCTGCCGATCGGACAGCCGCCCTCGGCTGTCCCTAACGCGCGGCCCCGATCCGCCGGCTCACCCGCCGCGCCAGCGCCTCCGAGGCCACGAGGGCCAGCATCGAGACTGCGACCGAGATCAGGGTGAGGCGCAGCGCGCCCGCCTCCCCGCCCGGTACCTGGGTCAGCGTGTAGATCGCCGAGGGCAGGGTCTGGGTCTCGCCGGGGATGTTGGAGACGAAGGTGATGGTCGCACCGAACTCGCCCATTGCCTTGGCGAAGGCGAGCACCGCGCCCGCCAGGATTCCCGGCAGACTGAGCGGCAGGGTCACGCTGAGGAACACCAGGGATGGTGGCGCGCCCAGCGTCGCCGCCGCCTGTTCGAGTCGGCGATCCACCGCCTCGATCGACAGGCGGATTGCCCGCACCATCAGCGGGAAGCCCATCACCGCGCAGGCGAGCGCCGCCCCGGTCCAGCGGAACGAGAATACGAGGCCGATCTCGGCCAGCCACGCGCCGAACCATCCGCGCCGGCCGAAGGCGAGCAGCAGCAGGTAGCCCGTCACCACCGGCGGCAGGATCAGCGGGAGGTGGACGAGGCCGTCGAGCAGGGCGTGGCCCGGAAACCGCCGCCGCGCCAGCAGCCACGCCGCCAGCAGGCCCAGCGGCAGGCTTGCCAGCGTCGCCACGGTGGCGACGCGCAGGGACAGCAGGAGGGCGGTCGTCTCATCGGGATTGAGGCCGAGCCAGTCCGGCAGGGCGCTCAAGGCGCCCTCCCCGGAGAGGGGCGCGCCGTCATGGGCCGAGCCTCGTCCTCACCGGCCGATGCCCGGCAACGCCCGCCTCGCCGCCCGCCTCATGGCTTCCGCCTCACAGTCCGGCGGCGGCCTTGAGGGCGGCGTTGATGCGGTCCTGCCAGCCGGGGCCGTCCTTCTGGAAGTGCTCCAGCACCGCCCGGTCGATGCGCAGGGAGACGGTCTCGCGCGCGCCGGGGACGACCGGCGCCCGGACGACCTCCGGTGCGGCCTCGGGAGTCTTGCGCGTCACCGCCCGGAAGGCGGCCTCGGCCGCTTGGCGGGGGTCGCTCGGGCGGCGGGTACGGTCGATGGCCATGGGTTCAGGCCGTCGCCTTCTTGCGGCCGCGCTTGGGCGCAGGCGGATTGGCGGCCCGCTCCGCCGCCTCCTCGGCTTCCTTGGCCAGACGCAGGGCCCGCAGGCGCACGGTGCGCTCGTCCACGGCCTTCACCGCGGCCAGATGCTCGGCCATGGCCTGCTGGCCCTCGCGGGCCATGCGCTCGGCCCGCTCGGCGCGCTCCGCTGCGCGGGTCTTGGCGTCGATGTCGTCGCTCATAAAAAATCTTTCGGCGAGAACTCGCGCCGCGTGAAATCCCGGCGGCGGCGCGCGGCGTCCCGACGCGGAAGGGATCGTGCGTGGGACGGCGAAAAACCCCGAGCGGGAACGTCGAGGATTCCTGCCCTCGGACTTAGCACGAAAGCGCCGGCAAAGACCAATTCGGCCGGAGCAGAGCCGGTTTTCCCCCGCTCTTCGCGCACCCGCTCGGAACGGAAGCGCGAACCCGTCGCGGCATCACCCGCCGCGCCCGGAACGCCCCGCTCAATCCCGGTCCGCCCGCCGCAGGGACCAGTGCAGGACGCCCTGCGCATCGACGAGCCAGAGCGCATTCGCCCGCTCGTCCTTGGTCGAGAGATCCTGTGCGTTGGCGAGGCGGACGGCCTCGTTCGGGTGGTCTGCCGTGATCGTCTCCTCGAACAGCGGCGGCCCGATCTGGCCGTCCGCCGTGCGGTGAGCGCCCCTGAGAACGAAAACCGGCATGCCTGTCTCCCTCATCCTCCCGGCAAACGCTGCATAGCCTCGGCCGCGTCGCCGGTCACCTCCGTCACCACGGAAGGGAGCGGGACCGGTCGCCTTGAGAGCGTCGGCGCCGACCGGCGGGCCCATCATCAGGGGGGAGCCGGTGCGGTGCTGCGCTGCCCCTGCAGCCGGGCGATGGCCGCCGTGGCTTGGCAGGCGAGGGCTTCGAGGCGCGACACCGTTGCGGTATCGAGCCAGACCATGGCGCACCAGTAGGCGCCGAGCGCGGCCACCGGCTCGGGCGCGCCGATCGGAACCATCACGAGGCTCCGGATCGCCTTTGAGGCATAGGCGCTGATCGGGATGCGGGGATCGGTGCCGATATCCGGCACCACGGCCGTCTTCCGGTTCAGCATCGCCCAGCCCGAGATGCAGGTCTCGAGCGGGAAGCGGCGTCCCTTCCACAGCGGTTCGATCGCGTCCTCGGCGACGTAGGCACAGACATCGTCCTCGCGCAGCACGACGGCGATCCCGTCGGAGCCCGCGATCCACCGGCCGGTCCGCGTCAGGATGGACACGACATCCGCGAGGGAGCCGGCCTCGGCCATCAGCTCGGCTGTTCGCGCCAGCTGCGGGTCGGCCTGGGAATGCTCCTCAAACATGAATGCAAACTAAGGGTTTTGACACGCTCCGTACAGGCGGCCCTCCGCGCCCAGGGGCGTACGGATCCGATCCGCAGGGCGCTGTAAGGGCAGCCATGGTCGCCGTATCGGCCTACGAACTGGTCGGCAGTCCGGGGCAGCGCCGCCACCGGCCGAAGGCGGATCGGGCGGAGGTCGGGCGCGATTGGCGCCGTGCCGCGAGCACGAGGTAGACGAGGGAGGCGAGGTGCCCCGCGCCCACCGCCGCCGCCGCGCCGCTGACGCCGCCGGCGCGTAGCAGCGGGACCACGACGGCGACCGATACGACCATGCTCACGCACAGCGACTCGAACAGCACCCGGGTGTTCTGCTTGGCCCGGAAATAATTGGCGGTGAGGTCCCGGGCGAGCACGATCACGACGCTGACCGAGAGGATGTGCAGGCAGTGCGCGTAGGCCGCGTATTCCGGCCCGAAGATCAGCCGCAGCCACATCTCGCCCGGAAGGGCGAGAACCGCCAGGATCGCGACGATCGGCACGCCGAGCTTCACGCCCGTGCGCAGCAGGTACGCCCGCAGGGCCGCATCCCCGCCCTCCGCGTGGGCGCGGGCCGCGGCCACCGGCAGGACGTTCTCCGTGGCGGACAGCAGCAGAAGCACCGTTCCGACGAGGTACTGCGCCGCCCGCAGGCCGCCGAGTTCCTCGAGGCCGAGCGTCGAGCCCGCCACCAGCCAGATGAGCTGCTCCTGCACGAAGGTGACGAAGACGATGGGCAGGAGCCAGCGCGCGAGCGGAATGTGGCGCCGGGTGACCGCCCCGATCTGCACGCAGCCGGGCCGGCGCAGGATCGGGCGTCCGAACGCGACGACGAAGGGAAGGCAGGTGGCGAACGAGGTCGCGGCGAGCAGCCAGACGAAGCCGTTGCCGCCGATGACGTCGTGTTCCAGCCAGATCACCACGGCGACGAAGGGGAAGCTCGCCGCGCGGGCGAAATCCATCAGCAGGGCCTGCATCCCCCGGCCCTTGGCGAAGAGCAGGCGGCGCAGGGTGAACTGGAGGTTCTGCGCCAGCATCAGGGCGCAGGCGGCCAGGAGCGTCTCGCCCGACATCCCGGCGATCAGGAGGGCGATCACCACGAAGACGGCGCCGGGCACCGAGAGCAGGACGGCGCCGGCGATGATGGTCGCGGCATAGGCCGTCGACACGCCGCTGCGGGCGCCGACGAGCGTCATCATCGGGGCGGTGATGAGGGCGTTGTGCAGGGCCTGGGCGAAGGTGAGCACGATCAGGATCATCGCGAAGTGCCCGAACTCGGCGATCCCGAGCAGCCGGGCGGCGGCGATGCCGCTGACGAAGCCGAAGCCGCTCACGACGCCCTGATCGGCCAGGGCCGTGAGCGCCGCCGGCGGATGCCGGACGAGGCCGGCGGCGCGCCGGAGCGGGCCGGTGGGGCGGAGAAACGCGCTCGAGGCCTTGGTCACGGCGGATCTCCTGCTCAGCGCGCGGCCAGGATGGCCGTCGCGGCGCGGCGCATCGACCGAGTCCGGCTGAAGAGCCAGAGCGGGTTGGCCGCGACGGCGTTGCGGCACACGCCGCGCTTGAACTCGTAGACGCCCGGGTTGCCGGCCGGGTCTATGCCGCCGAGATCGAGCACGGAGGCCCCCTCGCGCTGGGCCCGCTCGATCAGGCGCCAGAGCGCGAGGCGCCCGGCGCCGGTGACCTTGGCCCGTTCGTTCGAGGCGACGTAGAAATCGGTCCAGCGATGGACGGCCCGGTGGACGATGCGCACCAGGATCGGTTCGCCCCGCTCGCGAATCTCGAGGAACAGGAGGTTCGGGTCGTGGGCGGCCAGATCGCGGAAGGCCGCCGGGTCAAGGCTGTTGCGGAACCCCTTGCGCCGTTTCAAGGCGGCGTACAGGCGGCTGAAGGTTTCGAAGGCGGACAGCCGATCGGCCGGGTCCGTCGGGAAGCCGGTCGACAGGTCGGGGTTGGCCTCGGCCGCCTTGAGCACGTCGCGCCAGCGGCCCTCCATGCCGGCGCGGATCCGCTCCGCCTCTCGGGTCAGGTCGAGTTCCAGCGTGTGCGTCCGGGTGGTGACGACCGGTGCGAAGCTGTGGCCGAGCAGGGCGAGCATCGCCGCCGGCGTCTGGAACTGCTGGTAGTTCACGCCGAGCAGATCGAGGCGGCCGAGCCTGAGATGGTCGAGGAAGGCGCGGAACACCGCCTCCGCCCGCCGCTCGCCGAGGGGCGTCAGGATCGGACCGCCCTGTGCCAGAACGACGTGACCGAGCCAGCGGCGTCGGCGCTGGATCTGCGCGAAGGCGAGCGCCTGCCCGTCGCAGGAGCGGATCGCGAGCCGCCGCACGTCCCAGCCAATGCGGCGCTTGTACTCGCCCCAGCGACGCGACGCGTAGATGCTGGCGCCCGGTTGCTGCCAGATCGCCTCGTCCCAATCGGGATCGTTCGTCAGATCGACGACCGTCGCTTGACCCACTCTACAGACCCTTCGCGTGCTCGATGTCCCGAGCCGGGACACTCCATGGCCCGCCTCCCTCCACTCAGCAAGCGATGAGCCACGACGCTCGTACCAATAGCGAAACCAACAAGGCAGATTAACCACGGTATTCCGGGATTATTTATGCAGATGCCATCAGAACATTTTCGTGATAGCCGAGTGGTTCGGGGATGAGGGGCCGGATGAAGCATTGGGTCAAATCGACGTTGCGGCGGGCGCCGGGCGTGCGCGCGCTCGCCCTGCGCGGCGCCGCTCTGTTCAAGTCGCTGGCCTATGCCGAGTCCGGCCTCTACACCCTGTGCTACCATCAGGTGCCGGACGCCCAGCAGGATCTTTTCGCCGCGCAACTGCGCCATCTCGGCCGGCACGGAGACTTCATCGATGCCGACAGCGCCGTCGACCGTCTCGCCGCGGGATGGCCGGCCGGCGAGCGAGCCTTCCTGATCACCTTCGACGACGGCTATGCCGACACCTTCGAGGTGGCGCGACCGGTCCTGAAGGCCCTCGGCGTTCCGGGCATCGTCTTCCTCGTCAGCGATTGGATCGACGTGCCGCCCTCGACACCGCCCGGTCTCGATCGGACGCCGTCCCTCGCCCCGAGCGGGCGCCTCTACATGAACCGATCCGAGGTGGCGGCCTGGTGCGCCGACGGCCTCGATATCGGATCCCACACCGCCACCCATCCCCGCCTGAGCCGGCTCGGCCGCGATCGGGTCGCCGACGAGATTGCCCGTTCCCGGCGCGACCTCGCCGACCTCACCGGCCGGGAAATCCGCCATTTCGCGTGCCCCTGGGGCGTGGCCGGACACGATTTCCACCCGGAGCGCGACCCGGCGCTGGCCCTGGAGAGCGGCTACCGCACGTTCTTCACCACGCGGCGCGGCCGGGCGCTGAGCCCCGCCGATCTTCCGATGCTGCCCCGCCATGTGGTCGAGCCGCACTGGCCGGTCTCGGACTTCGACGCCCTGATGGGCGGCCGCAGGACGGGATGGCCGGCGGCGGGAACAGCAAAGGGAACGGCTTGAGAAGATTTCCGATCTATCGCTGATCATCGAAGCGAGACCGGTTCGCGCCCGCAACTCCCGACTCGAGGTCCCCGTCCATGGCAGCCGGAGCGAGGCCGTCCGACATCCTCCCCGATGCCTCCGGTCCGCGCCCGGTCGTCGTCGTGACCGGGGCGCTCGCGCCCTATACCCACGTCCTCTACGAGGGTCTGGCGGAGCGCCTCGCTGGGCGTGACGGACGGGCCCTGCATGTCCTGTCCTGCACGCCGCGCGAGCGGGCGCGGCAATGGGTGATGCCGCCGCCGCGCCTCTACCGGCACGCGGTGCTGCCGGGCCTGCGCTGGCACCGCTCCTCGATCCGCAACCTCTACGTCAACCCGGTGGTGGTGCCGCGGCTCGCCGCGCTTCGGCCGGCGGCCCTCGTACTCAACGACTTCTCGCCGACCATGCTGTTCGCGCGCGGCGCGGCGCGGCTGCGGCGCATCCCGACCCTGGTCCGCACCGACGGCGTGCCCGAGACCGATCCCGGGCAGCGCTCGGCCCCGCATCGCTGGCTGCGCCGCGCCATCGTCTCCGGGGCCGCCGCCGGGATCGGGCCGAGCGCGGGCAGCGGCGCCGTGCTCGCCCGATACGGGCTGCCGCCCGAGCGGTTCGTCCTGAGCCCGCTCTTCCCGGCCTGGACGCCGCCCGCCCCGCCGCCGCCCGATTCCGCGCGGCCCTACGACCTCCTGTTCTGCGGCATGCTGAACGAGGAGGTGAAAGGCGCCCGCTTCTTCACCGAGGTGGTGCTCGGCTGTCGTGACCGCGGCCGGCCCCTGTCGGTCCGTGTCGCGGGCGACGGACCGCTGCGGGCGGAGATGGAGGCGCGTTTCGCGCAGGCCGGCCTCTCCGCCCGGTTCGACGGCTTTCTGGGCCAGGAGGCGCTGCCCGAGGTCTACGCCTCGGCAAGGCTCTTCCTGTTTCCGAGCCGCGGCGACGTGTGGGGGATCGTGGTGCAGGAGGCCCTCCAGAGCGGGACACCGGTGCTGGCCTCCCCCCATTCCGGCGCGGGGCGCGGCCTGCTCGAAGCCCATGGCTGCGGCGCGGTGCGGCCGATGGTCGTGGCGGATTGGGTCGCGGCGGCCCTGCGTCTCCTCGACGACGGGTCGCTCCGCGAAGACTTGCGGCGCGCGGCCGAGCGCGTGCTCCCGCACTTCACGGCGGAGGCCGCCGTCGCGGGCTATCTCGCCGCTCTCGAACCGCTTCTGCACGGGCGCCCGTGATGTCGCCCGCCTGATCCGGCGGGGGCCGTGTCGAGGCTCGAGATCGTCGGGCCCGGCGGCCCAGGCTGCTGGAGTAACGCGAAACCGCGTTCGGAAAGATGCATAAATTACATTCGTGGTATTTTTGATACATCGGGCTGGAAGGTAAAACTCGGCAATTTAGCCATCGAAAATTTGTCTTGCCTCGGTACTTTGTCCTGCACGAATGTGGTGTTGCGGATCATTCCTCCCCCGCATGTATCGGCCCGGCCTCCATCTCGCGATGAAAGCTCTTGGAAATGGACATCGTCAAGAAAATGCGCTGGGAGCGTCCGCTCGAACTTGACCAGTTCGAGTCTCGAAATGCGACCATCGTGTCTCAAGACGACCAGAAGGCAGCGGATAGCCTGACGAGTATTCTGCGTCTCGTGCAATCGGATGCCGGGGCAGGCGCCGCCGCGGCGGTCGGGACGCCCTCGTCCCCCCAGGACTGGACGAGCCTGATCGAGCGCGTGAGGGCCGCCGCGCACCGGACCCGCGAGGTCGAGGCGCAGGCCCAGGAGCAGGAACAGCGGGTGCACGAGCTGCTGGAACGCGTTCGCGACGACATCAAGCTCGCCAGCGAGCGGGTGCGGGCGGCCGAGGCCAGGGCGGCCAATATCCAGGCCCTGGCCGAGCAGCGCATCCGGGCGGCGGAGGAGCGGGCGGACGCCGCCGAGGAGCGGGCGCGCATCGCCGAGGATTGGCTGAAGCAGGTTCACGAAGCCATCGTCAGCGAGTTCTCGACCCTGACGGAGGCACCGTCCAAGGCTGCGTGATCGTCCGTTCGACGGGAGGGATCTCAGCGCCGCGGATGGGTGAAGGGCGAGGGCGGCAGTTCGTCCCGCCGCAGGGTCTCCGGATCGGGTCCGAGCGCGATGCCGCGCCCGGCGGCGAGGCGGGCGAGCGCGGCGAGGTCGCCGGATCGCGGGGCCGGACCGTCGAGGCGGGTGTTGAACAGGATGATCTGCCGGCCCGCCTCCGCCTTTTCGCTGAAGGTGACGAGCTCGCCGCCGATGGTCACGTTGTCGACGATCTGGTTGTTGCGCGCCACGCCCGGATGATCGGAGAGGGCTTCCGCCAGCTTCGGAAACCGCATCCGCCAGGGCGGCGAGTCCAGCGGCATCGCGGCGAAGGCGGCACGGAACTCCGAATCCGCTTGCGTGAGCGACGGCGCCATCCAGGTCAGGCCGCGCGCATCGAGGGCCACCATCGGGCTCGACGCGACGAAGACGTTGCGGGTGACGGTGTTGTCGCTGCCGCCGCCGATGAAGACCGGCTGCTGGACATCGACGAACAGGTTGCGCCGGATGGTGAAGCCGCTCGCCATGTCGTCGAGGTAGACTCCCTTCACCTCCATCCCCGGCACGGTGCGGATGTCGTGGATGTAGTTGTCCTCGATGATCGAGCCGCGGGCGGTGAAGTCGCGGCCCGCATAGATCGCGCCGGTATCGCTCAGGCCGTGGATGAGCCGGGCCACCTCGTTGCGGCGGAACACGTGATCGTTGCCGCGCAGATAGACCGCGTAGCCGACCGCGTCGGCGATGAGGTTTCCGCTCGCTTCCGCACCGACGCCGTCGAGTTCGATCGCGGAACTCTGGGTCCGGCTCAGCCGCGAGAAGCGGGTGAAGCGGCAATCGCGCACGAAGAGCCCGCCGGGCCGGAGGGTGGCACGGTCGCCCCCGACGAGGCGGACCGCGCTCGCGCCGATGTCGTGGATCGCGCTGCCGGAGACGCCGCCCCGAGCAACATCCTCGAACACCACCGCGCGCCCCGCCGCCCAGGACAGGTCGCTCGCCCGGATCTCAATGTCCTCGCCGCCGCGGGCGACGATCAGGTCGCCGCGGGCACGCTCCAGCCGCAGGCGCTCGATGCGCAGGTGCCGAACGCCCTCCGCGAGGATCAGCCCCTCGGCGAGGCTCGCTTCCAGTTCGGTCGCGCCGGGGGACGGCCAAGCGAGCAGCAGGCCGCTGTCGCGGTCGCGCCACCATTCGCCGGCCTCGTCGAGGGCGGCGAGCGCGTGAACCAGCCGCATCCGGGCGCCCTCGCGGATTCCCTCATAGGGGGGCGCCTCCAGCTCGAAACGGCGGTGCCGGTCGACCCGCGCGACGGGCAGCGTCTCGAGAAGCCAGTCCCACCGCCAGAAACCCTCGGCCCAGAGCTCGCGCTCGCGAGTCAGATCGGGCAGAGGCGGCGCGTCTCCGAGGGTGAAGTCCAGACCTCCCGGTGCCGCGGTCGCGATCGTCGGCCAGACGCCATCCGGACCGGACTTCCCGGCATTCGGCCACTGCGCCGGCCGCAGGGCACCGCCGGGATCGAAGATCTCGGTGATGCGCGGATGCGTCTCGCGCAAGCGCCGCGGGGCGCGGAAGGCCGGCTCCCGGCGCAAGGCTTCCGGCAGGCGGTAGGCCCGCACCTCGTCGCGCGCGGCCGCGGGTAGGCGCTCGCGCAAGCGCGGCGGCAGCGGCGCGGACGGCAAGGGGACGCTGCCGACGAGCCGGCTGGATCCGTCGGCCGCGCCGCGCAGGGTCAGGGGCGTCCCGGCCGCACCCGAATGCTCGGGGCCGATCCGCACGGGCGCGGCGATCCGGTGCGTGCCGGGCTCCAGTTCCACGACGATCGCCCGCCCCTCGCCCTGCCGGCGCAGGGCCGCCACGCGGGCGAGCGCCTGCGGCAGGTCCGCGAAGCGGTCTTGCCGGCCGGTCCCGGTCGCTCCGGTGGGGGCGACGCGCAGGACCAGGGATGCCCGCGCGTCCCCACCCTGGACCGATCCGACGAAACCGGGAGCGCAGACGCCGGCGAGGACGGTCGCGGCGAGCGCAGCCCCGATCCGGAACGGCCCGAGGCTCACGCCTCGGCGTCCGCGTCGGTCATCACGAGATGCACCCGCGGGTCGCGGCCGATGGCATCGAGCGCCCGCCGCAACCGGCTCACGGCGCTGCGGGTGGCGCTCGCCGTCAGCAGCAGCGCGGGAAAGCGCTGGTCCTGGGCGAGGCGCTCGGCGGCGATGTCGGTGCCGATCAGCCCGATATCGACGAAGACCGTGTCGAACGCTGCCGCCGCCGTCAGGACCGCCCCGGTAAAGGCCGCGGTGCCGAGGCTCAGGGCCGCGTCGTCGAACGGCAGGATCTTGAATCCGGCCGGCCCGTCCACGAGTGCTTCGCCGAGCCCCGACTGCGTCCGCAGCGCCTCGGCGACGCCGCGTCTGGCCGCGCTTCGCAGATCGCGCGAGATCAACGCCTCCGGATCGGCATCGACGACAAGCACCCGCTGGCCGTCGAGCGCGGCCGAGGCGGCGAGGCTGCGCGCCAGTTCCGACTTGCCGGTCCGGTCGTCCGCCGAGGTGATGAGAACCACCGTCGGCCGCGGGGCCGCGAAGTCGCGCTGGAGACGGCTGCCGAGGCGCGCCACGGCCAGGTCGTAGGCGGTGTCGGCGCGCAGGGCCTCGCCGCCGGCCCGGCCCCGCGTCCGGGTTCGCACCCGGGCCGGCAACGCCGCGATGACCGGGAGGCCGGCGAGTTGCTGGAGCCGACGGCGCGAACCGACCCGCCCGGCAGCCGGCACCGCAAGGAGCGCGAGCGCGACGCCAATGCCGAGCCCGGCCGCGACCGCCGCCGCGAAGATCGCCGGGATCGGCGGGCCGAGCCGGCGGGCCGGGAGCGAGGCCGGCGAGATGATGCGCGAGGTGGAGGTGTCGAGGCGCTGCTGCTCCTGCAATTCCCTGGCACGGACGAGGAAGGCCTCGTAGACCGCGCGGCTCGCCTCGACCTGCCGTTCCAGTTCGCGCAGGCGCACGAAGCTCCTGTCGACGGACAGGGCCTCCTTCTTGCGGCTCTCCAGGGTGGCGGCCAGCGACGCCTCGTTGGCGAGCGCCGAGCGGTAGTCGTTGCGGGTCGCCGCGGCGATGCGCCGGATCTCGGCGTTGATGTCGTTGCGCAGGGTCTGCACCTGCAGCTCGCTGGTGCGCAGGGTGGGGTGGCGCGGCCCGAGATTGGACACCGTGTCGGCCCGCGCCGCCTCGATCTGGGCGAGCTGGGAGCGCAGCTGCGCGATGGTCGTCGATTGGACGATCTCGGTCACCGAATTGAGATCGGCCCGCCCGTTGGCGACCGCCTCGATCTGGGCGAGGCGTCCGCGCAGTTCACCGGCCCGGGCGCGCGCGGCGCCGAGCTGCTGGTTCAGCTGGGTCAGCGCCTGCTCGCTGACGAGCTGCCCGCGGGTTCCGACGAGGTTGTTGGCGGCACGGAATTTCTGCGCCTTGTCCTCGGCCTCGCGCAGGTCGTCCTGCAGCTCGCCGAGCCGGCCCGCCACCGCGTCGCCGGCCTTGCGGGTGACCTGCGCCTGCGCCTGCGAGACGGTGGCGAGGTAGGTCTCGGCGATCGCCTGGGCGAGATCGGCGGATTTCTGGCGCGACTGGGTGGTGACGGCGAGTTCGACCACGAAGCTGCGCTCCAGGCGTCGCGCCGCGGTGCGGTCGCGCAGGGTGCGCAGGGCCGTGAGCGTGTCGTCGGACGGGCCGCCGGAGGCACCGAGCAGCGAGGACAGGCTGCCCTTGAGGGCGTCCAGCGGCGACGAGGAGCGGACGAATTCCGGGTCCTGATCGAGCTTGAAGTGGCTCACGACCTGACGAAGGACATCATCGGAGATCAGGACGCGGACCTGGCTGTCGACGAGGAGCAGGCTCGCATCGCTCGCCTGATCGGAGGGCGTCACGCCGTCCTTGACCACCTGGATGCCGCGCGGGTCGATCAGGATCTGCGTCACGGCGGCGTAGAGCGGCGGCACCAGGGCGAGCCACGCCACCGCCCCCACCAGGAGCAGGACCATCGGGGTCAGCACGAGGGCCCAGCGCGCGCGCAACGCCCGCCCGATCTCGCGCGGATCGAGAAACCAGGGTTCCGGCGTCACGTCGGGCTTGCCCGGCTCGGTGCCGACGAAGAATCGCGAAGGCATCCGCTCGACCATCGTCATCGCAAGACTTTCGAACAAAGGGCTTCCGCGGGCTCAGCCGGCCCGCTGCGATCGATCCGGCCCGCTGTTTCCGTCCCGGAGCGGATCACTCGGGATGATCCTTCCCATTTCGGGACATCGGCCGCGCGCCGGATGTCGGTTCGGGGCTCAAGCTTCAAGATGCGCGCCAGCCCGCCTGCCCAGGGACGTCATGCGGGCGCCGCCCGTCGGACGGCAAAGGGAGCGGTGTCCCGCGCGAGCGCGCCCGCTGGCTCGCAGCGCAGGGCGCCGATGCGGGCATAGGCCAGCACGCCCACGAAGGTGAGGACGTTGATGTTCCAGTCCTGGAAGATGCCCGGCGTCGTCATGCCGTTGAGGATCAGGAAGAAAACGCAGGTGGCGACGAGGCGCCGCCCGGCACGGTCGAGCTTCATTCCCCAGCGCATTGCGGCGCCCAGCACCATCGCGCAGAGGCCGATTCCGATCACTCCGGTGCCGGCCCAGGCGCTCAGCAGCATGTTGTGCGAGCTCGAGATGAACACCGCGTCCCGGGCCAGCGTCTCCGCCAGCGCCGTGGTCGGGATCAGGAGCTGGATGAAGCGGTCGCCGGCCGCGTAGCCGGCGCCGACGAAGCGGTCCTTGGTGGCCTCGATGAAGACCGGCCAGAAGGTGCCGCGCCCGGTGGCGTCGGCCAGCTCCTCCGGCGGCTTCTGCAGCACGGTCGAGATCACGTCGAGAAGCGCGGGGAAAGCGGACAGGCCGCCCATCAGCACGACGAACGCGGCGAGGTAGACGGTGAAGCCGGCGTAGCCGAGGAGGCGCAGCCGGCGATGCTGCGACGCCACCATGATGCCGGGAACGGCCGCGACCAGGGCGGCGGTGCTCGCCGCCGAGCCGGCAATGACGAACCCGGCGAAGGCGAGGAGGAGGTGGGCGCCCCGATGCCGGATGCGATCGTCGAAGATGACGAGGAAGGCGTAGGTCGCGCAGAGATAGGGGACGAGGTTGTGCTTGGCCGACGAGAACACGATCCCGTGGGCCAGATTGTCGAGGATGATCGGTGCCGTGGCGATCAGCCAGAGGACGATGAACGTCGCGAAGAGGTTCGGCAGCCGCCGCTCGATGTCGCTGCGGTCGAAGATCATGATCGAGGCGAGGGTGAAGATCGCCAGCTCGACCGTGCGGTAGATCGTATAGGTCGGCACGATCGACCAGGCGGTGCTGACGCCGTTCACGAGGATCATCAGCGTGAACGGCAGATACGGCATCGAGAAGGCCACCAGCAGGACGCGCCGATCGACGGCGATGCGGACGGCCAGATAGAGCCCGGTCAGACCGGTCATGGCGACGAGGGCGATGTTGGAGGCCGTGAGCCCCTGGTCCAGCACGGCGTTGCCATCGTCCCGAGGGACGTTGAAGACGAGCGGCAGCAGCGCGAAGATCGACATCAGGGCGAACGGCACCGCCACGGGTCCGTTCAGCGGTCCGAGCCGGGTCTCGAGACGGTGGCGCGCCAGCGGGTAGAGCAGCGCGAACCAGACCACCACGGCGACGACCAAGAGCAGATTCAGCATTCCGGTGGTTCCATCGGCTGGTTTCTCGGGCTGAACCCCCGGACGTCTCCTCAGCTTGGCGGGACGAGAAGGAAGCCGACCGGATGCCGCGTCGATCCCGTGCCCGCCAACACTGCGTGGAGTCTTGGTTTACGGCGCCTTTCGGGCCGCCAGGGCCGCGCGTGACGCCGTGACCCTGCGGCTTCGGGCCGATATTTCGGTTAAGCCGGTTGCGGGCTTGCCGACATGCTTTCCAGAGCCGTAACCACCTCGATCGCGTGAAACCGACGTCGCAAGGTCCTTGCTCTGACGCGCCTCCGCACGACGGGCTGGCGAGCGCTTCGTCGAACGCTGCTCTAGGCGCCGAATAGGACGGCCTCGGTATAGGTGAGGTCGCCCGTTGCCGGCGGGTTGGGGCCGCGGGCATATTTCGGGGCCCGGCCGTCGAAGAAGCGCCCGGCGATCCCCGGCAGCTTCCCCACGGCATCGAGCACGAACCATGGCATGGCGTGGCGCAGGATGAGGTGCCGCCCGATCGCGCCGAGGAAGGCGGGCAGGTCGAGGGCGCTCGAGCGGTAGACGAGCTGGAGGCAGGGCAGGCGCGGCCAGCGGGTCTCCCCCGGCCGCAGCCTGATCGCGCGCCGCTGGAACAGCACGGCCCAGGCCCGGTCCCCCTCCGAGCAGACGAGGCCGATGCAGCCATAGGCGATGTGGTCGGCCACGAGCCGGGCCTCCGGCTCCGGCAGCAGGCGCAAAGTCTCGGCGTCGGCCGCCCGCACGCGGCGTCCGCGGCCGAAGCCGGCCAGCAACGGCATGACGAGCATCTGACCCGAGCAGACCGGCTTGAAGCCGCGCGCCTTGTGCATCTGCCACGTCTGCGGGGCGGGCGAGACGTTGGTGTAGGTCACGCGCCGGTCACGCATGGCGAAGCCGTCGAGCAGCGTGCCGAGCGCCCGGAATTCCGGCAGCACGTACCAGCTCGACAGGTTGCAGCGCAGATGCGTCCCGGCCTCGTCGGTGACCGTTCGATAGAGCGCGAGCAGGACGCCGACGATCGCACCGTCCCGATCCAGCACATAGCCGTAGCGCGGCACGTCGTCGGGCAGGGGCTGGCTGCGGTGCCGTTCGAGCCCGGTCCGCCAGTAGGCTTCCGAACGGTCGGGAAAGCCGATCCGCAGGAGCCGCACCACGGAATCGAGGTCGTCCTCCTCGATGTGGCGGCAGCGGACCTTCACCCGTGTGGCTCGAACGCCCTCCTCCTGGGCCGGGACATCGACCAGGGCGTCGTTCACTCGATCCATCGTTGGCCTCCTAGGGCTGATCGCGCTGCCCGGCATCGGTCCGGCTCAAGGATCGATGCAATCGTCCGATGGAGACGGACGCATTCTCGTCCCGCGCCCGGACAAGTCCGACATCAAGCGAAATCGATGCCGTCCGCCGAGTGCCGTTTCGAGACGGCTCTTCTCGGTGGATGATTGATCTGATCGATCGGGAATAAGGGGCACAGCGTGGTCGAATACTGATTTCAGGGATTTCGTTGCCGCCCCGTCTCGCGGAACGAGGCGGCACGGCCCCGCGGCGCACCTCACGCAGTGCTTCCGGCATCGATGGTGAGCACCGTCCCGGTGACGTTGCGGGCCCGGTCGGACATCAGGTAGGCGACGGCGTCGGCCACATCCTGCGGCTCGGCCAGCCGCTTGAGGGCGCTGCGATTGGCCACCCGCCCGCGCTCGGCCTCGTCCATCTCGCCGGTCATCGCCGTCTCGATGAAGCCCGGCGCCACCGCGTTCACCGTCACCCCGAGGCGCCCGACCTCGCGCGCCAGCGACTTGGTGAAGCCGATCATCGAGGCCTTGGTGGCGGCGTAGACCGAGAGCGCGTTGTAGCCGGTAAACGCGATGATCGAGCTGACGTTGACGATGCGGCCGGCGCCGGCCGTCATCATTCCGCGGGCGAGATACTTGGTCAGCACCATCGGCGCGAGAGTGTTGAGATGGACGAGTTCGGCGATCTTGCTTGCCGGCATCGTCGTGAGCAGGCCGGGCGTGCCGAGGGCCGCGTTGTTGACGAGGCCGTAGACCGGCCCGTGCTCGGCCCGGATCCTCTGAGCGAGCCGCTGGAGCGCGTCGATCTCGCCGAGATCGGCGGCCATGAACTCGATCCGGCCGGTGCCGGCGGCCCCTTGCGCCGCCTCCAGCGCCTCGCTCGAACGCCGGGCGAGCGCCACCACGCGAAACCCGTCGGCGGCGAGGGTGCTCGCCGTGGCGAGGCCGAGCCCGCGGCTCGCTCCCGTGACGACGACAAGGCGTCCGGATTTGAGATCGTCGCTCACGCGCCCCTCCGCACCAGCTTGCCGCCCGCGGTGATCGGCAGCGCGTCGACGAACTTCACGCTCGCCGGCACCTTGTGGCCCGCGAGCCTCGGGCGGCAATGGGCGATGATCGCCTTCTTGAGCGCCGCCAGGTCCGCGTCGGCCTCGGCGCACAGCACCACCTCCGCCTCGACCACGGCGCCGAGGATCGGGTTCGGCCGGGCGCGCACGCGGGACATCGACACGCCGGGAAAGACGTTGATGACGGTCTCGACCTCCTCCGGCTGCACCTTGGCGCCGCCGACATTGATCACGCCGCTGCGCCGGCCGAGGAAGTGGTAGCGCTCCCCCCTCCGCTCCACGAGATCGCCGGTATCGATGAAGCCGTCGGCGGCGATCAGCGTCTCCGGCGCCTCGCCGAGATAGCGCCGCCCGGTTCGGGAGGAGCGCACGAACAGGCTGTCGTCACGCACGGTGATCTCGATCCCCGAGCGCGACCCGATCAGGGTCGCCGGGAAACCCTCCTGCCCGTCTTCGACGGTGAAGCCGACCCCGCCCTCGGTCGAGGCGTAGGCGTGGGCGATGCGCGCCTGCGGGAAGGCGATGCGCAGGGCATCGAGGACAGTCTGGTCGGCGATCTCGCCGGAGAGCCGCACGTAGCGGGGGTTCAGCCGGTCGAGCGCCGCGCTCATCAGCGCGAGGCGCCAGTGGGAGGGCGTGCCGAGGATGTGGGTGACGTGCCGTTCGCCGACGCGGATCAGATAGTCCCGCACCGGCTCGCTCGCCTCGGACAGCACGAGCGAGGACGGGCCCAGCATCGCCCGCAGGAAGACCTGCAGCCCGCCGTAGCGGCGAATGTCGTAGAAGGTGCTCCACACCGTGCCCGCTTCCGGGGTCGCGGCGGTGTTGATGCCGCCGGCCAGCCCTTCGAGGGTGTGGGCGACGAGCTTCGGGGCCCCGGTCGTCCCGGAGGTGGCCAGAGCCCATTCCGTCTCGCGCGATGACGCCGAACCCGCGCGAAAGACGTCTTCGGCGTCGATGCGGGGCAGGCCCGGCAGTGCGCCGGGGGGCACCCCCTCGGCGTCGGTCACGCAGATCTCGGCCTCCGCGTCGGACGCGATCCGGGCGATATGCTCCGGCGCGAGCTTCGGCGGGACCAGGGCGAGCCGGGCGGCGAGGCCGTCCAGCGCGATCATGGCGCGGGCCGCCGCCATCTGCCCACCGACGGCGAGCAGCACCCGGCGGCCGGTAAGGGCCGCGGTGACGGTCGCGTCGCGCCCGCCGGAGACGATCCCGGCGAGATCCCGTTCGCTGCGGTGGTCGGACAGGAACAGGCCGTCGAGACCGCCCGCCGCCAGAAGTCTCTCGCGCAGGATCATCGCGGTCAGGCCGCCAGTCGGGTCGCGGCGCGGTCGTAGAGGGCGACGAGGTCGCCCACCGTCACCGGCAGGTCGGAGGCGTCCATCTCGCCGAACGGATCGGCGCCGGTGAGATCCTCCATCCGCGCCACCAGCAGGGCGAAGCAGAGCGAATCGAACTCGGTGTCGAGCATCACGAGGTCGTCGGTGATCGGCGGCATCCGCTTCTCCTGCTCGGCGGCGATGGCGGCGATCTCGGCGAAGACGGTGGAACGCAGGGACATGGGGCACTCCTCAGGGGTGGGCAGGAAGGATGGGGCGGGTGGAGGCGCCGCGAAGGCATTCGCCGAAGTCGCGGGCGATGGCCGACAGGATCGGTTGGCCGCGCGGCACGAGCCGCCCGAGGCCGTAGAAGAAGTGGATCATGCCGCCGTGGCACGTATGCGCGGACCCGACGCCCGCCCGCTCGAGGCGCTCGACATAGGCCGCGCCCTCGTCGCGGACGGGGTCGAATTCCGCCGTGTGGATGCGGGCCGGCGGCAGGCCGGTGAGGTCCGCCTCCCGCAGGGGCGAGAGCCGGGGCGAGGGCGCGGCGGCCGCAGGACCGCAGGCGGCGAGATCGCCCTGGATCGTCGCCTCGTCGAGGAGGTAGCCGCGGGCGAAGTCGCGGCGCGAGGCGCGGGCGCCGTGCACGTCGAGTACCGGACAGATCAGGAGCTGCGCCCGGATCGCGCCGCCGCGCCGCTCCTGACACACCCGTGCCGCGAGCCCCGCGCCGGCGGAATCGCCGCCGATCCCGAGCCGGGCGGGATCGATCCCGACTTCGTTCGCATGCGCGGCGACCCAATCCGTCGCCGCCAGCGCATCGTCGAGGGCGGCCGGGAACGGGTGTTCCGGCGCGAGCCGGTAATCGATCGAGACGACGCGGAACGAGCCGGCGGCGGCCAGAACCCGGCAGATCCCGTCATGGGTGTCGAGGTCGCCGGTCACCAGCCCGCCGCCGTGCAGGTAGACCAGGCCGGGACCGCCCTCGCAGCCCTCCGGCGCGTAGAGCCGCGCGGCGAGCGGCCCGGTCGGGCCCGGCAGGACGAGATCGCAGCTCCCCACGCCCTCCGCCGTCAACCCGGCGAGACGCGCGAGCCCGCGGATCGCCCCCCGGCGGCCGTCGAGGGTGAGGCCGTCCGCGCGTCCGAGCGCCATCATGTCGAGGAAGCGGCTGACATGCGGATCGAGCGGCATCGGACGGCTCCCGGCGCTTCGCGGGTCAGAGCTTGAGCGCCGAGCGGACCGAGGCCGGCCACGCGTCGATGCTGCCGCCGTGGGTCGCGAACAGGGCCACCGCGAGGCGGTCCATGCCGAAGGCGACGCAGCCGGTATGCGCGGGCTCGCCGTCCTCGAGGTTCAGCCCCCAGGTCGTGCCGAAATGCTCGCGGTGATAGTTGAAGCTCATGCAGGCGGTGCCGGCGGCCGCGCCCCGGAGCGGGATCAGCAACTCGAACTTCAGCGCCTGTTCGAGCTGGCTGAAGGCCATGATCTGGCCGAGGCGACCGAAGAACGGGTCGCTCGCGGTCTCGACCGTGTAGGGAAGCCCGAGCGTGTCGGCCATGGCGGTGGCGGTCTCGATCCAGCTCTCGCGGAAGGCGACGATCTGCTCCGGCGTGCCGATCCGGACGTATTCGCGCATCCGGAAGGATTGCAGCCGGTCGAGGTGGCGCGACGGCTCGCGGCGGAAGCAGTCGCAGGCAACGTCGAAACGGTAGCCGGTGGCCGGCACCGCGCCGCGGGCGGCGGCGATCGGGTAGACCGGGTAGCAGGCGGCCGGCGTCAGCACGAGGTCGGCGGTCTGCAGGTCCGCGGTCCAGTCGCCGCCGGCGAGATGCTTGTCGGCCGAACTGCGGATCTCCGTCTCGGTCCCGTCGAGGCAGGAGACGCAGCCGAGCAGGTTCGGGAAGCTCTTGAGATAGCCGTGCCGCTCCAGATGCGCCCGGCTCATCACCGGCGGGAAGCGGAACACCTCGGTGCCGTCCTCGCGCCGGGCCGAGATGAAGGCGGAGAGCGCCTCCACCACCGCCTCGTAGGCGCCAGTGCGGGCATAGACCCCTTGCGCGTTCATCGGCTTGAACATCACGTCGAACAGGGCGTCGAGCGGGTCCGTCGCGGGGGGCGAGGCCGGCGCGTTCATCACGGGCATGTTCATGGCGGGCAAGTCCTTCGTGCGGGAGAGCAGGCGCCGGTGTCAGGCGCCGAGCGAGGCGGCGACGGGGGACATCAGCGTCGCGGTGGCGAGGTTGGCCACGATCCGGTCGTTGTGGATCATGATCGGCGCCGAGAGGATGTCGCGCAGCGCCCGGCCGACGCTGAAGTCGCCATCCTGGCGATAGCCGGCCAGCCCGGTGGCGCGCAGCGCGCTCGACACCGTGGCGACGGCGAGTTCCGAGACCTCGACCTTGAGCATCGTCAGCGCGGTCTGCACGTCGAGGCCGGCGAGCGCGGCCGGGTCACCCTCGGCGCCCTCGAAGGTGTCGAGCGCCTGCGTGATCAGAGCGCGGGCCTGTTTCAGGCTGGAGACGGCCCGGGCATAGTGCAGCGCGCCGGGCGGGGCGACGCCGCCGGCGCCGCGCATCGCCGTGCGGGTGAAGGCCTGTGCGCGGTCGACGGCGGAAGCGCCGATCCCGGCCCAGGCGCTCGACCACAGGATGTGCGAGACCGGCGTCATGGTCTGGTTGTGGATGTCACCGTAGCGGGCGGCGAGCACCTGCTGAGGCAGCCCGCGCGCCTTGAGGCGGAAGCCGCTGCTGCACGTGCCGCGCATGCCGAGCGTCTCCCAGCCGCTCAGGCGCTCCAGGGTGTAATCCTCCTTGAGGAAGACGCAGAGCACCTGGTCGGACGGCCCGGCCTCGGGCGAGCGGCGGGCGACGGTGACGACGCCGTCGGCCTGGGCGCCGTAGGAGATCACGGTGGCGGCCCGTTCCAGGGTGACCGCCGCGCCGTCGGCCTCGATGGCGGCGGCGGAGGAGCGGACATTGCCGCCGCCCTGGCCCTCGGTCGTCGAGGAGGCCATCAGGAGCTGCTCGTCGGCGATGCGACGCAGCAGCCCGTCCTGCCAGGGCTCGCCGCGTCCGTGCCGGATCAGGCAGGCGACCTTGGTCTGGTGCATGGCGAAGATCATCGCCGAGGAGGCGCAGGCTCGGCCCAGCCGGTAGGCGATCTCGGCGAGCGTGCGCACCGAGGCGCCCTCCCCGCCGAATGCGATCGGCACGGCCGCGCCCAGCAGGCGTTGCGAGCGCAGGGCGGCGACGGCTTCCTCGGGGAAGCGTCCGTCACGGTCCACGGCCTCGGCATGGGCGGCGGCGGTCGCGGCGGCGGTGCTCGCACGGGTCAGGAGGTCGGCGGCACCGTCGGCGAGTCCGTCCGGCCGGGGCGTGGGCTGCATGGTCATGGCGGGGCTCCGTAGAACTGAAGCCGGCCGGGCCGGCGGCACGTCAGGGGTGTTCGTGAGGCGGCGCGGTGCGCGCGCCGTTCAGGCGTTCAGGCCGCGCACGCTCTCGACCATCCGGGCGATGGTCTCGATCGAGTAGAAGTTCTTCGGCGTCAGGCTCGCCGGCGGAATCATGATGTCGAACTCGGCCTCGACCGCGACCATCAGGTTGACGAGATCGAGCGAGGAGAGACCGACATCGACCAAGGCGTCCGCCTTGTCGAAGTCCGGCTTGATCGCGTGGCGGGCGGCGATCGCGTGCGCGAGGCTCATGGTGCGATCCGCGACGCTGACTGACAGCGCTTGGGTCATGACGTCGTATCCCCTCGGTCTGCTCTGACTGGATCGGCTTTCGGTATTTTTCGGTATCGTTGTGGTGTTGTCTGACAATTACTATTATAAGATGCTAATTGAAAGCAAATATTTGTGACGGTTGTGTCAATGGTTAATTTGAGTCTATTATAGATCAATTATCGACGGACTTGCCGAAACTTGTTCAGTCCGGCGGGATCCCGATGAAGCGACCGGCGCCATAGGCCAGGGCAGGCTGCTCCGCCTGATTCAGCCGCACCTCGCGAACCGCGCCGAGGAGAATGGCGTGGCTGTGCCGCTCGATGACCTCTTCGAGGGCGCAATCGATGATGGCCTGGGCCTCGGTGAGTCCCGAGGCGCCCGATGCCATGACCGTCCAGTCCGCGCCGAGATAGCGGGCGGCGCCCCGGTGCCCGCCGATGCCGGCGAAGCGCTCGGCGATCGCCCGCTGCCCTTCGCCGAGAATGCTGACGCAGAAGTGCCGCCTCCGGGCGATGACCGGCCAGGTCGAGGTGCTGCGGTTGACGCAGACCAGCATGGTCGGCGGATCGATGGAGAGGGAGGCGGCCGAGGTTGCGGTCAGGCCGATCCGGTCCTCACCGATGCCGGCGGTGACGACGACAACGCCGCCCACGAGGCGGCGCATCGCCTGCCTGAGGAGTGTGCCGTCCGCGGAGAGCGGGGGGAGCAGGGCGGCGGCGGCCATCACGCGCGCTCTGCGGCGAGGGGGGCTGGCGCGCGGACGGTCCATCGTCCGGCCGAAAGGCGGGATATCGGTGATCTCCGGCGCGCAATCATGGGTCGCAATCCGTTCGACGAACTGAAATCGGTCTTCGCGAAACCTGTCCGTTCCGGTCCGGCTGGGTGTCTCCGGCAAACCCCCGGTCCTGCCGCGCCCGAGTGCGGGACGATCGGCGACCGTGAGGTTTGCGAAGCACTCCGAAACCGGACGTTATCGGTTCATCTCTATGTCGTTGCCTGTCCTTGCGGCTCATCTGTGCAAGTCCAGGGCCCGGCCGGATCGGCCGGAAACTGTTCAGTTCCGGTACGGACCGGAGGATGAGCCGGGGGACGGTCCCGAACCGGGACGCGTCCTGCCGTCCAGCGAGATCCCGCCGATGTCCCAGAGCCGAGAAGCCCTCCCTGCCCGACGCAGCGGGCGGACCGCCGCCCAGGCGCTGGTGGATCAACTCGCGGCCAACGGCGTCACCCACGTCTTCGCGGTGCCCGGCGAGAGCTACCTGCCGGTGCTCGACGCGCTCTACGACTCGGGCATCGCGCTCACCGTCTGCCGCCAGGAGGGCGGCGCGGCGATGATGGCGGAGGCCCATGGCAAGGCCACGGGGCGCCCCGGTATCTGCTTCGTCACTCGCGGACCCGGCGCCACCAACGCGTCCGCCGGCATCCATATCGCCCAGCAGGATTCGACGCCGATGATCCTGTTCGTCGGGCAGATCGAGCGCGGTCTACGCGACCGCGAGGCGTGGCAGGAGGTCGATTACCGCGCCGCCTTCGGGCCGATCGCGAAATGGGCCACAGAGATCGAGACCGGCGCGCGGGTGCCGGAATACGTCTCCCGCGCCTTCCATACCGCCACCGGCGGGCGGCCGGGCCCGGTGGTGATGGCGCTGCCCAAGGACATGCTGAAGGATGCGTCCGAGGGCCCTCTGGCGCCGTCCTTCGAGCCGGTCGAGGCGGCGCCGGGCGCGGAGGATCTGGAGCGCCTCGCCGCCCTGCTGGCGGAGGCCCGAAATCCGTTCCTCGTCCTCGGCGGCAGCCGCTGGAGCGAGCAGGCCTATACCGAGATCCGCCGCTTCGCGGAGGCTTTCGATCTGCCGGTCGCCACGAGCTACCGCCGGCTGCCGCTGTTCGATCCGCTGCACCCGAACTACGCCGGCGATCTCGGGCTTGCCGCCAATCCGAAGCTCGTGGCCCGTGCCAGGGCCGCCGACCTGATGATCGTGCTCGGCGGCCGCCTCGGCGAGGTCGCGAGCCAGACCTATTCGCTCCTCGACATCCCCGCGCCCCGCACCCGGCTCGTCCACATCCATCCGGGACCGGAGGAACTCGGCCGGGTCTACGTGCCCCATCTCGGCATCACCGCCTCACCGGTTCGGATGGCGGCGGCGCTGGCGCGTTTCGAACCGCCGGCGGGTCTGCCGTGGTCGGCGGCGACGCGGGCGGCGCATGCCGAGTACCTGGCGTGGTCGGACGTGCCGACGCCGCAGCCCGGCCCGGTCAATCTCGGGGTGGTGATGGTGCATTTGCGCGATGCGTTGCCGGCGGATGCGATCCTGTGCAACGGCGCGGGCAATTACGCGGCCTGGATCCACCGCTTCTACCGCTTCCGGCGGCAGGCCACCCACATGGCGCCGACCTCGGGCTCGATGGGTTACGGCGTCCCCGCGGCGGTCGCGATGAAGCGGGTCTTCCCCGACCGTACCGTGATCTCGGTCAACGGGGACGGCGACTTCCTGATGAACGGGCAGGAGTTCGCGACAGCCGTGCAGTACGGCCTGAACATCGTCTGCATCGTCGCCGACAACGCGAGCTACGGCACGATCCGCATGCATCAGGAGCGGGATTTTCCCGGCCGCGTCCTTGCCACCGACCTCGTGAACCCGGATTTCGCCGCCTATGCCCGCGCCTTCGGCGGCGTCGGCTTCACCGTGGAGCGCACGGAGGATTTTCCGGCAGCACTGTGCGACGCCCTGGCGGCGCGGCGCCCGGCGATCATCCACGTGAAGATGTCGGTCGACGCGATCGCGCCGAGCATGAGCCTCACGGCGATCCGTGAGCGGGCGCTGGCGGGGACGTGAGCGCGGGGGCAAAACCCCTCTCCCCTCTGTGGGAGAGGGTGGCACCGAAGGGGTCGGGTGAGGGGAGCGCCGCTTCCGGAATGACCTGAGCCGACCCCTCTCTCCCACCTGCCCCGCAGGTGCCCTCCCCCGCGAAGGGGACGCTTGCCGGTGCGTTCTACGCCAGCCGCCCGTGCGCGAAATCCCAGTATAGTTGCCGCGCCTGCCGGAACACCGGTCCCGGCTCGAAGCGCATGTCGTCGAGCCCGGTGACGGGGGCGACCTTGGCGAAATTTCCGGCGGTGAAGACCTCGTCGGCGCCCAAAAAGTCCTCGTAGCGCAACGTCTTCTCCACCACCTCGACGCCGGCCCCGCGCAGGAGCGCGATGACGCGGGCGCGGGTGATGCCGGCCAGGAATGTCCCGTTCGGAACCGGCGTGTAGACCACGCCGTCCCGGGCGAAGAAGGCGTTGGCGTTGGCGAATTCCGCGACGTTGCCGAGCCCGTCGAGCATCAGGCAATTGGCGAAGCCGCGCGACAGCGCCTCGGTGAGCGCCCGCGCCCCGTTCGGATAGAGGCAGCCCGCCTTGGCATCGACCGGCGCCACCTCGATCGAGGGTCGTCGGAACGGCGAGAGCGTGGCCTTGATGCCGGAGGGCAGCGGCATCGGGGCGGTGTAGAGCGACAGGCACCAGTTGGTGGAAGCAGGATCGAAGCGGACGCCGCCGGCGAACCCGCTCTCGGCCCAGTACATCGGCCGGATGTAGAGTTCGGCCTCCGGCGCGAAGCGCGCCAGTCCCTCGGCGACGAGGCGAGCCCATTCCTCGAGCGCGACCTTGGGCGTCAGCCCGAGGGCGCTGGCGGAGCGGTTCACCCGGGCGAGGTGCAGGTCGAGATCGGGCGTGACGCCCTCGAAGGCGCGGGCGCCGTCGAACACCGTCGAGCCGAGCCACGCACCGTGGGTGCGCGGCCCCATGATCCGGACATTGCCGGGGTGCCACGCGCCCTCGAAGAACGTCCAAGTGTCGGGCGGCGGGTCGGCGGGCATCGAGGGATCGGGCGTCGAGGGGACGTGGTCCGGTGTCGTCATCGCAGCCGAGCCTCCGTGAAAACCTGCCTCAGGCGGCTTCCAATTGCCCGCCCGCGTGGCGGCTCAGCATCCGTTTGGCCCTGCCGGCGGCGCGCAGGGCGAGCGCGACGACCCTCGGCTGCGTCTTCCGGCAGAAGGCGACCTTCCGCACGTAGCTTTCGACATGCCAGTGGCAGACGGCGCCGCGGGGGATGAACAGCACGTCTCCGGCCCTGAAGGTCTTGGGTGGCGAGATGCCGTCGCTGATCGTGGCCGAGCCTTCGATGAAGTGAATCGTCTCGTCGATGTCGTAGTGCCACTCGAACCGGCCGGCGGTGCAGTCCCAGACCAGCGTCCAGGCCATGCCGTCGGCGCTGCGCGAGAGCATCGTGTTTCGGGCCATCGGCCGGCCCTCGTGGATCCAGCTCGGCTCGATCGGCGCGGAGCGCAGCTCGCCCGAGGTCACGGAGGGAATCATCGCTGTGGTCGCCACGTCATCCTCGCTGTGTGGGGCTGGTGCTCGGGTGAGACCCGCTGGCGTTCAAACGATCCGAAGCACGATCGTGGCCGGGTCACAAGTCGATCCTTGCAACATGACTAACGGGTGCGGGATTGATGATTGCTGAGTTCTCACGAATTAGAATATTCGGCAGAATAGATCCGAATTGGCACGCCTGATCCATTTCGGGACGGGCGGTGGAGAGGGGTCTTGCCGCCGGTTGGGGCGGTGGAACGCCGCCGCAACCGCGGGCCTGAGGCCGCTTTCCCTCACCGTCCGGAGAGGCGGATCTCGATCGTCGCCGAGCCGATGCCCGGTACAGGGCCGGCTCCGGTCATCCCGTTCCGGCACGGAACAGCGTGGTCCCGGCCTTGCGCCTGAGGCTTCGACTCCGCGGTTTCGGGACGGCTTCAAGACATGCGCAGCGAAACGATCGCCCTTCATGCCGGCTTCGAGCACGACCCGGCGACGCATGCGGTCGCGGTGCCGATCTACCAGAGCGTGGCCTATGCCTTCGACAGCGCCGACCACGGCGCCGCCCTGTTCAACCTGGAGGAGGAAGGTTTCCGCTACAGCCGGATCGCCAACCCCACCGTCGCGGTGCTGGAACGCCGGGTGGCGGAGCTGGAGGGCGGGCATGCGGCGCTCGCCGTCGCCTCGGGACAGGCGGCCCTGCACTACGCCATCGCGACGCTCGCCGACCACGGCGGCAACATCGTCTCGGTGCCGCAGCTCTACGGCACGACGCACACGCTCCTCGCCCACGTCCTGCCGCGCCAGGGCATCACCTGCCGCTTCGCCGCGAGCGACCGGGCCGAGGACATCGCCGCGCTGATCGATGGCGAGACCCGCGCCGTCTACTGCGAGTCGATCGGCAACCCCGCCGGCAACATCTGCGATATCGAGGCGCTGGCGGCGGTGGCCCACGCCCACGGCGTGCCGCTCGTGGTCGACAACACCGTGCCGACCCCGATCCTGATGCGGCCGATCGATTACGGGGCCGACATCGTTCTCGCCTCGCTCACCAAGTTCATGGGCGGCCACGGCACCACGCTCGGCGGTATCATCGTCGATTCCGGACGCTTCGACTGGACGGCGCAGGCCGACCGCTTTCCGATGTTCACCCGGCCGGACGCTTCCTATCACGGCCTCATCTACGCCGATCATTTCGGCCCCGGTGCCTTCGCGGCGCGGGCGCGCAGCGTCTACCAGCGCACCACCGGCGCGGTGCTGCCGGCGATGTCCGCCTTCCTGCTGCTCCAGGGCATCGAGACGGTGGTGCTTCGAGTGGAGCGCCACGTCGAGAACGCGCGCAAGGTCGCCGAGCACCTGCGGGCGCACCCCCGGATCGCCTGGGTGAACTATGCCGGCTTCCACGACAGCCCGAACCACGCGATGGCACGAAAGTACCTGCGCGGCGAGGGCTCCTCGCTCCTCACCTTCGGCGTCGCGGGCGGATTCGAGGGCGGCAAGGCGTTCTACGACGCGCTCAAGCTGGTGAAGCGCCTCGTCAATATCGGCGACGCGAAATCGCTGGCCTGCCATCCCGCCTCGACCACGCACCGTCAGATGACCCGCGACGAGCAGCGGATCGCCGGCGTGCTGCCGGAGACGATCCGGCTCAGCGTCGGCATCGAGCACATCGACGACATCCTTGAGGACCTCGACCAGGCGCTCGCGGCGGTCGTCCCGGCCGCGCTTGCGGCCTGACCCTTCCGACACCGTATCCGGAGGAGATCCGCCATGCTGGACCACGGCCCCTCGATCCTGCCGGCGAACCTGCCCGCGGTGACGCTGGATCTCGGCGGGTCTGCCGCCTCCTGGTCCGAGCCGGCCCGCGTGGCGCCGGTCCTGCGTGTCGGCCTCCTCAACAACATGCCCGACTCGGCTCTGGTGCAGACGGAGCGGCAGTTCCGGCGCCTGATCGGCTCCGGTGTCGATCTGCGCCTGTTCAGCCTCGAGACGGTGCCGCGCGGCCCGCTGGCCCGCGCCCATCTCGACCGCTTCTACGCGACGGAAGGCGCGCTGGCGGGCGCCGGCCTCGACGCCCTCGTCGTCACCGGCGCCGAGCCGCGAGCCCGGCAGCTTGCCGACGAACCGTTCTTTTCGGCGCTCACGGCAGTGGTGGATTGGGCGGCGTCGAACGCGGTCCCGACCCTGTTCTCGTGTCTCGCCGCCCATGCCGCCGTGCTGCACCTCGATCACATCGAGCGTCGTCCGCTCCCGGCGAAGCATTCCGGTGTCTATGCCTGCGCGGCGGTCGCCGACCACCCGCTGCTGGCGGGGATGCCGGCGAGCGTGCCGGTGCCGCATTCGCGCTGGAACGACCTGCCCGAGGCGGAGCTGACGGCGCGCGGTTACCGCATCCTGCGCCGCTCGGACGCCGTCGGCGTCGACCTGTTCATCCGGGAAAGGGCGGGCAGCGCCCCGATGGTCTTCCTCCAGGGCCACCCGGAATATGAGGGCGACACCCTTGCCCGCGAGTATCGGCGCGATATGGGCCGCTTTCTCGACGGCGAGCGCGAGACCTGTCCGGCCCTGCCGGAGAACTACTACACCGACCAATCGGTCCGGCATCTCGACGCCTTCGCCGCGACGGCACGGGCCTACAGGTCCTCCGCCCTGCACGCCGACTTCCCGACGATGGCCGAGACGCCACCCCGGCTCGCCGGCTGGCAGGAGGGAGCCGCCGGTCTGTTCCGCAATTGGCTCGCGTTCGCCTCGGCCCGCGCCGCGCTCGCCGCGTGAGGAGCACAGACGTGGACCAGTCGTTCCCCGCCCCGTCCCCGCCCGATCCGCGCGCCGAGGAGCGGGAGCCCGACGGCGCGGTCCCGGCGGCCCGCGCCTCCTCCACCGCCGGCTGGCTCGGGGCGCTTGCCCGGACGGCGCGGATCGACGCGCATCCGCAGCGCATCTTCCCGCTCGTGCTCGATACCGTCGCCGCCGAGCACCCCGGCGCGCCGGCCCTGATCGGCGGGGACGAGACCCTGAGCCATTCGGCGCTCGCCGCCCGCCGCAACCGCTACGCCCGCTGGGCACTGGCGCGCGGGCTCGCCAAGGGCGAAACGGTCGCCCTCCTGATGCGGAACTGCCCGGATTATCTCGCGGTCTGGCTCGGGCTCACCCGCGTCGGCGTCTGCGTGGCGCTGCTCAACACCAACCTGCGCGGCAGCGGCCTCGCCCACTGCCTCGCGGTGGCCGCGCCCCGCCTGATCATCGCCGCCGCGGACCTTGCCGAAGTCCTGGCATCCGCCCTGCCCCACCTCGCCGAGCAACCGGAGATCGTGTGGCAGGACCCGGCCGCGCAGGCGTCGCTGGCCGCGGCGTCTGCGGATTTCGGCGAGGATCCGCTTGGGCCCGACGAGGCGCCGTCCGTCACGCTGCGCGATCCGGCGCTGCTGATCTACACCTCCGGCACGACCGGCCTGCCGAAGGCCGCGCGGGTGAGCCACCACCGGGTGATGATGTGGACCCATTGGTTCGCCGGGCTGATCGACCCGACGCCCGACGACCGCATGTACGATTGCCTGCCGCTCTATCACAGCGTCGGCGGCGTGGTGGCGCCGGGCTCGGTGCTGCTCGGCGGCGGATCGGTCGTCATCCGCGAGAAGTTCTCCGCCAGCCGGTTCTGGGCCGATGTCGGCGAGAGCGGCGCGACCCTGTTCCAGTATATCGGCGAGCTGTGCCGCTACCTGACGCTCGCCGCCCCCGATCCGGCCGAGGCTCGGCACCGCCTGCGGCTCTGCACCGGCAACGGGATGCGCCCCGAGGTCTGGGAGGCGTTCCAGGCGCGCTTCGCGATCCCCCGCATCCTCGAATTCTACGCCGCGACCGAGGGCACGCTCTCGCTCTACAACGTCGAGGGGAAGGTCGGAGCGGTGGGACGCGTGCCGCCCTTCATGGCCCGGCGCTCGCCGGCCCTGATCGTGCGCCACGACGCGGCCACGGGTCTGCCCGCCCGCGATGCCCGGGGCCGATGCATCCCGACCGAGTTCGGCGAGGCGGGCGAGCTCCTCGGCCGGCTCTCGGACAGGGCGGAATACACCTTCGAGGGCTATACGAGCGCCGCCGAGAGCGCGCGCAAGGTGCTGCGCGACGTAATCGAGCCCGGTGACGCCTGGATGCGCACCGGCGATCTGATGCGCCGGGACGCGCAGGGCTTCTTCACCTTCGTCGACCGGATCGGCGACACCTTCCGCTGGAAGGGCGAGAACGTCGCCACCACGGAGGTCGCCGAGGCGCTTCACCGGGTCGCGGGCGTGCGCGAGGCCAACGTCTACGGCGTCGCCGTGCCGGGGACGGAGGGCCGGGCCGGCATGGCGGCCCTCTCGGTCGAGCCCGGTTTCGACCTCGCGCATCTGCACGCCGCGATGACGACCCGGCTGCCGGCCTATGCCCGGCCGCTGTTCCTGCGCCTGTGCGCGGAACTCGGCCACACCGAGACCTTCAAGCAGAAGAAGGGCGCGCTGGCCGAGGAGGGCTTCGATCCGGAACGGACCGACGACCCGCTCTACATCGACAGCGACGGCGCCTACCGCCGGATCGACGCTGCACTGTACGGGCAGATTGCCGGAGGTCGGCTGCGGCTGTGACCCGGTGCGGCGCTGCCCGAGCCGGGGTGGCGAGAGAAGACGGATCCTTCCGCCGGTTCTGGCAGAGTCCCGGCTGGAGGGCTGCCGCGGTCAGGCGGGCTGCAGCCGGCCCAGCGGCAGCGATGGGGCTCTGAGCGTCCGGCGCAGCAGCCCGGCGAGGACGAGGCAGACCAGCACCTCCGCCGTGATCGCGACGCTGAGCAAGCCTTGGATGCCGAACCAGCGCACCGCCGGATAGACGAGAGCGAGGTTGAGCGCCGCCGCCGCGGCCGTGGCGGCGAAGACCGCGCCGGTCCGCTCCAGGGCGCGGAAGGCGCAGATCTGCGCGAACGAGACCAATGAGACCGGAAACAGCAGCGAGTACCACGTCACGACCCAGGCATAGGCGGCCATGTCGGGTCCGAAGGCCACGGCGAGCAGGCTCTTGCCGGTGAGCGCCAGCAGCGCCGTGAAGCTGAGGCCCCCGACGAAGCCGATCGCGGCGGTGACGCCGATGACCGCTCGCAGGCCGTCGAGGCCGCGCGATGCCAGCGCCCGGCCGGCGATGGGCGGAACGGTGTTCTCCAGGGCGTCGCGGATCAGGTTGAGGACGCCGAGGATACTCTGCGCCGCCCGCAGCACGCCGATCAGCGTCACGCCGAGCAGCGCTCCGGCGATGAGGAGACCCGCGTAGCCGCTCAGCCACTGCATCAGCCCGGTCAGAACCAGCCAGCGGCCGGACTGCCATTGCCGCCGGCTCGCCGCGCCGAATTCGCCGGCCCGCCATGCCAGCCGCCCGCGGAACGGGATCGCGCAGACACAGGACAGGACGGCCGAGGCGGCGACGACCTCCAGGGCGCGGGCCGGCGAGAGCATGTCGCTGCGCGCGAGCAGCACCAGTAGCGCCAGCTTGACCCCCTGGTTGAGCGCGTCGATGCCGAGCACCACCGGCGGCCGGCCGCGGGCGAACAGGTAGCGGCGCGAAAAGTCCTGGGCGAGATGGGCGGCGCAGGCCGCGCCCGCCGCGAACGCGAGCGCCCAGTCGCCGAAGGCCAGGGCGAGCCCGACCGCGACGGCGCTGCCGGCGAGCGCCAGGAAGGCGGCCTCGTGGACGAGCACGATGGCGTAGTAGCTCTGCCCCGCCTCGCCCGGCAGGCCCGGCCCGATGCTGATCATCGGGCAGACGACGAGGCCGAGCTGCAGGCTGACGGTGAGCAGCACCACGATCCAGGCCGTCGAGAACAGGCCGAACGCCTCGAGGCCGAGGGCATGTGCCAGCACGATGGTGGTGGCGAAGTTGCACGCGCTCACCAGCGCCTGATCCGCCAACGAGAGCGCCGGCCCGGCCGCACCGCGCCCGACGACCATGCGCCCGATCGCCGAGCGGCAGGTGCCGGCCAGGGCACGGAGGTCGCGCGGAAGGGCGGGCATGCTGTGTCCGGGTGATGGCAAGGTGATGAGGGCGGCCGGGGGAATGGCCCGGCGACCCTAGACGAGGCGTGCGCCGGCACCACGCGGACATCGGGAGGTGCGGCGGGAAATCCTCGATCCTTCGGGGTACGTCCGAAGTACGGGCCGGCCCGCTCCCGATGCGCTGCCGGCCCCGATTGTCAGGAGGCGCCCTGCCCGCGAGATTCCCGTCTCGGGACTTCCCTCCGCAAGGCTTCCCTCCGCAAGGCTCGCCGCCCGACCGGACCGGTGAGCGGCGGTCGACGTGCACCTTCCGACGGGCGAGGGCTGATGGCGACGACGACGACCGTCCACGCTCTGCCGCGGGAGAGCCGCCTCGCCGAACTGTTTCTGGCCGCGCTCGGCATCGCGTTCGCCGGATACATGATCTTCGGCAAGAGCTTCGCCTATCTCGGCCTGCCACCGCTCTATGCCGGCGAATTGCTTTTCCTGTTGGGGCTGCTCGCGGTGTTCCGGGTCCGGACGGGGCTCAACCTCGCCGCCGGCCTCGCCACCGCACCCGCGCTCTGCGTCGCCGCGCTGATGGGCTGGGTGCTGCTGCGGACACTCGCCGGCCTGCGCGAATACAAGGTCGATGCCCTGCGCGACGGCGCGGTCGCGCTCTACGGCGGCTACGCCTTCGTCCTGATCGCCCTCCTGCTCGACGATCCGCGGCGGCTCGGTGTGCTCCTGCGGATGTTCCGCTGGCTCGCCCGCGTAGTGATCCCGTTCGCGATCATCGCCTTCATCCTCGGCGACGTCCCCTTCTTCGCGGCGCGGGCGGGCGAGCTCTCGGCCCATCTGGCGGGAGCCATCGTCCTGGCGCTGGTCGGCCTCGTGCGGGTCGGGCCGGGCTGGTTCGCCTTCGCCGGCCTGGGCGCGGTTCTGGCCGCCGCGCAGAACCGCGGCTCCATGCTGGCGATCGCGGTGCCGGTCTGTCTCGCCCTCGTGGCGATCGGCCAGTGGCGGCGACTGGCGGCGACGCTGATCCTCGGTGCGGGCCTTCTCGGCGCCGCCGCCGCCCTCGATGTCGAGGTGGAACTGCCCAACAGCGACCGGCCCGTCAGCGCCGCGGCGGTGGTGAACAACATCGTCAGCATCGTCGCGCCGAGCAGCGGCGGCAACCTCGACGACACCAAGCAGTGGCGGCTGCGCTGGTGGAACAGCATCGTCGGCTACACGGTGCACGGACCATACTTCTGGACCGGCAAGGGCTTCGGGCCGAACCTCGCCGAGACCGACGGATACGTGGTCGGGCTCGAGAACGGCGGGCCGACCCTGCGCAGCCCGCACAGCATCCACATGACCTACCTCGCCCGCGCCGGCGTGCCGGGCCTCACCCTGTGGCTTCTGACCTGCGCCGTCTGGATGGCGGCGATGCTCGCCGCCTTCTGGCGGGCGCGCCGGCTCGGCGAGCGGCGATGGGAGAGCTTCTTCCTGTTCATCGCCTGCTACGTCGCCTCGATCGTCATCGATGCGAGCTTCGACGTCGCCCTGGAAGGGCCGATGCTGGCGGTGCCGTTCTGGACGCTGATCGGCATCGGCATCGGCGCCGCGATGATCTTCCGGACGCAGGCCGAGCCCCTCCCGCCCGACACGCCGTCGCGGCCCGGACGCCGGCGCGGAGCCTCGTTGCGAGGAGCACGAGGAAGCGTTTTGAGTGCGCTCGTCGCCTTCGCGCTCCTCGCTCCCTGGTCCGCCGCCCCGGCGCGCGCGGAGGATGGCCGCGCGGCGGAGGCCCGACGCAGCCTCAGCAACCCGTCCGGCCCCTGTCTGGTCCTGAGCGAGATTTCCGACCGCACGATCGAGAATCTCGACCTCGGGCCCTGCGGCGGCGAAGGCGTGCGGATCGAACACGGGCGCAACGTGACGATCCGCAACCTCACCATCCGCGATACCGGGGATGTCGGGATCTATGTCGAGGGCAGCGACGGCGTTCGCATCGAGGAGAATACGATCGAGAACGCCCTCTCGGGCATCCGCGCCCTCTCCTCCACGGGTATCGAGGTTCGCTGCAACAGCGTGCGCAACGTGCGGGGGCCGATTCCCGCCGGCCAGTTCGTGCAGTTCGACAAGGTGACGGGGCCCGGCAACGGCATCAGTTGCAACATCGGCGAGAACGAGCCCGGTCGCGGCGTGCCCGAGGACGCGATCAGCCTGTTCCGGTCGCGCGGCGAGCCCGGCTCACCGATCCTGGTCAGCCGCAACCGTCTTGTCGGCGGCGGCCCGAGCCAGTCCGGCGGCGGCATCATGCTCGGCGACGGCGGCGGCGGCTATCTCGAGGCGCGCGACAACCTCCTGATCGATCCGGGCCAGTACGGGATCGCGGTGGCCAGCGGAGATCACATGACGATCGCCGGCAACGTCGTGATCGCCCGGCCCCAAGCCTTCACCAATGTCGGCATCTCGGTCTGGAACCAGTACGCGGAGCCCTGCCACACGGTCACGGTGAGCGCCAACAGCGTCGATTGGCGCGCCCGCACCGGCCGGGCCAATCCGTGGTGGGATGCCAAGAACTGTGCCGGCACGCTCTGGAGCCTCAACCGGACCCTCCCGCTCGATCCGCAGCGCGAGATCGCGGCTCAACCCCCCTGCGCCTGCCGGAACGCGGGGCGGACCGCGCCGCCCGAGAGCACATCCAAGACCTCGAAGGAAGCTGCCCGATGAACGACCCGGTGAACGAGGAGCGGCCCGACATCGCGGTGCTGGCCCTGGCGCGCAACTGCGCCGCCACCCTACCGGCCTTCCTGCGCTTCCTGGCCTCGCTGCGGGCGGCGGGGCTCGATTGCCATGCCTTCGTCGGCGAGAACGATTCGCGCGACGGCACCGGGGCGCTGCTCGCGGCGGCGCAGGCGCGGGGCGAGCTGCGCCACGTTCCCACCGGCTTCATGGCCGGGACGCCGGGCCGGCTGGCGCGGATGGCGCTCGGGCGCGAGCACCTCAAGCAGGTCCTCGACGCGCAGGGGCCGCCGCCGGCCTTCGTCTGCGTCGCCGATATCGACAATGTCATGGCCTGCCCACCCGGGGCGGACGCCGTCCTGACGGCCCTGTCGAAGCTGGAGCGGCCGGGTCTGTTCGCGGTCTCGGCGGCGTCGCGCCCGCACTACTACGACCTGCTCGCCTACGAGGACGAGGCGGTGAGCTACGAGCACCTGCTCGACGATATCGCCCGCCACCGCCGCGGGGCGCTGGGCTACTACCGCTTCTTCGCCGACACGATCTACCCGGCCCAGAGCGCGCTGACGCGCGAGCGCGAGACGACCTGCCTCTCGGCCTTCAACGGCCTGACGCTCTACCGCGGCGCCGATTACCGCCTCGGATCCTATCGCGACGAGGTTTACGCGCGCTGCGAGCACCTCACCTTCAACCGCCGCATCGCTGCCGCCACGGGCCGGCGGATGCTGGTCGATCCCGGGCTCGTCCTGCGCACCCCCGGCGACCATGCCCAGCGCGGCCTCGTCTCGTTCTACGCCAGCCGGGTGCGCAAGCTGGCGGTCGCGCGGCTGCGGGGATAGCGCCGGCCGCCCCGGAATCGTCGCGGCGAAGGCCGGCGGCGCCCGTGAGGTAGGGATCCTCCCAGGTCGGCGCGCCAAGACCCCAAGCTATGCGCGCCAATCGACCGCCGACGAAGGCGTCGATTTCGACGGACTACGCGTCCATCTGCGGGAGAGGAGCATGGGCCCCATCGTTCCCGGTCGCTCAGCCGCACGTGCCGGATTTGCGACCACAACAGCCGTGACGGCGAGCGCTCGTGCAACGAGCCACCTTCTCTCGCCCTCAGGATGTCCTCTGCATCATCACCCGTCACTCAAAACTCGCCGACGCCAGCGCGTCAGCGGTTGCTACCACCGCCGTCATCGGATTCTCATATTGATCGGACCGACATGCCAGTTCGAACTATGAGCGAGACCGAACTGGTCAGGTCGCGGCAACGTTTGTCTCATGGAAAATTTGTGCCATAGACTGGCTACTATATGCGAATCGTGCCCAGTAAGCATTATATTATTATGGGTATTGAACGGAGAAGCATGAAATCAAAGCACCCGGCGGGAGATTTGGGCCGGCGAAGGGCTCTCGCGACAGCTGCTGCATAGAGAGTTGCTGCTGCAAGCAGTCCCGGATGCCGAAAGCTTGGCTTTTTCGCGCCCGGTCTCCAAAACTTCGTTTTTCTGGTGCAACGGAGTAACGGATGGTAACAAATTTAAATTGACACTGCAGGATTGAGTGTATTGACTGTGAATCGCTTCGACGGACCGCTCGGACATCGTCTGGTTTGGGGTTGGGGAGGCGTCCATGAGCAATTCGAACGTTCCCGCTCAGGAAAATTATTGGCCATTAATCCAAGCGGCATTTTTCGATTACTGGATCATCGTGATTGGTCTGGTAACCCTTTATTTTTGGGGCCGCTACCATTTCAACACGCCAAACTATGCCCTTGGCGGCAACGCCGATACAGGGGATCGGTCATCATCAATCGATCCTACAATATCGAAAATAAATGGCCTTGTGCCGCCAATGTATACAACCACAATATCACAATACTGGAGATATATGTTTAGATACATTTTGATATTGCAAATCGTCTTCATACTAGTGACATTTTCTCGTGAATTTACAAGCGTGATCGGACAGTATGTCGGAGGTTCTAATTTCAAAGCGGAGCACGTTCCTGCGGCAATGCGAGAGCGCGCTGTTTGGGCCTTGTTTTTACTGACGGGACTCCTAACCTCATTTCCTGTCCTAAAACAACTTGATGGATTTATTCTTCGCACGCTGCATAAAAGTGCAAATGTGCCTGACGGCGTCGAAAATACAGCTCAATATTTGCTCGAAGCAAAATATAAACCTTCTCAGGCAATAAGCGATGATATATTTGCGAGCATAAGGACGCATCATTTTCGGGAAGTCATCGCCGGGCGTGAAATAGGTTCGCTCGAGAGTTCCTGGTTCGAATTGCGATGCATCCGCGAGGTCGTTAAAGACTATATTCTTGCCAATCAAATCCCTGTTTTGCAGAATGTACTGCAGTCCGATGTCGAAGAGGCCAGTCATCGCGTCGACGACATGCGAGATCACCTCTTCAGATATTCCAAAAACCAAGACAGGCTTCTTCCGGCATCAATCGACAATGTCGATGAATATCTCATGGAGCATACGGACGATCCTGAGATGCAGGACCTCCTCATTCAGAGGCGAAAATTCATATCTGAAGTTAAGGCTTTGAAGTTGAGATTTTGCAGGCTTTGTTCTCTGGCCGTCTTTGCAAATGAAAGGCGATCGGAAAGTATCGACCAAATCCTAAAAAATCTTGGATTTGGTGTTCGAGTTGTCGATGTCCCCCGATGGCATTGGGAGTCGATATTCAAGGTGGCGCTTCTTGTGCTGCTGGCAACTTCGATCCCGAGTGCAGTTTATGGAACAATCGCTCACATCTGGACGGGAGGCGATCTGGGAGACCTCAGTGTTCTTATTCCTGCCGGTCCACGACAAGTGTTTGTCTGGGCGATCATGGCTGCGACGCTCCATACAATTGCGGTTGTTGTTGCGCTCGCCGTGAAACGCTTCTATGCGCGGCGCCGCTCCCCGAGGCAGAGTTCGGATATTCCAGAGAACATCGTGTGCTTGGTGTCTTGCTATGTGGTCTGCTTGCTCATCCAGATATTTTTTACGTACATTTCCAAGGCGCCGATCGAGATGGCGTTCGCATGGGCCACGCTCCCAGCTGCTACCGGCTATTATGTGGGAAAATATATAGACAAATCGAGAGATGGACGTCCAATCTCGAATTTGCGTTCGATAAAGCAGGCTGGAGTGACAGCGGGTCTCGCCTTGTTTGCCAGTATCGTGACTCTCATCAATGATTTTAGTTTCGACGATGTTCCTCTGATCGTGAAGATCTTTATTGTCTATGCGCCGATCGTGGGTGGCTCCATCGGCTTCGCCGTGGGCCAGACATTCCAGCGGGCCTACAGTCACAGCATGTGGACAGAAGATCTAGCCGTGAGGCCTGACGTGATCGAACGATCCGGCGCTCGGATTATCGGAGACTTTATCGTCCAGAAATGCGATAACGACGCCCGTCCTCAGAGGATTCTGCCGCTATCAGGAGGAGCGGGAATTTAGCCCCGTTGTCGAGTCGCGGAGGCGTAGGAAGGCCTGCGGATCCGTGCACCTGACGGGCGAGTTCCTGCACCGAGGCCCCGCACTCGTCGGCCTCGGCGGCGACCGTGCCGGCGTCGGACGATACCGGCTTCGGCTGCTCGAGTTTGCCCGCGGTGCAACCGTTTGCCGGGCCGAGGCTCGCCGCCCGCCTTTCGCAGCCTTACGGCTCCGGCGGCGCGCCCGGGTTCTTCTCGGTGCGGTCGCGGTGGGCGGCGGCGCGGGCGAGCAGCAGCATCGTCACCGGCGTCGTGAGGGTGATGAACAGGCCGATCAGCGCGTCGCGCAGGACGATGTGGCCCTCAACCAACGACAGCAGCAGCATCGAGCCGGCCAGGATCAGGAAGGCGCCCAGCGTGGCCCCGAGCGTCGGAGCGTGGACGCGCTCGTAGAAGGTCTTCAGGCGGATCAGCCCCAGCGCCCCGGTCAGCGAGAAGCCGGCGCCGCCGAGCGCCAGCACCACCACGATCCACGCCGCCCAGGCGGGCAGGTCGGGGCCGTTCACTGGATCACCTCGCCCTGCATCAGGAACTTGGCCAGCGCCACGGTGGCCGTGAAGCCGATCATGCCGAGGATCAGCGCCGCCTCGAAATAGAGCCCGCTGCCGGTGCGCATGCCGTGGACGACGATGGCCAGCATGCCGTTGAGGTAGAGCGTGTCGAGGCCGAGGATGCGGTCCTGGGCGCGGGGGCCGCGCAGCATCCGCCACGCGGCGAGCGCCATCGCCAGCACCAGCATGCCTTGGGCGAGGCCGAGGCCCCAGTCGAGGACGGTGGAGGCGCTCACGCGAAGATCTCCATCAGGGGGCGCTCGTAGCGGTCCTTGACGCGGCGGACCCAGCCCGCGCTGTCGGTGCTGTCGATCAGGTGCATCAGCAGACGCCCGGTATGGGAATCGTACTGGACCCAGAGGGTGCCGGGCGTGGCGGTCAGGATGATCGACAGCAACGACAGGCCGAACGACGACGTCATGTCGAGGGGGATCGAGACGAAGCCCGTGCGCCGTTCGCCGCGGCGGAGGCCGAGGATGATCGCGGCCACGTCGAGGTTGGAGCGCAGCATGTCGTAGAGGACGGTGAACAGCAGCCGCACGGCGAGACCGGGGCGACGCACCCGGACCGGTGCGGGGCGCAGCGCCCGCATCACCGCGGGCACGATCAGCCCGATCAGGAGCGCGAGCACGATGCTGCCCGGGCTCGGCGGCGCGTTCAGCACCAGCCACATCAGGGTGAGGCCGGCGGAGAGGAAGGGGTGGGGCAGCAAGGTGCTCACGAGGCCGCTCCCGCCGTGCTTCGTGCCGCGCCTCTGTCGGAACCCTTGCTGGTGGCACCTTTGCCCGCACCCGCGTCGAGCACGGCGCGGACATAGTCCTGCGGCTGCGACAGCCAGCGCACCGTGGCCTCGGTAAAGGCCAATGCCGGCCCGGCCCAGAGGGCGAGCGCCACGCAGGCCGCGAGCAGAACGGTCAGGCTCGCGAATTCCGGCGAGCGCAGAACCGGAGGCGGGTCGTCGTGGGGCACCCAGAGGCTGAAGATGCCGAGCCGGACCAGGGGGATCAGGGTTCCGAGGCTCGACAGCGTGAGCACGGCGATCAGCCACCAGGCCGGAGCGGTCATGGTGCCGGAGGCGAGGCCCGAGAACATCGCCAGCTTGCCGACGAAGCCGGCGAGCGGCGGAATGCCGGCGAGCATCAGCGTGCAGAGCAGGAAGCCGCTGCCGAGGATCGCCACGGTGGCGGGAATCGCCCGGCCGATCTCGGTGGTGCCGGCATCGTCGAACGGGTCGCGGTACTCGTCGGCGAAGACGGGCTGTGTCGCATCCGCCGGGTCACGGCCGCGCTGAAGGATCTCGGCCAGCAGGAACAGCGCCGCGGCGGCGAAGGTCGAGCCGACGAGGTAGTAGAGCGCGCCCGAGAGCGCCCCGGCGCTGCCGGTGCCGAGCGCCGCGAGCACGGTGCCCGAGGAGATCATCACCGCGTAGCCCGCCGCTCGCGTCAGTTCGCGCGCGGCCAGGATGCCGACCGTGCCGAAGGCGATCGTCGCGAGCCCGGTGACGAGGATCCAGGTCTGGCCGAACCCTTCCGAGGTGCCGGCCCCGAACAGGAGCAGGCTCAGGCGGATCACCACGTAGACGCCGACCTTGCTGAGGATCGCCAGGACCGCCGCCGCCGGGGCGGTCGCGGCGGCGTAAGTGGTCGGCAGCCAGAAGCCGAGGGGCCAGGCGCTGCACTTGATGAGGAAGGCGACGCCGAGCACGGCGCAGCCGACCTCGAACAGCGCCGCCTCGGCCGGCGGGCTCGCCAGGCGCCGGGCGAGGTCGGCCATGTTGAGCGTGCCCATCGTGCCGTAGATCAGGCTGACGCCGACGAGGAAGAACAGCGAGGCGACGAGGTTCACGGCGATGTAGCCGAGGCCGGCGCGGATGCGCGTCTCGCCCGAGCCGTGCAGCACGAGCCCGTAGGAGGCCGCCAGCATCACCTCGAAGAACACGAACAGGTTGAACACGTCGCCGGTGAGGAAGGCGCCGTTCACCCCCATCAGGAGCAGCAGGAACAGGCCGTGGAAGCGCGGCCCCGCCCGGCTCCAGCGGGCGAAGGAGAAGACCAGGGCGGACAGCCCCAGCACGCCCGCCAGCGCCAGCATCATCGCCGAGAGCCGGTCGGCCACCAGCACGATGCCGTAGGGCGCGGCCCAGTCGCCGAGGCGGTAGACCTCCGGCGCCTGGGTGACGCGGGCGACGAGGACGAGGGCGGCGGCGAGCATCGCCAGCACGGTGGCGAGGCTGAGCGCCGCCTTCAGGCGATGCCGCCGCTCGTCCATCAGGAACATCGCGCCGGCGACCGCGATCGGCAGCACGATCGGCAGGACGATGAGGTGGTCGGACCACAGGACCGCGCCGGGTCCGCTCAGGAGGGGCGCGGTCATGGGTGCGGTTTCTCCGGCGTCGGCTCGGCATGGTGCGGTTCGCGGCCGTCGACGTGATCGTTGCCGGTCACGCCGCGGGCGGCGAGCAGCACGACGAGGAACAGGGCGGTGAGCGCGAAGCTGATGACCAGCGCCGTGAGCACCAGTGCCTGCGGCACCGGATCGTCGACCGAGACGGTCTCCGGCCCGGTCTTGAGCACCGGCGGGGCGCCGACGGTGAGCCGGCCCATGGCGAAGATGAACAGGTTGACGGCGTAGCTCAGCAGCGACAGCCCGAGTGCCACCTGGAAGGTGCGCGGGCGCAGCATCAGCCACACGCCGGAGGCGGCCAGGATGCCGATGCCCGCCGACAGCACGATCTCCATTACGCCGTCTCCTCGGCTGCCGGCTCGGCTTCCGCCTCCGCGCTGCGCGTACGGCGCAGGGATTGATGGGCGAGTGCCACCAGCATCAGGGCGCTCGCACCCACCACCAGCACCATGATCCCGAGATCGAACACCAGGGCGCTCGCCGCCGGCACCTTCCCGAGCAGAGGCAGCTCCCAATAGGCGAAGTAGGCGGTGAGGAAGGGCCGCCCGAACAGCCACGAGGCCGCGCCGGCCCCCGCCGCGATCAGCAGGCCGAGGCCGATCCACGCGATCGGCTGGATCCGCAGGCGCTCCTCCACCCACTGCGCGCCGCAGGCCATGTATTGCAGGATGAAGGCGATGGTGAGCGCGATGCCGGCGGCGAAGCCGCCGCCGGGCAGGTCGTGCCCGCGCAGGAACAGGTGCAGCGACAGGAGGATGATGAAGGGGAACAGCCACGTCATCACCACCCGCGGCACGAGCAGCGCGTCGGCGGCGGTGTCGCCGGGCTTGCGGCCCTCGCGGGCGCGGTCGTAGGCGTCGTGACTGTGCTGCTGCTTCGGCCGCTCCAGGCTGTCCGGCGCCGGGCGGAAACGGCGCAGCAGGGCGAACACCGTGAGCCCGACGATGCCGAGCACCGAGATCTCGCCCAGCGTGTCGAAGGCGCGGAAATCGACCAGCAGCACGTTGACGACGTTGCGTCCGCCGGCCTGCGGATAGGCCTCCTCGACGAACCAGCGGGCGATGCCGTCGCCGGCCGGACGGGTCATCACCGCGTAGGCGAGTCCGGCGAGTCCGAGGCCGGCGAAGGCGGCGATGCACAAGTCGATGATGCGGCGGCGGCGCGCACGCGCCCGCTCCGAGGGCGGAGCGGGGATCGCCGCGTCGCGCTTGGGCAGCCAGCGCAGGCCCAGCAGCAGCATGACCGTGGTGACGATCTCGACGAGGATCTGCGTCACCGCGAGATCCGGCGCCGAGAGCCAGAGGAAGGTCAGGCTGCTGACCAGCCCCGCCCCGCCGACGAAGATGGTGGCCGAGAGGCGATGATACTTCGCCCGCTCCGCCGCGCCGACCGCGCAGGCGGCGCCGACGATCCACATCAGGGCGAAGGCGGGATCGAAGGGCGTCAGCCGGCCCGGCGCGAACAGGTCGAGCCCGCGGGCGACGCCCGCCGCCAGCGCGGCGAGCAGGGCGGCGAGGAACAGGATGCGCAGCTGCGGCTGGAGCCGCTCGGCACCGAACCAGAGTTCGAGGGCACGCGCGCCCCTGGTCAGGCCGGTCATCGACCGCTCGAACAGCCAGCCGCCATCGAGCCGGTCCATCAGCCAGGGACCGCCGCGGGGATTGGTGTCGATGCGCTTGCCGAACAGGACATAGAGCAGCACGCCGCCGCCGAGCGCGATCATGCTGAGCACCAGCGGCAGGTTGAAGCCGTGCCAGATCGCCAGGCTGTAGGTCGGGGCGTCCGCGCCGAACACGGCGGCGACCGCGCGCCCGAGAGCCGGACCGATGGTCAGGTTCGGGACGAGGCCGATGGCGACGCAGGTGAGGACCAGAAGCTCGATCGGGATGCGCATCCAGCGCACCGGCTCGTGCGGCGTCTCCGGCAGATCGTGCGGCGGCGGGCCGAAGAAGGTCTGGCGGATGAACCGCAGCGAGTAGAGCATGGTGAAGGCGCTGGCGAGCGTCGCCAGAACCGGCAGGGCGATGTGGATCGGGTGGTCGCCCATGTTGTCGACCGCCTCGGACAGGAACATCTCCTTGGAGAGGAAGCCGTTGAGCAGCGGCACGCCGGCCATCGCCGCGGCGGCGACCATGGCGAGGGTGCCGGTATAGGGCATCGCCCGCCACAGGCCGGAGAGGCGGCGCATGTCGCGCGTCCCCGTCTCGTGGTCGATGATGCCCACCGCCATGAACAGCGACGCCTTGAAGGTGGCATGGTTCACCGTGTGGAAGATCGCGGCGACGACGGCGAGCGGCGAGTTGAGGCCGAGCAACAGCGTGATCAGCCCGAGATGGCTGATGGTCGAGTAGGCGAGCAAGCCCTTCAGGTCGTGCTGGAAGATCGCGCTCCACGAGCCGACCAGCAGGGTTGCCATGCCGGCGCTGCCGACGATCCAGTACCATTGCTCGGTGCCCGAGAGCACCGGCCACAGGCGGATCATCAGGAAGATGCCGGCCTTCACCATCGTAGCCGAGTGAAGGTAGGCGCTGATCGGCGTCGGCGCCGCCATGGCGCGCGGCAGCCAGATGTGGAACGGGAATTGGGCCGACTTGGTGAGCGCGCCCATGAGCACCAGCACCAGGGCCGGCAGATAGAGCGGGCTGTTGCGGATGGTGTCGCCGGAGGCCAGCACCGCGTCGAGGTCGTAGCTGCCGACGATGCGCCCGATCAGGATCGTGCCGACGAGTAGGCACAGGCCGCCCGCGGCGGTGATGGTGAGCGACATCCGCGCGCCGTCACGCGCGGCGGCGTTGTCGTACCAGTAGCCGATCAGCAGGAACGAGACGATGCTCGTCAATTCCCAGAACAGGACGAGCTGGATCAGATTGCCGGACAGCACGATGCCGAGCATCGCGCCGACGAAGGCGAGGAAGTAGGAGTAGAGCCGCGGCACCGGGTCGGCGGCGGCCATGTAGTAGCGCGCATAGAGCACCACCAGCGCGCCGATGGCGAGCACCAGAACACAGAACAGCCAGGCGAGGCCGTCGAGCCGCAGCACGAGGTTGACGCCGAGGCTCGGCAGCCACTCGACCGCATGGACGACGGTGTTGCCGCCGGACAGCTGCGGCGTGAGCGCGAGGATGCAGCCGAGGCTGGCGAGCGTCACGAGCCCGGCGAGGACGGCGGCGGGGGTACGGGCCCGGCTCGGCAGGGCGCCCGCGAGCACGGAGCCTGCGAAGGGTAGGATCGCGGCGGCGGCGAGAAGGGCGTTGGACGACATCAACCCGGGCGAGATGCAGGCTCGGGAGCGGCCTGTGTGGCGAGGAGGGGCGGCGCGTGCGAGCGAGGCCTCTCGCCCTGGCGGGCGCGGCGCTCGTGCTCGCACTTAAGGCATGCCCGAAGGTCCGACCGCAAGTGAAGCACGAGAAATGGCGAAATCGCTCCGGTGGTTGCGCGGCGTGAGAATCCACACGTCGCCGGTCAGCGCATCCGGGACCCGCGGTGCCGATGATCGCACCCCCTCCTCCCTCTCTCTTCCGCTTCCGGCCAGACATCTGCCCGCGTGCGCGGCGCGGTACCGGCCCTCGCCTCGACCCTAGAGTGGGAAGGCCGACAGCGCCTGCTCGAGCGCCCGCCGCGCCATCTGCCGCGCGGCGGCCTCGGTCTGCGCCTCCGATTCGATGGCGGGCACACGAACGGTCGCCGCGACCTCGACCACGTCGCGCCCGTCGTCCGGGGGGCCGAAATGGACCCGCACCACCACCTGCCGCCGGCCGTCGATCGCGTCCTGCGTTTCCTGAGTCATCCGAACCGGCATCCGCGTGTCCCTCCATAGGCGGCGGCGCCCGGCGCGCTCCGCCCTCTCCGGGAGGACGAACGAGGCGCGGTGCGTTGCGTTGCCTCCGCCGGGCGGGAAACGACTGAGGCTATGGGCCGCGCGCAGGAGGCGGGAAGGGCGCTGGCGGGCGCGACCGTCTGCGCGCACCGGCCGTCGATCAGCAAATACTCAGTCAGACGAAGGCCGGTCTTTTACCGTTCGAAGTCCCGAAATCTCCCGGTGGCGCGGTCGAAATGTCCGAAAATGGACCGTTGATCCCGGTTTGATACGAATTTTGAGGGGCACGCACCTTGCTGAAACGGCGTGACACCGTCGTCGGCTGTTTCGGTCGTCCGGGGATGGAGGATGACGCTCGGTCCGCCCGGCGCCGGATTTCAGGTCAGGTCGGAATTTCGAAGATCTTGCAGACGGGACCCAACATGGACGCGAGAAAAGCTCCGAACGTCGTCATCATCGGTCTCGGTTACGTCGGCCTGACCCTGTCCGTCGCCCTGGCGCGTCGCGGCGTTCAGGTCTACGGCATCGAGAAGCGGCCGGACGTCGTCGAGAAGACCAATGCCGGGGTCCCGCACTTCGCCGAAGTGGGGCTCAAGGCGGCCCTCGCCGACGTGGTGAAGAAAGGCCGTTTCGTCGCCAGCACGACGACGCGGGATGTGCCGCGGGCGGCGTACTACATCATCACCGTCGGTACCCCGCTCTATCCCGGCTCGCACGAGCCGCGCCTCGACATGATCGAGGAGGCGACCCGCGAGGTCGCCGAGCACTTCACCGAGGGGGCGACGGTAATCCTGCGCTCGACGGTGCGGATCGGGACCACGACGGGCGTGGTCAAGCCGATCCTCGACCGGACGGGGGTCGCCTATCACCTCGCGATGTGTCCCGAACGCACGCTCGAGGGCGACGCCATGCGCGAGCTCATCAACCTGCCGCAGATCATCGGCGGCGAGACGCCGGACGCGTCCGATGCCGCCGCCGCCCTGTTCAGCCGCCTGACCCACACCATCGTCCGGGTCGCGAGCCCGGAGACGGCCGAGATGATCAAGCTCGTCGACAACACCTCCCGCGACGTGCATTTCGCCTTCGCCAACGAGGTGGCGCGGGCCTGCGACGCGCTCGGCATCAACGCCAACGACGTGATCCGCTACGGCAAGCTCGGCTATGCGCGCACCAACGTCGCCGCCCCGGGCCTCGTCGGCGGCCCCTGCCTGGAGAAGGACCCGCACATCCTGCTCTCCTCGGTCTCGGGCAAGGGGGTGAATCTCGAGATCACCGCGGCCTCGCGCCTCGTCAACGAGCGCCAGCCGGCCGAGACGGTGGGAAGCCTCGTCGATCGTCTGCGGGCGCGCCGCCCCGGACCGTTCAAGGCGGTGGTTGCCGGCCTCGCCTTCAAGGGCCGTCCGGAGACCGACGACCTGCGCGGGTCGATGTCGCTCCATGTCATCCGCGAGATGATGGGAACCGAACAGTTCTCGGAGATCCGCGTCTACGACGGCGTGGTGCCGATGGACCATATCCGGGCGATCTCGTCGGGGCTGACCCCCTACGACACGCTGGCGGCGGCCTGCGAGGGTGCCGACGTGCTGGTGATCGCCAACAACCATCCGGAATATTCGAAGATCGATCTGGAAAAGATCATCGCGACGATGTCGCACGATGCCTTCGTCTACGATTACTGGAACAACCTCAGCGAGATGCCGGCGGAGGTTCTGGAGAATCGCTACGTCACCGTGGGCAACCTCGTAGGTAGATTTCAATGAGCAGGCTGGCTGTCACCGGGGCGGGCGGATTCATCGGCGCCCACCTCACCCGCGCGCTCCTGGCCGAGGGGCACGCGGTCGTCGCGATCGACAACTACATCCGCGGACAGGCCTCGCGCCTGGCCGGCGCGAAGGGGGCGATCGAGCGGGTGACGCTCGACGTGCGTGACCGGGAGGCGCTGGTCGAGGCGCTCCGGGGCGTCGAGTGCGTCTTCCACCTGGCCGCCGTCAACGGCACCGAGAACTTCTACACGCAGCCGCAGCTCGTGCTCGATGTCGGCGTGCGCGGCGCACTGGCCGTCACCGAGGCCTGCATCGAGGCCGGCGTGCCGGATCTCGTCGTCGCCTCCTCGGCCGAGGTTTACCAGACCCCGCGCGTGGTGCCGACGAACGAGGACATCGAGATGGTGATCCCCGACTCGCTCAATCCGCGCTACTCCTACGGGGGCTCGAAGCTGATCTCGGAGCTGATCGCCTTCAATTACGGCCGCGACAAGCTGCGCAAGATTCAGGTCTTCCGGCCGCACAACGTCTACGGGCCCGACATGGGCTGGAAGCACGTGGTGCCGCAGCTGATCGAGAAGATCGTGGCGGCCGGCGACGGCGGCACGATCACCCTTCAGGGCGACGGCAGCGAGACGAGGGCCTTCTGCTACGTCAGCGACGTGGTGGACGGCATCGTCCGGATGTGGCGCGACGGCGAGAGCATGAACGTCTACCACATCGGTTCGATGGAGGAGGTTGCGATCCGCGATCTCGCCCGGATCACGGCGGAAGCGCTCGGCACCCGCGTCGATCTCGTCGCCGGGCCGGCCGCCGCCGGGGCGACGCCGCGCCGCTGCCCCGACATCGGCAAGATGCGGGCGATCGGCTACGCCCCCTCCGTCTCCCTGGTCCAGGGCATCGAGCGCACGGTCGCGTGGTACCGCGAGCACCCGGCGCCGACCGATTCCAACCCGCTTCTGTGAGGGCCGACCCGATGGAGAGCTTGGCGGGCAAGACCGTCTTCGTGGCCGGACATCGCGGCCTCGTCGGCAGCGCCCTGGTCCGGCGCCTGGAGAGCGAGGATTGCGAGATCCTCACCGCCACCCGCGCGGAACTCGATCTGTGCGATCAGGCCGCCGTGCGGGCCTGGATGCGGGACCGCCGGCCGGACGCAGTGTTCCTGGCGGCGGCGAAGGTCGGCGGAATTCTCGCCAACGCGACCTATCCGGCCGACTTCCTCTACGAAAATCTGATGATCGAGGCTAACGTCATCGAGGCGGCGTTCCGCGCGGATGTCGACAAGCTGCTGTTCCTCGGTTCGAGCTGCATCTACCCGAAATTCGCCGAGCAGCCGATCGTCGAGGCGAGCCTGCTCACGGGGCCGCTGGAGCCGACCAACGAGTGGTACGCGGTCGCCAAGATCGCTGGGATCAAGCTGGCCCAGGCCTATCGCCAGCAGCACGGCCGCGACTTCATCTCGGCTATGCCGACCAACCTCTACGGGCCGGGCGACAATTTCGACCTCAATTCCAGTCACGTCCTGCCGGCCCTGATCCGCAAGGCGCACGAGGCCAAGCGCGGCGGCGCCAAGGAGATGGTGATCTGGGGCACCGGCTCGCCGCGCCGCGAGTTCCTGCACGTCGATGACTGCGCCGATGCCTGCGTCCACCTGATGAAGCACTACTCGCAGGCCGAGCACGTCAATGTCGGCTCGGGCGAGGACATCCCGATCTACGATCTCACCCGCCTCGTCTGCGACGTCGTCGGCTTCGGGGGCGAGATCGTGCGCGATCCGACGAAGCCCGACGGCACGCCGCGCAAACTGATGTCGGCGGACCGGCTGCGCGGCCTCGGCTGGGCACCGAAAGTCCCGCTGCGGGAGGGCATCGCGGCGACCTACGCGTGGTTCCGGGAGCATGTGGCCGATGCCTGAGATCGAGGGAAGCCTGCGCATGAGCGGGGCCGCTTCCGTTCCGACGTCGGAGCCCTACGCGCTTCGGATCAACCGGAGCGATCCCCACTTCGTGCCTGCGGACGGGGCGGCGCATCGCCTGCCGGCGACCCGCATCCTCGGCGTGCCGGTCAGCGTCATCGACATGCCGTTCGCCGTCCGCACCCTGAGCGGCTGGGCGCGGGCGCGGCGCACCAGCATGGTCTGCGTGCGCGACGTGCACGGCATCATGTGCGCCCAGGACCAGCCCGACCTGAGGGCGGCCCACGAGCGGGCCAGCATGATCACCCCGGACGGCGCGCCGCTGACCATCATCAGCCGGTTCTTCCGCGCGCACGGCACCGGCCGGGTGCCTGGCCCCTCGCTGATGGAGGAGATGTTCGCGGCAACCCAGAACACCGGCATCCGCCACTATCTCTACGGCGGCAAGGAGGGCGTGGCCGAGCAGGTCGCGGCCAATTTTGCCCGCAAGTATCCCGGCACGCAGGTCTGCGGGCTCGCCTGTCCGCCCTTCGGTGCCGTCGCGCCCGACCTCGACGCGCGGCTCACCGAGGCGATCAAGGCGGCCGAGCCGCATATCGTCTGGGTCGGCATGTCGACGCCGAAGCAGGACATCTGGATGAACGACCATCTCGACCGGCTTCCGGGCATGGTGCTGATCGGCGTCGGGGCCGCCTTCGATTTCCATTCCGGGGCGGTGAAGCGCGCGCCGAAGATCATGCAGGTGCTGGCCCTCGAATGGCTGCACCGGCTCCTCAGCGAGCCCCGGCGGCTGTGGCGGCGCTACCTCGTGATGGCGCCGGTCTTCCTCTGGAAGATGGCGCGGCAGCCCGAGCCGCGCCGGTCTTGAGGAGCGGAGCGTTGCGCGTCCTCATCGTTCACAATCACTACCAGATCCGGGGCGGCGAGGACGCGGTGGTGGAGCACGAGGCCGCGGCCCTCGCCGAGGCCGGCTGCACGGTCGAGACGCTGGCCTTCCACAACGACGACATCCGCACCGCGATCGACCGCCTGCGCACGGCCTTCGAGGCACCGCACGCCCCCCGCGGGATTGCCCGCGTCGTCGAGGCGGTGCGGCGGTTCCGGCCGGACGTGGTCCATGCCCACAACACCTTCCCCCTCATCTCGCCGGCCGTGCACGGGGCGGTCCGGGCGCTGGGGCCGGTCACGGTGCAGACGCTGCACAATTTCCGCCTCGCCTGCGCCGGCGCGATGCTGATGCGCGACGGCGCTCCCTGCGAGACCTGCCTCACCGGTTCCTCCTACGCCGCCGTTCGTCACGGCTGCTATCGCGGCTCGCGGCTGGGCACCCTCGCCGTGGCGCGGATGATCGACCGGCACCGCCGCACCGGCACCTGGACGCGGGACGTCGACGCCTTCGTCGCGCTGACCGAGTTCGCCCGCGGCCGCTTCGTCGCGGCGGGGCTCCCGGCGCACCGCATCTTCGTGAAACCGAACGGCCTGCCCGATCCGGGGCAGCCCGACGCCGGGCCGCGCGACGGCATCCTGTTCGCCGGCCGCCTCAGCCCCGAGAAAGGCGTCGAGATCTTGAAACAGGCCGCCGCGCGGCTCGCCGCACCGGTCGATGTCGCCGGCGAGGGGCCGCTGCGGGAAAGGCTGGAGGGGGCACCGGGGCTGACCCTCCTCGGTGCCCTGCCCCGCGGGGCGATGCGGACGCGGATCGGGCGGGCCGCCGCCCTCGTCGTGCCCTCCCTCTGGTACGAGGGGCTGCCGATGGTCGTGGCCGAGGCCTTTGCGGCGGGCACGCCGGTCATCGCCTCGCGGATCGGTGCCCTGGCCCATCTGGTCGAGGACGGCGTCACCGGCCTCCTGGTGGCGCCGGGCGATCCCGCCGCCCTTGCCGAAGCCATCGAGCGGCTGCGCGGACGGCCGGAGGAGGCCCGACGGATGGGTGCGGCCGCCCGCGCCGCCTATCTGCGCGATTGGACCGAAGAGGCGACGACCGCCGCGCTGCTGACGATCTACCGGAAGGCGCTCGCCGCGCGTCAGCGGGACCGGCGCGTGAGCGCGTGACGTCCCGGAGCGCTCAGCCGGATCGGTCAGGAGATCGCTCGACGACCGGGTTCACCGACAGGCCATGAGGCTGATCTTGGCGGCCATCACCCGGCATCCGGCCGCGGAGAAGGCGCCTTCGTGGCCGAAGCCGGGGACGCTGACGGATTCGCCGTTCTCGGCGAAGGCGCGCCAGCCCAGCATCGGGTCGAGCGCCGGGCCGACGGGGATGCTCTCGCTGCGCACGACAAGGACCGGCCCGGGATGAGGACGCGGCTCATAGGCCAGGGCCAGCGCGTCGAGATCGTCGGTCAGCTGCCAGAACGTCTCCTCGGGGTTCGGAGAGGCGAACCCCGCGCGATGCAGGATGCGCCGCATTCGCCGCCAAGCCCGGCTCGAGCGGAGCCGGAGATGCGTCCGCGAGACGAGGTAGGCGGCCCCGTCGCGGCGCAGATGGCGGAGGAGCGCGGCGAACCGTCCGCGCCGGTAGGCGGAGGCGGCCCGGACACGCTCGTGCGGCGCAAGACGGCGGAAGTAGCCGGGCTCCCAGCAATCGATGAGGACGACGAGCGCGACGTCACGGCCCCGTTCCGCGAACTGACGGGCGATCTCGAAGGCGAGGACGCCGGAGCGGCAGAAGCCGACGAGGCGGATCGGTCCTCGCGGCTGGGCGGCATCGATGGCGTCGCGATAGGCGCCCGCGAGCCGCTCCAGCGTCTCCTCCTGCGGAGGAAGCCGGCTCTCGAGCTGCAGGGTCGCGAAGGGCTGATCGGCGCCGAGGGCCTCGGCCAGCGGCCGGTAGAGTTCGTGGTCGGCGGCGGCGTGATGAATCGCGGTGAAGCCGGGCCGATCCGCTGCCCTCGGTACCTCCTGAAGCGAGCGGTGCCGTACGCCCGCCGTGGCCTCGCCCGCGAGCAGGGCGCAGAGCCGCGCCACCGTGCCCGCCTCGAAGAAGGACCAGAGCGGAACCGATCGGCCCGTCGCCGCCTCGATCCGGGCGACGAGGCGGGCCGCCAGCAGAGAGTGGCCGCCCGAGGCGAAGAAATCGTCGTCGTCGGAGAGATCCGGGCGGCCCAGCATCTCGCGCCAGATCGCCCGCACTTTGATTAGGAGCGCGTCGGATCCGCCGTCGGGCTCGGCCAGGGTTTCGGGGCGGTCGGGCGCGTCGTTGGCTGCGTCCATCGGACGATCCGGTGATGCGTCCAGGGGTGGGGGGCCAGCCGCTCCGCCCGAGGCCTCGCCCGCGAACGGCGCCGGATTGGGGAGGCGGGCGCCGACCGCCGCGTAGGCGGAGCGCTCGAAATCCGCGAGCAGGGCGGCCACGGTGGCGGCCTCGTAGAGGCCGGCGTCGTATTCGCAGACCAAGCTCCAGCCCGCCTCGGTCGGCGCCAGCTCGAGATCGAGGTCGAAGAAGCTGCCGCTGGCGGCATAGTCGAGATCGACGAGGCGGATCGGGGCCGATCCTTCGGCCGACGCGAGCGCCGGCCGCGTCGGTCCGGGCGCAGGGCGGAGCCGGATGTTGACCGACACCAGCGGCGGCCGCAATCCGTCGCGGCAGGGCGCCAGGGCCTGCACCACCCGGTCGAACGGGGCGAGCGCATGGTCGCAGGCGTCGAGGATCGTGTGCCGCATCGCCGCGAGCCGGTCGGCGAAGCTCTGCTCCGTCCGCAGATCGCTCCGGAGGACCAGCGTGTTCACGAAGGTGCCGACGACCCCTTCGAGTTCGACCTCGTCGCGCCCGAGCACCTGTGTGCCGATGGCGATGTCGCCGCGTCCGGTGCGCGCGTTCAGCAGACCGAACAGGATCGTGCAGGCGAGGACGAAGGGCGTGACGCCGTGCTCCCGTGCGTAAGCCTCCATGCGGGCGCCGAGTTCGGTGGGAAGCCGGCGGGTCTCGGCGGCGAAGCGCCGCTCCCGGCCCGGGCGGCGCGGATGGTCCGGCGGCAGCTCGAACGGTGCCAGATCGCGCAGCGACTGCGCCCAGAAGGCGAGGTCCCGCTCCGCCGCTGCGGCGATCCCGGGCGCGATCTCCCATTCGGCGAAATCGGCATAGTGCAGCGCCGGGGGCGCCGGAGCCGGTGTCTGCCCCCGGATCAGAGCGCCGTAGATCGCCACGAACTCCCGCGCCAGCACCACCATCGACCAGCCGTCGCAAATGCTGTGATGGGCGGTGACAAGCAGCAGGGAATCCCCGCGCCCGAGCCGCAGCAGCGTCACCCGGAGCAGCGGCGCCCGCGCCAGATCGAACGGCTTCAGGGCCTCCGAATCGGCGATCGCCCGGGCTTCCCCCAGCCGGTCGCCGGGCAGGCCGGACAGGTCGATTTCCGAGAACGGCAGCGGCACCGATGAGGCGATCCGCTGCACCGGCCGGCCGCCCTCCCCGACGATGGAGGTACGCAGGGCCTCGTGCCGATCGATGAGGATGCGGAAGGCGCGGGTGAGGGTTTCGGCGTCGAGGCGTCCGGCGATGCGCCAACGGGCGGCGACGTGCAGGCTCGGATCGCCCGGCCGCAGCTGGTCGAGCAGCCAGAACCGCGTCTGGCTGTGGGAACAGCGGGCGGTGAAGGCATCGCCGCCGTGCGCTTCGCCCGGCACCGCCGGTGTCTCCTGCGTGAAATGCCGCATGCCGCCGGCCCTCACCCCTGGCCGACCGCGGCGCGCTCGGTGTCCGCCGGCCGCGGGCGCCGGATCGGGGCGATCGGCACGCGGGGCGCCGAGGCGTCCCCGCCCTCCTCCATGCGGCCGTGCAGCAGCGCGGCGATCCGGGCGATGGTGCGTTCCTGGAACAGGTCGCTCGCCCCGACCGGCAGGTTCTCCCGCCGCGCCCGTGCGACGATGCGGAACACGGCCAGCGAATCCGCCCCGAGCGCGATCACGTCGTCGTCCCGCGCGACCGCGGACAGGCCGAGCACGTCCCGCCAGATCGCGGCCAGCCTCGCCTCCAAGCCCTCATCCGCCGTGCGCACCATCGCCGGCTTCAGCGGCAGCGGTGTCGCGGCGGGGGCCGGCTCGGCGGCAAGGCCGTGGGGCTGGGTCTCCGGGGCGGGCAGCGCCTTGCGGTCGATCTTGCCGCTCGCCGTCAGCGGCAGCTCCGGCAGCCGGACCCATTGCGAGGGGATCATGTAGTCCGGAAGCTCGCGGGCGAGCGCGGCGCGCAGGGTTCGTAGGGTCGGAGCCGCCTCGCCTTCGGCGCGGACGAAGTAGCAGACGAGGCGATCCTCCCCTGCCGCGTCGGCGCGCAAAACCACGACGGCGTGCAGTCCGGTCTGGCGCAGCAGCACCGCCTCGATCTCGCCCGGCTCGATCCGGTAGCCGCGCAGCTTGATCTGGTGGTCGGCCCGCCCCAGGATCTCGATGCGTCCGTCCGGCCGGTAGCGGGCGCGGTCGCCGGTCCGGTAGAGCCGCGCCCCGGCGCATTCCGGCAGGCGGCTTTCGATGAAGCTCCGCTGCGTCAGGTCTGGCCGCCCGAGATAGCCGCGGGCGAGCCCGACGCCGCCGATCAGCAACTCGCCCGTGACGCCGACCGGCACCGGCTCGCCCTGAGGGTCGAGGATGAACAGGCTCGTGTTGTCGATCGGCCGCCCGACCGTGATCGTCTCCGCGCCCGGATCGACCCGCTCGGCCGAGGACCAGATCGTCGTCTCGGTCGGCCCGTAGAGGTTCCACAAGGTGCCCCCGCCCGCGGTCAGGCGCCGGGCCAGATCGAGTGGGAGAGCCTCGCCGCCGCACAGCATCGTGAAGCCGGGGCGGGAGCGGAAGCCCGCCTCGAGCAGGAGCCGCCACGTCATCGGCGTCGCCTGGAGCACGGTGGCCTCGCTCGCTTCGAGGCAGGCGAGGAGCGCATGTCCGTCGCGCGCTTCCTCGGCGGAGGCCAGCACGATCTGGGCGCCGCGGATCAGCGGCAGCAGCAATTCCAGCCCGGCGATGTCGAAGGTCACCGTCGTCACCGCGAGCAGGCGGTCCTCGGGCCCGAGCCCCGGTGTCCGCGCCATCGAGAACAGCAGGTTCGACAGGCCGCGATGGAGCACCTCGACGCCCTTCGGCGCGCCGGTCGTGCTCGACGTGTAGATCAGGTAGGCGGCGCGATCCGCCGGGACGCGCGGAAACCGGGTGCGGGCCGGTCCGTCGAGCCGGTCGACCTCGATGACGCGCGGACCGCCCTCCGGCATGAGCGTGCGGTCGGCGGCGAGGGTGAGCATCGCTCCGATCCCGGCATCCGCGACGATTGCCGCGCGGCGGGCGGGTGGCATGGCCGGGTCGAGGGGGACGTAAGGGATGCCGGCGCGCAACGCGCCCAGCATCGCCGCGACCAGGCCGGGCGAGCGGCGCATGAGAAGGCCGACGCGGGCGCCCTCGGGCAGGGACCGCCCGAGCAAGGCGGCGGCGATGCGGTCGGCCCAGCGGTCGAGGGCGGCGTAGGAGACGGTCTCCTCGCCGAAGCGGATCGCGATCCGGTCGGGGGTGCGCCGCGCATGAAGCCGGAACGCGCGCATCGCCCCGACATGGAGCGGGTGAGCCCGCTCGGTCGCGTTCCAGTCCGAGAGCATGGTCTGCCGCTCGGCCGGATCGAGGAGCGGGGCCCGTCCGATCGGCTGCGCCGGATCGCGGGCGAGATGCCCGAGAAGGGTGAGGTAGTGGCCGATCCAGCGCTCGATCGTGGCAGGCTCGAACAGGGCGCGGTTGTAGGTAGCGTCGAGCGTCAGCCCGTCGGCCGTCTCGCTGAGACTGACGGTGAGCTCGAAGGTCGAGTATCGCTTTGGGGCCGGCGCCAAGACGCCGCGCAGCTCAGCCCCGAAATCGAGGGCCTCGGGCCAGCGCTGGAGGTTGAACTGCACCTGCGCCAGCGGCGGACGTGCGGGGTCGTGCGGCCGGTCGAGATGACGCAGCAGCCGACCGAGCGTGCAATCGGCATGGGCTCCCGCTTCGGCCAGGGCCGCGGCGGTGCGGGCGAGATGGGCGGCGAAAGGCTCTGCGGGGTCGAGCCGGGCCCGCAGCGGCAGGAGGTCGGCACGGTGACCGACGAGCCCGGGCTCGCCCAAGCGCGGCTGCCCCGCCACCGGCACGCCGACGACGAGATCGTCCTGGCTGGAGAGCCGCGCGAGCAGCACCTGGAAGGCCGCGAGCAGCGTGGCGGTCACGGTCTGCCCCTGCCGCGCCGCGAGTGCCCTCACGGCGGCGACCAGCGTCGGCGGCAGGGCCGCGCTCCGGGTGTCGCCGACAAAACCGCGCAGCTTCGGTCGCGCCCGGTCGGTCGGCAGGTCGAGCGGCTCGGGCGGGCGGGTATAGAGGTCGGCCCAGTAGCGCAGCGCCCGGTCCGCCTCCGCCTTTGGGGCGACGGCGCCATCGACTTGGGGAACCGGCGCCAGCTGATCCAGGCCGGCGCGATAGGCATGGGCGATCTCGTCGGCCAGGACCGCGAAGGACCAGCCGTCGCAGGCGATATGGTGGGCCGAGAGAACGAGGACGTGGCGCCGCTCGCCGAGGCGAAGAAGGTCGGCCCGCGCCACCGGGCCGGCGACGGGATCGAACGACAGGCCGGCCAGCCCGTGGAGCTCAGTGGCGAGCGCGGCCTCCGGCTCCACCTCGCACGAGAGATCGGCGGAGCGCACCGGTACGGTCCCGGCGGGATCGACCCGCACCGTTTCGCCGCTCGGGGAGAAGCGGCTGCGCAGGGCGCCGTGCCGGCCGAGCACGGCGCGCAGGGCGGTCAGAAGGCGCTCCGCGTCGAGGGGGCCGTTAATCCGCAGGGTGACGATCTCGGTCATCGCGGCGTTGGCCTCGGCGCCGAATTGTGCGGCCAGCCAGATCTCGGACTCGCCGTCGGTGAGCGGCCGCGGCTTTTCGCAATCCGCCCGCGCCGGAGCCGGGGACGGTTCCACCGATGCCCGCGGCCCGGACAGGTTCACTCGCGCGGCCATGCAGGTTCGGGTGAGCGTGCGAAGCTGCTCCTCCACGACCCGGCACACGGCATCGAGCTGGTGCCGGAAGACCTCCTGCAATTCCTGCGGCGTCATCGTTGCGGGTGGCGCGGCCGGTCGGCTCTCCTCCTCGGCAACGGGCACGGTGCGCGGGGCTGCGACCGCCTGGAAAACAGCCTCGCCATCGATGCAGGACATCCCGATCCTCGTCTGGCCGTGCGGCTCGTCGGCGACGGGCGGGGCGGCGGATACTCGATCCGCCGGGCATCCCTGACCGGACGCCCGCCGCGCCGCCGGATTCCAGCCGGGCGCTCGGCGATCGGGCGTCCGATGAGGCACACCTGCCGTCGCATCGTGAGCAGGAGCGTCATCGCGTCGCCAGGAGTGTGGCGGCCGTTGTCTCGGCCGGTCTCATTCAAGCCCCCGGAAGACGTCGCCGCGACCATAGCAGCGAGGAGAGGGCGATCATCTGCCTCGTTGGGAGTAGTGCTTCTCCTCTATCCGCGCGTCATCACGCCGGGACAGGCCGGTGCTCGCTGCGGCAAGTTCCTACAGCGCCGAGTTCGCTGGCGACTGTGACGAGGCGCTGCCGGAGAGGCGCGCCTCCAACCGCTCGATCGCCGCGCTGACGAGGGCTTTCGAGGCCTGCAGGGTGCCGAGTTCGACCGAAGACATCGCCAGCATCACGGGAAGGAGATTGTCGGTCGGGCGCCCGTCGTCGCGGAAGAGACGGAGATCGTCGTCGGGCTTGAGGCCGACGCTGCCGGCAATCCGCGCCGCGTAGTTGCGAATCCGCGTCTCGTCGCCGGCGCAGACCGGAGCCGGCAGGCTCAGATCGAGCAGGCTGCCCTTCGGCAGCGAAGCCGCGATCGAGGGCAGCGCCGCCGCTTCCGCGGCCAGCCGGTCGGGGGCCAGCAGGGCGGCGGGATCGGCCGCGCCGGCGGCGACGGACGAACGGATTACGGAGGCCGGCGGCGTCGGCGCCTTCGGGGCCGCCATATGCGCAATCTTCGGCGTCGCGGCGGCATTTCCGGCGCTCGTCCCGGTCAGGCCCGTCGCGATATCGGCGGCCGGCTTGGGCAGGGGGACGGCCGGTCTCGCCACGGCCCGGGCTGCGCGTCCGGGATGCCCGGCGAGCCGCGCACGGGCCGACCAGGGCTGCACCCGCAAGCCTCCCGTGGCGACGGGGGCCGCCCGCGCGACGCCGCCCCGTCCGTGCCGGGCGAGGAACCGGGCGCGCAACGTACCGCCGATGCCCTGCGGCGCGATCGTTTTCGAGACCGCGGCCACCGGCGTCCGCCGGGCCGGCCGCTTGGACGCTGCGCCGGACGACCCGGCCGCCGCGCTCGCCGCCACGACCGGGCGGGGCACACCGCATTCTGAGGGCGCCCAGCGGCGCACGATCGCGAGCGCCGAGCGCCGCCCGAAATCGCGCTGGTAGCGGCGAAGGAGCTGGACCGCCGCATCCGCCCCGTCGGCGGCGGTGGCGAAGCCGGTATGGCCCTCCGCGTCGCCGCCGAGTTCGCCGGACCAGCGCGCCTGCTTGATGCACCAGTAATTGTTGAGCCGCACGCAGCGGGCGACGAAGCTCGGCTCGGTCGCCGCGTGGCGGACGACGAAGGCGAGTGTGCCCGGCGCGAGGTTCTCGCCCGCCTGTTCCCGCCAGTTGGAGACGGCCCGTGCCACTTGGCTGAAGCTCGGAGCCGGCGCGGGCTCAGCCTCCGCGGCCTGCGGAAGAGCCGGCAGGCGGGCCCACGCGGCGTCGATCGCAGGCTCGATCCGCGGCACCAGGATCGTCACGGCAAGGAGCGTTTCGAGGAGCACGCCCGTCTTCCCTCACGCGGTGTCAGCTCGGCTGTTCTCGTCAGGGAACGGCGCGAGGCGGTGAAGGGTTCGATGGCCCCCTCCCGAAACCCGTCAATCGTCGTCCATCTCCGCCGCGAGCTGGCGCGGGCGCACGAATCGCACGAGACGCCCGGCGCCCGCAGCGATCGGCTCCCAGCCCTGCGCCTCGAATTCCAGCACGGCGAGCGCTGCCGTCGGGAATTTGTCGCGAAGGTCGTTTCGCAGCTCCTTCGGCCCCTCCCCCGCGAGCCGCAGAGCGAGATCGCCGAGGCCGGGATTGTGGCCGATCACGAGCAGGCTTCGCGCCTCGGCCGGGGCGGAGCGGATCGCGTCGAGGATGCGCCCGGCTGGCGCCTCGTAGATCGAGGGCACCGTCTCCATCGGCGTCTCGGGCCACTCCGCCCGCACCGCCTCCCAGGTTTCCTGCGTGCGGCGGGCCGGCGAGACCATGACATGGTCGGGCGTCAGCGACTCGCGGGCGATATAGGCGCCCATCAGCGGCGCGGCCTCGCGCCCGCGGGCATTGAGCGGGCGGTCGATGTCGCCCACGCCCTGCGGGTAGGCGGATTTGGCGTGGCGCAGGAGCAGAAGGCGGCGCATCACTGGAATCCGACCACGGCGTGAGGAACATAGGGGGCTTCGAGCCGCGCGATCTCGTCCGACGTCAGCTTCAGGTCGAGGGCCGCCGCCGCGTCGTCGAGATGCCCCGGCTTCGAGGCGCCGATGATCGGCGCCGCGACGCCCGGCTTCCGGATCACCCAGGCGAGCGCGACCTGCGCCCGCGGCACACCGCGGTTCTCCGCCACCTCGGCGACCGCCTCGACCACCTTGCGGTCGGCCTCGAGCGTGGCGTCGTAGAGATTTCTTCCGACGAGATCGCTCTCCTGGCGGGCGCTCCCGGCGTAGAAATCGCGGGTGAGCCGCCCGCGGGCGAGCGGGCTCCAGGGCAGGAGCGGGATGTCCTGGTCGGCGCAGAGCGGAATCATCTCGCGCTCCTCCTCGCGGTGGAGAAGGTTGAGATGGTTCTGCATGGTCGAAAACCGCGTCCAGCCGTTCAGGTCGGCGGTGTAGAGCGCCTTCGAGAACTGCCACGCGAACATCGAGGAGGCGCCGATATACCGGACCTTACCCGCCTTCACGACGTCGTGGAGCGCCTCCAGCGTCACCTCGATCGGTGTGGCGTAGTCCCAGCGGTGGATCTGGTAGAGATCGACGTAATCGGTGCCGAGGCGCTTGAGCGAAGCATCGATCGCGGAAAAGATCGCCTTGCGCGAGAGGCCGCCGGCATTGGGCTGATGCTTCAGCGGGTAGTACACCTTGGTCGCGAGCACGATGCTGTCGCGGTCGGCATAGTCCTTGAGCGCGCCGCCGACGATCTCCTCCGAGGTGCCGTCGGAATAGTAGTTCGCGGTGTCGAAGAAGTTGATCCCGAGATCGAGCGCCCGCTTGATCAGCGGCCGGCTCTCCTCCTCCCGCATCGTCCACGGATGCGGTCCCCGCTCCGGCACGCCGTAGGTCATGCAGCCGAGGCAGAGAGGCGAGATGTCGAGACCGGTGCGGCCGAGTTTTTTTGTCTGCATGGAGTGCATCACGCGGGAGGACGACGCGCCCTTACATGGGGCGTTGCCGCCGATCGTCACCGCAGGATCGCGCGGTTCGCACCATCGGAGATCGATCAACGAATGACGGCACCGTGACGGGCATCTTGCTTGCAAAAAGATTGCGCGCAACTCATGAAGAGGGGCGTACTGCTTGTCGCGATTCTAAACCGAGAGAGTGTCCCATGATCCGGCTTCGCATGCTCCTCGGTTGCACCGCTGCCATCGGCTGTCTCCTCGGCCCGGCCATTGCCGAGGAGGCCGATCCCGCCGCCATCGTCGCCGGGATGTTCGCTGCCGGCGGCAACCATACGGGCGTGCGCGCCAGCGGCGCCAAGGGCGTCTGCCTCAAGGGCGAATTCACTCCCGCACCCGGCGCCGCCGCCCTCTCGAAGGCACCCCAATTTCAGAAGCCAGCGCCGGTGACGGCCCGCTTCTCCATGGGTGGGAGCAACCCGAAGGTCTCCGACAAGGCCAAGCCCGTCACCCGCGGCTTCGCCATGCGGATGAACGATCCTGCCGGCGACATGGTGTTCGTGCTGATCTCCGCACCGGTCTTCTCGACGCGCACACCCGAGCAACTCCTCGCCTCTCTCCAAGCCCGCAAGCCGGGGCCGGACGGCAAGCCGGATGCCGAGAAGGTCAAGGCGTTCGTGGCAGCGAATCCGGAGACGACGCGGCAGGCGGCTTGGCTCAACGCACGGCCGGTGCCGGCGAGCTTCGCAGGCGTCGATTACTGGAGCGTCCACGCCTACACGCTCACCAACGCGAAGGGTGAGACCAAGACGGCAAGGCTCAAATTCGTGGCCGCCGATAAGGCCGGTCTCGGTGACGACGAACTGAAGGCCAAGCCTGACAGCTTCTACGCCGACGAGCTGAAGGAGCGCCTGGGCCGCGGGCCGGCCCGGTTCGACCTCGTCGCGATCCTGGCCGAGCCGGGCGATCCGACGAACGATGCGACCGTCCAGTGGCCGGAGGAGCAGCGGAAGACCGAGATGCTCGGCACCCTCGCGATCACGGCGATCGAGCCGGATGCCACCTGCGACGCGCGGACCTTCGACCCGGTGGCGGAGCTGCCGGAGGGGATCGCCGGCCCGGCCGACGACCCGATATTCGCGGTCCGCTCGCCGGCCTACGCCGTGTCGCTCTCCCGCCGGGCGAACTGAGGGGTACCGAAAGGGGTGGCTCAGCCGCCCCTGCCCTCCCGGCGCATCATGAAGGCGAGCTTCTCGAACAGGCCGACGTCCTGCTCGTTCTTGAGGAGCGCCCCGTGCAGCGGCGGGATCAGCTTGCGGCCGTCGCGCTCGCGCAGGGTCTCGGGCGCGACGTCCTCGGAGACGAGGAGCTTGAGCCAATCGAGCAGTTCCGAGGTCGAAGGCTTCTTCTTGAGGCCCGGCACCTCGCGGGTTTCGAGGAACACCCGCAGTGCCTCCTCGACGAGGCGATGCTTGATGCCCGGATAATGCACCTCGACGATGCGCTGCAGCGTCTCGGCGTCGGGAAACTTGATGTAGTGAAAGAAGCAGCGGCGCAGGAAGGCGTCCGGCAGCTCCTTCTCGTTGTTCGAGGTGATGATGACGATGGGGCGGTTTTCCGCCCGGATCGTCTCGCCGGTCTCGTAGACGTGGAACTCCATCCGGTCGAGTTCGGTCAGCAGGTCGTTGGGAAACTCGATGTCGGCCTTATCGATCTCGTCGATCAGCAGCACCGGCCGTTGCGGCGCGGTGAACGCCTCCCACAGCTTGCCGCGGCGGATGTAGTTGGCGATGTCCGAGACCCGTGGGTCGCCGAGCTGCGAGTCGCGCAGGCGCGAGACCGCGTCGTACTCGTAGAGGCCCTGCTGCGCCTTGGTCGTGGACTTGATGTTCCAGGTCAGCAGAGGCGCGCCCAGACCCCGGGCGATCTCTTCGGCCAGCACCGTCTTGCCGGTGCCGGGCTCGCCCTTCACCAAGAGTGGGCGCTCCAGCACGATCGCGGCGTTGACCGCCGTGGTGAGATCGGGAGGCGCGACGTAGGACTCGGTTCCGGTGAAGCGCATGGGGCCTCGCGTGGGGAGGGGAAGAGCCCGCAGTAACCCGGCGCGAAGCAGATCGGCAACCGGTCCGACAGCCGGTTCGAGGCGTCCCCCTCTACAGTGTCTTCCCGTCGTGCCACACGCAGTTGGTGGCGAGGATCCCGAGATTCACGTCCGATTTCTGCGGCTGGGGCAGGGTCTTGCCGTCCATGGCGAGGTCGATCTTGATCTCGACTTGCCCCTTCGTCTCATTCGAGCGGCGGGAGAAGTAGCAATATTGCTGGAACGGCCGCTCCTCGTTGGCCTTGAAGTTCCAGCCGGTGACGATCTGCCCGTCGAGATAGGGCACTTGCTTGAACACCGTGAAGGTCGTGTTCACCGGCGCCTGCGAGGCCGGTGCGGCGTCGGCACCGAGCTGCGCCTTAGTCGGCGTGGGCACGGCGTTGGCCTTCTGCGTTGGCAGGCCTTCGAGCTTCAGGGTGTTGTCGGTCAGCGTGACTTCGCCCTTGGTCTTGAGCGTCACGTCGGCGAGCGCCGTCTGCATCGCGCTGGCGATCTTCTCCGCCGCCGAGTCGAACTGGTTCATGTAGGCGTAGCCGTAGCAGGCCGCGCCGATGCCGATCCCGGCCAGCGCCGAGAAGGCGCCCGCCCCGATCGCCCGCAGCAGGAAGGCGCGGGCGAAGTGCATCCGCGCCTCCGCCCGCAGGCGGCCGTTGACGTGCTGTGCGAGCACGATGTTCTCGTGCGTGCCCTCGGTGTGGATGCTCATGGCCGGGCGCTCGACTTGAAAAGCTTACGCGGTCACGCCGGTCGGGGCGGTGCCGGAGGTGTTGGCGGGGGGCGGGGGCGGCGGCACCACCGGCGCGGTCCGCCGCTCCAGCGGGATCACTGAAGCGTCGCGCGCGAGCGGTCTCGGCTGGGCCAGCGCCATCTCCTGACGCACGCCCTCGGCGATGGACGCGAGCAGATAGGGCGTCGCTTCCGGGTTCACCGCGGCGCCGAGATCGTCCTCGTCCATGAAGGTCTTGCGCACCGAGACGGCGGAGAGCGCCAGGATCGTCGAGGCGAAGGCGGCGCAGAGCGCCGGCACGAACACGAAGATGCGCAGGAAGGCGTGGACCTGCGCGTCGCTCACGTCGATCGGATCGACCCCGTAGACCATGGCGGTGAAGGAGTGGAGCTGCGAGCGGTTGACCGAGTTGCGGTAGGCCTGCTCGGCATCGGCGACCTTGCGGTCGGCGGCGCCGCGGTCGAGGAGCCCGCGCGCCTTGCGCGCCTCCTCAAGCTCCTTGACGATGGCGCTGCGGTCGGTGCCGGCCTTGGCCACCGCGGCGTTGAGGGTCGCGGTGCGTGGGTCGGTGACGCATTTCAGGTTCGAGTAGCGCACACCCCGGCTGTTGGTGCCGTAGACCCGCTCACAGCGCTGCGCGGGAAGGCCGGCGAGCTGCGAGGAATTCTCGGCCGAGCGGCGCTCGATCTGCTCCAGCTCGTTCGTGTACTGCTCGACCCGGGCATTGGCCGCGGCGATGCGGGTGTCGATGCTGTCGCGGTCGGCCTGGGCGTCCTTGAGCGCGGTCTTGGCCTTGGCGGCGTCCATCAGGCGGGGATGGAACATCATCTCGCCGAGCTGCGACACCGACTTTGTGGTCACACCCGCAGCGAAGATGATGCCGATGATGGCCAGGCCCTTGACGAACCACGAGCGCTGCGTGCGCGCCAGGATGCCGAGCGGCACGCGGCACAGCTCCACCGCGGCGTAGACCAGCGGCGCGAGCAGCATGAAGTAGAAGGCCCGGTCGTCGCCGTCGCTGTAATAGCCCGCGAACAGCCATGCGCCGGCGAGCGAGGCGCCGATCACCATGAACTCGACCAGATAGGCGATGGCGACGTAGCCCCACTTGATGCGGTACCCGCGCTCGACGTCGCGCTGGTGCTTCCAGCGCTGCTGGTCGAGCACCCACTCGCGCCGCTCGCGCTGCACGTCCCGGATCGGAGGCTGTCTGCGGAAGAAATTCATGCGCTTCTTGGACTGCTGCGGGCCTCCGGAGGCGGCGGACCCGCCACCTCCTAACATCGCGTTACCCGAGCGTAAGCGCGTATTGTGCCGAAGTTGTGCCGGCTGGGACGATGAGTGGTGGATGACGGCGGCGCGGCCGTCCCAGAAGAGACCGGCGCGCGAAAACCGCGGCAGGGCGCGGAAAACGGTTGCTCCGCAACCGGCTCGCCGCCCATGATACGGCCCGGATCCGCCTGGGTCCGCCTGAATTTCTCGGCGGCACCGAAGCTGCAGGGAGCCGGGCCGCCCTCCTCCTCATCCAGCGTCAGCGTTCCGCCCCGATGACCGACCCCGTGCAGGCCGGAGCCCAGATCGCCGCGCAAGTGGGCGTGCAAGCCGGCGCGCATCCGGGCGGCTACCGGGAGGCGATCCTCTTTCTCGTCACCGCCGGCATCGTCGTGCCGCTGTTCCACCGCCTGCGGATCAGCCCGGTGCTCGGCTTTCTCGGTGCGGGCGCGCTGCTCGGTCCGTTCGGGCTCGGGCGCTTCGCCGACGCGCATCCGTGGCTTGCCCCCTTCACCATCGGCAACCGGTCGGAAATCGCGCATCTCGCCGAGTTCGGCGTCATCTTCCTGATGTTCATGATCGGGATCGAGCTGTCCTGGGAGCGCCTGCGGGTGCTGCGCCGACTCGTCTTCGGCCTCGGCGCGATCCAGGTGGCGGCGTCCGCGGCCGTCATCGCCGGGATCCTCGTCGTCTTGGATCAGCCGGTGGCCGGGGCGGTTCTGGTCGGTCTCGCGCTGGCGCTCTCCTCCACGGCGGTCGTGCTGCCGGTGCTGGCCGAGCAGAGGCGACTCGGCACGCCGGCCGGGCGCACCAGCTTCGCGATCCTGCTGTTCCAGGATCTGGCGGTCGCCCCGATCCTGTTCGCGATCGCCGTGCTCGGCCGCAAGGATGGCGGCGACCTCGGCGGCGCGCTCGCCCTGGCGCTCGGTCAGGCGGCGGTCGCCCTGCTGGTGATCGTGGTGGCCGGCCGCGTGGCGTTGCGTCCGCTCTTCCACCTCGTGGCGCGCACCCGCTCGCCGGAACTGTTCATGGCCGCCTGCCTGCTCGTCATCGTGGCGACGGCGCTGGTGGCAGCCGGCAGCGGCCTGTCGATGACGCTCGGTGCCTTCGTCGCCGGCCTGCTTCTCGCGGAGACGGAGTATCGCCGGGCGATCGAGGCGACGATCGACCCGTTCAAGGGCCTGCTGCTCGGCGTGTTCTTCGTCTCGGTCGGCATGAACCTCGATCCGGCCCAGCTCGTCGCCGCGCCGGGCGCGATCCTCGGCCTCTCGCTCGGGCTGCTTCTGATCAAGGGCGCGGTGGTGCTCGCCGGCGGGCGCATCATGGGGATCCCCCGCTCGGTTGCCCTGGAGACGGCTCTCTTGATCGGCCCGGGCGGCGAGTTCGCCTTCGTGCTGATCGGCGGTGCCATGGTCGCCGGCCTCGTTCCGGAGCCGGTGGGCGGGGCGGCGCTCATCGTCACCACCGTGACCATGATCGCGATCCCCGGTCTCGCGGCCCTCGGCCGCCGGATCGGACGGCGCGTGACGAAGGAGAGCCTCGGCCGGGCGCGGGCCGAGCCGGTGCCGGACCCGCAGCAGAACCGGGTCATCGTTGCGGGCTACGGCCGGGTCGGGCGGCTCGTCGGCGAGATGCTCAAGCGCCACGCCATCTCCTTCATCGCCCTCGACTCGGACCCGGCCCGCGTCGCCGAGCAGCGCCGGCTCGGCAGCCCGGTCTATTTCGGCGACTCGGCCAACACCGAGATGCTGCGCCGTTGCGACATCGCCACGGCCCGTGCCCTCGTGGTCACCCTCGACAATCCCCGCGCGGTGGAAGCCGTGGTTCAGGCCGCCCGCGCCGAGCGGCCGGACCTGACCATCGTCGCCCGCGCCCGCGACGCGCGCCACGCGACGCAACTCTACGAGATGGGCGTCGACGACGCGGTGCCGGAGACGATCGAGGCCTCGCTGCAACTCTCGGAGGCAGTGCTGGTCGACGTCGGCGTGCCGATGGGCCACGTCATCGCCTCGATCCACGAGCGGCGCGACGAGTTCCGCACCATGCTGAAGCGCAAGGAAGCGGAGACGCGGCCCGTCTTCCGCGCCCGCCGCACGGTCGGCAAGACGCGTCCGGCCGAGCGCGAGAGCGCCGCCGACCACAAAGCCGGCGAGGCGCCGGTCGAGGCGCGGCCGATCGGGAAGAGCGCCTGACCGCGCCGATCGTCGGGAGAGCGGGATGCTCAGTCCGAGGCGGTAGCCCGGCGCAGGGTGTCTCCGGCGGACAGGAAGGCCTCGACCTCCGGCGTCGCTTGCGGGCTGTGCGCAACGACGCCGATCGCTTCCATCAGACGATGCACGGGGACGAAGCTTCGCCGCTTCCGGTTGTACAGGCCCGCCTGAACCAGCGCGATCGCGGCGATCGTGTCGGTCCCCGCGGCGATCAGGCGATGTTCCATGACGACACGGGTGGCGTCCCAGTGCAGCAGCCGTGTTTCCAGATCGAAGGCCTGGAAGGGGCGGAGCTCCCGGCGGAAGCGGATCTGTCCGGCACTGACGACCGGGGTCCAGCCGTTCCGCAGCACGGGGCGCCACAATCCGGATCGGATCATCAGGTCGGTCCGGCCGAGATCCATCAGGGTCCAGTACCGGCCGTTATTGAGGTGCAGCGAGGTGTCGAGGTCGTGCGGCCAGACGCGGAACCTCAGGGACGAGTGGGCGAAGGGCAGGTCGATCCTCGGTCGCCGCCATGCGGTGGCGATCAACCAGAGGAGGCGGAGCCAGAGGTTCATGAATCACGACAGTGGTGGGCCGGACAGGATCCGGCACCTCCCCCGGCGGCCTCGCCTTGTCCAGTACTAAACCGCGTTTTCGTCGGGCAGCGCGGAGACCAGATCGCGAAACCGGTCGCCGCGGACCTCGAAGTTCGGGAACTGGTCGTAGGAGGCGCAGGCCGGCGAAAGCAGCACCACCGGCGCCTCCGTCCCGGACGTGCGGGCGGCCCGTGCCGCCGTCTCCGTCGCGACCTCCAGCGTGCCGCAGCGGGTGACGGCGACGCGTCCCTCCAGCGTCGCGGCGAAGGCGTCGCTCGATGCGCCGATCAGATAGGCGTGGGTGACGCGGTCGAAGAGCGGCGCGAGCGGTTCGATGCCGCCCTCCTTCGCCTTGCCCCCGACGATCCAGTGGATGTCGCGGAAGGCGAGCAGCGCCTTCTCGGTGGAATCGGCGTTGGTGGCCTTGGAATCGTTGACGAACAGCGTCGGGCCAATCCGGCGGAGGGGCTCCATCCGGTGCGCGAGCCCCGGAAAGCTCTTCAGGCCGGCGGCGATCTCCTCGCGGGAGAGACCGAGCCGGATCGCGGCGGCGACGGCCGCGGCGGCGTTCTGGAGGTTGTGGTCGCCGAGCAGGGATGGAACGCCCGAGATCTCCGCGATCACGGCGCCGTCGGGGCCGCGCACCGTGCCGTCCGCGCAGACGTAGTCGCCCGCCGCGTCGCCGTGGCCCTCGACATGGAGGCGGATGCGGTTCTCCGTGCGGCGCCCGGCGATGGCGGCACAGTAGGCGTCGTCGACGCCGATGACCGCGAGATCCGCACCCGCCACCAGCCGCTCCTTGATCGCGGCGTAGTTCTCCATGGTGCCGTGACGGTCGAGATGGTCCGGCGTCAGGTTGAGCAGGATGCCGACGCCGGATTTCAGCGAGGGGGTCAGGTCGATCTGGAACGAGGACAGCTCGACCACGTGGACGCGGTTCGCCGCCGGCGGCTCCAGCGACAGGATCGCGGTGCCGATATTGCCGCCCATCTGCACGTCGCGCCCCGCATGGCGCAGCAGGTGGGCCGTGAGCGCCGTGGTGGTGGACTTGCCGTTGGTGCCGGTGATGGCGACGAAGGGCGCCCCCGGTGCCAGCGACGCCCGCTCGCGGCAGAAGATCTCAATATCGCCGATGATCGGGGTACCGGCCGCCCGTGCCAATCCGACCGTCCAGTGCGGCTCGGGATGGGTCAGCGGCACGCCGGGCGCCAGCACCAGGGCGGCGAAGCCCGACCAGTCGGCCTCGTTGAGATCGGTGACGGTGATGCCCTGCTCGCGGGCGCGGTCGCGGCTGCCCGCGTTGTCGTCCCAGGCCAACACGTCCGCGCCGCCGGCGAGCAGCGAGCGGACGGTGGCGAGACCGGAGCCGCCGAGGCCGAACAGGGCGATCTTCTGGCCGGCGAAGGTGGTGGCTGGCGTCATGGTTCGTCCCTCGCGCTCCCGGCGCTCAGCGCAGCTTCAGCGTGGCGAGCCCGACCAGCGCCAGGATGACGGCGATGATCCAGAAGCGGATCACGACCTGCGGCTCCTTCCAGCCCTTCTGTTCGAAGTGGTGGTGAATCGGCGCCATGCGGAAGACGCGCTTGCCCGTGAGCTTGAACGACAGAACCTGGATGATCACCGACATGATCTCCAGCACGAACAGGCCGCCGACGATGGCGAGCACGATCTCGTGCTTGGCGGCCACCGCGATCGAGCCGAGCAGGCCGCCGAGCGCGAGCGAGCCGGTGTCGCCCATGAAGATCTGCGCCGGCGGGGCGTTGAACCAGAGGAATCCGAGACCCGCTCCGATCACCGCGCCGCAGACCACGGCGAGTTCGCCGGTGTCGCGCACGTAGTTCACCTGGAGGTAGCTGGCGTAGATGACGTTGCCGACGAGGTAGGCGATCACGCCGAAGGTGGCGCAGGCGATCATCACGGGGACGATGGCGAGCCCGTCGAGGCCGTCGGTGATGTTGACCGCGTTTCCAGCGCCCACGATGACGAAGGCCGCGAACGGCACCCAGAACCAGCCGAGGTTCAAGAGCGCGTCCTTGAAGACCGGGAAGGCAAGCTGGTTCTGCAGCGCCGGCGGCGAGTAGATCGAGATCATCAGGCAGGCCGCGCCGGCGATCGCGAATTCGAGCAGCAGCCGGAAGCGGCCGGAAAAGCCCTTGTGCGACTGCTTCGTCACCTTGAGGTAGTCGTCATAGAAGCCGATCGCGCCGAAGCCGAGGGTCACGGCGAGCGTCACCCAGACGTAGTGGTTGTGCGGGTTGGTCCAGAGCAGGATCGAGACCACGGCGCCGGCCAGGATCATCAGGCCACCCATGGTCGGGGTGCCGCGCTTGGTCAGGTGGGTCGCCGGGCCGTCCTCGCGGATCGGCTGGCCTTTGCCCTGGCGCAGGCGCAGCAGCGAGATGATCCAGGGGCCGAACCAGAACACGAAGAAGCCCGCCGTGAACAGCGCGCCGCCGGTGCGGAAGGTGATGTAGCGGAACACGTTGAGGGGCGTGAGCGTGCCGCTCAGTTCCGACAGCAGATAGAGCATGCGTTCGTCCGCCCGCGGCAGGTCGTTGTTCGGCGTGCCCGGCGACGCGCGCGGAGCGCGGCCGGCTGGAACGGCCGGGCGCGAGGGCCCGGTCGGTGGATGAAGCTCAGCGGACCGCGTTCAGCGAGGCTTCGCGCGGGTCCGGCGCGACCGCGTAGCGGGCTTTGACCGCTTCGACAATGCGGACCATGCGCATGGAGTTGGAGCCCTTCACCATCACGGCATCGCCCGGACGCAGGGTCGCAAGCACGGCGTCGGTGACGTCCGCGGCGGTGAGGCCGGCCGCTCCCCGCACTGCCATCGGCAACGCCTCGAACAGGTGCGCCATCAGCGGGCCGACGGCGAAGACGAGATCGATGCCGTTCGCGGCGACCGCCTCCGCAAGCTCGCGGTGGAGCGCCTCGCCGGCCGCGCCCAGCTCCTTCATGTCGCCGAGCACGGCGATGTGCCGGCCCTTGGCGCCGGTCTCGATCCCGGCAAGCGTCGCCAGGGCTGCGCGGATGGAGGCCGGGTTGGCGTTGTAGCTCTCGTCGATGAGGAAGGCCTCGGCTTCGCCGGCCCCTTGCTCGATCCGCAGGGCGGTGCGCTCGCCGCGCCCGACCGGTGGCTTCAGTCCCGCCAGCGACAGGGCGGCGCGGGCGAGGTCGGCGCCAAGGGCGTGGATGCAGGCCAGCACGCCGAGCGAGTTCATCGCCACGTGCCGGCCGGGCGTTCCGAGCTGGTAGGTGACAGGAACTCCCATCACGGTGGCGTCGACCACCGAGACGTCGGGCCGGGTCAGGATGCGGTTGGCCCGCACATCCGCCGCCGCGTGCTCGCCGAAGGTGATGATGCGTCCGGCCCGCGAGGCATGGGCGTGGGCGAGCATCCGCTCGTAGTTCGGGTTGTCGCGGTTGATCACCGCGACGCCTCCGGGCTTCAACCCGGAAAAGATTTCGCCCTTGGCGTCGGCGATGGCCGAGAGCGAGCGGAAATGCTCGATATGCACCGGCTCGACCGTAGTGATCAGTGCCACGTCCGGCCGCACCATCGCGGTGAGCGGCAGGATCTCGGCACCGTGGTTCATGCCGATCTCGAACACGCCGAAGCGGCTCTCCGCCGGCATCCGCGCCAGCGTCAGGGGCACACCCCAGTGATTGTTATAGGAGGCGACCGACGCGTGGGTCGCGCCCTGTGCCGAGAGCACGTGGCGCAGGGCCTCCTTGGTGCCGGTCTTGCCGACGGAGCCGGTCACCGCGACGATGGCGGCTCCGGTGCGGGCGCGGGCGGCCAGCCCGAGGCGGCGCATCGCCTCCAGCACCGGATCCTCGCCCTCCTCCGGTACGGCGAGGACCGGACCGTTTCTTTCGAATTCCGCGGCGCGCGAGGCCGCGACCACCGCCGCTCCGGCGCCTTTCTCCAGGGCAGCGGGCACGAAGTCGTGGCCGTCCCGCGCCTCGCCGCGGATGGCGAAGAACAGGTCGCCGGGCTCCAGGCTGCGGGTGTCGATCGAGGCGCCGGTGACCGCGCGGGGCGCGCCGATCAGGCGTCCGCCGGTGGCCTCTTCCAGGGAATCCGGGGTCCAGAGGGGGGCGTCGCTCATCCGTTCAACTCCGCGATCGCGGCGCGCAGGGTGTCGTGATCCGAGAACGGGAGCACGCGTGACCCGACGATCTGGCCGGTTTCATGACCTTTGCCGGCCACCACCAGCACGTCGCCGGCGCTCAGAGCGCGCACGCCGGCCCGGATCGCCTCGGCCCGGTCGCCGATCTCTTCCGCGCCCGGCGCCGCGGCGAGGATCGCGGCGCGGATCGCGGCGGGCTCCTCGTTGCGGGGGTTGTCGTCAGTGACGATCACCCGGTCGGCGAGGCGCTCGGCGATGGCGCCCATGATCGGCCGCTTGCCGGCGTCGCGGTTGCCGCCGCAGCCGAACACCACGACGAGGCGTCCGCTGGCGAAGGGGCGCAGCGCCGTCAGCACGTGCTCCAGCGCCTCCGGCTTGTGGGCGTAATCGACGAGGCAAAGCCCGCCCTTTGCCTCGCCGATCCGCTCCATGCGGCCCGGCACGCCAGTCAGTCCTTCGAGCGCCGCGAAGACGCCTGCCGGATCGGCCGCGCCCGCCGGCGTCGCCAGGGCGAGACCCGCCGCGAGGAGCGCGTTCTCGACCTGGAAGCCGCCGACGAGCGGCAGGCGCACGCGGTATTCCCGGCCGCCATGGGCCAGCATCAGGCTCTGCGAGAAGCCGTCCGTGCCGGCCTCGATGAGGCGGATGAAGTCGCCGCCGCGTCCCGTGGTCCGGACAATGTGCCCGGCGGCGTCGGCCGCGCCGATGACGCGCTCGGCATAGGCGCCGTCGGCGTTGACGATGGCGGGGCGGCCCTCGGGCAGCAACGTTGTGAACAGCCGGAGCTTGGCCTCGAGATAATCCTCGATCGTCGGGTGATAATCGAGGTGGTCGCGGCCGAGATTGGTGAAGGCGGCGGCCGTCAGCTCGACCCCGTCGAGGCGGCGCTGCTCGATGCCGTGGGAGGAGGCCTCCATGGCGAGATCGGTGATGCCCTCCTCCGCCAGCCGCGCCAGGGTCTCGTGCAGCGTCACGGGATCGGGGGTCGTCAGGGAGCCGTAGGCCGCGCCCCGGTTCGTGACGATGCCGACGGTGCCGAGGCTGGCCGCGTCCCGGCCGAGACGCGACAGGATCTGCCGTACGAAATCGGCGACCGAGCTTTTGCCGCTCGTGCCGGTGACCGCCACCACCGTCTCCGGCTGGCGCCCGGACAGGCGGGCGGCGGCGAGGGCGAGCGCCCGGCGGGCATCCGCCACCGCGATCCAGGCCGTCGCGCCGGGCAGATCCGCCGGGCGCGTCCCCTCCCCGACCACGGCGACCGCGCCGGCGGCCGCGGCGGCGGCGGCGAACAGGCGGCCGTCGGCGGTGGTTCCGGGCACGGCCACGAACACGCCGCCGGGGACGACCCGGCGGCTGTCGGCGGTGAGGCCGGCGACGGGGCGGGCGGCGATGGTGGCCTCCGCCTCCGGGAACAGGTGGCCGAGAGACCGTTCGCCGAGAATCCGGTCGTCTGGCGTCGGCTGACTCATGGAGAGAAGATCCTCGGAGGCGTCCTTGCGGGTCAGGCCGACCGGGTACAGGACGCCGTCACTGCCCGTCCACCATGGTCGCGTGATAGGCGCCGAGCTTCACCATCAGCGGGAACGGCTTCACCGGCGGATCGAAGCGCGGCGCCAGTCCGAGGATCGGCGCGGCCCGCTCGATGATCTTGCCCGTCACCGTGCCGGAATTGTAGGCCGCGGTGGCGTAGCCGCCGGTCTCGGGCAGGCCCTGCGGCTCGTCCATGATGGTCAGGAACAGGTATTTCGGCTTGTCCATGGGAGCGGCCGCCATGAAGGTCGTGAACAGGCGGTTCTTGGCGTAGCGCCCGTTGATGACCTTCTCCGCCGTGCCGGTCTTGCCGCCGACATAGTAGAGCGGGACCGAAGCCTTCTTGGCCGAGCCCTCGGTCGCGTTGAGGCGCATGATGAAGCGCATCGCCTCGCTGGCCTCCGGCTTGATCACGTGGCTGGCCTTGGCCCGCGCGGTCGGCTCGTCGGTCTTGAGGAAGGTCGGCGTCATGAGGTCACCGCCGTTGACGATCGCCGCCACCGCCGCCGCGGCCTGGATCGGCGCCACCGCGATGCCGTGGCCGAAGGCGATGGTGATGGTGTTGATCTCGGCCCAGCGCGGCGGAAGGATCGGCGCGGCCGATTCCGGCAGCTCGGTCCGCATCCGGTCGAGCAGGCCCATCTTCTTGAGGAAGGCGCGGTGGCCGGGCACGCCGACGCCGAGCGCCATCTTGGCCGAGCCGATGTTGGAGGAGTGGGTGAACACCTCCGGCATGGTCAGCACGCGACCGGTGGCGTGGTAGTCGTGGATCTTCTGCCGGCCCCAGTGCAGCACGCCGCCGCGGGTGTCGAAGGTCGAGTTGACGTTGTACTTGCCGGAATCGAGCGCCATGGCGAGCGTCATCGCCTTGAAGGTCGAGCCCATCTCGTAGACGCCGACATTCATCCGGTTGATCCGGTCGTCGGACAGCGCGTCCTTCGGCTCGTTGGGATCGAAATCCGGGTAGGAGGCCAGAGCGACGACCTCGCCGGTGGTCACGTCGAGGATCATCGAGGCGCCGGCCTTGGCCTTGAACTTCTCCACGCCCTTCACGAGCTCGTCGCGCACGGCGAATTGGGCACGCAGGTCGAGGGAGAGCTGGATCGGCGAGAGGTCGGTCTGCTTGGCCACGAGGCCGAACTCGTTGAGCGCCTTGTTGCCGCGGTTGTCGATGTACTTCTCGATTCCGGCGATACCGATATTGTCGAGGTTCGTTGCGCCGATGATGTGCGCCGCCGCCACCCCGTTCGGGTAGACCCGCTTGTGGTCGGGCAGGAAGCCGACGCCGGGAATGCCGAGGCGGTGGACTTCGAGCTGCTGCTTGGGGGTGATCTCGCGCTTGATCCAGACGAAGCCCTTCTTCGAGGACAGCTTGGCGCGCAGCTCCGCCGCATTCAGCTCCGGCAGAACGGCGGTCAGGAGTTCGACCGCCTCGTCGGTGTCGAAGGTGCGCGCCATCCGCTTCGGCTCGGCGAAGACCGAGACGGTGCGGATGTCGGTGGCCAGGATCTCGCCGTTGCGATCGATGATGTCGGGGCGGATCGCGGTGGTGGCCGCCGCCGCAACGCGGTGCTCGTCGCTGTTGTTGGCGGGCGTGGCCGCGATCACGATCAGGCGCACGCCGATCGTCATGAACACCGCCGTGAAGGCGAGGCCGACCAGCGCCACGCGGGCGTGGGAGCGCTCGATCGCGAGACGGAACATCATCCGGGCGAGGCGCATCAGCGAAGAGGCCGGCGGCTCGCTCGCCACCACGCGCTCCGGAATCGCCTCCGCCGCCGAAACGGCTGCCGCAGGGGTCGTATCCTGCGCAAACGTCTCCGGTTCCTGCTGCGCGGGATCGGGCAAGGGCGCAGGCAAGGGCGCAGGCAGGGGCGCAGCCAACGGATCGTGCGTCGGATCTTGAGACACGGGGACGCTACCTCGAAACCGCCGGCGGGCGGGTGGAGACGGTGCGGGTGGTGACCGAGCCCGTCGTGCGCGGCTCGTCTCGGGCGCTCGCCGGCTTGTCCTTCGGCGTCACGGTCGGGGTCGCCGTGGAGGCCAGGAGGCGGCCGATCTCGTCGCCCCGGTCGGGCCGGTTCGGCAGGTCGGAGAGGCGCGCGAGATGCCCGTCGCCGATGGGCTCGAGGCTGAGATGCCGCTCGACCGCCGCCTGGAGGCGGTCGGGCCGTGTCAGGAGCTGCCACTCGGCGCGCAGCACCGCGATGGCCTGCCGTTCCTTGTGCAGGGCGGTCTTCAGCTTGGAGACCTGTCCGGCCTGATAGAGCGTGTCGTACTTGATCGAGTAGGCGTAGACCGCCGAGCCGATCAGGCCGACGATCGCCAGCACGTTGAGAAGCCGGATCACCGCCGTGCCCCCCGTCCCTGCGCCGCCGGCAGGCTCGCCAGCGTCTCGATGGCGCTCAGCGGCGGCGGCGGCGGCGCCTCCGTCCGCTCCCCGGCACGCAGCTTGGCCGAGCGCGCCCGCGGATTGACATCCGTTTCCGCCTCCGAGGGCAGGACCGGGCCCTTGGTCACGAGCTGGAAGCTCCTGGGCGCCGGCCGCTCAACGCCCGGCAGGTGGCGGGAGGCCTGTGCCGCCCGGCCGCTCCGGGCGGAGAAGAACTGCTTCACGATGCGGTCTTCGAGCGAGTGGAAGGTCACTACGGCGAGCCGGCCGCCGGGCTTGAGCACACGCTCGGCGGCGTGCAGGCCGCGCACCAGTTCGCCGAGTTCGTCGTTCACCGCGATCCGCAGACCCTGGAAGCTCCGGGTCGCCGGGTGGATCGGGCTGCCGGGCTCGGGCCGCACCACGCCGGCGATGAGATCGGCGAGCTGTGCCGTCGTCTCGATTGGGGCGCGGCGGCGCGCCTCGACGATGGCGCGGGCGACCGCGCGCGAGCGGCGCTCCTCGCCGAAATGGTAGAGGATGTCGGCGAGCCTGCTCTCCTCCTCGCCGTTCACGAGATCGGCCGCGCTCGGGCCCTCGTTGCCCATGCGCATGTCGAGCGGGCCGTCCTGGCGGAACGAGAAGCCGCGCTGCGCCTCGTCGAGCTGCATCGAGGACACGCCGATATCGAGCACGACCCAGTCGGCCTGCGCATCGCCCTGCTGGGCGATCAGGGTATCGAGTTCGCCGAAGCGGCCCTGCACCAGCCGCAGGCGGCCGGCAGAGGCGTCTACCAGACCGGCGCCGGCCCGGATCGCGGTGGGGTCGCGGTCGATGGCGATCACCCGGATCTCGGGTGCGGCATCGAGGAGGGCGCGGGTGTAGCCGCCCGCACCGAAGGTGCCGTCCACGGCCAGTCCCGGCCGGTCGAGGGCGAGCGCGGCGAGGACTTCGGCGAGAAGAACCGGAATGTGGCGAACGGGCTCGGCTGCCGACGTCTCAGCCTTCGACGTCTCCGCTTTCACCGTGCGCGGCGTCCGGCTCATCGCCACCGCCCCGCGGCGCTCTCGCGGAATCCGGAGAAAGCTCGGGCGCCATCCGGCGAGGGACGAGTCATGAAGGCCTGCTGAGTGGACGGACCGCGCGGCGGCCCGGTCGGATGTGGCGACGCCGATCCGCGAACGGCTCCGGCCATGCGCGCGCAGTCCCGCGAGGCAACCTGAGCGAGTGTTGGCCGATCCAGAATAGGGCGTCAACGGGATGGCTCGGGGTAACATGGGCCCTCGAAACGCGTCAACGAGCTTGACCGTGCAGGCTGCTCTGATCTGACCGCATCAAGGTTAACCGAGCGTCAATAGACCGGCCGTTTTCTTGAGGTTTACAGGCGGGATGGCCTGCAACTCATGCCGCGGCATCAGCGCCGCGCTCTCGCATTTTTGCGAATTTCGGAAAGCACTTGGCCGTATCAGAAATGGAAAGGAGTGTTCGGCTGCGCCGGGTGGATCAGCCGGCCTGTAAGCCGGGTTCTGTAGGGCCCGCGAGCAAGCTCACGGACGTGGCAGCCATTCCTCTGGGACGTCCGTTACCGGCCGCCTCGAGCAACCAACCCGGGCGACGAGCCTGGAGAGCGGGCCTGCCCTCCCCTCGCGGGAAGAAGCGTGTCGCCCCTATTCGGTTTTGCTCCCGGTGGGGTTTGCCGTGCCGTCCGCGTTGCCGCGTCCGCGGTGCGCTCTTACCGCACCCTTTCACCCTGACCTCGCAAAGGACGAGCCCTTGCGAGGCGGTCTGCTCTCTGTGGCACTGTCCCTGGGGTCGCCCCCGCCGGAGGTTATCCGGCACCGCCTCTCCATGGAGCCCGGACTTTCCTCCCCGTCTGACGACGGAGCGGCCGCCCGGCCGGCTGATCCGGCGCACGGATTGCGCCCCGAGGGGCGCGGGGTCAAGGCTCAGAGGCGAATTTAGGCCTCCGCCAGCATCCCCAGCCAATCGTCCTCCGAGACCACCCGCACGCCGTGCCGTTCGGCGTCCTTGAGCTTCGAGCCTGCACCGGGGCCTGCAACGACGAGGTCGGTCTTGGCCGAGACCGAGCCCGAGACCTTCGCACCGAGCCGCTCCGCCGTGGCCTTGGCCTCGCTGCGGGTCATCTTTTCGAGGGTTCCGGTGAAGACCACGGTCTTGCCGGCGAACGCCGCCGCCGAGGCGGTCGGGGCCGCGAGCGGCTCGGTGCTCACCTCTTCGAGCAGCGCCCGCACCGCTGCATCGTTGTGCGGCTCGGAGAAGAACTGGATCAGCGAATCCGTCGCCACGGGGCCGATCTCGCCGTCGTCGGCGAACAGGCGGTAGGCGTCTCCGGGCCGCTGCGTCGCCGCCCGTTCGAGAGCGGCGTCGGCTTCCGCCTCACCGCCATAGTGGGCGAGCACCGCCTCGCGCTGTGAGGGCGTGAGCCGTTCTCGCAGTCGCGCGCCGAGGCTCAGATCCTGCATCGCTTCTCCGGGAAGCGGGTCCAGGGTCTCGAACAGTCGGTCGCGGGTGCCCGGCCCGATCCGGGGAAGCGCCGAGAGTTCGAGCCAGTCGCGTCCCGCCTGCTCCCGCGTCGCCGCCGCGAGCGCCGCCATCAGTGCCGGCATGTCGGGAAAGCGCTTGGCCAGGGCCTTGGCGGTCGATTCGCCGATCTGGGGGATGCCGAGCGCGAACAGGAAGCGGTTGAGCGGGATCGTTCGGCGCGCCTCCAGCGAGGCGAGCAGGTTCTTGATCGCCTTGTCCTCCTCCTCGCCCTTCTTCTTGGTCGGCTTCTTCGGCGTCGGCTCACCCTCGGCCCGGCGCTGGGCCGAGAGCGCCTCGCGCCGGGCGACGATCGCCGCCTTCAGCGGTTCGAATTCGAGCCGGAACAGATCGGCGGGCTGCTTCACGAGACCGGCCTCGAACAGCACCTCGATATAGGTTTGTCCGAAGCCCTCGAGGTCGAAGCCGTTGCGCGAGACGAAGTGCTTCAGCCGCTCCACCCCTTGCGCCGGGCAGATCAGACCGCCGGTGCAGCGGCGCACCGCGTCGAGTTTTTTCGTGCGCGGGTTCAGCTCGCGCACCGCCCGACTGCCGCAGGCCGGGCAGGTTTCGGGGAAGACGTAGGGCACGGCGTCACTGGGGCGCTTGTCGAGCACCACGTCCATCACCTTCGGGATCACGTCGCCGGCGCGGACCACGATCACGGTGTCGCCGACACGGATGTCGCGTCCCTCGCGGATCGGCTCGCCGTCGGCGCCGACGCCCTGGACGTAACCCTCGTTGTGCAGCGTCGCGTTCGAGACCACCACGCCGCCGACGGTCACCGGCTTGAGGCGCGCCAACGGGTTGAGCGAGCCGGTACGGCCGACATTGATGTCGATGGCGACGAGTTCGGTGATCGCCTCCTGCGCCGCGAACTTGTGAGCGAGCGCCCAGCGCGGTGCCCGGCTGACGAAGCCGAGCCGGCGCTGGAAGCCGAGATCGTCCACCTTGTAGACGACGCCGTCGATGTCGTAGCCGAGACCGGCCCGCTCCGCCTCGATGGCGCGGTAATGGGCGATCATCTCCTCGGCCGAGCGGCACAGCTTGGTCCGCGGATTGACCGGCAGGCCCCAGCCCCGGAACCGCTCCAGCACCGCCGACTGCGTGTCGGCGAAGGGGTCGGACACCTCGCCCCAGGCATAGGCGAAGAAGCGCAGGGGGCGCGCGGCGGTGATCGCGGGGTCGAGCTGGCGCAGCGAACCGGCGGCGGCGTTGCGCGGGTTGGCGAAGAGCGGCTTGCCCGCTGCCTCCTGCCGCGCGTTGATGGCGGCGAAATCCGCGTGCGAGAGGTAGACCTCGCCGCGCACCTCCAGCACCTCGGGGATGTCCCTGCCGGACAGCGTCTCGGGGATGTCCTCTACGGTCAGGGCATTGGCGGTGACGTTCTCGCCGACCTCGCCGTCGCCGCGCGTCGCCGCGGTCACGAGCCGGCCGGCCTCGTATCGCAGCGACAGCGACAGGCCGTCGATCTTCGGCTCGGCGGTGAAGGCGACAGGCTCGTCGGCCGTCAGGTTGAGGAAGCGGCGCACGCGGGCGACGAATTCCTCCACGTCCTCGTCGGCGAAGGCGTTGCCCAGCGAGAGCATCGGCACCGCGTGCCGGACCTTGGCGAACTTTTCCGAAGGCTTGGCGCCAACGCCGGCGCTCGCCTCGGTCGTGCCGGTCAGTGTTGGAAAGCGCGCCTCGATCGCCTCCAGCTCCTGGCGCAGGGCGTCGTACTCGGCATCGGTGAGCTCGGGCGCGTCCTCGTTGTAGTAGAGGTGGTTCGCCCGCTCGATCGCCCGGGACAATTCCGCGTGGCGCGCCTGGGCGGCGTCCTCGCTCAGGGATTCGACGGCGGCGGAGAGGGGCATGCGCGGCATGGGCCGCGTTCTAGCCGATCTCGCGCGACGGTGCGTTAACGCTGGCGCCACGGCGACCCCATTCCCGCCACAACTCGGCGGGCAGAACCGTCGAAACGAGAGCTCGGGCGAAGCTTTGGGAGCGGATCATGGCAGGACGCATCATCACGGCTTTGGCGCTGGCCGGCTTCGCGGGGCCGGCGCTCGCCGCCCCCTGCACGCCGCCGACGCCCCCGCCGGCCGAGGCGCGGCCGGAAAAGCCGAAGCTTCCCGAAAAGCCCGCCTGCCTCGACAAGAAGGACGGCTGCCCCGGCTGGGAGGCCTACAGCTACAACGACGCGATCAAGGCCTACAACGCCCAGGCACAGGCTTTCCAATCAATCGCAGGAGCTTACGTCCAGAAGCTCAACGCGTATGTGAAGGCGAGTTCGGACTACGCGCAATGCGAGGTGAAGGCGCTGCAGCAGTAGCCTCCCGCCTTCGCCAGCATCGGGAATGGTGATAGGCTCAAGCCTATGAGCGTGCAGCCCAAAGTCCGCATGACCGCCGATGAATTCATGGCTTGGGCCGAGGGCCAGCCAGGACGGCACGAACTCGCCGATGGCGAGGTCTTCTCGATGTCGCCGGAGCGTGTACGGCATGCGGTGACGAAATTCGCGGCGCAGACGGCCTTGCGCGATGCGATCCGCGCTTGCCGCGTCCCTTGCGAAATGCTGCCGGACGGTCTGTCCGTTCGGGTCGACGAGCAAACGGTCTTCGAGCCGGATGCTCTCGTCCATTGCGGCGGGCGACTCGATCCCGATGCCACGACGGTCCCCGAACCGCTCATCGTCGTCGAGGTTCTCTCACCGAGCACGAAGCAGGTTGATACCGGCTTCAAGTTCCTCGGCTACTTCCGCCTGCCGAGCGTGCAGCACTACCTCATCCTCGACACAGAACGACGTACGGTGATCCATCACCGCCGCGGCGCAAGCGACTTGATCGAGACGCGCATCGCCGCCTCCGGTGATCTCTCGCTCGATCCGCCCGGGCTCACGCTCCCCGTCGCGGCCCTGTTCGCGGAGCCTTGAGACGGCCCTTGCTTGACGCTTGTCGAGTGGGGTGCGACAGGCCCGGCTCATCTGTCACGCGAGACCGGACGGCCCGATGTCCCAATCCCTCGACCTTCTCGTCCTCGGCAACGCCATCGTCGATCTCATCGCCCATGCCGATGAGAAATTCCTGACCGAGCAGGGCGTGACGAAGGGCGCGATGCAGCTCATCGACGAGCCGCGGGCCGAGAACCTCTTCGAGGTGATGGGCCCGGCCACCGTCGTCTCCGGCGGCTCGGGTGCCAATACCGCGGTCGGCGCGGCGCTGCTCGGCGCCAAGACCGGCTTCGTCGGCAAGGTTCACGAGGACGAACTCGGCCGTCTGTTCAGCCACGACCTGAAGGCGACCGGCGTGCGTTTCGACGTCGCGCCGACGACCGAGGGACCGGCCACGGCCCGCTGCTTCATCCTGGTGACGCCGGACGGCGAGCGCACCATGAACACCTATCTCGGCGCCTGTCAGGGTCTCTCGCCCGACGACGTGGACGAGGCCACCGTCCGCTCGGCCCGCGTCACCTATCTCGAGGGCTATCTGTGGGATCCGCCGGCCGCAAAGGACGCGTTCCGCAAGGCGGTGAAGGTCGCGCATTCCGCTGGAAACGCCGTGGCGCTGACCCTGTCCGACGCCTTCTGCGTCGGCCGCTACCGCGAGGAATTCCTCGAACTGATCCGAAACGGCAGCATCGACATCCTGTTCGCCAATATCGGCGAGCTCCAGAGCCTCTATCAGACCGACGACCCGGAAGCGGCCGTCGCGGCTCTGCGCGAGGAGCGGGGTGTCAAGGGCACGCACCTGCTCGGCCTCGTGACCCGCTCGGCCCAGGGCGCGCTGGTGGTGCGCGGCGGCGAAGTGCGGGCGGTGGAGGCCTTCCCCGCCCGCGAAGTGGTCGACACGACGGGGGCGGGGGATCTGTTCGCGGCGGGCTTCCTGGCCGGCTACACCCGCGGCATCGATTACGTGGCCTCGGCCCGTCTCGGTGCGCTGGCGGCGGCCGAGGTCATCGAGCATATCGGCGCCCGGCCGCAGCGGGATCTTCCGGCGCTGGCGCGCGAGCACCGGCTCATCTGAAGCCGTGCGGCAGAGGTCCGGCGCCCCTGCGGGCGCCGGATTTCTGCGATCAGCGCGAGCCGATCAGCTCCACGTCGAAGATCAGCGTGGCGTTCGGCGGGATCACGCCGCCGGCGCCGCGGGCGCCGTAGCCGAGATCCGGCGGGATCGTCAGGATGCGCCGGCCGCCGGCCTTCATCGTGGCCACGCCCTCGTCCCAGCCGCGGATCACCTGGCCCGCGCCGATGGTGAACGAGAAGGGCTGCCCGCGGTCGCGCGACGAGTCGAACTTCTTGCCCCGCTTGCCGCCGCCCTCATCGAGCCAGCCGGTGTAGTGGACGGTGACCTGCTGGCCGGTCTTCGGCTCGGGGCCGGTCCCGACCACCTCGTCGGTGTAGCTGAGGCCCGAGGGCAGCGTCACGGGCTGGGCGGCGGAAGCGGCACTGGTCATGGCGAGGGCGATGGCTCCGGCGATGGGAAGGATCGAGCGCATGATGATCGTCTCGGCACGTCGTCGCTGACGACGGGGCAGGCGGGTTAGCACGCACCCGCCCGCAAGGCTAATAGCGGGCGCTGAGCGCGGCGCGCTCCGTCTCCGGGCAGGCGCCGGCCTGGGGGCCGACCACGAGGTCGCCCTGGCGCGGATTGTTGAGGGCGAGCGGCCCCGTCTCCTTCCGGCCGAGGAAGCCGCCGCCGAGCTGGTCCTCGAAGAAGCCGTCGCCGAAGCGGATGTAGCAGCGGTCGATGATCGCCACCGTGTCGTAGCTCGCCCGGAAGGAGGCCTGTTCCGGAAGGGCACCCGGTCCGCAGGTCAGTGCCACGTCGATGCGGCCGGACTGATAATAGTTGATCGTCTGCGAGCGGCCGGGCCGCACCGCGACCCAGGGACCGCCGTCGCGGCTGACGAGGGCGATATAGCCGGACTTGTTGACGATCCGGCGGGCGCAGGACGCGTTGGCGGAGGTGATTCCCGTCGACGCGACGGCGAGGGCCGCCGCAAGTCCGAGTGCCGTGCTCAATCCACGCATCAATCCCTCCGCTCGCTCACGTAACGCTCGCCGACGCCGGAAAGGAGCGCTTCCCGACGGCCACGCTTTCGCCGACAACCGGGAGCCGGCCCACCCGTTCCATCGCTCGTCTCGGAACCGGCTTGTTCCCTGTTTCGACGAGGTGAATCGCATGCAAAACGGGTTGCCATGGCCTTCGAGCGACCCGTAAAACCGATTCAAAATGCGGGCGGGCCGGATCCAGCTCGGCAAGAGATCGGCGCCGTCGCGGCGCGGCTCGCTCAACAAGGGAGATTCGTCCGATGGGCCGCCTTCAGGCATTCGATCGATCCGGCGACTCGGCTTTCGCGTGTGAATCCATCGTGGAGCGCGGCTGAGTCGATGGCGGAGGTTGCGAAATCCGGCCCGCTCGCCGGGGTGAAGGTCGTCGAGCTCGCCCACATCATGGCCGGGCCGGTCTGCGGGCTGATGCTCGGCGACATGGGCGCCGAGGTGATCAAGGTCGAGAAGATCGAAGGCGGCGACGACACGCGCCGCTCGGTCCCGCCGGCGATCGAGGGCGAGAGCGCGGCCTACATGATGATGAACCGCGGCAAGCGCGGCATCGCCCTCGATCTCAAGAGCGCGGACGGCAAGGCGATCCTTCGCCGCCTGCTCGCCGATGCGGACGTGCTGATCGAGAACTATCGCGCCGGCACGATGGAGCGCCTCGGCCTCGGCTACGAGGTGCTCAGACAGGAATTTCCGGGGCTGATCTACTGCTCGCTCTCGGGGTTCGGCCGATCGGGGCCCTATGCCGAGCGGGCGGGATTCGACCTCGTGGCGCAGGGCATGAGCGGTCTGATGAGCATCACCGGCGAGGGGCCGGGCCGTCCGCCGATGAAGTGCGGCCCGCCGGTGACCGATATCACCGCCGGCATCCTGGCGGCGATGGGCGTGCTCGCGGCCCATGTCCACAAGCTGAAGACCGGCGAGGGGCAGGTGGTCGACACCTCGCTGTTCGAAGCCGGCATCACCCTCACCTACTGGCAATCGGCCATCGCCATGGCGACCGGCGCGGCGCCGGGGCCGATGGGCTCGGCCCACCCGCTGAACGCGCCCTACGAGGCGTTCGAGACGGCCGACGGCTGGATCACCATCGGTGCCGCCAACCAGACCAACTGGCTGCGCCTGCTCGCGGTGCTCGGCGCCGAGGATCTCGCCGCCGATCCACGCTTCTCGGCCAACCGCGACCGCATGGCGAACCGGGAAGCGCTGGCCGCGGCGCTCGCCCCGCATTTCCGCACCGCGGCCTCGGCCGACTGGCTCGCGCGGCTGGAGGCCGGCGGCGTGCCGGCCGGACCCGTTCTCGACGTGCTCGCCATGCAGGCCGACCCCCAGGCGCGCGCCCGGGAGATGGTGGTCGAGGTCGAGCACAGGCGCGCCGGGCGGATGAGCACCCTCGGCCTGCCGGTCAAGTTCTCGGCGACGCCAGGACGTGTGCACGGGCCCGCACCGCTGTTGGGCGAGCACAGCCGCGCCATCCTGGCGCAAGCCGGCTATGACGAGTCGGCGATCGACGATTGGATCGCCCGGGGCGTGGTTCGCGAAACGACGGCCTGAGAGACGCTTGACGAGGAACCGCCGCATGAACGCCGACACCGCCTCGACCGACGAACTGCTCTTCGCGGTGGACGCAGAGGGCATCGCCCGCATCACCCTCAACCGGCCGAAGGCGCGCAACGCGCTGACCTTCGCCATGTATCGCGGCCTGGTCGAGCTGTGCGAACGGATCGAGGCGGACCGCGCGATCAAGGCCGTGATCATCACCGGTGCCGGCGACAAGGCGTTCGCGGCGGGCACCGACATCGCCCAGTTCCGCAGCTTCAGCAAACCGGAGGACGCGATCGGCTACGAGCGCTTCATGGACCGCGTGCTCGGAGGGTTGGAGCGCCTGCGCGTGCCGACCATCGCGGCCATCGCCGGGGCCTGCACCGGCGGCGGCGCGGCGATTGCCGCCGCCTGCGACATGCGCATCGCCAGCCGCGACGCCCGCTTCGGTTTTCCGATCGCCCGCACGCTCGGCAACTGCCTGTCGCAGAACACCCTGCGGCGGCTGGCGAACCTCATCGGTGCTCCCCGGGTGAAGGACATCCTGTTCACCGCCCGGCTCGTCGAGGCACAGGAGGCGCTGGCGATCGGCCTCGTCAATGAGGTGGCCGAGGATGCGGCCGCCGTCGCGGCCCGCGCCGACGCGCTCGCCGCCCTGCTCGCGGGTCACGCGCCGCTCACCCTGCAGGCGACCAAGGAAGGGCTTCGCCGCATCGCCGAGGAAGGCGCGCCGGAGTCCGGCGAGGGCGAGCAGCCCGGCGATGACCTGATCCTGATGACCTATATGAGTGAGGATTTCCGCGAGGGCATGGAAGCCTTCCTCGGAAAGCGTCCGCCGAACTTCAAGGGGCGGTAAGACGCTTCGTCTGCGTCCCTGCTTCGGCACCGCTTTGCGGTGCCGGCGCCGTTCGCAGCCCGCCTCAGTTCCCTTCCTCGCCGTACATCGCCGCGATCACCGGCTTCTTCGACCGGATGTGCCGGCGCATCAGCGCGGCGAGTTTGTCGCCGTCGCGGGCGCGCAGCAGCGAGATCATGCTCTCGTGCTCCTCGACCGCCTGCGCCCATTGCGCCTCGGTCTGGTGGGCGCTGTAGCGGGAGCGCTGGATGCGGCCGGTGAGGCCGAGATAGAGGCTGCGCAACTTGCTGTTGCGGCTCGCCAGCATGATGGCTTCGTGAATCTCGCGGTTGAGGCGGAAGTAGTTCACCTCGTCGCGCGTCTGCCACGCCGCCACCATATCGCGATGCATCGCCTCGATCGCGGTCAACTCCTCCTCGGTCACCGACCGGCAGGCGAGTTCGCAGGCCGTCGCCTCCAGACCGGCAATGACCTCGATCATCTCCTCGAGCTCGTTGCGCGAGATGCTCGCGACGCGGGCGCCGCGATTGGGCAGCAGTTCGAGGAGACCCTCCGTCGCGAGAATCTTGATCGCCTCCCGCAGCGGGGTGCGCGAAATCCCGAACCGTTCGGTCAACTCGCTCTCGTTGACGCGCGCGCGCGGCTCCAGTTCGCCCTCATTGATCAATTCGCGCATGCGGTCCGCCACCTCGTCGTGAAGGTAGCGGCGGTTGATCCCGATACTGGGCTCAATTCTATTCATCGAGATCTCAAAGAATTTTAAATGCGAGACTTCGCGTCGTAATTCTTAGGCTTGCTGCTCCCGCCTGTCGAGATACGTGACCGATCCCACCTTCGTGAGCCACATGGAAAGTGTTGTGTCCTCGGACCAGGATGGATTCGTGGACTTCCAGGGATCGCGATCCCAGCTTGCGATCGATTGAATTTTTCATGCATTTAGCCGCGGCATGGAAGCCTGAGCGTCGAGGGCGACGCCGGGGCCGGCCGGACGTCCGACACCGCATGGATGCACCATGATTGACCTGTTCAGCGACACTCAGACGCGACCGACGCCCGGCATGCGCGCGGCCATGGCGCGGGCGCAGGTCGGCGACGAGCAGTCGAACTCCGATCCCAGCACCAATGCCTTGTGCGAGCGGGTGGCCGAGATGCTCGGTCAAGAGGCAGCCGTGTTCATGCCGTCGGGCACGATGTGCAACCTTGCCTCGATTCTCGTCCATTGTCGGGCCGGCGACGAGATCATCGTCGACGACCAGTCCCACATCTACAACACCGAGGCCGCCGGCGCCGCGGCGATCGGCGGCGTCTCGGTGAAGGCGTTGCCGACCCGGGTCGGCTTGTTCAGCCTCGCACAGGTCGAGGCGGCGATCCGTGTTCCGCAGCGCACGGCGCCGCGGTCACGGCTGGTCTCGATCGAGCAGACGACGAGCTTCTCCGGCGGAACCGTCTGGGACATCGGCGAGATGCGCCTGATCCGGGACCATGCCCAGGCGCGCGGCCTCAAGGCCCATATCGACGGGGCGCGCCTGCTCAACGCGGTGGTGGCCAGCGGCATCCCGGCGGCGGACTATGCGGCCGGCTTCGACAGCGCGTGGATCGATCTCAGCAAGGGGCTCGGCTGCCCGGTGGGAGCGGTCCTGTGCGGAACGCGGGACTTCATCGAGCAGGCGTGGCAGTGGAAGTACCGGCTCGGCGGTGCCATGCGCCAGTCGGGCGTGCTCGCGGCGGCAGGGCTCTACGCTCTCGACCACCATATGACGCAACTCGCCGAGGACAACGCCAATGCCGGCCGCCTGCACCGGCTGATCGCCGATGCACCGGGCTTGGCCTTCGACCCGACGGCGGGCCAGTCGAACATCCTGTGCTTCACGGTGGCGGACTTGGGCATCACCGCCTCGACCTTCGCCGCGGCCTGCCTTGCGGAGGATGTGCGCGTGCGGGCGATCGGCGCGCATCAGATCCGCGCGACCGCCAATCTCGATGTCGACCGCGCCGGCATCGAACGGGCGGCGGAGGTCATTCGCGCGAAGGCCGCCGAGTTCGCGGCAAGAGCCGAGTGACACCGACATCCCGGGCCCGCGACCGAGCCGCGCCGAACTCCGGAGACGGGACTTACATCGGGCAGCGCTCCCTCAGGAGCGCCGCCCAAAGCGGAAAGAACTACTTCTTGCCGGCGAGGTCCTGAGCCATCTTCAGGTGCTCGTCGAGATGCGGCTTGGTCTTCAGGGCGAAGGCCTTGAGCGCCGCGTTGTCGCCGCCCTCGGCGTAGCGCTTGTAGAGGTCGGTGGCGTTCTTGTGTGCCGTCACCTGATCGTCGTGGTACTGCTTGGTGAAGTCCTCGCCGCTGAGGCTCTTGAGCTTGTCGAGCTTGCTCTGATGGCTCGAGTCGAGGGCGGTCGGGATGTTGAGCTTCATGTCGCCGGTCTGGACCACGGATTTCAGCTCGTCCGAGGTCTTCTTGTGGTCCTCGATCATCTTCTTGGCAAAGGCCTTGGTCTTCTCGTCGGACTTCTCCAAGGCGAGCTTGCTCGATTGATCCTCGAACATGTCGCTGATCGCGGCCTGCGTCACGAAGTCCTGACTTGAGGGGGCGACGCCGATCAGCGAATTGACGCCGGTCTTCTCGCCGACCGATTGGGCATGGGCCGGCATCCCCGCAGCGCCCAGCAGGAGCAGGCAGGCGGCGGCGGTGATTGGCGTTCTCATGGACGTCTCCTCAGGCAATTTCGGACCTGTCGGAGCAACCGGAGCGGGCGGGCGATGTTCCTGGCTGAGCGGGTCCGTCGCAGCCGGGCGGCGGCGTCACCCGTCGCAGTCGGCCGTCTCGCGGGCGAGCCAGTCGATGACGCAGGAGAGCGCCTTGCGCTCGCTGCCGCCCGCGGCGAGGGACGCTTCGTAAGCGCGGATCTGCCCGTCGGCGCTGGAGCCGCACTCGGCGATGGTCAGCGCGTGGGCGACCTGGGCGGCGCAACCCAGGGCCGCAGCATCCTCCGCGACGAGGTCGAGCATCCGCTCGACGAGGTGCCGCACCGGCACCGCCTCCTCCTTCGCCTCGTCGATCAGGGCGGCATGGGTCCCGTCGCGCTGCGCCCGCCACAGGTTCTCCATCACGAAGCCCCGCGAGGCGCCGGTCGGCTTCGCGTTCAACTCGGGCCGGCGCACGCAGAGCCGCACGAGGCAACGGTAGAGCGCGGCGATGGCCAGCGTGTCCTTGAGACGGGTGCAGCTGTCGGCGACCCGTAATTCGAGGGTCGGGTAGCGGATCGAGGGGCGGATATGCCACCAGAGATAGGTCGCATCCTCGATCGCGCCGGCCCGCGTCATCACCCGCACGTAGCGCTCGAAGTCGTCCCGGCCGTCGAACAGTTCGGGCAGGCCGGTGCGCGGCAACTCGGCATAGGCCCGCAGGCGGTAGCCGGCGAGCCCCGTGCGGTGCCGCTCGTAGAAGGGCGAGGAGGTGGAGAGCGCGAGCAGTACGGGCAGGAAGGGCATCAACCGGTTGATCAGGGCGATGCGCTGGTCCGGCTCCGGCACCTCGACATGCACGTGCAGGCCGCTGACGATGGAGCGTCGCCCCACCATCTGCAGCGTCTCGATCATCTTGCGGTAGCGGACCTTGGCGGTCTCGCGCTGGTCGGTCCAGATCGCGGTCGGGTGGGTGCCGGCGGCGAAGACCTTCAGGCCGTGCTCGCGGCCGATGGCGCACAGGCCGGTGCGCAGCTTGGCCAGCGCCTCGTGGGTCTCCGCGAAGCTCGCCGAGGGCTTGGAGCAGATCTCGGCCTGGCTCTCCAGCATCTCGCGCTCGACGCCCTCCAGCCGGCCTCGCGCCGCCTTGTGGAAGGCGGAGACGGATTCGCGCGGTGCCGCCCGGGTCCGGCTGCTCGCCAGGAACAGCTCCTCCTCGATGCCGAACCGGTACTCGTGTGCCATCGTGTGTCCCGCCTGCCCGTCCGGAGCGGAAGCAAGTGCGGGCCCAATCGATCCGCGCGTTAACGAACGATACGATCGAGCCGGTTGTTCACGAAGAAATACAGCTCCTTGGCGCCGGGCTCTGTGTAGAGCACCTGCACCTCGCGGCCGGACCGGCCCTCGCCGACCAGAACATCGGTCGGCGGCCGGCCCTTGAGCCGCACGAGATCGCACTCGGCGATACCGGTTTCGATGGCCGTGGCGGTTCCCGGTGCTGGACCGGTGCAGGCGCCGCTCCCATCGAGCACGGGGCCGAGGGCGGCGGCCGGCGCCCTCGGCGGCGCGGGCAGCACCGCGCTCGGCGGCGGCGGGGCCTGGATCGGTTCGCGGCGCTCAGCGCTGTTGCAGCCCGCCAGCAGCAGGGCGGGCAGAAGTCCCAGAACGATTCTCAAGGCGTCGGTCTCTTCTCCGGTTCCTTCGTGTCCGACGCGTCCACGCCCTTCGCGCTCCCGTCGGAGCGTGTTTCCAGCGCCCGGGCGAACAGGTCGGCGGCGTCGTCGTGGAAGGCGTTTCGCGAGTCCGGCCGCGTGTAGAACATGTGGCCGCCGGGATAAACCGAGAGCTTGAGGCGATCGGCCGAGCCGTAGACCGGCATCTGGTCGAGAAGCATCTTCGAGGTGAAGTAGGGCGTCACGAGATCGGTGAAGCCGTGGGCGACGAGCACCCGCATCCGCCCGTCGAGCGCCAGCACGTCCTTCAGTGCGCCCATCGCCTCCGGCGCCGAGCGGCCCGAGCCCCAGTTCCAGCCGCGGTTGACCGCGCCGTTGAGCAGTTCGTAGCGCATGTTCTCCACGCGCCAGTTCAGGCGGGTCTGGTAAAGCTGCACCATGGCGGTTGTGAGCGGGGCCTGCAGCGCATCGAGCACCGGATCCTCGAAGCCCGATTGCGGTGCGGTCGGGTCCGGATCCCAGCCCGTCACGCCGGTATCGTAGGCCGAGAGGACGCGGCCGGCGTCGCGCCCGATCTCGCGCTGGTAGCTGTGGGTGGTGAGCCGCCCGGCCTGGCGCCGTACCGTCTCCGGATCGAGGCCGGTCAGCGCCGAGACGCGTTCCGCCAGCCGTGCCACCGCCTCCCGGTCGGCCGGCCCCTTCAGCAGATCGGTGAGGAAGGCGCCGCTGGCGTAGGCCTCGACCTCCTTCATGAGGTCGCGGCTCGGCGTCGTGCCCGCGCGCTCCAGCGCCGCGGCGGCGAACGAGGGCAGCTTGGTCACGAAGCCCCAGGGCGTGGTGCGGGTCGGCTGCAGCCACCCGAAGTCGAGCACGGGCGAGAGGAGGACGAGACCCGACAGGCCGACGCCGACATCCTGCTGGAGCTTCTGCGCGATCAACGGCCCGCGAAAGCCGCCATAGCTCTCACCGACGAAGAATTTCGGCGAGGCGAGACGGTCGTTCTGGCGCAGGTACCGGGCAATGGCGGCGGACAGCACCGAGGCGTCCGCGTCGACGCTCCAGTACTTCTTGCCGTCGCCGTCCGCCGCGCGGCTGTAGCCGGTACCAACGGGATCGATGAAGACGAGATCGGTGAAGTCGAGCCAAGTCGTCGGGTTGGGCTGGAGCGCGATGGTCTGCGACGGGCTGATCGAGGGCCCGTCGGTCGGCAGGCGCCAGGGGCCGATCGCGCCGATATTGAGATAGGCCGAGGCCGCGCCGGGCCCGCCGTTGACGCCGAAAGTGACCGGCCGGGCGGCGGCGTCCTCCGGTTTGCCTGCCTTGGTGTAGGCGATGAAGGCGATTTCGGATTGGAGCTTGCCCTCCTCGTCCACGAGGGCGAGGCTGCCGGCGGTCGCGGTGAATTTGAGCGATTGTCCGTTGGGCAGATCGATGCTGTGTTCGGTGGTCGCGTCCGGCGGCAGGCGTCGTCCCTCCGGAGCCTTGCGCGGCTGAGGCGGCCCCTTCGCCTGGGTCTGGCCCGGTGCGTCCGCCTGCGGACCGTGCTGGGCGTGGGCGGGCAGCGGTCCCAACCCGATCGCGAGGGTGAGGAGTCCGGCGAGACCGAGCCGGCTCGCTGCGGTCCGGGAAGAGTCAGGCGGGGCTTGCGTCATCGGTTTCTCGCGATCCTCGGCCGGTTGGTCGTGCGTGTTCCTTGCGCCTCGCCGTCGGACGACGCCTTGATCTCACGCCTTCTTGGTCCAGCGCCCGCTCTCGTCCTGCTGCCAGTAGGCGACCGCATGGCCGGCGGCCTTGGCGCCGCGCCACTGCTCGCGGGCATGGAGCAGCGCGTCGGTGTCGGTGCCGTCGAACAGGATGCAGATCCGCTGGTAGCTTCCCGCATCCTCGGGCAGCTCGGCGCCCTCGACGAGGAAGCGGATCGACGCGGCGTTCGGGTTCGTCTCGCGCAGGGTCAGCACCACGGGCTGGCTCGCCGCATCCGCGTCGCGATCCGTGCCGTGAGGCAGGAAGCTCTCGTCCGTATAAGTCCAGAGCCCGTCGTCGAGCGCTTGGAGCCGCTCCTCGCTCACCGCCTGGATGGCCGCCTGCCAGCCGCGCTCCAGCGACTTCTCGACGAGGCTCGGCAGCACCTTCTCAAGGGGCTGGCGCTGCAGGTGGTAGAACAGGATCTCGGTCACGGCATCGCTGCATATAGGGTTCGATGACGCTGCGGCAGGGCGGACGCAGCGTCGCGGCCATTCTTCCCCGGATCGGCGGAGCCGGCGGGAGCGGTCGCTCTGAACAATGCCACGAGCGGCGGGTTCGTCTTCCACGATCGAGTTCAGGATCGAGATAGGGAAGGAACGAGCCATGCCGATCAAAACCATCGCTCTGGCCGCCGCGCTGACCCTCGCCGTATCCGGCGGGGCCCTCGCCCAGTCGAGCACCGGCAAGGGCGGGACCGGAGGGACCACGGACAGCGCCAGTCCGATGCGCAACAACACCGGCAACAGCATGCGGCCCACGACGGGAACCGGCGCGACCACCGGCTCGACCGGGACCATGGCTCCGGGCGCCACGACGGGCTCGACGACCGGTGCGACCGGCAATGCGCCCGGCGGCACCATGGGCGGCGGCGCCGGCAGCGCCGGGGGCGGCAACAGTGCCGCTGGCCGCTGAGCGACAGACACGCGATGACGGGAGGGGCCGGAGCCTATCCGGCCCCTCTTTTCGTGACCCTCATCAAGCCGGCTCGATCAGGTGCGGCACGAACAGCGCGCCATCCCCGGTGATCGGGCCCTCCGACTCGCGGATGCAGAGGCCGGCCGGCGCATCCCCGACGATCCAGGCGCCGAGGAGCGGGCGGCGGCCGTCGAAGAAGGGCAATTCTGCCAGACCCTGCCGGATGTAGCCCTCCGTGCCGTAGGGCCCCGGTTCGCCGGCGAGCCGCGTGCCCTCGGCCGAGAACATCTCGACATTGGCACCCTCGCGCGAGAGCAGCGGCTTGCGCACGAAGGCGCCCAGGCTCGCGCAGGCAGGATCGCCCTCGAAATAGGCCGGCAGCAGATTCGGATGGCCCGGTTCGCGGGCCCAGAGATGAGCGAGCAGGCCCTTGTTCGAGAGCACCATCTTCCAGGGCGGTTCGAGGAAGCGCGTCGGCGCGGCCGCGACCGCAGGGCCGAACGCATCCTGAAACGCCCACTCCCACGGATAGAGCTTGAACAGGCCGGCGAAGGGTCGCTCGTCCGGGCCGCAGAAGGCGCCGTCCGCGCGCAGGCCGATCTGGCCGAGGTCGAGCAGGATCGTCTCGCAGCCGGCCTGCACCGCGCAGTCCTGAAGGTAGCCGGCGGTGCCGAGGTCCTCCGGGCCGCTCGAATCGGCGGCGAAGGCGAACAGGCCCGGCGGCGCGATCTCCCCCAGCCGCGCGATCAGCCGCTCGTGAACGGCATTGAACTGGTCGCTGCCCGCGGGCAGGCGCCCCTCCGCCAGCCCCTGGTCGAGCCAGAGCCATTGGAACACAGCGGTCTCGTAGAGTGCGGTGGGCGTGTCCGCGTTGTATTCGAGGAGCTTGGCCGGGCCCGAGCCGCCATAGGAGAAGTCGAGGCGCCCGTAGAGGCTCGGATCGCCCCGGCGCCAGCTCGCCCGCACCGTGTCCCGGACCGGTTCGGGAATGGCGAGCGAGGCCAGGATGCGCTCGTCCTCCACCGCGTCGGCGGCGAAGGCGAGGCAGAGGGCGTGCAGCTCCGCGCTCGGCGCCTCGATCACCTCCTCGATCTCCGTGAGCGTGAAGGCGTAGGCGTGGCTCTCGTCCCAGTAGGGGGCGCCGTCGATGGTGTGGAAGGCGAAGCCCGCTTCCCGTGCGATCTCCCGCCAGCCCGGCCGCTCTCCGCAGGCGAAGCGGCGCATCAGCTGCTGCCGAAGGAAGAGAAGCTCTTGCCGCTCCCGCCGAAGCCGCCGAAAGAGGTTGCCTTCGCCGCGGCGGGCTTGAGCTTGGCCGAGGAGGCGTGGCCTCCGCTCCCGGTCGAGACCTTGCCGCCCGACCCGGTGCAGTAACTTCCATCATGACCGCCGTGACCCTGGCGGTGGTCGTAGACGGGCTCGGGCGTCACCCAGTCGGCGGCGCGGCGGCCGAGCAGGTATCCGGCCATCCGGGGAACGAATTGCGTCGGCGCATTCGGATCCGGCTGGCAGTGCGATGTCCCGTGATGCCCCTCGCATTCCGGCGATGAGCCGTAATGCGGTGCGGTCGAGGGATAGGCGGCGCGGGCGGTGGCATAGTCGCTGCGGCACTCGTCCGCCGGGCGGATGCCGTCGGCGGCGCAGGCCGCCGCGTCGACGTAGACGAGGACATCCTTGGACGGCGCGGTCCGGTCGAGAGAGCCGAGGCCGAGTGCGGCGAGGCCCGCGCTCGCCACCAGCACCGTCGAGACGGTCTGCGAGCGCTTGCTCGCGCTCCTGTCGGGCGGTGTAACGGCCGGAGCCGGCTCGGCCGGCCTGCGCCGCCCGAAATCGGCCTGAGCCTCGCGGTCGTCCGCCACGGTCTCAGTAGCTCATGCAGGCGGCGTTCACGAGGCCGCCCGCCAGGGAGGCGGCTCCGAGCAGGACTGCGGGCGCGGTCTCGCCCTCGTCGATGCGCCGCGACAGGTTCGGCAGCAGCGGCCGCATCAGCCAGTAGATCGCGACTTGCACAACCAGCGCGACGAGGCCCCAGACGATGCAGTCGAGGAGCGAGCCGGCGTAGCGCACCGCCGCCGAGAGCGGTATCGAGTAGCCGAGCAGGCTCCCGCCCAGCGCCAGGGCGGCGGCGAGGTTGCCCTCGCGCACCAGGGCGATCTCCCGGTGCGCCGTCGCGGTCAGATAGGTCACGAGGTAGAGGGCGGTGAGGCCGAGGGAGACGGCGAAGTAGGCAAGAAAGGCCGGAAGGCCCGAGATCGTCGTCAACCTGGCTCCCCTCTCACGTCACACCAGCCGGCTCTGCTCGATCGCGGCGGCGATGAAGCCCTTGAACAGCGGGTGCGGCTCGAAGGGGCGCGACTTCAACTCCGGGTGGAACTGCACCCCGATGAACCACGGATGCCCCTCGTGTTCAACCGTCTCGGGCAGGAGACCGTCCGGGGAAGTGCCGGAGAAGCGCAGGCCCTTGGCCTCCAGGCACTCGCGATAGGCCATGTTGACCTCGTAGCGGTGCCGGTGGCGCTCGGAGATCTCGGTCTCGCCGTACATCTGCGCGATCTTGGTCTCCGGGCGCAGCGTCGCCTTGTAGGCGCCGAGCCGCATGGTGCCGCCCAGGTCGCTCTCGGCCGCGCGCCGCTCCAGCTCGTTGCCGCGCATCCATTCGGTGAGCAGGCCGACCACCGGCTCCCGGGTCTCGCCGAACTCCGTCGAGTTCGCGTCCTCGATGCCGGCAAGCGAGCGCGCCGCTTCGATCACCGCCATCTGCATGCCGAAGCAGATGCCGAAATACGGGATGTTCCGTTCGCGGGCGTAGCGGGCCGCCCGGATCTTGCCCTCCGCGCCGCGCTGTCCGAAGCCGCCGGGCACGAGAATGCCGTGCAGGCCTTCCAAAAACGGCGCCGGGTCCTCGCGCTCGAACACCTCCGCCTCGATCCATTCGAGGTTGACGCGCACGTTGTTGGCGATGCCGCCGTGGGTCAGCGCCTCGGTGAGCGACTTGTAGGCGTCCTTCAGCCCCGTGTACTTGCCGACGATGGCGATGGTGACCTCGCCCTCGGGGTTGCGCACCCGCTCGAGAATGTTCTGCCAGCGTTCGAGCCGCGGCTCGCCCTCGGGCTCCATCTGGAAATGCGCCAGGATTTCCCGGTCGAGCCCCGCCTCGCGGTAGGACAGCGGCACCGCGTAGATCGTGTCGACGTCGCGCGCCTCGATGACCGCGCTCTCCCGCACGTTGCAGAACAGGCCGAGCTTGCGCCGTTCGTCCACGGGGATCGGCCGGTCGCAGCGGCAGAGCAGGATGTCGGGCTGGATGCCGATGGAGCGCAGCTCCTTCACGGAGTGCTGCGTCGGCTTGGTCTTCAGCTCGCCGGCGGACGGGATGTACGGCAGAAGCGTCAGGTGGAGGTAGCAGACGCTGCCGCGCGGGCGCTCCTGGCCGATCTGGCGGATCGCCTCGAAGAAGGGCAGGCCCTCGATGTCGCCGACCGTGCCGCCGATCTCGACCAGCACGAAATCGTAATCGTCGTTTCCATCGAGCACGAACGCCTTGATGGCGTTGGTGACGTGCGGGATCACCTGGATCGTGGCACCGAGATAGTCGCCGCGCCGCTCCTTGGTGATGATGTCGAGATAGATCCGGCCCGTCGTCACGTTGTCGGCACGCGAGGCCGGCAGGCCGGTGAAGCGCTCGTAATGGCCGAGATCGAGATCGGTCTCGGCGCCGTCGTCGGTGACGAAGACCTCGCCGTGCTGGGTCGGGCTCATCGTGCCCGGATCGACGTTGAGATAGGGGTCGAGCTTGCGAAGGCGCACCCGGTAGCCGCGGGCCTGGAGCAGGGCCGCGAGGGCGGCGGAGGCGAGACCCTTGCCGAGGGAGGAAACCACGCCGCCGGTGATGAAGACGTACCGCGTCATGGGCTTTGGTCCATAAAGGGGCTCAAGCGATTCGCCAAACCGCAACGGTTGCCGCACCCCGCCGGCCACACGGGACGCGGCACGGGCGATGCCCCTCGTGCCGTTGAGGAATTCGTCTGTCACAACCTCGCGGCCGATGCGCCGGCCGCAAGGGTCTTATCCGCAGATGGTGCGGCTCGGCGGCACTCAGCGCGATTGCGGTGCGTCCGGCGTGGCGGGCGCGGCCGGCGGCACGCTCGGGGCGGGCGCCGGTGCCGGGGTCGCCGGCGTGGCGGGCGCATCGGTCGGAACCGAGGCCGGCTGGCCACCCTGACCCGCGCCGCCGCGCAGCGTATCGAGGAGGTTGTCCGCGTTGACCGGCTTGTTGGTCGGCTGCGTCTGACCCTGCTGGGTGCCGGCCTCGTCGAGGATCGAGCGGGGCGCGGCGCTGCGATGCGCCATGATCGCCAGGGCGATGCTCGTGGTGAAGAACAGGGCCGCCAGGATCGCGGTGGCGCGGGTGAGCGCGTTGGCTTGGCCCCGGCCGGTCATGAAGCCGGAGACGCCGCCGCTCCCGCCGCCGCCGAGCCCGAGCCCGCCCTCCGAGCGCTGCAGCAGCACCACGGCGATGAGCGCCAGCACGATGATGAGGTGGACGACGATGAGGACGGTCTGCATAGCGATTCCGGTGCCCGCTCGCGCGGACGCTGTCGGTGTGCCGAACACTGGTCGCGTGCCAAAGCGGCGCGCCCGCGTATCCGCTGCACGAAGTGGGGGCTCCTACACGGTTTGCCCACCCGCGCCAACCGGCCATCGCGCACTCGAAGCGGGACAGACGCCGCACCGGCAGCGGAGTGGCCGGGAAAACGCGGTGCGCGCATGGTCATCGGGGGGCGGCCCGTGCGAGGAAACGGAGATGAGCGATTTCCAGCACGAAGCCGGGCGGCTCGCCGCCTTCATCGACCGCGCCGACCGCGAGGAGATGGCTGCCATCCAATCCGATCTTCTGCGGATCGCCCTCGAACGGCCCGACCCCGCGGGGCGGGCGGGGGCAATGGATGAATTGCAGGCCGCCCTCTCCGATCGAATCCGACCGGACGGCATGAGTCCGCTGCAGCAGGCGTTCTACGTCGCCGTGCTGTCGATGATCGAGCGGACCCGGGAGGCCGTGGCGAAGGCGCCGGCCCGCCAGGGCTGAGGGCGGGCCGGACCCCGCTCGCATGGCGCCGGAACGACAGGCCCTTCTCGTCGTCGATGTCCAGGCGAGCTTCGGCGTGCCAGAGGCGGTGGTCGCGGGCATCGCCGCCCTGGGCCGAAGTCTGCACACGGTCGCGACCGTCGAGCGGCACGACGAGGCGGTGACGCCGTTCGCGCGGCAGCTCGGCTGGACGCCGCCCTTCGATGAGGCGCCGCTGGTCCCGGCCGACCGCCTCTTCGTGAAGCACGGCTACCTGCCGCCGCCCGCTCTGATCGAGCATTTCAGGGCGCTCGGCGTCGAGCGCGTCCTCGTCTGCGGGGTGCAGGCCGAGACCTGCTGCCTCGCGGCCGGCTTCATGCTGTTCGATGCGGGCCTGCAGCCGACCCTGCTCAGATGGCTCAGCTTCGGATCGTCCCTCGACCGCTCGGCCGCTCTCGGCGCCGCGCTCTGGCGGCACCATTTCGGCAGCGTTCTGGACGGCCCCGAGGAGTTGCAGCTCGGTCTGGAGCCCCTCCCCTACCCCTCGTAGGCGCGGCAGATTCCCAGGAAATCCTCCGCCACGAGGCTGGCGCCGCCGACGAGCGCGCCGTCGACATTCTCGACCGCCATCAGTTCGCGGGCATTGGCCGGCTTCACCGAGCCGCCGTAGAGGATGCGGATCTTGTGCGCCTCCTCGCCGACGAGCTTGTCGAGCATCTCGCGCAGGGAGGCGTGGACCTCGGCGATCTCCTTCGCGGTCGGCGTGCGGCCCGAACCGATCGCCCAGACCGGCTCGTAGGCGATCACCGTGTCTTCGCCGGTGGCGCCCTTCGGCAGGCCGATCGCGAGCTGCGCGCGCACGATGTCGAGCGCCCGGCCCTGCTGGCGCTCCTCCATCGTCTCGCCGACGCAGATGATGCCGCGCAAGCCTGCCCGGCGGGCGCCCAGCGCCTTCGCGTGGACGCCGTCATCGGTCTCGTAATGGTAGGCGCGCCGCTCGGAATGGCCGACGATGACGTAGGTGGCGCCGAGATCGGCGAACATCTCCGCCGAGATCGATCCGGTGAAGGCGCCGCTCGGGCGAGCATGCAGGTTCTGGCCGCCGATGGCGACGGGCGCGCCGTAGACGGCGGCCACGCAGGAGGAGATCAGCGTCGCGGGCGGGCAGATCAGCACGTCGATCTTGTCGGTCAGCGCGGGCGAGAGGCCGTCGCGGATCGCCTCGACGATCGGAACCGAGGAGCGCAGACCGTTCATCTTCCAGTTGCCGGCAACCAGCGGACGGCGTCCCTCGCTTGCCATGGCGTCCCGGTTCTCCGTGTCTCGATCCAAGGGCTTCAACGTGTGCGGGGACCTAGCAGAGCAAGCTTAGGCGCGCAAACGACCTTTGCGGCCGTTCCGTTTCCGTTTGGGCGGGCGGAACACATGCCCTTTGCGCCGCCGCCCCGATCGTCTATCGCGGGGCTCGAATATGGTCCCCCGCCCCCGCGGGTCGGGGCGGTTTGAAGAAATCTAGGCCCGGGCGTCCGATGCTCCAGTCCATTCGCAGTGCCAGCCAGCATTGGCTCGGCAAGGTCGTGCTCACGGTGATCTTCACCTTCCTGATCGCGGGTGTCGCGATCTTCGGCGTGGAGGAGTTTTTCCGCGGCGGATCGAGCACGACTGTTGCCACGGTCGGCAAGACGCCGATCTCGGCCGAGGAGGTGCGCACCGCCTACCAGAACCAGCTCCAGCGCTACCAAGCCCAGCTCAAGCGGACGCTGACGCCGGACCAGGCCAGGGCGATGGGCCTGGAGCGGCAGGTTCTGGCGCAGCTCATCACCGAGGCGGCGCTCGACCAGAAGACGCACGATCTCGGGCTCGCCGTCTCCGACGCGGCGGTGCTGCGGGCGATCCAGGAGGAGCCGAGCTTCAAGAACGCCAACGGCAGCTTCGACCGCGTGCTGTTCTTCCAGACGCTCCAGCGGGCGGGCCTGAACGAGGCGATGTTCGTGCGCGAGCAGCGCTCCGTCATCGCCCGCCTGCAGCTGGCCGACGCCATCGTCGCTGAGCCGCCGGTGCCGCAGGCGATGCGCGAGGCGGTCCACCGCTACTCGACCGAGCGCCGCGACGCCGCCGTGCTGACGCTCGCGCCCGCCGCCGCCGGCGAGATCCCCGCCCCGACCGACGAGGAGCTCAAGGCCTACTACGACAACAACAAGGCCTCGTTCCGCGCCCCCGAATATCGCAGCCTCAACCTGCTGGTGCTCGACCCCGCCGCCCTCGCCAAGCCCGACGAGGTGTCCGACGAGGAGGCGCGCAAGGTCTACGACGCCAATCAGAGCCGGTTCGGCCAGGCGGAGCGTCGTACCATCCAGCAGATCAGCTTCCCCGACGAGGCCGCGGCACGCGAGGCGCGAGTCAAGATCGAGAGCGGCGAGACGCCATTCGAGACGGTGGCCGCCGAGCGCGGGCTCGACCCGAAGCAGCTCGATCTCGGCACCCTGACCAAGGCGGAGCTGTTCGATCCGGCGGTGGGCAACGCCGCCTTCGCCCTGGAGCAGGGCAAGGTGAGCGAGCCCGTGAAGGGCCGTTTCGGCACCGTGCTCCTGCGCGTCACGGCGATCGAGCCCGGCACGGTGAAGCCGTTCGACGAGGTGAAGGACGAGATCCGCCGGGAGATCGCGCTGCGGCGGGTTCGCGACGGCGGCTTCGACAAGGTGCAGGACGCGATCGAGGATGCCCGCTCCGCCGCCAAGCCGCTGGCCGAGATCGCCAAGGACCAGGGGCTGGCCCTGCTCAGCATTCCGGCGGTCGATACGCAGGGCAACGATCCGTCCGGCCAGCCGGTCGCCGGCATTCCGGACAAGGAGACCACGCTGCCGGCCGCCTTCCGCGCCGATGTCGGCAACGACACCGAGGTGCTGCGCACCAAGACCGGCGGCGCGATCTGGTACGACGTCGTCAAGATCGACCCCTCGCACGAGAAGCCGCTCGCCGAGGTGCGCGACGAGGCGGTGAAGGGCTGGACCAAGGCCGAGGTCGAGAAGCGTCTCGTGGCGAAGTCCAAGGAGCTGACCGAGCGCCTGGACAAGGGGGAGGCGATCGAGACCGTGGCGCAGGAGGCGGGCCTCCCGCTGAAGACCGTCACCGAGATCGCCCGCAACCAGAACAAGGATGACCTCTCCTCCGACATCGTCGAGCGCATCTTCACGACGCCGGTCGGCAAGGCCGCCTCGGCGCCCGCCGGCGAGGGCCGCGCGGTGTTCAAGGTCACCGCGGCGAACGTGCCGGCCTTCGTGCCCGGCACGCCGAGCGACGGGCAGCTCGTGAATTCCCTACGCACCGCGCTTGCCGACGACCTGCTCGGCGAGTTCATCGCCGAGGTGCAGAAGAGCGCGGGCGTGAGCGTCAATCAGACCGCTCTCCGGCGGGCGCTCGGCGGCGAGTATTGAGGTCTTCCATGACCGAACCCGGCATGACTGAACCCGGCTCGACGACGGCCGCGCACGAGGCGGCGGCCCGCGCCTACGAGGCCGGACGCGCGAGCCTGCTCGGCCTGACCCTTGTGGCCGATCTGGAGACCCCGGTCGCCGCCTTCCTGAAGCTGAAGGCGGGACAGGCCGGCCCCGGCTTCCTGCTCGAATCGGTCGAGGGCGGCGCGGTGCGCGGGCGCTACTCGATGATCGGCCTCGACCCCGACCTGATCTGGCGGTGCCGCGACGGCCGGCCCGAGATCGCCCGCGACGCGGGGCTCTCGGATTTCGTGCCCGACGACCGGGCGCCGCTCGACTCGCTGCGGGCCCTGATCGCCGAGAGCGCAGTGGGCGATGACGCGCAGAGCGCCGCCCTGCCGCCGATGGCCGCGGGCCTGTTCGGCTATCTCGGCTACGACATGGTCCGCGCGATGGAGCGCCTGCCCGAGCCGAATCCCGACCCGCTCGGCGTGCCGGACGCGATCCTGATCCGGCCGCGGGTGATGGTGGTGTTCGATGCGGTGGCCGACGCGCTCACCGTGGTCACCCCCGTGCGCCCGGCCGAGGGCGTCAGCGCGCGCGCCGCGCTGGAGGCCGCGCAGACCCGTCTCGACCGGGTGGCGGAAGCGCTTGAGGGGCCGTTGCCGATCGAGGCGCGGGCGGATGCGGCGAGCCTCGCCCTGCCCTCCCCGGTCTCGAACACCGAGCCGGAGGCGTTCCTCGGCATGGTGGCCAAGGCCAAGGAATACATCGTCGCAGGCGACATCTTTCAGGTGGTGCTGTCGCAGCGCTTCGAGGCGCCCTTCACCCTGCCGGCCTTCGCGCTCTACCGCAGCCTTCGCCGCACCAACCCGGCACCGTTCCTGTGCTACCTCGACTTCGAGGCGTTTCAGGTGGTCTGTTCCAGTCCCGAGATCCTGGTTCGGGTCCGCGACGATAAGGTCACGATCCGCCCGATCGCCGGCACTCGCCGCCGCGGCGCGACGCCGGCCGAGGACCGCGCGCTCGCCGACGAACTCCTGGCCGATCCGAAGGAGCGCTCGGAGCACCTGATGCTGCTCGACCTCGGCCGCAACGATGTCGGCCGGGTCTCGAAGATCGGCAGCGTCACCGTCACCGACTCGTTCTTTCTGGAATATTATTCCCAGGTCATGCACATCGTCTCGAACGTCGAGGGCGACCTGGACCCGCGGCACGACGCGCTCTCCGCGCTGGCCGCGGGCTTTCCCGCCGGCACCGTCTCCGGCGCGCCGAAGGTGCGGGCGATGGAGATCATCGACGAACTGGAACGCGAGAAGCGCGGGCCCTATGGCGGCTGCATCGGCTATTTCGGCGCGCGCGGCGAGATGGACACCTGCATCGTCCTGCGCACGGCGATCGTGAAGGACGGCCGCATGCACGTTCAGGCGGGGGCCGGCATCGTCTACGATTCCGATCCCGCGTCCGAGCAGCAGGAATGCGTCAACAAGGCCAAAGCCCTCTTCCGCGCAGCGGAGGACGCGGTACAGTTCGCGAGCCGGGCGAAGCGGGGCCAGTAGGCGGCGTGGGCAGGTCGTCTTGACTTGCAGGCTCCGCGTCGCCACCCCTTGACCAAGGTTCATCCCACCCATCCCTCCTCCTGAGGAGCCGGCAGCTCGCGTCGGCTTCAGAGGATCCTCCAGATTCCGCGCGAATCCTGGAAGATCCTTCGAGGCCGCTGCGCGGCACCTCAGGAGAAGGGGCGTGGGCGGACGCGGAGTGCTACGGCTGAGTTCGATGTCCAACGTCCTCGTCATCGACAACTACGATTCCTTCACGTGGAATCTGGTCCATCTGATCGGCCCGCTCTGCGGGCGGATCGACGTGGTGCGCAACGATCAGATCGACGTCGCCGGCATCCGCGAGCGGGCGCCGGACGCGCTCGTGCTCTCGCCGGGGCCGTGCACCCCGAACGAGGCCGGCATCTGCCTCGACGCGGTGCGGGAGCTGGGCGCGGAAGTCCCGATCTTCGGCGTCTGCCTCGGGCTCCAGACCATCGGTCAGGCGTATGGCGGCGACGTGGTGCGGGCGCCCTCCCCCATGCACGGCAAGGTCTCCACCATCCGCCACGAGGCCAAGGGCGTGTTCCGCGGCATCAACGAGGGGTTTGCCGCCACCCGCTACCACTCGCTGGTTGTCGACCGCGCGAGCTGCCCACAGGATCTCGCGGTGACGGCGGAGGCCGACGGGCTCATCATGGGGCTGCAGCATCGCGAGTTGCCGGTCCACGGCGTGCAGTTTCATCCCGAGAGCATCCTCTCGAACCACGGCACGCAGATCCTGCGCAACTTCCTCGACATCGCCGCCGCGTGGCGCAAGGAGTCCGCGGCCCGAGCGTGACAAGGCCGGCCCCGGCGTGCATTGACGGAGGACCCCTCCCTCTCCCCTTCGCGGAAGAGGGTGCCTCGCGGATGCGAGGCGGGAGAGGGGCCGGCTCCGCATTTGCCGGAAACGGCACTCCCCTCACCCGACCCCCCTTGGGGGCCACCCTCTCCCGCGGAGGGGAGAGGGCTCGAACAGAGCCACGATCCCGATGGACGCCTTCAAAACCTATCTCGCGACCATCGCGTCCGGCGCCGCGCTGAGCCGCGAGCAGGCGCGCGCCGCCTTCGACGACCTGCTCTCCGGCGAGGTCACGCCGATCCAGGCCGGCGCCTTTCTCACCGCCCTATCGGTGCGCGGCGAGAGCGAGGACGAGATCGTCGGCGCCGTCTCGGCGATGCGGGCACGGATGCTCCCCGTGGCGGCGCCCGAGGGTGCCATCGACATCGTCGGCACCGGCGGCGACCATTCGGGCAGCTACAACGTCTCGACGCTCGCCGCGATTCTCACCGCCGCCTGCGGCGTGCCCGTTGCCAAGCACGGCAACCGTGCCGCGACCTCGCGCTCCGGCGCGGCCGACGTGCTCGCGGCACTCGGCGTGAAGATCGGCTTGCCCCCCGACGCACTGGCGCGCTGCCTGTCGGAAGCCGGGCTCTGCTTCATGTTCGCACAGACGCATCACGGCGCCATGCGCCACGTCGCGCCGGTGCGCACCGAACTGCCCTTCCGCACCATCTTCAACATGCTCGGGCCGCTCTCGAACCCGGCCGGGGTCACCGCGCAGGTGTTCGGCGTCTCGCGATCGGCCTGGGCCGAGCCGCTGACGCGGGTGCTGTCGGCGCTCGGTAGCCGCCGGGTCTGGACCGTGCACGGCTCCGACGGTCTCGACGAGATCACCACCACCGGACCCACCGCCGTCGTCGCGCTGGAGGACGGCGCGCTCTCGCACTTCACCATCGATCCGCGCGAGGTCGGCCTGCGGCTCGCGACCCTCGACGACCTGCGCGGGGGTGACCCCGAGCACAACGCCGCCGCGCTCGGCGCGGTGCTGGAGGGCGCCCGCAACGCCTATCGCGACATCGCCGTGCTAAATGCCGGCGCCGGCCTCGTGGTGGCGGGCGCCGCCGGCTCGCTCGCCGAGGGCGTCGCGCGGGCGCAGGCGGCCATCGATTCCGGAGCGGCGCGGGAGACGCTGGCGCGTCTCGTCGCCGTGTCGAATGCGTGATAGACGGCCTCGAACGGCTCCAAGGACATCACCGATGGACGACATCGTGGCCGACGTGACCGTCGGGCCCGCCGCGACGGCCCCGGAACGGGCGAGCGTGCTGGCACGGATCGAGGCCTACAAGCGGCGCGAGATCGCCGAGGCGAAGCTGCGGCTGCCGCTGGCCAAGCTGGAGAAGCAGGTCGCGAAGGCGGAGGCGCCCCGCGGCTTTGCGGACGCCATCGCCCGTCATATCGGCGAGGGCCGTCCGGCCCTGATTGCCGAGATCAAGAAGGCCTCGCCCTCCAAGGGGCTGATCCGCGCCGATTTCGACCCCAAGGCGCTGGCCAGGGCCTATGCCGAGGGCGGCGCCACCTGCCTGTCGGTGCTGACCGATACCCCGTCCTTCCAGGGGGCGCCGGAATTCCTGGTCGAGGCCCGCGCCGCGTGCGACCTGCCGGTCCTCCGCAAGGATTTCCTGTTCGAGCCGTATCAGGTCTACGAGGCCCGCGCCTGGGGCGCCGATTGCGTCCTCGTGATCATGGCCTGTCTCGACGACGCCGAGGCCGCCGCCATCACCGAGACGGCACATGATCTCGGCATGGACGTGCTGGTCGAGGTTCATAATGCGCAGGAGCTGGAGCGGGCCCTGCCGCTCGGCACGCGGTTGGTCGGGGTCAACAACCGAAACCTCAAGACCTTCGAGGTCTCGTTCGAGACGGCGATCCGGCTCAAGCCCGGCATCCCGGCCGACCGGATCGCGGTGGCCGAGAGCGGCATCAGCACGCATGCCGACGTGCTGCGGCTGCGGCAGCACGGACTCGACACCATCCTCGTCGGCGAGAGCCTGATGCGGCAGTCGGACGTGACCGCGGCGACGCGGGCGCTGCTGTTCGGAGATCAGGGCCGGTGAGCGGCGCGACCCTCACCCACATCGACCGGACCGGCGCGGCCAACATGGTCGACGTTTCCGACAAGGCCGCGACCTCGCGCAGGGCGATCGCCGAGGGCGTGGTGGTGATGCGGCCCGAGACCCTGGCGCTAATCCGCGAGGGCGACGCCAAGAAGGGCGACGTCATCGGCACTGCTCGGCTCGCCGGCATCATGGCGGCCAAGCGCACCCACGAACTGATCCCGCTCTGCCACCCGCTGCTGATCACCAAGGTGCGCCTCACCTGCGAGCCCGACGACGCCCTGCCCGGCCTGCGCCTCACTGCGGAGGTGAAGGTGCAGGGCCAGACCGGCGTCGAGATGGAGGCGCTGACCGCCGTCTCGGTGGCCTGCCTGACCGTCTACGACATGGTGAAGGCCGCCGATCGCGGCATGCGCATCGAGGGCATCCGTCTCCTTTCGAAAGAGGGCGGCAAGTCCGGCGCGTGGAACGCCGATTCATGAGCCTGCTCCCGGTCGCCGAGGCGCTCGAGAAGATCCTCGCCGCGATTCCAGAGCCGGTGGCGATGGAAGAGGTCCCGATCGCGCAGGGCGCCGGCCGCACCCTCGCCGCCGACCTCACCGCCCTGCGCACCCAGCCCCCGTTTCCGGCTTCCGCCATGGACGGTTACGCCGTGCGTTCCGCCGACCTTGCGACCGTTCCGGTGCGTTTGCGCCTGATCGGCACCAGCGCGGCGGGTCACGGCTTTTCCGGGACGCTGCAGGCGGGCGAGGCGGTGCGCATCTTCACCGGCGCGCCGGTCCCCGAGGGGGCCGATGCGATCCTGATCCAGGAGAACGCCGCGACCGAGGGCGAGACCGTCACCGCCCGCGAGCCTGTGGCGGCGGGCCGCTTCCTGCGCCGCGCCGGCCTCGATTTCCGCGAGGGCGAGACGCTCGTGCGGGCCGGCGATACCCTCGACGCCCGCCGCCTCGCTCTGGCGGCCGGCGCCGGCCACGCCGTGCTGCCCGTGCGGCGCAAGCCCCGGGTGGCCGTTCTCGCAACCGGCGACGAGCTGGTTCGGCCGGGTGAGCGGGCGGCCTGGGATCAGATCGTCGCCTCGAACGGGCTTGCGCTCGGTGCGCTGAGCCTGGAAGCGGGGGCGGAGGTCATCGATCTCGGCATCGTCCGCGACGATCTCGGCGCTCTGCGCGAGGCGGTCGGCCGCGCGCGTGCGGCCGGGGCCGATCTGTTGGTGACGCTCGGCGGCGCCTCCGTCGGCGACCACGACCTCGTCCAGGCGGCCCTCGGTGCGGAGGGGATGGAACTCGGCTTCTGGCGGGTGGCGCTCCGCCCCGGCAAGCCGCTGATGCACGGCCGGATCGGCGCGATGACGGTGATCGGCCTGCCGGGCAACCCGGTCTCCTCGATCGTCTGCGGCCTCCTCTTCGTGGTGCCGGCGATCCGGGCGCTCCTCGGCGATCCGCGCGCGGGTGAGGACCGCAGCGAGCCGGCTCTTCTCGGCCGCGACATGCCGGAGAACGACGCCCGTCAGGACTACCTGCGCGCCCGCCTCGACACGGCGCCCGACCGCTTGCCGATCGCGCATCCCGAAACACGCCAGGATTCCTCGATGCTCTCGGTGCTCGGCACCAGTGAGGCCCTGCTGATCCGCCCGGCGCACGCAGGTCCGGCCAAGGCGGGAGACCCGTGCCGGATCATCCGGCTGGATCGGCGGCTCGTCTGACAGGCGTGCCAGGCTCCGCAGCGGTTGCACTGATTGCGGCTGGTTGTCGGTCTCTACGTCATTGACGTATATGGTCGGACGGGTCATCTGTCGTCATGGCCGGCGCGCTGCATACCGTGATCGAAACCGAGATCTATCTCAGGTCAGCGGAGCGCCTGATGACCGAGGCGGAACGCGTCTCGGTCGTCGACTTTCTTGCTGCCAATCCATGGGCAGGGGACGTGATCCCCGGCACGGGCGGGCTGCGCAAGGTGCGGGTGCCCTTGGCCGGTCGCGGCAAGCGAGGGGGCGCGCGGCTGATCACGTGCTTCGTGAGTGGATGCGGTGTCTACCTGCTCTTGGCCTACGCGAAGGGCGATCAAGCCAATCCGACACCGGCTCAGGCCCAGGCACTGGCAAGATTGGTCGATATGCTGTCTCGAGGATGAGTCCAATGGATGAGGCCACGTTCCACGAATTGACGCGCAGCCTGGAGCAGGCAGCCGCCCACGCCCGGGGCGAATCCGTCGCTGGCTTGTGCGTGCACGTTCCTCACGACATCGACGTCGCGGCGGTGCGGAAAGCTTCCGCCCTCTCGCAGGACGCCTTTGCCCGCCGGATCGGCGTTGCTGTCGGCACTTTGCGGAACTGGGAGCAGCGTCGACGACGGCCGGAAGGGCCTGCTCGGGTCCTGCTGGCACTGCTGGAGAAGAACCCCCGCTTGGTCGAAGAGACGCTCGGCGGCTGATCCCACCAGCGACTCCAACGCCGCAAAAGACTTGCATCTGCCCGATTTTCTGTCGAAGAGGGCGGCCTTCACTGGATAGAGGCACCGGCAGAGCGCACGGGACCGTGCGGCCTATGCCGCCGGACAAGCATGGGCGGGGAGCGTTGGGACCGATGAGCGAGACGCGGGAGCTGGGTTCGGCCGATATCCAGAAGGTGCTGGAATTGCTGCCCCACCGCTATCCCTTCCTGATGATCGACCGCATCATCGAGATCGACCGCGACGAGAGCTGCATCGGCATCAAGAACGTCACGGCGAACGAGCCGCAATTCACCGGCCACTTCCCGGGCCTCCCGGTTTTCCCCGGCGTGCTCCTGATCGAGGGCATGGCTCAGACGGCGGGCGCGATCTGCTGCCGCCACATCATGAGCGACGAGCTGAAGACCAAGCAGGTCTTCTTCATGACGATCGACAAGTGCAAGTTCCGCAAGCCCGTCGTGCCCGGCGACCAGGTCCGATTCCACATGACGAAGATGAACCAGCGCCGGACCATGTGGTGGTTCCGCGGAGAGGCTCGCGTCGAGGGTACGCTCGTGGCCGAGGCCGAGATCGGTGCCATGCTGGTGACGGAGTGAGCGCGGTGCGGGAAGGCATTCACCCGAGCAGCGTCGTCGAGGACGGCGCCCGGCTCGGGGACGGCGTGCGGGTCGGCCCGTTCTGCCATGTCGGGCCCGACGTCGTGCTCGAAGACGGCTGCGAGCTGATCAGCCACGTCGTGGTCGCCGGCCGCACCACGGTCGGCGCGCGGACCAAGATCTATCCCTTCGCCTCGATTGGTCACCCGCCGCAGGATCTCAAGTTCCGCGGTGAGCCCTCGACGCTCACCGTCGGCACCGACTGCCTGATCCGCGAAGGCGTGACGATGAACCCCGGCACGGCCGGCGGCGGCCTGGAGACGGTGGTCGGCAACGGGTGCGCCTTCCTCGCCAACAGTCATGTCGGTCACGATTGCCGGGTCGGCAATCACGTCATCTTCTCCAACAACGTGATGCTCGCCGGCCACTGCACCGTCGGCAACTACGCCATTCTCGGCGGCGGCGCGGCGGTGATCCAGTTCGCCCGCGTCGGCGATCACGCCTTCGTCGGCGGCCTGTCCGGACTGGAGAACGACTGCATCCCCTACGGCATGGTGCTCGGCAACCGGGCCTACCTCTCGGGGCTCAACATTATCGGCCTCCAGCGCCGCGGCTTTTCGCGCGAGGACATTCATGCGCTCCGCCGGGCCTACCGGCTGCTCTTCGCGCAGGAGGGCACGCTGATGGAGCGCGTCGAGGACGTTGCGGCCGAGTTCGACACCCATCCGGCGATCCACGAGATCGTCACCTTCATCCGCGCGGGCGGAAAGCGCTCGATCTGCACGCCGCGCGCCGTCGCCGCGGCGGCCTGAGGCGTCACGCCGTGATCGATCCCGCCCGGCCCCTCGCCCTGGTGGCCGGCGCGGGCCACCTGCCGGAGCTGGTCGCGGCCTCCCTTGATCGCGCGCGTCGGCCGTTCCGGATCCTCGCCGTGCGCGGGTTCACCGAACGGGCGATGCGGCGGCGTGCGGATGCGGTCGTCGATCTTCTCGACATTCCCGGCACCCTGCGCATCCTGAAGGAGTGGGCGCCGGCCGCCGTGGTGCCGGCCGGCGGCGTCACCCGCCCGAGCCCGGCCGCCCTCCTCAACGCGGCGCACGCGGTGCGCAACCGGGACATCCTGAAGAGTCTCGCCGGCGGCGACGACCGGCTGTTGCGGGCCGTGCTCTCGCTGCTGGAGGAGAACGGGCACCGGGTGCTCGGCGTCCACGAGGTTGCCCCTGATCTCCTCGGCCGTCTCGGCCGTCTCGGCCGGTTCGAGCCGGAATCCGACGCCACCCTCTCGATCGCCACCGGACGTGCCATGCTCGCCGCCCTGAGCCCCTTCGATGTGGGGCAGGCCGCCGTGGTGGCGGGCGAGCGGGTCATCGCCGTGGAGGGTCCCGAGGGCACGGACCGCATGCTCGCCCGTGCTCGCGCACTCAACCGCAAGCCGTTCGGGCGGGGCACGCCTGCCAAGGGGACCGTGCTTGTCAAGCTGCCGAAGCTCGGACAGGATCTGCGCATCGATCTGCCGGCCATCGGGCCGCGGACCGTCCGCCGGGCGGCGGAGGCCGGTTGCGCCGGTATCGCCATCGGGGCCGGCCACACCCTCGTGATCGACGCCGAGCGCACGGTGGCGGCCGCGGATGCGGCGGGTCTGTTCCTGATCGGCGTGGAGGTCGCCCCGTGACGCACCGGCGGATCTGGCTCGTCGCGGGCGAGGATTCCGGCGACCAGCTCGGCGCGAAGCTGATCCGGGCGCTGCGGGCGCTCTCGCCCGAGCCTCCGACGCTCGGCGGGGTCGGCGGTGAGGCGATGGAGGCGGAGGGCTTCCGCTCGCTCTTCCCGATCGATGACGTCGCGGTGATGGGCTATCTGCCGGTGCTCGCCCGCGCTCGCACCCTGCTGCGCCGCATCCGCGAGACGGTGGACGACGTCGTGGCGGGACGGCCTGACGTGCTCGTGATCATCGACAGTCCCGGCTTCACCCATGCCGTCGCCACCCGCGTGCGGAAACGTCGGCCGGATCTGCCGATCGTCGATTACGTCTCGCCGAGTGTCTGGGCGTGGCGGCCCTGGCGGGCGAAGGGCATGGTGCCCTTCATCGACCATGTGCTCGCCCTTCTGCCCTTCGAGCCGGAGGCGCATCGCAGGCTCGGCGGACCGCCCTGCTCCTATGTCGGCCACCCGCTCATCGAGCGGTTGACCGAGCTGCGCCCTTCACCCGAGGAGGCGGCGATCCGCGAGCGGCGCCCACCGGTCCTCGCGGTGCTGCCGGGCTCGCGCCGTTCCGAGATCGAGCGACTGATGCCGATCTTCGGGCACGCCGTCGCCGACCTCGCCCGCCGCATCGGTCCGTTCGAGGTCGAACTGCCGGCGGTGAGCCGCCACCGCGCCCTGATCGAGCGGCTCGCCGCTGCCTGGGAGCGGCATCCGCGGGTCGTCCACGGGGAGGCCGACAAGTACGCCACCTTCCGCCGGGCCCGGGCGGCCCTCGCCGCCTCCGGCACCGTGACCCTCGAACTCGCCCTCGCCGGCGTACCGATGGTGGTGGCCTACAAGGTCTCGCGGGTCGAGGAGGTGATCGCCCGGCGCTTGATTCAGGTGCCGACGATCGTTCTGCCGAACCTGATCCTGTCCGAGAACGCCATGCCGGAATTCGTGCAGGCCGATTGCACGCCGGAGCGCCTGGCCGCGGCGCTGGCGCCCCTGCTCGCGGGCGGCCCGGACCGGCGGACCCAGCTCGAGGCGCTCGCCCGCATCGACGGCCGGATGCGCCTCGCCGGCGACGAGGAGCCGAGCCGCGCGGCGGCTAGGATCGTGCTTGAGGCGCGGCGGGCGGCATGAGTGTGGACGCGGCGACGCCGAGGATCAGGATCTACGTCGATGCCGATGCCTGTCCGGTCAAGGATGAAGTGTACCGCGTCGCCGGGCGCTACGGCCTTCACGTCACCGTCGTCTCGAACAGCTTCCTGAACCTGCCGCGCGAGCCCTGGATCGAACGGGTGGTCGTCGGGGACAAGTTCGACGCGGCCGACGATTGGATCGCCGAACGGGCGGGCCCCGGCGCCATCGTGGTCACGGCCGACGTGCCCCTGGCCAGCCGCTGCGTGAAGGCCGGCGCGGTGGCGATCGCCCCGAATGGCAAGGCCTTCACGGAATCCTCGGTCGGTCTCGCGCTCGCCACCCGCAACCTGATGCAGGATCTGCGGGAGGCCGGCGCGATCACCGGCGGGCCGAAGCCGTTCTCGCCGAAGGACCGCTCCGCCTTCCTCGGCGCGCTCGACCGGGCCGTCGTCCGATTGAAGCGCGACCTCGGACTTTGAGACCGTCAGGCCCCCGGGCCGCAAGGCCCGGAGGCGAAGGGTCCACTCAGCCGCGCTGGCCGATCGGAACGTAGTCGCGACGGTCGGGGCCGATATAGAGCTGGCGCGGCCGGCCGATCTTCTGGGACGGATCCTCGATCATCTCGGCCCACTGCGCGATCCAGCCGACGGTGCGGGCGAGCGCGAACAGCACGGTGAACATCGAGGTCGGGAAGCCGAGCGCCTTGAGGGTGATGCCCGAGTAGAAGTCGATGTTCGGGTAGAGCTTCTTCTCGATGAAGTACTCGTCCTCGAGAGCGATCTTCTCGAGCTGAACCGCGACTTCCAGGAGGTCGTCCTTCAGCCCGAGTTCGTTCAGAACCTCGTGGGTGGTCTTCTGCATGATGCGCGCGCGCGGATCGTAGTTCTTGTAGACCCGGTGGCCGAAGCCCATCAGGCGGAAGGGATCGTTCTTGTCCTTCGCCTTGGCGACGTATTTCTGCACGTTCTCGGGGTGGCCGATTTCCATCAGCATCTTCAGCGCCGCCTCGTTGGCGCCGCCATGCGCCGGACCCCACAGGCAGGCGATGCCGGCGGCGATGCAGGCGAAGGGGTTGGCACCGGAGGAGCCGGCGAGCCGAACCGTCGAGGTCGAGGCGTTCTGCTCGTGGTCCGCGTGCAGGATGAAGATCTTGTCGAGTGCCCGTGCGTAGATCGGATTGATCACGTACTCTTCGCACGGAACGGCAAAGCACATCCGCAGAAAATTCGACGTATAGTCGAGATCGTTCTTCGGATATACGAAAGGCTGACCGATCGTGTACTTGTAGGCCATCGCCGCGAGCGTCGGCATCTTCGCGATCATGCGCAGCGAGGCGATCATCCGCTGCGACTCGTCCGAGATGTCGGTCGAGTCGTGGTAGAAGGCCGAGAGTGCGCCGACGCAGGCCACCATCACCGCCATCGGGTGGGCGTCGCGGCGGAAGCCCTGGAAGAAGCGGTTCATCTGGTCGTGCACCATGGTGTGGCGCGTGACCCGGTAATCGAAGTCGGCCTTCTGGGCGGAGGACGGCAATTCGCCGAACAGCATCAGGTAGGCGGTCTCGAGGAAGTCGCCCTGCTCGGCGAGCTGCTCGATCGGGTAGCCGCGATAGAGCAGCACGCCCTCGTCGCCGTCGATATAGGTGATCTTCGACTCGCAGGAGGCGGTCGAGGTGAAGCCGGGGTCGAAGGTGAATTTGCCGGTCTGAGCGTAGAGCTTGCCGATATCGACCACATCCGGGCCGATCGTTCCGGTCTTGATGGGCAATTCGACGTTCTTGTCGCCCACGATGATGGTGCTGGCGGAAGCGCTCATGGGATCGCGGACCCTTTCTCGCGACGGGAACAGCACTGGACCGGAAGGCTCCGCCTCCCGCTCCGTTGTGGCGCCGCAGCAGAGCACTGCGCCCGCTCACTGAAGCACCGGGTTAGCGGATCGGTCGGCGCCCAGCAACGGCAGGCCGCCTTCCGCTTCTTCGCATATGCGAAGAACGGGCCGCGTCTGTCACTTGCGGGGCTTGATAAGATCGGCTCCGACCCACCTCGCGCCCGGATCTCACGCGATCCCAGCTTGTCGCCGGAGCGAAGTTGACGCCAAAACGCGGCGCGAGACAAGACTTTCCGGTGTCGAGCCCCGTGAGCGGCGCCGGCCGGAGGCCGACGCTGTCATCTGTGCCGGATTGTCACCCCGATCCATCGAAGGACAGGGTATGGTCGATCCGGGGAGCAGAGCCGATCAACGCATCCTCGGATTAGATGCGTTGATCCGCCGCGCGGCCGACGATTAGGCCGGCAGGCGATCCCGCAGGCGGGCCAGCGCCTCATCACGGCCCAGCACGGCCATCACGTCGAAGACCGGCGGCGAGGTGGCGCGGCCCGTGAGCGCCGCCCGGAGAGGTTGGGCGACCTGACCGAGCTTGACGCCCTGACTCTCGGCGAAACCGCGCACGGCGGCTTCGGTCGCCGCGGCGCTCCACTCCGGCAGGGCCTCCAGGGCCGGGAGTAGGGCGCGCAGCCGCTCCGGTGCCTCGCCGGCGAGCAGGCCCTCCGCCTTGGCGTCGAGGGCGAGCGGGCGCGGGGCATAGAGGTAGTAGGCGCTGTCGAGGAGTTCGACGAGCGTCTTGGCGCGCTCCTTCAGCCCGGGCATCGCCGACAGGAGCCTTTCACGCAGATCCGGCGTGAGGGAGGTTGGCAGACCGCGCTCGGGACCGCGGGCCGGCAGGATCGCGTTGATCGCCTCGACGAGAGCCGCGTCGTCACTGCCGCGGATGTAGAGCCCGTTGAGGCTCTCTAGCTTCGTGAAGTCGAAGCGCGCCGCCGAGCGACCGATTGCCTTCAGGTCGAAGGCGGCGATCATTTCTTCGGTGGAAAAGACTTCCTGGTCGCCGTGGCTCCAGCCGAGTCGGACGAGGTAGTTGCGCAGGGCCGCCGGGAGATAGCCGCGGTCGCGGTACTCCTCGACGCCGAGCGCGCCGTGGCGCTTGGACAACTTGGCCCCGTCCGCCCCGTGGATCAGCGGGATGTGCGCCATCGCCGGCACGTCCCAGCCGAGCGCCCGGTAGAGCTGGCTCTGGCGCGCGGCGTTGGTGAGATGGTCGTCGCCGCGGATGACCTGGGTGACGCCCATGTCGTGATCGTCCACGACGACGGCGAGCATGTAGGTCGGGGTGCCGTCGGAGCGCAGCAGCACGAGATCGTCGAGGTCGCGGTTCGCCCAGGTGACGCGGCCCTGCACGGCGTCCTCGACGACGGTCTCGCCCTCGATGGGCGCGCGCAGGCGGATCACCGGCTTGACGCCCGCCGGCGCCTCGGACGGATCGCGATCACGCCAGCGGCCGTCGTAGCGCGGGGCCCGGCCCTCGGCGCGGGCGGTCTCGCGCATCTGCGCCAGTTCCTCGGCGCTGGCGTAGCAGTGATAGGCATTGCCCGACGCGAGCAGGCTCTCCGCCACCTCGCGGTGTCGCTCGGCGCGGGCGAACTGGTAGATCACCTCGCCGTCCCAATCGAGGCCGAGCCAGCGCATTCCGTCGAGGATCGCGTCGATCGCGGCTTGCGTCGAGCGCTCCCGGTCGGTGTCCTCGATGCGCAGCAGCATCCGGCCGCCGAAGCGGCGGGCGTAGAGCCAATTGAACAGCGCCGTGCGCGCTCCCCCGATATGCAGGAAGCCCGTGGGCGAGGGCGCAAAGCGCGTGACGACCGGTGACGACATCGGCGGCTGGGAGGCTTCTTCGAAAAAAGTGCGGGATGGCGGGAGGGCGGCCGCGGCCGGTCTCGCCGGGCATGTAGCACGAGCGAGCGGATGCGTTAAGAATTCGTCACGTTTGCCCGTCGCGCGGGCATCGCAGGTCTCGGGACGTGGCGGGGCATGGCGCAGGGCGGCGGCAGGGCGGTGGGCGGGGCGGTTCCAGCCCTCCTCGCCGGCCGTGTTCCCGCGCCCACGCAGCTCTGGCGGGCGACGGTCGAGGGGCTGGGCGCGGAGCTCGCCCGCGAGGCCGAGCAGCGCCGGCTGTTCCCCTGGATCGCCGTCGCCTTCGGGTCAGGCATCCTGGTCTTCTTCACGGCAGCCGACGGAGAAGCCACCCTCGCTGCTCCGCTGATCGCCGCCGCCCTCTGCCTCGTCGTCACGCCGACCCTGCGGGCGCGTCCGATCGCGCTCGCGCTGATGCTCGCCCTCGCCGCCCTGTTCCTCGGCTACGCCGCTGCCGCGTGGAGGGTCGCCTCCGTCTCGGGGCCGGTGCTGACCCGCCTGACCATCGGCCCGCTCTCCGGCCTTGTCGAAGGACTCGACGAGCGGGAGGGCGGTGCGCGGCTGATCGTGCGGGTCGAGAGCTTCGGCGACCTTGGCGCGGGGCAGCGTCCGCGACGGGTGAGGGTCTCCCACCGCGCGGCGCAGGCGGTGCGGCCGGGCGACACGATCCGCGCCACCGCCCGCCTGCTGCCGCCCCCCGAGGCGGTGCGGCCGGGCGGCTACGACTTCGCCCGTGATGCATATTTCCGCGGGATCGGAGCGGTGGGGTCGCTGGTGGGCAAGGTCGAGGTCGGGGCTCCGGCCCAACCTCTCTCCTGGTCCCTGCGCTTGGCGGCCGGCATCGACGCGGCCCGAAACGCCTTCACCCGCCGGATCACCGAGGCGATCGGCGGGCAGGCCGGCGCCGTCGCGGCCGCCCTCGTCACGGGAAAGCGGGGACTGATCTCGAACGAGACCAACGACATCCTGCGAGCGGCCGGCATCTATCACGTCGTCTCGATTTCCGGGCTCCACATGGTGCTCGCGGCCGGCGTGGTGTTCTGGCTGGTTCGGGCCGGGCTCGCGCTGGTGCCGATGCTGGCCCTCGCCTGGCCGATCAAGAAGATCGCGGCCGGCGCGGCGATGCTGGGCGTGACGGCCTACTGCGGCTTCTCGGGCTGGGATGTCGCCGCCGAACGGGCGCTGATCATGACGCTGGTGATGCTCGGCGCGATCCTCGTCGACCGTCCGGCGCTCAGCATGCGCAATCTTGCGCTCGCCGCGATCCTGGCGCTTGCCCGCGAGCCGGAGGCGCTGCTCGGCCCGAGCTTCCAGATGTCGTTCGGGGCGGTGGCCGGACTGATCGCCTGCGCGCCGCTCATCGACGGGCGCGCCTTCCGAACCGACAATCCCTCCCGGATCGCGCGGGCCGCGTCGTGGCTGGCGACGGCGGTGGTCGGCACACTGGCCACGACGCTGGTGGCGCAGATCGCCACCGCGCCCTTCGCAACCTACCACTTCCAGACCGTGCAGCCCTTCGGCCTCGTCGGCAATGCCCTGACCCTTCCCCTCGTCTCGCTCGCGGTGATGCCCGCGGCGGTGCTCGGGATGCTCGCCTACCCCTTCGCCCTCGATCGTCCGGTCTGGTGGCTGATGGGGCTCGCCGTGCGCGGCATGCTCGACATCTCCGCCTGGATCGCCGAGTTCGGACAGGCCAACGTGGTGCTTCCGGCCTTCGGGACGGGCGCCCTGACGCTGCTCGCGGCCGCCCTGCTCCTCGCGACTCTGCCGGTCTCGCGGCTGCGGCTGCTCGCCCTGCTGCCGGCGGGACTCGGCATCGCCCTGGCCGCGAGCCCGACGCGATACGACATCTACATCGACCGGGACGGCGCCGGCGCCGCGGTCCGCGGTAGGGACGGACGCCTCGTCGTCCTCGGCCGCCCGCCCGGCTTCGTGTTGGAACAGTGGCTGAAGGCCGACGGCGACGGGCGCCGCCCGGAGGTCGTTACCGGAGAAGCCGGACCGCGCTGCGACCGTCTCGGCTGCACCCTCGTGGCTGTCGATGGCCGCACGGTCGCCCACGTCACCGATAAGCGCGCCTTTGCCGAGGACTGCGCCCGGGCCGATATCCTGATCACCCGCCTGCGGGCGCCGCCGGGATGCGCCGCACCGCTGATCGCCGATCGCACCGTCCTGGCCGTGCAGGGCGCCACAGCGATCCGCCTCGGAGCGGCGGGACCGGAACTCGCTACCGCGCGCGGGGCCGGTCAGCCGAGGCCCTGGCAGCCGAAGGCGATCGACACGGCGACACCGGCCGCCCGGAGCGAGCCGCCGGCATCGGGTGATCCGAGCGCGGCGGATCCACCGGACCCGCCGCCCTCCGAAAGCCCTCAGTAGCGGCGCACGAGGCTGACGAGTTTGCCCTGAATGCGAACCCGGTCGGGACCGAGCACGCGGGTCTCGTAGGACGGGTTGGCCGCCTCGAGGGCGATCGAGGAGCCGCGGCGGCGGAGGCGCTTGAGGGTCGCCTCCTCGTCGTCGATGAGCGCCACGATGATGTCGCCGTTATTGGCGGTGTCCTGCTTGTGGATCACCACGAGATCACCGTCGAGGATGCCGGCCTCGATCATCGAGTCGCCGCGCACTTCCAGCGCGTAGTGCTCGCCGCCCGAAAGGAAGTCGGGCGACATCGAGATCGAATGACTCTGGCTCTCGATCGCCGAGATCGGCGTACCGGCGGCGATCCGGCCCATCACCGGCACCATCACCGACTGGCCGTTGCCGTCATGAGCCTGCAGCATCGCCGGCTTCGGCGCGGGCGGCTTACCCGAGAGGCCCCCCTCGACCACGCTCGGGGTGAAGCGGCGCGGCTCGGAGCCCGGGGTGGGCTTCGCGGCCGTCAGGTCCGGCATGCGCAGGATCTCGATCGCCCGGGCCCGGTTCGGCAAGCGGCGCAGGAAGCCGCGCTCCTCCAGCGCCATGATCAGGCGATGGATGCCGGATTTGGACTTGAGATCGAGCGCGTCCTTCATTTCGTCGAAGGAAGGCGGCACACCGCTCTCCTGCATCCTCTGCTGGATGAACTGGAGCAGTTCGAGTTGCTTGCGGGTCAGCATGCGGCACCTGCTGTCGACCGCGGGCCGGGGGCGCCGCAGAATCGTGGAAAACAAAGCGCGAACAGCCTAGACGTTCCTCTCCTGTTCCGCAAGACGAGCCCGAACATGCGAGGGGCAGCGGCGCCGGTGCGCCGCCGCCCCTCGTTGCGTCGTTGCCGATCCGGATCAGGCCGGAATTACGTCCACGATCTCGTAGGTGTCGGGATCGATGATGACGATGTCGTCTCCGACCAGGATGAATTGCAGACCGCGATAGGCCGGCACCAGCGAGATGATCGCCGGGGGCAGCGGGTGCAGGGAAACCGAGCGCGGGATCGCCGTGCCGACGCGAACCGCGAAGTTCACGTTGGTGACCGCCCGGACGTTGGAGCGGGTGATCGACTGGCGGAACTCGGTGCGCTGAGTCGAGCTCAGGCTTTTCGAGGCACCGCGCGCCTCGGTGGCAGCGCCGCGACTGCCCCGCTCGCCGGCTCCGTCGCGGGCCCCGCGCTCAGCCGCTCCGTCGCGGCCCGTGTCGCGGCCGCCGCGCTCGCCGGCCGCATCGCGGCCACCCCGGCCGTCGCGCTCGCCCGCACCGTCCCGGCCTGTGTCGCGGGCTCCGCGCTCACCCGGCTCTCCGGCGCGGGCGGGGCCTCCCTCCCGGCCGCCGCGGGCGTCTCCCGGCTCGCCGCCGCGCGCGCCGCCGGCCTCGCCGCCGCGGACACCACCGGCCCCACCCCCGTCACCGGCACCCCCGCGGGCCCCACTCGCGGCTCCGCCGCCCGCTCCTCCTCCCGCACCGCCACCGGCTCCGCCCGCACCGCCGGCTCCGCCCGCTCCCATTCCGGCACCGCCGCCTGCGCCGCCGCCGGCTCCCCCGGCCGCGCCCCCTCCGGCACCGCCCCCCTGAGCGAGGGCCGTCGCCGCGCCGAGCACAAGAATCGCGGCCGTCGCCGTGCTGCGAAAGAACTTGGTCATGTTCCATCCCTGTCTTCTGCCGGCAGCCGACGCGGTGCCGAGAACCCGCTCGCAACGGCGGACGTCAGAAAACTGTTCCGAAAAGGCGCGCAGGCCGCTGTTACGCAAGATGAGCGTGGCGATGCATGAATGGCCTCGGTCGAGACTGGTTGCCTGTCGGTAAGTCGGCCTTTTGTTGTTCTCGAAGTCGCCCCATTGTCTCACGGATTGTTTGTCGGCGACTCGATCCTCGCCGACGCCCCAGCACGACTGGGTCCGGCGGTCGCTCTGCGCCGATGGTCACGACGCCTCACACGTGGCCCAACCGGCTTCGGGGCGTGCGACGCGCTCGGGTGCAACGTTCGACGACATCTGTCACCGAGCGCGCGCGTGCCGCGTCGGCGGGGCGCCGGTCTCAATTAGTTACAGCTCGGATTGGCTCGCGGCCGCCGCGAAGCCGCCGACCAGGAACGACGCATGCAGAGCCTCACCGCCACGGCGGCCCCGGATGACGGTGCCGACCGCCGCCGCCGCATCATGGCGATCGTCGGATCCTCGTCGGGCAATCTCGTCGAGTGGTACGACTTCTACTGCTACGCCTTCTTCGCGCTCTACTTCGCCCCGGTCTTCTTCCCCGAGGGCGACAGCACCGGGCAACTTCTCAAGTCGGCGGCGGTCTTCGCGGTGGGCTTCTTCATGCGGCCCATCGGCGGCTGGCTGTTCGGGCGTATCGCCGACCGGCTCGGCCGCAAGACCTCGCTGATGATCTCGGTGCTGATGATGTGCGGCGGTTCGCTCGCCATCGCCCTGCTGCCGACCTACGCCACCGTCGGTCCTCTCGCGCCGGTGCTCCTCGTCCTCGCCCGCATGGTGCAGGGCCTGTCGGTGGGCGGCGAGTACGGCACCAGCGCGACCTACATGAGCGAGGTCGCCGCCAAGGGGCAGCGCGGCTTCTACGCCTCGTTCCAATATGTCACCCTGATCGGCGGCCAGTTGCTGGCCTCGCTGGTGCTCGTCGTGCTCCAGGGCCTGCTCACGGCGGAGCAACTCACCGCCTGGGGCTGGCGCATCCCCTTCGTCATTGGCGCGGGGGCCGCGGTGGTCGCCCTGTTCCTGCGCCGGTCGCTCTCCGAGACGATGAGCGAGGAGAACAGGGATTCAAAGGAGTCGGGCACTTTCGCCGGGCTGTTCAAGCACTGGCGCGCCTTCGCCGTGGTGTTCGCCTACACGGCCGGCGGGTCGTTGGCGTTCTACACGCTGACGACCTACATGCCGAAATACCTGTTCAACACCGCCCACATGGACAAGGTAACGGCCTCGCAGATCACGACGGCAGCCCTGTTCGTCTACATGGTGATCCAGCCCTTCTTCGGCTGGCTCTCGGATCGGATCGGCCGGAAGACGAGCATGATCGTGTTCAGCGGGCTCGGCATGCTGATGATCGTCCCGCTGATGACGGCGATCGGCGCCAGCACCAGCCCGATCCTGTCCTTCGCCCTGATCATGATCGGGCTCGTCATCATCAGCTTCTACACCGGCATCAGCGGCATCGTGAAAGCGGAGCTGTTCCCGACGCAGGTGCGCGCACTGGGCGTCGGCCTGTCCTACGCCATCGCCAATTCGGTGTTCGGCGGCACGGCCGAGGCGATCGCGCTCTGGCTCAAGCAGGCGGGCACGGAGAGCAGCTTCTTCTGGTACGTCGCCGTGATGCTCGCCGTCGCGTTCGTCGCCTCGCTGCTGATGCCGAATCCGAAGCGCCACGGCTATCTCGACGGCGACGGGACCGTGGAGGAGGCTCTGGGGCGCAAGACGCGCCCCGCCCTCGCCTGATCGCCGTTCAGCCGAGGCGCAGCATCGCGCGCGCCTCGGCGGGCGTCGCCGGGCGGGCGCCGTGCTCGGCGCAGATCGCGGCGGCCAGCCGGACGAGCCCGGCGTTGCCGTCGGCGAGCCGCTCCCTGGAGAGGCGGACATTGTCCTCGAGGCCGGTGCGCACGCCCTGCGCGCCCCGTGCCAGCGCCCAGCCCATCACCGGGCTCTGGAAGCGGCCGATGCCGAAGGCGCCCCAGGTGGCGCCCGGCAACAGGCGCCGGGTCTCGGCGAGCAGGAGGTCGAGGAGGTGCGGTTCCGGCGGCAGCGCGTTGCGGATGCCCATCACGAACTGCACGTGCGGCGACGCGCCGATGACCCCCTCGTCCACGAGGCGGCGGGCGTTGTGGAGGTGGGTGAGGTCAAACACCTCGATCTCGGGGGAAACCCCCTCCTCCCGCATCCGGCTGGCGAGGCTCGTGTACGACGCCGCCGGGTTCTCGTAGACCGCATCGCCGAAATTGACCGATCCGGTCGTCAGCGAGGCCATGTCGGGCCGATGGATCAGGCAGGCGCCCCGCTCGGCCGGATCGGGACCGGCGCCGCTGGTCGAGAACTGCACGATCATGTCCGGGCAATGCCGGCGGATGCCCTCCTGCACCCGCCCGAAGCGCTCCGGATCGAGCGACGGGCTCTCGTCGTCCCCGCGCACGTGGATGTGCGCCAGCGCCGCGCCGGCCTCGTAGGCGGCCTGGGTCGATTCGATCTGCTCGGCCGGCGTGATCGGTACGGTCGGGTTGTCGGCCTTGCGCGCGACCGAGCCGGTGATCGCCACGGTGACGACGACGGGTCTCATCGCTGCCGACCCTTCAGCCCAGCGCCTGCTCGACCGCGCGGCCGCAGGCCTGCGTGCCGGCGGTACCGCCGAGGTCCCGGGTGCGCAGCGCCTGCTCGGAGAGCACCCGCTCGATGCCGGCGACGATCTCGGCCGCGGCTTCGCGCTCGCCGAGATGCTCCAGCATCATCGCCCCCGACCAGATCTGGCCGATCGGGTTGGCGATCCCGGCGCCGGCGATGTCCGGGGCCGAGCCGTGCACCGGCTCGAACACCGACGGGAAGCGTCGCTCCGGGTTGATATTGCCGGAGGGGGCGATGCCGATGGTGCCGGTACAGGCTGGCCCGAGATCGGAGAGGATGTCGCCGAAAAGGTTCGAGGCCACCACCACGTCGAAGCGGTCCGGGTTCAGCACGAAATGCGCGGTCAGGATGTCGATGTGGTACTGGTCCCAGCGGATATCGGGGTAGTCTTGCGCCACGGCCCGCACCCGCTCGTCCCAGTACGGCATGGTGATCGAGATGCCGTTCGACTTGGTCGCCGAGGTCAGGTGCTTCTTCGGGCGGCTCTGCGCCAGCTCGAAGGCGAATTTCAGCACGCGGTCGACACCGAAGCGGGTGAAGACCGATTCCTGCACCGCGAACTCGCGCTCCGTGCCCGGAAACATCCGCCCGCCCGCGTTCGAATACTCGCCCTCGGTGTTCTCGCGGACCACCCAGAAATCGATGTCGCCGGGGTTGCGGCCGGCGAGCGGACTGGGGACGCCCGGCATCAGCCGCACCGGGCGCAGGTTGACGTACTGGTCGAACTCGCGCCGGAACTGGATCAGCGATCCCCAGAGCGAGATATGGTCGGGCACGCGATCGGGCATGCCGACGGCACCGAAGAAGATCGCGTCATGGGTGCCGACGCGCTCCTTCCAATCCTCGGGCATCATCCGCCCGTGCGCCTCGTAGTAGTCGCAAGAGGCGAAATCGAACCAGTCCTGGACGATCTCGAAGCCGTGGCGGGCGGCGGCCCGCTCCAGCACCCGCACGCCCTCGGGCACCACTTCCTTGCCGATGCCGTCGCCGGGGATCACCGCGATCCGGTAGCTGCGCTTCGTCTCGCCCATGCTCGTTGCCTCGTCTCGACCCCCGCGCCTCACTCGCGCCGGCAGCCGTCGGCGTCAATGGCAAGCGAGAAAGTCGGGCGCGAGCAGGCGGCGACGGCTCAGTTGATCGAGCCGGTGATCTCGCCGGGGCAGGTCTCCTGCGCGCGCGGGCGCAGCACGCGCTTCAAGCGCAGCGGCTGCGCTCCGTCGGCGCCGTCCAGAGTGCCGACCAGCGCGTCAGGGCCGGCGGTGCCGCGGAAGCTGACGGGGCCGCCGCGCGTCTCGACCTGGAAGGCCAGGGCCTTGGTGGTGTCGTCGATCGTCACCGCCGCCTCGATCGGCGCGGGCAAGCCGGCGCCCTCGTAGACGAGGTTGTCGCCCCCGGGCCAGCGCTTGAGGGTGATGCGCCGGCCGGTCTGCGCGCCGTCCCCTGCCATGGTGCAGAGGTCGGCGTAGATGTAGGTGCCGGCGACCCAGCGCGGCTGTGCCGAGGCCGGAGCGCTGGCCGCGAGAAGAAGCGCGAGGCCACCGAGGAACCCGTTCAGAGCAAGGTGCCCGGCTGGTGTCATGACGCTTCTTTCCTCCTGGCGGTCCGCGCCGCTCCGGACATGAAAGAATCGCGCCAAGTCAGGTTCCGTCTCGACCCGACCGCGACGTGTGTCTGAGCACCTCTCTCCTATCCGCCATTCTGACTTTGCCACGCTTCGCGGCCTGCCCGGTCGAGAGTGGCGAAATCTTCGTCGCTGAGGCGTAGTTCGGCCCCGGCCACGTTCTGCGCGAGATGGTCCGGATCGCCGGTCCCGGGGATCGGCAGCATCACCGGCGAGCGCTTCAGGAGCCACGCGAGCGCCACCGCGCCGCCGCTCGCGTTGAGACGCGTGGCGATCGATTCCAGCGCCGAGCCCGGGCCGGTCAGCGACCCCTTGTCGAGGGGAGCCCAGGGGATGAAGCCGATGCCGTGCCCCTCGCAATGGGCCAGCACGTCCTCGCTGGTCCGATCGACCAGGTTGTAGCGGTTCTGCACGCTGGCGACGGGGAAGTATTTCCGGGCCGCCTCGATGTCCTCGACCCCGACCTCGGAGAGGCCGACATGGCGGATCAGCCCCTCCTCCCGCATGCGGGCGATCGCTTCGAACTGCACCTCGCGGGGGCAGTCCGGCCCGATCCGGTGGAGCTGCCACAGGTCGATGCGCTCGAGCCCGAGGCGCCGCAGGCTCATCAGCACGCATTGGCGCAGGTAGTCGGGATTGCCGACGGGCCGCCAGATGTCGGGCCCGTGCCGGGTCAGTCCGCCCTTCGTGGCGATGACGAGCCCCTTGTAGGGGTAGAGCGTCTCGCGGATCAGCTCCTCGCTGACGAAGGGGCCGTAGCTGTCGGCGGTGTCGATCAGGTCGATCCCCAGGCTGGGGACCGCGCGTAGGGTCGCCTTCGCCCGCTCGCGGTCCGGCGGATCGCCCCAGATGCCCGCCCCGGTGATGCGCATCGCACCGAATCCGAGCCGGTGAACGGTGAGATCCCCGCCGATCGCGAAGGTGCCCGATGCCTCGACGCCCGCCATGCCTGTCTTCCTCTCGCAGAGTGCCCGTCGAGGGGGAGAACCCGGAACGGCGATGCCGGGTCCGCCCGTCGGATCGAAGCCTGCGAACCGGCGGGCCGGGCGCGGGGCGGGCCCCTCAGGCGGCCCGGATCGCCGCGAGGAAATCCTCGACCTCGCGCCGCACATTCTCGGACTGGATCGAGAGTTCGGACGAGGCCATCATCACCTGCTGTGCCGCCGATCCGGTCTCGCTCGACAGCGCCTGGACCTGTGCCACGCTCATCGACACGTCCTGAGTGCCACGGGCCGCTTCCGCGGCATTGCGGGCGATCTCGTTGGTGGCGGCCGTCTGCTGGACGACGGTGGCGGCGATCGAGCCGGTGATGTCGTTGACCGAGACGATGGTGCGCCCGATCTGCTGGATCGCGCCGAGCGCCTGCGCGGAAGCCGATTGGATCGCGGCGACCTGATCGGAGATCGCCTCGGTCGTGCGCGCGGTCTGCGCGGCGAGTTCCTTGACCTCGGTGGCGACGACCGCGAAGCCGCGTCCCGCCTCGCCCGCCCGCGCCGCCTCGATGGTGGCGTTGAGGGCGAGCAGGTTCGTCTGGCTGGCAAGCCCTGAGATCATCGTCACCGCTTCCCCGATCTTCTCGGCCGCCCGGGTGAGATCGGTCATCGAGACGGTGGTCGCGCCCGCCTCGTGGCTGGCGTGGCTGGCCACGTCGTGGGACTGCTGGACACGCCGTTCGATCTCGGCGAGCGAGGCGACCATCTCCTCGGCCGCAGCGGCAACCGTCTGAACGTTCACGGTGGCCTCCTCGGCCGCTGCGCTCGAGGACACCGCACGCCCGTTGGTGGTCTCGGCGACCTGCGTCATCGAGTGGGCGGTGGAGTCCAGTTCGGTCGCGGCCGAGGTGACGATCGCGATCGATTCGGCGATCTTCTGCTCGAAACCGCGCACGAGTCCATCGACACGGTCGGCCCTGCGCTGGCGGGCCGAGGCCTGCGAGACCTGCTCCGCTTCGAGCGCGAGGCGCGCCACCGCGTTCTGGCGAAACACCTCCACGGCCTGGGCCATCCGGCCCATCTCGTCGGTCGCATCCTGGGACGGCACCGCGACGGCCATCTCGCCCGCGGCGAGGCGGCTCATGGCGGCGGTCATCCCCGCGATCGGGCGGATCAGGCTGCGCCCGATCAGGAAGGCCAGGGTGGCGCCCGCGGCCAGGATCAGTCCGAGCAGGACGAGCTGAACGGCCATGGTCCGTTGCATCAGGGCGTTGCTCTGCTCGACTCCTTCCGTCAGCGCCGTTTCGAGCTTGCCGCGGACAGCCAGACCCACGGCATCGATGCCGTCGACCTTCGGCTTCAGCGTCTCGTCGAAGAAGGCTTCGCTCTCGATGATGGCCTTGGAGGTGGCGATGAAGCTCGTGTTGAGGCGGTTCAGGGCCTCGCCGACGCGTCTCAGCGCCTTCTGGTCGGCAACGGTGAGGCTGAGGCCATTCAGCTTCGACAGGGCGGCCTCGGCATTGGCAAATGCGCCCGCGGAGAGGTTTCGCCCCTTCGGATCCTTCGTGGCGAGGAAGCGCCAGTTCATGATGCGGAAGAGGAGCAGGGAGCGCTCGACCTCCACGGCCTGGGCGATCACCGCATCCTGGCCGGCGGCCCGCAACTGGGTGATGAGGGCGCCGGAGGCATGGGTCAGTTCGTCCCCGTTCACGTAGACGCCGGCTCGATTCTCCCGGATCTGTGAGCCGAGCTCAACCAGCTTCGGCAGTGTCTGGCGAAGTTCCGTGGACCCGTCGCGCAGGCGCTCGTAGGCCGCGCGGCGCTCCGCGCTCGGCGTGGTCGCGATGAGCTTCTCGGCCCTCTGCCGGATCGCATCGAGCGAGGCGACCATGCCGGTGGTGTAATCCGGCTCCTGGGTCAGCCTGTACTGAGCCGCCTGGCCGATCAGTCGATCCGACAAGCCATTGATCGTGTAAAGGTTTCTCGTCGCCGACTCGAGCTGGGCCCTTGTCTGGAACATCTGGTCGAGGCTTTGGAGTTGTGTATAGGCGAATACTCCCGTTCCGCAGGATATCAATACGAGGAATGAAAAACCACCGTACAGACGTGTGCGAATGCTTGATTTCATTGTAATAAAACCGTCAATTCGAGCTTAATTACATTGTGCGCGCCCATGTCTTTCTACGAAATTAACATAGGATGGCGATCGCTTGAAAGTGACGCAATTGCCCGGGAATGATGCTGATTCTACGCTAAGATCACTGCGCAACCTCAAGGAATTTCAGGCTTCGATCCGGTTTTCTCAGTCTCGATCGTGACCCTCCGCTGCCCATGGCGCGAGCCGAACGACCGGTCATTCGGTCTCGGGGGGAGAACGAAAAAGCGCCCGCTCTGAGAGCGGGCGCGAAGTGAGGGGATGCGCAGAAAGGGCAGCGGAGCCGCTTGGGTTCCGCTCTGGACCGGAGGAGATCAGCCCTCCTTCTTGGTGAGGCCGACGGCGACGAAGCGGGTCTGACCCTTGGCACTCTTCACCCGCATCAGCACCGCCTTGCGGCCGTTCGACTCCGCCGCGCGGATCTGCGCCTGAACGTCCGAGGGCGTCGAGACGCTGGTCCCGGCCACATCCAGGATCACGTCGCCCTGCGCGATGCCCTTGGCCGCGGCCGGGCCGTCCGGATCGACGTCCATCACCGCCACGCCCTCGTCGCCGAGGCCGACGTCGTTCGCCGGGGCGAGGCTCAGGCCGAGGCGCGGCTGACCGCCCGACGAGCTGTCACCGCGGCTCGCCACCTTGCCGTCGGTCGGAAGCGTGCCGAGCTCGACCGTGGCCACGTCGCCCTTGCCGTTGCGCAGATAGGCGAGCTTCACCTCGGTGCCGGGCTTGAGGCCGGCGATGCGGCGCGACAGGTCGCGGGCATCGTTGACCGGCGCACCGTTGACCGACTCGATCACGTCACCCGACTTCAGCCCGGCCTTGGCGGCCGGCGTCCCGCTCTCGGCGTGATCGACCAGGGCGCCCTTCGCCTTGTCGAGGCCGAGACCCTCGGCGATGTCCTTGGTCACCGGCTGCACCTGCACGCCGAGATAGCCGCGCACCACCTTGCCGTCGGTGCGGAGCTGATCGACCACCGTCTGCACAGTCTCGGCGGGGATGGCGAAGGCGAGGCCGACCGAGCCGCCCGACGGCGAGGCGATCGCCGTGTTCACGCCCACGACCTCGCCGTTGACGTTGAAGGTCGGGCCGCCGGAATTGCCCTTGTTGATCGGCGCGTCGATCTGCAGGAAGTCGTCGTAGGGGCCGGCACCGATGTCGCGGCCGCGGGCCGAGACGATGCCGGCGGTCACGGTACCGCCGAGGCCGAACGGGTTGCCGATGGCCACGACCCAGTCGCCGACGCGCGGCGCACCCTTGCCGAACTGGACGTAGGGGTAGCTGCCGCTCTCGGTGATCTTGAGCAGGGCGATGTCGGTCTTGGGATCCTTACCGATCACCTTGGCGTCGAGGGTGCGGCTGTCGTCGAGGGTGACCTGGACGGTCTTGGCCTTGTCGACGACGTGGTTGTTGGTGACCACGTAGCCGTCCGCCGAGATGATGAAGCCCGAGCCGACCGCGCCGCGCTCGCCGCGCTGCGGCATGCCGCGCCCGCCCTGTCCGTTACCCTGTCCGAAGCGCTTGAAGAACTCGCGCAGCTGCGGCGGCACCTGCTGCATGTTCGGGCTGCCGGGGCCGTCGTCATCGTCGTCGAGGGCGCTGTCGAGCTTCACCTTCACGGCGACGACGCCGGGCTTCACCTTGTCGACGACGTTGGCGAAGGAGCCGGGCGGGTGCTCGGGCGCCTCGATCGGGGTCTTGGGCAGGGCCTGGGCATAGGCGGGCGTGGCGGGTTCGGTCAGGCCGAAGCCGGCGGCGCCGCCCGCGACGAGGGCGGCCGCGGCGACGGAGGCGAAGGCGCGGCGACGGACGGTCATGGTCATAAGGTTCTCCGACGAACAGAACGTGAGGTCTGCCGCCCGTGAGCATCGGGCAGCGATCCGTGCGGAGAGTCCTAGGGTCCTCAGCCTGACCGCCGGATGGCGTGAAGATTACGGTTTGGACAGGTGAGGCCCGGCCTTGAACGCCGTCGCGCGGGGCAGGCCCGTCCGCCAGCGCAGGTCGGCGAGGAGGCCGGCCGGATGGGTGTCGAGCACCGGCGTGATCGGCAACCCTGCGGCGTTCAGCAGACCGGCCGCCCAATGATTGCAGACGTTGCTGTACGAGAAGCGGCCCTCTCCCGCGTAGAACAGGCTCGGACCGTACAGTCCCGGCCCGAGCGCCGCGGGCTGACCGTCGGCGAGATGGAAATCGGCGTCGAGACGGGCGAGCAACCGCGAGAGCCCCCTTCGCGAGAGCGGCACCGGAACGATCTCGGCCTGCGGAAAGCTCTCGCGAACCGGGCGCGCCAGCCCGACCACCTGGATCACACCCTCGCTGCCGCCGGGCGTGAACAGGGCGGAGAGGGCGAGCCGCCAGTCGAAGGCGGCGAGCGTCGGTGTCGCCCGGTAGAAGCGCGCCTCGCCCCAGCCGAATTCCACGTCATCGTAGGCGCGAAAGCGCGTGGCGATATTGCGCAGCGCCGCACCGGCCCCCTCCCCCGCCAGGCTCTCGCGGCGCAGGACGAGTCCGGAATGCCAGCCGTGGCTGACGACGAACACGGTCTCCGTGTCCGCGTCCGACGGCGGGTAGAGGCTCGGATCGCCGGGCCGCGCCGTCGAGAGCGTGAGGGCGAGAAGTGCGGCGGCCAACCCGGCGAGCGCCAGGGCGAGCCGCCGCAGCCCCCTCATGCGTCGCTGAGGCGGGCCAGAGCTTCCTCGATCTTGGCGAGCCGGGCGGCTTCCGAATCGCGGCGCTCGCGCTGCTCGTCCACCACCTCCTCGGGGGCGCGGGCGAGGAAATCGGCATTGCCGAGCTTGCCCTCGATCTTGCCGATCTCGGTCCGCGCCTTCCCGGCCTCCTTCTTCAGCCGCGCGACCTCCGCGGCGAGATCGACGATGCCCTCAAGCGGGAGCGCCGCCACGCTGCCGCGCACGAGGAGCTGGACCGCGTTCTTCGGCGCGGCCTCGGCGAAACCGATCTCGGAGAGCCGGGCGAGTCGGACCAGGGTCTCGCTCCAGCGCTCCACCCGCGCCCGCACCGACGCGTCGGCGGCGACCAGCACCAGCGGCACCTGCGCACCGGCGGGCACGTTGGTCTCGGAGCGGGCCGAGCGGACCTCGGAGATCAGATCGACGAGCCAGCCGATCTCGGCCTCGGCCTGCGCGTCCGCGTAAGCCGAGAGATCGGGCCAGGATTCGAGCGTGAGCAGGCCGCGCGGGGTCGGCAGCGCCTCGCCCTTGATCGCCCATAGCTCCTCCGTGAGGAAGGGCATGAACGGGTGCAGCAGCTTGGCGATCTGGTCGAGGAGGAAGGCGACCGTGGCTTGCGTCTCGGCGCGCGCCGCCGGATCCACGCCCTCGCCCTGGAGCACGGGCTTGGCAAGCTCCAGATACCAGTCGCAGAACACGTTCCAGACGAAGCGGTAGGCCGCCGCCGCCGCGTCGTTGAAGCGGTAGATCGTGATGCCCTGCGCCACCTCGGCCACCGCCTTGGCGGCTTCGGTGAGCGCCCAGGCGTTGAGCGTCTCCTTGACGGATTCGGGCCTGAAATCGGCCTTGAGTTCGCAGCCGTTCATCTCGGCGAACCGCGCCGCGTTCCAGAGCTTGGTCGCGAAGTTGCGGTAGCCCTCGACCCGCTGGGGGCCGAGCTTGATGTCGCGGCCGGGCGCGGCGAGGGCGGCGAGCGTGAAGCGCAGGGCATCCGCACCGAAACGGTCGATCAGATCGACCGGATCGACGACGTTGCCCTTCGACTTCGACATCTTCGCACCCTTCTCGTCGCGGACGAGGGTGTGCAGGTAGACGGTCTCGAACGGCGCCTGATCGGTCAGGTGCAGGCCCATCATCATCATCCGGGCGACCCAGAAGAAGATGATGTCCTTGCCCGTCACCAGGGTGTTGGTGGGGTAGAAGCGGGCGAGTTCCGGCGTCTTGTCCGGCCAGCCGAGCGTCGAGAACGGCCAGAGCGCGGAGGAGAACCACGTGTCGAGTACGTCGGGATCGCGGGTCAGAGCAACCTCGCGACCGTGCTTGGCCGCCGCCTGCGCAATCGCCTCGGCCTCGCTCTCGGCGACGAAGATGCCGCCTTCCGTGTCGTACCAGACCGGGATCTGATGACCCCACCAGAGCTGGCGCGAGACGCACCACGGCTCAATGTTCTCCAGCCACTGGAAGAAGATCTTTTCGTAGTTGTCTGGGACGAATCGGGTCCTGCCGTCGCGCACAGCCTGGAGGGCACGCTCGGCGAGCGGCTTGACGTTCACGTACCACTGGTCGGTCAGGTACGGTTCGATCACCACGCCCGAGCGGTCGCCGTGCGGCACCGCGTGGGTGTTGGGCTCGACCGCGCGCAGAAGGCCGCGCTCCTCCATCAGGGCGACGACCGCTTTCCGCGCGGCGAACCGGTCGAGTCCGTCGAGCGCCAGCGCGTCGGCCTCCGGCTGCGCCTCGGCGAGGAAGTCGGCATTGCCGGCGATCTGGATCCGTGCCTCGGCATCGAGCACGTTGATCGGGCGGCAGCCGTTGCGGCGCCCGACCTCGAAGTCGTTGAAATCGTGGGCCGGGGTGATCTTGACCGCACCCGTCCCCTTCTCCGGATCGGAATAGGCGTCGGCGACGATCGGGATGAGGCGGTTGACCAGCGGCAGCCGCACGCGCTTGCCGACGAGTTCGCGGTAGCGCTCGTCGTCCGGATGGACGGCGACCGCCGTGTCGCCGAGCATCGTCTCGGGGCGCGTGGTAGCCACGGTGATGACCGCCCCTGTCTCGGCGCCGGCCTCGTCCACGACGGGGTAGTCGAAGTGCCAGAGATGGCCCTTCACCTCGATCTGCTGCACCTCAAGGTCGGAGATCGCGGTCTGGAACTTCGGATCCCAGTTCACGAGGCGCTTGTCGCGGTAGATCAGCCCCTGCGCGTGCAGGTCGACGAAGGTCTTGAGCACCGCCCGGCTCAGGCCCTCGTCCATGGTGAAGCGCTCCCGCGACCAGTCGCAGGAGGCGCCGAGCCGTTTGAGCTGGCCGATGATCGTGCCGCCGGATTCCTCCTTCCAGGCCCAGACCCGGCGCAGGAACTCTTCGCGGCCGAGCTCCCGCCGGCCGGGCTGCTGCGTTTCCATCAGCCGGCGCTCGACCACCATCTGCGTGGCGATGCCGGCATGATCCGTGCCGGGCTGCCACAGCACGTCCTTCCCCCGCATCCGCTCGAAGCGGACGAGGATGTCCTGGATCGTGTTGTTCAGCGCGTGGCCCATATGCAGCGAGCCCGTCACGTTCGGCGGCGGGATCACGATGCTGAAGGGCTCGGCGCCGGCCCGCTCGGGACGGCCGGCGCGGAAGGCCAGGCCCTCTTCCCAGGCCGCTGAGACGCGCGCCTCGACGGCGGCGGGGTCGAAGGTCTTGTCCATCATGGGCGAAGGCGGGCTTTTCGAAGCGGCGATCTGAAGAAATCTCGCCGCCGCTATCGGCCCGCCGCGGTGCCGCCGTCAACCGTCGGCCGGCTCATACCGACGGTTCGACCGCTCCACCCGCGATCGCGTCCGGGTCAGCGCCCGCGGGCGACCCGCTCGATCTCGGCCCGGACCAGCCGCTCGACCATGTGCGGAAGGTTTTCGTCGAGCCAGCCCTTCAGCATCGGCCGCAGCATCTCCTGGACGAGATCCTCCAGCGTGCGGGCGTTCTGGGACAGCACGGTGTGGGCGAGGAGCTGGAAATTCTGGCCGACGCTCTCGACGGTGCTCGACGAGACCAGCCTCTCGGTCGCCTGCTCCTCGACCGCCGCGCGGATCCGCTCGCTCGCTTTCGGAGCGGGTTCGGGCTCGAAGTCGAAAGGATCGGGCCGCGCCGGCGGCGGATCGAAGGCGGGCTCCGGCTCCGCCTCGAATTCCGGCATGCGGAAGTCGATCTCGGGGATGTCGAAGGCGACGGGCTCGGGCTTGCGCAGCGGCTCGGCGACCTCGGCGAGGTCGAGCACGTCGTCGTCCTGCGGCGGAGCGGCCGGCGGAGGCGGCGCCTCGGCCTCGGCGGGCTTCGGCGCCTGGTCGTCGGCGATGATGCGGCGGATCGAGGCGAGGATCTCCTCCATGGAGGGTTCCTGCGTCTTGTCCTGAACCTTAGGGCTCGCTGCGCTCATCGGGACGATACTCGGTGACGATTGACAAGACGATGATTAGGTTAACGAACTATTTCATCGCCTCGCCCGGCATCAACCATGGTCCGTCGCCGGCCAACAGGAAAAGGCCATCCGGGCGCGCGTCAGCGGCCGTCGGGCGTCCGCACGCCGAACCAGAGATCGCGGACCTGATCGAGGTGCTCGCGGGCGCTGTAGGGCGTGACCGGCAGGCTGGTGAAGCGGACCGTGAGCCGGCCGACCGCCTGGACGACGTCGTAGGAGTTGACCACCCGGTCGCGCTGCGCGCGGATCAGGGCGACGCGGGCCGAAAGCAGTTCCTGCTGCGCGTTGAGCACGTCGAGGGTGGTGCGCTGGCCGACGCGGGCCTCCTCGCGCACGCCGTTCAGCGCCACCTCGTTGGCCTGAACCTGGGCCTGCGAGGCGATCACCTGCGCCTTCGAGGCTTCGAGGTTGCCCCAGGTGCGTACGATCGAGGCGCGAATCGTGTCGCGATCCTGATCGGCGACGAGCCGGGCGCGCCCGACATTCTCCTTGGCCTGCCGGATCGCCGCGTACTCGCCGCCGCCCTGGTAGAGCGGGATGTTGACCCGACCGACGATCGAGGCGGTGACGCCGTTGTCGCCGGGGAATTGCTGGTCGTAGCGCTGTTGCACGGCGCCGGTGACCTGCGCCTGCGGATAGAGCGCCCCCTCGGCCACCTTCACCTGCAGCTCCGCCACGTCCACGGCGTGCAGCGAGGCGAGGATCTGCGGGTGCTCCTTCAGGCCGATCAGGATCGCCTGATCGAGCGAGGCCGGCACGTAGCGGTCGAGCGGACGGCCGGGAGCGAGCTGGCGCGGCTCGACGCCGATGATCTGCCGGAAGATGCCGATCGAGGCGCGCAGGGCTGCCTCCGCCGCGCTGACCTGCGAGCGGGCGCCGGCGAGACGTGCCTCGGCCTGCGCGACGTCGGTGCGGGTCACCTCGCCGACGTTGAAGCGGTCGCGGGTCTGGCGGAGCTGCTCTTCGAGCACCTCGACGTTGTTGCGCTGAAGTTCGAGCGTCGCCGTATCGCTCAGGACGTTCATGTAGGACTGGGCCGCGTTGAACAGCGTGTTCATCTCGGTCTGGCGCAGGCCCTCGCGCGTCCCGAGCACGGTCGATTCGGCCGCCCGGACCCGATTGTCCGTCTGAAAGCCGTCGAACAGGTTCTGGTTGACCGTCAGGCCGGCGCCGCCCGGCACGGTGAGCCCGCGACGGCCGTTGATCTGCGCCCCCGAAATCGAACCCTGGAACTGCTGGACGCCGATATCCGCGGAGATCGCCGCGTTCGGCCGGTAGCCCGCCTGGAACCGATTTACGTCCTCGTCGGTCGCACGCAGGTTCGCGCGCGCCGCGTTCAGCGCCGGGTTCGCCTGGTAGGCGCGGGACAGCGCACTCTCAAGGGTCTCGGCGGCCGCCGGACAGGCAACGACCAGCACCGATGCGACGGCACCAGCCAGCCGGAGCGCGGACCGCGCCGCAGGGTTCCGTTCTTTCACGTCGATCAGCCCTTGCGGTTTCTCGATTTGCCGTCCCGCCGCACCGCCGTGTCCGTCCCGGTTCGTCGTCGTCGCAATTGCCCTCAGGGCACCTGCTGAACGACCCGCTCCGTGAGGGTCCCGACCGGGGTGCCGCATGCACGCCCGTGCGATGGAAATGGCCAGCCCGCCTCGTGCGTCAGAGTAGCCGAGCTTGAGCGGTGAGCGACAGAGCTTCCCGCACCGCGGCGGTGGATTGGCGACGGGTGCCTCAAAAAAGCGACACTCCCACCGGCTTAATCCCTCATCGTCTGGGGATTGCGCAGGGACGCGCAGCGGCGCCCGCCCGTGGCGATGTGAGGGAGGGCTCGAAGGGCGGCTGCGATGCCTCGATCATGCCGCGGCGATGCCCCGATGGAGCGCCGCCCGCATGTCGGCGGCGGGTTTCGAAGCCGGCATCCGAGCGCCGTACGGACGTCCCCGTCGTCGATCGTTCGGGCAACAGCGGAAGATATGGCGGCGATTCGGGCAGGAGCGGCCTAAAACGCGAAGCCGGGCTCGGTCGCGAAGCTCTTGAGGGCCGGGAGCGAGGCGTCGAACAGGGCGCGCGACCCGAAGGCATCGCCCGCCCGCACGAACAAGGTCGCCTTGGCGTTGCGATGCGGACCGAGCACGCAGACGAGGCGGCCGTCATCGGCCAGCTGATCGAGCAGGGACTGCGGCCGGATCTCGACGCGGCCCTCGACCAGGATAGCATCGAAGGGCGCTCCCTTGACCGGGCCAGTCAGGGCGCCCTGGACGAGGTCGGCGGTCTCCCCCAGACGCTCGCGCGCGGCGCCGACGAGATCCGGTGAGGATTCGAGGGCAACGACCTCGGCGCCGAGGCGGTGAAGGATGGCCGCACCGTAGCCGTAGCCGGTACCGACATCGAGGACGCGGGTGCCGGGGCGGATCTTGAGAGCCTGGATCATGCGGGCCAGCACCATCGGGGCCGGCATCGTGCGAACCCCGTCATCGCCCGCATCGAAGGTCAGGGTCTGGTCGATATAGGCGAAATCCTCGCGGCCCGGCGGAACGAAACGCTCGCGGGGCACGGAGTCGAAGGCGTCGAGCACTGCGACGTCGTTCACGTCGAAGGTCCGGAGCTGACAATCGACCATGAGGCGCCGCGCCTGAGCATAATCGAGCATGAGCCGTCCATTTCCTGCCGCATCGGACGCTTGCCTGCTCGCCCGTCGAGCGGCCCCGGTTCGAGCGGGTCGGGTTGTCGTGGATCGCTCACGGAATTGCAAGGCTCGCGCGAGCGCTCTGCACCGCGAGGGACGCGCCGATTGTCGGGTGTTGAGGAATTTTTGGAGGCCTCGCCCGGAATCGAACCGGGGTGCAAGGATTTGCAGTCCTCTGCGTAACCACTCCGCCACGAGGCCTCGTCGCGTCGATGCGCGACGCTCCGGGCTGAGCGGCCGCTCCGGAGCGAGGCGTCTCTAGCAGAGGCTTGACCCGCTCGGCAACGGTCTTGTCGCGAGATCGACATGAAGGCCGCCGTTCGATGCCGGCGCGGTGGAAAAAACGCCGCGCCGGCTCACCAAGATACAAAAACCGCCGAAAGCACCCTTGCGCCCGCCACCGACGAAGGCTAATGACCCGCCAGCGCCGCCGAGGCGGCCGGGTGATCCCCGATAGCTCAGTTGGTAGAGCAAGCGACTGTTAATCGCTTTGTCGCAGGTTCGAGTCCTGCTCGGGGAGCCAACAATCTCAGCCACTTAGGTGTTGATCCGTTACCGCAAAGCGGCCGGTTAGACAGGGTGGTTAGACAGCGCTCCTAGCGATTTTCAGGCCCCTACCCTCCGCAAAGGAGGGCTCAGGCATTGGCCGGTTCGACCGCTTTTACACCCCCAACAAAGCCGCTCGGCGGGAAGGCATACGGCTCCATCGGGCATCTGCCGAACTCGCGCCTTGGACCGGGCGACGAGGTGCTGAGGGAGCTTCTTTCGTACGACCCCCAAACCGGCCTTTTCGCATGGCGAAAATCCGGGACTGGTCGGAGAATCGGCGTGCCAGCGGGACGCCTAGATGCGGGCGGCTATCGGAAGATCGGCATCAATAGGCGCGTATATGCCGCGCATCACCTTGCTTGGCTGTGGATGACTGGCGAGTGGCCAAAGCAAGAGATAGATCACGCAGACAGAAATCCAGACAATAACGCTTGGGGAAATCTGCGCTTAGCTACGCGTCAGCAAAACGTCGCCAACACGGCCTGCCGAAAAGATAGCAAAAGCGGGATTAAAGGCGTTTCTCAGCGCCCGAATGGTCGATGGCGCGCTGTCATCCGCGTGGATGGCCGCCCGATAAGCCTAGGCAGCTTCGCCAGACCAGAGCAGGCCAGTGCCGCCTATGCGGAGGCGGCAGAAAAATACTTCGGCGCTTTCAGGAGGCTAGCATGACTGGCGCATCCTTCACCCCTCCGGCGAAACCGCTTGGTGGCAAGTCATATGGGTCGATAGGACACTTGCCGTCCTCCCGGCTAGGCCCAGGGGACTGGGCGATCCACGAGGGGCAGGCGAAGATCCTGACCGATCGCCCGCGCAAGGGCGACCGCATCATCGTCACGGAGAAGTTGGACGGCGCCTGCATGGCTGTCGCCAACATCGACGGCGAGATCGTGCCGCTCACCCGCGCCGGATATCGCGCGCGCCACGGTCGCTACGAGCACCTTCAGCTTTTCGAGGTGTTCGTGATGCAGCGGTACGCACAGTTCGAATCCATGCTGAAGCCGGGCGAGCGGCTGGCCGGTGAATCGCTCGCCCTGGCGCATGGCACCGCCTACGACACGGATCACGAAGGCTTTGCGCCGTTCGTGCCGTTCGATCTGTTTCGCGGTAAGGATCGCGTGCTGCGCGACGAGTTCATGAGCCGCTGCGATGTGGCCGGGATGCGGACGGCTGCTTGCGTGGCGGATGGCCCCTCACCGGTTCACGTTGAAGTGGCCCTGAAGCGGCTCGGCGCCTTCGGGCAGCATGGCTCGACTGAGCTGGTCGAAGGCATCGTTTACCGCTGTGAGCGCGAGGGCCGCGTTGATTTCCTCGCCAAGTGGGTCAGGCCCGACAAGGAAGACGGAAAGTACCTCGCCAACCTGCGGGGCTGTGCCGAGCGCTGGCACTGGCGACCGTCCGATCCCGTCTCCTCCCCTCCCGGATCCGAAGGAGCCTGAGCGATGACGATTGGCAACCTGAGAGCGTCGCTGATCTTCGGCTACTGCGGCCACGGGCGTCGGTACGGCATCATCCCGTTCGGCAACGGCTACACGCTACGAGCGGGGAGAGTGGCGCTTCACGTCTGGCGACTCGGCCCAAATGAGAGGGGCCGGTGATGACAGCGCCCAGGCTTACCCTAGACGAGCAGATCGACGGCGAGATCGAGACAATCATGTACACCTGTGCGCCGCAGGCCGTGAAGGCGGAAGCGCGCAAGCGGCGCGACGCCCTTCTCCGAATGCGGGATGTCGCGAGGACGCAACAGATCAAGCCGCCCCGAGCCGGCGACCCGTACTGCAAGCGCTGCGGCGGCTTCGGCTACCTGATTTTCTCGGTCGATGACTGCACGTGGGATCAGTGTGCCTGCACTCCTTTGACGGAGGAAGATGAATGAGCGCTCTGCTTGAGTTCGCAGAGAAGGAGCTACGTGCCGCGCCCGGTCGCATGGATTGGGATCGGATGATGCTCCACCGAGACATCGTTGCGTTGGTCGCGCTGTTCGACGCGCAGCGGCATTCGGGGGCGTCGGCGCGCTATGCGGTCGATGCTTTGGTGCGGCTACTGCGCTGGCAGAAGCTCGACGCTGCCGAGAACGATCCGGCCCCGACCGACGCCGAGCGTCAGCGCGATCTCTACGCCGCCACCTTGCGCAACGCTCTCGTCGCCATGGGGGCGAAGAAGACGTGCCCGAATATGCGGGCTGCGATCCGGCGAGTTCTCGAAAACCCCGCCACCTAGACCCGCCACAGACAGAGGGGAGAGAGGGATGATCCACCGCCTTCATCACATGATCGGCTCGCCTCAAGTGGGCCAGAGCCATCCGACGATGGGCTACGTGCGCGCCGTGCCGTGCCCGTTCTATGGGGGCTTGCTGGACCGGCTGCGCGATGCTGTGGCGGTCGTCCGCGGGGAAGCCTTCGCCGTGAAGTGGCCCGAGGGCGGCGAGCTTGAAAAGGCGCTCGGGTCTAACCCCCGCCCTGCTGAACGGAGCGCATGATGAGCGAGGCATTCTTTTCGAAAAGATTTGAGGAGAACTGAGCATGGACCAGTACGGAATCTTTGATCTGCCGCCTGATGACCCCGATCGGACCCGGCTCGGAACTGTGCAAAAGTTCGCGGGCAATAAGCCGGCCGAGCGTTGGTTCGCATCTTCGGCCCACGATCAACGCCAGGGCTTCCGAACGCTCAAGGCGGCAAGTGCTTGGCTCAAGAGGCTGCACGACGAAAAGCAGTCTACCCCATGACGACGGAGGGCATGATGAGCGAGAAGACCGATACCCTTGGCGACGCCCTGCCCCGTGAGATGGCGCGAGTGCGGGAACTCATCCCGCTCTACGACGCCGTGCCGATGGGCTACCTCGCGGCCGGCATGATGCGCCAGTCCCTTGATGTTGCGGCTCGGGCGCTGGCTGAGGGCGATGTCGTGGCGATGATCCGGTGCCACGAAGACCTGAAGGGCTACGAGGTCTAGCCTTCGCCGGCAGATCGAACGGCTGGAGAGCCTGGAGTTTTGAGGAGGTGGGGATGATCGATTTTGAGGCGAAGCTCGCGGCAGCGATGACCGAATACGGCAAGTGGGGAACCGGGTTCGACAGCCGGCGGCCTGAAGGCGCTTGCGCATGGGTCGGGCGAGAGGATCACCCCGGCCAGTGGACGGAAGTACAGGCGTATCCCGGCTCGTTCACGGCCGATAACGCTCTACACGAGCACGCGATGCGAGCGGCGTTGAAGGCCGCGCTTGCGGTTGAGGGCTGACCCCGCCCCACCGCTTCCGAGACAGAAGGATAGGAGAGGACAATGCCAAAGCTCACCGAACGACAGGTCGCCCTTTTGCGCGAAGCCGAGAAGCATGTGATTTCAGAGACAGGGAATGACTACTATCGGGTCGGTGGGTACGGCATGGCTCCGATCCGCTACGACTATCGCTCATTCCGCAAGCTGCGAGACATGGGCCTCGTGGCGCACAAAGACGGCGGCTGGCGGGCCACTGATGCCGGCCGAGCGGCCCTCGGCGAGCCCACCGCCCCGCGCTAACCTCCCCGCATGAAGCCCACCATCCCCGACCACACCGTCGAGCCCTCAGATGGCCACTTCGTCGTGAAGGTCGGGACACACACCGCCGGCACCATCTCCGAGGACAAGGAGCATCCTGGCCTGTGGTTCGTGATTGACGAGCAAGGGGCGTTTATGGGCCGGCAGATGTCGAAAGAGCGAGCCGCGGAGTTCCTGGCGGCTTGGTTCGTGGCGGATGAGGATAGCTAGCATAGAGTCGGAACGGCGTTTTTGGCATGAATTTCGGCCAAAACACTATCGATCGCAATGGCTTGCGCGAGTGAGTCGGGAGCGTTCTAGCGCCAAGCTTTCGGGCACGAAAAAGCCCGCTGCGGCGGGTGCCGAGCGGGCTGAGATGCGCTTAGGGCGCATCCTTTTCTACTACTGCTAGCCATTCCTCACGCTGGTCAGGCGTCATCACCTCCCATGCAACGATGGCCGCCACGACGTGGCGAGGTATCCCGCTCTCCCAATGCTGGTGCCCTCGCGCCGGCCGAGCTTGAGCGTGTTGCCGAACGTGATGTCGCCGTTGGCACGGATCTCACCGGGCGGCAGGGCACGGGTCTGCGCGAGCGCGGGCGCGCCCAGAGCCACCAGGGCGAGGAGAGGGGCGAGGAAGCGCTTCATTACAGGCGAATCCACAGGTTGGCGGCGCCGCGGCGGAAGCGGACGGCCTGATAGGGGCTAGTGAGGACGATCGAGCCGTCTCCAGCGATCGTGTCACCAGTGCCCGAGCCGGGAATTATCGTGATAGTGAGCGATTCAGAGCAGGCCCCACTCTCGTCGGCGATCACAAGATCCTGGCCGAGCGGAAATGTGTCTACGTCAGGAAGGGAAACCGTGCGGGCAGCGGTCAGCGATACCATGCCAACCTGCACATCTGTGGAAAGGCACTGATAGTCAGCGTCGGATACGGTGGTATGCCCGCGCTGCGCTGCCGCGGCGAGGGCGGCGCCGACGGTCCTAACACCGCCGTGCCCGTCCGGCACAGGCGCTGCGGCAAGCGCCGAGCCCACCCGTGCGTCGCCAGGGCGCATAGCGGTCGGGACACCCCCCACCCTCGTGGAGAACGTAAAGTCATCAGAGGGCATGTGGATGCCTTGCTGTCAGTTGAATTCGATGCTGAAAAGCAGACGCTCGCTCCGAACGGAGAGAAACGATCGGACGGTAGGCGCGCGCCCCGCTGTCGGAACGGGGCGCGGCGATCAACTCGTCACCACGAACGAAACACGTCGAGCGACGGTCCCAGAGTAGCCGATGAGCTTTATGGCCAGCCGCGTCGCTGTGGACTGAGCGAGCGAAGGGACAGGCACCTCGCCCTGCTGGACGCCGAAGTCGTCCCCCCATGACGCCAACAGCTTGAGCGGAGGGGCGGAGAGCGTACCTGACGGAATATCGGCATAGAGGAATCTCTGATCCGCAATCTGTGTCGGCACGCCGGACCGCGTACCGACGACAGTCGCGGCGCCGGTCTCGTGATTGATTTCAATCAGTTCATCGCCATTTCCAGCGCCGTTGAGCGCAGAGACTATGGCAGCTTCGGAAAAGCAGCCATTGGATCGCTTTCCTGTGCCGTTGACGACAGACCAGAAATAGTTCGCCAATCCGTTGTTGTTGTACTCTCGGACGTTCTTCTTCGCATTCCCGGCGTCACCGAAGTTTATGATTCCGGCACCCGGCCGAGCGGTCTCGACCCAGGAAAACTTGTTTTCGTAGATATTGATGTTCAGGACGCCGGGGGCGTCAACGTTGAAGATGTAGCGCGGAAAGCTGTCTTTTACGAACGTGAAATCGTTATCGAAGACACTGATGTCAGCGCATCCGATCCCGCATGTGAGCCAGTCCCACAAGAAGGCACCGGGATCGGCAACGCCAGGGCGGGCAGCGTTGACGATGAACAGGTTTCCTTTGATCTTGACGTTCTGGACAGCCTTAAAGTCGAAATATGTTCCGTAGCACTCGATCTGATTGTCGATTATGAACAATTCTGGCGAGGGATAGCCGCCGCCGTTGTCCATGGTCGTATTGTGGAACTTTACAGCCTGAAGGCACGAGTTAATATTGCACTGCTTGATATATATTCCTTCCATCGTCTTTTTGGCGAGGAAGTTGATTCCGTTTTTGTACCACGAAATATCGCAGTTGTTGAAGCGGAAGAAGAAGGCGCCTTGTACGTCTCCGAACTTCTCTTTGTCGAACGTCATATAGACGCCATCGCCCTTGGTCATGAGGTCGCCGCCCAGGCTTCCAACGATCTCAACACCTTCCCAGCGCAGGTTGCCTGTTCCGGTGCCAGCGACGGCACGCCCCCAATAGTTGGTGAGGGAATTGCCAGATCCGACAATCCGAACCGTGTCCATGCAGAACCCGCCGGTCGTCGGGTCTTGCTCAACGGTTAGGGCCGTGCCGCAGACTCCAGCGCAGCACAGATTGACCCCCTTCATCTCGAAGCGGGCGCCGGGAAGGGCCTGATAGCCAGAGGCGACCGTACCATGCACCCAGCCATCAATGCCGGGCTTGGTCCACGTGATGTAAGAGTTGTTGCCTCGAACGGTGGTTGCGACCTTGCCGGTGAAAATCGTGATTGAGCTTACGCCGTAGGAACCATCGGGAAGTTCCACGACGAGCGGGTCGTTGTTCAGCGATCGGGCATGATGCTCATCAATGAATTTCTGGATCGCGTGTCCGTCGATTTCTTCCGAAAGGGAAGTCGCGCGGGGGAACACCGCCTTGGCCGCCGCCAAACCAGCAGCCCCAACGCCAAAGCGCTCCGACAACGGATGTGAGCCACCGTCGCCGACAAAGCCAAGGGCTCGCAGACTAGCGCCGCGCTTCATTAGATCGGCGATCCAATCGGGCAACGGTCGCAGAATGCTCGGGGCCGTGAACGGCAGGGCGGCCTTCAGCCCTTCGGTGCGACCCACCTTCTCTGACAGCACCGGAGCCAGAGCAGGCGGCGTGACGAACTTGCTCGGGTCCTCACCGGCTGCGACATCGTCGGGGGTAGCAGCCGACGCAAAGCCGGTCGGCACGACCAGCGCGGTGCCATCGCTGGAGATGACCTCCGCCTCCCCCAGAGCGACCACGATCTGGCTCGACGACACGGCTGTTGCAACGACCTGGCTCCAGCCAGAGGTCGGGGCAGTGGGTGTGAGGCTGCCTCCCGCCCCGACGAAAAGGGGCGTCCCGGCTGCGAACCCGCCATCAGGTCCGCGAAGGTCGCCGGCATTCTGAATCGATGCCTGAAGCCCTGCAGAAGCGCCACGCGCCGTAATGCCGATGACCCGCCCCCTATGCGCGGTGTTTGACGGATCGGCGGGGGTTACCGAGCCATCGTCGTTGGCGACAAGCGCCCTCCAGGCCGGGATGCCGACCCCAGCCGTGCGGGTGAAGATGACGCCCTGACCCGGCGACCCGTCACGCCCGTCGCGGCCATCTCTGCCATCCGCGCCATCTGCCCCGTCGCGGCCGGGCGTGCCGATGCCGGGCACATAGATGGCGGACGGCGCGGGCGCCGTGCTTCCGATGATAGCCATGCAGGATTCCACGACACAGATGGGCGCGGAGGCGGAACGCCTCGACGCGACGGATGGAGGTGGGGGGTTGGTCGGGGATCAGGCGACCCGCGTCACACCGGGCACGATATTCGCCGTGCCGCTGAAAACGCGACGAGTGACGCTGCCCTCGCGAGCGATCAGGTCGTAGTCGTAGAGGGCAGGCGCGACGCCGCGCATCGTGGCGGCCGGAAGCGCGATGTTGACGGTGCCGCCGGCACCCGAGTTCACGAGTGACGGAATCGGCAGAGCGGCGGTCGAGGCCGACAGGATCACGGTGGCCGGATAATCTGAGGCCGTGCCCAATGAGCGGCGCAGTTGCATGTCGAAGCGGATGCCGGAGATGTCCTGCAAGACGCCCAGCACGGAAAGGGAAAAGCCGTCATCGACCGCGAACGCTGTCGTGCCCTGCTTCACCGTCAGGCTGATCCCGTTGACGGCCAACGGAGCCCCCACCACGCCGCGGGCCAAGTCGGATGCCCCTCCGCCCACCTGGAGCAGCGAGAGCGAATAGAAGGTCGCTCCGGCTTCGATATCGGTGATGACTACCCGGTACGTGCCAAGGGGAGCATAGGGCTGCACCGTAACAACGCCGACCGTGCCATTGCCCTTGTTAGTCGGGTCGGCGACCTCCACCGGATTGCTGGCGACCACGAAGGCGAAGCCGTCGACCCAGTCCTCGTTGGTGCCGATCTCGAAATCCTGCCTGCGCGGGATGATGTTGAGGATCTGGCTTGCCACGGCGCGGATCAGCCCGAGATCTTCAGCGCTTGGCGGAACAGATCGTCGATGGCGCTGTCATCGAGGTCGAGCAGTTGGCCGATCTGGGTGACGTAGGTGTTCCCTCGCTCCCAAACCCCGGCCAGCGCATACCAATCCTTCACCTCGTCGTCCGCCTCGGCAATCTTCGCCTCGACCCGTTCGCGCAGGCCGGAGCGACGCAGCTGGATCTTGGCCTGTGCCGCGCTGATGCTCGGCGGGACCGGCTCGGGCTGGGCCGGGGGCTTTTTGAACCGCCCCTTGGCGTAGAGATCGCCTTCGGCCACGCCATCGCCGCAGGCCACGAGTTGCGTCGCGAACTCCGGAAGGAAGATGTCCTCGCCCGGCTTCAGGCCGTCCTCCACCGACAGGATCTCGCGAACCGTCCCATCCACCACGTGTGCGAAGGTCTGCATCTCGAAGGCCCCGATCAGTACTGGATGAAGATGGCGCCATCGGCGCCGTTGCCGCCGACCTGAGCCTCGTTGATGAACCAGATGCCGCCGCCGCCCGAACCGGGCGCCAGACCGTCCAGCACACCATTGAGGTTGCGGGTCGCGGTCCGGCCGCCACCACCGAAGGCAGAGGCCGCTCCTTGGCCACCCTGAGCATCGTTGCGCACCGGATTGCCGTCGCCGCCATTGGACCCGTAGAGGTTTCGCTGGCCGCCGAGCCCCACGCCCGGAGTGCCGCCGGGCGAAGCGCTGGGGCCGCCGCGCCCACCCGCGCCACCAGAAGCCTGCATCAGGGATCCGACTGACGTTGTGCCGCCCGTCGTGGCTACGGCATCCGCCGCATTGTTCGCACCGATACCCTTGGCGCCAACGACGAGGTTGATGACGTCGCCCGGCGTGACGCGGAACCAGCCGGCCGCATAACCACCGGAGCCGCCACCGCCCGACGACCATGTCACGCCGCCGCCGCCACCCCCGCCGCCGCCGCCGGCACCCACGCATTCGGCGAAGATCCAGAACACACCCGCAGGGACGTTGAACGTGTAGCTCCCGGCGGAGGTGTAGGAGGAGAGCCGCCGGGCCGGCAGGTTTGAAGACCGGATGCCCTGCACTCGAAGAACCGAGCCGTCGTCCGTCATGAGCAGGACGTCGCTTGCGCCCCAGTCGCCGGCCTGGATCTGCGTCCCGTCCGACCGAACCACGGCGCGGGCGCCCTGGCCATCCAAATTCGCGACCACCGGCCCGCTCGGAGCAAACAGCACGCGGATCAGATGGAGCGAGCCTGCTTCGTAGGAGGCGATGTTCGGGGCGACGTCGGCGACGATGTTGTTCTGCGAGCCGGTGTCGATGCCGTAGTGGACGCGCTGCGCGCTGGGCACCACGCTCGATCCAACAAACTGACCGAGCGCGGCCTGAAAGTTGGTGCGCAGCGCGGCGAGATCGCCGTTGTCACGCGCGTCGTAATTCTGCGCTGCGATGAAGTCGCCGAGCATGGAGGCGAAGACGCTACCCTGCCGCCACGCGTTGTTGGCCAGCAGAGGATCAGCCTCGCCTTCGACGACGCCAGTCTGCCGTGCGGCGTTCGCCGCGTAGCTGCCGATGGTATAGACGTTCGCTCCCGCACCCGTGGCCCACGGGTAGAAGTCGTTCTGACCAGCCATTGCTTGCCTGCAGGTTAGGGGAGGCCGAGCCTCAAGCTTTGTTCAGCAGATATTCCGGCGAGACGGCCCACGCGCCCTTGCCCCAGCCGGAAATGTACTTGTTCTGCACGCCGAATCCGAAGATCGGCTTCCGGTCAACGGAAGTGATCCGGTAAGCCAGATCGACACCGGCCGGTTTCAGGCGGAGCGCGTTCTGCCCAAGAAGCCCAAGGAGGATCGGCGGCGGGATCTTGCCGGCGACGCAGATACTCATCGCGACGTTGACGGTGCCGATGTTCGGCTTACGGATGCCATCGGCGCGCCATGAGCCCTGCCCCCAGCCGCGGCCGGGCGTGGCCCAAGCGAAGGTCGTGCGCGGGAACGGAACCTGCCCCTTGTCCTGGATGAAGACATAGGTCTCGGGGTCGACGAAGAAGGCGTCCAGCACCTCCTGCGCGCCGGGTACCGTACCGTCCCACCGATTGGCGAGCACGACGGCCTTGAGGAGGCGGCGGTAGGTCTCATCGTCGAGGAGCGAGATCGCGAAACGCTGCGACGAAGGCTGTTTCCAGACGCCCTGCCCCCAGCCGCGGCCCGGGGTCGCCCAGGCGAACCATGCGTTCGGGATCGGCACCGGCACCCGGCGCGAAGGTCCGATCCACTCGCCATCCACGTCGAGTTGCGTGCCGACCGCCGTATCAAGATCGTAGGCGCCTGGAATCGCGGCGACGACAACCTTTGCGGCGACGACCGGATCCAGCGTGCCCGACACCGTCGCGGTGAATTTCGGATGCCCCGATTGCCATGGCGTGATCCGGCCGACGTAGTCGGCGAGGGTGACCATCACCCGATCACCGTGACGTTGACGTCGGCGGGATCGCAGATCAGCCGCTCGTAGAACGCCACCTCGATGTCGCTGGCGTCACCGGGCGCGAAGCCATCGCGCGTCGCCACCATGCCGTCAGGCACGATCTCGAATGGCGCGGAGATCGGCGATTCCTTCAGGTTGGCGGCATCGTAAGCGCGGGTGAGCGGCAACCGATTGCCGATGCCGAGCGCGTTGACCCAAGCCGCCACGGCCTGCTGGATGGCGGCCTTGGTGTCGGCCGTGTAGCCGCGGAACACCCGGATCGGGATGTAAAAGGCGACCTTCACCGGCTTCGAGCGAAAGAAGCCGACGTCGTGCGGCACGCCGTAGGCATCGGTGACCGGGACGATGATGTCGCCGTAGAGCCCGACGCCAGGCGTCTTCTTGCGCGCCAGGATGCCAGCGATGTCATTGACGTCGCCGCCGTCCACTACCGCTGCGATTGAGTGCGCCGGCACGCCATAGGCGTCGATCAGGTTGCTGTCGTTCTCGTAGACGCGGCTTGCCGCCACGCCCGTCACCGCCATCAGCGCCCCGCGCAGGGAGTCGAGGGGGGTATTGGCGGGCAGCCCCGTCGAGAGCGCCTGCCGCTGGCGAAGCTGCAGATCGGTCTCCACTGGCAGGCCGGGCGCCGCCGGGCTCGGGTTCGTCACCGACTGCCATCCGAGCGTCGGTGTCGCGATGATCGTGACGGTGTTCGTCGGCGCCGCGATGGCGCCCTTCACCTGGCATGTGGCCGTGACGGTGATCTGCCCGGCAGGCGGGATCACGACCGGGTCGGGCAGGTTCCAGGCCGTGCCGTTCGCATCGCGCACCACCCCGGCCGAGACGATCGAGCCGACCTGTCCGACGATGAGCAGATCCACCGTCGAGTAGGTAGCCGACTTCCGACGGATGCCGTTCAGCTTCACCACCGACGACAACCCCTCACCCTGCGCGGTCGAGGGCGAGAAGGCGTTGAAGACGGCGACCGTCTGCCCGTTGCAGTCGTGGATCGCGTTCGCCAGCAGGGCCATGAACTGCCCGTCCTGACTGTCCGCGCCGAGGTAGACGTCCTGGCCGTAGATGCCGCGGTAGGCCGTCTGCATGTAGCCCAGCACGTTCTCAAACGTCGGGCGCACAATGCCGGCATTCGTGATCTGGCAGATGGGGGTGGTGCCCATGTCAGCGCGCCTCGCGGACTGAGGTGGAGACGGTCGCGGTGTTGGCGGTCCGCCCCTGATGGTCGGTCCGGCTAAAGCTCGTGATGATCGTCGCGGCGACCGTGAAGCCGCGCGTGTCGCGGTTCAGGACGCTGTCGTAGCGCGCGATCTCGGTGACGCCGGGCGTGTCGAGGACGCGGGCGCGCAGGGCTGGATCGCGCAGCGTCTCGGTGCGCTTGCCGAGCACCTGTGTCTCGTAGGGGGTGCCCTCGTCGAGATCCAAGTACCACTGGCCCTCCCACAGTTGCAGGCGGCTTTCGACTACCTGCGCCACGGCCTCGGGCACATCCCGGTGAAAGGCGGCCTGATTGCCGCCGAACACCATGTCGCCGGTCTCGTCGACCTTGCGCACGCGCATCAGCGGATCACCTTGGCGAGCGTGTAGGAGGCGCGCTGAACGCCGTCGGCGGGCGTCTGGGCGGCCATAGCGAGCAGGACGGCCCCGGCTCCGATCAGGGCGCCGACGAAGCCGTTGGCGATGCCGGTGAAGCCGCCGCCGACCTGGCCCGTCAGGGTAGGCGCCTTGAAGCTCTTGTCCGAGCTGACGGCGTCGGTGAAGTGGGTCGCGCCCTTAAAGGTCGTGCCCTTGGCCGCATCCACAGCGAGCGCCGTCGTAGTCTTGATCGAGATGCCGCCCGTCGGACTCACCGACACCATGTGCTTGCCGCCGTCTGCCGCCATGGACGGCCCGTTCTTCGGGTGCAGGTCGAACACGTGCTTCCCGTCGTCCGAGCGCATCTGTGCCGACTCGGTCGAGTAGTTTTGGAGCTTGCGCTTGCCGCTGCGGACGCCGGGGATGAAGAACCCGTCCGAGAGGCTGTTGCGGCGCGCGTCGATCGCCGGCTGAGCGCCGCCCTGCTGGTGCCACGCGTCGAAGCCGCGGGACGACACGAGGTAGATGCCCTCCTCGCCCGCCTTGATCGGGAAGGTCGAGGTCATGCCGCCGCCGCTGGCGAACTGGATCGGCACATCGGAGAACGGCGGCATCTCCACCAGTTCCTTGCTACCATCTGGCTTTCTGCGCACCGCTTTCACGAGCGCCTTCAGCTTCACGGTGTGGCCGTCCTTGCTGTCCTCCGACACGCCAACGGGGATCGCGATGTGCAGCCCAGAGAGCACCGCATCGCGGATCGTTTCGTGCAGCTCGGTGTCGTCGTCGAAGCGGTAGCGCAGATCCATCAGTTGCCCTCCGCGTCCGAGATGCCGCGCGAGATCAGCGCCGGGGATGCGCCGCCGTCCGCCTTCACGCAGACGATCTCGGTGTACCAATTGGGTCCGCGGGTATCGCCGTTGTGCTCGACGAGCAGGGCCTTGTAGAAGCCATCCGCCGCCACCCCGAGGATGCCGCCGTCCTTCAGCAGTTCGTTGGTAGCCCCAGCCCCGTAACCGGGATTGAGGCTGGCGCGCTGAATGCTGCTCTCGTTGATCTGGAGCTTCGTCCCAGGCCGGATTCGGTAGTTCAGCAGGCACCGAACGATGACGCCTTGAAGGGTCTGCTCGGGCAGGCCCACCATGCCGGTGTCGGAGTTCAAAACCACCGCTCCGTCCGGCAGCGTGTTCTGGTTCTTGAGAATGTTCAGCTTGCCGTTGTGGATGTGCCACGAGGCGCCGGTCGCCTCGCAGACCTCTCGCAGCAAGTCTTTCGCCATGCCGAAGCAGATGAAGTTGCGCGGGAATTTCTTGTTGCCGAGGTCGTCGATGTGTCCGACGCTGACGCCGTACTCCTGAAGCGCCTTAGCGGCGACATCAACCCGATCCCGGAAGGTGTGGCCCGCAGCAAGCGCCTTGTTGACCACCGCGAAGTTGCGGGGGCGCTCCGAGCCGGTGGCGAGGATGTGGACGTAGGTGTCCACGACGTTCTCCCGACCGGACCGCACTTGGATGATCTCGCCGGAGAAGATGGTGCCGATGTCCTGATCGTAGCCGGCGCTGATCTCGACCTTCTTGTACTCCTCGCGGATCGCCTCGATGGTCGTCCGGCTCGGGTTCGTGATGAACAAGTTCAGGACGTGCGGCGTCGAGCTGTCTTTCTGCTGCGTCGCAAACCGCATGCGAAGGCTACTCGGATCAAGCGCCTTGCCTCCGACCGTGAAACTGGCCTTCCAGTTTCGAGCGTATTGCTGTCCCATCGCCCGTCAGGTCGCCACGAAATAGAGGTGCGAGGTGACGCCGAGGCCGTCAAAGGTAGGAGCCTCGCCGGTATCCCGATCCGTCGTCACCACGAGAGCGCCAGGCCATTCCATGTGCGCGTATTGCGCAAGCAGATTAACGCCAGGGATAAGCGGGATGCCGGCCAAGAGGATCGCCCCGTCACCCTTGCCGATGTCTAGCGTCCAGCCGCCCTCGTCGGCATCGTTGAACATCAAGCGCATCCGGTAAGACACACCACCGAGCGTGATGGAAAATGACTGCGCCTCAGGCGTCAGCGGAATTTCGACAATCGCCACAGATCAAGATCCGAAGACATTATAGGGGTCCGCGTAGACGCCCTCGCCGCCTACCGAAGGGCTGCTTCCCACCACACTCTGTTCAGGCAACGTCACCTCAAGCGGCCCGCCCGAACTGATGCCGTCCAAGCCGAATTGGTTAGGGCTCAGGCCGAACGAACCATTTCCGTCTGTACCGAAGCCACCTGGAGAAAAGCTTGGATTGTTCGGGTTGAAGTTCGGCTGGGCGGCGCCGATGAATTCTTGACTGCCGACGCCGACGCCCTGTTGCTCGCCCTTGTTCTGCACTCCACCGGTCGATGCCGGGTTGGTTTGCGAGGCGCCGGCTCCGGCGGTGTTGGTGCCCGTACCCGTCGTCTTTGTGGAGACGATGATGATTTGCTGAAGCCGCACCGCGACCGCCAGTACGTTCTCTGTCCTCGCCTCCGTCGTCACGCCGAGGTCCGCGATCAGCATGTCCCGATAGGCGCGCTTGCCCGTGTAGACGCTGAACGGCTGCCGAGAGGCTTGGAGGCGCCTCAGAGCGTCGTAAACCTGCCGCGCGTAGCCCGCGTCGCCGTGCGATGAGTTGGAGAACCCACACCGCATCTCAACTTCGGCGGGACGCAGGAAGGCGTGATCCGTGATCGCCGCCCCCTTCTCCACAGGGTGCTGCGTGATGATGAGGCTGTCGCGGTGGGTCTCCTCAATCACGACATCGGGGATGATGCCGCCGATGGACCGCGAGGAGGTCGAGATCAGCGCGTAGGTGAGTTCGCCGAGAAGGGCCATGCGTCAGCGGCCCTCCTACCGAGCCGTCATTCTCTTCGTGGCTTCAGCAGCTCTCGCACGGCGTCGTCCGCGTTGCCGATCGGCTTCAGCGGCTCGGACAAGGCCAGAGCGATCCGGGCAACGTCTTGAGGGTTAGGCGCTCCGTCACGGATGCGTGCCAAGGCGTCGCCGAACTCTTCCAAAGCCTGCGCCGCCTGCCCCGAGGCTGTTTCTTCGGCCGGCACCCCGTCGAGGTCGGAGGCCAAATCCTCAGCATCAGCACGCAGATCCTCAACCATCTCGGCGAGGGTCATGCGCGGTGTGGGCGGTGGCGAGCGGGGCACCGTCCCACGGTAGGAGGAACAGGCGGACTCGACAAGGCGTTTGCAGCGGTTAGGTTCGACCAATGCGCTTGCTCGCCGCCCTCACTCTCCTAGCCCTCGTTCCATGCTCCGCTTGGGCTCAGGCGTCGCGCGATCAGGACGGCTTCCCAATCTACGACGCCGAGGCGCGCTGCCGCCACAACTTCAGAGGCAATCCTGGCATCTGCGTTGACGCCGAGCAGCGGGATTATGACCTCGCGCGGATGCTCTGGCCCAACCTTTCTCCTGCGCAGAAAGTCAAGTGCGCGGCCTACGCCGATACGTCTGAGCCTCGCCGATACGCTGCGGTCTCAGGCTGCGTCACCCTGCACACGGATCTCAATGACGTCCAGCGCCGGCAGGCAACCACCAAATTCCGGTACTGACCTCATGAAGCGCAGCGCCCTTGCCATTACCGTTGCCATGGTCCTTGCGGCTTCGGCCGCCGAGGCACGCACCATCTTCCCTGAATTGATGTCTCGCTTCGACATCGCCCATGCTGCCTGTCAGAGCGGGCCAGAGCGGGCGCCTGAGACCCGCAGGGCTTGCCGAGAGCGCGACACTTATTGGCGCAAGCTCCGCGACGCGGGCTACACCCTGCATCGCGACCCGACCAACCCGAACGGTTACGTCTGGCAGTAGCTACCTGATCGCGGTCTGCGCGTTGCGCAGGCTCAGGTCAGCAACGCGGGTCTGAGCACGCTCAACACGGTTTGCGACCGACGCGGGATCGCCCGTGCCATCCACTCGGATCTCGGTCTTGTGCTCCAGCTTCACGTTGTTGGTCGAGAGGTTGTTTGTGTTCGCTCCCATTGGTGGAGCACCGGTCAGCGCGTTCACATCGAAACCGCCAGGGCTCATGTTCATGCGGGGGAAAGCCGGGGCCTTCGGCGGAGGAGCAGTCAACTCCGGCTGCGCCCCACTCTCCAAGAACCTGCGAGCCCGAGCCCCATGCGTCCGGCGCATGTTCTCAACGTGGCTGCGCACTGTGCCGTTGCCGTCGCTGGCGTTGTAGCGGCCAGGCGTGCCGGCGTTGATGGTGCTGTAGAGGTCCAGCAGGCCCATGCCGGGCTTGAAGCCGCGGGTCTTGAGGTAGCGAACGACGGCCGGCAACTGCTCTTTGAACGTCTGCTTATCGTTAGCGCCAAACTGCGCCCGCTCGGAAGGGCCGAACTGGATCAGCCCCATGTACCGCCCGCCCTTGCCGCCATAGATGCTCGGACTGAAGCGACCGCCCGTTTCATAGCTGATGACGGTGGCCAGATCTTCCGGTGATGTGCCAAGTTCTTTCGCGGCTTGCTTGAGGGCAGCCGCGTTATCGCCCGTGAAGTTGTAGTTCGTCTTATCGGCTTCTGCTGCGCGCCGAGCACGGCGCGCAATGCCGGTCTCCGCGTTCAGGCTGGTCTTCTCGGGAGACCCGCCGAGCCATGTCGGGCGGCGACGCCACGCGTCTCGCAATCCTCCGACGAACCCACCCCGAGAAGCCCCCTGCTCTCGATTGATCGCTTCCTCGCCCTCGCGGATCGTGTCCGCGCGCCCCTCTGCCGTGCTGTTCTTGTAGACGTCCATGCCGATGCCGGCGAGGAGCGCGATCCATCCGAGCTTTACCTTGCCGAAGGCGCCGAGGATGCGAACCAGCCACGAGCCGACGAGGAAGACCGCGAAAGCCTCCATCGCGGCTTGCAGCCCTTCCTTGCCGGTCAGGTGTTCGGCCATAGACTGGAAGCCCTGCGCGACCGGCGTGAGCGCCTTAACGATGTCTGTGAAGGCCGTGACGAGCGCGATGGCTGCCGCGATGATCGCCTCAATGGCTTTCGTAATCGTCTCCGGGTTCTTCTCAATCCAAGACCGGATGTCCTCAAGGAACTTCGTCAGCACCGGGGACAGATCAGTCAGGATCTTCTCGGCGACCGCCTGCGCGGATGCCTGCAAGCCGCGCAGCGCCGTCATGAACTTGTTCGACGAGGCAGCAGCCGCATCGTTGTTCAGTCCGACCGTTCGCGCCGTTCGCTCGTACTCGGCGCGGAATTCCTTGATCTCCTTCCGGTAGGACGAGAGCGTGTTGAAGGTCTGCTCGTCGATCCCGAGCAATGCGGCCATCTGCGCCCCGACGTAGTAGGGGTGCTTCTTCTGGATCGCGTCGATGGCGTCGGTCAGGACATCGACGCTGTCACGGGTCTTGCCTCCTGCCTCCGTGGCAACGCCCAGATCCCGCACGAACTGGCGGATGCCGGGGTTGGTCCGCATGGACCGCGAGAACGATTCGATCGCCGAGACCGCACCAGCGCCCGAGCCGCCGACTTGGCCGAAAGCGTAAGCGAGCCCCTTGATGTTCTGGACCGTCGCGCCGGTCCGCTGGCTCACGAAATAGAGATTGTCGAACTGCGCAGCGATCTTGGCAACCGCTGCCGTTGCGGCCAGGGCGGCGGCGCCGAGTGCAGTCGCCAGAAGCGCGGCCTGCTTCGTGACGCTGCCAATCGCCTCGGAAACGCGGCGCTCGCCCTCCCGATCGACTTTCCACCCGAGGGATACTACGAAGGATTTTAATACGTCATCAGCCATTCGGACGCTGGGCCTCTTGGATGCGACGTCGGTTCTCGGCTGAGTATGACATTGCCTCGTTTATTTCCACGAGGTGTTCGATTTGCAGCGGGCCTTCGAGCAGATCGATGTAGCTATAATAGCCAAGTTCGATCGGGCCCATATAGAACTGCTCTTCGTCCGGCATCGACAAAAGATCGACGTCTAGAGACTGGCCCCGCCGTTCGATTGAAGGGCGAGGCCCTTTTGAAAAAGCGCGGCGTAGTTGTCTCGAAGCACGTTGGCTGCGATCTGGAGAAGCGCCATCAGGTCGATGTCGTCGAACATGTTGCGCCCGCCGTCGAGCTTCACCTTCGCCCAACCGGCTTCGCCCTGCTTGCGCTCGACCACCTCAAGGCAGCGGTCGAGGATGTAGTCGGAAGCGTCGTCCGACAAACTGCCGATGGCCTGCGCGAGCGGCACCAGCGTGCCGTTCAGATCACCCGTAGCGACGGACTGGAGAGGCGCCAGGATAGGAGCCATGCGCCGCATCACGTGGAACTGCGTGCGGGCGTTCATCTTCTTCGAGCGGTAGGTGTGCCCGTCAACCTCGAACTCGTTCATCGCCGCCTCACGCGCCCGTGACGATCATGCCGATGCCGAGCTGCGTGCTCACGTCGGCCGAGTTGAACGTCCATTCCATCATCCCACCGTCCTTGCCGTTGACGTTGTCGGGGCGCTTCACGAAGGCACACTGTCGGCAGGAGTGATCGTCACCCCAAGCCGGGTTCGACATCGTGATGACGTTCTGCCCCGTGTAGGCGCTCGACGTGCTCTGGAAGTTCATCATGGCCATCAGCGCGGCGTTGGCGGGGCTGGTCTTGAGCAGGCGCACCCGCACCCGGCCGGCGTTCGAGGCGTGCAGGTTGTGCATCGCCCCGCGGCCGGCACCGGTCGTCATCGACGTCTTGTCGTCGATCATCTCGATGGAGATGCCCTCATCGGCCACGGACTCGTCGGAGAGGTTGATGGTTCCGCCGGGGCCGGTGATCGTGGCCACGACGTCTTGGAAGGAGTAGGTGGGCATCGCGGACCCTCGATTAGCGGTTAGCGGTGATGCTGATGATGACCGCGTGGACAGCGCCCGCGAGCTTCACGGCGACTTGGAAGGGGACGGTCTTGCGCGCGGCGCGGTCGGCCTCCGACTGCGTGGCGATCGGCGGGGCGTAGACGAAGAAGCCGTTCTCCAGCACGTCGCCCGTGTTGAGCGAGCCGATCTTCGGTCCGGTCCAGACGCCGGGGGCGAGCATGCCGTTCGTCACGGCTTGGTAGCAGCGCGACTTGATGACAGCCTTGATCATCTCCATGCCGGCGTCGGTCTGCGGCACCTTCGTCGTACGCGTGTAGAGCAGGTTGTAGACGGCGGTTTGGATCGTATTCTGGAGCCAATCGAGGTTGTGAACCTCGTCAAAGTAATAGCCGTTTGACATCACACCATTCTGGAGGATGGCGGTGTCGTTGTTGTAATTGACGAACACGTTGCCGTTCTTGGCCTTCAGGGTTGCGGCCTGGCTCTCGGTGATCGTCTCGGCGATCACGCCCGGCTCCTTCTTGAACATCATCGTGATGGTCGTGTCGGCGCCCTCGAAATCGACGGTCGCCGCACGTCCGAAGTACGAGACATGCGCGAAGGGGTTCGTGGCGGAGTACTGCCAGAAGGTCCGCTTGAAGCCGGAGTCCTTCAACTGGCTACCGAGGTCCGCACTCGTGGTTGGGTCGAGCACGTTCGCATTCTGGATCGTGATGCCGAACAGGTGGCTCTGGCCGAGCCCCTCCACTACGGCAGCCGTGGCGAGGTAGGTCGCGTCATCCGGCAGGGTGTTGACCGCAAGCAGGTAAGCGTAGTCGCGGCTGTCCATGTCCGCGAACAGGCTGATGCACGCCGGCAGACTTTCGGGCGCCACACCGAGGACAGGCGCAGAAGCGTCGGCTGCCGTCAGGTGCAGCAGGCCAGAGACATCAGTACCGGTGGTATGGCTCGTGGCGTAGGATACCGAGGACTCGGTTCCGGTCGTGCCAGATGCCACCGTGAAACGGCCGAGCACGCTGTCCCACTTCACCGTGGCGCCCGTCGAGACCGCCGACAGCGCGTCCTGCACGATCTGGGCGACACCGTTGAGGTTGAGAGCCGCCGAGAAGTTTAGGCCGGTTAGCGTGCGCTCCGTGCCATCAACGCTGATCTTCATCGAGCCGTTGGTGACGGCGGTGAAGTTGCCGAGTGCTCGCTGCGACGGGCTCAGGGTTGCGCCCCGCAGCAGGCCCGCGGTGGCTGCCTGAGCCCAGCGGCCGACATAGACGATCTCGGGCTGCGGCTCTTGGCTGAAGTAAAGCGTCGCGGCCTTGGCTTCCGGGCTGTTGACGCCGAAGTCGGTCGCGATGGCCTCTGCCGAGGTGTAGAGGCGCTTGCGCTCCGTGACGTCGATGACATTCGACGAGCCGACGATGATGCCGGTGCCGAAGTTGCGCTCCTGCGCCGCGATCGGCTGGAGCGTGACGGAAACGCGAACGACGCCTGAGACGTCCAATCCCTTGGCCATGTATCAGCCTCTCGGCGTCTTGAGTGGTTGCTGGTTGGTGACGGCGCCGTCTTGGCTGCCGCCCCTCCCGATGAGGGTGCCGTCGAGTTCGAGCAGGTTGCGAACGGCGTAGGTGCGCTCAACGCGGCGTCTTAAGCGGAAGCCGAGGTCCACGCGGCGGCGCGGACTGGTATTGACGATCTCAGGGACGCGCCGACCGGTGCCGACGTCGATCAACCCCATATTGGCGCGGAACAGAGTCTCGCGGTTCTGCGCAACGTAAAGTCCGCTCCGCACGAGTTCGGCTAGAGCCGAGCTGCGGGGGCCATAGAAGCTCGCCAGCACGTCGAGCGTCATGTGCTGGATCTGGATTGATATGCCATCGCCTGCCCCGTCGTGGATCGTGGCAGGCTGGCCGTCGGCCTCTACCGACATGACCCCGACCGCAGCCCAGTTGTCTCTCTGGTCCGGATTGCGAGGCGTGGTCCTCTCATCGTCGAGCGTCACATAGCGGGGGCGAACGTTCTCGCCCTTAAGTCCAGTGAGGCCGACAATCAGCGCCTGCATGAACAGGTCGAGGTCGAGATCATCGTCGGGCGCTGCTGTGAGGGGGGCGAGAAAACCGCCCGTTGCGCTGGTGTTAGAGGTAACCGGCATCGGGCGCGCTCGTCCCCGGTCGCTTGGGGTTCAGGTCTGTCAGGGCGCAAATGGCTTGCGTGTAGGTCTGTCCGAACAGCCAGGGTTTCGTCGCGACCACGCGGTAGGCAGCGCCGTTCCAGAGCACGACGTCGGCGTCGTAATCGGCGTCGCCCGCCGTCAGGGCGGTTCGGGTGAAGATCGTGATGTCGCCCTGGACCTGGTTGCCCTCAGCCGTCTGGATCAATTCCTGACCGCCGTCCGGCACAACCACGCCAGAGAACGTGATTTGGCCGCCTTTACCGAGGGCGAGGCCATCAGACTGTTGCGCGACAACCTTGCGGGTCAGCACGAGCGTCGTGTCGAGGAAATCGGGGTCGTCGAGGACGTCGGTGACGTCGAGGAGGGCATGGCCCATCAGCGCTTGCCCTTCGGAACCACAACGTAGGTATGCGCGCGGCGGTACTGCCCAGTGTCGAGCAGCGGCTTCTCGCCGGTTCGGCCCTTGGCTCTACGGCGCTTGATCGTGACCGGCGACAGCGGGGCGAAGGGGCCGTTCGTGATGCGAGCCCGCACCGCGTTCTGGCCCATCAGCCCCACCGCGTGTAGCGCCTTCTCGGCTTCCTCAGGCTTGCCCGACAGGGCTTGCTCGCCCGCCTTGCGAAGCCGCTCTACCGCCTTGCCCTCGATCTCCTCCACAGCAGGCAGGAGATGCGGACGCGGCGGCAGGTTGTCCTCGGGGGCGCCGAACTCCATCCGGTAGCCGATCACCGCGTTGTTCGGCGGGTTCGGCTCATCCGTGTCTGGCGTGCGATCCGCACCCTCAGCCGGGATGCCGATCAGGACTTCCTTAGAGGTGAGTTCGCGGATCGCGGCGAGAACGGCTGCGGTCCGATCACGAGTGACGGTGACGCTCACTGGATGAAGCCACGCGTTCCAAAGCGAGGAACCGTGAACGCCTTGACACTCGGGCGGTAGAACGGCCCTGCGGTCAGACCGCGGATCATCGCCCAGAACCGCTGACCATAAGGCGTCGCGTTCCAAACCCCTGCGTTCTGGTACGCGGTCAGGCCCGTGTCATAGCTCTTCGAGACGGGGCCGACCGTCTTGGATGCCGTGGGGGCGAACGAAGCGCCCACAGCCCCCGAGGCCGTCACCTGACCGAGCATGAGATTGTGCGCGGCGTAGAGCATGATTGCCAGCTTGCGGCGCGTGCCGAACGAAGCCTCCGACAGCACCGTCTCGCCGTCGTTGAGCCAGAGATCCACCGACGCATCGGGGAACTTGGTGCTATCCCGAAACTCTGGGAAGGCAGCCTCAAAATCGGCGCGCGTCACCAGCATTGGATCAGGACCGGCGCTTAGCCTGCGACTGCGTGGATGCCTGCGCCGCAGCCTCGTTCTCCGCGGCCGGATCGTCCTTGGGCTGCTTGCCCTTCTCGAACACGGCGCCGGAGGTGATGAGGTCGCTCTTCTCGTTCTGCTTGAACCACTTGGCCCACAGATCGGCGTCGGCATCAGTGAAGGCCACGCCATCGTCGTCCTTGCCGTCGAGGCCGCCGGGCGCGGCGACGTGCCGGCCAGATCCCGCAAGCGCAACCTCGCCGATCTCGTTCAGAACGTTCTCGCCGAACGCATCCTTGCCCGGCTCAAAAACGCGCAGGCGGATGCCCTGAGGCAGGCGGCAGCCCACCTTGATCGTGCTTGCCATGATGGCCTCCTTACTTGGGCTTCTCGGCGCGCTCGACGCCGCGGACGCGCTGGCCGGGCTTCTCCGGGTCGATGCCCTCGAAGCCGGTTTGGGCGCTCTCATGGTCTCGGCTCCACGCCTTCACGGAGTCGCGCTCGGCGTTGGCGTAGACGAGATGGTTCCTGACGAGATCGCTGTTCTTGTTCGCCGCATACCAGTTGTCCCACAGGGACTTCGGCACGTCGGGCGTGAAGCGATAGCCGTTGATGAGGATCGGCGGGGTGTCGCCGATACGATAGGCGGCACCCTTGATGACGACCTGTTTGCCGGTTTCGCGATGCACGACGATCTCGCGCGTGCCGCCGCCCATGACCTGTTCGATCTCGGTGCGCTCGGTGAATTCGCGCATGATGAAGCCGCTGGGCAGCTTGCACGCCACCGTGACCACGTCGCGGGCCTCGGTGACGGTGTTGGCCGGCGGCACGCCCTGGCGGGCGCCCTGGTGAACCTGAGGCGCCGCCATGTCAGATGCCCGTCATGGACGCGACTGCGTAGGGGAAGCGGATCACCGCGCCCCACACGCCGCCGGACCACTTCTTCTTGTAGCTCGACATCTCGGTGACGAGGTTGTGCTGCCGCATCTTCTCGGAGAACGCGGCGAAGCCGGTGTTTTGGCCGTCGATGGTCTCGGCGATGAGCTGCATGAAGTTGCCGGCGGCGACGCCCTGCGGGTTCGATGCGCTCTGCTTGCCGTACTGCACGGCAGTCACGATGCGCATGTTCGGGAACTCCTCCTTCAGAGCCTCCCGAACCTTCAGGTTGAACTGGTTGATGAAGCCGAGCGCGACGGCGGCGCCGGGCGGCAGCACCAGCACGAGCCGATCGGTGGACTCGACAAGGCCGCCGGTCTGAGCGACGAGCTGCGTGAACAGCGCGAGGACGTCGTTGTAGACCTCGTTGGCGGTCGCGTTCGGAGCGCCGCCCGTGGTCTGCCACGTCGTGCCGCCCGCCGCCTTGGTCGAGGGGGTCAGGGTCGCTGGCAGCACCGGATCGTTCGTCAGGCCGTAGTTCTGAAGGCCCTGGATGCCGAACAGGTAGGCGGCGTTCTCGAACCGACCCATGACGTTGGCCGCAGCCGCGTCACGCTCGGACACGAGGTTGATGCCGGCGAGGCCCGCGCGACCGACCTCACGCTCTCCGTACTCGGAGATGGTCTGATAGAGGTAGTTCTGGCGCTGCGGCCAGTTGGCGTTCACGCCGACCATGCCGTTGTTGGCGTAGTCGCCGTAGCTCGACACTTCGCCGGTGTGCTCGATCACGCCGAACGCGATGGTGTCCTGAAGCCAGTCGCCCTTCTTCTGCTCGCCGAGGATTTCGGCGGCCTTGTTCGGGACGAAGCGCACCCGGATCACCTCCGGATCAATGGTGGTGGTCAGCATCGCGGGGATGCCGGCGTTGGCCACGGTGAGACCGGGCGGCAGGCCGTCGAGCGCGATGGTGTAGTCGCGCTTCATGTCCGCCGTGGCGTAGCTGGCCACGCCGTCAAGGACGATGCCGCGGTCCGCCAGGTAGTCCTTGTCCGCGAGAAACTGCGAACGGGCTTCGGTCGCATTCATGTGAGGGTTCTCCGTTCTAGCCGATCTGTCAGCCGTTCGGCTGGGAGGAGATCTTGATGAGGGTGTTCTGCGCGCCGGGGGACATGCAGATGAACTTAGTCTCGGTGGAGTCAGCCACGGTAGCGCCAGCCGCCGCGAAGGTGACGGTGCCGTCGGTGTTGTTGGCGAAGGCCTTCATGCCGATGGTGGCCGCAGCCGAGCCGCGGTTGAGCACCCAGAAGCCGCCCGACTTGAACAGCGTGATCGGGAAGCCCGACGGGACGACATTAGAGGTCTCGGCCAGGAAGGTCGTGATGATCCCCTGCATCTCGCGGTGCAGGAAGCCGGTCGGGGCGCCCGTGCCGGTGTTGCTCACCACTGCCGGGGCACCGTTGGCGTCATTCGGCGACGTCGCCCACGCGAAACGGCCGACGGTGACGCCGTTCGTGCCAGCGACGAGGCCGCCGGGGCCGGCGTTCACGGTCGAACGCGGATTGGCGTCGCAGAAGTCGCCCTCGACGGCGGGCGCGGGAGCGTAGGAAACCGAGGTCGGGAAGGTCATGTCAGGTTCTCCGTTGCTGGCAGCCGATCAGGCGGCGAAGCCGATGCGAGCAGCACCGGGGAAGCGGTCAGCGAAGGACTTGGCCGAAGCGGCGTCCTGAGCCACGCGGACGGGGGCGGCGGGCTTGTCGCTGGCCTTCGGGCAGCTCTCCAGGATGTCCATCAGGGCATCCGCGTGCTTGCCGTCGGCATTCTTGCCGAGCATCTTGAGAGTAGTACGCAGCACGCCCTCGGCGCTGTCGAACGACATGGCGAGGTCACCGACCCACGGGCGAACCGTGCGACGGGCGTCCTCGATCGCGTTGATGTGCGCCGCCGTCTCGGTGCGGGCCTGCGTGATGGCGGCGTCCATGGCGGTCTTCGAGACCATGCCTTTGGTCGCCTCGGTCACGGCGCGCTTGATCGCTGCGTCCATGGCCTTCTTCTCGTCCTCGTCGTTCTTCTCATCGACGGCGGCGGCGACGGTCTTGGCGCAGATGCGGTCGATCTCCTCGTCGGAACAGCCCTTGGCCTTGAGCATCGCGCGCAGATCGGCGTCGGTGTCGTCGGAAGCGGTCTCCTCGACCTTCACGGCCGGCTCTTCCATCTGCTCGATGATGGGCGCCAGCGCCTCGATGACCTCGGCGACGTCTTCGAGTTCGGCGTCCTGAGCCAGCTTGCCCTTGGCGCCACGGATGACGCCGAGCGTGATCGCCGGGATCATGGCCTTGAAGTTCTTCTTCTCGACGCCCGAGACGATCGGGCCGAGATCGACGCTGGCGTCCTGAGCCAGCTTCGTGCGGAGGTATACGGTCAGCGCGCCCTGAAGCTGGGCGGCGGCCGGCGACAGAGCGTGCTTCGCCATAACAAGGTTCTCCATGGAGTCGCCGACGACAACATCAGGCCCGGCGCGGCCCTTCCTCACCAGAGCGACGTGATTGGCGGAGATCCCGCGCATGACGCCGTCGTATTCGACCCCCAGAAACTCGCCGGGCGTCATGTCCGCCGTGTACCGGTAGGCACTCGACAGTTCCTTTTGCGACCCGTCCTCAATGGTTCGGATGGCAGGCCCGGCCCAGCACGCGAGATCAGCGTAGAGGTACGGGAACTCGAATTCGGGATTGCTGACCGCGCCGACCGTGCGGACGTGGTCATGCTCGTCTGCGCTGACCGGGTTGTGGTCGAACAGCAGCGGCTTGTTGTTGAAGGTCTCGGCGGCCTTCGCGAGTTCATCGGGATCGCGCAGCAGCTTGTAGCGGCGCTCGCCGTCGAGCCCGAGACCCTGCCAGTCGGGGATTTCATGCCCCCAATACTCGCAGACGTTGGCCTTGCTGATCGGGGTTCGTTTGACGTGAAGGTGGCCGTCCGCGTCGAATAGGCGGGCGGAAGCGCGGTCAAAGGCGATGCGGGTCTGTTCGCTTTTCTTTGTCATCACAAATCAATCAGGGATGACAGGCTCGGTAATCAGCGGGTGACGTGCTTCACTGCCCACATCACCGCCTGCTCGGCATTGGTAATCGCGAGGCTGATTTCACGGCTGCTGCCGGCCTTCTGGCATTCGGCAATGAACGCGGCGCCAAGGTCCTTCAGACGGACCATCTGCTCCTTTTCGGCATCGCTCAGGACGCGGTACTGATGCCGAACGGCATTGTTCGCGGTGCGATCGTCCGAGGCGCTATCGACGTGGGCCATTGCAGATTTCCTTCGCTCTGATGGCCCACTCGCGAACTTACGTTCGCCTATCGCGAGCCCTGCCTGCCCCGTTCGGCATCTTCGAGCGAGGCGGCTGAGATGTTGCGCGCTCTAGGGTCCAACCGGAGAGAATGCGCGCTCGAAGAGTGTTGGCGGGGATGCCGCACAGATGGGCAATGGTAGCAAGCGGCACTTCCTCACCATCAACCACAACGAACTGTGTGTTTCGGCGGTTCGTCATGTTTTCCGTGGGAAGCCGCCACTCACAATTGCCCGGCTCGTAACCCACCTCGTTTCTAATCCTGTCGATTTGGTGCCTGTGGCTCGGCCGTGGGCCTACGTCCTCGTAGAAAGCCCCAAACGAGTTGCGCCAGCGCTCGCACACCGTAATGCCTCGGCCGCCATAGTCGGCGTACCGGGGGTTCCGTGGATTATGGCAGCGTGCCTTCATATTCTGCCAAGCGGTCGCCTCTGGAGTGCGACGGCCGAATGAGCAATGTCCATGGCGGACGTTAGATGCGTAATGTTCAGTCATTCCGCATTTGTAGTACAGTTATGCTCAAACGCCTAGTCCGGGATCACTGGCTCACAAAAACATCGGCAGTTCGGAAGCGCCCCAGCGTGCCCCGTGAGGCCGTCGAGCGTCGGCGGGCTATCCCACCGCACGAACTTGCCGTTCATCGCCTTGTGCGAGGCGCGGACGTCGCTATCGCCTGCCGTAATCCACTTGTAGCCCTCGCTGCCGACGTGCTCGGCTCGGGCTTGGGTTAGAAGCGTCGAGGTGCGCCCGACTTCGGTACGCGCGATCAGGTCAGCCCGGCTTTTTGTCACCTCGCCGGTCTTCATGACCTCGGCGGCGATCTGACTGGCCCGCCACCCTTCGGCGATGCCCTCGCGGGTCATCTCGCCGACACGCTGCGCCGCTTCGGTCGGCAGGCTGGTGATGAGCCGGACCTGCTCGGCTTGCCTCTCTCGCATCACCTCACCGAGGGGGGCGCTGGCGATCTCGTCCCGCAGGGCACGACCCATGCGATCTGCCTGTGCGAACCATGACCGCTCGTCGCGGCGAGCAACCTCCGTCACCATCAGCCGCCCCACGGACTCGGCCCACGGGCGAACTGTGCTCGCGTACCGATCCAAGGCGGATCGGATCACCGGGGTGATCGTCAGGTCTTCGAGGTCGAAACCGCGGATCAGATCGGTGACTTGACCAGCGACGGAGCGAAGCCGCCGAGTGTATTCCCTTTCGATCTTCCTCGCCCGGATGTGCGCCGAGCGCGCCGACTGCCCTGCCCTGTCTTGAGCAAGCAGGTTATTCTGCGGCCTGAGGCAGGACGGGCACGTCCTCGGGTCGATCCGGTAGCGGCTCGGCTGCATTCGGGTCCGTCTCGGGCATCGGCGCGATGGCCTCAGCCTCCTCGATGTCCTCGTCGGTGATCTGGCCGAACACGCCGGTTGGCTCCGACATCTCTCGCAGCTCGCGCAGCACGGTGGCCGGCGCGAGCGCCGCTTCGGCGGTCATCACTGCCTGCGCCCGCTTCAGGGCAACGTCTGCTCGCTCCAACTCCGACATCTGCCACAGCGGCTCGAACTCGAAGCCGATGGCCTCGTCGATCTCGCCGAACTCGGACAGCATGACGAAGCCGAGGAGCTTCTTGAGGGCTGGGGCGAACAGGCGCTCTTGGTACGCGTGGATGTAGTCGTAGAAGACGCGGATCTCGCCGTCCGAGGAGGCATTCAAGCCCGCCGGCTGCACGCCGAGGAGCTTAACGAGCGGGATGCCGCAGATCGACGCCATCTGCTCTTGGGCTTGGGCTTGCAGTTTGTCGAGCGTGCCGAGCGGGGTAGCGACGCAGAAGAACTCTTCCTCGCCGTTCAGGGCCATGAAGCCCCGGTTGTCCCGCAGATTATTGAACACCTCGATCCGGTTGAACAGATCCTCGACCTCACCGTTCGCCAGGGCGTCGGCGAAGTTCATCTTCTTCACGCCCATGACCGCGAACGACGAGATCAGGTCGGATACACTCTCCCGCGTCTTCAGCCAGTTATCGACGTACGGCTTGGCCATCTGCGTCATGCTGAGCCCGCCGAAGGCGTAGGAGGGCTTGAGCACGTCGGGGACGGGGCGCCCGATGAAAGTCAGGAGGCGAGACGCATGAACCTGCTCGCCGAGGACGCTCCAATTGCCGGGCCGGTAGAAATCCGGGGCCAGCGGGTTGGTGGTGTTGAAGCCGATCGGGTTGGCGGCGATCCAGTACGGCTCGACGTTCACAAGCCCGACGAGCCCCCCCCGCCCCACCTTGCCGAGAGCCGTCGCATCCCGACCATCGCCGATCGACGACTGCCGCTCGTTGACGACGTCGTCGCCCTTCAGTGAGACGAAGATGTGTGACCGACCGAAGAACCCATCGTGCTCGGCTGCCTTGCGGAACACGTCGCGCGCCCGCAGACGCTCTAGTGCGTCCTCAATGGCCTTGATGCGGTCCGTCTTGTCGTCCTCGCCCCAAGCCGTGATCCGGACCCACTTGCGGGTCATCTCGGTGGCGACGACGTCCACGATCTTGCGGAACTCGGCGCGCTGGGCAAGCGAGGCGAGATAGGGGTAGCCGAGGAAGGCGATGCCCTCATCGAGGGCGTAGTCGCCGTACGAGGCCGCAGCCCATCCCATGGCCTGCGTCAGGGCATTGTCCTGCGCGATGCCACTGCCCGAGGCCTCGACACCTGGCGGGAACAGCTTGGTGAGCCGCCCGCTATCGAACGGGCTTGGACCGGGCTCCTTGAGCTTCTGTCGCGACTTGAGCAGCGCCATCGGATGAACCGCGGGTCGCTTCGACTGCTCCTTGTGTTCGGGTGGCCGGGCCTGAGCCCGACGCTGACGTGAGGTTGCCATCAGAGATGAAAACTGACCCGTCGCGGAGTAAGCATTGCGGTTCTCCTGACGGCCTCAGCGCTCACTCTCAGCGGCGCCTTAGCGTGCGCCTTCTGACTGACCGCAAGGGCGAGCGCGCAAACGCAATCATCATGGAATCCGTCCGGCGCCTCGTAGCGAACGCCAGTCCGCGTGTAAGCGTATTCGAAATTCTCAAGCTCGGATCGAATGGGCCCGTCGGGGAAGGCGATCTCCTGCTTCTGGATCGCAACCGCCAGGCCTTCCATCACACGTTGCTTTGACTCGCTCGTGAACTTGAAGCCCTCGAAGCGCGAACCGGAACGCTTCTGGAGCATCTCCAAAATCGGGTCACCGACCCCGGTGCTGTCCACCAAAGCGGGCACCGAACCCGTCACTTCAGCGATGCGGTCCATCGTGGCGTCCCAAGGCTTCTGGAACCGCTCAAACCGACAAACACGCCCCTCTTCGTCTAGGGCGATCCCGACGGTCCAATCGACCGACTTGGCGAGGTCCCATCCCCACGACGTTGGCTTGCCCGACGATAGCGGGCCGACACAGGAGCCGATCGCCGCCATGCCGAAAGGGTTGCCACCATCATCCGACGGCTCTGCGAGGTAGAGTTCGCGGAACACCGCCTCAGGCAGATCAGCGCGGGCCTGCTCAATTTCCTCTTGGCTGAGGATGCCGGCTTGGATCGCGTCGAACGCCGTGATGCGCCTGTACGACATCCCCTCGGCGCCAGCTTCGGCTTTTCGGGCCAGCGCGAACGCCCAATTCCGTCGCCCCTTCACGTTGCCGATCACACGAACCGGCCCGCGTGTTGCGGTCAACGTTGATCGGACGGCATACCAACTCTCTTCTCGGCAGCGGCTCGCCTCGTCGATAACCGCGCTGTAAACATCCTCGCCGTAGAGGTTGTCGGGCTTCTCTGCCGACTTAAACCACATGCGCCGGCTGCCCGGCAGTTCAATCCACTTGTCCGTGTCGTGGGTTTTGATGATATCGCGAGGCAGCCCCCGCTTCATCCGTTTGTAGGCGATCTCAGCCTGCGGGTAGACCGGCGCAACCCACCAATGGTTTTGCCCCTCGCCCCCGAACATGCACTGCTCGGCGAGCCAGATCAGGCAAGGCGCGGTCTTCCCGCACTTGGTCGAGCCCTCGACGATGCCGTACCGCTCGGGGCCGAACAAAGCCGCACGCTGGTAGTCGGCCAGCCACGGGCGCTCGTATTCAAAGCTCACGACTGCGCCGGACGATCCAGCTTAAAGGTGAAGACAGGGGGCGCCCCATCGGGGCCAACCGGCTCCACCTTCTGCGCAATCCCGAGATGCCGCCCGATCTCCTGTAGGGCAGCAACCTTATTGTGCATCTTCACCTTCAACGCGCCGTCCTTGGACTGGCTGATCTCCGCCACCGCCGCCGCCGCGTCGTGGTCTATTTCCGCGCTGCCGATCAGCTCGACCTCATTAAACGCGCGCGTTTCAGGAACGCCGTCCTCGTCTTCCTTGCCGGTTTCGGCGGTGTTCGCCCGCCACGCGACGACGCTACGGATATCGCCGAAGCCGATGCGGGCAAGCTCTGTCAACACCCGGTCAGCAGTAACGCGAGTGCGGACGGAGCGCTCGGCCATCGCATCCGCAATTGCCTTTCCAATTTCAACATTTTTCAACAGGCGCCCGCCCTGAGAGCCCGCCGTCTCCTCACTGTACCCGGCGCGGATTGCAGCCTGAGTCGCGTTGAGGTCAACGAGGTATTCTTCGACGAACCTCTGCTGCTGCGGGTTGAGTGCCATGAGGTGACTACGGAAGCCTCTGCGCCGTGACAGCCATTGCAAGGTTGGCGGCGAGGATGAGAGCCCAGACAAGGGCGAGGTCGTTCAAGCTACTCGCGGGGCTCGTGAGCGACACAACCGAATTCGGCGCCCGTGACGAGGTAAGCGCGCTCGTCGGAGTTAGTTTGAGCGGCGAAGGCCATGCGGTCATGGAAATCAGCGCAGTCGCAAACGGCGCTGCACTCTCCGGTCGCTTCGCCGGGCTGCGCATCCCAATGGCGGCAAGTCTCACAGGTCTGCATGGCGCTACCGCTTGCTACCCGAAGAGCCGCCAGTTGGCGGGTTGAGCGGCGCAGACCCGAACCGCGCCGCTGGGCGGCCCTTCACGAAGCCGTTGAAGGCAGAGACGACGAACAGGATAACGACGAAGGCAGCGAACGCGCCGAGGAAGGCAGCGCAGGTCACGCCGAGAACGTAGACCACAGTGGAGAGGATGCCGAACAGGATCTCCATCACCGGCTGTCCTTGCCCTTGTATGCCGAGCCGCAAATGAGCGAGGCGTGACGGTCAACGATGGATCTGAACGGCTCAACCCGCACCTCACCCTCGGCACAGGGGATCGGCTCCGCGACAGGCACCGGCCCTACATGCGGACCGCGCCAATCGGCAGCTCGGCTCATTGCTCTCCCGAACGCGACAGCGCCCCTCACATTCGGAGCGTCATCCATGCGGGCGGAGATGGAGGCGAGGCCGGAAGGGAGGTTCATGCAAGCCGACCTTCTCGCTGAAGCTGCTCACGGCAAGCGGCCCGAAGGTCGCCGAGCGGAGCGTACTGCCACCAGAAATCAGCGCCGCCGCTGAGATAGTCGTGCTTCTGGATGCGGCGCCGACCAACCTTGCAGAGCCACAGCCGCACGCCATCGAACGACTCTACCGGATACCATGCGAACCAGGGCCGCCAAGGGCCGATGGGATCGCCGAACATGGGGCGCGGGTCCTTCATCTCACTCCCCCACCGCCATCCGATCGCCCTTCGGCTTCCGCTTCTGCTCTGTGACTGCTCCCCGCTCTGAAGGACGGGGCTTCTGAACCTCATCCGACATATGGGGCTCCTGCTACCAGCGTGCTCAGTCCAGCACGGCAAATGTTAATTGCGCCGTTTACGTCGCGGTCGTGTTCCGTGCCGCAATCGTCGCAAATCCACATCCGCTTAGACAAATCTGCGATACCTCTCGGCCGCGACGGCGGAAGTGATCCGCACGACGAACAGACTTGGGAACTATAAGCCTCGGAGACTTCCGCGTAGCGCCGCCCATGCGTAATCGCCTTGTAGCGGAGCATTTCTCGGAAGCCTGACCACCCGACGTCGTACACAGACTTCGCCATCGTGGTCTTGGCCAGTTTCGACGGAGACACATCGCCGACGACGATGGTCCCGTGTTTCTCGCACAGGGCCTTGCTGGCCTTGTGCAGGAAATCCTTGCGGCGGTTGCGCGCTTTGGCGTGGATCGCCCGCGCCCGCTTCGTCTTGCGCGCCCGCTGCGCCTTCGCCAGCGCCTCTTCGCTCTCGCGGTAGAAGCGGGGCATCTCGATCTTATCGCCCGTCGAGAGCGTCGCGAGCGTCTTCAGGCCGAGATCGATCCCGACCGCGTCCTCAACCTTCGGCTCGGCGCACTCCACTTCAACTGGCAGATTGATGTACCAGTGTCCCTTAGCATCGGCATTGAAACTGCCCGCCCCAAAGCGCATGCCCGGCTTCAGAACGTCGCGCAGGTGCATCGCTTCGTAGCGACCCCCGTGGAAGACGAAGCACTCGCCATCGAACAGGACGTGGCCGGTGCTGAAGGGGACCCAACCAAGCGACTTGCGTCCGCGCCAGCGCAGCCACGGCCTCTTCTGCGCCGACCGTGATCGGTCGTAAGCAATGCACACCTGCTGGATGGTGTGTGAATGGAGGTTGAGGAGTTTGCTGGACCCGGCTGTCAGCTTCTTGAGATCGACCCAAGTCAGCCACTTGCGCTGGGCCTGCGCCGCCTTCTTCTGCACCTCGTTGACGTAGTTCCAGACGACGTTCACCGCCCGCGCCTGACGACGCAGGCTCGCAGCGCGCTTGTCGCGCAGCCGGATCTTGACGGTGATCGTCTGTGTGGGGGAAGACGGGGCAGCCACGATGACCGTTGACGCGGTTTCGGGGTTAGGGCCGGAGCCGGTGTTGACGCACCGCTTCGGCCCGAATTGTTCTACGCTGTTCCCGTAGAAGCGCAAGATCCGCCCCGCCGAACCCACCCCGGCTTGAAGGCCGAAGGCTGCTCTCTCACGGCCTTGGCGAGAGCTTGTTCAGTGAGGCCGTGGTCTTTGGCGATGCGGGAGATGAGGCGGCGATCGGCTTCGGTCACTTGTCGTCCTCGCCGTCGTCGGTCTTCCAGCGAACACTGCAGTGAGTGAGGATGGCTCCGAGGATGAACCAGCCCCATCCGTCCTGACCATGCCAAGCGATAAGCCCGGCCGCGATGACGAACGCGAGCGAGGGGAGGTTTGCCGCGAAGGCGAATGCGGCGCCCTTCACAGACGCCTCGTCACAAGCAACACGATCAGAACGAGCAGCAGAATGCCGCCGATGCCGAAGCCAGGGCCGCGGTAGGCGCCATTGCCGTAAAACTGCCCGCCGCCGAACAGCAGGAGGATCAGCAGGATCAGGAGAACCGTGGTCAGCATGGCGCTCGTCCTGCGAGAGGGGTTCGATGACGGGCCGGGCTCGACACCGGCTGTAGCCCGCCTCAGTCTGTCGAGGTGGCGCTTGCAGGATTTATCAGGGATCTGGCATCCAGCTTTTAGCCGGGTAGCTTCACACGGCACTGTGCCTACCTGACCGTGTACCCTTGGGCCGAACGGGCACCCGCTCGCCTGCATTGTCCCTCAGCACGTCCTTCCGTGCCGCCGTCATCGAATTCGCCACCGCCCAGACCGGTCAGCGTCAGGGTGCAAAGGGGCGCGAGGCTTGAAGCGCTGTCCGATGCCTGGGCGGTGAACTTGGAGCCGAGGGCTGGGATCGAACCAGCGACCGCCCGCTTACAAGGCGGGTGCTCTGCCGTCTGAGCTACGTCGGCAAACTGATTGATGCGGGCGGGGCCTGCTACCGAACCCCGCATTGCGATCCGAGGCGTGTCATCCGAGCCGGAGCAGCGGTGGTGCCTCGTCCTACGGCCAGCAGATTGAGCGCGGGTCTATGTGCGCTCTCAGGGCCGAAGCCCTTTCACCGTGTCGCCGCACCAAACCTATCCCGAGGGGGTGTGCGTCGAAGCGCAGTGACCGTTTCCTCGGGCTTACCTGAAACTGCTGCCCTAGTCGGACCGCTTGCGCGGCGAGGCCCTCACGAGGTCTTTGCAGCCACCCTTAACCGACTACGGCTATATGGCGGGCCGTCCGCCCTGCGAGCCAGAGACAATTCCTCCGCCACGCCAAACGCGCACAGCCAGATCGGCCTTGCGGTTCGGCGGTGAAGTCGGCGGGGTTTCACCCTCTTCGGCTCACGCGCGCTTGAAGTTAGAGAAACGCGAAGCCTTGTCAAGCCCTGCGCAGAGCAGCCGCGCCATTCACCTCCGGTCTCGACAGGTTTTCCAACTCTCTGACGGAGATCGTTGCGTAGACGGTCTGTCCGAACATCTCACGTGAGATGCGGACTTTGCCCCGCTCGTCGTTGTCGTTCTCGGCGGTGAAGTCATGGCCGGCCATAGCGCCGGTCTTTGGCCGCACAACGTCGCCCGCCCACACGGGAAGAGCAGCACGGCGGCGGATCTCTTCTGCCGCTTGTGCGTCGGCTTCCGCCTGAGCCTTGAGCCGATCTTGCTCAGAGATCAGCGCCGGGCGCTTCCGCTCATCGAACCACCCGGCCCGCTCCTCCTCTGCCAGCGGGGCCAAGCCGCAACGCTGACCTTCGGCATTCTGATATTCCAGCGGCATCGGAACCGGCTTGCCCTTGAGTCCGAGAACGTGAAGCACCTTCAACTTCGACTGCCCCCACGCATCGCGCTCGAAAATCGGCGCCCACGACGGGGGCAGCTCATAGGTCGTCCCGGAATTGCCCTGGCGTGCGATAGGAAGCCCCAAGAGGGCGAAGACGTACCCGCGCAGTAGTGGGCGCTGCAATTCGGTCGGGTAGGCTTCCTTGCCCTTCCTACGGCGTTGCCAGTGGGTTTCGGTCGGGACGTAGGTGGCGATCCCCGCTTCCGATAAGCCATCAGCGCAGTGATACTCGCCCTGCGGCGTGGTCACGATGCAGAACCAGCCCTTGCCCGGCTCGTTCTCGATGATCGGGGCGCCGCGCCGCTCATCGGGCGGGATCGGGATCTCGCCGTTCTCGTTCGGCTTGCGCTGATGGTTGTCGTTGTCGGCCTTGGCACCCGTCCGACTGCCGTACATCTTCGCGCCCATGGTGGCCTCCTCAGATCGGACGAGCGAGAGCGGCATCGGAGACGCCGAGATACCAGCGCCAGCGGGGCTGACGGACCCAATCGGCGCGGCCATAGCCATGATCGACGTACCCGCCGACGACTTCCTCCGGATCAACGCCGATGGCTTGGCAGTAGTCGCGAGCGTGCTGCTCAGGGGAGCGGCTGTGGAAGTGAAACACTGGCGGCTTTCCTCCGAAGGCTACGGGTGGGGTGAGGCGGGACGGGATGGCGCGGCAACGCCATTCCAGCGGGCCAGGATTTCGGCGACGGGCTGACCGGTCTCAGCGGCCTCGGCGGCGGCGGCCTTCCGCAGGCGCCAGCCAACCTTCATTTCCCGATACTTCTCGGTTCCGAGCCGGGATCGAAACCGGATGGCACGGGCGCGCTTCGCGGCACGGGTGCCAACGATGTCAACCGTACCTTCCTGTGTCTCGAACCGGTGCCCGCAGCCGTCACACTGGCGCCGGCGCCGGATCACGGTCGGGTCGTCCGCGTGAGGCCGGCTGTCCTTGACCCTCGTGTCGGCTTTGCACTTGGGGCAGATCATGCGGCTGCCCTCCGACCAGCGTTGAACACGTCGCACCAATCCGAGCCGAGGGTTTCGGGGATCTCGACGCGAACCCGGCCCGTGAAGACCGGCGGTTGCAGGCGCTTCGCCAGCGCATAGGCCGCAGCCTGCCCGGCGAACTTCTCGTCCGCGTCGCCGAAAATCACGACTTCCTCGACGCCGGGCGGTGGCTCCCACTTCACGAGCATGGTCGAGTTGAGCGAGGCCCACACCGGCACGCCGAACAGCGACGCGGCGGCGAAGGCGGTCTCGATGCCTTCCGCGATGCCGAGCACGGCGCCCGGCGGGAAGAGACGCACCGCAGCCCCATCAGGGATCGGGCCGGGCATCATGCGGCGCGGAGATTCTACGTCCGCTTTGCGCCCGTCCGCCGTCAGGTACGTGCGATGGATCTGAGCGCCGCTACCGTCCGGCGCCGCTACCCGCGCGATCATGCCGGGGTGAAACGACGGCGTGTCGTCCTGATAGCGAAGGCGCTCGACCGTGCGCAGGCATTCAGGCACGGACACGAGGCCAACCCGAGCCGCGAGGTAGCGGGAAACGGCATCACCCCGCTCAACGCGCCTGGAAGCCTGCCAGAGGGCTTCCAGGCTTTTCCGGGTGTCTGCCTCGTCCCGACCCTTCTTTGGCGCTGTAGGCTTAACCTCGCCAATCAGAGGGGCCATCCGCTCGGCTAGTTCCTTGAAGTCGATGCCGAGCACCTTCATGGCGAGGTCGATGCCGTTCCCGGCCCCGCAGTGATTGCAGATCCAGGTGCCGCGGCCTTCCAGATCATCGAAGCGGAAGCGGGTCTTGCCGCCGCAGATCGGACAGGGGCCGTTCTTGCGGCCAGACAGGAAGCGGCTGTCCACGCCCAGCATCGGCAGCAGACCGGCCCACCGGCCGCGTGCGCGCTCACTCAGCGGCGGCAGCATAGGTCGGCTCCTTGCGGCGATTGGCGAAGGCAATCTGTCGGGATTTGATCCATGACAGGATTTCAGGGGTCGGCTCCACGTCGGGAGCGAGCCGGTGGGCGTTCGGCCAGACGCCGAACATTTCCCTGAACTTGTGGGCGGCCCAACCCTCCCGTAGGCGCCGGCTCTTGGCGTAGTGGCGGAGTTGGCCGAACACGAACGCCTTCTCATCGGCCTTCGCCTTCTTCCGGCGAGGCGTCATCTCCACGAGTTGCCCGTCCTCGCAGACGATCTCGCTCTGACGCTCAGGCTTGAACCCGCAGGCCGGACACTTCGGCGTCTTGGCGGGCTTGAGGAAGTTGCAGGCGCTGCACTCCTTCGGGAGGGCCTCGGGCTTCTGCCGGGGCTCGGCCTTCTGCCGCTCGCGACCGTCGTCCAGCACGTCGTGGTGAATGTCGGTGACGAACCCCATCCGGAGCGTCGTGTCGCTGTGGTCGAGGATCAGGCAGTCCGTCTTGGGACCGTAAACCGGGTGATCTGAAGCGGTCCGGAGCCCCCTGCCGATGATCTGGCAGTTGCCGACAACCGTAACCTTCCCGCGCCGACGGGTGACGATGGTTCCGGTTTCAGTTTCGACACACCAGACCCGCTCAGCGGTTGCCGGAGCGGTCTCGACCTGCGGACGCGGCGAGCGATTGGCGGCAGCGTAGCCGCCGATATGGCGCCAATCCTGCGGCGTGATCGTGAGGAACCATATCGGGTTCTTCCTGGCTCCCAACTCAGAGCGAAGGTGGCCGGTAAACCCGTTGACTGCGGCTAGAGCCTGCAAGCGTTCCGCGAACAATGGCCGCGCCGAACAGATAGTCCACGAGCGCGGTGTCCAATCAACGCTTGGCGACTTCAGCTTGAAGCCGTCGCCGTCGTGAATGCCCTGCAACAGCGTCAGAAACTGGCTTCGCGACAGAGCCATGAGGGCCGGCGCGAAGTCCTTGTCGAGGAACGGCAGCAGATGCCGGTAGCCAGTGACGCCAGCGACCTCCTTGTAGGTTCGCTTGGTCGCTACCTGTCCGCGCCCCAGGTTGCCGTGCCCCTTGGGTTTCCCAGCCGAGATATCGAAGCGCCACCGAGTGTGACGCTCTTGCACGGCAGCGCCCTCATCTGGCGACGCTACCCGGCTCTTCGTGTAGCCGATGCCGCAACCGACAAGACAAGCCTCGATCCGCTCGATGATCTCGGGATGCCGCTCCGATTGTGAGATGCTGCCAGCGGTCGCTGTCCACGTCCCATCGGTCATCATCATGCCGATGAAATACAGCTCGGCGTCGGTGAGCGGCACGCCTGGCTGCCGGATCGTGACAGCGGTCGGCACTTTCACGCCGCCTTTCACGGGCAGCATTTCTGCCGCAGTAGCAATCCGGTAGCCGGGCTCTTTCTCGTGGGCTCCACGGAAGATCATCCGGTGCTGATCGGTCACGCGGAAGTTGGCGCGAGGGGACTGATAGGAAACCCACGCTTCCAGCGGGTCCATGTCACGCTCAACGACAGCCTTGACAGGAGACCACTGCCCCTCCCCCGTCACGAGATCGGCCAGCGTGGCAACGCAATCGCCTTCGCGCACGTCGCCCATTCCACGCCAGCCGTGCGAGGTCAGCACCTCAGTCTCGCTGTCGAGGCAATACAGCATCTCGGATTTAGTCGGCCGGGCGAGCACGATGCAACGCACGTCCAGATCCACGCCCGTCGTCAGACACCCGACGCTGGCAATCACCTTCGTCTCGCCGGCCGTGAAACGCTTGAAGATCGCCTCTCGCTCGGCCGCCTGCGTGAAGGCGTCGATGTAGCCGCAATTGATGCCGGCCTTCTCGAACTCGCCTTGAAGGTGCTTGGCGTGGGCGCGATCGACGGCGAAGACGAAGGTGGGCCGGTTCTCGCCGCGCTGGCGCCATGTCGTCACGACGTCGGCCACGAGCGCGGGCTTATTCATCGCCTCGCTAAGGTCGCCCTCGTGGTAGTCACCCGCCACGGTGCGGACGCCGCCGAGATCGGGATGCGAAGGCGCGTAGACCCGGAACGGCGAGAGGTATCCGGCCTCGATCAGCTCGGCGGTCGTCGTGACCTGGATCAGGTCGTCGTAGTGCTTGCCGAGACCGCGCGTCCAAGGCGTGGCGGACAGGCCGATGAAGGGCACCTTCTGCCACGTCTCGGCGGCCATCCACTTGCCGAGCATTTCAAAAAAAACGTGCGCCTCGTCCACGACCACGACGTCGAAGGGCGGGATCGCGCGGCGCTGTAGGGTCTGGATCGACGCCACCTGAACCGGCGCCTCCGGTCGCGTCATGGGGTGCTGCCCCTGAATGACGCCGATGTCGGTGATGCCCTCGGCCCAAAACGAGCGCACCGTCTGGTCGATGAGGCTGATCGCGGGGACCACGAACAGCACCCGCTTGCCCTTGGCGCGGGCGCCTTTGACGATCTCGCCAGCGCAGCGGGTCTTACCGGCGCCGGTCGGGAGGAACAGCAGCGGGCGGCGGAAGCCTGCCTTGAGCGATGAGCGCAGTCCGTCGATCGCCTTGATCTGGTGGGGGCGCAGCTCCCGGCTCATCGGGCGCCCCCATCGGTGAGGACGCATCCACTGAACTCGTCGTCTTCCGAGCCGTGGGGATCAGGGGGACCGAAGGCGTACTCAGCGAACGGGTCGGCGCCTGCCGCAAGCCACGGGTCCTCGTACAGTGCTACATCCTGAACCCTCTCTTCACGGCTAGGATATAGGTTCCTTTGGTTTCCTGTTAGGTTCTTTCCCCGGCACGACGTGCCGCTAACCTGTCCTTCATATGCCGCTAACCCGTCCTTAATATGCCGGTAAGCTCCTTTGTTAATACCGGCATCTGGTGCCGCAAAGGGGTCCTCGTCAGCGGCCTCATCGACCGCTTCCATCAGGTCGAAGTCGTGTTCAACGTTCAGAGTGATGAGGTCCGAAGCCCGGCCGCCGTGACCATTGCCCCGGTGCTGCCGAGCAATGACGCCAGCGGCCTCCATCTCGGCGAGAACGAGGCGCACCGTGCGAACAGCAAGCCCCGTGTCAGTCGCAAGCGTTGCCTGCGACGGCCAGCATTTGCTGTCCTTATCGGCGCGATCGGCAAGAGCGTTGAGGACGATGCGGCACGTCGTGCGGACACGCTGGCGCTTGGCCCATTTCATGGCGGCGACGCTCATTGCTCGCCTCCCTTCATGGAAGCGGCCACGAGATCGTCGGCCGTTCGATATGCCACCTCAGCGGCATAGGGCAGGCTCGCCGCCTGCGAGACGGTCGAGGCGCCGTAGCGGATCAGGTTTTCGCCGAACTCCACCACATGCCGGAAGTCGCCGGAGCCCCTGGCGCGTCGCACGAGATCATCGCGCAGCGCTCGCAGAGCTTCGTTCGCGGCTCGGTAGAGAGCAGGGTCGGCGTTTAGCCTAGGCATGACATCGGACATGACGAAGCCGTTCCGAGAAGCGCTGGCGCGCTCGGTTACAGAGAGGCGGTGACGGACGGGAAGGCGCGTCAGGTCACGGCGGCGCACGGATCTGCGCCTTCTCCTTCGGCTTCAGGTGATCTCGGAAAGTCGTGGCCTCGCTGTCGTGGCGAGGCATGAGGCGCGTCAGGAAGCGCGCGGTGTCGGCGTGAGCCTTGGCGCGCACACGATTGCGTCGCTCGGCTTCCTTGGTGCCCTCGGCGTCGCTGGCGCGGCCCTGGTTGGCTTCGTAGCGGGCATGAGCCGCAAGGCCGTCAGCGAGGTCGGAGCAGCTTCTGGCGCTGTTCTCGTTCCACTCAACAAGGCGCTCTAGGCGCTGCAATTCGGAGAATGTGAGTGGGGCGGTCATGCTGCCTCCGATCGACGGACGTACGTATCCCTCGACGGCAGACCCCAAGCCCGCACTAGATCGCGCACGTCATCGACGGATCGCGCGACAGCGACCTTGAACCCGGCCAGTTTCAGCCGGTCATGTACGTCGTGCTGAACATCGGAGAGACGGCCAGCAGGGGTCTTCACCTCGATGAACCAAGCCGTGGGGTTCTCGTCTTCCGCCTGCCCGTACACCGCGAGGTCGGGCCAGCCGGCCACGGCGCCCATCGACTTCTCACGAGCGCCAGCAACCGCCGACCGAGGCTTGTTCGCGGTGGATTGGACGATGAAGCCTGCGGGCAGCACGTGCCGCAAATATCTGACGATCGCGCGCTGAATGTCGTCTTCGTCAGACGTGCGCGGCGCAGTGAGGCGAAAGGCCCTCGTCATCACTGACGCGTCCGGCAATAGGCGGCAAGCCCATCACACCAGCCACCGAGCACCTTGCCGGCCCAAAGCCAGAAGGCTTCGCCCGCCACCCAAAAGCTCTGACGCCAACCGCGCCCCGTGTTCGTTGAACGCATATTCAGAGCCTCGCCAGCATGGCTTCACGAGCGGCAATTTCAGCTTTGAGGGTCGCGGCACGCTCGTCGCGGCGGGCTTGGTCGAGCCAAGCGGGCGGCGACGTGAAGGCGGTCGCGAGGAAGTCAGGGCCGTAGGCAGACACGAGCCGGGCGAAGTGGACGACGCTTGGCGCCGAGCCGCGGTCAAGCCACTTCTGAACGGTGCCAGCCGGGACACCGCTATCGGCGGCCACGTTGTCGGCGGTCTTGATGGGGTGCTGTCGGCGCAGGAACGCGATCACGCGCTCTCCGACATTTGTCCGAGCGGCGGAGTCAGTTTGCCGAGAACGAACGGGCTTCTGACTCGCGGCGGCAGCAGTGTGTCTCATGGCTTTCCCCGATGCTGTGAGCATCGAGGACGGGGCCACAGAGCCCTCAGAGGGCCAGCCGATGGAACCCGCTACTGCGAGAGAGGAGGACGGCGACATTTCAGGGACACCCGGTCTGGCGGATCGGGAACGCAAGGCACGACGTGAGATCGATCGGACGGCGGCAACCGAGCCGGTCGAGGAAGGCGCCAAAGGTCCGGCAAGACCGATGGCGAAGGGACCGAACGACCAAGCCGGCAAGCGAGGTCGTCAGATGAATGCCCGGCTCGTGCGGATGCACGGCGGGCTGGTGATTGAGGGTGGGCGATGAAGCGAGCCGCATCACGCAGCCTCGCCCGAGCGATGCCAGACCGAGCCGCGAGAAAGCGGGCCTACTGGCAAGCAGTCCGCCGCGAACTGCGACAGGCGCAGGCCACCCTTGGCTTCGCAGCCCTGGCCGAGCCGCATCCGCGCTTCCTGGCGATGCATCCGTATTGGGCGCAGCTGGCAGGCGAGGATGAGTTTTGAGAGAGGGGTCATGCCTGCCCCCTCGGGGCCAAATCGAACCAGAGGGAGACGAGAAAGACGCTCCCATTGGCAGCCAGCGACAGCCCCAGCGAAGCATCGTCGGTCGCCGCGAGCATGCCGGCCGCCATCAAGGCAGCGAGCGCATTAAACACGGTCAAGTATCGCCAGAACGCGATCATGTACGCACCTCGGCGAGGGCGCGATTGCAGGCCGCGAACAGTCGCTCGTCACGAAGAGCACGACGACGTAGCCCCGCGATGGACTCCGAGATGTAATGCCTCACCGTCGTCCACGACCGGCCTTCGTTGCGAGCTATCCCGCGAACGGAGACGCCCGCGTCGGCCGCAGCCTGCCAGCGTCTGACGTCTTGGTTCGAGACCCACCGAACGGCCATCTCAGCGCCCCACCAGCAGGAGGGCGAAGCCGACAGCCAGAAGCGAGCCGGGAATGGCGATGACGATGCCGTGCTCTTCGCGCTCGAAGCCGCCGACGACAGCGGCACGCTGAGCAAACAGAGCGGCAAGGGATGCAAACCACAGCGATGCGAGATCCATCACCGGCTCCAATGCATCTGAGGGAAAAGATCGCCGCGCTTGGCTGCCGCTACTGCGAGCCCGCCACAGACGGCGAAGGTCGCCAGAACGAGAGCGAGGGCGAAGCTGCCGATGACGCAGCAGAGGCGGAGATCGCGCGGGCTCATGCCGCAACTCCGTTCGCCACAGACGCAGCGGGCTGTTCTGACAGAGTGATGGTGCGCCCACGGCCCGGCGAAAGGCTCAGATGACCACGACTGACGAGGCCATGGACGAGACGGTGGACGCCCGACTTGCTGAGCACGCCGATGCTGTCGCCGATCTCTTGGTAGCTCGGGGCGCAGCCGTGCTCGGCAAGGTAGCCGCTGATGTAATCAAGCACGCGCCGCTGTTGCGGAGTGATGCCGACTTTCGTCTCACACGCGACGGCGCCAGCATATTTCGGCCGAGCCTTCGTGCGCTCAAGGTTGCGCCTGAGCACGTAAGCCGGTCGGTTGTTGAACTTCAGATCGCCCCAAGTCGGGATGTGATCGACCCCAACGCCGCGCGACCGCTCAACGAACGCAGCGAACTCACCGCGCAGCACGAACCACTCGCCATGCTCGCGGTAGGAACGGAACCGCTCATGCAGAGCGTGCTCGTCAACCTGAGAGCCGGGCCAGCATGCGATCAGGCGCGTCAGAACAGGGCTGTGAAGGCGCGTCGCCTGGAAGCGGTCACGCACCTTCTGAGCGACGCCGATCTTCACGAGGCCGTTGGCCGCTTCGATCAGGTAGATGAATGTGGGGGTTGTGCTCATGCCGCCTCCGCAGGGGCTGGGATGAACGAGGCCGCACTGACCGGCTTGTCGTGCTTGATGGCGTACCCGAGGAGCTTGCTGACGTGCTTCTGAGGGATGAAGCCTCCCGTGCCGCCCTTCGAGCGGGGACGCATCCAGTTCGAGACGCGCGTCCGATGGACACCGACAATCTCGGCGACTTTGGATGGCCCTCCGAGGGCCCTGACTATCGAGGCAGCCGGTTCCATGCGCCGCTTGTAGCGCATATCGCTACGAGTTTGCAAGCGGGTGTAGCGAACTTAGTCACGGACGCGCGTCGCGATACGCGCTACGCCGAACCTATGTTACAGGAGTGGGTCACAGACGCGCTAAAGCACTCGAAGCTCTCGCAGGCAGAGCTTGCGAGGCGGCTAACTGCTCATTTGCACCGCGCTATTGATCGTGCCGCCGTCAACAAAATGACGCTCGGCAAGCGAGCTGTAGCGGGCGACGAAATGATTGCTATCGAGGAGATCACGGGCTTCCCGGCTCCTCTTGAGAATGCCGACGGCCTCGTAAAAGTCCCCATGCTGGATAGCCTCGTGAGCGCCAGCAATCTGTCGGCGCGCGAAGCTGTGAAGGCCGAGGACGTTGAGCGATACATCGCCGCGAGCGATCTTCCGCCTGGAGACTGGATTGCCCTATCCGTCGAGGGCGATAGCATGGATCTCGTATCCCCGCCTGGGTCGGTCATCTTCGTCAATCGTGCTGATACTCGGCTGATCGACGGCGGCTTCTATGTGGTCGCGGCGGATGGCGACCATGGCACCACATACAAGCGCTATCGGTCCAGGCCGGAGCACTTTGCCCCCTACAGCACTAATCGGGATCACGGGCCGGTTCTTGTGGATGGCCCCTTTCGCGTAGTGGGCCGGGTTTATCGCACCATGCTCGACATCGGCCCGAGCGCCGGGCGTCGCGGAAAATAATTGTAGCGTTCTTCGCTACGCGGGATTGACGGGACGTAGCGCCTATCGCTACAACGGTTTCATCGCAGCGACGCGATGGAGCCGCCCCGATGACCCGCCGCCAGATCAGCAACCTCACCTTCCGGTCGGCGCTCCAGGCTGATCGCATCAGCGGCGACGCTCGCAAGGTCGCCATCGCGGCGTTCAACGCCAAGAAGCTCGCCGAGGCTCAGGCCCGCGATGCTGCCCGCGCCGCTCTGACGGCCGCCAAGGCTTCTCCCCTCTTCGTCTCTGGCTCGTTCGACCGCGCCGCAGTGATGCGGCTTGCCCACGCTCGCGCCAAGCAGTCCCGCGCCGCCGGCAATACGGCTCGTTGGGCCGACCTGATCCGCTCCAGCCTGCTCAATGCCTGGAGCGAAGCCCGCGCTCAGCGCCGCTCGGCCGCGCACTGATCCCCTTCCCCTCCCCGCCTACCGAACCGGAGCAGCCGCCGTGCTTCACCCTTCTGCGCCTCCCGAGCCGCCTGCTCTGACTGAGCGCGCCAACGCCGCCTTCTTCCTCTCGCTGATCCCGGCCTGCGCCGTGGTCGTGATCGTCTGCCTCTTTCATCTCGGAGTTCTCTAATGGCTGGTCAGCATACCCCTGGCCCGTGGGCGTTTGAGGATCCGCTAGGACCGGAAATCTTGTCGATCGTCGTCGGCAAGGAGCCGTACGACTGGCGGCACGTCGCCCAGATCTCGGCGGATGGGGACGAGATCCCGAAGGCGCAGGCCAAACGCAATGCTCGTCTGATTGCTGCCGCCCCGGATCTGCTGGAGGCGCTGCGGGCTGTGGTCCGCGTCGCCGATCGGAAGACTGCGGAATTTGATTTGGCCCGAGCGGCCATCGCCAAAGCTCTCGGCGAGGAGGCTTGATCCATGGCCTCCGCCGACATCCTCCGCGCCGCGCGCGCTCGGATTGAAGATCCGAAGAATTGGCTCCGTGGCGGTCTGGCTGCTGACGCTACCGGTTGGGCAGTCCAGCCCTGGTGGGGAGACGCCGTGTGCTGGTGCGCTGTCGGCGCCGTCCGGGCAGATCGGGCACAGTATGACGCCAATGACCTTGAACAGGCCGAAGCAACGCTGCGGTCGGCCTCATACGAACTGTTCAGTCGTCCGGCACCGGATACGAACGACGATCTCGGCCACGCCGCCGTCATGCAGATGTACGACGCCGCCATTGCTGCCGCAGAGGCGGAGGCGGGACGATGACCGGCCTCGCTCTCAAGACCTCTGCGGTCGCGTTCTACGACTTCCGCACCGTCGTCGGTGAAATGGCTGACGACGCGGTTCGCCGGATCAATCAGCGCCTCGTTTGCGGCGCCAGTTGGTCGAGAGACGGCGGCACTGCCGAGATCACGGTTTCCGAGGCGGACGCCCGGCAACTGCTCGACACCATCCCAGCTCGGCCTGAAACACGCGAGGTTCTGGCCGAGATCGCCAAGAAGCTGGCGTCGCCCAAACCGACCGTTCGCTTCATCGTCCGCCAGCGCACCGCCCTGTCTTTCAACGTGGTGCGCGAGATGACCGGCCTCGATGTGGTGCCGGTCGAGGAAGAGGCCACGTTCGGCCCCTTCGAAGGCGAGGACGCGGCCAACGAGTTCGCGGACAACGCTGCGGCTCGGTTCAGCCAGCGCTACCCGACCTTCAAGGTCGAAATCGTCCGGTATCCGAAACTCGGTCGCCGGCCGGGGCAAGCCTACGCCGAGCATCCAGGCCGAGCCGCGAACGATGAGCAGCGCCTGACGCCCGCCGACTGCCTTGAGCCCCGCCTGCCTGCTGTCGGGAGCTTCTGGTGACGATCGCCTCGCTCTCCCTCGCCAGCATCCTTGGCATCATCGCCATTCGTCATCTCAGCGAATGGCTCTCCCGCCGCGACAACGAGCGCGACGGCATCCCTCCCTCGTTCATCACCTACGGAGACGAGCCGTGAGCACCTACGACGGTTCACCCGTGTTCGACCGCTCGCTCCGAGCCGCGCACGACACGGAAGTCCTGCTGAGCACCTTCGTCGGCTCGATGAAGCACGAGGCCCGGCACGCCGAGCCGTCTGCCGATCGCGCCGCAGAGCTTGAGCACGTCGCGACCCTGCTTCGCGCCCATGCCGTGACGCTGACGACGCTCGCGGCCCGGCTTTCCCCCACCGTTGAGACGAGGAGCGCCGCTTGATGGGCGAGATCGCACGCACCCACGACGATGCGCCGTCCGTCCCGGCCCAGGCCGGTGAGACGACCGCCATCATCAGCATGATCGAGCGGGCGGTGCGCGACCCGTCCGTGGACATTGATAAGCTTGAGCGGCTGATGTCCATGCAGGAGCGCGTGGCTCTGCGCAGCGCCGAGATGGCCTTTAACGCGGCGATGCAGGCCGCGCAGGCCGAGATGCCTCAGGTCTACCGCGATGCCAAGAACGAGCAGACCCGCTCGCGCTACGCCCGGCTTGAGAGCATCAGCGCCGCCATCCGCCCTGTCATCACGCAGCACGGCTTCTCGCTCTCCTACGGCACGGATACCTCGCCGCTGAAGGACCACTACCGCGTCACGTGCGTGGTGGCTCACGCGGCCGGCTTCTCGCGCACCTACTTCGCCGACATCCCGACCGATGCCAACGGGATGAAGGGCAACCAGAACAAGACGGCGACGCACGCCTTCGGCTCCACGATGAGCTACGGCCGCCGCTACCTGCTGCTGATGGTCTTCGACATCGCTCTCACGAACGATGACGACGATGGCCAATCGGCTGGCGGCTACAACGCGCGCCGCCAGCCTATGACCGGCGGCGACGTCATCACCGACGAGCAGGCTTCGCAGATCCGCGCCCTAGCCACGGAAGTCGGCGCCGACATCGGCCGCTTCCTGAACTACTTCAAGGCCGAGAGCATCCCCGACATCCCGGCCGCTCGCTACGCCGAAGCCGTCCGCCTCCTCGAAGCCAAGAGGGGGCGCCAGTGACCGACCTCGACCTGGTCCAGGGCAGCGATGCGTGGCTTGAGGCCCGCGTCGGCAGCCTAGGCGCCTCGCGCATCGCCGAGGCTGTCGCCCGCACGAAGACCGGTTGGGGCGCCTCCCGTGCCAACCTGATGGCCGAGATGGTTGCTGAGCGGCTGACCGGCACGCCGGCCGATCGCTTCACCAATGCCGCCATGCAGTGGGGCACGGAGAAGGAGCCGGAGGCCCGCGCCGCCTATGAGTTCCTGACCGACGTGGACGTGGCTCTCGTCGGCATCGTGCGACATCCGACGATCGCCGGCACGCACGCCAGCCCTGACGGCTTGGTCGGGGATGACGGGTTGGTCGAGATCAAGGCCCCCAACAGCGCAACGCACATCGACACGTTGCTCGGGCAAAAGGTGCCTGAGAAGTACGTCCTGCAAATGAACTGGCAGATGGCCTGCACGGGCCGCCGCTGGTGCGACTTCGCCTCCTACGATCCGCGACTGCCCGAGGCAATGCGTCTGTTCGTGAAGAGGGTCGAGCGCGACGACGCTCTGATTGCGACGCTTGAGAAGGACATCGCCGCCTTCCTCGCCGAGCTTGAGGAGAAGGTCGCCAGCCTGCGGGCGCTCTACGGCGGCGAGGAGCGCGCGGCAGCATGACCGCACTCCCCTGCCACGATCTCCGCTCTGACGTCCACGAGGTGCTGGACGACATCTGGCTCAACGCTGTCGAGACCGGCGGCTATCGCGGAAGCCAACTCACTTGGCTGCGCGGTCACAGCGGCGGCGCCCGCAAGAGCGCCCGGCAGCGGGTCTACGCTTGGCTCGCCGAGCAGATGTGGCTCCTCCCCGATGAGTGCCACGTCCGCTGCTTCACCTTCGACCAATGCATGGAGGCGATCTGCCTCCTCCACGGAACGACCTACGCCGAGATCCGGGCGTGGGCACGTCAGCGGGAGAACGCCCGCGCCTTCCATGACCGATACGAGCGGAGGCTTGCGGCATGACCGACCTCTTCGACCACATCCCCACCCGCGACCCTGAGACGATCCCCTTCGTCCGCGGCTCGGAAACCTCCAAGCAGGCGGCCGAGAGCATCCGTCACATCCTCCCGCATCTGGAGCGGGTGGTGTTCGACGCGATCAAGTCGCGCGGCCAGCACGGGGCAACCTGTGAGGAATGCGAGACGGCGACGGGCCTGCCGCATCAGACAGCGAGCGCCCGAATTCGTGGCCTCGCGATCAAGGGCGCCATCGCTCTGAGCGGCGCTAAGCGGCGCACGCGGTCGGGGCGGCATGCCGGAGTTTATACGGCCCGTTGGGAGCGCGCGGAATGAGCGCCCGTCACGTCCTCACGCTCGCCAATGAGACCGTTCGTGCCCGCGCTATCCGCTGGATACAGGGCCTGCCGGTCGGCACCAAAGTCGAGTTTAAGCCGCCGTCGCGCTCGCTCGATCAGAACGCCAAGCTCTGGGCCTGTCTGACGGACGTATCCCGTCAGGTCGAATGGTACGGCCAGCAACTCACGCCCGAAGAATGGAAGGACGTGTTCACCGCGTCTCTCCGCAAGGCGAAGGTCGTCCCCGGCTTGGATGCCGGCTCCTTCGTGGTGCTCGGTCTCCGCACGTCGAAGCTGACGAAAGCCGAGTTCTCGGACCTGATTGAACTCATAGCGTGCTTCGGCGCCGAGCGTGGCGTCGTCTTCTCTTCTGACCAGTTGGAGGACGCGGCATGAACTTCAAACATGGGGGACGCCGCACGTCGGAATACGGCATCTGGCTCGGCATCAAATCGCGGTGCCTGCTGAAGACGAATAAAGCGTACGGAAATTACGGCGGTCGAGGCATCTCCATCTGCGATCGGTGGATGGATTTCGCCAGCTTCCTAGAAGACATGGGACCGCGCCCGTCCAAGGGGCACTCGGTCGAGCGCCGGGACAACAACGGCGGATACAACCCCGCCAACTGCTTCTGGGCAACGCGGACAGAGCAGAACAGAAACAAGAAGGACAACGCTCTCCTTACCGTCGATGGCGAAACCCTCCCCGTCAGCGCATGGGCCGAGAGGTGCGGACTGAAGTACGGGACGCTGCACCAGCGCCTGCGCCAGGGCTGGACGCCTGAGCAAGCCGTCAAGACGCCGAAAGTGACTGCGCGGAAGGGCGTAAAGCGCGGCCTCAGCTTTCGTACGGCCGGCGCCGAGCATGGCGTCGTTTGGAGCGAGCCGGCCGTTCGCAATGAGCGGGAGGCCGCGTGATGGGTGAAGTCTTCCAGCGCCCCCGCGTCGAGCCAGAAGAGCGGCAGGCTTTCACGACCACATTCGAGCGCGACGTGCTCCGCCGCTTCGTCGTCTGTGCTCAGTGCGGCGAGCGGATGCGCAAGCGGTCTGAGTACCAGCTTGACCACGAGATTCCACGTGAAATCGGCGGCAAGCATGCCGTCGAGAACGTCCGGCCTCTCTGCATCGAGTGCCACAAAGCCAAAACCGCCTTGGACGCCAAGGTGATCGCCAAGGCCAAGCGCCTTGCTGGCGAAACCTGCACTGGCCCGAGCCGCCGTCCGATGAAGTCGGGCCGCCCCCTCCCCGGCACCAAAGCCTCCGGTCTCAAGCGCCGCATGAACGGCACCGTTGAGCGCCGCAACCCGCACGGAGAAGCCTGATGAACGTCGATTACGTTCCTGTCGCTAATCTGACGACCGCCGCCGAGATGATCGCTCGGCAGAAGGAAATCCGGCGTCGGCAGGAGGAGGCAAGCCGCAAGCTTAAGGCGCTTCAGCCGAAGCCCGTTCTGGTCGAGGCGGAGCAGGAGCCGGCAGAAACAGCGCCGCCGCCGGCTGCCCTTCCGCAGGGATCGTCTGACCTGCGCGACGCGCTCGCACGCCTGCCGAGATCAATCATTCGCCGGGTGGCTGCTCAGCACGGAGTGACCTTTGACGACATCGTGGGCGAGGATCGCTCCGTTCAGTTCGTCACGGCTCGGCATGCCGCAATTCGAGCCGTGAGAGAGGCGCATCCGACCTTCAGCATCAAGCGGCTTGGACGCATCTTCGGCGGGCGCGATCCGTCTTCGATCCGCAATGCGCTCGGACTGAACCCGAGGCCACGAAGCGCCAATCGGCAAAAGTCCGGAGTGGTTTGCGCCGAAGCGCCTGCGCCAATGCAAATCATTGAGGACACGTCTCGGAAGTACAGCGTGTCCCCGCATGATGTCATCGGTCGGTGCTACGTTGAAGCAGTTAGTCTCGCTCGCCACGAAGCTGTTGCGAACATTCGCGCGGCTCATCCCGAGATGACTGCGCGTCAGATCGGGAATCTTTTCGACGGCCGATCTGACAACTTCGTCGCCCATTGTCTCGCCTACATGAGAAGGGCCGCCTAATGACCCTCACCTCCGAGACACGAGCGCCTGTGAGGGCGAGACCTGTCCGCCTTCAACTGAGCCGGAAGAAGGGGTTTGACCTTCAGGCGCATAGCCGGGCGGTGAACGGGCTGCCGGCGGTCAACGTCGCGCGGCCGAGCCGGTGGGGCAATCCTTACAAGGAGGGCGTTACGCCGGGGAACTATGCCTCGTGGTTCCGCGCCGACGTCGCGCGGGAGATGGCTTCCCCTCAACCGACCGAGGACCATCCGTGGAGCCGGCACCTTCACGCCATCGGCCGTGATGTGCGGCAACTCGCGGGCCGCAACCTCGCATGCTGGTGCGCCCTCGATGCGCCCTGCCATGCCGACGTGCTGCTCGAACTCGCCAACGGGCCGAGCTGCGAAGCCCTCCCCGCCAACGAAAGCCAGAACGAGGGGGCTGCGGACAGCGGCTCCGTGAAGGAGCGCGCGTGATGGCCGAGACCACCAACATCGAGTGGGCGGACCGGACGTGGTCGCCCTGGATCGGCTGCACCAAGATCAGCCCGGCGTGCGACGGCTGTTATGCCGAGCACCTGATGGATACCCGCATGGGCCGGGTCGAGTGGGGTCCGCACGGCGAGCGCTCGCGGACCAGCGCCGGCTATTGGCGGAAGCCGCTGGCATGGGACCGCGAGGCGAAAGCTGCCGGCAAGACGATCACTGTCTTCCCGAGCCTGTGCGACCCCTTCGACAACCGGGCCGACCCGGCTGTGCGCCGCGATTGGTTCGACCTGATCCGGGCGACGCCGAACCTGCTCTGGCTGCTGCTGACGAAGCGCCCGCAGAACGCGGTCGAGATGTCGGAAGCGGCCGGCGGGCTGCCGGGCAACGTCGCCCTCGGCGCCACGTGCGAGGATCAAAAGCGGACCAATAAGAACGTCCCGGCCCTTCTCGTGGCGAAGCACACCCTCGGCGCCAAGATCGCGTTCCTATCCTGCGAACCTCTCCTCGGCCCGATCGATCTGACCTCCATCTCGACCATGTGGTTTCGCGGCGCGGAGGTGCTGAACGGACTGACGGGTGAGCTTTCCGGCATGTTCGGTGATCCGTGCGGGACACGGTTGCCCGGATTGGACTGGATCATCACGGGCGGAGAGACCGACCAGGGCCAACATCGGGCCCGGCCGACGAACCCGCAGTGGTTCCGAGATATCCGCGACCAGTGCTCCGCGGCTGGGGTGCCGTACCTCCACAAGCAGAACGGTGAGTGGGCCTCCGTCAGCGAGGTCGAGGGACCGGGCGAGATCTACACCTTCCCCGATGGCCGCAATGTCCGTCGCGTCGGCAAGCGCAAGGCTGGCCGCACACTCGACGGCACAACGCACGACGGTTTCCCGACCCCTGGCGGTCTCGCTGAAGGGGGGCGGTGAGATGGCCGTGAAGCGCCCTGATCTGTTCGACGTGCTGGAAGTGGTTCGGGAGAAGCCCGGCTGCCAGAGCTACGTTTATCGCAACATGCTCGTGATGAAGGGGCACAGCGACTTCACGACAGCGCTCGTGCTGGCCCGCCTGCGGATGCTTGAACACCTCGGCAAGGTCCGTCTCGCCGGCAACAGCCGCTTCCCGCCCTACGCCTGGGACACCACCGCGGACACGAGCGCTCCGCCGACGTGGGTCACCATGCCCGTGGCCCGGAAGCCCGTCACGCCAAAATCCCGCACCCTCACCCCCGGAGCCTAACCCCATGTCTATCCCAGCACAGGGCGCGGTAGGCGCTGAGACGATGACGATCGATCACGAGTTCAAGTCGCACCCAGATGTGTTCTGGCCTGCGGCTCGGGGCGAGAAGACCTTTGAGTATCGCCGCGACGACCGAGGCGGCTACGAGGTCGGGCAGACGGTCCGCCTGCGCTGCTACGACCCAGATCACGGATACCACGGCAACCCGCCGCTCGACCGCCGCATCACCAACATCCTTCGCGGCGGCGAGTTCGAGCTTCCGATGGGCTACTGCATCCTGTCGCTGGCGCCTCTCGCCTCACCCCGTGCGGACAGTGACGAGCGGACGGCGGGGGGCTGGCGCAAGGTCATGCGCGACCTGATCGCTGAGCACGACAAGCACGCATGCCTTCACGAGGAGACGCACCGCGGCGGCGCAATCTGGACGATCTGCGATCACTGCGGGCGGAAATGGGCCGACGACGAAGGCGGCTTTCAGCCATACGAGGAGCCGGCAGCCGTGACTGCGGCTTGGGCTCTCCTGAAGTGCGAGGACGCCACCCCCGCCCAGCCGGCAGGGGCCGTGCCGGATGGCCTGCGGGCGCTGAGCGAAGCGGCGTCAAAGGGACGGTTCAAGGTCGTTAGGGGCCTCCACGACTACGCCGTGGTTCCCGAAGCAAGGGAACAGAAAGGGCCGCTCAACTCAGCGGACGCCGACTTCGCGGCAGCCTCGGCGAACCATATCCGAGACATTCTCGCCTCCCATCCGGCCGGGCAGAGCGCCGGGTCGGGGGCGGAGACCGATGCGCTCGTTGATCGGTTTTCGGCGGCCCTGAAGGTGAAACTGCGCGCGGCCGAGGCTAAGTATGGCTGGAAGAACGGGTGGCTCAAGAGTAACTGGCAGGTGGAGTGCCAGAACGGTCTCCTACGCCACGTCGGCAAGGGCGACCCGCTCGACGTGGCAGCCTACGCAGCGTTTTGCTGGCATCACGGATGGCCATCTGCATCAAGGCGATCAACTGACTTCGTTACTGGCGCCGTTATACCGACAGCAGGTGCCATTGCGGCGTACGAAACGCGCTACCCAGAAGGCTCGCTTTCGGAAACCAGCGACAACGCCATTGAGGCTTGGAACCGGGTCGCAGCCGCTGTCTGCCTCGCCGAGAAGCCCGCTCCCGACAGCACCCGCACGGATCAGGTTGGGGTAGCTGTTGAACAAGCCGTCGCGAAGGCGGCAGAGCGGGCCGTGGAGCAGCTTGAGAACGCTGCCTCTGGCGGCCTCTTCCATTGCGAGGCTGACCGAGAGGAAGCCGTCGAGATCGTCACAGAAGCGATCTGGACCTCGCCCCTCGCCGCCCGCCCGGCAGCCCCGGAAGCGCAAGGGGCGGACGATCTGGCCGAGCGTCTGCGCCGCGAGATCGGCGAGATCCGCACCATGGCGGCCGATCCGGAGAACAAGGCGGCGTTCTGCGAACTGACGGTCGTTGCCGACAATCTCGAAGCGCTTCTGCCCGCTCCCCCGTCCTCCGGTCAGGGAGGGCGCTGATATGGCCGGCGGTGGCAAGCTGATCGAAATCCTCCCGATGCGTCTTGAGGGCGGCAAGGACGTGTTGCGCCTCTGGGTCATCTCGACCAACGCGGGCGGCCCTGGCGTCCACGACGAGACGTGTGTCTATGCCGAGCCGCAGGACAGTCTGCCGGCCCTCGGCGACACGATCTGGTGGGGCGGCGGTCGCTGGATCATGTTCGACAACGACCGTCAGCAGATGACGAAGGTCGGCTACTCGTTCGCAGCACCGGGGAGACGCCAATGACGCCCGCCGCCACCCCCGAGGCGCTGGCTGAGGCGCTGGCCGAGTTCCAGCGCCGAAACGGCTACCACAGACCCGAGATCGAAGAGCTTCTGGTGGAGTTCGGCGAGCTTGTCCTTGCCACCGCCACCGCCGAAGCAGCCGGCCTCCGGGCCGAGGTGGAGGCGAAGGACAGGGCGCTTGCGAGCCTCGCCGACAACGAGACGCTGTTGCTGCGCGCCGCCAACCTGATCGACTGCGGCACGGCCAAGCACTGCGAATATTTCTTCCACAGCAAGCGGGTGTCGGGCCGGCATGTGCCGGCGCAGTGCGCCCGCGAGACCGAAGAAGGGCGCGGCTGCCTCGCCGACGATGCCACCAGCTTGCGCATCCTGTCCGGCAAGCTCCGAGAGGCCACCGCGCTCGCCCGCGCGGCCACGGCAAGGGAGGGGTAGAGCCATGGCTACCGCAACCGCTCTGCTCGCAGCCATCGGCTTGGCGACGCTCGCCTACGTGTTTCTGACGCTATCCAGATGGCGATCTGACGCCAGCACGCCCGGATCGGTCATCGTGGTCGCTGGGCTGACGATGTGCCTGCTGGCGCTGCTCCTCTCAATCGTCTCCGGCGTCCTCGCCTGGGCTCCGTCACAAGCCTCCACCCCTGCGCTCAATTGTGAGGAGGCCGACCGTGGCTGATCTGGAAACGATGAAGGGGCTGATGCTCCGCGCGCAGGAGGCTAAGGAGGCCGACCGCGCCTTGGATGAGGCGATCATGGCCGCGTTCTACGTCCGCGACCGACGGTACATCGGCGCTCACGACTACTACACGGACGAGCGGCTGGACGACGACGTGTGGATTGATCCCCGCACCGACAAGTTCGTCACCAACCAAGCCTGCCGGTTCACGTCGGAAGCCGAGGCCGTCAAGCGACTGATCGGGTTCCTGCCGGGCGGCTACCAGATCAGCACCATGACGCCAGATCCGACGCGGGGAGGGCTGGCGGGCCGGGCGTGGGCGAAGATCAACCCGTGGGTCGGGAATGATGCCGGCTGGCGCGTCGGCTCACGCGATTGCTCTGCGCCTACCGTGGCGCTCGCTCTGACGACCGCAGCACTGATGCTCCACGTCGCCGCCCTCATCGCTCAGGCCGAACAGGAGGCTCGCTCCCATGGCGCCTGACAAGAGCCTCGCCGCCGAGATCGAGGCGGGATTGAGCAGCGACGCACGCCAAGTCGCCGCCGCATGGTTCGGCGGCATGAAGATCGGCGGCACGAGCCACCTCCGCTTCGCCATGGTGGAGCACCGCCCCTCGCCGCGGGCGCAGGCCGGTTTGGACGAACTGGTGTCGGCCGGGATCATCTCGCGAGAGAACGAGCAGTCAGGTGCCGTCACCTATCGTCCGCTCGTCTGCTGCCGGCATCATCTCGCCTGGGCGTTCGAGCAGCAGGATAGCATCGACAGCTTCCGGCTCGTGGACCGGATCGAGCCCGGCAAGCGCCCGAAGAAGCGGGCTGGGACGATCACGCTCGCCGTCCTCGCCGAACAGGAGAAGTGCGATGCGTAGGCTGACGGACGCGCAGCAGTGGGCGTTGCTGGCTATCGCAGAGGGCCACGGGTCAAGCCCGGCCGCTCTCGGCCAGAGAATGATGAAACGGCCGGGCGTCGAAGAGCGGCGCAAGGGCGGCAACCGTAACAGCCCCCAAGGGCTCGGCCGCATTGGCGGGACGATGATGACCCGCTTGCGGCAGGGTGGGCTTGTGGCTCTCTCCAGCGGCGTCGGCCGCAATTGGCATGCGACCCGCGCGACGCTCACCCCGAAGGGCCGCGCCGCCCTTGCCCCCAACACGACAGGGAGAACGGATCGTGCCTAGGGAGAGGGGTGGATCTATGCCGAACTGGCCCCGGCTGATGAAGCCGACCCTTGCCGCAAGCTATTGCAGCATGTCGGTCGGCGCCTTCAAATCGCGTTGCCCGGTCGCTCCCGTGGACTTCGGCGACAAGCGCTTGGAGGTCTACGACATCCGCGATCTGGACGAGTGGATCGAGACCCGCAAGAAATCGGCTGGCGGCCTAACCAGCGTCACCGACGCCCTTGCGGAGTTCAAGCGTGCGAACCGTCGCTCCCGTGAAGCATCTTAAACGTTACCGCGACAGGCACGGCAAGCTGCGGCTGTACCATCGGCCGAGCGGCACGCCCATCGCCTCGGTCTACGGCACGCCCGAGTTCTTCCAAGAGCTTGAGCGCCTGAACGCGAAGACGGCTCGGCAGGCGGCCAAGCCCAAAGGCACGTTGCTGATGGTGTGGGAGGCGTACAAGAAGCCGGCCTTCCTCACGCTCGCTCCTGCGACGCAGAAGGGCTACGAAAAGTATTTCAAGCTCCTGGCGCCCTTTCACAACACGCCCGTTCGCGAGATCACGTCAGCGACCGTCTCCGAGATCCGAGACCACCTCTTCGTCACGAAGGGGCGGCGCACAGCCAACTACGTGATGGCGGTGCTGTCCGTCGTCTTCGCCTTCGCCGTCGAGAAGCGCTACGCGCACACGAACCCGGTGAAGGAGGTCAAGCGCGTCCGCAAGCCGAAGAAGGCTCCGCGCGCCAATCGTCCTTGGACAGCCGGCGAGTGCCGCGCTGTGATTGATCGTGCGCCGCCGCATCTGCGCTTGCCGCTGGCGATGTGCATGTTCACCGGCATGCGGAAGCGCGACGCCCTCACGCTGACAGCCGCCGCAATCGACAAGGCGGGGCGGCTGACGTTCGAGACATCGAAGACGGACGAGATGGTGTCGGTGATGCCGCATCCGCTCCTCAAGGAAGCGCTGGCTCGCCGCCCGCACCCGAACGCCAAGACGCTCGCCGTAACCATGGAAGGCCAGCCGTGGACCAGCTCGGGCTTCGACACGGTATGGAGCCGCTTTAAGGCTGGCCTGGAGAAAGAAGGGCTCGTTGAAAAGGGTCTGACGATCCACGGGTTGCGGCACACGGTGGGCGGACTGTTGGCAGACGCTGGCTGCGACCCTGACACGATCCGGCGGGTGCTCGGGCAGAAGACCCTTCACATGGCCCTGCTGTACTCGGAGCGGGCTAAGCGGGCGCGCGACACCCATGCCGCGATGGCCGATTTCGACCCCTTCAGGTTAGACAATTTTGGAGAAATCGAAATGCCGACAATCGACGGTTAGACACTTCCAAAGCGTGCTAAGTCGTTGTAGTATCTGATTTGGGTAGGCGACTGTTAATCGCTTTGTCGCAGGTTCGAGTCCTGCTCGGGGAGCCAATTCTTTCAAGCACTTAGCTAGAACTCGACGAGAGCGTGTTACCGCGCCTGTTACCGTCGTTGTTCTCGGGGTGTTTTCAGCCTGCGGGCTTCGTCTTCCGCCGCGCCGTTCGTAGCTCGGCCACGCGGCCCGACTGAACTACCGATCCGCGATTATAAAGCATCGTCGTCGACATCTGCGTGTGCGTCGCGGTGCGCATCACGTCGGCCGGCGCTGCGCCCGCTTCGAACGCCTCGCTGACCGCCCCTGCCCTGCTGTCCATGTTCCAGATGCCGTCGGGCCAACCGGAGGCTCGGGCGATCTCGCGGAACGTCCGGCTGAAATGCGAGCGCCTCCAGGGCAGTCCGGATCGTTCATCGATGACCAGGGGCCCGACGCCGCGGGGCGGCAGTTCCGCGAGCAGTTCGGGGTAGTGGCTGAGATCGTGCTCGGCGACCTCGTTGCCGTTCGACTTCGACGTCGGCTTGCGCAGGATCGTCCCGTCAATGTGGTTCCAGACGAGCCCCCAATCCCAGACCCATGCGCCGTCCGTGATGGCCCCGGCGATTCGGGCTCGTGCGTCCGCATCAGGGCGGTCCCACTCTCCGATCACGTCCTTCTGTCGAAGCCCTAGCTCGAACTGGAGCGTCACCGCGAGCGCGATGCTCGGCCGGCCCGCTTCATGGGCGGCGGCACGAAGCGCGACGATCATCTCGTGGCTCGGGCGGAGCTTGCGGGCGCGCGGCTGCCGGAACGTCGTCTTCGACAGCACGGTCGCCAACTCGATCGCGTCTCGGTCCCGCAACTCGCAGCCGTAGTTCACGACCCGGCGGAGCGTCTGGATGCAGGCATAGGCGCCGCGCTCGCCGAGATCGTCCATCCAGGCGCGGTGCCAGCGCCGCACGTCGCGGCCGATGATGTCGGCCATGTGCTCGTCGCCGGCCGCCTCGACGAGGTGGCGGATGTATTTGCAGTAGAAGACGCGCGTGTCGCGACGGCGCTCATGGATCGGCGAATCGGGGTCTGTCTCGAAGGCACGGCAGATCCAGCCGATAGTGCCGAGAGCGAACGCGTTCCGGCCTGGCTCGCGGCCGGCGGCCCACTCCAACATCTCGGCCTGCAGGATCGCGCAACGCGACGCGATCTCCTGCGACGGCCAGTCTCCGAACAGGCGAACCGTCTTCGGCGTGAACCCCTTGGCCACGAGCTTCTCGTCGGCCACCCAATAAAGATCGACGCGCCCGTTGTGGCGCTTCATCCGCTTAAGACCGGGCGCGTGCAACTCGTGCTCCGCTGGCATGGCCACCTTCCTCCCTCCGGCCCTGCTGCCGGGTGGAGGCATGGTCGCCGGTATGGTGGTAGCGGTCCAGAAATTCCCGGACGGCCGGCCAGTACCGACCGCCCATCATCGGATCGATCTTCGGCAGGCCGCTGCGCTCGAGCACGGCGGCGAGCCCACCCCACGCCTTGGCGCGCTTTGGGCCGAGCACGACTCGCGCGAGTTCGGTCTCGTCGGGGTACAGGCAGGATGGCTCCTGGGCCGGAGCCGAGGTGCGGACGCTACCCACGGGGACCTCGTGCGGTGGTGCTGGTGGATGGGGTCAGGGCGAGCGCCGCGCGCAGCATCTCCGCCGACCGGCGGTAGCGCAGTTCGTGCTCGGGTGAGGCGGCCGTAAAGCTACGCGACGGGTCGAGGTTGTCCTCGTTGTCGCTGAGCTTCACGATCATCGCGAGCCGGTCGCCGCTGGCGATGATGCCGGCGACGCACTCGAGATACGGCTTGCCCAGCGGTCGGGTGAGCAGTTGGACAGCCTGCACGACAGCCGGATCGAAACCGGCGTCGAGAAGATCGTCGGCGGTGGTGTCGGTGTCCTCGATCGTGTCGTGCAGCCATCCGACCTGCTGACACCATTCGGCGTGCTGGATCGGCAGTCCCATCGCCTCGGCGTGCGCGCGGGCGCGAGCTGCGACCCGGCCGAGATGCCCGGAGTATGGCGCGCCGCCCTTGTCGATCTGCCCGGCGTGGGCGCGGCGAGCGAAGATCTCGGCGGCGAGCGTTGGCCAATCAGCCACGGGCGCCTCCATCCTGCTGCGATAGCGCGGCATCGGGCGCGCGCCGGATCCAGGGTTGCCGACGGTCCGGACCGGGGCGCATTTCGT
>NZ_JACHOS010000004.1 GCF_014199985.1 Methylorubrum rhodesianum | reverse complement strand
GGCGAGCTCGAGATCACCTCCGTCAACCAGGCCTATCTCGAGCGCGGCCAGCTTCATGTCGAGCGGATGAGCCGCGGCTATGCGTGGCTCGATACCGGCACGCACGACAACCTGCTGGAGGCGGGGGAGTTCGTGCGGGTGCTGCAGCATCGGCAGGGGCTTCAGGTGGCCTGCCTGGAGGAGATCGCTTATCTCCAGGGCTTCATCGGCCGCGAGCAGCTGCGGGCGCGCGGCGAGCTGTTTGCCAAGACTAAGTACGGCCAGAACCTCCTGCGCCTTGCCCGCGAGGGCCGCCGGCCCGATCAGGACTTTTGACGGACGCGCCTCGTCATCGCGTTACGGCGGGCGGAGCCGAAGCCGCCCGGCGGGCTGCCCGATCCGATCAGCGATCGCCCTGGATCAGCACCGCGCCGGTATAGGTTTCGGCGACCTCGCAGAATGGCACGCCGCCAGCCGTGAGCACCGCCTCGACGGAGAACAACGGCTCGCCGGGCCCCGGCTGGCCGCCGGTCTCGGGCCGCCACAGCATCGTCAGGGATCGGTTGCGCCGGCTCGGACCCAGGGGCCGCACGACGTGGCCGAAGGGGACCTGCGTTCCGTCCAGCGCTGCGTTCATGCCCGGCGTCAGGCGCGAGGGCACGTACCAGTTGTCGGCCTCCGACAGCACATGGCCGCCGCAGGTGAGCCGCACCCGGCGAAAGCGCACCGGCTCGTCCGGCCCGACGGCGAGCCGCTCGCGTCGCGCGGCCCCGGCCGGCTTGTCCGGGCCGAGGACGCGCACGGCGACGATCCGGGGATCGGAGCTCAGTCCGCGCTCGGCGCACCACGCTTCGAGGACGGCGGTGGCGCTCGGTGCGGCGAGCAGGCGGGCGCTCAGCGTTTCGATCAAGGCGCGCGCGCCGGACCCATCCTGCGCCTCCCGGCTCGTGTCGGCAGCCGTTCCGGCGGTCTGCGCTTGCGCCTGAGCGGCATCCGCGGGCGGCACAGCGGCTCCCAGCGCCGCAAGCCCCAACGTCAGCATCCGTGTCGACGTCCGCTCCATCGTGCAGCGCAATACGCCGCCGGCCGGCAAAGGTCCATCGCGCCGGGAGCCTCTTCCCCGGCGTAACGGACCCTACTTGCTGCCGGAGGGTGCGGCAGTGGCGAGGGGGCCGGCGGGGGGAAGCGGGAAGGCGACCTTGCAGCGCTGGCCGCCGGGCAGCTTGAAATCGGGATTCGGCAGTTCGAGGCGCACACCGAAGGTGCCGCTCGCCGCGTCGAACACCTGATCGACCACGCTGACCCTCGCCACGTAGGCGCCGCCGATCGGCTGGTCGAGCTCGACGGTGGCCGGCATTCCGAGCGTGATCTCCTTCTAGCGGGACACCGGCAGGTAGGCCTCGACGTAGAGCGGATCGAGCTGGACCAGGGTGAAGATCGCGCTGTCCTGGCGCACGAACTCGCCGGCCGACATCAGCCGCTCGGTGACGATGCCGCGGATCGGGCTCCGGATCATCCGCAATTCGAGCTGCGCCTCAGCGCGCTGCAGCTCGATCCCGGCGAGTTTGTGCTTCAGGATCTCGGTCTGAAGATCACGCCGGCCGATCTCGTAATCGGCCTCGACCTGATCGAGCTTTTCCTGGGTGACGATGCCCTTCGAGAGCTGGTTCTGGCGGTCGAGGCGGCGTCTGAAGAGTTCGACCCGGGTCTGCTGCGCCTCGATGCTGGCCGTCGATTCCGACTGCGCCCGCGACAGTGCGACGTTGGCCTCCTCCACGCTCGAATCGAGCCGGGCGATGATGTCGTCGGCCTTCACCGTGGCGCCGCGGTTGACCGGCACGCTCTTGAGGATGCCGAGCGTGGCCGAGCCGATCTTCAGCTTCTGCGCCGGCTCCACCACGCAATCGACGCGGGTGTCCTGGGCGCCCGCCGCACCGGCCGAGAGACAGAGGGCCGCGAGCGCCGCGCAGATCCACCGCCCGAGCATCGCCTCGATTACGATCCGGTCTCCCTGAAGATGATCTCCTGCAGCGGCTGGAGCGAGGCCGCCCTGGCGGCGGAGTGCCGCTTTCTGCCGCGGCAGGCGTCGCTCCAGGGCGGACGCGCGGGCGCGTTCTTCTGGACGTTCCCGCCGCCCCGGTGAGGAGCGTCAACTCACCTCGAAGCTCGTCCAGAGCCCGGTGTCGAACCGTTCCAGCACGGTCGCGCCCAGGAGCCAGCGGCCCGGATTGTCGGCCACGAAAGCGATCTGGGCGCTGCGGCCCTCCGGGATCTGCACCGTGTCGAGCCAGTAGGGCTCCCAGCCGTCGTCGAGCTGGTGCAGCAGGCGAAAGACGTGGCCGTGCAGGTGCAGGCTCTGGATGAAGCCGGTGTCGTTGCGGATCGCCAGCACCACGACTCCTCCGCGCTTGACCGAGAACAAGGGAGGGGCCCCCGCCGCGCCGCTCGCGCCGTTGACCTGCCAGACCTTGGCCGGATCACCGGAATAGGGCGTCTCGGTGCCGGGCTTGGTCTTGTCGGGCCGCACGCCGCCCGTCAGCACGAGGTCGCGGCGCAGGGCGCTCTGGAGGCGGATCTCGCTCGGCAGGCGCTTGTTCTCGGGGATCGAGCCGATGGCGGCGCGGCCGGCTTGCGCCATCGGCTCGCCGGAGGCGGTCAGATTCGCGAGCGGCAGCCCCTGGCCGATCAGCGCGGTGATTGCGCCGGCCGATCCCGCCTGCGCCGGAAGGTCGAGGAGGAGGTCGTAGCGCGTGCCCGGCGTGAGCGGCAGAGTGGCCTTCAGCGGCTCGAACGTGTCGGTCGGCTGCCCGTCAACGGCCGCGACATACGCCTTCAGCCCGTCGAAGCGGATGCGCAGGCTCCGGGCGTTGCAGGCATTGGCCAGGCGCAGGCGCAGGCGGCTGCCCGGCCGGGCCTCGAGGTTGAGCGGGATCGGTCTGCCGTTGAGGGTGACCACGCTCCCCAGCCGCCCCGCCGCCGCGGCGAAGGCGACCTGCCCGAACGGCTGGAGCGCGCCCGCCTCGTCGAGCCGCCAATCCTGCAGCAGCAGCGCGAGATCCTGATCGACTGCGGGAGGGAAGGGCTCCTCCACGATCAGCATGCCGGCGATGCCGCGGCCCGAGGGCTCGCTCGACCCGCCGACCACGAGGGGTCGGATCAGGAAGGTGCCGGCGTCGGGCGGCGTGAACTCGTAGATGAAGCTGTCGCCCGGCTTGATCGGCTCCTGGGTGACCCCGCCGACGCCATCCATGGCGTTGCGGTTGCGCACCCCGTGCCAGTGTAGGGAGAGGGGGCGGTCGGTCCCGTTCTCGACGCGCAGGCGGAGCGGCTCGCCGAGCTTGATCCGCAGGACCGGCGCCGCGTCCTCGCCGAGCCGCCACACTTCCGTCTCGGGGGCAGGCTCGGGTTTCAGGCGGAGCTTGGCCGGCGCTGCCCTGAGCGCCTTCGGCTGCGGAGGCGCAGCCTTACTGGGCGCCTGCGCCGCGGCGGCGCCGGGCAACAGCGCGAGGGCGGCGCTGCCGGCGAGCAGGTCGCGCCGCGAGAACGATCCCGGCTCGGGCTGGGCCATCGGGTCGGGCTTTCGCATGAGGTCTCGCGTCGTCACTGGATCGGAGAGGGGTTGTAGACAGGCGCTGCCCGCCCCGCCACCGGGCAAACCCCTCCGCAAGTTTTTTGCTGCGGCCTTGGGCGCGCGTGCTATAGACGCGCGCTTCGACGGCCCGGTGTCCGGGCTCGTGTCGATGGCGCTCGCGGGCGTGGCGGAACTGGTAGACGCGCTGGATTTAGGTTCCAGTGTCGCAAGACGTGGGGGTTCGAGCCCCTCCGCCCGCACCAAGTCCGTACGGGCCGGCGCCGGGACCGAATCGGTTCCCGCCGGGACCCCTCCCATGGCGCAGCGGCACGCGAAGACGAGATTGCGGTTTTTAGAAAAAGCGGACGAACGACGATGCAGGTGACCGAGACGACCTCCGAGGGGCTGAAGCGCGAGTTTCAGGTGCTCCTCCCCGCGACCGAGCTTGAGGATCGCCTCAACACCGAGCTCTCGAACATCAAGGGCAAGGTCCAGATCAAGGGCTTTCGTCCCGGCAAGGTGCCGGTCGCGCACCTGCGCAAGGTCTACGGCAAGTCCGTGATGGCCGACGTGCTGCAGAACGCCGTCAACGAGGCGAACCAGCAGATCGTCGCCGACAAGGGCCTGCGCCTCGCGCTCGAGCCGCAGATCGAGTTCCCGAAGGACGAGGAGCAGAACATCATCGAGCGCGCGCTCGACGCCAAGGGCGACCTCGCCTTCAAGGTGAAGCTCGAGGTGCTGCCGAGCTTCGAGCTCGCCGACCTCTCCGATGTCTCGATCAAGAAGCTCGTGCTCAAGCCCTCGGACGAGGAGATCAACGAGACGCTCGAGCGCATGGCCAAGGACAGCCGCTCCTTCGAGCCCCGCGAGGAGGGCGCCGCAGCGCAGTCCGGTGATCGCGTCACCATCGACTTCGTCGGCCGCATCGACGGCACCGAGTTCGAGGGCGGCAAGGGTGAGGATGTGGATCTGGAGCTCGGCTCCAACACCTTCATCCCCGGCTTTGAGGACCAGCTCGTCGGCGCCAAGGTCGGCGACACCCGTCTCGTGAAGGTCGCCTTCCCGGCCGATTATCAGGCCGAGCACCTCGCCGGTAAGGACGCCGAGTTCGACGTCACCGTGAAGGTGGTCGCCGCCCCCGGCGAGACCAAGATCGACGACGAGCTCGCCAAGCGCTTCGGCATGGACGACCTGGAGAAGCTGAAGGAGGCCGTCTCCAAGGCCGTCGGCGCCGATTACGAGGCGCAGTCCCGGCGCAAGCTCAAGAAGGAGCTGCTCGACGCGCTCGACGGCAAGTATGCCTTCGATCTGCCCCCGAGCCTGGTCCACCAGGAGTTCGCCGCCGTGTGGGCGCAGGTCGAGCAGGACCTGAAGAACCGCGGCAAGACCTTCGAGGACGAGGGCACCACCGAGGAGGCCTCCCAGGCGGAGTACCGCAAGATCGCCGAGCGGCGCGTCCGCCTCGGGCTGGTGCTTGCGCAAGTCGGCGAGACCGCCGATATCAAGGTCTCGGATGACGAGGTCAATCAGGCCCTGTTCGCCCGGATCCGGCAGTTCCCGGGTCAGGAGAAGCAGGTCTACGACTTCTACCGCAACAATCCGCAGGCGCTCGCCGAGCTTCGCGCGCCGCTGTTCGAGGAGAAGGTCGTCGACCATGTCCTCGGTCAGGTCCAGGTCGTCGAAGAGCCCGTCTCCAAGGAGGCGCTCTTCGCCGAAGACGACGAGGCCGACGCCGTGACCGGCGGGGCCGCGACGGACGAGAAGCCGAGCGAGTCCAGCAACGAGGCGGCGGCCGACAAGGCTGCCGGCTGATCACCGACCCTCCGGCTCCGCGGCGGGCGGCGATCTTGAGAGAGATCAGGCGGCGTTAACGCTCGCCATGTTCGCTGTAACCAACCGGCCCCGGGCGATTCGTCCCGGGGCCGGACTCCGGAGCCGAGGGCTGATATGAGAGATCCGGTCGACTACTTCCACAACTCGCTCGTGCCCATGGTGGTCGAGCAGTCGAGCCGCGGCGAGCGTGCCTTCGACATCTATTCCCGGCTCCTGCGCGAGCGGATCATCTTCCTCACCGGCCCCGTCGAGGACCAGGGCGCGTCGCTGATCGTCGCCCAGCTCCTGTTCCTGGAGGCCGAGAACCCGAAGAAGGAAATTTCCTTCTACATCAACTCGCCCGGCGGCGTAGTGACCTCGGGCCTGTCGATCTACGACACGATGCAGTTCATCCGCTGCCCCGTCACGACGCTCTGCGTCGGTCAGGCCGCCTCGATGGGCTCGCTCCTGCTCACCGCCGGCGAGGCCGGTCACCGCTTCGCACTGCCGAACGCCCGGATCATGGTCCATCAGCCCTCCGGCGGCTTCCAGGGCCAGGCCACCGACATCCTGATCCATGCCCGCGAGATCGAGGCGCTGAAGAAGCGCCTGAACGAGATCTACGTGAAGCATACCGGCCGCGACTACGAGACGATCCATCAGGCGCTCGAGCGCGACAACTTCATGACCGCCGACGCGGCCAAGGAGTTCGGCCTGATCGACGACATCCTGCACAAGCGCCCCGAGCCGGCTGCGGCCTGACGGCGGCGGGGAACCTGAGGCGCCCAGGGCACGCTATCCCGACCACGTCGGGTCATGCGTCCTTTGGGCGCCCGCCCCGATGCGCTGCCCGGTTGATCCCGAGCCGGCTGCATGATTGCATCGGGATTCGAGCGCCTCAATCCCGACGCATCCGCCCGGTGTGACTGTTTCTTTAGGCGGATGCGCTTACATCGTATGATCGACGCGCGTGCCCTCCTGGCTGGGGCCGCGCCTGCGAACCGGAGACCGATATGAGCAAGACAGGCGGCAACGACTCCAAGAGCACGCTGTACTGCTCGTTCTGCGGCAAGAGCCAGCACGAGGTTCGCAAGCTGATTGCGGGCCCGACGGTGTTCATCTGCGACGAGTGCGTCGAGCTGTGCATGGACATCATCCGCGAGGAATCGAAGTCCTCGCTGGTGAAGTCCCGCGACGGGGTGCCGACCCCGAAGGAGATCCGGCGCGTCCTCGACGACTACGTCATCGGGCAGGACTTCGCCAAGAAGGTTCTCTCGGTGGCCGTGCACAACCACTACAAGCGGCTCGCCCACGCGACGAAGCACAACGACGTCGAGCTCGCGAAGTCCAACATCATGCTGATCGGGCCGACCGGCTCGGGCAAGACGCTGCTCGCGCAGACGCTGGCCCGCATCCTCGACGTGCCCTTCACCATGGCGGACGCGACGACCCTGACCGAGGCCGGCTATGTCGGTGAGGACGTCGAGAACATCATCCTCAAGCTGCTCCAGGCCTCCGACTACAACGTCGAGCGGGCGCAGCGCGGCATCGTCTACATTGACGAGATCGACAAGATCTCCCGCAAGTCGGACAACCCCTCGATCACCCGCGACGTCTCGGGCGAGGGCGTGCAGCAGGCGCTCCTGAAGATCATGGAGGGCACCGTCGCCTCCGTGCCTCCGCAGGGCGGCCGCAAGCACCCGCAGCAGGAGTTCCTGCAGGTCGACACCACCAACATCCTCTTCATCTGCGGCGGTGCCTTCGCCGGGCTGGAGCGCATCATCTCCCAGCGCGGCAAGGGCACCTCGATCGGCTTCGGCGCCAGCGTGCAGGCGCCCGACGACCGGCGCACCGGTGAGATCTTCCGCTCGGTGGAGCCCGAGGATCTGCTGAAGTTCGGCCTGATCCCGGAATTCGTCGGCCGTCTGCCGGTGCTGGCGACGCTCGAGGATCTCGACGAGGAGGCCCTCAAGAAGATCCTGCAGGAGCCCAAGAACGCCCTGGTCAAGCAGTACCAGCGGCTGTTCGAGATGGAGAACGTCGAGCTGACCTTCCAGGACGAGGCGCTCAGCCTCGTCGCCCGCAAGGCGATCGAGCGCAAGACCGGCGCCCGCGGCCTGCGGTCGATCCTGGAAACCATCCTCCTCGACACGATGTACGACCTGCCCGGCCTCGACTCGGTCGAACAGGTGGTCATCGGCCCGGAGGTGGTCGAGGGCAAATCGCGGCCGCTCTTCATCCACGGCGACCGCAACAAGGACGCACCGGCCAGCGTCAGCGCCTGATCGGCGAAATCTGAGGGCCGCCCGGTTTTGAGCCGGCGGCCCTTTTTCGTTCCGGAGGGGCCCACGCTTGAAAGCGCCCTCCGCAACGACCACTTCAGGCTCAACGCAGGGCCCTACGCTTCACTCCCCCGAAAGGTCGGGCCTGCGCCACCAGCCGCAATCTGATTATCCGCTTCCGACCCTTCGCGGCCCGGTCGGCACCTGGCAGGATGCTTGCTCTCCAGTGAGGAGCGAATGCCCGGCGTCAACAGATCAAGGGAAGACCCCATGACCCAGTCGAAATCGCGCCAGCCGGTCGTTCCCGGTTCGACGGGCTCCTACGCCGTCCTGCCGCTGCGCGACATCGTCGTGTTTCCGCACATGATCGTGCCCCTCTTCGTGGGCCGCGAGAAGTCGATCCGCGCGCTCGAGGAGGCGGTGCGTTCGGACCGACACATCCTGCTCGCCACGCAGATCAACGCGAGCGACGACGATCCGGCCACCGATGCCATCTACACGATCGGCACGCTCGCCTCCGTGCTGCAGCTCCTCAAGCTGCCCGACGGCACCGTGAAGGTGCTGGTCGAGGGTGCCGGCCGCGCGCAGATCGAGGAGTTCGTCCGCTCCGATGAGTACTACGAGGCGCGTGCCCTCACGCTCGCCGACGATCTTGGCGACCGCGTCGAGGCCGAGGCGCTCGCCCGCTCGGTGATCTCCGAGTTCGAGAACTACGTGAAGCTCAACAAGAAGATCTCGCCCGAGGTCGTCTCCGCCGTCACGCAGATCGACGAGCCGTCCAAGCTCGCCGACACGGTGGGCTCGCACCTCGCGGTCAAGATCGCCGACAAGCAGGCGATCCTCGAGATCCCCACGGTGGCGCAGCGCCTGGAGCGCGTGCTGTCGCTGATGGAGAGCGAGATCTCCGTTCTGCAGGTGGAGAAGCGCATCCGGACCCGCGTCAAGCGGCAGATGGAGAAGACCCAGCGCGAGTACTACCTCAACGAGCAGATGAAGGCGATCCAGAAGGAGCTCGGCGACAGCGAGGACGGCCGCGACGAGCTGGCCGAGCTCGAGGAGAAGATCGAGAAGACCAAGCTGACGAAGGAGGCCCGCGAGAAGGCCACCGCCGAGCTGAAGAAGCTGCGTCAGATGTCGCCGATGTCGGCCGAGGCCACCGTCGTGCGCAACTACCTCGACTGGATGCTCGGCATCCCGTGGGGTAAGCGCTCGAAGATCAAGAAGGACCTGTTGGGCGCGCAAGCGATCCTCGACTCGGATCACTTCGGCCTCGACAAGGTCAAGGACCGAATCGTCGAGTATCTCGCCGTGCAGCAGCGGGCGAACAAGCTCACCGGCCCGATCCTCTGCCTCGTCGGCCCCCCCGGCGTCGGCAAGACCTCGCTCGGCAAGTCGATCGCCAAGGCCACGGGTCGCGAATTCGTCCGGATGTCGCTCGGCGGCGTGCGTGACGAGGCCGAGATCCGCGGTCACCGCCGGACCTATATCGGCTCGATGCCCGGCAAGATCGTCCAGTCGATGCGCAAGGCCAAGACCTCGAACCCGCTCATCCTGCTCGACGAGATCGACAAGATGGGCATGGATTTCCGCGGCGATCCGTCCGCGGCGCTCCTCGAGGTTCTGGATCCGGAGCAGAACGCGACCTTCAACGACCATTACCTCGAGGTCGATTACGACCTGTCGAACGTGATGTTTGTGACGACCGCGAACACGCTCAACATCCCCGGCCCGCTCATGGACCGGATGGAGGTGATCCGTATCGCCGGCTACACCGAAGAGGAGAAGCTGGAGATCGCCCGCCGCCATCTGATCCCCGAGGCTGTGAAGAAGCACGGGCTCGGGACCGACGAGTGGTCGATCACCGACGACGGCCTGATGATGCTCATCCGCCGCTACACGCGGGAGGCGGGCGTCCGCAACCTGGAGCGTGAGATCTCCAACCTGATCCGCAAGGCGGTGAAGGAGATCCTGATCACCAAGGTGAAGCAGGTCGAGGCCAATCCTGAGACGCTGCCGGAATTCCTCGGTCCGCCGAAGTTCCGCTACGGCGAGATCGACGCGGACGATCAGGTCGGCGTCGTCACGGGTCTGGCCTGGACCGAGGTCGGCGGCGAGCTGCTGACGATCGAGGGCGTCATGATGCCCGGCAAGGGCAAGATGACGGTCACGGGCAACCTGCGCGACGTGATGAAGGAGTCGATCTCGGCAGCGGCGAGCTACGTCCGCTCGCGGGCCATCGACTTCGGCATCGAGCCGCCGCTGTTCGAGCGTCGGGACATCCACGTCCACGTTCCGGAGGGGGCGACCCCGAAGGACGGTCCGTCGGCCGGCATCGCCATGGCCACCGCCATCATCTCGACGCTCACCGGCATTCCGGTGCGCCGCGACGTGGCGATGACCGGCGAGGTGACGCTGCGCGGTCGCGTCCTGCCGATCGGCGGCCTGAAGGAGAAGCTGCTCGCCGCGCTGCGCGGCGGCATCAAGACGGTGCTGATCCCCGAGGAGAACGCCAAGGACATCGCCGAGGTGCCCGACAGCGTGAAGAACGGCCTGGAGATCGTGCCCGTCTCGCGGATGGATCAGGTGCTGCAGCACGCCCTCGTGCGCCAGCCCGAGCCCATCGAGTGGGACGAGCCGCTCCCGTCGAAGGCGCCGAAGCGCGACGAGGACGGTGCGGCGGTCATCGCCCACTGATGCCGCGACGCTTGCAATGATCGAAGCCCCCGGAGCCTTGCTTCGGGGGCTTTTTTCATTCGCGACGCAGGCGAGGGAACACGGGCGGTCTTGCGCGGCCGCGTTCCCTTCCGTAACGCTGCGCGGCGCCGGTTCGGGCGGTTAGCTCAGTTGGTAGAGCGTCTCCTTTACACGGAGAGGGTCGGGGGTTCGAGTCCCTCACCGCCCACCAATCGGATCAGGCACTTAGCGCGCGACTTCCTTCGGACGGCACGTTGAAACGGTCGCTTCTGAGTGCCGATGCCTGTCCGTTTTCTTAGCCGAGACGGGAGATGGGCCGAGCACCTCTCCTCCGAGGTGCGGCGCTTCCTCGCCACCGCGCGCGCTGCATGAGCTGATTGGACAGCTCAGCATCTCGGTGGCCGATTCCGAGGCGGGCGGCTCGACTGTTCTGTGCCGACGATCGGCTTCTTTGCCGAGCGTACAGCCCCTTCTCCATCGGACCCGATACAGAACTGAAACGGACGCGCTCGGTCGCGTTCCCCTTTCAGGCACGAGCGGAGGACGACATGGAAGGCGGACTGATCTGGCTCGGCATCATCGCCGGCATCCTGGGGGTGAGCGGCCTCGGTTATCTGTTCGCGTCTTGGGCGAAGGCGCGCAGGACGCCGCGCTGACAGGCCTTGCAGCGCGGTCGGTCAGACGGACCCCGTGCCCTGTTTGGTGGCGAGGGACGGTTCCCAGCCGTGCCGCTCGGGCAGGGTCGGGGCGGCCTGCCCGGCCGTGTTGTCGTTGTCACCGGGCTTCAGGATTGCGGCAGCCGTTCGGTCCGTCCTCGCTTGCGCGCGAAGCAGCAGCGGCACGAGGCGTGGCGAACGGCGATGGATCCAGGCCTCGTGCCGTCCGCGCAGAGGGCGGCCGAAACGGATGTTCTCTCTTCCGAAATTGCTCATCGTTCACGGGGCGGTTTGGCTAAATCCCCTGGGAGGCTAGCCGCAGACCGCTCGGATGACTTGACTGAGCGTCCCAAATTTCGTCGGCGCCGCGATTGCCCGTCAGGGCGCAGCCTTGGCGCAACGCCATGGGAGAAGTCTCGAACACACCATACTGTCGCCGGTGGCAACCAGGCGGCCGGCGAGCATCGATCCCGCTTTTTCGTGCCGCCGCAGCGCTGCCGCGGATGAATCGCCCTTCCTGAGCCGCTCAATCCGTGGGGTCATCGACGGCACGCGCCCGAGACGGCCGGTTGAGGCTGACTCGAGAGGAGGGGGCCGTAGCCCTGGAATGGCGGATTATCTGTTCGTTCATAACCACTTCCCGGGCTCGTTCGGATTTCTCGCCGAGGCGTTGCAGGAGCGGGGGCACCGGTGCGCAGCCATTGCCGGGGAGGGGGCTCCAGGTCTCGATGGCCTGCCGATCCTTCGATGGCGACCCGGGCGGAAGGCGACGCCGGGGCTGTTCCCACTTGCCCATCCCATGGAAACGGCGCTGATCAACGCCACTGCGGCCCTGCGATGCGCCATCGACCTGCGCAAGCACGGCTTCGATCCGGCGGTCGTCATCTGCCATCCGGGGCGAGGGGAATCGTTGCTGCTGAATCAGATCTTCCCTCGAGCGCGCCGGCTCGCCTATGCGCCGTACTACCGGGCGGACGGCGATGCGCTGGGTTTCGATCCGGAATGGACGCGACCGCCCAACCTCGAAGACCGGCTGCGCGATCGGGCGGGGAACGCGGCGCTGGCCATGGCCTATGCCGAGGCGGAACGGCTCGTCTGCCCCACCGAGTTCCAGCGCAGCCTCCTGCCGCCCGCCCTGCGGGCGCAGGCCAGCGTGATCCACGAGGGCATCGATACGGATGTGGTGCGCTACGATCCCGACGCCGCGCTGCGGCTGCCGAACGGGCGCATCCTCACCAAAGCGCGGCCCGTCGTCACCTTCATCGCCCGACAGCTGGAGCCGTTGCGCGGCTTCCCAACCTTCATGAGGGCTCTGCCACGCCTGCTCGAAGCGGTGCCTCAGGCCGAGATCCTGATCGTCGGAAGCGATGGCCGCCGCGACGCCGCGGCGAAGGGCGCCTCGGCGCAGACGTGGAAAAATCGTCTGTTGATCGAACTCGACGGCCGGCTCGATCACGAGCGCGTCCACTTCCTCAACCGCCTCTCGCACGACGAAATTCTGGCGGCCCTGTCAGTGGCGACGGCCCATGTCGCCTACACCTATCCGTTCTCGCTCTCGCGGGTCTTTCTGAAGGCGATGGCTTGCGAGTGCCTCGTGATCGCCTCCGACACCGCGCCCGTGCGAGAGGTGATGCGGGACCGCGTGAACGGACTCATCCGCGATTTCTTCGACGCCGATGCGCTGGCGGAAGCACTTATCAATGCCTGCCGTATGCCGGAACGGATGCGCCCCCTGCGCGAGGCGGCCCGGCGCACGGTCATCGAGCGCTACGATCGGCGTCGGCACTGCCTGCCGACCTGGCTCGCACTCCTCACCTTCCTCGCCGACACGCCGGTTCGGGCGTGAGAGATCGGGGACCGACGCGGCAGCGTCTCGGCCGAACGCCGGTGAGCACGGCTGCGCGACGACGCCTTATCCTGCCCGGAACAGGTGCAGGCTGAAGCCGCTGTCGTCGTCGATCCAAAGGCGGATCGGCTCCCAGCCCTGCGCCGTTGCGAGGGCCCGGAAGGTCTCGGGTGCGTATTTGTGGGAGGTGTCGGTGCGGATGCTCTCGCCCGCCGCGAAGCGGATCGTCCGGCCCCCGAGTTGGTAGGCGGCCGGTCGGATGGCGACGAGGTGAGCCTCGACCCGGAACGGGTCGTCGGCGAGCCGCGCCTCGTGGCGGAAAGCATCGCGATCGAAGTCGCTGCCGAGTTCCCGGTTCATCCGGTCGAGGAGGTTGAGGTGCAGGGCCGCCATGAGGCCGTCCGCCTCGCCGTAGGCGCGGCGCAGCCGGCCCGGATCGCGGGTCGGGTCGGCGCCCACCAGGAAGTGGCTCGGCCCCAGCGTCTCACGCGCGCGTGCGAGGAAGCCGCCCGCCTGCTCCGGCGTGAAGTTGCCGATGCTGGTGCCGGGAAAGAAGCCGAGGATCGGCGGTTCCGCCGCCCCCGGCGGCAGGCGGACCGGCTTCGAGTAGTCGGCAACGACCGGCGTCATGGCGACATCCGGATAGTCCGGCGCGAGCCGCCGGAGCGCCGCTTCGAGATAGGCACCGGAGATGTCGAGGCCGAGGAAGGCGGCGGGTGCCTCCAGGGCGTCGAGCAGGGTGCGGATCTTCCGGCTCGCGCCGCTGCCGAACTCCACGACGCTGACCCGGGGCCCGACGATTGCAGCGACCTCGGAGGCCACCTGGGGCAGGAGCGCCATCTCGCGCTTCGTCGGATAGTAGTCGGGATGCGCGCAGATCCGGTCGAACAGGTCGGAGCCGGTCTCATCCCAAAGATACTTCCCGGGCAGTGACTTCCCAGGTCCCGAAAGACCGGCGAGCGCGTCGCGCAGGAACTCGGCGCGCTCGTCCCGCCCGCTCTCTCCCGCGCTCTCCGCCGCACTCATCGCGCTTCGGCCCGGCGGGTCGCGGTGAGGATGACCAGCGCGATGCGCTCGGCCGCCGCGTAGCCCGGATCGTCGAGTTCCTCGCCGTACTCGTCCGGGTCGAACTCGCGGTAGGACCAGTCGAGCCCGGCATCCGCGCAGATCCCGCTGGCCTCGGTCCGAAAGCCGTCCTCGCCCTCGACGATGGCCGAGCCGGTGAACAGGACGAGAGAGCCGCCGGGCGCCAGACGTTCGGCCGCCGCTTCGACCACGCGCAGAGAGAGTCCGGCACCGAGCGGCCCGCCGCCATGGCGATAGGCCCGCCCGCCGGCATCCACCATGAAGGGCGGGTTGGAGACGATGAGGTCGAACGAGCCCTCCAGGCCGCTCAGCATGTCGCTGTGAACGGGACGAACGTTTTCGACGCCGGCGAGGCGGGCATTGATCGCCGCCGCGCGCAGCGCGGCGGGGTTGATGTCGACGAGGTTGACCTCGGCCTCCGGCACGCGCTTGGCAACGAGGATGCCCGCCGCACCGGAGCCGCAGCCGATATCGGCGACCCGCCGCGGGGCCGGTTGCCCGGTGCGGGCGCGCTCTTCGAGATGGGTGAGAACCGCTTCGGCGAAGCGCATCGTGTCGGGGCCGAAGAAGACCGAATCCGCCGCGAGCGGCGGATAGGCGGCGTGCAGGAAGAGTTCGTCGTCGAGACTCGACAGACGAATGCGCGCCTTCAGGAGGCCGCCTTCGGGACCCTCCATCCGGTCGAGCACGTCGGCCCGCCGCATCAGGTCGGTCAGTTCGGCCGGGATCAGACCCTCGCGGAAGGAGCGGCTCCAGCCCAGCACGTCGCGCAGGGATCGAGCGAGGGCGTTCCCGGGCCGGGCATTGACCCGGGCATGCGTGGCGGGGGTCACCGTGGTGAAGCGATAGCCGCTGTCGCGCACGGCGCGGGCCAGGGCGAGAAGCGCCTCGTCCGTCTTCTCATCGCGGGTGTCGGTCTCTGGCTGGCGCGCCGGGTGGGTCAGAACGTCGGCCATGGTCATCCTCAGCCCTCCATCTGTCCGGCGACGAAGGCACCCGAGCGGAGATCCGCCGCGACCTGCTGCGCATCCCACTGTGCCGCCCGCTCCCGACGTCGATACGGGCAGACCCAATCGTCGGGCACAGCCCGCCCGCTGAACTGACGGGCGGCGGAGCGCTCGCCGTGCTGGGCCAGCATCGGATTCACCGAGCCCGCCCAAGCCGCATCGCGCTCGACGATCGAGTCGCGCAGCCGCTCGTAGCGTCCCTCCGCGCGCAGGCGCTCGAACTGGTCGTGCAGATTGAACACCAAGACGGGGTGTTCGAAGCGGCGCGCCTTGCGGCTCGCGCCGGGATGCAGTCCGACGATGAAGAACCCCTCGCCGCCGAGGCTCATCGAGAAATGCGGGTCGTCCGGGTCGGCCGAGACCCGCGGATCCTGGCTATGTCCGAGCCCGCTGTCACGGTCGGACAACGACTGCATCCGCCGCCAGAGGGCCGCCTCGAAGGCCTCTTCGGTGAGGGGGCGGGACTCCTCGAAGACCACCGCGAAGCTCTGGAACTGGTCGCGACGGGCGCGGTAGCGGCAGATGAAGGCGAGGATCGCCGGATAGATCCGCGCATCGTCCGCATCGGAGGCGATATCGCGGGCGACCAGGACCTTGAGCTGGCCGCGGGACAGCGCGGATTTGGCGCCGACGCAGGGGAAGGGCTGTTGACGAATGAAGTGCCGGAAGCGCTCGGCGAGCGGATGACCGGTGTCGTCGGTGGGCAGCAGCATGACACCTCGTGTGAAGCGGGCAAGCGGACGTCGCGACCGGACCTGCCGGCCCGGTTCGGTGAAGAGCGCGATGGGAAAGCCGGCCGACGCGCGGTCCGCCGGCCCTCGGAGAAGGTGAACTGCGCGGGGAACCTCGCCTCCCCGCCATTGTTCCGCGAAGCTTGGGGATAACGGCGGGCTTAGGCCTTGGTGATCACCTGCGGATTGTCTTGATCAGCCGCGGCATCGTGGCGCAGAGTTTGATCGGTGAGCGGAAACATCTTCCCGACGAGGCTTAAGACTCGATCTCGTAGTGAATCGGCTTGAAGGAGAAGTTGTTCGATTGCAGCGCCGAGCAGGCGGTCAGGCCGATCACGAGATCCGTCTCCGCCACGAAGCTCACCCGGTCGCCGGCTCGACTGAGTGGCGGGCGCACCGCGATCTCGCCGCTCTGCCCGTCGACGGTGACGTGCATGAAGACGTTGAAGGCGACCGGGATACGGTCCGGCACGATGCCGTAGGGGGCCAGCGCCGCGGCGAGGTTGCCGAAACAGCCCCGGTGGGGGTGTTCGTCCCCATAGATGATGCGGAAGGTCTCGGCCGAGCAGGGCGTGAGCAGGAAGTCGTGGCGGCCCACCGTGTCCTCGACGATGCGCAGGAGCACGTTCGAGCGGTTGGAGTAGATCGGGTCTCCCGTCGTCAGGAAGATCCGCGAGGCGTAATCGATGGTGCGGCCCGAGGAGATGACCTCGTCGAGGTCGTCGCGGCGGAAGGCGACGAGGTCGGCCACCTGCTCCCCTTGCGGGTCGATCACCGTCAGGCGCTGGCCGCGATCGAGGGTGAAGGCCGCCCCCGACCGCGGTGGGATCTCGTGACGCACGGGTCGGCTCATTTGTCGTTCTCTTCTTCGAAGCGGGGGAGGCCCGCGGGTTCGCACCGGGCTATCGCCGGACCAGGCTTGGCAGCAGCGATCGCGCGACAGGGGATCAGACGAGGGCCCTGTCGGGTTCCCGAACGGTGGCGACGTCCCGAGTCACGGGGCGACACCGGAGACGCCTGCCCGTGGATGCACGACTGGACGAACGCCCCTCACCGCCCGGCGAGGCCGGCCGGGACGGCTCACGTCATATCGCCGAGATCACGCTGCGCGGGCTTCTGCTCGGCGCGGTGATCACGGTCGTGTTCATGACCGCCAACCTCTATATGGGACTGAAGACGGGGGTCACTTTCTCGACCTCGATCCCGGCGGCCATGCTCTCGATGGGCCTGCTGCGCCTGTTCGGCGGTGCTGGCATCCTCGAGAACAACATCGTCCAGACGCAAGGGTCGGCGGCGGGCACCCTGTGCAACGTCATCCTGGTGCTTCCGGGCCTCGTGCTGATCGGCCATTGGCACGGCTTTCCGTTCTGGCAGACCACGGCCGTCTGCCTCGTCGGCGGGTTGATCGGACTGGTCTACTCGATCCCCCTCCGGCGCGCGCTCGTGATGGGCGCCGGGCTTCCCTACCCTGAAGGCACCGCCGCGGCCGAGGTGCTGCATGCGGGCGAGGCGGGCGATCGCGGCGGCCTGCGCATCCTGCTCGGCGCAGCCGGGGCGGGCGGGCTGATCGGCCTCGCCACCACCGGCTTCCGGCTCATCGCCGAGGGGCTCCACACCACGCTGGCCGCGGGGCCGGCTCTGTTCCGGTTCGCCACCGGTTTCTCACCCGCGCTCGTCGGCGTCGGTTACCTCGTCGGGCTCGGCGCCTGTCTCGCCCTGCTCGCCGGGGTGGCCCTGGCCTGGGGCGTCGCGGTCCCGCTTCTCACCGCATTCGGTGACGGGGCCGGCACGAACGGTGCGGAGGCAGCGGCGCGGGCGGTGTGGTCGGAGAAGGTTCGCCTCATCGGCGCGGGCATCATCGCCGTCGGCGCGGTCTGGACCGTCGCCTCTCTCGGCCGTTCGATCCTCGGCAGCATCCGCTCCGCCTTCAGAGCCGCGCGGGGCGGCGGGCACGCCCTGCGCCGGCTGCCCCGTCAGGAGCGCGACCTGCCGATTACCTGGGTCGCGGGTGCCTCGCTCCTGCTCGCGCTGCCGCTGGCTTGGCTCTTCGTCCATTTCAGCGCGGGGGCCGAACTCGGGGGGATGCGCTTCGCGCTGGTGGCGGTCGCGACGCTGTTCACCGTCGGCTTCGGCTTCCTGATGGCGGCGGCCTGCGGCTACCTCGCCGGGCTGCTCGGGTCGTCCTCCAGCCCGATCTCCGGCATCGGCATCCTGACGACCTTGCTCGCGGCCCTGCTCCTGCCGCTGCTGCTCGGCCGCGCCGCCGGGCCGGAAGGCGAACGCTTCGTCGTCGCCGCCGTCCTGCTGCTCTCGTCCATCGTCGTCACCACCGCCTCGATCGCCAACGACAACCTTCAGGACCTCAAGACCGGCCAACTCGTCGATGCCACACCGTGGCGGCAGCAGGTGGCTCTGGCGGCCGGCGTCGGCGTCGGCGCCCTCGTGATCGCTCCCCTGCTCGACCTCCTGTACAACGCCTACGGCTTCGTCGGTGCGCTGCCGCGGGAGGGGATGGACGAGGCTTCAGCCCTGCCGGCACCGCAGGCCGCCCTCATGACTCAGATCGCTGGCGGTATCGTGCACGGCGCGTTGCCCTGGTCGATGGTGGCGACGGGGGGCGGCCTCGGGGCGCTTCTCGTCGCCCTGGAGGCGCGTCTGCGTCGCGGCGGCCGCTCGTTTCCGGCGCTCACCGTCGGAATCGGCATGTACCTGCCGCTCGAGGTCGTCGTGACGATCGCGTTCGGCGGCCTCGTCGGCTGGCTGGCCTCGCGCCGTCTGCGTCGAGGCGACGAGGCCGAGCGGGCGGGCGGACGGCGGCGCGGTGTGCTGCTGGCGTCGGGATTCCTCGTCGGCGAGAGCGTCGTCGGCGTGCTGCTGGCCGCCGCCGACACGCTGAGCGGCCGCAGCGCCTCCCTGGCCTTCGCGGCGGATGCGCTCGGCGGAGCCGGGCCCTGGCTCGGGCTCGCCGTCTTCCTGATGGTGCTGGTTGCGTTCTACCGTATCGCGTCGCGGACGGATGAGGCTGGTTCCCTGCCATCCTCGTCGGCGCCATGACCTCCGCGGCATCAAATCGCCGATGGGCGACTATGCCATGGCCTTCGTCGCATCGGGCGCGCTTCCGACGCTTGCCTTCTAGTCCGTCTCCCGTGAGGTGATGAAGAGCTGTTTAAGTCGAGCCGCTTACGTATTTCCTCCAAATGAAGCGCTTCGACACCGTCGTTGCGCGCATCCTCGTCGAGATCGTCAGCAGTTTTCTGGGCGTCTGTCTCGTCTGTGTCGTGCTTCTCTGTTTCGGTGCCGACCCTGTTCTTGTCGATCTGACGATGGCTATCGGCGGCTATCTGACGACAATCGCGCTCGGCATCGGTGTCGGAACGATTAATGTGGGAATCTGTTCAGTCTTCCCAGGTTTGGCACTTGGGTACATACTAGTAACAATGCCGCTATATCTATCGAGTGGCGTATACTTTATGGCCTGTTGCATGCCGGATGAAATATACTATTATATGAAATGGAATCCGATTACGCAGATTATCGAATGGGTGCGTCTCGGCTACGATCCGACGATTCCTGTTCACGTCGATTATCTCTACCTTTTCGGCTGGGTGTTCGGCAGCCTCACCATCGGTCTGCTGATGGAGCGCTACGTGGTGCGGGCTCAGCAATAACGCAGTCAGCGCGGCGCCGCTCGAGTCAAAGATTCAGGCCGCCGGCCGCTTCGGCGGTCTGCGCCAGCGAGGGGGATGGGCTGGATGGAGAGGCGGCTCAAAATTTCGGCCGAAGCTCGAAAAAGGGGTTGAGTCCCGCCAATCCTCTGCTTATAGAACCGCTCATCGCCGACGCACTCAGCACCGCCGGCGAGGCCAGAGACCGAAACCGGTTGCGGCAGAAATGATGGGGCCTTAGCTCAGCTGGGAGAGCGCTTCCATGGCATGGAAGAGGTCATCGGTTCGATCCCGTTAGGCTCCACCATCATATCTCGTTCACCGCGTTAGCCGCAGCCCGGATGAGGGTGCTGGCCGCGTAGGGTTCAACGAGACAAAATCCTTCGACAAGCGTTTGCCTGGACTTGCCGCTTCCCCGCGTGCGTCGATGCTCCTTGGCATGGGCCGGCAGTCGCGCATCGAGCTGCACGCGCCGGTCCGATCTGTCTCAGCAGTCCGAGAGCGCGCGTCCAGGCGTGTGTTCGTCCGAGCCTTAACGGGCGGTTTGCCACGGGCTGATGATGCGAGCCGGGGCCGGTTTCAGCTCGGCTTGGGCCTGCCGGTCGAGCGGCTCGATCGCATCCCGTGGCGCGAGGCGGCGTGCTTTGGCGAGCACCTTCCGAGCTTCATCGGCCGGCATGGCACCATGGGGCAGCATCATCGCCATCAGTTGGCGACGGGTTTTCGCATCGACCGTGCGTGACTGCTTCACATCCTCGAAATCGCTCATCCGGTGGCGCGCGGCCTTCGCACCACGTCCGCGATCATGGCGCCCCATGAAAACTTTGGGACCGCTCGGCATCACGACGATGTCGCCCGGCCGCAGCGTCTCGTCGCGCAGGAGGGCCCCGGTCGGATTAGCGGCGATTGCCTTCGAGTCGACCGGCTGCTTGCCGCTGATCCCGTCGCCCCCGTCCTTGGGCAGGGCCGCCTTCGGCAGGGCCGCGTAGCGCACCTTCGGGCGGCTCCGTTCCGACGCGCTGCGGTGCCGCCGCCAGCGGTAACGCTCGTTCACCTCGCCGCCGCCGTAAGCGGGCACGATCGGCGCCGGCGCCGGCGCCGCTTGCCGCGGAGCGAAGAGTTGCTGGAACAGGCCGCCGAGGCCCCCTTCCTGAGCGTGTACGCCGGCGACGGTGGAGAGGATGAAGGCGGAGGAGGCCAGGACGAGCGCGAAGCGACGTCCGGAGCGGGGCGGGGTCGAGAGCATCGACGGCTCCTGAAGCGGGTGGTCGCGTTCGACCGATGCGCTGTCAACTGAAGCCGATCTTAACAGTTCCGGCGAAAACTTGGCGCATATGTGGATTTTTTAGGGTGCTTGGCGTGAATACGCTTCTTCCCGGAGGCGCTCACGTCGGTGTGAACCCAAAGTCGGGCCTGAGGGTTGCAGATCAGCGCCGCCGTCGCAGCGGCGGACGGAGCCGATCTCTCGATGTCTACAAACAACCGAGCTGTTCCCCAGGCTGCCGAGGGTTCAGCCGGCGACCCTCGCCATTCGACTCTCTGGACGATGGCGCTGGCGGCGGCGCTCCTCGGAATGGTCGCGCTCCCGCGCCGGCCTGCCGCGGGCGCAGGGCGACCACGGACGCGCGATGAGACCACGGGAGATTCGGCGCGGCAGGAATCGCCCTCGCACGAGGGTGACGACGCCCACCGGGTCGCCCAGACCGAACGCGACCGCGGCCGTTCCGCCGACCGGCCGACCGAGGTGCCGGCCGCGGGTTGGAAGGACGTCCTCAAGCGGACCTATCACGATATCGGCGAGAACCGCCTCACCCTGGTGTCGGCGGGTGTGACCTTCTTCGTGCTTCTGGCGATCTTTCCGGCCATCGCGGCCCTGGTCTCCGTCTACGGGCTCATTGCCGACGTCTCGACCATCAACCAACAGATCGACGCGCTGCGCGGCGTCCTGCCGTCCGGCGGCGTCGATATCGTCTCGGAGCAGGTCAAACGGCTGACCGAGAAGGGTGATACGACGCTCGGCCTCACCGCGTTGGTCGGCATCGCGCTGTCGGTCTGGAGTGCCAATGGCGGCGTGAAACACGTCTTCGACGCGCTCAACCTCGTCTACAACGAGCGCGAGCGACGCGGCTTCTTCAAGCTCAATCTCGTCTCGCTCGCGTTCACCGCCGGTGCGCTGCTCTTCATCGTGCTCGCGCTTGCCGGCATCGTCGCGGTGCCGGTGGCGATCCAGTTCCTGGGGCTGTCCGGCGATGCGTGGTGGCTGGCGCTGCTGCGATGGCCGGTGCTGTTCGTCGTGGTGATCCTGATGCTCGCGGTGCTCTACCGCTACGGCCCGAGCCGAGACGCGCCGCGCTGGCGCTGGGTGACGCCGGGCGGCACGGCCGCCGCGTTCCTATGGCTTGCCGGCTCGCTGCTGTTCTCGTGGTACGTCTCGAATTTCGGGAGCTACGACAAGACCTACGGCTCGCTCGGCGCCGCCATCGGCTTCATGACCTGGATCTGGCTCTCGACCACGATCGTGCTGCTCGGCGCACAGCTCAACGCCGAACTCGAGCATCAGACCGCCAAGGATACGACCGTCGGCGAGCCGAAGCCACTTGGGACCCGCGACGCGCGCATGGCGGACACGGTGGGGGCCGCCGCCTGACGGCGGTCCACTCGCCTCGCTTCTTGGGCCGGCACGGGTCGTCGACGGGGACGAGGTCGTCAACGCTGAAGGAGCCGCTATCGCTGGCGACGAGCGCGCCGGAATGGTTCCTCGTCCAGCACGCGCGCGCCGTTTTCTCGGGGCGGAGGACAAAGCCGCCCGCCTTCAAAGAGGCGTTCTGCTCTTGCCCTTCTTGGCGCCGTGCTGGTGATGGGTGGGCTCAGGTAGGACGGTCAGCGTCCCGGCCTTCGGGGGGGGACGTGGGGCTAGCACCGGTTGCGGCAGCAAACCTCGTCCGGAGCATGGACGGATCCGGCCTTAACAGGCGCCCGCGAATGCTCGTCCCGGTGCCTTTCAGCAGGCCGGGTGGTCCCTTCGCCTACGCGTCGCTTCGCGGCAAGGCGGCAAGCAGGACGACGGCCCGAGATGTGTGGCGTGAACCGACTTTGCCGGCTCGAACAGAGGAGTGAGGCCTCTTATAGGGCAATGAGCGCAGTGACGACTGGGCCTGTGCCCATCACCATTCTCGTCGTCCCAGGACGCGCTTCAACGCGCCGAAGACGGAGATTTCCCGGATGGATGATGATGAGGGCGCGACGACGAACGTCGTTTGGTGTCCGCCACTGCCTACCAATGGAAAATATGCGAGAGGGAACGGCGAGGTCTCGCCGTTCCCCTGACGCTGTAGCCTCGCAGGATGGGCTCAATAGGCGGTGTATCCGGCCGGGCGGCGGACCGAGCCGGTCACGATGTCGTCCGCAGCGCCGACGGTGCCACCCACCACGTTTCCGGCTGCGCCGAGCGTACCGCCGACGAGAGTGCCTGCCGTGTTGGTCACGCCGCCGACCACGTTGCCGACGCCGCCGATGAGGCCGCCGCGCACACCCGCCGGATCGATATGCGCGCCCCAGACATTGAGGGTGCCGTCACGATTGTAGCTGGCGCTGTCGGACGGCAGGCTCTGCGCGAGGCCAGGGGTCGCGGCCAGGCCGAAAGCAAAGGCAAGAGCCGTGGCGATCTTGGTGCGGTTCGTCATGATCGTACCTCTATCTGTCACAATCGGCAGCACTGCGCGGAGCCTCGTCTGAAACTGGCTGAGGCGGGCCCGCCGCCGACTTCGATGGGCAAGATCTGTGTTCGTCTGATCTTTGGACAATACCTAATTTGTCGCACTGCATCATCGATATATTTCAAAATGACTGATTTGGCATGGAAGTTTCATGCAGCGACATCGGGCGCCCACGAAAAAATCGTTTTCTGGCATAGGTTTCCCGCATGTGCGCCGTTGTAAGATTGCATTGTGCACGAACGCACATGGGTGATCTTTCCGAAATTCCTTTCCGGCTTGAGGCGGCGTGTCCGCCTCGGAGCTGCAGGACGTTCCTCGCTGGCGAGGGGAGAAGCCGGGGATCTGCGGCATTTCCCGGCATCGGGGCGATGTCCCGAGCTGGCGAAAATGCTCTATGGATCGGCGCGGCCCGCCTCCGGGTCTCCGCTCGCCGATGGCTGTTCGACCGATGACCGCTGAGACCCAACCGCAACCGGACAAGCCCGTCGGCGCCGAGGACCGGGTGATCCTCGTCGACGGCTCGTCCTTCATTTTCCGAGCGTACTTCCAGTCGATCAATCAGGACCAAAAGTACAACACGCGGCCCTCCGACGGACTGCCGACGGGTGCGGTACGCCTGTTCTGCACCAAGATCGCCCAGTTCCTTCAGGACGGCGCGGCGGGGGTGAAGCCGACCCATCTCGGCATCGTCTTCGACAAGTCCGAGGGCTCGTTCCGTAAGGAGCTGTTCCCGGACTACAAGGGCCATCGGCCCGACGCGCCCGACGACCTCAAGCGCCAGATGCCGCTGATGCGCGACGCGGTGCGCGCCTTCGGACTGCACGCGGTGGAGCTGGAGCGCTACGAGGCCGACGACCTGATCGCGACCTACGCGCGCCAAGCCGAGGCGCGGGGTGCCGAGGTCATCATCGTGTCCTCCGACAAGGACCTGATGCAGCTCGTCTCCGACAAGATCCGGTTCTACGATTTCGAGTCCGGCGCCAAGGGCAAGCCCGGCTACCGGCCCGAGCGCAACCTCGACCGCGAGGCGATCATTGCCAAGTGGGAGGGGCTGACTCCGGAGCAGATCGGCGACGCGCTGGCGCTGATCGGCGACACCTCCGACAACGTGCCGGGTGTGCCCGGCATCGGCCTGAAGACGGCCGCCGCCCTGATCAAGGAGTACGGCAGCCTGGCCCAGCTTCTGGAGCGTGCCGCCGAAATCAAGCAGCCCAAGCGCCGGGAGACACTGCTCGCCAACGTCGATCAGGCGAAACTCTCGCGTCGCCTCGTCGCGCTTGAGGAGAAGGTACCGGTACCTGTGCCGCTCGACGAACTGGGCGTGCCGCAGCCCGATCCGGAGAAGCTCGTCGGCTTTCTCAAGGCCATGGAGTTCAATACGCTCACGCGGCGCATCGCACAGATGCTGCACGTCGATCCGGAGGCCGTGAAGCCCGATCCGGCGCTGTTGCCGGGCGCACAGCCCCACGCCTACACCAACGCCGCCGGCGGCAGCGATGCCGTGCCGTTCTTCGGCGACGCCGTGCCGGTCGACCCCGAGACCGAGGCCGCCCCGGAGCGAACGGACGGCGCGGCCCCGCCCGAGGTTGATGAAGCCGATCCCTTCGCTGATCTCGGCCTGCCGGATCAGGCGCCGGCGAGAAAGCGCGCGCCGACCGAGCCAACGCCGGCCACGCTCGTGGCGGCCCGCGCCGCGGAGGCGGTCAAGCCGTTCGACACGGCGGCCTACGAAACGATCTCCACGGTCGAGCAGTTGGAGGCCTGGATCGCCGAGAGCTACGAGGCCGGCGTAATCGCGGTCGATACCGAGACCGACGCGCTCGACGCGGCCAAGGCCGGGCTCGTCGGCGTCTCGCTCGCTACCGCGCCGGGGCGCGCCGCCTACATCCCGCTCGCCCATGTGAAGCCCGAGGTGAAGGGCGGCGACCTGTTCGGCAACGGCGGCGCGGGCGCGGACGATTCCGACAAGCAGCCCGGCCAGATCGATTTCGACACGGCCCTGAAGCTGCTGAAGCCGCTGCTGGAGGATCCCGGCACGCTCAAGGTTGGGCAGAACCTGAAATACGACCTCTCGGTGCTGCACCGCTACGGCATCGACGTGGCGCCCTTCGACGACACGATGCTGATCTCCTACGTGCTCGATGCCGGCAAGGGCGGGCACGGCATGGACGAACTCGCCCGCCGCCATCTCGGCCACCAGCCGATCACCTTCGCCGACGTCGCCGGCACCGGGCGCAACAAGGTCACCTTCGATCGCGTCGCGATCGACAAGGCGACGGCCTACGCGGCGGAGGACGCCGACGTGACCCTGCGCCTGTGGCGGATGATGAAGCCGCGCCTCGTCGCCGAGCACCGGGTGACCGTCTACGAGACCCTGGAGCGTCCGCTCGTGCCGGTGCTGGCGCGGATGGAGCGGGCGGGCATCGCCATCGACCGCAACATGCTGAGCCGCCTCTCCGGCGACTTTTCGCAGATCCTGGCGCGCCTCGAAGAGGAGATCCAGGAGGACGCAGGCGAGAAATTCCAGGTCTCATCGCCGAAGCAGATCGGCGACGTGCTGTTCGGCAAGATGGGCCTGCCCGGCGCCAAGAAGACGCCGTCCGGCCAGTGGGCCACGCCCGCGACGTTGCTCGAAGAGCTGGCTCAGGCCGGCCACGACCTGCCGAAGAAGATCCTTAACTGGCGCCAGCTCTCCAAGCTGAAATCGACCTACACCGACTCGCTGCAGGAGCATGCCGACCGGGGGACCAACCGCGTCCACACCTCGTTCGCGCTCGCGGCCACGACGACCGGCCGGCTCTCCTCCTCGGACCCGAACCTGCAGAACATCCCGATCCGCACCGAGGAAGGGCGGCGCATCCGCCGCGCCTTCGTCGCGCCCGAGGGCAAGAAGCTGATCTCGGCGGATTACAGCCAGATCGAGCTGCGCCTGCTCGCCCACATCGCCGACATCCCGCAACTGCGCGAAGCGTTCGAGCAGGGACTCGACATTCACGCGGCGACCGCCTCCGCGATGTTCGGCGTGCCGCTCGACCAGATGACCGGCGACCTCCGGCGGCGCGCCAAGACCATCAATTTCGGTATCATCTACGGCATCTCGGCCTTCGGTCTGGCCGACCGCCTCGGCATCGGCCGCGAGGAGGCGTCCGCCTTCATCAAGCAGTATTTCGAGCGGTTTCCCGGCATTCGCGACTACATCGACACCACCAAGCGCTCTTGCCGCGAGAAGGGCTACGTCACGACCCTGTTCGGGCGCGTCTGCCACTATCCGCAGATCCGCTCGAACAATCCGTCCGAGCGGGCGAGCGTGGAACGCCAAGCCATCAACGCACCGATCCAGGGCACTGCCGCCGACATCATCCGCCGCGCCATGACGCGGATGGAGGACGCGCTCGACGCGCAGAAGCTCACCGCGCGGATGCTGCTGCAGGTGCACGACGAACTGGTGTTCGAGGTGCCGGACGACGAGGTGGAGGCGACGATCCCGGTGATCGCGCGCGTAATGGAGGAGGCGCCGGCGCCTGCCCTGTCACTCAGCGTGCCGCTGGTGGTCGAGGCGCGGGCGGCGGGGAACTGGGAAGAGGCGCACTGACCGCCGGTTCGGCTGCGCTGTCACGGCTGATACGGTCTCCGCTGGATCGCTTCGGCTTCGCCTCGCGATGACGGTGTCGGGCAAAAACTGAAGCGATCAACCGGAACCGGTATGACACGACAGTCCTCATGCTGAGGCGCTGCGTCAGCAGCCTCGAAGCACGCCGCGACGCTTCTCCCAGCAAAGGGGCGTCACGGACTCGACCGTTCCGGCGTGCTTCGAAGCCGAGCTTCCGCTCTGCGACTCAGCATGAGGAGCGTCGAGGTTACCAAAGTCGGTCGATCAAAAATCGCCCGCCGTCCTGTGCGCGAGCCGGATCGGCTCCGGCAGGCGGTATTTCGGCGAGCAGGCCAGCACCAATTCGACCGCGCTCGGGATGTCGGCGAGGTGGCCCGGCGAGATGAAAAGCGGGAGTGTGGCCGTGCGCGTACGGACCACGGCGCCGACGGTCTCGCCGCGGTCGATCAGGGGAACGTGCGCACCCTTCTCCTCGGAGAGCGGCGCATTGGTGCCGACGAGCCGGGTCTTGCCGACGCCGATGGTCGGGCGCTGCAGCCACAGGCCCATATGGCTGGCGATGCCGATGCGGCGGGGATGGGCGGTGCCCATGCCGTCGAACAGGAAGACGTCCGGCTCCGCCCGCAGGCGCCCGAACGCTTCTTCGAGAACCGGCCCTTCGCGGAAGCTGAGAAGGCCGGGAATGTAGGGGAAGGGCGTTGGCCGCTGGGCCACTGCCGTCTCGACGAGCAGGAACCCCGGAAAGGTCACGACGACGACGGCCGCGCGGGAACGCTCGTTCTTCACGCTGACATCGACGCCGGCCACCAGCCGCACCGCGCCGAGATCGATCGGCCGATCGGCCACGATCTCGGTGCGAAGCCGGCGCTGGAGCGCGACGGCCTCGGCCGGCGTCAGGTCCCAGGCATGGCGCGGGTGAAGCTCCATGCCCGGTCCTCGTCAGTTGGCGAAGCGGAAGTGCAGCACGTCGCCGTCCTGCACCACGTAGTCCTTGCCCTCCAACCGCAGCTTCCCGGCGTCGCGGGCGCCGGCCTCGCCGTTCAGCGCCGTATAGTCCTTGAAGGCGATGGTCTCGGCGCGGATGAAGCCCTTCTCGAAGTCGGTGTGGATCACGCCTGCCGCCGCCGGGGCGCGCGTCCCCTTGGTGATGGTCCAGGCGCGGGCCTCCTTCGGGCCGACGGTGAAGTAGGTCACGAGGCCGAGCAGGTCGTAGCCGGCGCGGATCACCCGGTTGAGGCCGGGCTCGGTCAGGCCCACGGCTTCCAGGAACTCGGTCTGGTCGGCCGGCGGCATCACCGCGATCTCGCTCTCGATCTTGGCCGAGACGACGACGGCGACCGCGCCCTCCGCCTTCGCCCGGTCGAACACCGCCTGCGACTTGGCGTTGCCCTTGTCGGCGTCGCCCTCGTCGACATTGCAGACGTAGAGCACGGGCTTGGCCGTCATCAGGCCGAGCTGCTGGAACAGCCGCTCCTCCTCGGGCTTGCGCTCCACGAGCCGGGCCGGCTTGCCGTCGCGCAGGAGCGGCAGGGCGCGGTTGACGAGGTCCAAAAACTCCTTGGCCTCCTTGTCGGAGCCCTTGGCGCGCTTCTCCAGGGCAACGACCCGCTTCTCCAGGCTGTCGAGATCGGCCAGCATCAGCTCCGTCTCGATCGTCTCGATATCGGCGATCGGATCGACCTTGCCCTCGACATGGGTGACGTCGCCGTCCTCGAAGCAGCGTACCACGTGGGCGATCGCATCGACCTCGCGGATATTGGCAAGGAACTGGTTGCCGAGGCCCTCGCCTTTCGATGCACCGCGCACGAGGCCGGCGATGTCGACGAAGGTCAGCCGCGTCGGGATGATCTCCTTCGAGGAGGCGATCTTGGCCAGCTCGTCGAGGCGCGGATCGGGCACCGCCACCTCGCCGACATTCGGCTCGATGGTGCAGAACGGGTAGTTCGCGGCTTGGGCCGCGGCGGTCTGCGTCAGCGCGTTGAAGAGGGTCGACTTGCCGACGTTCGGCAGGCCGACGATGCCGCATTTGAAGCCCATGGCTGGTCCTAGAAATCCGTTGTGATCGGTCGGGGGCCGCGCCCGGAAGCCCGCTCCATCGGGGTCCGGTGGGCTCGTGTCAATTCGCGTCGCGCGCTTTCGCCTTTCCGGCCTCCGCCGGCGTCTTCACCGCGTCCCAGCCGCGGCCGGCCATGGCCAGATGCACCTTGTTCTGGAAGCTCGCATCCTCGCCGGCCGCGAGCAGCGGCGCATGGTCGGCGGTGGCACGGCAGAGATCCTCGACCCAGGGCTCCTCCGACTTGGCGAAGTCGTTGAGGACATAGGCGTGCACCAGCGCCTTGTCGCCGGGATGCCCGATGCCGAGGCGGACCCGGCGGTAATCGTTGCCGCACAGAGCGGTGATCGAGCGCAGGCCGTTATGGCCGGCATTGCCGCCGCCGAGCTTCATCCGCAGCTTGGCCGGCGCAAGGTCGAGTTCGTCGTGCAGCACGATCACGTCGGCGAGCGGGATCTTGAAGAAGCGCTGCGCCTCGCCGACCGAGCGGCCGGATTCGTTCATGAAGGTCTGGGGCTTCAGCAGGATGGCGCGCTCGGAGCCGAGCAACACCTCGGCGGCCTCTCCCTGGAAGCGGCGCCGGAACGGGGCCGCCCGGTGGACGCGGGCGATCTCGTCCACGGCCATGAAGCCGATGTTGTGGCGGTTGCGCGCGTAGCGCTGCCCAGGATTTCCCAATCCGACGATGAGCCGCATGCGTGCTCCCGATACGATCCCCGACAAACGGAAAATGCCCCGGCCGGGCGGCCGGGGCATCGAGCGTTGCGCAAGACGGGTGCGCGCGGCACCCGCCCGTGGCTTACTCCTCGGTCTCGTTCTTTTCGTTGGTGGCCTCGGCCTCGGCTTCCGCCTTCTCCTCGGCGGCCTCGGCGGACTGCGCCTCGGCGATCGCGGCCTCCTCGGCCTCGACCTCGGCGCCGAGCACCGTCGGCGGCAGGATGTTGGCGACGGTGTCGGTCGGCTCGCCGGTATAGGTGCCGGCCGGCAGGCGCAGGTCGGAGGCGTGGATCACGTCACCGATCTCGCGGCCGGTGAGATCGACCTCAATCGCGTCGGGGATCTGGTCGGGCGCCACGTCGAGGGACACCGTGTGCAGCGCGACGTTGAGGGTGCCGCCCTTCTGCTTGATGCCCGGGGCCTTCTCGTCGTTCAAGAAGTGCACGGGAACGTCGACCGTGACGGTCTGGCCGGAGACGACGCGCAGGAAGTCGACGTGCAGCGGCACGCCGGAGACCGGGTCGAGCTGGTAGTCGCGCGGGATCGCGCGGGTCTTCTTGCCGCCGACGGTGATGTCGAACAGCGTGGTCTTGAAGCCGCCGGCGTAGATCAGCGTGCGGGTGCGGATGAGGTCGACGGCGATGGCTTCCGGGGCCTGGTTGCCGCCGTAGATGACGGCGGGAATCTGGCCCTGGCGACGAACGGCCCGGGCGGCCCCCTTGCCGACCCGGTCGCGTGCCACGGCCTCAAGCGTCTTGGTGGCGCTCATGGCGTGATCCTTTTGCAAAAAAATGGAGCCGGGCCAACGACAAAGGCCGCCCGAAGCGGACGGCCCAACCGTTTCCCAGCGCGCCCGTGCCTCCAAGGGTGTCTCAAGGGCGCGGGCGGGCCTTACACGCTTCGACGCCGCGTGGCAACGGCCGGCCGGGCAACGAGGGTCTACCGGTTCGCGGTCGCCATGCCGCGGCGGGCCTCGGCCTGCTTGCTGGTCTCGTCGAAATACTTGGTGGCATCGCCGAGCTGCACCGAGGGCTGGCAGTTCGGGGTGCAGGAATAGGATTCGCGGTCCAGGCCGCGCTGGACCGTGATGATCGAGGCCTGCGGCGCCTGCACGCTGATGGTCGATTCGGCGATCATCGCCCCCTTGCCGTCGAGCGCGATGAGATTGGTGGTGCCGAAGCTCTTGCCCGTGAGCACGACCACGCCGTTCTTCTGCAGGGTGATGTCGGCGATCATCGGATTGCCCACCACCACGGTCTGCGTCTTCTCCGGGAGGCGGATCACCTTGGCGTTGTCCACCTGCACCGAAACCGTGCCCTGTGGCACCGGCTCGTTCGCGTGAGCGGGCGCCGCCAGCACGAGGAGCGCGAGGACCGCCGGAATGGTGTGGAGCGACAAACGGTGGAGGCGCAGGCGGGGCATGGAGGGTCGGTCCGTTCGCGCGGAGTGCGGGACCTGCCGCCGGATGCCGTGCCGTATCCGCGGCACAGGTCCGGAGCGGGCGCATCTCCCGTCGCGGCACGGAACAGGAAACTGATGAAGGAAGCGCTAACCGTACTCGACGCGGGGGCCTTCACAGGCCCGTGCCGCGCCCCGCGCGACCCTGTGCGGATCATTCGAGCGATCTTTGCAATACGTCATTAACTGACCGCCGCAAACGCCGGGTCAGGGGCTTGGTTGGAAGATCGATTTAACGCAAATGCAACGCGTCGGGACTACATCTCGACCTGTCGCCGATCGGGGCCTCTACAGACTTCCGACGGTCGTCCATTAGATCAAGACAAGTGGAGATCATCGTGAAGAACATTGCCAAGCACTTCATCTCTGACGAGTCCGGAGCTACCGCGATCGAGTACGGTATGGTCGCGACCATGGTCGGTATCGCCATCGTCGGCATCTTCGCCAGCTTCGGCAGCAAGCTGTCGACGGCCTTCGCGACCCTCGGTGACGGCCTGAATACGCAGGCTACGAAGCTCGGCACGAAGAACTAATCTTTCAAAGAGGCGACAACTGCTCTCGGGAGCGTATCGGTCATTATCCATCCCGCTCTCCTGGCGGTGCCCCGTTCCAACGGGGCACCGTCGCCCGGCGTTGACCTCGGACGAAGTGATCCCGCCGACGAGTGATGTCCTTGGGATGTACCTGCCCCACAACCGGAATGCCGGATGGTCTGTGGGAGCTGATCAGGGCGACGAGCAGATCGCGAGGGAACCGTAACGGTGTCGGATATGGCGTCCTACCTTCTTCTGTGCGTCGTCTTCCCCTTTCTTATGGCCTACGCTGCCGCCAGCGATTTGCTGACGATGCGGATTTCGAACCGGATCACCGGTCTCGTCTTGGCGGGGTTCGTTCTCTACGCCTTCGCATCCGGAATGACCTGGGACGACTTGGTCTGGCATCTGGCGGCCGGTGTGCTCACTCTGGTCATCACCTTCGCCTTCTTCGCGCGGGGATGGATCGGCGGTGGCGATGCCAAGCTCGCCGCAGCGACCGCTCTCTGGATCGGGCTTGCGCATCTCCCGGAATACCTCGTCGTGGCTTCGATCCTCGGGGGGCCTCTGACGCTCTCGATCGTGTCGGCGCGCAAGTATCCGCTGCCGAAGCTGGCACACAAATTCCCGTTCGCGGTTCATCTGCACGACACGAAGACTGGCGTTCCCTATGGCATCGCCCTGGCCGCGGCCGCACTGCTCGTGCTGCCGAACGCCGTCGGTCTGGAGCAGCTTGCGTGGCCTTAAACGACGGTGACGAGTCGGATCGAACGAGCCGCCTTCACGGCGGCCTTTCTGTTTCGGAAAGTCAGGCGCGAATGTCTGCTGGGACAGCACTGAAAAATCCGCGGTGACGCTCGGTTAACCCTAACTTGACGAATCCCGGGCAAGTCTCGGAACCGGACGGCGCCGGAGCCGTCGCCACGGTTCCAAGCCCCCATGAAGCCAGCCCGTCTCGCCGTTCTGGGAATCGCACTCGTCGCGGGCTGCGGCGCTGCCCTGCTGATGCGGGGCGAGGAAAGGGCGCCCGAGCCTGCACCCGTCGCCAAGGCCGAACCCGTTGCGCCCATTGCGATGAGCGAGGTTCTGGTCGCCGCCGCCGAGCTGCCCATGGGTCAGACCCTCAAGCCCGAGGATCTGCGCTGGATGCCCTGGCCGGAACAGGCGCTGGCACCCGGCCTGATCGACCGCCGAGCGGCCCCGAAGGCGCTCGAGGACGCGGTCGGCGCGATCATTCGCACCGGGTTCTCGGCCAACGAGCCGATCCGGCCCGAGCGCCTCGTCAAGGCCGGCAGCGGGTTCATGTCGGCCATCCTGCCTCCGGGCATGCGGGCGGTGGCGATCACGACCGACACCCGCGGATCGAGTTCGGCCGGCGGTTTCATCCTGCCCAACGACCATGTCGACGTCATCAAGACCAGCAACGAGGGCAGCGAGCAATTCGCCGAGACCCTGCTGACGAATGTGCGCGTGCTCGCCGTCGGTCAGATCGTGCAGGAGAAGAACGGCGCCAACGTCGTCACGGCGGAGACGGCCACCCTGGCTCTCACGCCGGCCCAGGCCGAGACCGTCACGCTGGCGCAGAAGGTCGGGCAACTCTCGCTCGTCCTGCGCAGCATCCAGGATTCAGCGCGGACCGCCGCCATCTCCGATGAGGCGGACATGCCGCCCGAAGGCCCGTTGACCGTGGTGCGATTCGGCGTCGCCAAGCAGCAGCGCCGGTGAGGACAGGACCGATGACGACCCCCGCTCGCTTCCGCGGCTTCGCTGTCTCCCTGCTCGCGGGAGCCTGTCTCGCCTCGGCGCTCCTGTGCAACCCGGTTGCCGCCCAGCCCGGGCCCGTTGGCGCCTCCCCGGTCCTGACGATCGGGCCGAACGAGGCGGCGGTCTCCCGGCGCGTCGAGTTGAGCAAGGGCCGGTCGCTGATCGTCGACTTGCCCCGCGACGCCAAGGAGGTGTTCGTGGCCAACCCGGCGGTGGCGAACGCGGTCGTGCGGTCCAGCCGCAAGCTCTTCCTGATCGGCATCGACAACGGCGCCACCTCGATCTTCGTGATGGATGCCGAGGGGCGACAGATCGCGGCGCTCGACGTCACCATCGCCCGCGACATCAATGTCCTGCGCCAGTCGCTGCAGCAGAGCCTGCCCGGCGGCCGCTTCGACGTGAAGGCGGTGGGTGAATCACTCGTCCTCTCGGGCAGCGTGAGTTCCGCCTCGGAGGCGCAGCAGGCGCTCGACATCGCCAATGCCTTCGTTGGCCTTGCCGCCACTGGCGCCGTGGGAACACGCGGCGCCGTCATCAACAACCTGACGATCCGCAACAAGGATCAGGTGATGATCCGTGTTACCGTGGTCGAGGTGGCACGCACGGTTCTGAAGCAGTTCGGCATCAACGTCACCGGAAACTGGGCGGCGCTGAATCCCCTGGGTTCCTCTGGCAACGTTCTGACGAACAACACGCTGTTTCCGATCACCGGTGCCTACACGCCGGACGGCAACGCCCTGTCGGCCTCGATCCGTTCCGGCGGCGCCTCGCTCCAGGCGACGCTGCGCGCCTTCGAGCAGGCCGGCGTCTCCCGCATCCTTGCCGAGCCGACGCTGACGGCGATCTCGGGCGAGTCGGCCAAGTTCACGGCCGGCGGCGAGATCCCCGTTCCCTCGAACTGCGCCGCCGGTGTGACCGGCGCCGCCTGTACCGTCGCGCTCGAGTTCAAGCCCTACGGCGTGAGTCTCGCCTTCACGCCGGTAGTGCTGGCTGAGAACCGCATCTCGATCCGCGTCGCGACCGACGTGACCGAACTCGACCGGCAGAACAGCTACAGCTTCAACTTCCCCGGCTCGAACCGGGTCACGCCGGTGCCGGCCACGACGCGTCGCAGCTCCGAGACGACGGTGGAACTCGCCTCCGGCGCCACGATGATGACCGCCGGCCTGATCCAGCAGAAGAACCGGGCGGCGATCGGCGGCCTGCCCGGGCTGATGAACCTCCCGATCCTTGGCGCCCTTTTCCGCTCGCGCGACTACCAGCGCGACGAGACCGAGCTGATGATCATGGTCACGCCCTTCATCGCGCAGCCGATGGAGGCGCGGCAGGTGCAGCGGCCCGACGACGGCTTCGTCGATGCGCCGGACGGACAGGCGGTGCTGCTCGGACGCCTGAACAAGATCTACGGCACGGTCGGCGGCGGCACCCTGGGGCCGGCCTATCGCGGCCGGGTCGGATTCATCGCCGACTGAAGCAGACTGGGGCCGATCGCGACCGCACAGCGGGCGAGATCAGCCTCAGCACCGTGTTTGAACGCGCAGTTCCACGCCGGACCGCTGTCCATCCCGGCGATAGAGCGCTCCTGCAGGATCGAAGCCCGATGTCGTTCCCCGCTCGCAATCTCGTTTCCCGCACCCGGCCTATCGCCGCCGCCGTGCTGGTCGCCGCCCTGCTCGGCGCCTGCCGCGCCGATCGCGTCGCCACGACCGGCTCGACCTACCCGATCGATGTCCGCACCCGGCACCCGATCGTGCTGGCCGACGCCGACCGCAGCCTCGACATCTTCCCCACGGGAATCGGCCATGTCGATCCGCGCCAGCGCGCCGACCTCGAAGCCTTCTTCGTGGAGTATCGACGCTACGGGCGGGGTCTGCTCGTCGTCGAGGTACCGCGCGGCGTCGCGCCCGCGCTGGTCGGGCCCGTGGCGCAAACGGGCGAAGCGATCCGGCGCCTTGCGGCGGAGATGGGCGTCCCGCCCGGCGGCCTGCGCGTTGTCAGCTACCCGATCGCCAGCCCGACGCTCGCCTCGCCGCTGCGTCTGAGCTTCCAGCGCATGCAGGCGAAGGTTGCGGACAAGTGCGGGCTCTGGCCGCGCGACCTCGGCGTCAGCGATCTGCGCGCCGACTGGTCGAACGAGCCGACATGGAACCTCGGCTGCGCGATGCAGGCGAATGTCGCCGCCCAGGTCGCCGATCCGATCGACCTCGTGCGGGGCCGGCCCGAGGGCCGCATCGATACGATCCGGCGCACGCAGGATATCGGCCAGCTGCGCGAGGGCAAGGATCCGTCAACCCGTTGGCGTCAGGATGGAAAGGCGAATGTCAGCAGTGACGTGAAGAGCCAGTAGCCGCGCCGGCCCCCTGTTCGCTGCCCTCTCGAACCCCTCTCGATCACCGGCCGCGCCCTCCTCGGCACAAGAACCGGAAACCACGCACCATGCCGGACACTCACGAGGCCTCAGAGCGAACCATCGCCCCGGTGCCGCGCATCACGATCCAGGCCTTCTGCGAGACGCCGGAGACCGCGGCGATGATCGAGGGCACCGCGTCCGATCGGCGGATGCAGAAGGCCCACGTCAAGGTGCAGATGGGCGGGGGCGCGGCGGCCCTCGAGGCCTACCGGCACGCGCCGACGCCCAATGTCATCGTGATCGAGTTCGTGGGACTGAAGTCGCGGCCGCTCGAATGCCTCGACCAGCTCGCCGAGGTCTGCGACGAGGGCACCAAGGTACTGGTCATCGGACACGTCAACGACGTGCTGCTCTACCGGCAGTTCATTCAGCGCGGGGTCAGCGAATATCTGATGGCGCCGGTCGAGCCGGTCGATCTGATGGCCGCGATCTCCGATCTGTTCGCGGCGCCGGGGGCCAAGCCGGTCGGGCGCACCATCGCCGTCTACGGCGCGCGCGGCGGCGTCGGAAGCTCGACCATCGCTCACAACCTCGCCTGGACGGTGGCGCGGGAGCACGGCACCGCAACCGTGATCGCCGATCTCGACGTGGCCTTCGGCACGGCGGGCCTCAACTTCAATCAGGACCCGCCGCAGGGCATCGCCGAGGCGGTGTTCGCGCCCGAGCGCCTGGACGCCAACCTCCTCGACCGGCTGCTGTCGAAATGCGCCGACAATCTCAGCCTGCTCTCGGCACCGGCCACCCTCGACCGCACGGTCGACCTGACCGAACCCGCCTTCGACGCGCTGACCGACCTGCTGCGGGCAACCGTGCCCTGCATCGTTCTGGACGTGCCGCATCAATGGAGCGCCTGGAACCGGCGTGTGCTGGTCGGCGCCGACGAGATCCTGATCGTGGCCGCGCCCGATCTGGCGGGGTTGCGCAACGTCAAGAACCTGCTCGCGCTGCTGCACCAGCAGCGTCCCAACGACGCGCGGGCCCGAGTCGTCCTCAACGGTGTGGGCATGCCGAAGCGGCCGGAGATCGCCGCCGCCGAGTTCGCCAAGGCGCTCGACGTGCCGCTTCAAGCCGTCATCCCGTTCGAGCCGGCCCTGTTCGGAACTGCGGCCAATAACGGCCAGATGATCGCCGAGGTGCAGGCCGGCTCAAAGCCTGCCGAGATCTTCTCCGAACTGGCCGCGGCCGTGACCGGCCGTTCCGAGATCCGCCGCGCCAGGGCGAACCTCCTGGAACCGCTGCTCGCCCGCCTGACCCGCAAGAAGGCGTCCTGACGGTGGCCCGCCTTCTCTCCTCCCAATATCGCTGAGGGCGCGGCGCCATGTTCGGTCGACGCTCCAACGCCGCATCGGCTCCCACCCCGGCCACCGCCGCAGCCGGGCCGACGACGGCTGCCCCGCCGGTTCTCCAGCAGGAGATCGTGCGCGCCCATCCCGAGCCGCCGCGCAATCCGGTGCCCCAGGCGCCGCTCCCGAAGTCGGAGGATTACTTCCGCACGAAGAGCATGATCTTCGGCGCGCTGATCGAAGCCATCGATCTCGCGCAACTCGCCCGACTCGAGGGCGAGGCCGCGCGGGAAGAGATCCGCGATATCGTCTCCGAGATCATCGGCCTCAAGAACATCGTGCTGTCGATCGCCGAGCAGGAAGAGCTGCTCGACGACATCTGCAACGACGTCCTCGGCTACGGTCCGCTGGAGCCGCTGCTGGCCCGCGACGACATCGCCGACGTGATGGTGAACGGCGCAGACCGGACCTTCATCGAGGTCGCCGGCAAGATTCAGCTCACCTCGGTGCGCTTCCGCGACAATCAGCAGCTGATGAACATCTGCCAGCGGATCGTCAGCCAGGTCGGCCGGCGCGTGGACGAGGCCTCGCCGATCTGCGACGCGCGCCTGCCCGACGGCTCCCGCGTCAACGTCATCGCTCCGCCGCTCGCCATCGACGGGCCGGCGCTGACGATCCGTAAATTCAAGAAGGACAAGCTCACCCTCGATCAGCTCGTGCGCTTCGGGGCGATCTCGCCCGAGGGCGCGAAGATCCTGCAGATCATCGGCAAGGTCCGCTGCAATGTGGTGATCTCGGGCGGCACCGGCTCGGGCAAGACGACGCTCCTCAACTGCCTCACCGCCTTCATCGAGCACGACGAGCGCGTGATCACCTGCGAGGATGCGGCCGAGCTCCAGCTCCAGCAGCCGCACGTGGTGCGCCTCGAGACCCGTCCGCCGAATCTGGAGGGGCAGGGTCAGGTCACCATGCGCGACCTCGTCAAGAACTGCCTGCGCATGCGCCCCGAACGCATCATCGTCGGCGAGGTGCGCGGACCGGAAGCCTTCGACCTGCTGCAGGCGATGAACACCGGCCACGACGGCTCGATGGGCACGCTGCACGCCAACTCCCCGCGCGAGTGCCTGGCGCGTATCGAATCGATGATCACCATGGGCGGCTTCTCGCTGCCCTCGCGCACCCTGCGCGAGATGATCACCGGCTCGGTCGACGTCATCATCCAGGCCATGCGCATGCGCGACGGCTCCCGGCGCATCACCCACATCACCGAGGTGATGGGGATGGAGGGCGACGTCATCATCACACAGGACCTGTTCGTCTACGACGTGCTGGGCGAGGATGCGAACGGGCGCCTGATCGGCCGTCACCGTTCGACGGGGATCGGCCGGCCGCGCTTCTGGGAACGGGCGCGCTACTACGGCGAGGAGCGGGCGCTGGCCGCCGCCCTCGACGCCGCCGCCGACACCGTGGAGCAGCCCCTGTGAGCGCGCTCAACGCTCCCCTCGCGGCCGGCCTCGTCGCGGTGGCCGCCGGCGCGCTCGCCTACGTCTTCCTGATGCCGGCCCTCTCGGGGGAGCGGCGGGCCGAGCAGCGGCGCAAGGCGCTGGGTCAGCCGCGCACGGCGCTCGCCGAGCGCGGCGCCGCCGCCAACCGCCGCGAGCAGGTCGCCAAGAGCCTCAAGGAGCTGGAGGCCAAGAAGGACAAGACCAAGGTCACCCTGGAACTGCGCATCGCACGCGCCGGCCTCGATTGGAGCCGGCAGAAATACTACGTCGTCTCCGGGATCATGGCGGCCGTGCTCGCGCTCGTCGCCGTCCTCGTCTCCCACAACGTGATCGTCGGTCTGCTCGCCCTCTTCGCGGGTGGGTTCGGCCTGCCCGCCTGGATGCTCAAATGGCGGCAGAAGCGGCGCGTCGCGGCCTTCGTCGAGGAATTGCCCAACGCCATGGACGTCGTGGTGCGCGGTCTGCGCTCCGGCATCCCGTTGGGCGATTGCCTGCGCATGATCTCGCGTGAAGCGAAGGAGCCGCTGCGCAGCGAGTTCCGGGTGGCGATCGAGGCACAGGCGCTCGGCCTGCCGATGGCGGACGCAATCCTGCGCATGTACGAGCGGGTGCCCGTGACCGAGGTGAACTTTTTCTCGATCGTGATCGGCATCCAGCAGAAGGCCGGCGGCAACCTTTCCGAGGCGCTCAGCAACCTGTCGCGGGTGCTGCGCGAGCGCAAGAAGATGGCTGGCAAGATCGATGCGATGAGTATGGAGGCCAAGGTCTCGGCGGGGATCATCGGTGCTCTGCCGTTCCTCATCGGCGGCGGCACCTATCTCTCGAGTCCGGACTACACGTCGCTGCTGTGGACGACCTCGGTCGGCAAGATCGCCCTGGTGATATCCGGTCTGTGGATGCTCGCGGGGGTCCTGGTGATGAAGAAGATGATCAGTTTCGACGTCTGATCCGGCTCTGCGACCGGGAGCCGAACGCCCCGCTCTGAGGGGCGATGTCGAGGGGAACGGGGCAGCGCGAGCCGCGCCGCGAGAAATGGGCTGGACCGGACTGACATGCTGGATGACTTCGTCAACACGGCGCTGGCCCCGCGCACCGTCGCCGCGGTGCTGACCGGCATCGCCGCGGCGGCCACGGTCTTCACCTTGGTCCAGCCTCTGCTCGAGGGGGACCAGCTCGCCAAGCGGATGAAGCTCGTCAGCGACGAGCGCGAGCAGATCCGGCAGCGCGAGCGCGAGCGGCTCAACAGCCGCGCAAGCCTGCGCGTCGAGCCGAAGGCCTACATGAAGCGGGTCGTCGAGCAGTTCAATCTCAACCGCTGGCTCGGCACGGAGACCGCCAAGGCGAAACTGGTTCAGGCCGGCTACCGGGGGGCCGGCGCCGAGACCGCCTTCCTCTTCTTCCGCTTGGTGATGCCGATCGTCCTCACGGCCGTCGCCCTGTTCTACCTGTTCGTGCTGCAGGTGCTCGACCAGCCCCTCGCCATCCGGGCTGGCCTCGTCCTGGCCGCCGGCTTCTTCGGCCTCAAACTGCCGGAAGTGTATCTGTCGAACGTCACCACCAAGCGCCAGGCCGAGATCCGCCGGGCTTGGCCCGATGCCCTCGACCTGTGCCTGATCTGCGTCGAATCCGGTATGTCGGTCGAGAACGCCTTCCGGCGCGTCAGCGTGGAGATCGCGACCCAATCGACGGTGCTCGCCGAGGAATTGGCGCTGTTGACCGCCGAGCTGTCCTTCCTCCCCGAGCGGCGCGTGGCTTACGAGAATCTCGCCCTGCGCACGGGTCTCGAGATCGTCAAGTCGCTCACCACGGCGCTGATGCAGGCCGAGCGCTACGGCACGCCGGTGGGTCAGGCGTTGCGCGTGCTGGCGCAGGAGAGCCGGGACTTCCGCATGACCGAGGCGGAGAAGAAGGCGGCCGCGCTGCCCCCGAAGCTCACCGTGCCGATGATCCTGTTCTTCCTGCCGGTGCTGTTCGTGGTGCTCCTGACGCCGGCCGGGATCCAGGCCTACGCGCTGATGAAGTGAGGCGGATCGCGGGGAACGGCCTGCGGGCTCATCCCCGGATGCGTTCGGCCGTTCGATGATGTAGCCACGCGCGGACTTCTCCCGCGATGCGGCATCCGATGGCTCTGCTTTCTCTCGACGACCTTGCTCCCGGCCAGGAGTTCACGGCCGGGCCGATCACGGTGAGCCGGGACGAGCTCGTCGCTTTCGCCCGGGTGTACGATCCCCAACCCTTCCATCTCGACGAGACCGCCGCGAAGGACACCTTCGTCGGCACCCTGATCGGCTCCGGTTGGCAGACGGCGGCCCTGGGCATGCGTCTGTTGGCGCAGGCGCTGATCTCGCACTCGACCTCGATGGGGTCCCCCGGCATCGCCAGCCTGCGCTGGATGAGGCCCGTCCTGCCGGGCGATGCCCTGAGCGCCGTCGTCCGCGTCGAGGAGGTTCGCCCGTCGTCCTCGAAGCCCGACCGCGGCATGGCGCGGCTCGCGATGACGCTCACGAACGGGCGCGGCGAGGCCGTGATGACGCAGGCATTCGCGGTCCTGTTCGCGCGCACCGGCGCCGTTCCCGCACCGCGTCCGGTCGAACTCGCGGTGGTGACCGGCTCCGTGCCGGAGCCGGACGACGCGTTGCCGCTCCCCTACCTCGCGCGAGCCGAGCTCGGCGCCACCCGTGACCTCGGTGCCCATCGCTTCGAGGCGGACGACATCATCACCTTCGCGCGCGCCTACGACCCGCAGGTCTTCCATCTCGATGCGGGGGCCGCGCGAGCCACGCATTTCGGCGCGCTCTGCGCTTCGGGCTGGCAGACCGCGGCCGTCTGGATGAAGCGGCTCAACGCGACCTTCGCCCGCGACATCGCGCTGACCGCACGCTCCGGCCCTGTGCCGCAGCTCGGCCCCTCGCCGGGCTTCAAGGACCTGAAATGGCTGCGGCCGGTCTATGCCGGCGACACGATCCGCTACAGAAGCACGCTCACGAACAAGCGCGCCTCCGCCTCGCGGCCCGGCTGGGGCATCGCCACCCACCACAACACCGCCGAGAACCAGCGCGGCGAGCCGGTCTTCGAGTTCACCGGCACGGTGTTCTGGCAGTGGGACTCTCCGGCCGCATGAGCGCTCCGTCCGCCCGCCAGATCCTGATCGCGAGCTTCGTCGGCACCGCGATCGAGTTCTACGACTTCTACATCTACGCCACCGCCGCGGCGCTGGTGATCGGGCCGATCTTCTTCCCGCAAGGCGAGCCCGGCGTACAGACGCTCCAGGCGTTCGCGACCTTCGCCATTGCCTTCCTCGCCCGACCGGTCGGGGCGGCGGCCTTCGGCCATTTCGGTGACCGGATCGGACGCAAGGCGACCCTGGTCGCCTCGCTGATGATCATGGGCCTCTCCACGGTCCTGATCGGATGCCTGCCGGGCTATGCCAGCATCGGTTGGTGGGCGCCGGCCCTGCTCTGCCTGCTTCGCTTCGGACAGGGGGTCGGTTTCGGCGGTGAATGGGGCGGGGCGGCCCTGCTCGCGGTCGAGAACGCGCCGCCGGGGCGCCGCGCGCTCTACGGCATCTTCCCCCAGCTCGGCGCGCCGATCGGCTTCATCGCGGCCAATCTGCTCTTCCTCGGACTCAGCGTGGCCCTGACCCCGGCCGATTTCGAGGCCTGGGGCTGGCGGCTTCCGTTCCTGGCCTCGGCCGCCCTCGTCGGCGTCGGGCTCTATGTCCGCCTCAAGCTTACCGAGACACCGGCCTTCCGCGCCGCCCTTGAACAGGCGCCTCCGGAGCCCGTGCCGCTCGCCACGATCTTTTCCAAGCACCTGCGCGCGACGCTGCTCGGCACGCTCGCCATGGTGGCGGCCTACGCCGTCTTCTACCTCTCCACGGTGTTCGCCCTGAGCTACGGCACGGCCACGCTCGGCTACCCGCGAAAAAGCTTCCTGCTGTTCGAGTGCGTGGCGATCCTGTTCATGGCGCTGGCGATCCCCCTTTCGGGCTGGGCCGCCGACCGTTTCGGGCGCAAGCCGGTTCTCGTCTCGGGCCTCGCGGTGACGGGCGCGCTCGGCGCCGTTCTGGGGCCGATGCTCGGCAGCGACGAGCCCGCCCTGGTGCTCGGCTTCCTCTGCCTCGCGCTCTTCGCCATGGGCTGGATCTTCGGGCCGATGGGCGCGCTCCTGCCCGAACTGTTCCCGACCCGCGTGCGCTACACCGGTGCCTCCGTGACCTACAATCTCGCTGGCATCGTCGGTGCCTCGGGCGCGCCTTTCGCGGCTCAGTGGCTCGCCGGTTGGGGCGGCATCGGCCTCGTCGGTCTCTATCTCGCGGCCGCGGCCGGGGTCAGCCTCGCCGCCGTCGCCCTCATGCCGGAAACCGGGCGCGACGCCTCACGCTGAGGGAGCATTCGCCGCGTGAAGAGCCGTCACACGTCGGGCGAATGGATTGTGCACGATTTAGATTGCGCGCAATCCAGTTTGCCGATATCCACATTCTGAGCCGAACGGATCGGCCTCGTTCAACCCCGATCACGAGGACAGACCCATGACCGTCGATGTGAAGTACCGCACCACCGCCTCTGCCACCGGCGGCCGCGACGGCTCCGCCCGGACCGAGGACGGCAGCTTCCAGGTCCAGCTCTCGACCCCGAAGGAGCTCGGCGGCGCCGGCGGCCCGGGCGCCAACCCCGAACAGCTCTTCGCGGCGGGGTACTCGGCCTGCTTCATCGGCGCCCTGAAGGTCGCCGGTGGTCAGCTCAAGCTGAAGGTGCCCGCCGACACCACTGTCACCGCGACCGTCGGCATCGGCCCGCGCTCCGAGGGCGGCTTCGGCATTACCGCCGACCTCAAGGTCAGCCTTCCGGGCCTCGACCGCGCCGAGGCCGAGCGCCTCGTCGAGGCGGCCCACCAGATCTGCCCCTACTCCAATGCCACGCGCGGCAATGTCGATGTCGGTCTGACGCTGGCCTGAGCGTCATCCGCCTGACATGGACGCCCTCGGCTCCATCGCCGGGGGCGAACGCGTTTCAGGGCCCCTCGATCGTCCGCTTCTGCAGCCCGCCCTTCGCCATCTGCGGCTTCTTCGCGCTGAGGATGCGGGAGTTCACCCCGGTCCAGCCGATCTCGCCGGAAAGCCGGCCGTACTCGATCTTCGGGCAGCGGTTCATGATCACCGTCACGCCCGCCGCCTCGGCCCGCGCCGCCGCCACATCGTCGCGCACGCCGAGCTGCATCCAGATCACCTTGGGCGGGACCGGCAGCGCCAGCGCCTCGTCCACCAGAGGCCCCGCCGCCGCGGAATTGCGAAAGATCTCGACCATGTCGACCGGTCCGGTGAGATCGGACAGCCGCGCGATCACCGGACGACCGAGCAGGCTCTGGCCCGCCAGCCCCGGATTGACCGGCGTGACCGCGTAGCCGCGCTCACTCAGATACTTGAAGACGATGTAGCTCGGCCGCGCCGGGTTGGCCGAGGCGCCGACCAGAGCGATCGACCGCGCCTCCCTGAGCACGGTGCGGATCTGCGCGTCCGGATAGCGGTCGTGCCGGGTGGCGATGCCTTCGGGCGCGATGTCGATCGTCGGGATCATGCCGCTCTTGTCCGCCATGCGCCGGCATGCTGCAAGGCTCAGTCATGAGCGAGACCGTGATGAGCCTGGAGGAAACCGCTGCCTTCCTGGAGCGCGATTTCCCGCAGATGAATGCGGGCGGGCGCCACTTCCACCTGGAGGCGGTGGGGTCGCTCTCGGCGCGGATGCGGCTCGATTATCACGAGCGCCATCTGCGCCCCGGCGGCACGGTCTCCGGTCCGTCGATGATGGCCTTGGCCGACTACGCGCTCTACGCGGCGATCCTCTCGAATATCGGCCCGGTGGCACTCGCCGTGACGACGAACCTGAACGTCAACTTCCTGCGCCGGCCCGGCCCCGCCGCTCTCGTGGCGGAGTGCCGGCTGTTGAAGCTCGGGCGGCGCCTCGCCGTCGGGGAGGTCGCGATTCGCAGCCAGGGCGGCGAGGCGATCGTCTGCCACGCCACCGGCACCTACTCGATCCCGCCGGAGCGGTGAGGCGGTCGAGGCCGGTGAGCGGCTCGGCGCTCGGCGCTACTCCGCCGGTGCTGCGAGGGGCGCTGCGGGATTCCTCGGCGGCGCATCGGTCGAGCGGGGCTGGTAGCCGAGCGTTTCGGGCATGAACAGCAGGTAGAGCGCGAAGCCGACCGCCGCGATCGCCGCCAGCACGAGGAAAGCCGCCGAGTAACCCGCGCCGACGATGACCACGCCGGCCAATGTCGCGCTCAGCGCTGCGCCGAGGCCCTGGGCCGTCGCCGCCGCGCCCTGGGCGACGTTGAACCGTCCGGTGCCGCGGGTGAGGTCGGCGACGACGATCGGAAACAGCGCGCCGTAGATTCCGGCGCCGACGCCGTCGAGGCACTGCACCGCCACGAGGTAGAAGGGGTTGTCGGAGAACGTGTAGAGCACGCCGCGCAGAGCCAGGACGCCGAAGGCGACGAGGAAGATCGGCTTGCGCCCGAAGCTGTCGGCCTTGGCACCGACCAGCACCGCCATCGGCACCATCACGCATTGGGCCGCGACGATGCAGATCGCGATCAGCGACGTCGCGTTGTCCTTGCCGACGACCTTGGTGAGCAGCTGGCCGACCGAGGGCAGCATCGCCGCATTGGCGAGGTGGAATGCGGCGCAGAGAAGCGCGAACAGCATGAGGTGCCGGTTGTGCAGCAGCAGGCTCAGGCCCGAGGGCTGCTCGCAGTTCCGGTCCGCGGCGCAATCGAGGCCGCGGGCGAGATCGTCGTCGATCTCCTCGGCCGGCACCATGAGCATCGCGACGATGGAGCAGGCGGCGAGAAGTCCCATCAGCCAGAACACCACCACGGGACCGAATAGGTAGGCCAGCCCGCCCGCCAGCATGGCCGAGACCGCGTTGCCGGCATGGTTGAATCCCTCGTTGCGGCCGATGCGCTTCGAAAACAGTTTCGGGCCGACGAGGCCGAGCGTGATGCCGGTCAGCGCGGGCGCGAAGACGGAGCCTGCCATGCTGGCGAGAGCTTGCGTGCCGGCCACCAGCGTGAAGTTCGCGATCCAGGGCAGGACGAGGCAGCTCAGGGTCACGACGACGGCCGCGGCGATCACCACGCTGCGCTTGGCATTGGTGCGGTCGATCAGTGCTCCCGCGGGCGTCTGGGCCAGCAATCCGGCAATGCCGGCGATCGTCATCACCAGACCGATCGTGGCCTCGTTCCAGCCCTGCTCCGGCCCACGCACCGCGAGCAGGTAGATGGCGAGGTAGGGGCCGAGCCCGTCGCGGACGTCGGCGAGGGTGAAGTTGAGCAGATCGAGACCGCGCAGGGCGCGCCGGGAGGGGTCGCGCTCGGCGGAGTCGGGGGAGGCGACCGAGGATGGTGCGTCGACGGGCATCGGCAGTCCCCACGGGCAAGCGCGACGTCTCGAGGCTGGGCGTGCAGCCTCGGGAAGACGACGGCCCGAGAAATCCAGGTTTCGAGGGTCGAGCGCCCCGATCGATCTCTCTCAAGTGACCGAGGTCCGACGCGATCCCGGCGCTAAGTCTCGCTCGACCCATTCGTTCCGCGACCGCGATTTCATAATCCCCAGGCCCAGATCACATCTTTGTGCGGTGCGGAGAACTCCGGGTATCGGTCAGCGCCCCGGAGCAACGGTAACGTCGCTTTAGCCATGGGGGGATCGGATTTCGGCATCGCGGCGCCGGCGAAAGGTTCAGTTAGCTTGGCGCGCCGAGAGAGGAGCGCCGACAATCAAGAAACGAAGCCGATGCCCACCTCCGATGACGAGATGAACCGGGCGACGGACAGGGAGAAGCCGACGAGATCCCAGGGGTGGCTGCGATCTCCCCTGGTCCGGCACCTTCGCTCGGCCCGGAACTGGATCGCCCTCGGCGTTCTCGCGCCCGTCGGCATGCTGGTGGTCTCGGCCATCATGCTGCTCGATCTGCGGCGCGACGCCTGGGAGAAGGCCGAGCAGACCTCGAGGAACCTGCTTCAGGTGATCGAGCGCGACATCGCCCGCAACGTCGAGATCATTGATCTGTCGCTGCAAGCCGTCGCCGACAACATCAAGGCGCCCGGCGTCGCGGAGATCAGTCCGGCCCTGCGCCAACTCGTCCTGTTCGACCGCGCCACGACGGCCCGCGACATGGGCGTGATGCTCGTTCTCGACGAGAACGGCGACAGCATCCTGGATTCCGGTTCGGTGCCCGCCCGCCGCGTCAACAACGCCGACCGTGCCTATTTCCAGCTTCACAAGGCGCGCGGCGATCTCGGGCTCCACATCAGCCCGCCGCTGATGTCACGTCTGCTCGGCGAATCGGTGATCGTGCTGAGCCGCCGGATCGACCGGCCGGACGGCTCCTTCGGCGGCGTGGTGCTGGCGAGTCTCAAACTCTCCTACTTCAGCACCCTGTTCGACCGGATCGGGCTGGGGCGGGAGGGCGGCATCAACCTCTACCTGCGGGACGGTACGCGCCTGATGCGCTATCCCGCCGTGCAAGCCGATATCGGGGCGAACATCGGCGGGGCGCCGACCTTCCAGCGCTTCCTCGCCGAAGACAGCGGCAGCTTCAGGGGTATCTCCGTCCGCGACGGCGTCGAGCGGTATTACGCCTTCACGCGCGTCGGGGACCTGCCGCTCATCCTCAACGTCGCGCTCGGTACCCATGAGATCGAGGCGGAATGGAAGGCCAAGGCCGCGGTGCTCGGTTTGGCCGTCCTCGTCCTGTGCGGCTTGACCGTGCTGCTCTCGCTCCTGTTCGGACGGGAGCTGCGCCGGAGCGCGACGATGCAGGGCGCGTTGGCCAAGCTCGCCTGGACCGACACCCTGACCGGGTTGGCGAACCGGCGTCAGTTCGAGGAGGCTTTCGAGCGGAGCGCCCGCGCTTCGGCCCGCACGGGGCGTCCGCTGTCGCTGCTCGTCATCGATGCCGATCACTTCAAGACCTACAACGACCGTTTCGGGCACGCGGTCGGGGATGCCGTGCTCCAGGGTCTGGCCGAAGTCCTGATGCGGAGCGTGCGCCGGCCGGGCGATCTCGTCGCCCGTGTCGGCGGGGAGGAATTCGCCGTCTTGATGCCGGACACCGACCGAGAGGGGGGGCTGCAGGTCGCGGCCGCGATCCACGGCGCCACGAGAACGCTCACCGTGCCGTCCGCCGGGATCGGGCCGGGCTCCGTGACCGTGAGCATCGGCGTCGCCGTCGCTACGACGGGCGGTTCGGCGGATCTCTACCGTCGCGCCGACGCCGCGCTCTACGAGGCCAAGAGCGGCGGCCGGAATCGGACCCGATGCGCTCCCGACGGATCGGGTGTTCCGCCGTCCCACCATCGAAACCTCCGGCTCGGTACCATCTGAAGGCCACCCGCGCGCCGATTCCACCGGCGCGCGGGTGAGCCTGAGACGATGCTTCCCTTACGGACAGGGATGACGGGCGCCGTCATTGCCGAGATAGGTGCCGCTTCGCGCGTCGTAGGAACGGAAGCGGCGGGCGCAGGCCGCCACGGCCTCCGGATCCGGGCCGCCCTGGACCACGACGGGGGCGGCTTGGGCCTGGGAATTGGCGAGAGCGCCGCCGAGGATCGCCCCGGCCGCGAGCCCCGCGACGCCCGCGCCGACGGCCGCCCCGACACCCGGACCCCTGCGATAACCCCGGCCGTAGCCGTAGCGGCGATGCCCGTAATGGCGGTGGCCGAAGCGGCGGTACTGGACGTAGCCGGTTGGCAGATCACCCCGGACCAGGGCCTCCACGGGAGTCTGCGGCGCCGGAGCGGCCGACGCGGGTGCGCCGATGAGCAGGGCGGCAACGGCGGTGAGGGCGAAGGTCGACTTCATCAGTTTGGCAGCTCCTCGCTGATCGATGTTTGGCGGCCTGGAGTGAGAAAGCCGGTTCAGTCCGCGCTCTCCTGGATAGACGTTCGAGCGGCATGTCCGCATCCGGCCGCCCCGGCCCGATGGCCGGGAGGGCGGATTAAGCGCTCACGGCCTCGATGTCAGTCGCGGAAGGTCAGCGGGGCCGGCTTCGGCGCGGCGATCAGCCCGCCGAGGAAGGCGGCGATCGCACCGAGGACCAGTGCGACCGATGCGTAGAGAGCGCCCTGGGTCGCGACCGACTTCGCGGTTCTGGCTGCCTCTTCCGCCTGCTTCCTGGCGCTGGCCACAGCCTGTTCGTACTGCTTTCGATAGTCCTGAACCTGCTGACGGGCCTGATCGACCGGGATGTTCTGCGCCTTGGCCAGGGCGTCGGCGGCACGATTTTCGGCCTGCTGCTTGTCGGCGGCGTCGCCCGAGAGCAGGGCGCGTATCGCCGAGACTGCCGCGTCGCGGGCGGCCTGCGGATCCTGGCCCGCCGACTGGTCCTTCACCCGCTGCTCGATCCGATCCAGCGGGTTGGGGATCTTGCTCAGCGACGGCGCGGCGGCCTGCGCCGCGGTCTGGACCGTTCCCCCGACGAGATTGCCCGCGCCGCCAAGGGCCGAGCCCACGGTGCTGACGGCACTGCCGACGACGCCGCTCGCGGCGGAGGTCAGCAGGTAGAGAACGACGAGCGTGGTGACGACCCACGATACGAAGCCGTGGAGTCCGGCAATGCCGCGCAAGGGCTTTCCCGCAAGACGGCCGGCGACCAGTCCGCCGATAAGCGAGGCCACGATGCCCGAGGCGACGAACCAGACGCCGGCCCCGAGGGAAAACGTCGACGCGGTGGGATTTTCGGCCGTGTCGAGCCCCACCGAGGCGAGGCCGGCGGCCACGCCTGCGAGGTTGATGACGACTTGCGTCACGAGCGCCGTCGCGGCGCCGGCGAAGACGGCCCCCCAGGAGACCTGGTTCAGGGCGACCGTCTCGTGTGCGACGCTCCGGGCGCCGTCCACGATCGAGGGCTGAAATCCGGAAGGATAGGTCACACTGATGCTCCGGGTCTGGGGCCGTTCGCGGCGGAGCGCCGGGCTTCAGTTGCGCCCGCGGACGAGGAGGCCGAGGCCGAAGCCGATCAATCCGGCAACGAGCAGGGAGGCGTGGGGCCACTCGACCGAGCGCTCGTGACCCTCCTGCAGCGTGCGGCGTCCGCGATCGTAGATGTCTTCGGCGACGTCGTAGGCTTCATCCGCCGCGTGGCGCGCGGTGTCCTTGGCTTGCCCGTACACGCCCTCGGCCCGACCGGCGGTCTCGCGCAGCCGGCCCGCGGCGGAATCCTCGTGGGAGTCGGTCAGGTCGCCGAAAGCGCCCTGAACCTTGCCGCCCAGCTCCCGCGCAGCACCTGTGATTCTGTTGGCATCGACCATGGTCGCGACCCTCGCTCCAAAATGATGTCATCGGGCCGCCCGATGCGGGCGGAGCACGTTCCTTCCTGCCGGCGGTCGGCTCGACCCGGCAGCGGTGCACGAACGGATTGCGAACACGCTTGTTCCGGTGCTGCCGAACGGATTCACAGTCACGATCGCGACAGGACGTCCCACAGTCTCAACGGGTGCGACCGCGTTGGGTGCCCGTTGGGCGCGCGAATACGTTCAATGACGGTTCAACCAGCGCGCTCTAAATCTTGAGAACCGGCGCGGCGCCCCGCCGCCCGAGATGTCGGGAGATCGACATGCGTTCTTCTCTTCTGCGCACCTTCACGATCCTGATCGGGCTCGCTGCGGCCCCTGCACTTGCGCAGGCGCCGAGCCCGGCCGCACCGTCCACCGCCACGAAGCCACCCGCGACCGCACCGGCCGCACCGCCTTCGGCCGCGCCCAAGGCCGACGCGAAAGCGGATGCGAAGGCCGACCTCATCGACATCAACTCGGCCAGCGCCGAGGAGCTGAGCCGGCTCAAGGGGATCGGCGAGGCCCGCTCGGCGGCCATCGTCAAGGGCCGCCCCTACCGCGGCAAGGACGAATTGGTCCGCAAGAAGATCCTGCCGGAATCAGTCTATGCCGGCATCAAGGATCAGATCATCGCCAAACAGAAATAGAGTTTCACGCCTCCGCGGGGCGGGGGCGGGCCTATCGGGACGGCGCGCGCGGTGCTACGCGCCGCCGGACCCCAGCTTCGAACACGCTCGATCAAGCCATGTCCGCCGCCCATCCCCGGATCCGACTCCATCACGGCGACCTGCCGCCCGATTTCGAACCCGGCGCGGCCATCGCCATCGATACCGAGACACTGGGGCTCAACCCGCACCGCGACCGGCTCTGCGTCGTGCAGGTCTCCCGCGGGGACGGCAGCGCCGATGTGGTCCAGATCCGGCCCGGTGATCCCGCGCCCGAGCACTTGGCGGCCATCCTCGCCGACCCGCAGGTGATCAAGATCTTCCACTTCGCCCGCTTCGATCTCGCCGTGCTGTTCAAGGCGTTCGGCGTGATGCCGGCGCCGGTCTACTGCACCAAGGTCGCCTCCAAGCTCGCACGCACCTACACGGACCGGCACGGCCTCAAGGACGTCGTGCGCGAACTCGTGGGCGTCGATCTCTCCAAGCAGCAGCAATCGTCCGACTGGGGCGCGGCCGCCTTGAGCCAGGCGCAGATCGACTATGCGGCCTCCGACGTGCTCTACCTGCACGCCGCCCGCGAGCGACTCGACGCGATGCTTGCCCGCGAGGGGCGAACGGCGATGGCGCAGGCCTGTTTCGACTTCCTGCCGACCCGGGCCAAGCTCGACTTGGCCGGCTGGCCGGAGGTCGACATCTTCGCTCACGCCTGAGTCGTGGCGGCTTCCTGAAGCGCGCCTGAGACCGGGGGCGAGAGTATCGCGGCCCGACGAGCGAGATGAGACCCGTTCCGGAGGCGGTGCCGGTCGGCAACGCCCGCGCGGAAGAGTGCCGAGACGCAGCGTTTCGCGCCGCTTTCGGTGCGGGGGCGCACGCGGGTGACGTTGATCATTCGTCGAAGACGAGGCCATAACTTCGCCACCGCACCGGGGCATCCGGCCGGCAGGGCGCGACCACGTTCGCGCCGACCCTTCAGGAACGCGATGCAGGCGGCCGACACCATCCAGACGGAGACGGATCTCCTCGCGCTCGCCGCGAACGAGAACGCGCGTCGCAGGCGGGCGCACGGGCGGGCACGCCGGCACAGCGCGCAGGTGCGCACGCTGCGCCGGGTCATTCCCGTCACGGCCGGCCTCGCCGTGCTCGGCCTCGCCGCCATCGTGCTGTGGAGCCCGCTCTCCGGCAGCATCCCCAACGTCTCCATCGGTCCGATCAGCGTGTCCGGCACCAAGGTGACGATGGAGAGCCCGCGTCTGTCCGGCTACCGCAAGGGCGAACGCGGCTACGAGGTGATCGCCGAGGCCGCGCAGCAGGACGTGCGCAAGCCCAGCATCATCGAGCTGCAGGCCATGAAGGGGCACGTCGCCACCGACGACAAGGGCGGCCGGGCCTATCTCCAGGCCCAGGGCGGCGTGTTCGACTCCACCCGCGAGTCGCTCAATCTCGAGAACGACATCCGCCTCTGGACCGACAAAGGCGAGGAAGTTCGCCTCTCGGTCGCCACCGTTGATTTCAAGACCGGCAGCCTGCGTTCCTCCAAGGCCGTCACCGTGACGGTGCCGTCGGGTTCCATCGTCGCCGACAGCCTCGACGTGGTCGAGAATGGCCGGGTCATCTCCTTCGTCGGCCGCGTCCACGCCGTGTTCCACGGTGAGGATGGCGAGACGGCGGGCGGTGCCAAGGTCGCCGCGCGGGCCGACGTCGAGCGCATCCACACCTCCGCGGCGGAACCCACGCGATGAAGCGGTGTCTCGGTCCAGCGCTCGCCGCCGGCCTCGCTCTCCTCCTCGCCCCGCTCCCGGGTCACTCCGTCGCCGCTGCACCGGCCAAGGATGTCGCGAAGGAGAAGTCCGCGCCGCTCGGCACCGTCGGCGGCGGCAAGGGGCCGATCAAGATCGATGCCGACCGGCTCGACGTGTTCGACAAGGAGAACAAGGCGATCTTCGCCGGCAATGTCGTGGCGGTGCAGGGCGAGAGCACGATCCGCTGCTCGGCCATGACGGTCCACTACAAGCGCGACAAGGACAAGGATCCGGGCAAGGACGCCGCGAAGGGTGATGGGAAGACCGAGGCCCAAGCGGCCGAGGACGCGAAGGCCAAGGCGGCGATGGGCGGCAGCGGCATCCGCAAGGTCGAGTGCGCCGGACCCGTCACCGTCGCGCAGAAGGACCAAGTTGCCACCGGCGACAACGCGGTGTTCGATCAAGAAGCCAAGCGCATCGTGCTGACCGGCAACGTCGTGCTCAGCCAGTGCCAGAACGTCACCCGCGGCTCGCGGCTCGTCTACGACATGGCGACCGGCCGGGCGAACATGGATCCGGTGGCCGGCGGTCGCGTCTCCGCGATGTTCGTGCCCGGCGAGGGGGGCGAGACCAAGGGTGGGCAGGCCGGCGGTCAGCCGAAGGGCTGCGCACAGCCGCCCGTGGCCGCCAAATCGGGTTCCAAGGCCGCCGAGAAGCCGGCCGCCGAGAGGCCGGCCGCCAAGACGCGGGCGCAGGCGAACTGACCGTGGCGGAAGCCGGGATGCCTGCGGGCGTGCCGCTGCGGGCGGTCGCCGAGCCGAGGCCGGCGGGCCGCGGTCGCAAAGGCTCGTGGCTCGGTCGCAAGTTCGGGCGCGGTGGATCCGCGCCGCAGGTGGCGCCCGACGCTGCCCTCGCCGAGGGCAGCGGTCCGGGCGTGCTGCACGTGCGAGGCCTTCGCAAGAGTTACGGGGCGCGCACCGTCGTCCACGAGGCGGGTCTCACCGTTCATAACGGCGAGGCGGTGGGATTGCTCGGCCCGAACGGCGCGGGCAAGACGACGATCTTCTACATGATCACCGGCCTCGTGCCGGCCGATCGCGGCTTCATCAGCCTCGACGGCATGGAGATCACGCACCTGCCGATGTACCAGCGCGCCCGGCTCGGCATCGGCTACCTGCCGCAGGAGGCCTCGATCTTCCGCGGGCTGTCGGTCGAGGACAACATCCGTGCCGTGCTGGAGGTGGCCGAGCCCGACCGCAAGGCCCGCGAGCGCAAGCTCGACTCGCTGCTGGAGGAGTTCGACATCGCACGCCTGCGCAAGTCGCCGTCGATCGCTCTGTCGGGCGGCGAGCGCCGCCGCTGCGAGATCGCCCGGGCGCTGGCCTCCTCGCCGACCTTCATGCTGCTCGACGAGCCCTTCGCCGGTATCGATCCCATCGCGGTCGGCGATATCCAGGATCTGGTGAAGCACCTGAAGCAGCGCGGCATCGGCGTGCTCATCACCGACCACAACGTCCGCGAGACGCTCGGCCTGATCGACCGCGCCTACATCGCCCATTCCGGCCGAATCCTCACCGAGGGCACGCCCGAGCAGATCGTGGCGAACGAGGATGCCCGCCGCCTCTATCTCGGCGAGGATTTCCGGCTCTGAGGCCGGCCGCCGGAACGACGGCGACCGCCAGGTGGCGTCGATCGCTCGCCCCCGAAATGAGGCGAGCAGGGTAACACCCCCTGAACCACGCGCGTCGATGGCCGGATCGAGCGTAAGGTCTTCTTGATCCTTGAAGTGCAATCCATCGGAAACCGCTCACGCCCTGCGTGTGCGTGCCGCAACCTGTCGGCGCGGTCAGGGTCTGTGGCAATGCTGCCCGCGCGGATGAAATTCAGGGTGCGGGCGCCAATCAGACTTTGACGGGCGGTCCGGATGGAGCTAGACCTAAACAAAGGAGAAGCAAAGAACGTGCCGAACGCGGCGCGGCTCGCGCCTGGGCTGCGATTTGTGAACGAATTCTGAGGGTTGGATGTCGCGATGAGTCTGCTGCAACGGCTCGAAATGCGCCAGGGGCAAGCCCTGGTGATGACGCCGCAACTGCTGCAGGCGATCAAGCTTCTACAGCTCTCCCAACTCGATCTCGCAGCGTACGTCGATGCCGAATTGGAGCGCAATCCGCTCCTGGAGCGCATCGAGGCCGAGGGTGCGCCCGAGCGCGAGGCATCGGAGGCGCCGGCCGACGGCGAGTATGACGGCGGCGACGGAGCGGAGCCCGAGTCGTGGCTCGCTTCCGACATGACGCCGAGCCGCAGCGAGATCGAGGGCGATCTCGATACGCGCCTCGACAACGTCTTCGCCGACGAGAATCCGGTACCGCGCGAGGCGGGCTCGGGCGACATGCTTTCCCTGACCCCGGCGCCCTACGGCAATACCGGGGGCAGCTTCGATGGCGAGCTCCCCGATTTCGAGTCGACGCTCACCGCCGAGACGTCCCTGCGCGAGCACCTCGCCGCGCAGCTCGACCTCGCGACGCAGAGCCCGTCTGACCGGCTGATCGGCAGCTTCCTCATCGATGCAGTGGACGATGCCGGTTACCTGCGCGAGGACATCGACGGCGTGGCCGAGCGGCTCGGTGCCTCGCTCGACGACGTCGCCCGCGTCCTGAAGCTCGTCCAGAGCTTCGATCCCCCGGGCGTGGCCGCGCGCGACCTCGCCGAGTGCCTCGCGATCCAGCTGCGCGAGCAGGATCGGTTCGATCCGGCGATGCAGGCGCTGGTCTCGCGCCTCGACCTCGTGGCCAAGCGCGATTTCCCGGCCCTGCGCCGTCTCTGCGGCGTGGACGACGAGGATCTCGTCGAGATGCTGGCCGAGATCCGGCGGCTCGATCCGAAACCCGGCCGCGCCTTCGGCGCGCATGCCGTCGAGGTGCTGATCCCGGATGTGTTCGTCCGCCCGGCGCCGGACGGTTCCTGGCTGGTGGAGCTGAATTCCGAGGCACTGCCGCGGGTGCTGGTCAACCAGACCTACTATGCCCGCGTTTCCAAGGGCGCCGTCGCGGACGGCGACAAGGCGTTCCTGTCGGAGTGCCTGCAGACCGCCAACTGGCTCACCCGCAGCCTGGAGCAGCGGGCCCGCACGATCCTCAAGGTCGCCACCGAGATCGTGCGCCAGCAGGACGCCTTCTTCCTGCACGGCGTCGCCCACCTGCGCCCGCTCAACCTGAAGACCGTCGCCGAGGCGATCGGCATGCACGAATCGACCGTCTCGCGGGTCACTTCCAACAAGTCGATCGGCACCAGCCGCGGCACCTTGGAGATGAAGTACTTCTTCACCGCGGCGATTCCCGGCGCCGCGGGCACGGCCGCCCATTCCTCGGAAGCCGTGCGTCACCGCATCAAGCAACTCGTGGATGCGGAAGCCTCGGATGTCCTGTCCGACGATGCGCTGGTGCAGCGCCTGCGCGACGAGGGCGTCGACATCGCCCGCCGCACCGTCGCGAAGTACCGCGAGTCGTTGCGCATTCCCTCGTCGATCGACCGCCGCCGGGCGAAAATGGCCTCCGCCGCCCGCTGACACCGGGCGCGGAGAGGCTACGCGAAAGCCTTGTGCCGGCTCGCCTTCGCGTTGACTTGACCCGTCCCCCTTTCTAACTCTCGAAGCCCTCGGGAGGAAAAGCGGAGACGTCGATGGCAGGTTTGCGGGTGACGGGGCATGGCCTCGATCTCGGTACGGCTCTGCGGGGCCGGGTCGAAGACCGCATGGCGGCGACGCTCTCGAAGTACCTCGATCCGCATATGAGCGGCACCTGCACCGGGCATGTGACGCTGCGGCGCGACGGCACCGCCTACCGCACCGACTGCGTGCTGCATCTCGTCACCGGCCTGACACTCGAAGCTTCGGGCGCCGCGCACGACGTGCATGCGAGTTTCGAGCAGACCGCCGACAAGCTCGAGAAGCGCCTGCGTCGCTACAAGCACAAGCTGAAGACGCACAGCGCACCGAGTCACAACGGGGCGGATATCGAGGCGGCCTACGCCGTCTTCGCCGCGCCGGACGATGAGGTCGACGACGAGCCGTTGGAGGCGGAGGAGGGCGACCATCCTCCGGTCGTGGCCGAGAGCACCCGCACGTTGAAGCGCCAGTCGGTCAGCGAGGCGGTCACCGCCCTCGACATGACCGGGGCTCCGGTCGTCGTCTTCGTTCACGCTGGCACCGGGCGCATCAACGTCGTATATCGGCGCAGTGACGGCGCGATCGGGTGGGTCGATCCTCCCGCCGACCGGGGTTGAGGCACGGCCCCGTTTCGGATCACCTCGGGCGGGGTCGCGAGCGTCCCTCACTAAGCTCCGGCAGCCCTCCCGCCGCCGGACGAGGGACGCCAGCGAGGCGCGTGAGCTGCTGTTTGCCGGAGCCACCCGCCCCGGGAGCGTGCATGGGAACGCGGGACCGCCGGATGGATCCCGCCGACGAGGCGTTTAGTTTTCATGCCGATGCTCGAATTCCTGAACCCGGACTCGGTCGTCTCTGCCTTGCGCGTGCGGGATAAGAAGCACGTGCTCCAGGAACTGGCCGTCCACGCCGCCCGCCGCCTGCCGGGCCTGTCCGACCGGGACATCTTCGAGACCCTGCTTCAGCGCGAGCGCCTCGGCTCCACCGGTATCGGCGACGGCGTCGCCATTCCCCACGGCAAACTGGCGCAGCTCGACCGCCTGTTCGGCCTCGTCGCCCGGCTGGAAAAGCCCGTGGATTTCGATGCCCTCGACGGCCAGCCGGTCGATGTCGCCTTCCTGCTGCTCGCTCCGGAGACGGCCGGTGCCGACCACCTCAAGGCCCTGGCCCAGGTCGCCCGGCTCCTGCGCGAGCCCGGCATGCTGGAACGGATCCGCAGCGCCCGCGATGCGACCGCGCTCTACGCTCTGCTGGCCAACGGCCCGACGACTCAGGCCGCCTGACCATGCTCGCATTCCCTTCGCGTACCGCCCTGGTTCTGGCGGTGCTCCTGGCTCCCGGCAGCCTGCACGCCCAGAGCGATGCGGCCTGTGCCCGCGACGTGCTGGTGGCCGGCTCAATGCAGCGGCAGGCGATCGAGCAGCTCGAGGGCGGCGGCGATGACGAGGCGAGCCTCTGCCGCGTCTGGCGCCGTCACGTCGAGACCATGCGCCGGATCGCGGGTGTCTACGGCCGCTGCCTGTCCGGTCCCGAGCGGACCGAGCGCCTGTCCCAGGTCCAGAGTTCGGAGAAGGAATTCGCGGGCCTCGTGCGCAGCCGCTGCCGCGGCCTGTAAAGCGAGCCGCTGTCGCCCGACGCGCTCACCGTATCGGCCGGCACGATCTTCTGCGCGACGCCGACGATCGGACGTTGTGCGAGCGGCCTAATAAGGCGAGCGCGGCTGTTCGCGCCGGGCAATTCGTGCATGATCGCCGCATCCGCCCGTGAGCCTCGTCCCGGGCCTCTCCGGTCCGGAAGCTGATCGAGCGTGCCTCCCTTTCCCTTTACCGCCATCGTTGCCCAGGAGGAGATGAAGCGGGCGCTGCTGATCGCGGCGGTCGATCCCTCCATCGGCGGCGTCCTGATCTTCGGGGACCGAGGCACCGGCAAGTCTACCGCCGTGCGGGCTCTGGCGGCGCTGCTGCCGAAGATCCGGGCGGTGGCGGGCTGCCCTTATTCCTGCTCGCCCGAAAGCCCGCCCGAAGCCTGTCCGCACTGTGCCGGGCAGAGGGGGCCAGGCAGGGATGGAAACAAGGTCAAGACCCACCTGATCCCGGTTCCGGTGGTCGATCTGCCCCTCGGTGCCACCGAGGACCGCGTCGTCGGCGCCCTCGACCTGGAGCGGGCCCTGATGCGGGGCGAGAAGGCCTTCGAGCCGGGCCTGCTGGCGCGCGCCAATCGCGGCTTCCTCTACATCGACGAGGCGAACCTTCTGGAGGACCATCTCGTCGACCTCCTGCTCGACGTGGCCGCCTCCGGCGTCAACACGGTGGAGCGCGAGGGCTTGTCGCTGCGCCACCCGGCGCGCTTCGTTCTCGTCGGCAGCGGCAATCCGGAGGAGGGGGAGTTGCGCCCGCAGCTCCTCGACCGGTTCGGCCTCGCCTGCGAGGTGACGACGCCCACCGAGATCGCGACCCGGATCGAGGTCGTGCGGCGGCGCGACGCCTACGAGCGCGACGGTGAGGCGTTCTGCGCCGCGCAAGGAAAGGTGGAGAAGGCGCTGCAAAAGACGATTCTGTCGGCCCGCGAGCGACTCGGCGACGTGAGCGTGCCCGACGCGGTTCTGGAGAATGCGGCCCGGCTCTGCGTCGCCCTCGGCACCGACGGCCTGCGCGGCGAACTCACGCTGATGCGCACGGCCCGTGCGCTCGCGGCCCTTGAGGGCGCGGACACTGTCACGCTCGCCCATCTGCGGCAGGTCGCGCCGAGCGCGCTGCGCCACCGCCTGCGCCGCAACCCGCTCGACGAGTCCGGCTCCACGGCGCGCGTGGCGCGGGCCGTGGAAGAGGTGTTGGGACCGGGCTGAGCCGAGCGCCTCAGTCGTCCTGATCGATGTCCTTGTCGAGGATCAGCTTCGACTCGACCGTGGTGTCCGCCTTGAGCCGGTAGACCAGCGGGATGCCCGTGGCGATCTCCAGGCTGGCGATGGTCTTGGTGGTCATGCCGTCGAGCACCATCACCAGCGCCCGCAGCGAGTTGCCGTGAGCCGCCACCAGCACCCGCTCGCCCGACATGACACGCGGCAGGATCGTCTGGATGTAGTAGGGCAGCACCCGCGCGGCGGTGTCCTTCAGGCTCTCGCCGCCGGGCGGAGGCACGTCGTAGGAGCGGCGCCACTCGTGGACCTGGGCATCGCCCCAGCGCTCGCGGGCATCGTCCTTGTTGAGGCCGGAGAGATCGCCGTAATCGCGCTCGTTGAGCGCCTCGTTGCGGATCGTCTCAAGGCCGCCCTGGCCCATCTCCTCGAGGATCAGCGCGCAGGTGTTCTGGGCGCGCCTCAGGTTCGAGGTGAAGGCCACGTCGAACTGCGTGCCCTGGGCCTTGAGCCAGCGTCCGGCCCGGCGTGCCTCGGCAACGCCGAGCTCCGTCAACTCCGGGTCGCGCCAGCCGGTGAACAGCTTCTTCAGGTTCCACTCGCTCTGGCCGTGCCGAGCGAGGACGAGCAGGCGCTCCATGGGACGGGTCTCTCCGGAGAAGGTCAAGGCGAGGCCGCCACGTCACGGGACCTCGCCAGCATGGGCCGGGCCTCTACCAGAGGCGGCGACACCTCCCAAGCCCAAGCCTGACGTTCCGCCGGAATCGTTATTCCGACGAAGGTCTAATCCCTCAGCCCCAGAACGTCGTCCATGCCGTAGAGGCCCGGGGCCTTGTCGAAGGCCCACTGCGCGGCCCGCACGGCGCCGCGGGCGAAGATTGCCCGGTCCTCGGCGTGGTGGGAGAGGGTGATCCGCTCGGAGGGACCGGCGAAGATCACGCTGTGATCGCCGACCACCGAGCCGCCGCGCAGAGTCGCGAAGCCGATATCGCCGGGCCGCCGCGCGCCGGTATGGCCATCGCGGGTCGAGACGCGGGTCTCGGCGAGAGTCACGCGCCGGCCCTCCGCCGCCGCCTCGCCGAGGAGCAGGGCCGTTCCCGAGGGCGCATCGACCTTCATGCGGTGGTGCATCTCCAGCACCTCAATGTCGAACTCTTCGCCCAGAGTCGCGGCGACCTTGCGCACGAGGCCTGCGAGCAGGTTGACGCCGAGCGACATGTTGCCCGAGCGCACGATGCGGGCATGGTAGCTGGCTGCCTCCAGCCGCTTCAGGTCGTCCTGCGACAGCCCCGTGGTGCCGACGATGTGGACGATCCGGGCCTGCGCCGCGAGTTCGGCGAAGGCGACCGTCGCCGCGGGCGCGGTGAAGTCCAGGACCCCGTCGGCGGCGACGAACAGGGACAGCGGATCGTCACTGACCGTGACGCCGAGATCACCGATTCCGGCCAAGCGTCCGGCGTCCTGGCCCAGGGCGGGTGATCCCGGACGCTCGACCGCGCCGTGCAGGGTGCAGCCCTGGGCCTCGGCCACCGCCCGGATCAGCATCCGCCCCATGCGCCCCTCGGCGCCGACAACGACGAGCTTCATGATGGTCGACTTTCCGCTTCGATGGATGTCCGGCCCTCACCGGGCCGCTTGTCGCCCGGAAGGCCACCCTCAACCGTCCCTCTAGACCCGTTGCGACGCGATCAGCGGCCCCAGGACGTCCGACACGCCGTTGACGGTGATCTGCGTGCCGACACACAGCAGCAGGAACGCCGAGAGCCGTCCGAGCACCCGCGCCCGCACCGGCCCGATCAGGGTCACGACCCGGTCCGCCGATCCGTAAGCGAGGCGGATCATACCGGCAATGGCCATGGCGGCCAGGGAGGCGCCGATGAAGAAGCCGGCGAGGTCGCCCGGTTCGGAGGGGCGGTTGGCGCCGAGCGCGATGGCGACCGCGATGGTGCCGGGTCCGGTGGTGAAGGGGAGGGTGAGCGGAAAGAAGGCGACTTCGGCGAGGTTCTCGCCGGCCTCCGGTTCCGCCTCGGCATGTTTGCGCGCCTCCCGCGTTTCAGGGGCGTTGAGCAGGGTCCAGGCGAAGGCCGCCACGAACAGGCCGCCGGCGATGCGGAGCGCTGCGAGCGACACGCCGAAGAAGTTGAGGATCGGAGCACCGGCCCAGAGGGCGGCGAGCATCACCAGGGCGGCGTAGAAGCCGATCCGGCGCGACAGCTCCGCCCGCTCCGCCTGCGAGCGTTCCGCAGTGATCTGCGCGAACATCAGCGCCGAGCCGACCGGATTCACGATGGAGAACAGTCCGGACAGCGCGAGCAGGAAGCTCGTCAGCACGGTCTCGAATCCGATGGATGCCAGCATGCGGGCCCGGCTCGGCAAAGCGTGAGAGGGTCGGGGGCTTTAGCCCGGCTGTCCCGCCGGCACCAGCACCCGCGCCGGCACGCGGCTCTCCAGGCGACGGACCTGCCGCACCGCGATCGGCCGGTAGAGCTGCTTGGTCGCGTCGACCACGTGGAGGCCGGCGAAGGGCATGGCGAGACCAGTGCCGAACCGCTCCCAAGCCGCGGCGGTGCGCAACCAGAAGCGGCTGCGAATCGGCGGCATGTACAGGGTCTCGGCCCAGCCCTCCGGCGAGAACAGCGTGTCGCGCATCAGCCGCGAGAGCTGCGAGCGGCTGTAGGGCTGGCCGTGCCCGAAGGGTGTCGCGTCGCGCCGCGCCCAGACGCCGGTGCGGTTGGGTACGACGAGGATCAGGCGCCCACCCGGTGTCAGCACGCGCCAGACGTCGGCCAAGAGTTCGCTCGGGCTCTCGACCGCTTCCAGCGCGTGAACGAGGATGACGCGATCGACCGCCGCCTCGGGCAGGGGCAGCATGGTGAGATCGGCCAGTGCGGTCACCGAACGGCCGCTGGAGGGCCAGTTCACCACCCCCTGCGTCGCCGGCATGAAGGCCAGCGTGCGCTCGGCGATGACGTGGACGGGGCCGAGATAGGGCGTGACGTAGCCGAGGCCGAGCACGCGCAGACCCGAGACCGAGCCGAGGAAGCCGTGAATGGCTCGGCCGACGACGCGGTGGGTGACGACGCCGAGCGGAGAGGCGTAGAAGGCGCGCAGGTCCGTGACGTCGAGGCGCATCGGATGGGGTGCCGGCACGGCCGGTTGTCCTCCACGAGACGGATGTCGCAAGGCTGATGCGGCATCAATGGGGATCGCGGGCCCGTCCGGCAAGCGGGGGCGGCGCGTGGGGGCGGAAAGCCGGTCCGGCAACTCCACCGCTGGGCCGCGCGCAAGCGTGGCGGTACTCCGGTTTCGGAACCGTGACGATCCTGCAACGGTTCCGCAGCCGGCGCGTCCCGCGCTCGGCTCGTCCTTGGCTTGTGCCACCGGTCCGGGCGAGAACGCCGGCCGAGAGAAGTCAGTTCTGGCGAAAGGGTCTTCGATGACGAGAGCGGCCCCCGAAATCCGCACCTTCCTGTGCCGGAGCGACAATATCGGCGTACTGATCCGCGATCCCGCGAGCGGCGCCTGCGCCGCCATCGACGTGCCGGAGGCTGGGCCGGTGCTCGCCGTCCTCGACGCGGAGGGTTGGCAGCTCACCGATATCCTCGTCACCCACCGCCACGCCGACCACATTGAGGGAATCCCGGAGGTGGTGGAGCGCACCGGCGCGCGGGTCACCGCGCCGGAGAAGGCCCGCTCGGCGGTGCCGGGTGCGGCCCGCTACGTCGGGGAGGGCGACACGGTGACGGTCGGCGGCCTCTCAGGACAGGTGTGGGAAACGCCGGGCCACTGCGCCGACCACGTCACCTATTACTTCGCCGATGCCGGCGTGGTGTTTGCGGGCGACACCCTGTTCACCCTCGGTTGTGGCCGGGTGATGGAGGCCGAGCCGGCGACGCTCTGGCGCTCCCTCGCCCGCTTCCTCGACCTGCCCGACGCGACGGCGGTCTATAGCGGCCACGATTATGTGCTCTCGAATGGTCGCTTCGCCCTTGCCGCCGATCCGGACAACGCCGACCTGAAGGAGCGCGTGGCCGAGGCCGGGCGGCTCGCCGAGACGGGCGGCTTCCTGATTCCCTCGACCATCGGCGAGGAGAAGGCCACCAACCCGTTCCTGCGCGTGGGCGAGCCGGTTCTCGCCCGCTCGGCCGGTCTGGAGCCGGGCTCCGATCCGTCGGCGGTGTTCACCGCGTTGCGGGCCTGGAAGAACCGGTTCTGAACGCCGGGCAGGGGGCGGGCGGCGGTCTCGCGGCCGATCCATTGACCGGACCGGCTGTGTTCGGCGAGACCTTGCCTTTGCCTCGGGGCCGTGTGATCGAAGCCCACGGTTTGCGCATCGCAACACGACCCGCTCGTCCGCGTATCCTCGGCGAAAGGCCGGTTCCCTTGCCCACCCTGTTTCGTTTCCTCGCCACGATCGCGATTCTCGCGGGTCTCGTCTTCGCCGGCATGTTCGCCTTGGCGACCTTCGTCCAGCCGACGCCGCGGGAGATGAGCGTCACGATTCCTCCCGCGAAGCTCCAGCCGGGCGGCCGATGAGCGCGGACGGTTCCGCGCCCTCGGGCGGGGCGGAGGATCCGGGCCAACTCTTTCTCGAAATGCTCGCCGCCGAGCGGGGCGCGGCAGCCAACACCCTGGCGGCCTACCGGCGCGATCTCGACGATTATCTCGGATATCTCGCGAACGGCGGGATCGATCCCGAGGAGGCGAATGCCGACCAAGTCCGCGCCTACATCGCCTCTCTCGAGCCTCGTGGGCTGAAGGCGTCCTCGGCCGCCCGGCGCCTCTCCTGCATTCGCGGCTTCCATCGCTTCCTCTATGCCGAAGGCTATGCCGAGACGGACCCGACCGCGCCGGTCGCCGCCCCGCGCCGCGCCAAGGGCCTGCCGAAGATCCTTTCGGTGGAGGAAGTCGACCGTCTGCTCGCGACGGCGCGCGAGCGGGTCGATGCGGCGGGCGACAACCGGTCGGAGGCCCGTGCCGCCTCCCGGATGCTCTGCCTGCTCGAACTGCTCTACGCCACGGGCCTGCGCGTCTCAGAACTGGTGGCGCTGCCGCGCTCGGCCGCCGCGACCCGCGAGCGCTACCTCGTGGTCAAGGGCAAGGGCGGACGCGAGCGCCTCGTGCCGCTGACCGATCTCGCGCGGGATGCGATGCGCGCCCATGTCGCGCTGCTGCCCGCCGACGGTCCCTGGCTGTTTCCGGCCGAGAGCGAGAGCGGCCATCTGACCCGTCAGGCCTTCGCCCGCGACCTCAAGCACGCCGCCGCAGCCGCCGGCCTTCGCACGGATCGGGTCAGCCCGCACGTTCTGCGCCACGCCTTCGCCAGCCACCTGCTCCAGAACGGCGCCGATCTGCGCGTCGTCCAGGAATTGCTGGGGCATGCCGACATCTCGACGACACAGATCTATACCCACGTCCTCGACGAACGGTTGAAGGGCATGGTGCGCGACCTCCATCCGCTGAACGATGCAGGCGATTACATCGAGGTCGGAACTGTTTCCTGAGAAGAACTGTATCGAATTATACCACATTGCCTAATTTCTGGCAGGTATGTGAGCGCGTTGCTGCCGAATTCGAAGGCGAATTCCTGTAATACCGTTGACATCGAGGTCGTAGTCTGACCCTCTGGGTTGGATCAGGACGGGGAGAGGAGGCGCAAAGGTTCGCTCGGCCGGACCTTTGCCAGAATATGATGCGCCTCGACCCTCCCACGCTTTTCATGATGACGGCCGCCGTCACCTTTACGGTCGGTGTGCTGTTCCTGCTGTCGTGGAGCCAGGCTCGCCGCGAGCGCGCCCTGGTGGTTTGGGGCATCGCGCATATCGTCGGGAGCGGCGCCTCGCTGCTGCTGTCCATGCGCGGTCAGATTCCCGACAGCTTGTCCATCGGCATCGCGAACGCGCTGATGATCGGTGCCTACGGTCTGATCTGGAGCGGCGTGCGGGCCTTCGAGCGCCGTCCGCCGCGACTCGACTGGGCTCTGGCCGGCGCGGTCATCTGGCTCGCCGCCTGTGCCGTTCCCGCCTTCTACGAGTCGCTTCCCGCCCGGGTCATCCTCGCCTCACTGAGCGCAGGTTTGTATTGCGGCGTCGGCGCGGTCACGATCTGGCAGGGCCGCGCCGAGTCGCTGGTGTCGCGCTATCCGGCCCTCGTCCTGCTCGCGACCTACGCCGCACTCTACGGACTCCGTGTGCCGCTGGCGGTCACGACGCCGCTCCCGGCATCCGTGGGGACCGCCTCGCCCTGGTTCGCCATCCTCTGCTTCACCGGAACGCTGTTCTCGGTGGCGATCGCCTTCACGTTCATGGCGCTGACCAAGGAGCGGGCCGAGCGCGAGCAGCGGCTGGCTGCCGAAACCGATGCCCTGACCGGGATCGCCAACCGCCGGGCCCTGGTCGCAGGGGCCGAGCAGCGCCTCGCGGTTGCACCCGCCGCGCTTCTGCTGTTCGATCTCGATCACTTCAAGATGATTAACGACCGCCACGGCCACAGTGTCGGCGATGCGGCTCTGGCCGCGTTCTGTCACATCGCGGCTCCGATGCTGCCGCCCGGAGCCTTGTTCGGACGAATGGGCGGTGAGGAGTTCGCCTGCCTGCTTCCGCGCTACGACGAACGGGCGGCGGCGCGCATCGGCGAGCGGATCCGAGCCGGCGTCGCCCGTTTCACCCACCCGGACTATCCGGATCTGGCGATGAGCGTGAGCGTCGGCGTCGCCGTCGAGAGCCAGATCGGCGGCAGCCTCGACTATCTGTTGCGCCGCGCCGACGACGCCCTCTATCGCGCCAAACGGTCCGGTCGGGACCGTGTGGTCACCTCGCAGGACTATCCGCTTCCCCTCGCCGACGAGCCCGCCGGTACCGCTCTGCATGCGGCCGCCGGGCGACGCCGGATGCGCCCGTCGTGAGCGCCTTCCACACCGATTGGGCCGCTGCCCTGAAATGCCCGCCGACGGCGCATCGACGGAACGCCCCTGACTGAGGCATCGTCGCGCCCCGGCAGAGGGCGGTCGAATCCGCTCCCGGGGAGCGGTGACGATGCGGCGGCTGGCTCGGGAAATCCTCTACGGTATCGCGTGCTGCGTTCTCCTCATCGGTCCGGCCCGGCCCGCCGAGCCGGTCGAGCCCCGGATCGAGGCGCTGCTCTCGCGCATGACGCTGGAAGAGAAGGCCGGTCAGCTCAACCTGATCTCGCACGAGCCGATCCTCGATCTCGACAGCCTCCGCCGCGGCGAGGTCGGGGCGGTCATCAACTTCAACAATGCCGGCCTCATCGCGCAGGCCGACCGGCTCGCGCGCTCGTCGCGGCTCGGGGTTCCGCTGCTCGTCGGCCTCGATATCGTCCACGGCTACCGCACCATCTTCCCCCTGCCGCTCGCTCTGGCCGCGAGTTTCGATGCCGGCCTCGTGCGCCGCGCCGCCGCCGCGCAGGCACGCGAATCCGTGGGCGTCGGCCTCAACTGGACGTTCTCGCCGATGGCGGACGTCGCTCGCGACCTGCGCTGGGGCCGGGTGGTCGAGGGGCTCGGCGAGGATCCGTGGCTGACGGGGCGGCTCGCCGCCGCGCAGGTCGAGGGTTTTCGCGACGGTGGCCTCGCGAGCACGCTCAAGCATTTCGCGGGCTACAGTGCGGTGCTGGGTGGACGCGATTACGACGCCACCTTCGTCGCGCCCACCGAACTGCACGACCTTCACCTGCCGCCGTTCCGGGACGGCATCCGTGCCGGTGCCGATGCGGTGATGACGGCGCTCACCGCGATGAACGGCCTGCCCGCCACCGCCGACCCGGCGTTGCTGGCGGGGCTGCTCCGCCGGCAAATGGGATTTTCCGGCCTCGTCGTGGCCGATTGGCAGGCGGTCGCGAGCCTGATGAAGCATGGCGTCGCCCGTGACGGGGCGGAGGCGGCACGCAAGGCGCTGCTGGCCGGTGTCGATATGGATATGACGAGCGGGCTCTTCCTGCGCCACCTGCCCGACGAGGTGCGGGCGGGGCGCATCTCCGAGACCGTGGTCGATGCCGCGGTGCGCCGGGTGCTGCGGCTGAAGTTCGGGCTCGGTCTGTTCGACCGCCCGGTGATCGATCCGGCCGGCGCCGAGGAGAAGCTGCTGCGGCCCGAGACACGGCGGCTCGCCCGTGAGGCGGCGCGGGCCAGTCTCGTTCTGCTGCAGAACCGCGAGGATCTGCTGCCGGTCGATCCGGCTCGCGTGCGCCGCATCGCCGTCATCGGTCCCTTCGCCGATTCCGCCTGGGATCAGGTCGGACCGCACGAGGGCGCCGGGCAGGAATGGGACGCGGTGACGGTCCTGGCGGGCCTGCGCGAGCGCGCCGCCGCGGCCGGCGTCGCAATCGACTTCGCACCGGGCTGCCCGCGGGTCTGCGACAGCCGCGCGGGGTTTCCCGAAGCCGTTGAGGCCGCGGAGAGGGCCGATCTCGTCGTCGCGGTGATGGGCGAGCCGCGGGATCGCTCGGGCGAGGGGTCGTCGAGCGCGACCCTCGCCTGGCCGGGCCTGCAGCACGACCTTCTCGCCGCGATCTCCAGGCCGGGCAAGCCGGTCGCGCTCGTCGTGGTCGGCGGACGCCCAACCGAACTCGGCGATGCACTGGAGCAGGCGCAGGCGGTGCTGATGGCGTGGCTTCCGGGCCTGGAGGGCGGACCGGCCATCGCCGAGACGCTGTTCGGCGACGCCAGCCCGTCGGGCAAGCTTCCGGTCTCCTGGCCGCGCAAGGTCGGTCAATTGCCGCTGACCTACGACGCGCTGCCCGGCGGGCGCCCGCATATCCCGAATTCGCGCTGGACCATGGGCTACGCCGACGAATCGCCGCTGCCGCTGTTCCCGTTCGGCTACGGCCTCTCCTATACCCGCTTCACCTACGGCGAGCCGGAGATCGTGAAGCCGCATGTCGGCGTCGGTGATCGCCATGAGGCGGTGCTGGATGTGCGCGCGGCCGTGACCAATCACGGCACGCGGCCGGGCCGGGCGGTCGCGCAACTCTACATCAGCCAGCCGGTCGCGGGCCGAAGCCGGCCCAGGCGCCTGCTGAAGGGGGTCGCGCTCCTCGATCTCGCCTCCGGCGAGACCGGCACCGCGAGCTTCCGCGTCCCTGCGCGCGAGCTCGGCTACCACGAGCCGGACGGGACGCTGGTCGTGGAGGCCGGCGTCTACCTCGCCCATGTCGGCGGCGATTCCGTTGCCACCCGCAGCGCCGGCTTCACCGTCGAGACCGGCTGGCGCGGCTCGCCGGGCAGCGATGAGGCACGGCGCTGATTCCGCGTCAGCCGAACGTCTTCCTCGGATCGAACGCATCGCGCACGGCTTCGCCCGCGAAGACGAGGAGACTCAGCATCGTCGCCACCACGAAGAAGCCGGTGAGCCCGAGCCAGGGGGCGTTGATGTTGTCCTTGCCCTGCGCCAGCAGCTCGCCGAGCGAGGGTGAGCCCGGCGGCAGGCCGAAGCCGAGATAGTCGAGGGAGGTCAGGGTCGTCACCGAGCCGTTCAGGATGAACGGCAGGAAGGTCAGCGTCGCCACCATGGCGTTGGGCAGGAGGTGGCGCGTCATGATGCGCACGTTCGACAGGCCGAGCGCGCGGGCCGCCCGCACGTACTCGAAGTTGCGTGCGCGCAGGAATTCCGCGCGCACCACGCCGACCAAAGCCGTCCACGAGAACAACGTCAGGATGCCGAGCAGGGTGAAGAAGCTCGGCACGAGGAAGGCCGACATGATGATGATGAGGTAGAGCGTCGGAATCGCGCCCCAGATCTCGATGACCCGCTGGAAGATCAGGTCGGTCCAGCCGCCGAAATAGCCCTGGACCGCGCCCGCGATCACGCCGATGACCGACGAGATGCCGGCGAGCACGAGGCCGAACAGGATCGAGATGCGGAAGCCGTAAATGACGCGCGCCAGCACGTCCCGGGTCGCGTTATCGGTGCCGAGCCAGTGCCACTCGATGTCGCGGCAGCCAAGTTCGCGCCCCTCGGCCTTCACCCCCGCCCGTTCGGCCACGGGGCGGCACTGTTCATCGCTGAGCATCCAGGTCGGCGGCGAGGGCGCAGGGGTCGGCAGATCCCGCATGTAGGTGTTGTCGGCGTAGGGGATCGGCGGCCAGAGTGCCCAGCCGTTCTCCTCGATCTCCTTGCGCGTCTCGGGGGCGCGGTAGTCGGTCTGGGCGAGGAAGCCGCCGAACTTCTCGTCCGGATAATCGATCAGGACGGGGAACAGCCACTCGCCCTTGTACTGCATCACGATCGGTCGATCGTTGGCGATGAGCTCGGCAAAGAGGCTGAGTACGAACAGGACGGTGAAGATCACCGCCGACCAGTAGCCGCGCCGGTTGGCCCGGAAGTTCGCCAGGCGCCGACGGTTGAGCGGCGAGAGACCGCGGCGGGTGGCAGTCGGCAGGACTTGCATCTGCGGCGCGTTGCCCGGCGCGGTGACGGGCACCGCATCGGGTTCGGGTCGCAGGTGCTCGTTCATCGGCTCCAACCCTCACGCTCGGGCGGCCGATGCCGGCTCAGTCGAGCCGGACTGCGGTGCCCTCGATCTCGCTCGGCCGCAAGCTGCCCTTGCGCTCGAGATGGCGGCGCAGCAGGCGCACGTTGCGACGGTTGGCCTTGAAGGCCGCGTCGAGCAGGTCGCCGGCCAGCGGCACCGAGCCCACCGCGCCGTCGAGGGCGACGTTGGCCATCATGCGCCAGACCAGCCAGCGCGGCGCGCCGAGCCGTTTCGCCTCGTAGACGATGTACGAGGCGATCGCCATGCCCGCGATGTCGCCGAGCACGGGGACGAGGCCGATCACCGCGTCGAGGCCGACGCGGCGGTTGATGCCCGGCAGGAGAAAGGCCGAGTCCATCAGATGAGCAAGCTGCTCCAGGCGCTGGAGGCTCGCCTCCGTGCTGGTGTCGGTGAAGCGGCGCAGCTGCGCCGCCCCGGCGGGCTCGCGATAGGCCATGCTGGGGGTATGGGCGGAGGTGGTCATGGCAGAGGATGTGGCCCCGCCCCGAGCGTTGCACAAGGAAGCGCGCCCGCTCACCCCGCGCGAAACAATTCCGCCAGCCGCTCGACCGCCGCATCGAGGGTGGCGTCCGTCTTCGCGAAGCAGAAGCGAACGAGGTGTCGCACGTTTCCCTGGGCGTAGAAGGCACTGACGGGAATGGCGGCCACGCCGTGCTCCCTCACGATCCGCTCGCAGAAGGTGACGTCGTCATCGGCAAGCCCGGCGACATCGACCGTGAGGAAATAGGTGCCGGCACTCGGCAGCACCGTGAAGCCAATCCGCGACAGGCCCGCCGCCAGCCGGTCGCGGGAACGGGCGAGGTCGGCACGCATGCCCTCGAAATAGGCGTCGTCCTTGGAGAGCCCGTAGGCGACGGCCTCCTGGAGGTTCGGCGGCGTGGTGAAGGTGAGGAACTGGTGCGCCCGCGACAGGACGCGCATCAGCGGCTGGGCTGCCATGACGAAGCCGACCTTCCAGCCGGTGAGGCTGAAGATCTTGCCGGCCGAGCCGATCTTCACCGTCCGCTCCCGCATGCCGGGGAGCGCCATCAGCGGCAGGTGGCGCCGTTCGTCGAAGATCACGTGCTCCCAGACCTCGTCGCAGACCGCCACCGCGTCGAAGCGGCGGCAGAAACCGGCGAGCAGGCCGAGGTCGTCCGATCCGAAGACCGTGGCGCTCGGGTTGAGCGGGTTGTTGAGGAGCACGACGCGGGTGCGCTCGGAAAAAACTTCGGCGAGCGCCGCCGCCTCGATCCGGAAATGCGGCGGCTGGAGCGTGACGAAACGCGGCACACCGCCCGTGCGCCGCACCAGGGGCAGGTAGGCGTCGTACATCGGCTCGAACAGCACGACCTCGTCGCCCGGCCGCACCAGCGCCATCAGTGCTCCGGCCAGCGCCTCCGTCGCCCCCGAAGTCACCATCACCTCGCGCTCGGGGTCGAGGTCGAGACCCTGATGGTGCCAGTAATGCGCGGCGATGGCGCTGCGCAGGGACGGCAGCCCCATCATCGGCGGATACTGGTTGCTCACGCTCTCCAGCGCCCGCGCGGCGGCAGCGCGCACGTCGTCGGGCCCCTGTCCATCGGGAAAGCCCTGGCCGAGATTGATCGCGCTGTGCTGCCGCGCCAGCCGCGACATCGCTTCGAACACCGTTTCCGGCAGCTCGGCAAAGACGGGATGAGCGGTGTGGGCGGGGATGCGATTCGCGGCGGGATCCATGGCGATGTCTTCGCAGAGCCGGTGCTTCGCTCCAAGCGTCCTCCCGCAAGCAGGGAGCGGAGAGGAAACTTGCGTGCGACTGGTCGCTCCACGCTCGAAGACAAGGGTGTCTTGCGGAACCTTTGCGGAACACTTCGCATCTCAGTCGATGCGACGTGCGATCACGCACACCGGTCTGCAGATGGCCCGCCAAATCCGGCTTTTGCGACGCGGCGAAGGGGTGACGAATGTTGACGATCATCAGTCGTAAGCGCATGTTCACCCCACGGTCGGACCGGCCGCCGCGCTGAAGGGACTTCGCCCCCTCGTCTCTTGGGTGTGGCAGGCCGGTCCGGTCGTCCTCATGAAAAGGCCGCCGCTCGACACGGCGGCTTTTTTCATGTCCGGTCGGGCCGCGCGCCTCGCGCTGCTTCGGTCTCTCGCCATCGGCGGAACATGCGTCTGGGAACCTGTCTGCTGCTGGCCGCCCTTTCCGCCGGCCTTGGGCTCGGCCTGCGTCTCGTTCTGCCGGTGACGCCTGTTGACGCATCGTTTCGCGACGTGATGCGCCTCTATCAGTCGCAGGGCGAGCCGGGGCGCAGCAACATGCCGGAAACGTCGGCGCCGTAGGAACACCGCATTGCCAGGCGACGCTCGCCGGCCGTACCGAGGCGGGACCTATCGGGTGCCCGGTCTCGACGGGATCGGACCTCCGGCCATCTGACGCGTTCCTGCGGACCGGCCCGGACCCGGTGGCCGTGAACGACATCGACGAGTGTGTGAGGGATGAACGAGAGTTCGCCGATACGCAGGGAGACCGCCCGGGAATACCGGACGGCGGACCCGGTGCCGACCGCGCCGGTCCGCCGACGGCGGAAGTTCGGCCGCTGGATGCTCGCGCTGCTGATTCTCGGCGGAGCCGGCGCGGTGGCCCATCGCACCTACGACGCCCGGCAGAAGCCAACGGAGCAGACGGCGCAGGCGCCGGGATCGGGCGGTCACGGCCGCGGCGGGCGGCCCGCCGAGATGAAGCAGGCGGTCGGCATCGCGCCGGTCGTGACCGGCGACATGCCGGTGGTGCTGCAGGGGCTCGGCACCGTGACGCCGCTCGCCACCGTTTCGATCCGCTCGCAGATCAGCGGCTACCTCACCAAGATCGGCTTCCGCGAGGGGCAGATGGTGAAGGAGGGCGATTTCCTCGCCCAGATCGACCCGCGCCCCTACGAGGCGCTGCTCGCCCAGTATCAGGGCCAGCTCGCCCGCGACCAGGCGCTGCTGCAGAACTCGAGGCTCGACCTTCAGCGCTACCAGACCCTGAACCGGCAGGATTCGATCTCGAAGCAGAACGTCGACACCCAGGCCGCCCTGGTGAAGCAGAACGAGGGGACGGTCGCGGCCGATCAGGCGCTGGTCGATCAGCAAAAGCTCAACCTCACCTATGCCCGGATCGTCTCGCCGGTGGAGGGCCGGGTCGGCCTGAGGCAGGTCGATCTCGGCAACTACATCACCGCCGGCTCGACCAACATCGTCGTGGTCACGCAGCTCCGCCCGATCTCGGTGGTGTTCACGCTGCCGGAGGACGACGTGGCGCGGGTGATGCGCCGGCTGCGCCAGGGGGCGAAGCTCACCGTGCGCGCCTACGACCGCAGCGACCAGCACGAGATCGCGACCGGCCGGCTCGAAACCATCGACAACCAGATCGACACGACGACCGGCACGGTGAAGCTGCGGGCGATGTTCGAGAACGAGGAGGAAACCCTGTTCCCGAACCAGTTCGTGAACGCCCGCCTCACGGTCGAGACGATCCAGAACGCGGCCCTGGTGCCGAACGCCGCGATCCTGCGCGGTACGCCGGGCACCTACGTCTACCTGATGGACGGCGACGAGAAGGTCACGGTCCGCCCGATCAAGACCGGCGAGACCGACGGCGTGAACACGGTGGTGGTCTCGGGCCTCGCCCCGGGCGACCGGGTCGTCACCGACGGCACCGACCGCCTGCGCGAGGGCGCCCCCGTGCGCGTCGTCGGCCACGCGAACGGCCCGCAGGCCGCCGCACCGGCCGCGGGCGCGCCCGGCGCGACGCTCCCCGCGACGCCGGCCGCCGGTGCGGCGGCGGGCTCGACGGAGAATGGACAGGAGCGCCGGGGACGCCGGCGCCCGGCACCGTAAACGGATGCGGCCATGAACCCGTCCCGCATCTTCATCCTGCGGCCCGTCGCGACGACCCTGTCGATGCTGGCGATCCTGATCGTCGGCGCGGTCTCCTACCTGAACCTGCCGGTCTCGGCCCTGCCGGCCGTCGATTACCCGACGATCCAGGTGCAGACCTTCTATCCGGGGGCGAGTCCGGAGGTGATGACCTCGGCGGTCACCGCGCCGCTGGAGCGGCAGTTCGGCCAGATGGCCAACCTCAACCAGATGTCCTCGCAGAGTTCGGCGGGGGCCTCCGTCATCACGCTCCAGTTCAACCTCGACATCCCCCTCGACATCGCCGAGCAATCGGTCCAGGCGGCGATCAACGCGGCGGGAAACCTGCTGCCGACCGATCTGCCCGCCCCGCCGATCTACGCCAAGGTCAATCCGGCGGACGCGCCCGTGCTGACCCTGGCGCTGACCTCGGCGACGATGCCGCTGACGCAGGTGCGCGATCTCGCCGAAACGCGGCTCGCTCAGAAAATCAGCCAGATCGCCGGCGTCGGTCTCGTCAGCATGGGCGGCGGGCAGCGGCCGGCGGTGCGGGTGCGGTTCAATTCCCTGGCGATGGCCGCCTACGGCCTCAACATCGACGATCTGCGCACGACGATCGCCAACCTCAACGTCAATACGCCCAAGGGCAACATCGACGGGCCGACCCAGTCCTACGCCATCAACGCCAACGATCAGGTCCGCGACCCGGCCGTCTACGCCAGCGCGATCATCGCCTACCGCAACGGCTCGCCGGTCCACCTCACCGATGTGGCGCAGGTCGTGGACGGGGCCGAGAACACCCGGCTCGGCGCCTGGGCCGATCGCACGCCCGCGGTCATCCTGAACATCCAGCGCCAGCCCGGCGCCAACGTCATCGACACGGTGGACCGCATCAAGCGGCTGCTGCCGCAGCTTCAGGCGACCATGCCGGCCGCGGTCTCGATCGCGACGCTGACCGACCGCACGACGACGATCCGCGCCTCCGTCCACGACGTGCAGTTCGAGCTGATGCTCGCCATCGCGCTGGTCGTGATGGTGATCTTCCTGTTCCTGCGCAGCTTCTCCGCAACGCTGATCCCGAGTCTGTCGGTCCCGCTCTCGCTGATTGGCGCGCTCGCGGCGATGGATGCCTGGGGCTTCTCCCTCGACAACCTCTCGCTGATGGCGCTGACCATCGCCACCGGCTTCGTCGTGGACGACGCCATCGTCGTCATCGAGAACATCGCCCGCCATGTCGAGGAGGGCGACAGCCCGTTCGAGGCGGCGCTGAAGGGAAGCCGCGAGATCGGCTTCACCATCATCTCGCTCACCGTCTCGCTGATCGCGGTGCTGATCCCGCTGCTGTTCATGGCCGACGTGGTGGGGCGCCTGTTCCGCGAATTCGCGATCACGCTGGCGGCGACCATCGTCATCTCGGCGGTGGTCTCGTTGACCCTCGTTCCGATGCTGTGCGCGCGGCTCTTGAAGCCCGTCGCCCACGGCGCCGACACGCCGGCCGCCCGCCGGGAGGGGCCGATCGCCCGCTTCGGCCGGCGGCTGAACGACGGCGTCATCGCCCTCTACGGCCGGGCCCTGCGCGTCGTGCTGGCGAACCAGGGCCTGACGCTCATCGTCACCCTCGGCACGGTGGCCCTCACCGCCTACCTGTTCGTGGTGATCCCCAAGGGCTTCTTCCCCGTGCAGGACACGGGCGTGATCCAGGGCATCTCACAGGCCGACCAGAGCGTCTCCTACGAAGCCATGGCGGAGCGCCAGCAGGCGCTGGCCGACGTGGTGCTGAAGGATCCGGACGTGGCCAGCCTGTCGTCCTTCATCGGCGTGGACGGGCAGAACGTCACCCTCAATTCCGGCCGCTTCCTCATCAATCTGAAGCCGCGCGAGGTCCGCAGCGCGGATGCGAGCGCGATCATCCGTCGGCTCAACGCGGCGACGAGCGGCGTGCCCGGCGTGCGGCTCTACATGCAGCCGGTGCAGGATCTGACGATCGACACCGCGGTTTCGGCGACGCAGTACCAAGTCATTCTCGAGAACCCGAATCTCGGCGACTTCGAGACCTGGGTGCCGCGCTACGTCGAGGCCCTGCGCCGCTCGCCCCTGCTCGCCGACGTCACCAGCGACTACCAGGGCAACGGGCTGGCGGCCTACGTCACGATCGATCGCGCCACCGCCGGCCGTTACGGCATCACGCCGGCCACCATCGACAACGTGCTCTACGACGCCTTCGGCCAGCGCATCGTCTCGACCATCTTCACCCAGTCGAACCAGTACCGGGTGATCCTGGAGGCGGACCCGAAGCTGCACACGTCGCTCGCCTCCCTCGACAACCTCTACCTTCCCTCCTCCACCGCCCCCTCGGGGCAGGTGCCCCTCTCGGCAGTGGCGAAGGTCGAGGAGCGGCGCGCGCCGCTGCTGATCGGCCATCTCGGCCAGTTCCCGGCCACCACCGTCTCGTTCAACCTCGCGCCGGGCGTGGCGCTGGGCCAGGCGGTCGAGGCACTCGAGGTCGCGCGACAACAGATCAACCTGCCGGCGAGCTTCAACGTGGTGCCGCAGGGCTCGGTCTTCGCGTTCGAGTCGGCGCTCTCCAACGAGCTGTTCCTCGTCTGCGCCGCCATTGTCACCGTCTACATCGTGCTGGGCGTGCTCTACGAGAGCTTCATCCATCCCATCACCATCCTCTCGACGCTCCCGTCGGCGGGGATCGGCGCTCTGCTCGGGCTGATGTTGTTCGGGCTCTCCCTCGACATCATCGCGATCATCGGCATCGTGCTCCTGATCGGCATCGTGAAGAAGAACGCGATCATGATGATCGACTTCGCGCTCCAGGCGGAGCGCGAGGAGGGCAAGACGCCGCGCGACGCGATCTACGAGGCCTGCCTGCTGCGCTTCCGCCCGATCCTGATGACGACGCTCGCCGCCCTGTTCGCGGCGGTCCCGATGATCATCGGCTCCGGCGTCGGCTCGGAGCTGCGACAGCCGCTCGGCATCGTCATCGCCGGCGGCCTCATCGTCAGCCAGGTGCTGACGCTGTTCACGACGCCGGTGATCTATCTCGCCTTCGACCGGCTTGAACGGCGGATCACCCGGCGGCGGGAGCAGGACGGGCTCGCGCCGGGCGGGGCGGTCCCTTGAACCTCTCCGAACCCTTCATCCGCCGCCCGGTCGCGACGACGCTTCTCACCATCGGCCTGATGCTCGCCGGCCTGTTCGCCTATGTGCGGCTGCCGGTGGCGCCGCTGCCGCAGGTCGACTTTCCCGTCATCCTCGTCCAGGCGCAGATGGCCGGCGCCTCGCCCGAGACCATGGCGACGACGGTCGCCGCGCCGCTGGAGCGGCGGCTCGGGGCGATCGCCGACGTCAACGAGATGACGTCCACGAGCTCCACCGGCACGGTGCGGATCGTCCTGCTGTTCGGCCTCAACCGCGACATCGACGGCGCCGCCCGCGACGTGCAGGCGGCGATCAACGCCGCGCGCGCCGACCTGCCGACGGCGCTTCGCACCAACCCGACCTACCGCAAGTTCAACCCGGCCGATTCGCCGATCCTGATCCTCGGTCTCACCTCGGACACCCTGACGCCCGGCCAGCTCTACGATTCCGCCGCGACCATCGTGCAGCAGCGGATGAGCCAGATCGAGGGCGTCGGCAACGTCGATATCGGCGGCTCGTCGCTGCCGGCGGTGCGGGTCGAACTCGATCCGACCGCCCTGTTCCACTACGGCATCGGTCTCGAAGGCATCCGTGCGGGGCTGGCCTCGGCCAATGCCAACTCGCCCAAGGGCGACATCGTGGCGGGCGACCGCCGCTACCAGCTCTACGCCAACGACCAGGGCCGGCAGGCCTCCGACTACCGCGACATCGTGGTGGCCTACCGCAACGGTGCCGCCGTGCGGCTGGCCGATGTCGGCGAGGTGGTCGACTCGGTCGAGGACAAGCGCAATCTCGGCCTCGTCGACGGCAAGCCGGGCGTGATCCTGTTCATCTACAAGCAGCCGGGCTCGAACGTCGTCGAGACCGTGGAGCGGGTGCGCGCGGCGATCCCGCAGGTGAAGGCGGCGCTGCCGGGCGACATCGACCTCAACATCTCCGGCGACCGATCCGCCACGATCCGCGCCTCGCTGGCGAGCACCGAGGAGACGCTGATCATCGCGGTCATCCTCGTGATCTTCGTCACCTTCATCTTCCTGCGCTCGTGGCGGGCGACACTGATCCCGGCGGTGGCGGTGCCGATCTCGATCATCGGCACGTTCGGTGCGATGTGGATGCTCGACTACTCCCTCGACATCCTGTCGCTGATGGCACTCATCATCGCGACAGGCTTCGTCGTGGACGACGCCATCGTCGTCTTGGAGAACATCCAGCGCCACATCGAGGCGGGTAAGCCGCGGGTCGAGGCGGCCCTGCTCGGCGCCCGCGAAGTCGGTTTCACCGTGGTCTCGATGAGCCTGTCGCTCATCGCCGTGTTCCTGCCGATCCTCCTGATGGGCGGCATCGTCGGAAGGCTGTTCCAGGAATTCGCCGTCACCCTGTCGCTGGCGATCCTCGTCTCGCTCGTGCTCTCGCTGACGACGACGCCGATGATGTGCGCGATCCTGCTCAAGCCCGAGGCGGAGATGCAGGGCAGGCGCCCCAACCTCCTGCTGCGGATGCTGGAGGGCGGCTTCGACGCAATGCTCGCCGGCTACGAGCGGACCCTGCGCATCGCCCTCCATCACCGCCGATTGACCGCGCTCAGCGTGTTCATCGCGATCGGGCTCACGGTCTACGGCTACATCATCGTGCCGAAGGGCTTCTTCCCCGATCAGGATACCGGCCAGCTCATGGGCGGCATCCAGGCCGACCAGCGCATCTCGTTCCAGTCGATGAAGGACAAGCTGCAGCGGGCGAGCGCCATCGTGCAGGCGGATCCGGCGGTCGAGAGCATCGTCGGCTTCACCGGGGGGCGGGGGACCAACTCGGCCAACGTCTTCGTCGGGCTCAAACCCCTCGGCCAGCGCGATTCCATCGAGAAGGTGATGGCCCGGCTCAGGCCCAAGCTCGCCCAGGTGGCGGGCGCGCGCCTGTTCCTGTTTCCGCGCCAGGACCTGAAGATGGGCGGCCGCCAGAGCTTCGCTCAGTACCAGTACACGCTCCAGGGCGACACCGCGGCCGAGCTCTACGCCGCCTCGCCGAAGCTCCTGCAGGCGCTCCAGAAGCGCACCGACATCTTCGCCGACGTCACCTCCGACCAGCAGGAGGGCGGCCTGGAAAGCCGCCTCGTGATCGATCGCGCCACCGCCTTCCGCTACGGCATCACGCCCGACCAGATCGACAACACCCTCTACGACGCCTTCGGCCAGCGGCAGGTCTCGACGATCTACAACCCGCTCAACCAGTACCACGTGGTGATGGAGATCGCGCCGCGATACCTCCAGAACCCGGAGGTGCTGAAGACGATCTACGTCTCGACCACGGGCGGCCGGGCGCGGGGATCGGCGACCACCAACGCGGTCGCCGGCACGGTCGCGGGAGGCGGAACGACGACCGCCTCACAGGCGTCCACCTCCGGCACCTCGACCACCGATACGGCCGCGGCCATCGCTGCCGACTCGGCCCGCAACGCTGCGGGCAACGCCATCGCCGCGAGCAAGGGCGGCGCCTCGTCGAGCGCGCCGGTATCGAGCGCGAAGGAGACGATGGTCCCGCTCTCGGCCTTCGCGCATTTCGAGACCGGCAATGCGCCGGTTCAGGTCTCTCACCAGGGCCTGTTCGTGGCCACGACGATCTCGTTCAACCTCGTACCGGGCAAGAGCCTGAGCGAGGCGACCGCCGTGATCGAGCAGACCATGCTCGATCTGCAACTGCCGCAGACCATCCACGGCGAGTTCGCGGGCGCGGCCAAGAGCTATCAGGAATCGGCCTCGCGCCAGCCGCTGCTGATCCTGGCGGCGCTGCTGGCCGTCTACGCCGTGCTCGGCATCCTCTACGAGAGCTACATCCACCCGATCACGATTCTCTCGACGCTGCCCTCGGCCGGAATCGGTGCCATCGTCGCGCTGCTCACCACCGGCACCGAGTTCACCATCATCGCGCTGATCGCCGTGTTCCTGCTGATCGGCATCGTGAAGAAGAACGCGATCCTGATGATCGACTTCGCCCTCGACGCCGAGCGGACCCGCGGCCTGACGCCGGGCGAGGCGATCTACGAGGCCTGCATCCTGCGCTTCCGCCCGATCATGATGACGACGCTGGCCGCCCTGCTCGGCGCGGCGCCGCTCATCATCGCCGGCGGCGAGGGCGCGGAACTGCGCCGGCCGCTCGGCACGGCCATTGTCGGTGGACTCATCGTCAGCCAGATCCTGACCCTCTACACGACACCGGTCGTCTACCTGTATCTCGACCGTCTCCGGCTCTGGGCGAAGCGTCGCCGGGGCGGACCCGCGACGGTGCCGGCCGAGTGAGGATGGTTGTTTCGTGATCAGTGACCTGCGCGAAAGCCGCTCGCGGCGAGCGGGGAGGGGAGGGTTTGCGACCCTGCTCCGTCTCTCCGGCGTCGCCACCCTCGCCGCGACGACTTCCGGCTGCCTCGTCGGCCCCGATTATTCGCGTCCCTCCGTCGAGACGCCGCTTGCGTTCAAGCAGGGCGGCCTACGCGAGGACAGCCTCGCCTACGTCCAGGCGCAGAAGGGTTGGCGCCTCGCCGTGCCGAACGATGCGGCCGAGCGCGGCGACTGGTGGCGGGCCTTCAACGATCCGACCCTCGACCGGCTGATCCGCTCGATCGACGTCGACAACCAGAACCTCCGCGCCCAGATCGCGGTCTATGACCAGGCCCGTGCCCTGGTGGCGCAGGCCCGGGCCGCGCTGTTCCCCACGGTGATCGGCGCCCCCAGCATCACCCGCTCGCGGGCTCTGGGGACGGAGCGCACGACGGTCTCGCTCCAGGGGCAGGCGAGTTGGGAGCTCGACCTCTTCGGCGGTATCCGCCGCCAGATCGAGAGCGACGTCGCCTCCGCCCAGGCCTCCGCCGCGGACCTCGCCCTCGTGCGCCTCAGCCTTCAGGCGGAGCTGGCCACCGCCTACCTCCAGCTGCGCTATCAGGACGCGTTGAAGCGGGTGCTCCAGGAGAACGTCGAGGGGTTCAAGCGCAGCCTCGCCATCGCCGAGAATCAGTACAACGCGGGCGTGGCCGCCCGCTCCGACGTCATCACCGCGCAGACGCAGCTCCAGACCACCGAGGCCTCGCTGATCGCCGTCGATCTGCAGCGCGCGACCTTCGAACACGCCGTGGCGATCCTGACCGGCCGGCCGCCCTCCGAGTTCAAGCTCCCGTTCTCGCCGCTGCCGGTTCGCCCGCCCGCTGTGCCGGTCGGCATCCCCTCCGACCTCCTAGAGCGCCGGCCGGACATCGCCGGGTCCGAGCGGCTGGTGCAGGCACAGAGCGAGCAGATCGGCGTGGCGGTCTCCGCCTTCTTCCCGACGGTCACGCTCTCGGCCTCCGGCGGCTTTTCCGGAGCGACCAGCAACGGCGTGTTCTCGGCGGCCAACCGCGTCTGGTCGATCGCGGCCAACGGCAGCCAGGTGTTCTTCGACGGCGGCGCCCGCGCCGCGGTGCTGCAAACGGCACGGGCCGCCTACGAGGCGGCGGTGGCCAATTACCGCCAGACGGTGCTGACCGCCTTCGGCGAGGTCGAGAACGGTCTGGCCGGCGTGCGCATCCTGGCGCGGCAGCAGGCGAAGCAGGACGAGGCCGTGGCTTCGGCGCGGCGCGCGGTCGAGATCGCGCTCAACGAGTACCGGGCCGGTACGCAGAACTACACCACCGTGGTGACCGCCCAGGCCCTGCAGATCAACAACGAGATCACCGCGCTGCAGATCCGCCTCAACCGCTTCACCACGGCCGTGGCGCTGATCCGGGCGCTGGGCGGCGGCTGGGATGCCCGCTCGCTGCCGACTGGCGAGGAATTGAAGGGCGTGCGCCTGCCGATCGACGGAGGCTCCGCCGTTCGCACCGACGAGTAGGGGAGAGGTCCAAACGGCGATCCGTCCGGCGCTGCGAGCAGGGCAGCTCAGCCGGAACAGGGATCGTCAGCCTCCTGTTGAAACCGGGACTCCAGCGGTCGGCCAGGCGCCGGCCGACAGACCCGGATGATCGATGCCCGACGCTCGCGTTCACGACACGCCCGATACGCCGCCGGCGCCGCCCTGCACCCTCGTGATCTTCGGAGCCGGCGGTGACCTTACGAAGCGTCTGCTGATGCCCGCCCTCTACAATCTCGCCGGCGGCGGGCTGCTCGACCAGAAGTTCTCCGTCCTCGGCGTCGATCACAACCCGCTCACCGACGACGGCTGGCGCGACGACCTGACGGGGACGATGGAGTCCTTCACCAAGGACACGTCCGCCGAATTCCACGCGGAGCGGATCGACCCGCGGTCCTGGGGCTTCATCCGCGAACGCCTGCACGTGATGCAGGGCGACTTTTCCCAGGAGGCCACCTTCAGGGATCTTGCCGGGCGTCTGACCGGAAACGTCGTCTTCTATCTCGCGGTCTCCGCCCGCTTCTTCGGGCCGATCGTCAAGGGCCTCGGCAAGGCGGGCCTGCTCAAGCAGGGCGACGGTGCCTTCCGCCGCGTCGTCATCGAGAAGCCGTTCGGCGTCGATCTCGCCTCCGCCAAGGCTCTCAACGAGACCATCCTGGCTCAGGGCGACGAGAGCCAGTTCTACCGGATCGATCACTTTCTCGGGAAGGAGACGGTCCAGAGCATCCTGGCGCTCCGCTTCGCCAACGCCTTGCTGGAGCCGATCTGGCGATCCGAGTACGTCGACCACGTCGAGATCACCGCCGCCGAGACGATCGGTGTCGAGGAGCGCGGCCGCTTCTACGAGCCGACGGGCGCGCTGCGCGACATGGTGCCCAATCACCTGTTCCAGCTTCTCACCATGGTGGCGATGGAGCCGCCGGGCTCGTTCGACGCCGAGGCCGTGCGCGACGAGAAGACCAGGCTTGTCACGGCGATCCGTCCGGTCTCGCCGCAGGACGCGGTGCGCGGCCAGTACGCGGCGGGCCGCGAGGAGGGGAAGGCCGTGCCGGCCTACCGCGACGAGCCGGACGTTGCGAAGGATTCGCGCACCGAGACCTACGTCGCCCTCAAGCTCGCGATCGACAATCCGCGCTGGTCCGGCGTGCCGTTCTACCTGCGCACCGGCAAGCGGTTGGCGGACCGGCACACGGCGATCACGGTGCATTTCAAGCCGGCGCCCTTCACGCTGTTCCGCGGGGCCGACGGCGATGAGCCCGCCTCGAACGTCATGCGCCTGAACATCGATCCGGAGCCCGGTTCCTTCACGGGCCTGAACGTGAAGCGGCCGGGGCCGCAGATGCATCTTGCCGCGATCGAGAGCGGCTTCCGCTACGCCGATTTCTTCGACCCGGCTCCCACCGTCGGCTACGAGACGCTGCTCTACGACTGCATGATGGGCGACCCGACCCTGTTCCAGCGCGCCGACACCATCGAGGCGAGCTGGGCCGCCGTCGATCCGCTGATCAAGGCCTGGAAGGACGCGCCGGTGTGCCTCTACCCGGCCGGCAGTCCGGGACCGAAGGAGGCGGAGGAGCTGTTGAGCCGGGACGGGCGCGCTTGGCTGCCGCTGGGGAAGAAGTAGGTCGTCACGCCGTCGTCGCGAGCGTCGGCGAGGCAATCCAGCGGCGCGATTGATCCGGACGGGTCGCGCGTTGGATTGCTTCGGCCTCGCCTCGCGAGGACGAAAGGAGCGTCAGCCCGCCTGCGCCTGCAGCTCGCGCAGGATCGCATCGCCCATCTCGGCGGTGCTGATCGGGGTCTGGCCCTCGCCGACGATGTCGCGGGTGCGGGCGCCGGCGGCCAGGGCGCGGGTAATCGCGCCCTCCACGAGGTCGGCGGCCTCGCCCAGACCGAAGGAATAGCGCAGGCACATGGCGAGCGAGCCGATCATCGCGATCGGGTTCGCGAAACCCTTGCCGGCGATGTCGGGCGCCGAGCCGTGGACCGGCTCGTAGAGCGCCTTGCGGGTGCCGCGGGCGTCGACCGCGCCCAGCGAAGCCGAGGGCAGCATGCCGAGCGAGCCGGTGAGCATCGCCGCGACGTCCGAGAGCACGTCGCCGAACAGGTTATCGGTCACCAGCACGTCGAACTGCTTGGGACGCCGCACGAGCTGCATGGCGCAGTTGTCCGCCAGAACGTGCTCGAGCTCGACCTGTGCGTAGTGCTCGGCATGGACCCGCGTGACGACCTCCTTCCACAGGACGCCGGTCTTCATCACGTTGTTCTTCTCCGCCGAAGCGACCCGGCCAGAGCGCTTCTGGGCGAGGTCGAAGGCGACGTGGGCGATCCGCTCGATCTCGGCGGTGGTGTAGACCTGCGTATCGACCGCCCGCTTCGAACCGTCGTCGAGCGTGGTGATCTCCTTCGGCTCGCCGAAATAGACGCCGCCGGTGAGCTCGCGCACGATCATGATGTCGAGGCCCTCGACCAGCTCGCGCTTGAGGGCCGAAGCGTCGGCGAGCGCGGGGTAGCAGATCGCGGGGCGCAGATTGGCGAACAGGCCGAGATCCTTGCGCAGGCGCAGCAGGCCGGCCTCGGGGCGGATGTCGTAGGGGACACCGTTCCACTTCGGCCCGCCGACCGCGCCGAGCAGGATCGCGTCGGCCGCGTCGGCGCGGGCCAGCGTTTCATCGGCGAGCGGCTTGCCGTGGACGTCGATGGCCGCCCCGCCGACGAGGTCGCGCTCGGTCTCGAAATCGGCCAGGCCGGCGCGCTTGAGCCAGCCGACCACCTTCTCGACCTCGGACATCACCTCGGGGCCGATGCCGTCGCCGGGCAGGAGCAGAAGCTTGTAGGTGGTCATGGGGCTGAAATCCGAGCTGATGGCACGCGCCACGTCGCCCGCGCTCTATCGGCGCGGCCCAGCCCCCGCAAGTCCGTCTCTGAGCCGGTGCGCTTGTCTTAGCCCGTCCGCTTGTCTCAGCCCGTCCGCTTGGCCGAGCGGAACGGGCGCAGCATCCACGCCATGCGCCCGACCTCGTCCTCGTCCACGCGCTTGCCGGACCGCACGGCGCGCTCGGGGGCGGAGGATCCGATCTCGTGGACGATCTGTCCGAGGAGGGGCGGGATCTCCTGACCGTACTCATCGAGGAGGACGGCAGCATCCAGCAGGGCCTGAACCTGATCGTCGGGAATCGGACGGCTCATGATCTGCGCGTCGAGTGCCTGATCGGCCAGCAACGTCGCGAGGCGGGAGACCTCCGACAGACCGGCCGGTGCCGAGAGACCGCTGCTCATCGATGGAATGCCCTCTCTATCGAACGGACTTCCAGGATAATCCGGCTTGGTGAGCCAATCCTTTCACCATGTTCGCTTCCCGCGTGCCGAAATCGACCTGATCGTGATGGGGACGTTCCGCCGGACTGCTTTCCGAGCGCGGTCCGGAAGGGCTAAGGTTCGGCCGTGCAGACACCACGCTTTTTCCACTCCGCCGCCCCAGAACGCGGTTCCCTCACGCCCGCGGCTCAGTCCGTTTCACGCGGGACGGCGATCGCCGCTGCGGCGTTGGCCATGCTCGCGGCGCTGGCCGGCCCCTCCTGGGCTGGCGCGCCCCGCGGTGGCAGCAGTGCCTGTTACGTCACCGGCGGCGGCGCCCTGGAGATCTGCCGCTCGGATGATGAGGCCGAGGGCGTCTACGCCGTCCCGCCGCCCTGCCGGTTCGTTCACGACGTGCAGATCATGCGGCTCAAGGATGCCGGCGCGCCGGGCCCGCTCCAAGTGATCTATCGGGCCGAGCCGCCGCGGGGCAGCGGTCGCCGCGGCGAGGATTCCTGCCCGACCGACCTTCGCGCCACCGATCCCGCCGCGGGCGGCGCCGTGCGCATCGGTCGGCAGATCGAAGCACTTGCCACGGTCCTGCCGCCGACCGATCCGCGCTTCTGGAGCGAGGGGCTCAAAGGCTCCGGTCCGACGCGGGCCGAGCAGCCGCGCCGCCGCAGCCGAGCCAGCCGGCAGGCCCGGAGAGAGGCCCGCCGGGCGGCGCGCGAGGCGCGGCAAGGGGACAGGCAGGCGGAGAAGATGACCTTCCGCGCCCAGGCGCCGACGCCGGAGGACGACCCGTCCGGCAACGCGATGATGGTGGCCGGGCGCGACTGGGCCGGCGACCCGTACTACGCCATCCTCGCCACCGCGACCGAACCTTCGGAGGAAGGGCGCCGCCGGGTGCTGGTCCAGGCGCGAACCTACGATTTCCAGAGCCTCGATCTGCGCGTCGAAGCCGATCCCGGCACCGAGTGGCGCCCATTCGGAGCACCGCCCGCGGAGGAAAGGGGGCGCCGCCGCGGGCGGGCGCGGCCCGCGGCGGCAAAGCCCGCACCGGTGCTCGACGACACCGGCAAGCCGATCGTCGGCAACTGCGCCGCGCCGGATTTCGAGGCGCGCGGCCTGACCGGTTCGATCAGCGTGGTCGATCGCGTCTACCACTACTTCTACACCGACGTGGTGCCCGCCGATTGCGAGGCGCCGCGGACCAAGCGGCGCATGGCTCTGTATCTGCGCACGAGCCGCGATCCGCTGGCGGAGCGCACATGGTCGGCGCCGGTCACGCTGATCGAGAGCCTGCCCGCCGAGACCGAGATCCGCGTCGCCAAGGCGCGCGGCATGGACCGCTGGGCCGTGGCCTACACCTGCTCGCGGCCGGTCACGGCCTCGGGCGGACCCGTCGCCGACATCTGCCTGCACTACACCGCCGACCTCTCGCCCGGCAGCATCACGGCCCTCGCGCTCTATGCGGAACCCGTGGCGGCTGGCCACTCGACGGCCTATCTCGGCCTTCGCTCCGGCGGCGATGCGCTCGGGCGCTTCACCCGTGACGGTTTCGGCTGGATGACAGACCGCTACGGCAACCTCGATGCACCCACGATCTACCCCGACAAGGGCGGCTTCCTGACTTGGCTCGACCGCCGCGCGCCGCGGATCGACGGCAGCGACACCTCCTCCCTCTACGGCCGGCCGGTCTTCTGGGCGACCTGGACCGTGCGGCCCCGCGCGGCCCAGCCCTGAACCGCTGACGATTTCGGCGGTAGATTCGACAGAGGGATGAGCGGCGCGTGCGCCGCCGTCGATGATGGGAGACCTCGGGCGGCCTTGGCCGGGTCGGACATCCCATCGGTGCGGGCGATGCGCGTCGAGAGAGGTCCTCGCAGGCACGTCAGGAGCAAGCCATGACGGTCACGACAGTCGAAGCCCTGGCCGAGCGGCGGGGCGCCGACGTGCTGGTGGAGGTGCTGCGCTCGGAGGGTGTGCGCTACGTCTTCGGCAATCCCGGCACGACCGAGCTGCCGCTGATCGACGCCCTGACGGACGCGCCCGACATCGCCTACGTGCTGGCGCTGCAGGAGGCGAGCGCAGTGGCCATGGCCGACGGCTACGCCCAAGGGGCGCGCCGGCCGGGCTTCCTCAACCTGCACACTGCCGGCGGCCTCGGCCACGGCATGGGCAACCTGCTCAATGCCCAGATCTCCGGCACCCCGCTGGTGGTGACGGCGGGCCAGCAGGATTCGCGGCACGTCATCACCGATCCGCTCCTGTTCGGCGACCTGACCACCATCGCCGCTCCGACGGTGAAGTGGGCGCGTGAGGTGACGAACGCCGACCAGCTCCCGGTGCTCCTGCGCCGCGCCTTCCACGATTGCGCCGCGGCGCCCTCGGGCCCCGTTTTCCTGTCGCTGCCGATGGACGTGATGGAGGCGAAGACCGCCGCGCCGCTCGGGGAGATCTCGGTCATCGACCACCGCGCCGTGGCCGGATCCCTCGACCGACTGGCAGACCATCTCGCGGCGATCGCGCCGGGACGACTCGCCCTGATCGCCGGCGACGAGGTCGATGCCAGCGACGCATCGGCCCAGGCGGTGCGGCTCGCCGACCTTCTCGCGGCGCCGGTCTACGGCTCGTCCTGGCCGGCGCATATCCCGTTCCCGACCGCCCACCCGCTCTGGATGGGCAACCTGCCGACCAAGGCGAGCGGCATCGCCGAGATCCTGGGCCGCTACGACGCGGTGTTCGCGCTCGGCGGCAAGTCGCTCATTACGGTGCTCTACACGGAAGGCTCGGCGGTGCCGCCGGGCACGGAGGTGTTCCAGCTCTCGGCCGATGCCCGCGACCTCGGCCGCACCTACGCCACGCGGCTCTCGACGGTGGGCAACGTTCGCGCCTCCCTCGACGTGCTGCTGCCGCTCCTGGAAACCCGCCTCGCGCCGCGGGCCGAGACCTATGCCCGTCTGCGCGGGGAGGCGGTCGCCGCCTACGATGCACGCCGGGCCGCCCTGGAGGCGCGGGCGGACGCCGCCTTCGCCGATCCCGTCATCCATCCCCTCGTCGCCGCCCGCGAGATCGCCCGCGCCGTCGGATCCGACATCGCCATCGTCGACGAAGCGCCCGCGACGCTCGGGCATCTGCGCACGATCCTGCACAGCACCTGGACGCGGCAATATTCCTCGATCCGTGGCGGCGTGCTCGGCTGGGGCATGCCGGCCTCGGTCGGCTTCTCCCTCGGGCTCGATCGGGCGCCCGTGGTCTGCATCGTCGGCGACGGCGCGGCGATGTACTCGCCCCAGGCGCTCTGGACCGCCGCGCACGAGCGGCTGCCGGTGACCTTTGTCGTCATCAACAACGCCGAGTACAACATCCTGAAGCAGTTCATGAAATCACAGACGCACTACGCCTCGGTGCGCGCGAACCGCTTCATCGCCATGGATCTGACCGAGCCGCGCATCGACTTTCTGGCGCTCGCCGCGTCGATGGGCGTGCCCTCGCGGCGGATCGAGCGGGCCGGGGACGTCGCCGGGGCGGTCGAGGCCGGCATCCGCTCGGGCGAGCCGAACCTTGTCGAAGTGGTCGTCAGCGCAGCGTGAGGGTCCGATGCCGCCGACCCTCGTCTTCGACACGGATTGCGTGCTCTGTGCCGCGACCGTGCGGATCGTGCTGACACACGAGCGCGACGATCGCCTGCACTTCATGGGCGCTTGGTCGCCCGAGGGGCTGGCGCTGGCGGCCCGCTACGGCTTCACCGCCGCGGATCTGAACGGCACCTTCCTACTGATCCAGGACGGCCGGGCGCTCACACGCTCCGATGCCGCGCTGGAAGTGGCGCGGCATCTCAGGGCGCCGTGGCGCTGGGTTAGGATGTTCGGCACCGTGCCGAAGCCGCTGCGCGACCGCCTCTACGGCCTCGTCGCGCGCTCCCGCTACCGCCTGTTCGGGCGGCGCCAGGATTGCGTCCGCGTGCCGCCGGACCAGAGGCATCGCTTCCACGGGGTGCAGTCGGCGGATCCGTCGCGCCCGTAGGGCATCGTCCCGAAAGGTGGTTGCCGGCTTTCGGGAAAAGACGATGCATCATCAATGCTCTAGGCGAAAAGATCAGGCCTTGCGCGCCACCGTGAAGCGGGCGGCGTCCTTGAGCACCTGCGCCCGCGAACCCCATGGGGCCACCGCCTCTTCGCACAGAGCCACGAGCCGGTCGCACTCCGCCCGCGCTCCGTCGAGGCCGAGTCGGTCGACCAGCGTCGCCTTGCCGGCATCCTTGTCCTTGCCGGTGGCCTTGCCCATCGCCTCCGGAGAGGCTTCGCGGTCGAGAATGTCGTCGGCGACCTGGAAGGCCTGACCCAGCGCCTTGCCGTAGCGCAGCAGCGCTGCCCGCTCGTCGGCATTCGCGCCGCCGACCAGCGCGCCGGCCTCGACGGAGAAGGCGAGGATCGCGCCGGTCTTCATCGCCTGCATGCGCAGGGTGTCGTCGATATCCATGCTGGCCGGGCCGAAACGGCCCTCGGCCGAGAGGTCGAGGAGCTGGCCGCCGACCATCCCGCCGAGTCCCGAGGCGCGGGCGAGCCCGAGCACTAGTTCCGCGCGGATCGCCGGATCGGGCTGCCAGCGCGGATCGGCCGTCACCTCGAAGGCCAACGTCTGGAGCGCGTCGCCGACGAGGATCGCAGTCGCCTCGTCGTAGGCCTTGTGGACGGTGGGCTTGCCGCGGCGCAGGTCGTCGTCGTCCATCGCCGGCAGGTCGTCGTGGACGAGGCTGTAGCAGTGAACGAGTTCGACGCCGGCACCGGCGGCGAGGGCGGCATCCTCGGCGCCGCCGAGCATCCGCGCGGTCTCGATGGCGAGGAAGGGGCGCAGGCGCTTGCCGCCGCCGAGCACAGCGTGGCGCATCGCCTCCATCAGTCGCGGCGGCCGGGCGATCTCGCCGGCCTGCAGGGTGGGGCCGAGCCGTTCGACGAGAAAGGTCTCGACGGTGTCGGCGACCTGAGCGAGCCTGTGGGTAAAGTCACCCGTGTAGGCGTCCGCCTTGACCGAGGGGTGGGAAGCCTGCGTTGAGGTCATCGGAAGGGGCCTGGATCGGGGAGGGGCGGACGCAAGGTGGCGGTGCCGGAGGAGAGTGACGCGGAACGGCACGGGCGCAACCTGCGCAGGATTCCGGCGTCGAAGCCCCTCGCGAGGGCCTCCGCGGCGCGCAATCCCACTTCGAGGCGTCGAACCGGGCTGCGGCGCGCCGCCACCCTGATCACCCTCGCTCCCATTGCCATTCTAGCCTTCACGCTCACGCTCGCGCTCGTCTATAGCGTGGCGACCCCGCCCTCAACCCTGATGCTCGGCCGATGGTTGACGCTCCAGAGCGTGCAGCGGGACAGCGTTCCCCTGGAGGCGATCGCCCCGGCCCTGGTTCAGGCCGTGATGGCGTCCGAGGATCAGCGCTTCTGCCTGCACAACGGCGTCGATTGGGGAGCGCTGCGCGAGGTCGTGGATGACGAGGAGGGCCCGAGCCGGGGCGCATCCACCATCACCATGCAGACGGTCAAGAACGTCTTTCTCTGGCCGGGCCGTTCCTACATCCGCAAGGGCCTGGAGATCCCGCTCGCGCTGATGGCCGATGCCGTCTGGGGCAAGCGACGGACGATGGAAATCTACCTCAACGTGGCCGAGTGGGGCGAGGGGATCTTCGGGGCCGAGGCCGCCGCCCGCCACTGGTTCCGCAAAAGCGCCCGCGACCTGACCCGAGGCGAGGCCGCGCTGCTCGCGGCTGCACTGCCGAACCCGATCCTGCGCAGTGCCGGCAAGCCGACCCGCGGCGTAAGGGCAATCGCCGGCCGCATTCAGAGCCGGATGGGGCAGGTGGACGGACTGATGGGGTGTTTGAAGCGCTGAGCGTCAGCCATCTTCCGCCTCGCACAGCCGCGTCACCGCCCGCTCATAGGCCTTCGCATCGAACTTTTTCAGGGAGTTCTCGCTCTGGTAGCGCACGCTGCCGAAGATCTTCCGGGTCTGCCATGGGCGGTCGTGCAGGCCGAATATCCAGGCGACGTTGGTGAAGGAGTTCGCGTCGCGCCCGTCGAGGAAGTAGCGGTTGTTGAGCCGCAGCGTCCGGGCGAAGGCCTCTTCCGGCGAGGGCGACCATTCGAGGATCTTCTTGCCCCAGTACATGCGCAGCTGGTTGTGCATATAGCCGGTCTCGCGCATCTCGCGCATGGCGACGTTCCAGTAATGGTCGTGGGTCTTCCCCTCCGCCAGTTCCTCCTCGGAGTAGAGCTTGGGGCGTGCATCGTCGGCATGCTCAGCGAGCGTCTTGCGGGCCCATTCCGGGACGGCGCGGGCGTAGTCGTCGTAGCCCTCCGTGTGGAAGACGTGGTTCATCGCGAGTTCGCGCCGGACGATCAGCTCCTCGAGATAGGCCGAGCGGTCATCACGGTCGCCGTCCTGGGCGGCGCGGATCGCGAGCGCGATCTCGACCGGCGAGATGTGCCCGAAATGCAGAAACGGGCTCATATGCGAGGCCGCCCCGGCCTCCGGCTTGTTGCGGCCGGCGCCGTAGCCGGCGAAAGCATCCTTCAGGAATCTCTCGAGGCGCCCGCGTGCCTCGGCGTAGCCGCCGCGGAACCGCTTCACCGGGCCGACCGTGGTGTCGAGCGTCAGCTTCGCGAGAAGCCTGTCCGGGTCCGAGAGGTCGAGGCCGCCTTTCAGCTTCAGCCTCTCGGGCAGATCCTCGGCCCGATGCTCGACCTTCCTCGGTGCCACCGGTTCGAGATACTCGTCCCACAGCCTTTGCAGCTTCGGGCGCAGGGTGCGCGCGGCGTATTCGTGCTTGGTCGAGGCGGTCTCGACCGGTACCACCACGTCGCCCTCGACCTGGACGATCCGGCACTTCGCCTTCCGTCCGATCTCGGCGTACCAGCTTTTCTGGATCGCGAGATAGCCGCGGTCGAGCACCAGAAGGGCTGCCTGTCCCGACAGGTCGATGGCGACCTCTGCGGGGGTCGCCCGCCGCAGGAGGAAGGCGATGCCGCGCGCGTCCAGAGCGGCCGCCGCGTCGGAAAGCCCCTGCAACAGGAAGGCGTAGTGCCGGGCATTGGCCTCGGGGAACCCGTTGGCTCCGTCGAGCAGGCCGAAACAGACGAGAAGCGGGAGGCGGAGGCGGTTGGCTTCCTCGATCGCCAGTTCCAGCGCCGGATTGAACGGGACGCGCATGGCTTGCTGCATCAGGTACAGCACGTAGTCCGCGCCCTCGCGCGGCGGCACGTCGTTCAGGACCCGGATGCGGGCCGGTTGGATCGTCATCGCTCGAAATCGCCCCGTCTGGACCTGTCCCGCCTGACTTCACCGGGGCAGCCCGCCGAATCGGTTCTGCGGAGTGACTCGGGCTCTGCCCGCCGAGACGCGAGGCGGATCGTGCGTTGGGGCAGGGAATGCGCGAGCGCAGCAAACGTTGCAGCGGCATCGCGCCGCCGCAGCCGACCGGCCCGGAGCAGGCTCGGCGGCCAAGCAGAAATCACGAGACGGTTCAGGGATCTGGCAGGCGGCGAAAGCAGGTTGTCCGGCGCCGTCTATTGCGACGCTTCCCGTGAGCACTGCATTCGGGCCGTGGGAGCGGATGCGGCATTTGAGTGACAGACCCGGTGCGACGTGTGCCTGCACACGCGCAAACGCGATCATTGCCGACCAAGCAGCTTGAAAAATTCCGGGTGAAGTTCAATTTGTGCATTGCGGGAACGCGGACGGCGTCCGCCTCCCGCTGCCCTCCTTGGGCGTTTCCTCCCTAGACTCCGGGCCGCTCTTCACGAGCGGCTTTTTTTTGTCCGAAGACCATGGCCGCTATCCGCGGGCGCGGGCGCGGATCATGAAGTTGTCGTAGGTGTACTCGGCCACCTGGAACCAGAGGTACTCCTCGTTCCGGAAGGTCTTCATTGCGTCGTAGATCCGCTTGAAGTCCGGGTTCTTGGCCGAGAGGTCAGCATAGACCTCGTTCGAGGCCTTGAGTGCCGCTTCCATGACGTCCTGAGGGAAGGGGCGCAACTGCGCACCACCCGAGACGAGCCGGCGCAGGGCCTGCGGATTGCGCGCGTCGTAGCGGGCCTGGACATCGGCGTTCACCTGGGCCGCCGCGCCTTGCAGGACGGCGCGGTAGGTCTTCGGCAGACCCTTCCAGGCCTCCGCGTTGATCCAGAAATGCAGGAGGGCGCCGCCCTCCCAGAAGCCGGGATAATGGTAGATCGGCGCGACTTTCTGGAGGCCGAGCTTCTCGTCGTCGTGCGGACCGATCCACTCGGCCGCATCGAGTGCCTTGCTCTCCAGCGCGGCGTAGATCTCCGGCCCCGGCGTCGCCTGCACCGCTGCGCCGAGCTTGGACAGGACCGTGCCGCCGAGCCCGGCGACGCGCAGCTTCAGCCCCTGGAGGTCGCCGACAGTCTTGATCTCCTTGCGGAACCAGCCGCCCATCTGCGCCCCGGTATTGCCGCCGGGCAGCGCCACCAATCCTTGCTTCGCGAAGATCTCGGCGAACAGTTCCGCCGCGCCGCCCTGGAGCCACCACGCGTTCTGGCCGCGCGCGTTGAGCCCGAACGGCATGGCGGAGGCCAGCGCGAAGGCGGGATTCTTGGCCATGCCGAAGCTCGCGGGTGCGTGGCCCATCTCGGCCTTGCCGCTGCCCACCGCGTCGAGCAGCCCGTCGGCGGGGGCCATTTCGCCCGCGGCCGAGACCTGGATCTGGAAACGCCCGTCGGTCGCCTCGGCGACCGCTCTCGCGAGACTCTCCGACGCGCCGAACAGGATGTCGAGGCTGCGCGCGTAGGCCGAGTTCAGGCGCCATCGCAATTCGGGCGCGGATTGCTGGGCTTGGGCGGGGCTCGCCAGCGCTCCGGCGGCACTCAACCCGGCGCCGAGTCCGGCGGTCAGCAGGGCGCGGCGCTGGAGCGGCTTCGGCTGGGGCATTGGCTGGGGCTTTGGCTGGGGCTTGGGCATGGATCTCCCGGCTCGTCCCGATAGGCTCGACCGCCCGTCCAGGGGCCGAGCGTTGCCTTACACGTGATGGGCGCGATCCGGAAACCGGGGCATGACCCGTCGCTTCCCGCGCGGCGCCGTGATAGCAGCCTCGGCGTGAACACCGAGAAACTCAGCCTCCACACCGTCTGCGGCCTCGACGAGCTCGTCGAGCATCAGGCCCGCGGCGTCAGCCACGTCCTGTCGATCCTCGATCCCGATCGGGCGGATCCGGAGGCGTTCGGCGCCTACGGCACCCATCGGCGCACGATCCTGCGCTTCCACGATGCCATCGAGCCGGCGCCGGGCATCGTCCTGCCGGAGCGCGCGGACATCGAGACGATCCTGGCCTTCGGGCGCGACGCCATCGCCGATGGCGGCGAGATCCACATCCTCGTCCATTGCCATGTCGGCATCTCGCGCTCGACCGCGGCGCTGGCGACCCTGTTCGCCGAGGCCGAACCCGAGACGCCGGCCGAGGACCTGATCGCCCGGCTCCACGCCCAGCGCGAGAAGGCGTGGCCGAATGCGCGGATGATCGCCTTCGCCGACGAGATGCTCGGACGCCAGGGTAGCCTCAGCGAGGCCGTGCGCCGCCTTCACGGCCTGCAACTGCGCAAGCGACCCCATCTCGATCAGGTGATGCGCGACCTCGGCCGCGGCGCTGAGGTCGACGCGGCGCTTCGCGACTGATCCTCGGCCGGGTGTCTCCCGCGAGGCGCGCGCCGTCGCGGCCGGAGGCGGAACGGCCGGTGCCCCGACGACCCCCCAGACACTCTCAGTTCGATTTGGCCGGGGTGAAGTTGCCGTCGCGCCAGACGTAGAGCACGTAGCCCTGGGCGGTGATGTCGCCCTTGGCGTCGAAGCCGACGGAACCGAGCACGAGGTCGAACCGCTCGCTGTGCAGCGCCTTGGCGATCGCGGCGGGTTCGGTGCTGCGGGCGAAGTTGCCGGCCTCCACCAGCGCCTGGAGCGCGGCGTAGCCGTAGATCATGGAGCCGTCCGCCTCGATGCCCTGGGCCTTGAAGGCGGCCACCACCCCTTGCGCCTCGGGTTTCCGGCTCGGATCGAGATAGAAGGTCATGAGGACGCCGTTGCTGGCCGGCCCGGCGATCTTGGCGAAGTCGGGCGTGGCGATGGCCGATGTCCCGAACCATTGCGGTCGAAACCCCCGCTCGGCCGAAATGCGGACCAGCCGCCCCATCTCCTGGGCATCGCCGCCGTAATAGACCACGTCGATTCCCGCCGCCTTCAGCCGGTCGGCGAGGGCGGCGTCGTCCGCGTCGGTCGGCTGGAAGGCCGTGGACAGGGCCTCGTTCACGCCGATGCGGTTCAGGTTGTCCTTCGTCGCCGCCGCGAGGGTGCGCGAGGCCGGCGAGAGGTCGCTGAGGATGGCGATCTTCCGGTCGCGGAACCGCTCCGCGAGGATTGCGGCGGAGAGCTTCGCCTGGTCGTCGTCCCGGCCGCAGACGCGGAAGATCGTCGGCAGGCCGCGGTCGGTCAGCTTGGCGGCGACGGAGGCCGCGGTGATCATCACGATCCCGTTGGCGGCGTAGACGTCGGAGGCAGCCAGCGACGCGTTCGAGCAGACATGGCCCACGACGAGCCGCACGCCCGAATTCACATAGTGGTTGGCGACCGCCACAGCCTGATTCGAGTCGCAGGAATCGTCCTGCACGTCGAGCACGATGGGCTCGCCGTTGATCCCGCCCCGGGCATTGGCGTCCTTGGCCGCCGCCTCGACGCCGCGCAGCACCTGCTCGCCGACGCTCACGTAGGGCCCGGTGCGCGGCACCGCGACACCGACCTTCACCTCCGCCGCGGCCGGAGCGGCCGTGAGGAGCCCGGTCAGCAGCGCGAGGGAGGCCGAAGCGAGGGCGAGGGGGCGTCGGACCGTCATGGCGCCTCTTTCCCAGCCCGCTGCCTCGTTGCCAAGGTCTGCCGGTCCGGACCGTTGTCGTCTGTCAGGACCATCGTCCGGTGCCGGATCCCGATCGGGAATCGGCACGGCCGCGCATCCGACATCATATTCGATGCATGGAATGACGCGGGCTGGACCTTTGGCAAGTCGGGATCTCGGTGAAACAGGTGAGACTTTCGCAGAGTGGGGCCCGGTGCGCCGGCATCTGCGACCCCGGACAAGGATCCTATCGGGTGACGGTGTAGAGCGAGGCGCCGGCGGCGACGGGCGCCGTCACGGTCGAGAACACGCCCAGAACCTTGCCCAGCTCCGCGAACGGCGCGCTCGACACGTAGACGAGGTCGCGGTTGCGCATGCGGAAGCTCTGCGACAGGAACAGACCCTGCGGATCGCGCAGGTTCACCCGGTACACCACCGGCACCTGAGGCGAGGCCAGCAGCGGCGAGTTCGGCCGCAGCCGCCGCACCACCGCCGCCGGCTCGTAGCGGAAGATGAACACGCCTTCCGGGTCGGCCTGGAAGTCGCGCAGGCCCGCGGCGCGGGCCAGCGCCTGCGACAGCGTCAGCCCTTCGGCCGAGAACGGCACCTCGGTGGTCGAGCCGAGCGCGCCGACCGCCAGGAAGGTCTGCGGATCGCGCACCAGCGTCAGCGTGTCGTCCGGGCGCACGAAGATGTTCTCGCGCGGGTTGGCAACCACGGTGCTCATCGGCACGGTGACGGTGCGGTTGCCGCGCGACAGCCGCACGAAGGTCTCGGCTACCGGCGTGCGCACGCCGCCGGCCTGGGCGATGACATCGAGCAGGCGGTCGCCGCGGCCCGAGAGCGGCACGCGCTTGCCCGTGGCCGCCTCGCCGGTGACGGTGACCGATTGCGAGACCGGTTTGGTGACGGAGACGAGCACCTGCGGCTGGATCGCCTTGCCGGCGAGCTCGGTCTCGATCAGCGCCTGGACGTCCTGGGTGCGGCGGCCGACGACCTTGATGCGGCCGGCATAGGGGACAGTGATGCCGCCGTCGGGCCCGACGACCTGTTCGGGGATCGTGGCGGACTTGGATCCGGCGGAGAAGCGGTCGGCGACGAGCGGGCCGGAGAACAGGCCGCCGGCCCCGGCTTCCCAGACCTGGACCGCAACCGAGTCGCCGATGCCGATCACCGGTTCGACCGAGGGGCGATGATCCCCGAAGGTGACGAGGAGGCTGTCGAGGGGGCGGGTCCGCAGGGACTCGACGATGGCGGGGGTGACGTCGATGATCTCGTAGCGGGCGAACAGGCCCTCGGCGGTGGCGATGTCGGCGCCGCTCTCGATCGCCGAGGTGGTCGGCCCCGCCGCCGGCAGGATCGAGCACCCCGACATGGCGAGAGCGCTTGCCAAGATCGCCAGGGTCGTAACGCACTTCGTGGAGGATGCCGTCCGGGGCTGGGCGGACCGTGCCGTCACGTTAGCCCCTTTTCCCATAGCCGCGCAGTGACTGCGATCCATTGAACACGGGCCCCGGCCTGACTCTTGATTGACGCGCACGATGCGCCGATGGCCGGCGAGCGCTCACGCAGCAATGCGTCACCACCGTGGCACAGCCACGCTTATCCCCTCAATCCTGCTTGTTTCAGGGCGAGGGCGTCCCGCAGGACACAGCCGAGCTGTGCCGCGGTGAGATCGATCCGAGCCGGCGGGCCGCTTTCGCTGCGGCCGAACCGGAACAGGGCGTAATCGGTCGCGAGGGGGCCGGAAGCCGGAGGCCGGCAATCTGGCAGCGAGGGGGCGTGGTCGCCGAACACGCAGAGCACCGCCCTTCGGCCGGCGAGCCCGTCGATCAGCCGCTCCACCGCATTACCGGTATGGGCGACGTGGTGAAAATACTGCGCCAGCGGCTCGTCGATGCCGGCGAGGCGCCCCGGATTCCAGGGGCCGTGATTCTCCATGGTGACGGAGAAGACGAAGCGGCGCCGTCCGGGCGCGGGGTCCCCGCCCGGCGCGATCTCGGCCAGGATGCGCTCGGCGACCGCGACATCGGCGATATAGGGACCGATCCGGGCGGCACCGGAGAAATCCTCCTCCATGACGAGGCGGTCGAAGCCGAGCCTCCGGAACACCTGCGCCCGGTCGAAGAAATCGCGGTGGAATGGATGAACGAACACCGTCTCGAAGCCGGCGGCGCGGGCGAGCCGGGCGAGGCTCGTCGGCTCGTCGCCCTTGCGGGCAAGGTAGGGGTCGTAGCGACCGAAACCGAGACCGTCGGGGTCGAGACCGGTCAGGACGGCGTGCTCGGAGCGCATGGTGTAGGCGCCGTGCGCCGGGACCGCGAGCCGGCCGTACTGCGCCGCCTGCGCCCGGATCCGCCCCATCACCGGAAGATCCGGACCGCCGATCCGGGCCGGATCGAGGAAGGATTCGAGCTGGACGACCACGACGATCTCGTTGTCGCCACCGCTTCCCGCGCTTTCTGCGCTTTCCGGAGAGGGGCGCACGTCCGCCTCGCCGAGACGGCGCAGCCCGTACCCCATCATGGTCGCGATCAGCCCGTAGCGAGCGACGTCCCGGGTGAGATCGGGTCTCGGGAAGAGGCGGCGCAGCGCCGCTTGGCCGGGTTTGCTCAGGCCCGCAACGACGAGCGCCGCCAGCAGGGCCGGCAGGCCGAGGATCGCCAGGGCGGCCGCCCCTGCCCCGTCCGGCAGAGCCGTCGGCTCAAGGGCGTACCACGCGATGACCATGGCGAGACCGAGCAGCAGGGGCCCGGCGATCCGAAGGTCGCTGAGCGGCAGGGTATAGTAGAGCTGCGGGTGGCGCGGCACCTGAGCGAGCAGAGCGAGGTCGCTGAACACCACCGGCTCGCCGATCACCTGGCGCTTCAGCCGATCCACTACCGAGAGAATTGCGAGCGTCAGCAGGCAGGACGAGGCGGCGAGCCAGGGGCGCCACGAGAACTGGAACCAGAACAGCGTGACGAGCGCGTATCCGATGAACCGGATCGCCAGATCGGCGGGCCGAAGACTCGGGCGGCGCGGCGCAGCCACCGCCTCAATGGCGAAGGCGCCGATGAGCGCGACCGCCAGCGGCACGAGCGTCGTCGTGAGGCTCATGCCGGCTTCAACGGCCGGATTCGCTGCGCACGCCGCGGCGGGCGCGCAGGCGGCGCAGGATGGGATTGATCAGGGCGTAGCGCAGCCGCATCGTCGCGTGTCGCGCCGTGCCCAGAGCGAGGCGCGAGGGCGGCGTGGCGGCCCGAGCCTCGCTGAGACGGTCGAGCAGCTGCTCGGGGGTGCAGGGCTTCATCGCGACCGGATCGAGATAGAGCGGGTAGAGGATGAGTGCGCCCGCCACCAGTTCATCGAGGGACAATCTGCGGCCCCGCCCGGCACCGGGCGCCAGATCCTCCGTCAGTCCCCATCCCGCGTAGAAGGGGCGACCGTGGACGGCGACGGTCAGGCCCCGGATCAACGCCTCGAAGCCGGCCAGCGAGGTCATGGTCTCGACGTGGTGGCAGCGGTCGAGCAGATCGACGATGGCGACCCCGCCCACCACGCGGTCGGCGAGCCGACGCACCTCGTCCTCAGGGATCGCACCGGGCCGGAAGCCAGCCTCGACGTCGGGATGCGGCTTGTAGAGCAGGAAGGCGTCCGGATTGCGGGTGCGGGCCGCCCGTAGGAGGGCGAGATTGCCGCGCACCTGGGGCGAACCGGTCAGAACCGAGGCGTCGTCCTCGACCTGTCCCGGCACCAGCACGATCCGCCGGTCGGTTGGCCAGTCCTCGCCCCCGCCCTCAAGGCCGACATTGTACTTGCTCAGGCGGCGCGCCACGATCGATTCGCGCAAGGCGCCGGCGCGGGCGGTCAGACCAGCCGGAAAATCGGCCTCCTTCAGCGTTCGGGCCAGCCGGCTCTCGACCCGCGGGTCGTAGTAGATGCCGAGGTCGTCCACGACGATGGACGCACCCGGCTTCAGGCTGGCGCCGAGCCCGACGGAGCGCAGAAATCCGTCCTCGATCCGCGCGAAGGGGATATCGGCCTCCGCACAGAGGCGCGGAAGCTGTTCCGGGCAGCGGGTCGCCCAGGCCTGGATCCGGCCGCCATGGCTGAGGGCGAGGGCCACCGCCTCCTCGGCGGTCATGCTGTGCAAGGGGGAGCCCGCCGGCCCGGTGGCGAAGACATCGAGCGCCGCTCGTTTCCAGCCGGACACGCCGACGAGGACAACGCGGCGGTCGTTGCCGAGGAAGCGGTCGCGCAGCCACGCCACCCGCTCCGCCGCCTCCGCAATCGGGATCGGTCGCCGCGTCCACGGGTCGAAGCCATGCACGCCCAGGCCGTAGCGCAGCGCCAGGAATGCCGCCTCGTCGGTCGGCCGCGGACCCGCGGCGGGATCCGGGCAGAAGATCTCGAAACCGGCCAGCGCCGCCTCGCAGGCCGCCTCCCAGCGAGCCACGTGGATCCGCGCGGCGAGCGGAAACAGCGACCAGGGATCGGCCGGAGCCGCGATCAGCGTCAGGCGCGGATCGACGGGCGCTGCCTCTCGCGGGCAACCTTCGGAGCCGGCGGCGACGAAGCGCGTCGTCGGATTATCGGCGAGAAGCCGGCTTATGAACACGCGCAACCTTCGCGGTGACGCGGCGGTGTCCGGATCGATCAGGGCGAGGGCCGGCGGCGTCTCGCCGGCGAAGGCGCTCCGCACGGCGTCCGGGATCGGGCGGGGAAAGCGGTTGAAGCCCGAAAGCCCGCGCGCGCGCAGGAGATCGCTGAGATCCGGTGACGGCGTCTCTCCGCCGATGGGCCGCCCGCCGTAGCGCAGGCGAAGGCTCGAAAAACCGGCCTCGGGCGAATCGTAGGGACTGAGGAGCGGGCCCGGTGCTACCCGAAGGGCCCCTCTGCCGTCGATCGCACCGCACGAGGACCACAAGGCCGGCGGGCCGGGTGAGCGGAACGTCAGCGCGACTCCCGTGGCCGCCTCGACCTGCCCACGCAGATGCCGAACCGTCCGCCCGAGCGGCAGGAAGGAGCGGGGCAGCCCGGTATCCCCGTGCGGCTCGATGTGGCGCAGGTCGATCATGGCGGGTCGATCATGGCGAGGCCCGCTCCATAGCCCAAGCGTGGGCCGCGGCACTAGCCACTCCGGACATGGCCTGCGCTCCCTGCGCCGTGACACGACCGCGAGCGGATTTTGCGATGCACTTTTCAGGGGATGGAATTGAACCGGACACACAGGAGCCGCAATCGGGCGCGAGACGATGGCTGACCGAACGTCGCAGGGGCTGCGTGACGGATCGGCAACGAAGGCCGCAAATTCTCTCGGCCAACCTGCGCGACGATTGTCGTCCGCGAGGCTGTCGTGAGAGTTGCTCAGCCGGACGACGCAACGCAGATCGCTTCACGACGAGGAATTGAGCGCCTGGGAATGTCGCAGCCTCGTGCCCATGCCATAGGCCGCCAAGGCGCCACGTTCCTGTTCCTGCAGGGGATCGCTTCCCCGTTCTTCTCGGTGCTCGGCACGGCCCTGCGCGAGCGCGGCCACGGGGTCCGGCGGATCAATTTCTCCGCCGGCGACTGGCTGTTCTGGCCCCATCCGGCGGATCATTATCGCGGCAAGCGCGAGGGTTGGGAGGCTTATCTCGAAGCCTATATCCGCACGCACGCCGTCACCGACATCGTGCTGTTCGGCGATTGCCGGCCCTACCATCAGGCGGCAGTACAGGTCGCCAAGCCGATGGGCGTGCGTATTCACGTGTTCGAGGAGGGCTACGTCCGACCCTACTGGATCACCTGCGAGGCCGGCGGCGTGAACGGCAACTCGACCCTGCCCAAGCGGGCTGAGGAGATCCGGGACCTCGCCCGCAAGCTGCCGCAGCCCGGCCGCGCCATGCCGCTGACCGGGGACATGGCACGACGCAGCCTCTGGGACATCAGCTTCAATATCGCCAATATCGGCTTTCCCTACCTCTATCCGGGGTTCCGCACCCATCGGCCGAATCACATCGCCGCCGAATATGCCGGCTGGATCCGGAAGTTCGTCCGCCGTCGGCGCACCCGCCGCGAGGCGGCGCGGGTGAACGAGATCTATCACGCGATCAACGCCGACTACTTCCTGCTGCCGCTGCAGCTCGACAGCGACTACCAGATCCGTGTCCACTCGCCATTCCTCGGCGTCGAGGGGTTCATGGACCGGGTGATCGCCTCCTTCGCCAAGCATTCCCAGGCTCCGACCCGGCTCCTCGTAAAGCTGCACCCGCTCGACAGCGGCATCATGAATTGGCGCAAGCGCGCCCGCCAATCGGCCAAGCGCCATGGCTGCAACGACCGTCTCGACTTCATCGACGGCGGCGACCTGCCGAAGCTCATCGACGGCAGCCGCGGTGTCGTGCTCGTGAACTCCACCGTCGGCATGCTGGCCCTCGAGCGCGGGCGGCCGACGCTGGCCTTCGGTTCGGCGGTCTACAACCTGCCGGGCCTGACCCATCAGGGGGACATCGACACCTTCTGGCGCGATCCGCAGGCACCGGATGCGAGCCTGATGCAGGATTTCCTCCGCGTGGTCATGCACCGGACCCAGATCAACGGCGGCTACTTCTCCCGTTCGGCGATCGAGCGCGCGGTGGCGGGAGCCGTTCCGCGCCTCGAGGCGGCGCTGCCGTCCACGGCACTCGTTGCCGCCCGCGATGCTTTCGAGCAGGCCAGTCGGGGCGGAAACCTCTCTCCCGCCTATTGACCGCCAGCCTTCGAAGCGGGTTCAGGCCGCTTCGGCCGAGATCCGGCCCTTTGCGGAAAGACACGCCTCCTTGCCCGTCATCCTCATCACCGGCGCCTCGAGCGGCATCGGCGCGGCGCTCGCGCGCTTCTACGCGGCGGCAGGTGCGAGCCTCCTGCTCACGGGCCGCGATCGGGAGCGGCTTGAGAGCGTGGCGCAGGACTGCCGGGCACGAGGCGGCGAAGTCCGCACGCGGCTGCTCGACGTGCGCGAGCGCGAGGCGGTCGGCACCTGGATCCGTGAGACCGACGCGGCGACGCCGCTCGATCTCGTCATCGTCAATGCCGCGGTGAACGGAGGGCATCCGTCCGGCGGCCTGGAAACCGAGGCGACGGCCTTCGAGACGGTGGACATCAATCTGATTGGCGCGCTGAACGTGATGCTGCCCTGCGTGACCCTGATGAGCGGGCGCGGCCGGGGGCAGATCGCGCTGATCTCTTCGCTCGCGGCCTACGCGCCCCTGCCCGACGCGCCGGCCTATAGCGGCGCCAAGGCGGCTCTCCTCGCCCACGGCCTCGCGCTGCGGCAGAAGCTGAAGCCGCTGGGTGTGCGCCTCAGCGTGGTGACGCCCGGCTACGTGAAGACGCCGATGGGCGGGGTCATCAAGGGCTGGCGCCCGCTCGAGATGAGTGCGGACGAGGCCGCCGGCCGCATCGCCCGCGGGTTGGAACGGGACCGGGACGTCATCGCCTTTCCGGCGATCCTGGCGGCGCTCGCCCGCGGGGCGCTTCTGGTGCCGGAATGGCTCCGCAGCGCCGGCCTGCACGGCTTCCGCTTCCGCAACCGGCAGCGGCGATGATGGCCGCGCCGCGGATCGCCCTGTTCGCGCTTGAGGCGCTGCCGAACGCCCGCGCCGTGCGGCGCTTCGTGGCGGATCACGCGGAGGCGATCGCCTTTGTCGGTCTCTCCAACGCCGAGCGGCCTGCGAACGGCGGGCTGGTCGGGCAGGTCCGGCGCCATCTCGCCCGGTCCGGTCCCGGCTTCCTGCCCTATCTCGGCGTCAATTTCGGGCTGCCGGACCTGCTGCGCCCGCTAGCGCCGCTGACTCAGCGCCTTGCCGGCAGCGCCGGGACGCCCGAAGCGACGCCCCTCGCCGGCCTGTGCCGCCGCCTCGGCATCCCGACCTTGCGCATCGATGACGTCAACGGCGCGGAGGTGGCGCGGGCCTTCGCGGCGCACGCGCCCGACCTGATCGTCACCTTCCATTTCGACCAGATCTTCTCGGCGGCGACGCTGGAGCGGGCGCGCCTCGGCGGGATCAACCTGCATCCGAGCCTGCTGCCGCACCATCGCGGCCCGGTGCCGACGATCCACGCGCTTGCCGATGGGAAGCAGGAATTCGGCGTCACCATCCACCGCCTCGCCCCCGCGATCGATGCCGGGGACATCCTAGCGCAGGAAGCAGTCGCACTGCCCGAAGGCATTACGGCCACCCGCGCCGCCTTGCGCCTGCACGAGCACGGCCGGCTGCTGCTTGATCGGGTGCTCGACGAGATCGCCTCCGCCGGGGTGATCCCGGCCGGCCGGTCGGTGCCGGTGCTGCCCTATCGCGGCTTTCCCGATCGGGCACTGCTCGCACGAATGCGCCGGGAGGGGCGGCGCCTCACCGACGCGCGGGATTTGCGGGACGCGCTGACGCTGTCCCACAAGGCGTGAGGCTTTACGCCCGCAGGGCGGCGTCGAGATCGTCGATGAGATCCTGCGGATCCTCGATACCGATCGACAGGCGCACCACCTCCGGACCGGCGCCGGCCGCCCGCTTCTGCTCGTCGGTGAGCTGTCGGTGCGTGGTCGAAGCGGGATGGATCACGAGCGAGCGGGTATCGCCGATATTGGCGAGGTGGCTGAAGAGCTGGAGGTTCGAGACGAGCTTCACGCCGGCCTCGTAACCGCCCTTGAGGCCGAAGGTGAAGACGGCGCCCGCGCCCTTGGGCGTGTAGCGCTGCGCCAGGGCGTGGTAGCGATCGCTCTCCAAGCCCGGATAGCTTACCCACTCCACGAGCTCGTGCCCGCTAAGGAAGCTCGCCACCTTCAACGCGTTGTCGGAGTGGCGCTGCATCCGCAGCGGCAGGGTCTCGATGCCGTTGAGGATCAGGAAGGCGTTGAAGGGTGACAGCGCCGGCCCGAGATCGCGCAGACTGAGCACCCGCACGGCGATGGCGAAGCCGAAATTGCCGAAGGTCTCGGCGAGCACCATGCCGGCATATTCCGGGCGCGGCTGCGACAGCATCGGGTAGCGCTCGTCGCCCTGCCACTGGAAGGTGCCGCCGTCGACGATGAGGCCGCCGATCGAGTTGCCGTGGCCGCCGAGAAACTTGGTCGCCGAATGCACGACGATGTCGGCTCCGTGCTCGAACGGCTTGATCAGGTACGGCGTCGCCATCGTGTTATCGACGATGAGCGGGATGTTGTGGCGCTTGGCGATGGCCGAGAGGGCGGCGATGTCGGTGATCACGCCGCCGGGATTGGCGATCGACTCGCAAAATATTGCCTTTGTGCGCGGGGTGATGGCGCGCTCGAACGAGTCCGGATCGTCCGTATCCGCCCAGACCACCTGCCAGCCGAAGTTCTTGTAGGAGTGGTTGAACTGGTTGATCGAGCCGCCGTAGAGCTTGTTCGCCGCCACGAACTCGTCGCCCGGCTGCATCAGCGCGTGCAGCGTCAGGAACTCGGCGGCGTGGCCCGAGGCGACGGCGAGGGCCGCTGTGCCGCCTTCGAGCGCCGCGATGCGCTCTTCCAGCACCGCGTTCGTCGGGTTGGTGATGCGGGTGTAGATGTTGCCGAAAGCCTGGAGCCCGAACAGCGAGGCGGCGTGGTCCACGTCGTCGAAGACGAAGCTCGTCGTTTGATAAATCGGCGTCGCCCGCGCGCCGGTGGCCGGGTCGGGGGTCGCGCCGGCGTGGATCGCGAGGGTGTTGAAGCCGGGCTGGCGGTCGGTCATCGCGGAAACTCCTCAAGGCGCGTCGTTTACGCCCGTGCTCTTCCGCGGTGCAAGCACGGCAGTTGCATGTGTGTCCACACGGAAGCCGGAAACGGCTGGTCGCGCAGAGGCCCACCGTCCGCTGCGTGCGCTCGGGACATGGTGCTCCGCGGTAACGATGGCCGGGGATCGTGAAGCGCCACGCGATGCATCAAGCGCGGCAGTCTGGACATGTTCGCATCTGGCATGTCAGAGAGCCGCGCAGGAAATAAAACGGCAATCCGGTGACCCACGGTCGCATTGATTGCCGCGGCGCGATGGTGTCTCCCCTAGCGCCGGGTTTCGAATTTGAAAGCCTCCAAGGCGCGCATGGCCGAGCCCGGCCGTGAGCGTCGCTGCGAGAGGCTCGGCGCGACGGCTGACGGGAGGGCTGCACCTTGGCGGACGAAGGGCCTCAGGGCACCAAGCGAGATTTCCTCTTCCTCGCCACGGGCGCGGGATTGGCCGTCGGGGCCGGCGCGGTGGCGTGGCCCTTCGTGGCCTCGATGGCGCCCGACGCCGCGACCGTCGCGGCCGGCGCGCCGCTCGACGTGGATCTCAGTCCGATCCAGGACGGCCAGATCGTCAACGTGTTCTGGCGCGGCAAGCTGATCTTCGTGCGCAAGCTGACGGAGAAAGAGGTCACGGACATGAAGGCCGTGCCCCTCTCCGACATGATCGACCCGGCCACCTTCGATTCCCGGGTGAAGAAGGGTCACGACCAGTGGCTCGTGAGCTACGGCAACTGCACCCATCTCGGCTGCGTGCCGATCGGTCATTCGGGTAATTACGAAGGCTGGTCCTGCCCCTGCCACGGCTCGCAGTTCGACGCCGTCGGCCGCGTGCGCCGCGGCCCGGCGCCGACCAACCTACCGATCCCGCCCTACGCCTTCGAGACCGACACGAAGATCAAGATCGGCGAAGAGGGCGGCAAGGCGGTCGCCTGACAACAACGGGACACGAGAAGCCGGAGCGGGCAAACCGATGAGCAGCGCACACGCGACCTCGACCTACGTACCCAAGAGCCGCCTCGCGAAGTGGTTCGAGTCACGGCTGCCGCTGGTCGGGCTGGTGCACTCGTCCTTCGTCGCCTTTCCGGTTCCGCGTAACCTCAACTACTTCTGGACTTTCGGCGCGATCCTGATCGCGTTTCTCGGAATCCAGATCATCACCGGCGTCTGGCTGGCGATGCACTACGATCCGAATGCGAGCAACGCGTTCGAGAGCGTCGAGCACATCATGCGCGACGTGAACTACGGCTGGCTGCTGCGCTACGCGCACGCCAACGGCGCGTCGATGTTCTTCGTAGCGGTCTACGTCCACATCTTCCGCAACCTCTATTACGGGTCCTACAAGGCCCCGCGCGAGGTGCTCTACCTGCTCGGCGTCATCATCTACCTGCTGATGATGGCCACCGCCTTCCTCGGCTACACCCTGCCGTGGGGCCAGATGAGCTTCTGGGGCGCCACCGTCATCACCAACATCCTGGCGGCGATCCCGGTCGTCGGCGACACGATCCAGAGCCTGCTCTGGGGCGGCTACTCCGTCGGCAATCCGACCATCAACCGCTTCTTCTCGCTGCACTTCCTGCTGCCCTGGATGATTGCCGGCGTCGTCGTCCTGCACGTCTGGGCGCTGCACGTGACGGGCCAGAACAACCCCGCCGGCATCCCGATCAAGTCGAGCAAGGACGCCGTGCCCTTCACCCCCTACGCGACGGTCAAGGACGTGTTCGCGGTGGTGGTGTTCATGATCCTGTTCGCTTGGTTCATCTTCTACCAGCCGAACTATCTCGGTCACGCCGACAACTACGTCCCCGCCAACCCGTCCGTGACGCCCGCGCACATCGTGCCGGAATGGTACTTCCTGCCTTTCTACGCGATCCTGCGCGCGGTTCCCGATAAGCTCGGCGGCGTCATCCTGATGTTCGGCGCGGTGCTGATCCTGGCCTTCGCGCCCTGGCTCGACACCTCGCGGGTCCGCTCCTGCAACTACCGTCCGGTCTACCGGGTGTTCTTCTGGGTCTTCCTCGTCAACGCCATCCTGCTCGGCTGGCTCGGCGCCAAGCCCCCGGAGGGCGGCTACGTGCTCGCCTCGCGGATCTGCACGGTCTACTACTTCGCCCACTTCCTCATCGTCATGCCGCTGGTCGGCCTGTTCGAGACGCCGGATCGTCTGCCGGGCTCGATCCTCGAGACCGTAACCGGTCCGGGCAAGCAGGTGAGCGGATCCGGCCTGCCCGCGGGTGCCGCGGCCGAACCGGCCAAGCGCGCCTAAGGGCCAGAGGGAGAGAACAACGATGCGCATCGCACGTCTCGCCGCCGCGGCCCTGCTCGCGGCCTCCCTCGGTGCCGGCTCGGCGCTGGCCGAAGACGGACACGGCACCAATCCGCCGCGGGAGAAGTGGAGCTTCGCCGGCATGTTCGGCCGCTTCGACCAGGCGCAGCTCCAGCGCGGCTTCCAGGTCTACAAAGAGGTCTGCGCCAACTGCCACTCCATGCGGCTCGTGGCCTTCCGTAACCTCGCGGAGCCGGGCGGTCCGGGCTTCACGGAAGGGCAGGTCAAGGCACTCGCCGAGACCTACAGCGTCAAGGAGCTCGACGATTCGGGAGCCGAGAAGGAGCGTCCGGCCCGTCCGGCCGACCGCTTCCCGCCGCCCTTCCCGAACGACAAGGCCGCCGCTGCCGCCAACGGCGGCAAGGCGCCGCCGGACTTCTCGGTGCTGGCCAAGGCCCGCACCTACGAGCGCGGCTTCCCGCTCTTCGTCTTCGATGCGCTGCCCTTCACCGGCTATTCCGAGCAGGGCGTCGACTACATCCACGCGCTCTTGAACGGCTACGAGGAGGCTCCGAAGGGCTTCACGATGCCGGACAGCGGCTACTACAACAAATACTATCCCGGCCACGTGATCGCGATGCCGAACCCGCTCAGCGACGGTCAGATCACCTATCCGAAGAACGACAAGGGTGAGCCGGTCGTGCCGGAGACCGTCGATCAGTATTCGCGCGACGTCTCGGCCTTCATGGCTTGGGCGGCCGAGCCGCACATGATGGCTCGCAAGGCGCTGGGCCTTCGCGTGATCCTGTTCCTCATCGTGCTGGCCGGTCTGCTCTATTACGTGAAGAAGCAGATCTGGAAGAAGGTCGGCGGCGAGGTGCACGGCCTCCAGCCCGAGCTGCACAAGACCTACTGACCGGATCACCGGATCGGACGGACGAACGGGCCCCTCGCGGGCCCGTTTGCGTGTCGAGGGAGGCCTGCGGTAAAGGTCGTTCATCGCCGGACGTGCCGATCCGCGCGCATTCAAAACGTCATTGCCGATCCTTATGCCCGGTCCCGCGAGGAAGTCGCGCGGTGGGGGCTGCGCGAGTTTCGGCCATACCACAAGGGATACTTGCATGACGGCAGCGGTTCTCGGCGTGATCGGCGGCTCGGGCGTCTACGACCTTCCCGGCCTGGAGGATGTCCGCGAGGAGACGATCGCCTCGCCCTGGGGCGAACCCTCCGACGCGCTGCGCATCGGCCGCATCGGTCAGACCAAGGTGGTGTTCCTGGCCCGCCACGGTCGCGGCCACCGTTTTTCGCCCACCGGCATCAACTACCGCGCCAATATCGACGTGATGAAGCGCGCAGGCGTCACCGACATCGTCTCGCTGTCCGCCTGCGGATCGTTCCGCAACGAGCTGCATCCCGGCCTGTTCGTGCTGGTCGATCAGTTCGTGGACCGCACCTTCGGCCGCGCCACCTCGTTCTTCGGCAATGGCTGCGTCGCCCACGTACCCTTCGCCCACCCGGTCGGGCCGGCGCTGCAGAAGCGTATTGCCGCCGCTGCGGAAGCCGAGGGCATCTCGGTGCATAAGGGCGGCACCTATGTCTGCATGGAAGGGCCGCAATTCTCGACCCTCAGCGAGTCGAAGCACTACAAGGCCGCGAATTTCGACGTGATCGGCATGACCAACATGCCGGAGGCCAAGCTCGCCCGCGAGGCCGAGATCACCTACGCCACCATCGCCATGGTGACGGATTACGATTGCTGGCACCCGAGCCACGACAGCGTCGACGTGGCCTCCGTGGTCGCGGTGGCCCGGGCCAATGCCGGCAAGGCGGCCCAGCTCGTCGCCCGCGTCGCCCGCGACTTCCCGGCGGAGCGCGAGCCGTGCCCCGCGGGCTCGCACCGGGCGCTCGATGGCGCGATCATGACGGCGCCTGCCCACCGCGATCCTGAGCTGGTGGCGAAACTCGATGCCGTGGCCGGACGGGTGCTGAACGTCTAACGCGCTTCTTCGACGGACCGTCGAAGCGGTCGAAAACGCGTTCCCCTCTCCCCACCTGAGAGAGGGGCTCTCGCGGTGATGGTGGGTGTCTACGGAAAGCCTCAGCGGGCGCAGCCGGCGGCGCGTTCCTGGCGCTGGATGTCGGCGATGTCGGCGCGCTGGCGTGCGGAGAGCGGCACGTCGGCCAGCTCGTCGTACTTGCAGCCGGCATTGCCGAAGGCGCGGATCGCGCGCTCGGTGCGGAAGCAGTAGCCGGCATCCTTGTAGATCGCGTTGCGCTCGCCCCACAGCTCGTCGCACGGGAAGGCCGCCAGAGCGGGCGAGGCCGTGATCGACAGGAGAAGCGCAGCGGTCAGTCGACGCATGAAACGGGCTCCGATCCACCGGAGCACGGGCGTCCTCAGGCGGGCTTGAGGGTCAGCGAACGGCTCGGCTCGCGGCCGAACCCCTGGATCTCGAGACGATCGCCCGCGATCTCGACGACGGCGAAGGCCGAGCTGTCCGGCGTGTCTACCATGCCGTGGAAGTTGACGTAGTGGATTCCGTCGCGCTCGGCGTAGTTGCCCGCATGATTGTGGCCGTTGAAGTAAGCCATCACGTGCGGCTGGCGGCCCAGAAGCGTGGTGATCCGGTCCGCATCCCAGAGATTGTGCGGGTTGTCCGGGGCGACGGGATAGTGGTTGAGCACGACGACACGCTCGCCGGCCGCCCGCGCCGCCTGCAGGCATTGCTCCAGCCACGCGAACTGGACATCGCTCAGCGAGCCGTTCCACGGTTTGGCGTTGACGAGGCCGGTCGCCTCGGCCCGCTTCAATCGCTCCGCGGCCAGCGTCCGGCGCGGATCGTTCGGCGGAGGTCCGAAAAGCGACACGTCGCTGCCGTCCAGCACCATGAATCGCGTCCCGCCGGCCGCGAAATCGTAGTACGCGGCGTCCAGCCCGAGCAGGCTCGTCACCCGGCCACGGTGGTCGGGCGCCACGTCGAAATCGTGATTGCCGAGCACGAAACGGGTTTCGTGGCGAAGCGACCGGTAGATCGGCAGGATCCTGTCGTAGCTTGCCACGTCGCGGTCGATGATGTCGCCGAGCGTTACGACGAAGCTCAGGTCTTCCCGGTTCAGGGTGGCGACCGCGGCCCGCAATTTGTCGAGACTGTTGGCGTAGTACCGGCCGAGGGCCGGGTTCGGCGGCGCCTCGGCATATTGGGGGTCCGCGATCACGCCGAAGCGCAACCGGCGGTCGGCAGCACTGGCCTTGCCGGCGATGAGCGCGGCGCTGGCGGCGAGGACGGAACGGCGGGACAGCATGGCGGCTCCTCTCGGCCCAACGAGCGCGGAAGGCTGGCCCCGCCGCATGACCGCCGGATGACGGGCGCGTCGGTTCATGGGGGGCGAGCGCCAAAACCCTTCCCCCGATGGGGCATTCCACACTACAAGGCGGGCGCGGCCGGTCATCGAGGCCCGCGACCGTTCCAGGATCAGACAACCAGCACGCGATGCGTACAGCCAGCATCAGCCGCCGCACGGCGGAGACCGACGTTTCCGTTTCGATCGATCTCGACGGCACCGGCAAGGCCGAGATCTCGACCGGGATCGGCTTTCTCGACCACATGCTGGAGCTGTTTGCCCGGCACGGTCTGTTCGACGTGACGATCAAGGTCGAAGGCGACCTTCACGTCGATCAGCACCACACCGCCGAGGATACCGGCATCGCGCTCGGACAGGCGGTGGCGAAGGCGCTCGGCGACAAGCGCGGCATCGCCCGCTACGCTGACATCCACCTGCCGATGGACGAGACGCTGAGCCGCGTCGCGATCGATATTTCGGGTCGGCCGTTCCTGGTTTTCCGTACGAGCTTTCGTGTGGAGAAGATCGGCCAGTTCGACACGGAACTGGTGCGGGAGTTCTTTCAGGCTTTCGCGATGAATGCCGGAATTACGCTGCACGTCGAGACGCTTTACGGCGAGAATGCGCACCACATCGCCGAGAGCGTGTTCAAGGGTTTGGCCCGGACCTTGCGGAAGGCGGTCGCCATCGACCCGCGCGAGGAGGGCCGCGTTCCCTCGACCAAGGGATCGCTCTGAGACCGTTTGAGGAGGAGCGAGGATGCGGACCTACACGCTGCACGTTCCCGAGGGCTCGGTTCGCGGAGATCCCCGCGCGCTGGAGCAGGCGCACCTCGTGCGCGACGGCTTCTCATGGGGAGCCTTCGCCTTCACGGTCCTGTGGTTCGTGCGTCACCGCCTCTGGCTGGCGTCGCTCCTCGTGCTGGCCGGGCTCGTCTTGCTCGCGTTCGCCGGCCGCGCGCTCGGCCTCTCACCCTTCGCGGCACTGGTGGCCACGGGGCTGGCGAGCCTGCTGATCGGCATGGAGGCCTCGAGCCTGCGCCGCTGGACCTATGGCCGCCGCGGCAAGCCTGCGCGGGACGCGGTGATGGCGGGCTCGCAGGAGGAGGCCGAGTTGAAGGCCGCCGCCCGCTGGCTCGATGCGGACACGATCCCGGGGGGCATCGCGACGGGGGCCGATATGACGGCCGTGGCGCGCCCGACCCATCGGCGCGGCGACGACGCCGTGATCGGCCTTTTTCCCGCGAGCGAGGGTGGACGGTGAGCGAACAGACCGTCGCGATCATCGATTACGGTTCGGGCAACCTTCACTCGGCGGCCAAGGCCTTCGAGCGCGCGGCCCGCGAGGCCGGGCTCGACGACACCCGCATTCTCGTCACGGACGTGCCGGAGGCCGTCACCGGAGCCGACCGCGTGGTGCTGCCCGGCGTCGGCGCCTACGCCGATTGCCGCCGCGGCCTCGACGCGGTGCCCGGCATGGTCGAGGCCATGACCGAGGCGGTGAAGACACGGGGCAAACCGTTCCTCGGCATCTGCGTCGGCATGCAGCTGATGGCGAGCCGCGGCCTCGAATACGAGGAGACGGCGGGGCTGAACTGGATCCCCGGCGACGTGGCCCCGCTCGAGCCGGCCGACCCGGCTCTCAAGATCCCGCATATGGGCTGGAACACCCTGCATCTCGACCGCGAGCACGCGCTGCTGCGCGACATCGAGATCGGGGAGGGCGGGCTCCACGCGTATTTCGTTCACAGCTTCGCGCTGCGCGCCGCCGAGCCGGCGGACGTGGTCGCCCATGCCGAGTACGGCGGTCCGGTCACGGCGATGGTCGCGCGCGACAACATCGCCGGCACTCAGTTCCACCCCGAGAAGAGCCAGCGCCTCGGCCTCGCGCTTCTCGGCAACTTCCTGCGCTGGCGCCCCTGAGGGCGCCCGCTTTCCGACACATCGTTTCCGGCGAGTCCACGCGTGATCCTGTATCCGGCCATCGACCTCAAGGAAGGGCGCTGCGTCCGCCTCGTTCAGGGCGACATGGCCCAGGCCAAGGTTTTCAACGACGATCCCGCGGCACAGGCCGAAGCCTTCGAGATGCAGGGCTTCTCCTGGCTCCACGTGGTGGATCTCGACGGAGCCTTCGCCGGCGCACCGCGCAACGCCGCCGCCGTCGACGCGATCCTGGCTCGGATCAAGCTGCCGGTGCAGCTCGGCGGCGGCGTACGCGAGATGCGCACCCTCGAAGGCTGGCTGGAGAAGGGCGTGAGCCGGGTCATCATCGGCACCGCGGCGGTGCGCGACCCCGCCTTCGTGCACGAGGCGGCCCGCCGCCATCCCGGCCGGATCGCCGTCGGCATCGACGCCAAGGACGGGCGCGTCGCGGTCGAGGGCTGGGCGCAGACCTCCAGCATGACGGCGGAGGAGCTCGGGCGCCGCTTCGAGGATGCGGGCGTCGCCGCCATCATCTACACCGACATCGCCCGCGACGGCATCCTGAAGGGCCTCAACATCGAGATGACGCTGGCCCTGGCCTCGGCCGTCAAAATCCCCGTCATCGCCTCGGGCGGCCTCGCCTCGATGGCGGATGTCGAGCGCCTGCTGGAACCCGATTGCGCCGTGCTCGCCGGCGCCATCACCGGGCGCGCCCTCTACGACGGGCGCATCGATCCGAAGGAGGCGCTGGCCGCGATCGCCCGCGCCAAGGGAAGCGCCGCATGATCGCCAAGCGGCGACCGCCGGTCCTGTCAGCCTGAAGGCCTCTGAGCGTGCTCAAGACCCGCATCATCCCCTGCCTCGACGTGAAGGACGGGCGCGTCGTGAAGGGCGTGCAGTTCCTCGAACTGCGCGACGCCGGCGATCCCGTCGAGTCGGCCAAGGCCTACGACGCGGCCGGCGCCGACGAGCTCTGCTTCCTCGACATCACCGCGAGCCATGAAGACCGGGGTACCCTGCTCGACGTGGTGAGCCGCACGGCCGAGGCCTGCTTCATGCCCTTGACCGTGGGTGGCGGGGTGCGCACCGTCTCCGACGTCCGCACGCTGCTGCTCGCGGGTGCCGACAAGGTCGGCATCAACACGGCGGCCGTGAAGAACCCCGACTTCGTCGCCGAGGCGGCGGAGAAGTTCGGCGACCAGTGCATCGTCGTGGCGATCGACGCCAAGCGCGTCTCCGTGCCCGGCGAGGCCGAGCGCTGGGAGATCTTCACCCATGGCGGGCGCAATCCGACCGGCATCGACGCGGTGGAGTTCGCCCGCAAGGTGTCCGACCGCGGCGCGGGCGAACTGCTCGTCACCTCCATGGACAAGGACGGCACCCGCTCCGGCTACGACCTTGCGCTCACCCGCGCCATCGCGGACGCGGTGAAGGTGCCGGTCATCGCCTCCGGCGGTGTCGGCGGCCTCGACGACCTCGTGGCGGGCGTGCGCGACGGCGGCGCGAGCGCCGTGCTGGCCGCCTCGATCTTCCATTTCGGCCACCACACCGTTGGCGAGGCCAAGAGCCACATGGCCGCCGCCGGACTTGCGATGCGGCTCGATCCGTAACGGGTAAGCGGTGGGCGGGTGTTCGCGCCCCTTGACCGGGGGGCAGAGCCTGCGCAGGGTCCGAAGCGCCGGTATCCGATCATGCGATGCCGCATGTACGGGTTTCCGTTTGCGCATCTGATGACCAAGTTCAGCCTCGACGATCTCGCCGCCCTCGTGGACAGCCGCGCCGGCACGCCTCCCGAGACGTCCTATACGGCAAAGCTCCTCTCCGAGGGTCCGGCCAAAGCTGCCAAGAAGCTCGGCGAGGAGGCGGTCGAGGCCGCCATCGCCGCCGTGCAGGGCGACCGCAAGGCGCTCGTGTCGGAGGCGGCGGACGTCCTCTACCACCTCGTCGTGACGCTGAAGGCGGCCGGCGTGCCGCTCAACGACGTGATGTCGGAGCTGGGCCGGCGCACGGCGCAGAGCGGGCTCGCCGAGAAGGCGGCGCGGAGGCATACATGATCGGCGCCCCGATCCCGTCGGCCGGGATCGAACCGGAAGAGCGCCAGAATCCGGTGACCGGCCAGGGGCCGAGCCGCCTCTCGCCCTACCGGATCTTTTCGCGCGAGGAGTGGGCCCAGCTTCGCGCGGACACCCCGCTGACGCTGACGGCCGAGGATATCGGCCGGCTGCAGAGTCTCAATGATCCGATCTCCATCGAGGAGGTCGTGGCGATCTACCTGCCGCTCTCGCGCCTGCTCTCGCTCTACGTCGCGGCGACGCAGGGGCTGTTCAAGGCGACCCAGCGCTTCCTGCTCGCCGAGCACGAAGCCAAGGTGCCCTACATCATCGGGCTCGCCGGCTCGGTCGCGGTCGGCAAATCGACGACGGCGCGGGTGCTGAAGGCCCTGCTCGCCCGCTGGCCCAACACCCCCAAGGTCGATCTCATCACGACCGACGGCTTCCTCCATCCCAACGCCGAACTGCATCGCATGGGCGCGATGGAGCGGAAGGGGTTCCCCGAGAGCTACGACAGCGCCGCCCTGCTGCGCTTCCTCGCCGACATCAAGGCCGGCCACAAGCGGGTGTCGGCACCGGTCTATTCCCACCTCGTCTACGACGTGGTGCCCGGTGAGGAGCAGGTGATCGAATCGCCCGATATCCTGATCGTCGAGGGCCTCAACGTCCTCCAGCCGGCCCGCCTGCCGCGGGACGGCACCGCGATCCCCTTCGTCTCCGACTTCTTTGACTTCTCGATCTATCTCGACGGGCACGAGGACGATCTGCACCGCTGGTACGTCAATCGCTTCCTGCGCCTGCGCCAGACCGCCTTCCGCGATCCGCTCTCCTACTTCCGCAAATATGCCGAGGTCGCCGAGAGCGAGGCGCTGGAGATCGCCGACCGCCTCTGGACCACGATCAACCTGCCGAACCTGCGCGACAACATCCTGCCGACCCGCCAGCGGGCGAGCCTGATTCTGGCCAAGGGGCCGAGCCACCGCATCGAGAGCGTGGCGCTCCGGCGGTTGTGAGCGACAAGCAAGCGAGCGCCGCGCGGCTGCCAACCGTCTAACGGCCGATGGGTCGGCTGCTTCCCGAAATCAGGATCGCGGTCACGGATGACGGTCTCGACCGCGAGCTCTTCGATGGCTCGCTTCGGGTACGTGAGATCTGGCTCCCGCGCCACGCGCAAGGCCTCCACTGTCAGACTCTCGGCGGATCGCCTTGCCCAAGGCTTCGAACGCGGCGGCCGTCTCTCGGAGAAAAGATCGCGGTAGACCGAAGCGAAGGGCGACGCTCGTCACAGCGCCAGCGGTCTTCGATTCTTCATGCGTCGACAATCCGACGCCGGCCGATGCGCAGCATGGCCAGGTCGCCAAGGACGGTGGGCGGACGTGGATCGCGGCTCCCCGTGGAAAACACTGGGGACAATCCGCCAAACGGCTCAGCTTGCCCGCAAATTGCCCCCGCTTGCCCTGGGGATGCCACAACCTCGGCCGTGTTTGCGCCACATCCTCGGGGCGTAAGTGTTGCCCATACGCCGCTGGCGCCATCACGAAGAGTGAGCGACGACAACGATGCAGGGCCGTACGATCGGATCTCCGCGTACCACCTCGATGCCGCGCAAGAGCGGGCGTCCTACCCCGTCCTCCGACGTCATCACTCTCAATCATCGGACGGCCCGCGATCACGGCAGCCGCACGGCGCTGGTGCGGTCCATCCTCTCGATGACCCTTCTGGCCGGGGGCTTGAGCGCGGTTCTGCTCAATGCCGGCACCGATCTCGGCCGGGCCGAGGCCTCGACCAAGGTGTCCGACCTGGCCATGCCGAAGCCGCGGCTCCAGGCGCTGGCGCCCGAGAGCCCGGTCCCGTCGGTGCTGGCGGCGTCCGCGAGCTTCCACCCCGTCGGCGACCTCGACACGGAACTCGGCACCAACACCGTCGACCGCGTCTCCTACGACTTCCTGCTCTCCCAGACCTCGACCGGCGATCCGAACGACATCCTCGAGTTCGGTCCCATGAAGATCCGCCGCCACCTCGTGCAGACGATCGTGAAGGCGGCCCAGGCGGTTCAGACCGATCCGGTCCTGCTCATGGCCGTCGCCGACAAGGAATCGAGCTTCATCACCGCCGTTCAGGCCAAGACATCGTCGGCCACCGGCCTGTTCCAGTTCATCGAGCGCACCTGGCTCGGCGTGATCCGCGATTTCGGACCCAAATACGGGTACGAGAAGGAGGCCGCTTCGGTCGTGCCGGATGCCAACGACCGGCCGTCGATCCAGGATCAAGCCGAGCGCAGCCGTATCCTCGACCTGCGCCGCGATCCTTACCTCTCGGCCGTCATGGCCGGCGAAATGCTGAAGCGCGACGCCGCGCGTATCGCCCTGAAGATCGGCCGCGAACTGTCCCTCGGCGAGGTCTACCTCGCTCACTTCCTCGGGCCGGACGACGCCGAGAACTTCCTGTCCCAGGTGGTCGACAAGCCGACCGCCGCGGCGGCGACCCTGTTGCCGGGCCCGGCCCGGGCCAACCGCTCGATCTTCTTCGGCGGCACCACCGGCCGGGGCCGGCATCGCAAGCCCGCCAGCCTCTCGGTCGCCCAGGTGCACCAGAAATTCGAGGCGATGATGAGCACCCGCGGCGACCGCTATCGGGATGTGCGCAGCGTGGCCGGACTCGTGACCCTCGCAGATGCCGAGGCGGCGCAGTAGGGTCGAGGCCGCGGCCCTCCGCCGCGCGGCAGCCCTGCATCGGTGAAAATCTCCCTTCGACGCAACTGAGCGGCCCCCGCCCGCTTTGTTGTGCTGTGCGGCGCCTCGGGCCTTCGCGTTCCGTGAAAGGCTCTCTGCCGCCCGGATGCGCGAGAGAGGATCGTTTCGCCTTGAACGACTCGTTTCGAGACCGATCGCATCGAGGGTTCGTCGATGATCCTCTCCTGCCCGGGATGAAGCTCGATCAGATCGGGCAGGCCCTGGCCTCCTGCTACGACAATCTCGTGGCCGAGGGCATTCCCGATCATCTGGCCGCCCTGGTTCGGCGCGTGGATCATGCCGAACGCTCCCGGTCCGCGGAAGCCGAGCGTCCGGATGCCCGTATCGCGCTGGTGGTCGAGGATGAGCGCGACACCCGCGAGTTGGCCGAGAGCGTCTTGGAAGAGACCGAAATGCGGGTGATCGGCTGCGACAGCGCCGAGCACGCCTTGAACGTCCTGCGCGAGCGGGGCGGAGAGGTCGCTCTCGTTTTCGCCGATATCCGGCTCGCCGGCGCCATGGACGGACTTCAGCTCGCCCGCGCCATCGCGACACTCTGGCCGCGGACCCGGTTGGTGGTGACATCCGGCGTCGAGCCGGAGCCTGGCGTCGCGTTGCCGGAGGGGGCGGTGTTCATCCCGAAACCGTGGCGCGCCCTCGACGTGCTGGTCGAGGCCGAGCGTGCCACCCGTGATCCGTCGCCCCCCGTGAGCTGATCGCGTCGAGCGATCCCTGGACCGGGAGCGGCTCACGCCGAAGGCGCAAGGTCAGGACGAACAGAGCTGTCCCGATCAGGTCCGGGATAGCCGTGCCGGCATCGAAGAGCGCCCGTTCGCTCTGCTCCCGAAGGTCGTTGTCGTTCTTCGCACCATCAGGGCTCGTCCGTGCCCGACTTGTTCGAAAGCGGCTTGGAGGCGGGTGATCGGCGACGGTGGGCTCGTCGGCACGAGCGTGAGGGATCGAGACCTTTCCGACCTCTCGCTTCAGCACGCCGCGCTCTGTCCAGGTCGGCCCGCGCGCATGGTTCAGATCCTCCGCAATAGCGCTCGTCACGCTCTCGATTGCCCCCTGCCATCAGGTCGCATCGATGGCGCGGAACATCGCGCTCCTTTCAGGGTGCAGAGGATTCGACCCATCAACCTTTCAGCATGGGCTGCTGGTCGAGGCGCTTAGGCTCCGATCGTCAGTCGAGGCGATCCGAGGCAAGGAAGTATGACTCGGGCGATGGGCGATACGAGCCGATGAGCTCTTTCGATTTCCGATGGGTGCCTTGCCTCTTCTTTCGAGGTGCCGCGAATCGGCGGATCCCGACAGATGTCGGCCGAAGACTGCTCCAGAGCTGAGGCCGATAGAGCAGCTCGACCCCCGGAAAGGCCCAACAAGGTCGTCAGCCGCCCGCGAGGGGGCAATCCGGGAGTAACCGCGGCCGAACGGTCAAGCTCATGTGAGCCCCCGCACGGCCGAGTCGTGGAAAATCCGTAAACAGCAGGGAACCGAGCAAGCACAGTCACGCTTGTAACAGCAAAGATTACTGCACAGGTAGGCACCTGCGATGAAGACCTTGGCATCTGTTCTCGCCGGCGTTGTCGGCGTCTGTGTACTCGCGACCAACGTCGCCAGCGCCGCCCCCTACGATCCGTTCGGGTCCGACGGGGACGATTATTATCAGGAGCAGTCGTCGCCGGGCGGCTGGCCGGTCTACGATCCCTACGCCACGCGGCGCGGGTCCAGCGCCCGCGGCTACGAGCAGGGCTACGGTGAGGCCGAGGCCGCTCAGGCTCAGGTCGCTCGAATCCCGCGCGAGATCGTGTCCTACAATTCTCGTTACGCCCCGGGAACCATCGTGGTGTCGACCGCCGAGCGGCGGCTCTACTACGTGCTTCCGGGCGGGCAGGCGGTCCGTTACGGCGTCGGCGTCGGTCGCCCCGGCTTCACGTGGAGCGGCGTGAACAAGATCACGGCCAAGCGCGAATGGCCGAGCTGGACGCCTCCGGCCGCCATGCTGGCGCGTCGTCCCGATCTGCCGCGATACATGGCCGGCGGTATCGAGAACCCGCTCGGTGCCCGTGCGATGTATATCGGTCGGTCGGAGTACCGGATCCACGGCTCCAACGAGCCCGATACCATCGGTCAGGCGGTCTCCTCGGGCTGCATCCGGATGACCAACGAGGACGTGACCGACCTCTATTCCCGCGTGAAGGTTGGCGCCACGGTCGTGGTCAACTGACCCTCTCGATCAGACGAGGCAGACGACGGGAGCTTCGGCGGGAATTTCCGCCGTGGCTCCGGTCGCGTTTCATCGCCTTGCCGGCACCCCTCCGTTCCGGATCCGACCGCTCGGGTCGGATCGCTACGGCGCAACGCGGCCGACGGCCGTCCGCGGGCCGTTCAAGAAGGAGACCGGCATGTCGCAGAAGCAGCGGGCGCCGAGGGGGCGGGGGCCCGGCAGGGGGCAGGAGAACGGCTGGAGCCCGCTGATGCCGGATTGCACGGCATCGCAATTCAGGCCCATGGCCCGGCGCGGCGGGCCGCCCCACTCCCGATGCGCGCGGGCGCGCGGGGGCGGCGCATCGTAGCCCTCGTCGTAGTACTGCGCGTGTGCGGGCGCGAGGCTTCCGGCCGCGAGGGCGATCAGGGCTGCAAGGCCGAGGGTGCGAACGGAACGCATCGTGTGCAGAACCTCCTGTGGGCCGCCCGCTCATAGCCGGCAAGGCGGGGAGCCTTGCTTTGCCCGGGCGGCGGAAAAGAGGCGAAGCGGACGGCGCACGGCCGAAATGGCGCTGAATGCAGGAACGGCCCACTCCGTCGGGAGCGGGCCGTCGATATCGGAAGAAGGCCGGGCGGCAATGCCCGATCGTGTCAGGACGTCGCCTTCTGCGCGTCGTTGGCGTTCTCGCGAGCGGTCTCGACGCCCTGCTCGTAGGCCTGCCGGGCCTCGGCCGCACCCTGCTGCATCGCGCTCTTGGCGTTCTCGGCGCTCTGCTGAAAGGCGCTCTGGGCGAGACCGCCGAACTCCTTGGCCTGAGCCTGAATCGCCGCGAATTGCGCGCGAACGAATTCCGCCTGGTGCTGCATCGCCTCCTGCACGTCACGGGCGCGCACGAGCTTCTGAGCGAGGTCGAACGCGGCGTTGACGTTCTGCTCGGCGTACTCGAAGCCGCGGGTCGAAATGCTGGTGGCGTTGCTGCGGGCGAGGTCCGTCGAACCCTGAACCGTGTCCGCCGTCCGGCGGGCGGCACCGATGAAGGAGTCGAACGCCTTGCGAGCCTGCTCGACGCTCTTCTCGGCGAAGTCGCGCATCTCGGTGGGGATCTCGTAATTCGGGGTGTTCATGCTTGTCTCCTCTGTCTCGCATTGGACGCTCGTTGTGCGGCGCACAATGTGCAACGCAAAATAGCGCAAGGGTGACACTTTTTCCACCCCGCGAGGGGCGATTAAGGTTACCAGTTGATAAACGTGTGTCGGCAGGTTTCAGTGTCCACGTCTGGCGGCAGTTAAGTTACACGGAGCTGTGTGTTCATGCCCCGATCGACCGTCGGCAGGGCTGTGAAGGGGCGTATGACCAGGGTTCGGATGGCGGACCGCGCGGCGCAGGATCTTTCTCCCGGAGACGACTCGGGTGTTCGCGCCGCGGTGGCGCGGTGGCGCTGCGACGCGTCGATCGCGCATCTCGTTCGCGAAAGTGCCCCGCTACTGGTGCTCGATCGAGCCGCGGTGCGAATTCTTCACGCCGACGGTGCGGCGATGGCGTTGCGGGCCGGCATCGCCGACGCGCAGGGCGTGGTCTTGCCCGCTCTGCGTCTCTCCGCGCAGATCGACCGCGCGGGTTCTCTCGATACGCGGCCCAGGATGGTCCGCCTGCGATTCGATCCGCGCGGCGTCGCGCCTCCGGTCGTCGTGCTGGCTGCCACGGCCGAGCTCGAGCCGGGGCATTCCGTTCTTCTCCTCGCGCCGATCGGGACTCTTCCGGCTCTGCGGCCGTTTGAACCCGCGCCGGCCAAGATCGATGTGCCGCCCGAGGTCACGGTTTCTGCCGTGGCGACGCCCGAGGCCTCCGCCGACACGCCCGCCTCGGAGCCGGAGCCCGCTGCGACCGAGACGGCCGAGTGGCCGGCCCGCCTGATCTGGCGCAGCGACGCCGCGGGGGTGCTGACCCATGTTTCGCGCACCCATCCCGATCTTTCCGAGGCCTTGGTCGGCGGTTCTTGGTCGGGGCTCGCCGCCGACGGAGCGATCGACGGCACGGCACTGATCGAGGCGCTCTCGGCCCGCAGGACCTTCCGCACACTCCCGCTCGTCGTGCGCGGGCGCGCCTACGAGCATGCCCTCGAAGTCTCGGGCGCTCCCGCAGGCCGTGCCACGGATACCTTCTCCGGCTTTTCCGGCTTCGCGATCCTCGGCGAACGCCATCCGCGTCCGATCGGGGCCGAGACACCGGCACTGGATCATCCGCAGGAGGCGGAGCCCGTCCGTGAACCGGAAGCAGATTCCAGCCTGTCGGTGAACGAACACGCCGCCTTCCGCGAGGTCGCGCGCATCCTCGGGCTCCGGTTCGCCCCCGACGAGGCCGCCTCGGACGAGACGCCGACGCCGGCGCGGCCGGATGCCCCGGCGGGAAGCTCGGTGATGCCGTTCCCGACGCCGCCGGCGCGGCTCGCGGAGAACGAGCTCCGAGCCCGCGCGGCCCTGGCGGAACTGCTCGAGAGCCTGCCGCTGGGGGTCTTGGTCTATCGCGGAAGCGAGCTGCTGTTCGCCAGCCGCGCCTTCCTCGACCTTACCGGCTATCCGGAGCTGCCAGCCCTGCGCCAGGCAGGTCTCTCGCACCTCTTCCGCGGCCTGCCGCCGAGGGACCGCGAGATCGTGGGACCGGTTCCCTTCGCCCGACCCGACGGGAGTACGGTCGCGCTCCTCGTCGATCGGTCCGGCCTCGTCTGGGATGGGGCGCCGGCCGAGATCTGCCTCGTCCGCGCGGCGGCTGCCGCAAGTGCTGGCCAGCCTCCCGCCGTTCCGCCCAATGACGCCCGGTTGCGGGCCGAGAAGGTGCTGGACAGCCTTGAGGAGGGCGTGGTCACCCTCGATGCCGAGGGTCGGGTCGTCGGCTTGAACCCGAGCGCGGCCGAACTCGTCCACGCGCACCCCAAAGAGGTCGTAGGGGGACGATTCGCCGACCTGTTCGCCCCCGAAAGCGCGCCGGCCCTTGAGACGGCGGTGACCGCCTCCCGCCGCTCGGGTGCGAGCGAGATCTACGAGGTGGCGCCGCGGAGCGGAGCGGCGGCTCTGCGCCTTCGCATTGCCCGGCTGTTGGGGGAGGACGCGCCGGGATATTGCGCTAGCCTGCGCGAGATTCGCGACGAGGACCCGGTGCCTCCAGTCCCGGCCGCGCGTGAGCCCGCGCGCCGACAGGAGCCGGCGGCAGAGGCCGCCTGGAAGGCCAACGCACTCGCTCGGGTCAGCCGGGAAATTCGGCCCTCGCTCAATGCGATCCTCAGCCTCACCGACATGATGCTGTCCGATCGGTTCGACCGGGCGGATGCGGAGCGTCTGGAAGCCTATCTGCGCGAGGTGCGTCTCTCCGGAGGGCGGATCGCCAGTCTGATCGACGATCTGCGCGATCTCGCCGATATCCAGGCGGGCCGCGGCAAGCTCACCTTCGCCGATCTCGCCCTGAACGATCTGGTCTCCTCCTGCATCGCCGCGCAGCAGGCGAAGGCGGCGCGCGATCGCATCGTCCTGCGGACCAGCCTCGCTCCCGATCTGCCGATCATGAGGGCGGACGAGCGCTCGATCCGCCAGGCGATGCTGACCGTGCTCGGGAACGCCATCCGCGTGACCGAGGCCGGCGGACAGGTGATCATCTCGACGACGCTCGCCGAACGCGGAGAGCTCGCCCTGCGGGTGCGCGACACCGGTACCGGCATGACCGAGGACGAGCTCACGGGTGCTCTCGAACCGTTCCGGGCCGATGTCGGTCCCGAGGCAGAAGGGGAGGAGCCGGGCTTCGGGCTGACGCTGACCAAGGCGCTCGTCGAGGCCAATCGCGGCCGTTTCCGCATCTCCAGCCGCAAGGATGAGGGCACTCTCATCGAGATGCTGTTTCCGGCCGCCTGATCCCGCCGCAGGCAGCCGATTCAGGCGCGTTAGATCGCCCGCCCCGATGCCAATTCTTATGAAGTGGCAGGCCTTTCGCTGTCTTGCCGCCGCAAGCGGGTGGACTGTGCGGCGCCTCCAATAAATTACAGCTGCGCGTGCTTGCGACGAATTTCAGAGCTCGACTTTTTGGTGCTTGCCGGGTGTCTTCGACTGCGCTTATGAGTTTTTAGGAAGCCCCGGCTGCGCGGACCTTCGCGATACGATCGGGCACCGGCAGGGAAGAAACCTTATGAGCGAGAAGGTCATCGACGTTCAGGATGCCTGGAAGGAACGGGCGCTGATCGACGACGCCAAGTACAAAGAAATGTACGCGGCCTCCGTCTCCGACCCTGAGACGTTCTGGGCCGAACACGGCAAGCGAATCGATTGGTCGACACCCTTCAGCAAGGTCAAGAACACCAGCTTCGCGCCGGGCAACGTCTCGATCAAATGGTTCGAGGACGGCAAGACCAACGTCGCGCTCAACTGCATCGACCGCCATCTCGAGACCCGAGGCGACCAGACCGCGATCATCTGGGAGGGCGACGACCCCAACGAGTCGCAGCATATCACCTACCGGCAACTGAACGCGGAAGTGTGCCGGATGGCCAACGTGCTGCGCAATCGCGGCGTCGGCAAGGGTGACCGCGTCACGCTCTACCTGCCGATGATCCCCGAGGCCGCCTACGCCATGCTGGCCTGCGCGCGGCTGGGGGCCATCCACGCCATCGTCTTCGGCGGCTTCTCGCCGGACTCGCTCGCGAGCCGGATCAAGGGCTGCGGCTCGAAGCTCGTCATCACCGCCGACGAGGGCCTGCGCGGCGGACGCAAGGTGCCGCTCAAGGCCAATGTCGACGAGGCGATCAAGCGCCTCGACCAGGACCTCGTGGACCACGTCATCGTGGTGAAGCGCACCGGCGGCAACGTGGCGATGGAGCCGGGCCGCGACGTCTACTATCACGAGGCCGCCGAACAGGTGACGGACGAGTGCCCGGCCGAGGCGGTCGATGCCGAGCACCCGCTCTTCATCCTCTACACCTCGGGCTCGACCGGCCAGCCGAAGGGCGTGGTGCACACCACCGGCGGCTACCTCGTCTACGCCTCGATGACCCACCAATACGTCTTCGATTATCACGACGGCGACATCTACTGGTGCACGGCGGATGTCGGCTGGGTCACCGGCCACAGCTACATCGTCTACGGCCCGCTCGCCAACGGCGCGACCACGCTGATGTTCGAGGGCATCCCGACCTATCCGTCGAACTCCCGCTTCTGGGAAGTCATCGACAAGCACAAGGTCAACATCTTCTACACCGCACCGACCGCGATCCGCTCGCTCATGGGCGGCGGCGAAGGACCGGTGAAGAAGACCTCCCGCGCCTCCCTCCGGGTGCTGGGTTCGGTCGGCGAGCCGATCAACCCGGAGGCGTGGGACTGGTACTATCGCGTCGTCGGCGATTCCCGCTGCTCCATCGTCGATACGTGGTGGCAGACCGAGACCGGCGGCATCCTCATCACGCCGCTTCCCGGTGCGACCAAACTCAAGCCCGGCTCGGCGACCCGGCCCTTCTTCGGCGTGCAGCCGGTGATGGTCGATGCCGAGGGCAAGGAGCTCGATGGTCCTTGCGAGGGCAACCTGTGCATCAAGGACAGCTGGCCCGGCCAGATGCGCACCGTCTACGGCGATCACGAACGCTTCGAGCAGACCTACTTCTCGACCTACAAGAATCTCTACTTCACCGGGGACGGCGCACGCCGTGACGCGGACGGCTACTACTGGATCACCGGACGCGTCGACGACGTCATCAACGTCTCCGGCCACCGCATGGGTACGGCCGAGGTCGAGTCCTCGCTCGTTGCGCATCCGAAGGTCTCGGAAGCGGCCGTTGTCGGCTATCCGCACAACGTGAAGGGTCAGGGTATCTATGCCTACGTCACCCTCAACGAGGGCGAGGAAGGCTCGGACGAGCTTCGCAAGGAGCTCGTCACCTGGGTGCGCAAGGATATCGGTCCGATCGCGTCGCCCGACCTGATCCAGTTCGCCCCCGGCCTGCCCAAGACCCGGTCGGGCAAGATCATGCGCCGCATCCTGCGCAAGATCGCCGAGGACGATTTCGGCTCGCTCGGCGACACCTCGACGCTGGCGGAGCCGGCCGTCGTCGAAGATCTGATCGAGAACCGGCAGAACCGCTCGGCCTGAGCCGGTCGCCCTGCCGCGTGAGCGCGGCAGGGCGATCTTCGACGTTTTGTGATCCTCCCGGCAGGTGGCACCGGTATGGGCTCCGGCCGGATACGACCGCTCACGCGATCGTCATTCCCGCCAAGGGCGAAAGAAGGCGAGATCGGGCAGAGACTTAGCGTCTTCGCCGTTGCATCGGGCGCGGTGACGGTTCAGAAGTGCCCGGGCCGGAACGAGGGGGCCGGGCGGGCTCCGCAAGGAAGCGGGACGACGAGACCCCCGTCGCGATCACCACCAAGACGAACAAAGCCGACGGCCTGCCGCGTGCCGGGCTGATCGGGCGGGAGGAGAGTCATGAGCACCAGACAGACGGCGCGGCCGTTCGCGACAGCGGATGCCCGCACATCGAACGGCGCGCTCGACATGCCCGAGCCCGATCACCGGCTCGACCGCATCGCCGAACACCCGATCTTCAAGACCCTGGTTCACGAGCGCACGCGCTTCAGCTGGATCCTCACCGGCCTGATGCTGTTCGTGTATTTCGGTTTCATCGGCCTCATCGCCTTCGACAAGGCGCTGCTCGCCACCAAGGTCGGCGGAACCGCTTCGCTCGGCTTCTACATGGGCATGTTCGTGATCGTCTTCGCCTTCCTGCTGACGGGCATCTACGTCGCGCGCGCCAACACCCGCTACGACCGCCTCTCGGCCGAGCTCGTCCGGAGCCTTGCCAAGTGATCCGTATCGCCCCCTTCCTCGGCGCCGCACTGATCGGCGTAACCCCGAGCTTTGCCGCCGGCCCCGATCTCGGTGCCGTGCAGCAGCAGGCCACGAACTGGCCCGCCATCTTCATGTTCCTGTTCTTCGTCCTGTTCACCCTCGGCATCACCTACCGGGCGGCGAAGGGTTCGAAGTCGGCGGCCGACTTCTATGCCGCGGGCGGCGGCATCTCGGCCCGCACCAACTCCCTGGCGATCGCCGGCGACTACATGTCGGCGGCGTCCTTCCTCGGCATCTCGGGACTGGTTTATTCCTCGGGCTTCGACGGCCTGATCTACTCGACGGGATTCCTCGTCGGCTGGCCGATCGTGCTGTTCCTGATCGCCGAGCGGCTGCGGAACCTCGGCAAGTTCACCTTCGCTGACGTGGCGAGCTTCCGACTCGACCAGACCGCCATCCGCATCATCTCGGCCACCGGCACCCTCGTCGTGGTGGCGTTCTACCTGATCGCGCAGATGGTCGGCGCCGGAAAGCTGATCCAGCTCCTGTTCGGCCTGCCCTACCTCTACGCGGTGGTGATCGTCGGCGCGCTGATGATCATCTACGTGGCCTTCGGCGGCATGAAGGCGACGACCTGGGTTCAGGTCATCAAGGCCTGCCTGCTTCTGGGCGGCGCGACCTTCATGGCCGGCGCCGTGCTCTACAAGTACGGCTTCAGCCCGGAGAAGCTGTTCGCCAGCGCCGTGCAGACGCACCCGAACGGCGAGGCCATCATGGCGCCGGGCGGACTCGTTTCCAATCCGATCGACTCGCTCTCTCTCGGCGTCGGCCTGATGTTCGGCACCGCCGGTCTGCCGCACATCCTGATGCGCTTCTTCACGGTGTCGGACGCCCAGGCCGCGCGGAAGTCGGTGTTCTACGCCACCGGCCTGATCGGCTACTTCTACATCCTCACCTTCATCATCGGCTTCGGCGGAATCGCCCTGCTGATGTCCGACCCGAGCTACTTCAAGCTCGGCGCGGACGGCACGACCTACAACAAGATCAAGGACATGATCGGCGGCACCAACATGGTCGCCGTGAACCTCGCCAACGCGGTGGGCGGGCCGTACTTCCTCGGCTTCATCTCGGCGGTGGCCTTCGCGACAATCCTCGCGGTGGTGGCGGGCCTGACGCTCGCCGGCGCCTCGGCGATCAGCCACGACCTCTACGCGCAGGTTTTCGCCCGCGGGCGGACCACGGAGCGGGCGGAGGTGAACCTCTCCAAGGCTTCCGCCGTCGGCATCGGCATCGTGGCGATCTATCTCGGCTACGTATTCGAGAACCAGAACGTCGCCTTCATGGTCGGCCTCGCTTTCTCCGTGGCGGCGAGCTGCAACTTCCCCGTTCTGGCCATGTCGATCCTTTGGCGCGGCACCACGACCTGGGGTGCGCTCATCGGCGGCCTCGTCGGGCTCGTGGCGGCGGTGGTCATGGTGGTGCTGTCGGATGCGGTGTGGGTGAAGACCTTCGGTCATCCGGCGGCCCTGTTCCCCTACGCGAACCCGGCCCTCTTCTCGATGCCGCTGGCCTTCCTGACGATCTGGGCCGTCTCGAAGATGGACCGGACCCATCGGGCCGCCCGCGAGCGTGCCGCCTTCGACGCTCAATTCGTGCGCTCGGAGACCGGCATCGGAGCCTCGGGCGCGCACGCGCACTGAGCCTCGTATACGAGCCGATCCTGGAGGGCGCAGCCGACGAGGCTGCGCCCTTTTTCTCGTCCGCCAGACCTTGGCCCGTTACAGGAGCCCAAATCCTGTCAACGACGCGCCTTTTGCTGCGATTTACCTATTGGGCCGTTTCGAGGCATGCGGTAACACAAGCGTGTACATGCGCCGAGCGCATGGAACGGGTCGAAGCCGGAGAACCGGACGCCCGCTCACGTGTGACCTGGAGGAACGACAGAGATGGCTGGGGCAACCGCAGTAGCGCGGCCCGGGGAGGCAGTCAGGCCAATGACTGCCGGCGAGAAGAAGGTCATCATGGCCTCCTCGCTCGGGACTGTTTTCGAGTGGTATGATTTCTATCTCTACGGATCGCTGGCCGCGATCATCGGAGCGCAGTTCTTCTCCGCTTACCCGGAGGCGACGCGCAACATCTTCGCGCTTCTGGCCTTCGCCGCAGGCTTCCTCGTGCGCCCCTTCGGCGCCCTGGTGTTCGGCCGTCTCGGTGACATGGTCGGCCGCAAGTATACCTTCCTCGTCACCATCCTGATCATGGGCATCTCGACCTTCGCGGTTGGCCTGCTGCCCTCCTACTCGACGCTCGCGGCCTACAATGTCGGCTGGATCGCCCCGGTAACGCTGCTGGCGCTTCGCATGCTCCAGGGCCTCGCCCTCGGCGGCGAGTACGGCGGCGCGGCGGTCTACGTGGCCGAGCACGCCCCGCCCGGACGCCGTGGCTTCTACACCGCCTTCATCCAGACCACGGCGACGCTCGGCCTGCTGCTCTCGCTGATCATCATCCTGTCGACGCAGGGCTACGTGAACAGCGCCTACCCGGCCACCACGGTGACCAACGCGGACGGCACCACGACCACGCTGACCGCCTTCCAGGTCTGGGGCTGGCGCATCCCGTTCCTCGTCTCGGTGGTGCTGCTCGCCATCTCGGTCTGGATCCGCCTGCAGATGCAGGAGAGCCCGGCCTTCAAGAAGATGAAGGAGGAGGGCACCCACTCCAAGGCGCCGCTCTCCGAGGCCTTCGGCCAGTGGAAGAACGCCAAGTGGGCGCTCCTCGCCCTGCTCGGTCTCACCGCCGGTCAGGCGGTGGTCTGGTACACCGGCCAGTTCTACGCGCTGTTCTTCCTGCAGAGCATCTTGAAGGTCGATCAGTTCACGGCCAACATCATGATCGCGTGGTCGCTGATCCTCGCCACCGGCGGCTTCCTGTTCTTCGGCAGCCTCTCGGACCGGATCGGCCGCAAGCCGATCATCCTCGGCGGATGCCTGATCGCGGCGCTCACCTACTTCCCGCTGTTCAACATGCTGACCGCCCAGGCCAACCCGGCCCTGCACGCGGCTCAGGCGAACGTGCCGGTGGTGGTGAAGACGAACAAGGACGAGTGCTCGTTCCAGTTCAATCCGGTCGGCACCGCCAAGTTCACCAAGGAGTGCGACATCGCCAAGGCGCTGCTCGCCCGCTCCGCCGTGAACTACACCACCGAGAACCAGCCGGCCGGTACGCCGACCGTGGTCAGCATCAACGGCAAGGACTTCCCCGTCGCCGATCCGAACTTCGCCAAGGCGGTGCCGGCGGCACTGACGGAAGCCGGCTATCCCTCGGCCACGGCCAACCCCACCGTGATCAAGGCCTCGAACCCGATCGACATCTTCACGGGCCAGAAGCTCGCGGTCGTCGGCATCCTGACGATCCTCGTCCTCTACGTGACGATGGTCTACGGCCCGATCGCCGCCGCGCTGGTGGAGCTGTTCCCGACCCGGATCCGCTACACCTCGATGTCGCTGCCCTACCATATCGGCAACGGCTGGTTCGGCGGCCTGCTGCCCGCCACCGCCTTCGCCATGGTGGCCCAGACCGGCGACATCTACTACGGGCTCTGGTACCCGATCGTGATCGCGCTCTTCACCTTCGTGATCGGCCTGATCTTCATCCCCGAGACCAAGGACCGGGACATCCTGGCCTGAGGCCTCCGGGTCTGACCGGCCTAGACGGAAAAGGCCCTGCCGAGAGGTGGGGCCTTTTTCCAATTCAGAGGCCGCGGCGCTCCCGGCGATGAACGCGTCGTGCGCGCCCGCTCAGTGGCGGAAGTGGCGCACGCCCGTGAACACCATGGCGAGACCCGCCTCGTCTGCGGCACGGATCACCTCGTCGTCGCGCATCGAGCCACCGGGCTGGATCACGGCGGTGGCGCCGGCCTCGGCCGCGGCGAGCAGGCCGTCGGCGAAGGGGAAGAAGGCGTCCGAGGCCACCGCCGAGCCCTTGGCCAGGGACTCGGGAAGCCCGAGGCGCTCTGCCGCTTCAGCGGCTTTCCGCGCTGCGGTGATCGAGGAATCGACCCGTGACATCTGCCCGGCGCCGATGCCGACCGTGGCGCCGCCCTTGGCGTAGACGATGGCGTTCGACTTCACGTGCTTGGCCACGCGGTAGGCGAAGCGCATGTCGGCGAGTTCGCTCTCGCTCGGTTTACGCTTGGTGACGACCTTCAGCTCCATGTCGTCCACGCTCATCGCGTCCCGGGCCTGGACGAGGAAGCCGCCGGCGACCGTGCGGATGGTCTCGCCCTTCGCCCGCGGATCGGCGAGGCCGCCGGCGAGCAGGAGCCGCAGGTTCTTCTTGGCGCCGATGATGGCCCTGGCCTCCTCCGAGGCGTCGGGGGCGATGATGACTTCGGTGAAGATCTCCACGATCTTTCGCGCGGCCTCTGCGTCCAGAGGACGATTGAGAGCGACGATGCCGCCGAAGGCCGAGGTCGGGTCGCAGGCCAGCGCCCGCTCGTAAGCCTCCAGCAGGCTGGCGCCCTCCGCGACGCCGCACGGATTGGCGTGCTTGATGATCGCCACCGCCGCCGCACGGGCGGGATCGAACTCGGCGACGCATTCGTAGGCCGCGTCGGTGTCGTTGAGGTTGTTGTAGGACAACTCCTTGCCCTGGAGCTGCCGGGCGGTGGCGATGCCGGGCCGCAGGGTGCCGGGCAGGCGGTAGAAGGCCGCCGACTGGTGCGGGTTCTCGCCGTAGCGCAGGCCCTGTGCGAGCGTGCCGCCCAGAGCCTTGAAGGTTGGAGCCTCGTCGCTGCTCTCGACCTCGGCGAGCCAGTTGGCGATGGCCGCGTCGTAGGAGGCGGTGCGCGAAAAGGCCTTCTGCGCCAGCCGGCGACGGGTCGCCGCGCTGAGCTGACCATCCTGAGCGGCGAGCTCGGCGAGGATGGTCTCGTAATCCGAGACATCGACCACCACGGCGACGTCGGCGTGGTTCTTGGCCGCCGCGCGGATCATGGCAGGGCCGCCGACGTCGATGTTCTCGACACAGTCGTCGTAGGCCTTGCCGGCCTTCAGCGTCTCCTCGAACGGGTAGAGGTTGACGATGAGCAGGTCGATGGCGCCGATCCCGTGGGCGGCGAGCGCTGCCTGATGCTCTGGATTGTCGCGCACCGCGAGCAAGCCGCCATGGACCGCCGGATGAAGGGTCTTCACCCGACCATCCATCATCTCGGGAAAGCGGGTCAGCTCGGAGACTTCCCGGACCGCGAGCCCTGCTTCCGTCAGCGCCCGATGCGTGCCGCCGGTCGAGACCAGCTCGACACCGCGACGGCTCAGCGCCGTGGCGAAGTCCGTCAGCCCGGTCTTGTCGGAAACGGAAAGGAGGGCGCGGGTGACCCGGATCTGGTCGCGCGGCATGGTATGGCCTGTGTCGTCGAACGAGGAAATCGCGCGCGCGGTAGCACGGAACCGACAGGGGCGGCCAGTTGGAGGTCAGTGTGTCCGATGACGAAAGCAACCGTTCCCAACGCCGCACCCTAAGCGGCCGTTAGATCTGCTCGATCCGCCAGCGCACGAGGGCGTCCGCGTCCACCGACAGGTGCAGGACGATCTGCGCAGTGCGCCGCGCGCCGACGACGCCTGCGAAATAGACGCTCTCCTCGATCGTCAGCGTCGCACCCTCCGCGGTAAAGCGCCAGCGCTCGCCCGTCGGCAGACCCAAGGTGACGCTGCCATCCTCCTGTGGTTGGGCGGCGACGGCGGTGTGGAGATGGAAGCGCACCGCGACCGGATGGGGACGCGCGCGGGCGCGCTTGCCCTCGCGACGGAAGGCATCCTCGCCCTCGAGCCGCACCGGGCTGCCGGAGAGGCGCCAGCGGCGCTCGTGCAGGATGCCGAACTCGGCGACGTAGCCGTCGTGGCGGGCGGCGAGGACGGAATCTCCGTTCTCCGTGCGCCGCTCGACCGCGACAGGGCCGGGACCGCGCAGCACGACGGGGCCACGGCGCGCCAGCAGCCAGCGTGCGGCGAGGCGGCCGATCCACCAATCTTCCGGCTCGTCGAGGAAGCGGCAGGAGGAGGTGTCGGCGACCGTCGCCGTCGAGTGCGCGGCGGTGCTGCGCGCCGCCCGGCGCAGCTCGCCGCCGCTCGCGGGGGCGCCGCAATTGACGACGATGCGCTGCGCCCCGCTCGTCAGCTCGAAGGAGAGACACCCGCCGCCGGCCTCGCGCGACTGGTCCATCGGCGGCGGCGCGCCGACATCGCAGACCATGACGACGCGGCCCGTCTCCATCCGGGCATAGCCGGAATGGGACGCATACATCAGCGGCTCGGTGCCGGATCCGTCGTAGACCAGCAGCGTGGCGAGATGGTCGGCCGCGGTGACGCCCATGCCGTTGAAGTGGCTGAGCGAGGCGTCGCCGTGGCGCAGAAGGCGTAGGGCCGGCAGCATCCGATCCACCGCGCGCAGGAGCGCTTCGGGCGGATCGACGCTGCGGCTGAGGAAGCTCTGGCGGAGCGGCAGCAGGTCGAGCAGCAGCTCCATCGCGAAACGCGGATCGCGGGAGCGGTGGCCGCCGTCGGGCAGGATCTGCGCGTCGAGTTCGCGGACGAGGATGCGGGTCGCCCGGCGCAGGATCGGCTCGATCCCCTCGCAGCAGAGTCCGGCATAGGTCAGCGCCACCGCCGCGAGCAGGCGCGATTGCGGCGGCGCCGAGCGGCGCAGCGAGCGTTCCAGTTCCCGCGCGCCCTTACCCACCGCCTTGAGGAAGGCTTGGTAGAAGGCGTGGTCGGCACCCTCCAGCACCAGCGGGGACTGGCACAGGAACGAGATCAGCCGCCGCGAGGCCACAGGCACCGGGCTGGCGCGGGCGGCCTCGCCCCTTCCGCTCATGAAGTCCGAGACGAAGGCCCGGGCGTTGGCCCGCGCCAGCGCCGTGTCGGCGGCGCGCAGGTGGCGCAGCCAGCCGAAGCCGTAGAGCGCGTCCGCCCATTCGGGGGAGGGGGGATCGTAATCGAAGGGGGAGCGCCCGCTCACGATCAGCGAGCGGCCGGCGAAGACGAACAGACCGGAATAGATGTCGTCGGCGAGCGAGGCGTCGCTGGTGCGCAGATCGTGCGGCGCGATGACGAGACCGGTCACCCGGGCCCGGGTGAGGATCTCGGGCCGCGCCGTGAGCCGCGCCGTCCGCTCGCGAACCGCGCGGACGATCTCGTGACCGAGCAGGCGGTAGAGCTGCCAGCGTTCGGGGCCCCTGCCCAAGCCGTATCCTCCGAGCCTTCGAGACGGGCCGTACGGGTGCCGTCCGGATCCCCAAGCGACCGGGGATCCGGCGGCCGGCTTCGGCCAAGCTTATGCGCGTCCTCTTAACCGCCCTTTAACGCTGTGTCGTCCTCTCGGCGGCCGGCATCCCCGGAATGCACCGCCGGCGAGAGGCGCGGAACGATGCCTCAGGCGGGACCGGTCTCGACGGGACGGGCCGGATCCGCCCCCCATTCCGACCACGAGCCGTCGTACAGGGCCCGCGGCTCCTTGCCCAACGTTTCGAGGGCCAGCGCGACGATGGCGGCGGTGACGCCCGAGCCGCAGGTGGTGATGACGGGACGGTCGAGATCCACCCCGGCCTCGGCGATCGCCGCGCGCAGCGAGGCCTCGTCCCGCAGGCGGCCATTGGCCTGGAGGGCGGCATAGTGCAGGTTCCGGGCGCCCGGCATGTGGCCGGGGCGCACGCCCGGGCGCGGCTCCGCCTCCTCGCCGCGGAAACGCGGACCGGAGCGGGCATCGACGACCTGGGCCGAGCCGTTGGCGAGCGCGCGTGAGACGTCGCTGGCATTCGCCACCGCGCCGTTGTCCAGCCGCGCGGTGAAGTGACGACGGTCGCGCGGGCGGCCCGGACCGTCCTCGGTCGGATAGCCCGCCGCGATCCAGGCCGGCATGCCGCCTTCCAACAGCTTGACGTCGCGCATGCCGAAGGTCTGGAGCATCCAACGCACCCGCGGCGCCGAGAACAGGCCCATCCCATCGTAGACGACGACCTGCGCCCCGTCGCCGACACCGAGCGCGCGCATCTTCGAGGAGAACACCTCGGGCCGCGGCAGCATGTGGGGAAGGTGCGAGTCGGTGTCGCTCATCGCGTCGAGATCGAAGCGGATCGCGCCCGGAATATGGGCAGCCCGGTACTCGGCCTCGGCGTCGCGCCCCTGGGCTGGCAGGTACCAAGAGGCGTCCAGTACGACGATGTCCGGCGCGCTGAGGCGCTGGTGCAGCCAGTCCACCGTGACGAAGGGCGATGCAGTCATGGATGTCCTCGCCTGTGCGCGTACCCGCGGGGAAGACACCACATCCGGCATTGGCGGGAATTCGGCAAGGGCGGGAAACGGAAACCCCCGCGTCACCGGGTCCCGCTCGCTCGGCGCCTTCCACGGACCTGCGGACGGCCCGATCTTGGGGTAAGCCCCATGCCAAGGACCACGCTCAGAGGCGAGGACACGAAACGACGTGCGAGAGACCTATCACATCGAGGTGCTCGGCCCTGACGAGGCCGACGCGCCGGGAGGCGTTCAGCAGCGGATCTCTGTGCGGACGTCGAGTCGGGAGGGGGCCGAGGAGCGCGCGCGACGTCTGTTCGCCCGAGCCCGTGTTCCGCAGCGCTCCGGCACCGCCGCGGAGGCGGTACGGGTGATCGACGGAGCCGGCATCGAAGTGTTCCGGATGAGCCGGTTCGACGAGGGCTGAGGCGTCACGCACGAAAGGCCCCGGCGCGCTCCGCGCCGGGGCTCGGTCCGTCGTCGACGATCCGGCGGCCGTTCGCCGGATCGCTGGCTTTGTGCCGTGACGGGGTCGTCAGGCGAAAGTGCCGTCGCCGAAGGTCTGTCGCCCTTCGACGGCACCATATTCGAGGTAGTGCTGCAGCGGATTGATGCCGGCCGCTGCCACGTCCGCGTAAGCCGCGAGGTACTGCTTGGTATCGAATTGAGCCGAGGGATCGCGGCCCTCCTTCCAGCCGTAGGTCAGGTAGTGCTCGAGAGGGTTGATGCCGGCCGCCGCCACATCCTTATAGGCGGCGAGGTAGCCCTGCGTGTCGAAGAAGGCATTCGGGTTGCGGCCTTCCCTCCAGCCGTAGTCGCGGAAATGTTGCTCGGCGTCGTTGCCGTTGTTGAAGACGTCCTTGTACTGGCTCAGGTAGAACAAGTCGTCGACCAGGGGGTTGCCGTCGCCCTGAACGATGGTTCGGTCGGCGAATGCGAAGATTTCGGTGTTCTTGACCGTGTCCGTGGAGTTCTGGCCGGTGATCACCGACAGGGTGCCTGCGGACGAGACGCCGGCATTGGCGAAGTTGAAGGCGAAGACGGCGGTATCGATGCCGAACGCGCCGTCGAGCGTGTTGCTGCCCGAACCGCCCGACATTCTGTCGTCGCCGAAATCACCGAAGACGACGTCGTTGCCCGCGTCACCGAACAGGACATCGTTTCCGAGGTCGCCGTCGACCAAGTCGTCGCCGTCGCCGCCGCGGACGGTGTCGTTGTCGTCACCGCCGGCGACGAAGTCATTGCCCTCGTCACCGAAGACGAGGTCGAAGCCCGCCTCGCCGACCAGGAAGTCGTTTCCGAGGCCACCGTAGAGAGCATCGTCACCGGGATTGCCGGCGGCGTAGTCGTCGCCATCCTGGCCGTAGATTGTATCGTTGCCGGCCTCTCCGATGATTTGATCGAAGCCCCCTGCGCCGAAGATCGTGTCGTTCCCGGGCCCGCCGGCGATGTAGTCGAGGTCGGCGCCGCCGGTAATGGTGTCGTTTCCACCCTGACCGTCGATCCGATTGAAGCCGCCCGGATCCGTTATGACGTCGTTCCCGAGAAGGCCGAGAATGATGTCGTCACCAAGCGTGCCGGTCAGAACATTGTCTGAGTCCGTTCCCGAAATCGTCGCCATTGGACATCTCCTGCGAGATCGGTTTTCGAGCCGATGACCGGGAATCCAATGCAGGATTGATGATGTTCCTTTCCGATGATTATTTTATATATCACGAGAGCGTTATTATGAATTGTTAATTGAGATATGTGATCTCTTTGTCTGGTATTTTAATGTTTGATTCAATTGAGCTTGACAGTATATCTCGATCGCCTTCGTCGCTTGGTTTGCTGACCGCGGAGTCCGTCATCGGAGCAGCCATCCTCGACCAACCCGCGACGATGCGGGAGCGGAATCGGCCGCTCGATCCGATGCGGGTGGAAGCGTGAGGCTCGCATTGACTTCGCAGGTGCAACGTCGCATATCGCACCTGCAGCGTCAGCGGCCATACGGGGTCGCTTGAGGGGGCTGCGTGACGGTTCGCGCCTTTCCCAGGTCGCGCCCCGGCCCCTCTCTTCAACGTGCATGCACCCCAGGCCGCCCCATCACGCGGGCAGCCTCCCGGACCGACGGACCTCACTATTTTTCCGAGCGCCTTGCGCCGGATCGCGGGTTCCGCTGCCTTGAAAGTACCGACTTGACTCAATTCACTGATTTCGGCCTCGCTCAGCCCGTGCTCCGCGCGCTGGAAGAAGCCGGCTACGTCACGCCCACTCCGATCCAGTCGCAGGCGGTTCCGCCGGCGATGGAAGGCCGCGACCTTTGCGGCATCGCCCAGACCGGCACCGGAAAGACCGCCGCCTTCGCTCTGCCGATTCTGCATCGCCTGTCGCTCGACAACCGCCGTGCGCCGCGGCGCGGTTGCCGCGTGCTCGTGCTCTCGCCGACCCGCGAGCTGGCGAGCCAGATCGCCGAGAGCTTCTCCGATTACGGCCGGCACCTGCCCTACACCAACACCGTCGTCTTCGGCGGCGTGAACATCAATCGTCAGGAGCGGGCGATCGCGCCGGGCGTCGATATCCTCGTCGCCACGCCGGGCCGGCTCATCGATCTCGTCGACCGCCGGGCGCTGACGCTGGAAGGCGTCGAGATCCTCGTCCTCGACGAGGCCGACCAGATGCTCGATCTCGGGTTCATCCACGCGCTCAAGCGGATCGTGAAGATGCTGCCGGCGCGTCGCCAGAGCCTGTTCTTCTCGGCCACGATGCCGAAGAACATCGCCGGCCTCGCCGACCAGTACCTGACCAACCCGGTGCAGGTGGCGGTGACCCCGGTAGCGACCACCGCCGAGCGCGTCGAGCAGCAGGTGATCTTCTGCCATACCGGCGCCAAGCAGGCCCTGCTCAACCACGTCCTGCGTGATCCGAAGATCGAGCGCGTGCTCGTCTTCACCCGCACCAAGCACGGTGCGGACCGGGTCGTGCGCGGCCTCGACAAGGTCGGCATCGTCGGTGCGGCGATCCACGGCAACAAGAGCCAGCCGCAGCGCGAGCGGGCGCTCGCCGCCTTCCGCGACGGCTCGTGCCGCGTCCTGGTGGCGACCGACATCGCCGCTCGCGGCATCGACGTCGAGGGAGTCACCCACGTCGTCAATTACGACCTGCCGAATGTGCCGGAGAGCTACGTCCACCGCATCGGCCGCACGGCCCGCGCCGGTGCGGAGGGTCAGGCGATCTCGTTCTGCAACGACGAGGAGCGCGCCTATCTCCGCGACATCGAGCGGACCACGCGCCAGAAGGTGCCGGTCGCCGGCTTCCCCGAGGGCTTCGTCCCGCCGAGCCGGCAGGAGGCGCAGGACACCGCCGCCGAGGAGGCACGTCGCCCGCCGCGCCAGCCGCAGGGTCGCCCCGGTCATCGCCAGGGACGTCCGGGCGGCGGTCGCGGCCAGGGTGGCGAGGGCCGTGGCGAGCCGCGCGCTCACGAGGCGCGCGGCGGCCGTCCGGGCGGACAGCCGGGACACCGTCAGGACCAGCGCTCGGGTGCTCCGCGTCCTGAAGGTCAGCGGCAGGACCAGCGCCGCCCCGAGCGGGCCGGTGAGGGTCGTCCTCAGGGCGCTCGCCCGCAGGGTGCGCGTCCCCAGGGCGGCCGCCCGAACGACGGCCGCCGCGACGGACGCCCCGCGCGCTCCGGCGGCGGCGAAGGCGGGCGGGCCATCGGCTGGCTCGATCGCGCGCCGCGTTCCTGATCGCCTGAGCGGCTGAAGCGATCCTTTCGGCGCGGGATGCGTTCTATCCCGCGCCGTGCTCGTTCGAAGCGCGGCCCGAGAGGAGACAGGCGGGATGCGCTACGAACTCTATCGTGACGCGGGCGGGCAGTGGCGCTGGCGGCTGCGCGTTCAGAACGGCAACGTGATCGCCGATTCCGGCGAGGGCTACGTACGCCGCGAGGATTGCGAGCGTGGCATCGCGCTTGTGAAGAAGAGCGGCGAAGCCTCTATCGTGGACATGACGACGAAGATCGCCTGATACGCTTCGACCGTTCCGGCGGCGTGAAGTGATCGACCCGCGCGGCGTGCATTTCCCACGCAACCGATCCCGACCTTCGCGCGTTCACGCTCCCGCGGCGCGCCGGCTCCGGCGCGACCGATCGCGTTTGCCGCAGAGGGAATGCACACTTGCTCAAGAAACTTCTCATCGCCGCGCTGATGGTCCTGGGCCTCGCCGCGGTCGCGCCGCAGGGTGCCTCGGCCGCTCCGGTCGGTCCGTCGGCCGCGCTGGTGACCGAAACCGCTCCCGCCACCGTCGAGAAGGCGCAGTATTACTATCGCCGCGGTTGGGGGCCGCGCCCCTATTACGGTCGCCGCTTCTACGGCCCGCGCCCGTTCTACCGTCGCCCCTACTATCGTCGTCCGTACTACGGTCCGCGCCGCTTCTACGGTCCGCGCCGCTTCTACTACTGAGGTCCTCGAACCGTTCGGGGACGCCATCCGGCATCCCCACGGCGGACCGTTCGACGAGAAGCCCGGAGCGTCGCCGCTTCGGGCTTTTTCGTGTTCCGCGCCTGGCGAGCTGGGCGCCGTCGGACGCCTTCCGAAAGGTCCTTCACGAATGTAGGATGGCATTCAAGTGAGTGGGTCCGCTTGAGACGGGCCGCTCCGGAGGACGTCCCATGATCGATCTCGTGACGCGGCAGCGGCGCGCGATTGCGGCCGCTCGCACTCTGTCCTGGCAGGATATTCCCCTGGAGCTGTTCGTCTGCGCCGCGGCGATCTTCCTCGCCGCCGGACTTGAGCTTCTCGGCCTGATGCCCTGACGGGCCAGTTTCCCGCCTCTGGCGCAGGGCCTGTAGCCGTGCTTGGCTGTTGGCTGATCCATCGTCGAATCGATGGCAGGGGGGATCGATGACGCAGGCGATCGATGTGGGCGACGTTCATCCGATCGGCGACCTGACGGTGCGTACCATCGCCATGCCCGCCGACACCAATGCCAATGGCGATATCTTCGGTGGCTGGGTGCTGTCGCAGATGGATCAGGCCGGCGGCATTGCCGGGGTCGAGCGGGCGCAGGGGCGAGTTGTGACCGTGGCCGTCGATGCGATGACCTTCATCCGGCCCGTGAGGGTCGGAGACGTATTGTGCGTCTACACCCGGATCGGGCATGTCGGGCGCACCTCGATGAAGATCCATCTTGAGGCTTGGGCCCGGCGCTTCCAGACGCAGTTGCGCGAGAAGGTGACCGAGGCGACCTTCACCTTCGTCGCCATCGACGAGGTGGGCCGACCGCGCCCGATTCCGGCCGAGGGCTGAAGGCGCGGCGCATTGGCGCTTCCCGGCCCGACGGTCTAGAACCGCACACGACTGTCTCAACCTGCCGAGTCCGCATGCCCGCCACGCCCCGCGCCGCGATCATCCCGGTCACCCCGTTCCAGCAGAATTGTACCCTGATTTGGGACGACGCCACCAAGGTCGGCGCTGTGGTCGATCCCGGAGGTGATCTGGATCGGATCGAGGCCGCGATCCACTCGCAGGGCGTCAAGGTCGAGAAGATCCTGCTGACGCATGGCCATATCGACCATGCCGGCGGCGCCGCCGAGCTGAAGGAGCGGCTCGGCGTTCCTGTCGAGGGGCCGCACGAGGCGGACAGGTTCCTGCTCGACTCCCTGCCCGAGACCGGCGCGAGTTACGGCCTCGACGGTGCCCGAGCGATCACGCCGGATCGCTGGCTCGCCGAGGGCGATACCGTCACCATCGGCGGCCTCACCTTCGATATCTGGCACGCCCCCGGACACTCTCCCGGCAGCGTCGTGTTTATGAGCCGCGACGCCCGCTTCGCCCTGGTCGGCGATGTGGTGTTCCAAGGCTCGATCGGCCGCACCGACCTGCCCGGCGGCAACCACGAGCAACTGCTTCGGATGATCCGGGAGAAGGTGCTTCCGCTCGGAGACGACGTCGCCTTCATCCCCGGTCACGGGCCGACGGGAACGCTTGGACAGGAGCGGATGACCAACCCCTTCCTGCAAGGGTAACCGCGGCGGGTTCTCTCGCGTGGTCTGCTCCACGGCCGTGGCCGAGGTCTCGCAGGTCGTTACCCGATCGCGATGATGCGGGGAGGCGACGGGATGCCCTCTGGTTCAAGTGAGCATGAGTGACACTTCCAACCGGTTCTTTGTTTCGCGCGCCCGAACTTCGGCCGGGCGTCGATTGTGCCGGCATCGATGATGGGACCGACATTGCGCAATCGGTCTTCGACGGAGCGAAACGCGAAGTCCGCCTGGGCCCGATCGCTTGCCGGCCGGGCCGACACACCCGATTCGACGATGCGTGGGAACGCCGGAAGGAGGGCGGTTCGATCACCGGCTATGGGCGCCGCAAACAGCCCTTACGCGGCGTTAACGCGACGGGGCCACAATGCGCGAGAGTGGCGCTTTCCCGACGCAGAAAACGATGCAAAATCAGGGGGGAACGCCTATATGAGATTAAGACGGAGATAGCAGGCACGCCCGGTCCGTCCGGGCTCGAAAAAGGGCTTCCGAGCCGCCTGCCCGAGGAATTTCATGGCTGACTCCCCGAACACCGAACACGCCGACAGCTACGGCGCGGAATCGATCCGCGTGCTGAAGGGCCTGGATGCCGTCCGCAAGCGGCCGGGCATGTATATCGGCGATACCGACGACGGCTCCGGCCTCCACCACATGATCTACGAGGTGGTGGACAACGCCATCGACGAGGCGCTCGCCGGCCACGCCGACCTCGTGACCGTGACGCTGAATCCCGACGGCTCCTGCACGGTCTCGGACAACGGCCGTGGAATCCCCACCGACATCCATAAGGAAGAGGGGGTTTCGGCGGCCGAGGTCATCATGACCCAGCTCCACGCCGGCGGTAAGTTCGACCAGAACTCCTACAAGGTCTCGGGCGGCCTTCACGGCGTCGGCGTGTCGGTCGTCAACGCGCTCTCCACAAGCCTGAAGCTCCGGATCTGGCGCGGCGGCAAGGAGCACCGCATGGAGTTCCGCCACGGCGACGCCGTGGCGCCTCTGGAGGTGGTCGGTCCCGCGGGCGACCGGCGCGGCACCGAAGTGACGTTCCTGCCGAGCCCCGAAACCTTCACGATGACCGAGTTCGATTTCGCGACGCTGGAGAAGCGCCTGCGCGAACTCGCCTTCCTGAACTCGGGCGTGCGCATCGTGCTCACCGACGCACGGCACGCCGAGCACAAGCGTGAAGAACTCTGCTACGAGGGCGGCGTCGAGGCGTTCGTGCGCTATCTCGACCGCTCGCGCAAACCCGTCGAAGGCATGACGAAGCCCGTGACGGTGCTCGGTGAGCGCGACGGCATCCGCGTCGAGGTGGCGTTCTGGTGGAACGACTCGTTCAACGAGACGGTCCTGCCCTTCACCAACAACATCCCGCAGCGCGACGGCGGCACGCACATGGCGGGCTTCCGCGCTGCCCTGACGCGCCAGATGACGGGCTATGCCGAATCCTCGGGCATCGCCAAGAAGGAGAAGGTCTCGCTCACCGGCGATGATTGCCGCGAGGGCCTGACCGCCGTCATTTCCGTCCAGGTCCCGGACCCGAAATTCTCCTCGCAGACGAAGGACAAACTCGTTTCCTCCGAGGTCCGTCCAGCGGTCGAGAACATTCTCAACGAAGGGCTTTCGCGCTGGCTGGAGGAGAACCCCGCTCAGGCCAAATCCGTGATGGCCAAGGTGGTGCTCGCGGCGGCGGCCCGCGAGGCGGCGCGCAAGGCCCGTGAGACCATCACCCGCAAGGGCGCGCTCGACATCGCCTCGCTCCCGGGAAAGCTCGCCGATTGCCAGGAGCGCGATCCCACGAAGTGCGAGTTGCTGCTTGTGGAGGGCGATTCCGCCGGCGGTTCGGCCAAGCAGGGCCGTGACCGCACCTTTCAGGCCGTGTTGCCCTTGCGTGGGAAGATCCTCAACGTCGAGCGCGTGCGTGCCGACCGGATGCTGTCCTCGGCCGAGATCGGTACGCTGATCACCGCGCTCGGTGCCGGCATCGGCCGTTCCTCGACCGATCGCGAGGGGTTCAACCCGGACAAGCTGCGCTACCACCGCATCATCATCATGACCGATGCGGATGTCGACGGCTCGCATATCCGTACGCTGCTGCTGACATTCTTCTTCCGACAGATGCCGGAGATCATCGAGCGCGGTCACCTCTACATCGCCCAGCCGCCGCTCTACAAAGCCGAGCGCGGCCGGCGTGCCCTCTACCTCAAGGACGAGCGCGCGCTGGAGGATTACCTGATCGATCAGGGCGTCGAGGGAGCCGTGCTTCGGCTGGCCTCGGGCACGGAGTTCGGCGGCGCCCAGCTGAAGACGCTGGTCGAGGAGGCGAGGGCCTTCCGCGGCATCCTGCACGGGTTGCACACCCGCTACGACCGTGGGGTGGTCGAGCAGGCGGTTCTTGCCGGCGCCTTCGCCAAGGATGTCGCCGAAAATACCGGCGAAGCGGAGGTTCTGGCCGACCGCACCGCCAAGCGCCTCGATCGCATCGCCGACGAGATCGAGAAGGGCTGGACCGGCGCGGCCTCGGAAGGCGGTTACGCTTTCAGCCGGACGCTCCGCAGCGTGAAGCAGGTCGCGACCCTCGACGCGTCGCTGCTCGCCTCTCAGGAGGCGCGCCGGCTCGCCGAACGGGCCGAGGCTCTGCGCGAAATCTACGAGGAGCCGGTGACGCTCGCCCGAAAAGGGGATGAGACCGAACTCTACGGTCCCGTCGGCCTGTTCGAGGCGGTGATGGCGTTCGGCCGCAAGGGTCTGCAGCTGCAGCGCTACAAGGGGCTGGGCGAAATGACCGCGCAGCAGCTCTGGGAGACGACGCTCGATCGCGACGTTCGCTCGCTGCTGCAGGTGAAGGTCAAGGACTCCACCGATGCCGACGATCTGTTCGTCAAGCTGATGGGCGACGTGGTCGAGCCGCGCCGCGAGTTCATCCAAGAGAACGCGTTGAGCGTGGCCAATCTCGACGTCTGATCGTCACGACGTGTAATTTCTCAGTAAAGTTTGACCCTATGGAAGGGTAACTTGACCGGATTTACTGAGAAGTTCGACCCTCGCGGCTCTGGGGGAAAGTGATTAGGCTGCCTTTCAAAGCGAATAGGCTGACCTATGAAAGCGATTAAGTGTTCTTCCCGGGCATCCTGGTGCGTTCAACAGGCAGCTGGCGTTCGAGACCGAGGGCGAAAAGAGCGCGCGCCATCCGTGGCGCTCGTTATAGCACGGGACAGGCGCAAGTGCCTACTTCCGACGTGAAAGCCAACGCCAGCTTGAGATCTCACCTGGTTCGGGAGATCCACGGACAGTCGGCTGTCTTTGCTTAAAGGTAATCTGGTGCTTACGCGCAGGGAAAATAGCAAAGCTTGGTGAATAACGGCGCGGCCGCGGCATCCCCCCGGATGCACCGCGCCCCGCCAACTACGCCCACCGGGAGGCACGTCGGCCGGAAATCGGCCTCTCGGCTTCACCCGTCGCCGAGCATTTCTCAACGAGCCAGGCTCGCTCTTGAACGGCGGGTCGCGCCCGTCCGTCGGATCGTTGATGATCCCGAAGTCCTCGCCAGGTTCATAGAACACTCGACCGCAATCGAGGTCAGGTGCGAATGGCCCGCCTTCGGTCAGGAAGTACGCATCACCGTCGTGTCTGACGTAGAGGGGGACTCATCCCTCCGCTCCGTCACCATAAATACGCCCCTGCGGTTCCCGTGGCCGTTTCAGGCGTAGAAGCTGCTCGTGTCCACCTTCAGCCGTAGGATGACCGGCCCCGCGGGGGAGAGGCTGCCCTCGAACCGTCCTGGAAAGGTCTCCGATACCGTAAGGCCGTCCGCGCCGTTCCCGTAATTCAGGGTGCAATGGACGTTGATCGGGCCCTCGAAGCTGCCGGCACGCACCTTGATCTCGTCGGCGAAGACCTCGACGGAGTCGACGTGCGTGTGCGCCGACAGCGCGCCCAGGTCCCCCCAGGCTTCGGTCCCGGTCAGGTCGATCTCTCGCACGGCCGTTGCGACGGCCTGGAGGACAGCCGCATCCGTGCTTGCTGCGTCAGGGCCCGGCATGCAACCTCCTCAGAACACGGCGGCGCCAATGCCGAGACGCTGCCGATACTGCCAGCTCAGCGAGAGACATACGCCCTCAAGGCTAGCCCAGATATGGGCCGCATCGATGCCGAGGCTGAAGAGCTTGCGCTGGAAGCGCGACCGGACCCCTCGCGGTATGACGAAGCTGTTTTCAGCCAGTCCGCTCGGCATCCAGGGTTCGCTGGGCCTGGGATGGACGGAGAACAACCCGCGCTGGCTCGCGATCCTCGGGGCCGTCGTGGTCGGGAGCAGGAACCCCACGCGGTCGATCTCGAACGGGCCCGGTCCGCCCTCCGGATTTATGACGAGCGTGTCGTCCACCGGATAGGCGTAGATCACGGCATCGGCGTCCAAGGGGTCGCTGGAGACCGCGAAGAAGCACGCGACGAGTGGGTTGGTCGTCCAGTCCAGGAGGCGCGTCGGCAGCCCGAAATGCTGCCCCAGGGCCAACCAGTCCCAATCGGTCGCCCCCGGCAGCGAGACGTGCAACCGTGCCTCGCGCTTGAAGGCGCGGAACAGGTGCTCCTCGAACAGCGGGTCGTGGTTCGGCGTGCGGCCCGCGCTCGGCACACATAGGAATTCGCGGGACGCGCAGCCCCGAAAGACCCAGCGCGAGTGCATGCGCCGGTCCAGGAAGTCCTGGAAGGATTGCCAGGTCTCCTGCGCCGACTTGAGACGCTCCACGGTGTCCGCGGCCGAAGCTGGGCCACGCGGCTGGACCGGCTCCGCCGAGACGCCACGGAGCGGTTTGGGAGGGGGTCGGGTCGGAGGTCTCATCGACGATGTCCGGTCGGGTCAGCGCATTCCGGCCAGGTGCGCGCGGTACAGGGCGGTCGTGAAGTCGCGGGCGATCTCGCACGACATGCCCGCGTGCACCGCGAGGTCCGTCGCAGCCACCGCTTCCGCCAGGACGACCACCGGAACCCCGACGGCCCGGGCGTGCCCGATGACGGCGCTCGTTCCCGGGTCGCCGCCATCCGCAAGCGCGAGGACAGCCGTGCAGGCCCTCAGTCCGGCGAGCGCGGGACCGGCGCTCGCGGCAAGCCGCTCGCCGTACTCATGGAACGGCGAGAACACCTCGCTCCCGAGATCAAGAAGCCACCACCGTGCCTGGTCGAGGAGCCAACGTTGAGGCAGCGTCGCCGCCGGTCCCGAAAGAAAGACCCGCCCCCCATGCGCCGTGTCCGGCTGCGGCACGAGAGCGCTCAAGGCATGCGGCGCCGGGAGAGGCAGGCGATGACCGTCGTTGAAATGGGCGACGCTGCGCGATGCCAGGTCGGCGGCCTCGACGGGGTCGAGCCGGCGCTCGCCCCAGTAGTGCGCGAAGGCGGCGCAGAACACGTCGCCGGAGCCGATCTTGAACCACGTGTCCGATATGTAGGCCGGAACCAGCCGCGGCTTCGTGTCACCGACATAGACGCTGGCGCCGCCGATGGCGTGGCGGGCGACAACGACCGAGGCGCCCTCATCGGCCATGATGCGTGTCGCCACATCCATCGCCTCCTGCGACGAATCCGCCGCAGCGAGCATGTAGTCCCTCACCACGTATGCCAGCTCGCCCGCCCGCGACCCTGACGCCGAGAAGGCCGCCTCGGGACTGTCCGACTGCGGGTCGTGGACGGCCCGGCCGGCCACGACCGTGGCCGGCCCCTCCAGCATCCCGAAGCTCAGCACGACCTCCCCGGAGACCGTGATGCGGGGCAGACCGGCCGACGCCTTGGGCACGGGCTCCTTGCTCAGGGGATGGTAGTACTCGAAGACGAGTTCCTTCTCGATCTCGACCACTTCGGCACGGACGCCGAACGACGCCATGGTCGCGCGTACGTCCGCCGCCCAACCCGAGTAGGCGTAGGTGTGCAGCACGGAGCCGGGCGCGAGCCCGCTCACGGCCACGGCGGCCCGGCCACCGGAACCGTAAATCCGGTCCCATTCCGGGTAAGCGCAGACCTCCCGGTAACTGCCGCCCACGATGATCATGGGTCGGTCCTCGACACCGTCACCACGCACCGCGTCGACGAGACCTCCTCGACATGGGCGACGAAGGGCACCTCCCGCGCGAGGCAGTCGAGAAGCCGCGTCAGACCCGGGAACGCGGCGAGGGCGCCCACCACGGCGCCCTCGCCGTTCCGGCAGATCGCGCCGACCGCGGCCCCCTCGTGGACAAGCTCGATCCGCAGGTCGTCGCCCTCGCGTACCCGGTCCGCCGCCTCACGACGCACCCCTATCAGGTCGACGGTGAGGTGGAGGTCGCAACCGTCGCCGGACTGCTGCAATCGCCGCGGAGCCCGCCCTCGCCGGCCCGGGGGTCCTCCCGACATGACTCAACCTCCCGTCGCCGCGGACGCCCGGGCCGCGGTGCCGGCGCGGGCCCGGCCGCCATCGATGCGCGCCAGCGTTTCCTGGTGCTTCTCGCAGCCACGGCACCGACCGCAGGCGTATTCCATGACATGGCAGGAGAAGGTGGCACCCAGGAGTGAACGGGGGATCCCCGACCGCCTGACAAGCTCCAGGGCCGAAAGGTGGCGCGCGGGGGCCATGACCCGGACGCCTCCCTCCTGCAGGTGCATCAGCCGGTCGACGGTCCGCAGGAAGGGAGCGCGACCGTCGGCATGAACATCCGTCCTGATCGCCCCGAGCAGGATCTCGGTCAGTCCCTCGGCCACGAACCGCATGCCGGCGAGCGTCACCAGCATCTGGTTGCGGTAAGGCCACCACTCGGGCGCGCGCGCCAGATCCGAGGCCGCGCGCCCCGCGAGCGGGCCAAGGCCAAGGGCCGACAGGTCGACCCGCGCGATCTCGTGGCGAAGTCCCAGCTCGCGCGCGACCGAGTCCGCCGCGGCGATCTCGCCCTTGGCCGGCCTCTGTCCGTAATCGACCGTGAGGCAGACGTCCGGCCTCTGCCAGGCGGCGATGGCCGCCGAGTCGAGGCCGCCCGAGAGCAGGAGCGCCCTCATTCCATGGCGGCCCAGGCCGCCTGGTAGAGCGCGGATGTGAGGTCGCGAGCGACCCGGCAGCCGGTGCCGACGAGCATCGTCAGGTTCGGGTCGTCGAGGCGCTCGGCAAGGACGACGACGGGCTTGCCGCGGGCGCGCGCGTACCCGACCTCGAACAGGGTGCCCGGATCGGCGCCGTCGAGCAGCGCGAGCAGCGCGGCGCAGCGGTCCAGGCCTTCGAGATCGGCAGCCGCGGTTTCCTGGGCCGGACGGCCCGTACCGACCTCGTGCAAGGGGGAGAACACCGGCGCGCCCAGTGCCTGGAGCCGTTCGAGCGCCTCCTCGACGAGCCAACGCTGCGCGAGATCGAAGAAGGGTCCCGCCAGGTAGATCAGGCCCGGACGCCGGCCAGCGGGCAGGGCAGACTGGGACGCGAGCTCGGCGGCGGGGGGCAGGGGCAGCGCGTGGTAGTCGACGAAGTGCGCGACGCTGCGTGAGGCCAGGTCCGCGGCGTCGACGGCGTCCAGCCCGCGCTCGCCCCAATGGTGCGCGAAGGCCGCGCTGAACACGTCGCCCGACCCGATCTTGAACACGCGCTCCGAGCGGTATGCCGGGATGTCGGCCGGCATGCCCCCGACCCGGAACACGCGCGCGCCCTCGCACCCGCGCTTGACGACGACGATCTCGGCGTCGTGCGCGGCGAGAAGCGCGGTGCCCACGTCGTCGCCCGCCGCGCCGGTCGCGGCCTCTGCCTCGCCCTGGTTCAGCACGACGGCGAGCCGCTCGGCCCGGGAGCCATTAGCGCGGAAGGGGCTCGCCGCATGGCCGGTCTGCGGATCGTGGACGGCGCGCCGCGCGGAGACGACGGCGTCGCCTTCCACGAAGCCGAACCGAAGCACCACGTCGCCGGACACGGTCAGGACAGGTTGCGCAGCGGGTACGGCCGGTTCGAGCAACGCGGGCGAGAGGGGATGGAAGTAGGAGAACGAGATTCTCTCGTCGATGGGTTGGACGGTCGCGCCCACACCGAACGCGTGCATCGAGCTCCGGACGTCCGAGACCCACCCCCGGTGGGCATAGGTATGGAGTTCGGTTCCGGGCGAGAGCCGGCCGACCGATGCGGCGGCCCGCCCTCCGGACCCGAAGAGGCGCCTCCAACGCGGGACGGCACAAACTTCCAGGTAGCAGCCGCCGGCGACGATCAACGCGTCACCCGCTCGACCAAGACGCGACAGCGGGTGCGATCGACCTCGATGACGCGGGCCTCGTACAGATGTCCGGCGCGCAGGCAGCCGAGGAGTTGGTCCAAGCCCTCCATGCCCGCGAGCGAGCCGACGATGTCGGCCGCGGGCCGCGTGCGGCACACGGCCGTCTCGAAGGGATCCTCCCGGTGCAAGGTCACGTCGAGGACGTCCCGCTCGCGGACCGTCACCACCGCAGGGGCCCGCACCCCCGTCAGGTCGGTGTCGTAGCGCAGGTTGCAAGGGTCCGCGCCCCCACCGAGCCCTGCCCCACCGCCCTGGCCCTCCCGCCCCGAAGGCGACACGGGTGACGACGTACCCGGCCCCAGACGCGGGCCCCTGCGTGTGCTGGACTTGCTACCGCCTGACATCGCGATCCCTGGGCGCGAACCTAGACGACAGTGGCCTCTTTTCCCGGCCGCCGTCAAACAGGGCCCCGGCCGATATTCCTCATCGCCCGCCACATCACCGCGTCGAGCAGGGACGGCCTGGCGCCGAGCGCCCCGCAGAACTCCAGGAAGCGCCGCTCCAGCGCCTCGTAGTCGCGCGGCACCCGCATCGACCGGTCGAAGAGGCCGATCAGGAGACCGGCCCGGATGATGTGGATATCCAGGATCGCAACCTCGTCGCTGCCCAGCCAGTTGCGCGTGATCCAGGATGCGGTCTTCGGCCCGATGCCCGGAATCCGCATGAGGTGGCGCCGGAATGCCAAGGCGTCGTCGGTCGGCGGCGGGTCATCCTCGATCATCCCCAACGCGACCGCGAGCCGGCGGGCCCGCTGGTGCGGGAACCGGTAGCGGACCGGGCGGCCGCCGAGCAGGACCGGCTGCAGCAGGAGAGCTTCGAGATCCCCCTCGGCCGGGCGGCGTCCCGGCACGAACACGCCGGCCTCCATCAACCGGTCGTGAACCGCATGGTTGACCTCAGCCGTGATGCCGTAGCCGCCGAGCAGGCAAAACCCGACCTCCTCCTGCAGGGACCCGTCGCGGTTGACGAACCCGTCGGACTGCTCGCTGGCGCGGCTGACCATGTCCGCCCAGAACGCGGCACTCGGCACCCACTCGGGCCGCCCCCAGCGCACCCCGGGCACGATCTCGGCATCTGGATCAGGCGGCGAACGCCGTGCAGCCGTCGGGCCGCCGTCCGCTTCGAGCAGCATAGTCGTGATTCCCCTTGACGCCGTCCCCGAATATTCATTTTCATTCAAAGCATGAGGGGACGCAAGATCGGATCAGGCGGCGAGCGCGCCGCCATCGCGGCGGCGCTGGAACGAGCCCGGCGCGAGGACGGCCTGAGCCAGGAGGCGCTCGCCCGCACGCTGGGCTCCAGCCAGGCCAACATTTCCAAGCTCTTGCGCGGTCAGCAGAGGCCCCGCCCGGAGCTAGAGGCGTCGATACGGTCCTATCTCGCCGCGCGGCCCGCGGGCGTCGCCCACCCGTCGGAAGCGTGGACGCGGCGTCTCCTCGCGGCCTGTGAACGCTCGCCGGCCTTCCGCGACGTGATCGACGCGGCGCTGCTGCTTGTGAATGAAAATGAATACTCTGACCGAGCTTGACGGCGATCCAGGGCTTTTGGCGTTCACGACGGACCACGCTCCAGGGTCGTCCGGTGCGGTCAACGGCCGTTTGCGGGCGGCCGTGCCTGGTCTGCAGCCGGGCGGCGAGCGCCGACGTGTCGGCCTCCGGCGCGGCTCCGAGCACGCGGCGTTACGCACCTATGCCGCCCCGGGAAAGCGGCGCCGGCCCGGCTGCTGAACCGGCTTCGGGCCAGTGCGAGAGGAACGCCGCCAGAGCTTCGGCGCAGAGCCGTGCAGGCCGCGTTTCGGCGTCGGTCCCCGGCCCTCCGGTCCACCGGGGCTCGCGGCCGGCACGAAGCCATACCCGGCCCACACGCGGCCGACGACGTCCGCACGAACGGTCGCTTGCCGGGCCCGACCGCCGTCACGCCGGCGACGGAAGTGCGCCGGCCACGCGTCTGCGCCTTCCACTTCCGCGCCTCGATCCGCCCCAGGCTCTCGGGCAGCGTCGTTCGCTGGCCGGTCGAGAGCGCGAGCGTGGTGGTGGCACCACGCCGCTCAGGGCAGGGGGCCGGTTCCCGGGTCGGGCACGGCCGACCGCGTCATGAAGAACCGCTCCTTTCCCTCCGCCCACGCGAAGCCGACGCGCGCCAGTTCGGCAACCGGTGGGCCACCGTCGTCCGCGGCGAACCTCAGGGTCACCCCCAACGCGTCTGCGGCCTCGACGAGCCAGTCCGCGAATTCTTCCGGAAGCCGGCCACCGGCGCGGCAGGCGATCACGAGCTGGTCCTCCGCATAGGCATCGAGCACGAAGCCGTCGCCACCGTCCCGTTGCAGGATGTGGCGCATCAGGCGGAAGGAGGCGGTGTCGAGTTCCGGCGGAACATGAGCGTCGAGACACGCGTCCACCTCGGCCCAGGTGGGCTGGTCGACCCGGTGGCCCGGTCCGACGAGATCCTCCGCCCTGTGCCGCATCGAGCCGACCTGAAGGTCGAAGCAGGTGGCGACCGCAAACCGGACCCCGTGCCGCGTCAGGACCGCCCGAGCCCGCCCGCACAGGTCGCCGCTGCGGTCGACGGCGATCTCCGTGACCTCCAGCCCGGGATGGCGCCGCAGCACGGTTTCCAGCGCCGCTCCGAAGCCGCCCCAGATATCGCCCTGCAGCCCGTCGAGCAGGCGACGGCGCCAGGGTGGCCCCGCCAAGCCCCGCTTCCTCGGACCGCCGACCGGGGGTGACCGCAGGACCGGCGCGGCTCGGGCGAACGCGGCGCTCCGGACCGCTCCGAGCTCCGCCTCGAAGACGGCGTCCGCCAGGCGCAGCACGAGGGGCGCGAGCGCCTTCCTCGCCGCTTTGCGGAACTCATGGGCGGCCGACCGCACCTGACGGGCACGCGTGTCGTCGCGTGCGCCCGAATTGTACCCGACCGCTCGCGAGCGGCCCGCACCCTGGGCGAAGGTCCGGGCTTCGAGGGCCTCGACCGCGCGCATCAGGATCGGGAGCGCTTCCAGGAAGCGGACGGCGCCGTCGAGGTGCTCCCGCGCCGTGGTGTGCTCCGGGACCTCGCCCGCGATCTGTCTCACCGCCGCGAGGAGGCCGGAGACGTCCCGTGGGTCCCGCAGTTGCGGCAGGGCGGAGGAGGCGGCGCGATGGAGTGGGTTGCGCGTCCTCGCGAGCGGCACGACGACCCCGTCGAGCCACGTTTGCCTGAGGTGCTTGCGCAACCCGACGTCCAGGCCATGCAGCTTGGACCGCAGGATGCCTCCCGCTCGGCTGGCGGTGAGAAGGTTGTCCAGCAACACGTTCAGGATCATGCCCGATTCGGGCGGACAAACCGCGACGACGGCCCGCATCGCCCGCCGGATTTCCCCTTCCGGGACGGAGGGCATGCCGGCGGCAGAAGCGTCGGGCGCGTTCGAGGCATACGGGACGTGGCCGGAAGGAGACATGCGAGCACCGGAGGGTTGGGACGGAGCCGCGCCGCCGGGGATCGGGCACCCCAGCGGGGCCCGCCGGGACCGCCGCTTGCGAGTGGCGCCGGCCCGAATCGACAGAGTGCTGCTCCGCCCGGGAGCACGCGTTGATCGTCCGGGCGGTCGTGAAAGGGACAAGCTGCGACCCGCCACCCCGATCTTCGGCCAGGAGTCCGCGAGGGGAGAGGCGCGTGCCAAGCCAGACCTGGCCCGGGCAGCCACAGGATTGCGCAGCTCTCAGGCCCAGCCCCAGTCCGGCGAAGCTCGGGGAGGGCGGTGACGTGGACCGGGAGTCGACCGGGGTCTGAACCCTCCGCGTGTCTCACAGCCGCCCGGAACCCGCGACCTGTATCAGGGCTCTGCTTGGGGGGGAGCCCACGGTCGAGCATGGCGCGGCGCCCGGCGGGTTCGTCGGCCAGCTGGCCCTCCGAAGCACGCACCGGTCGGCCACCGGCCCGCGCCTCCTCCTTGTCGGGCGAGCGGAAGCCGGCGGGTCCTTCCGGGCCCGCGGCGTAAGCGAGGAGGGTACCTGGGCCGGAGGCTGGGTGGCGGATTGCGCGGGCCGGCTCGCGCCGACTTGGTCGGAGGGGCCCGAGCCGCGACCGATGTTGACCGGACCCGTACCCCGCCTGGCGGAGGTGTCATGGCTCGGCGAAGGCGCCCAGGTCACGGACCGTGACCCGTGCCCGGGCCGCCCAAGGCGGGCACGTGCATCTCGACGAGCAGACGAGGCGCCGGGCGTTTCGCATCATCGACCGGCCGGGGGCTGGGACGGGCCCGGCGGGGCCGCGGTCGCGCCGGTGGCGGGCGGTGCATGGCTGCCACGAGGAGGGCGACGCTCGTGCACGCCTTCTCACGGCCCTGGTTTCCTCGACATTGACGCCTTCAGGCAGCTCGCCGGTTGCGTCATGCGAGCGGCCTGCCCCCGACGGCTGGCGCCCCGAGGCGAGGGCATGCCGCGGCCCCGTATCCGGGGGCCGCGGAGCAGGGACACCGGCCCCTGAATCGGGGGCGCTTGGCTCTCCGGGTCGGACGCTCGGGCCCGACGAGCGCCGGCGGGTCCAGGGCCCTGCCGGGCCTAGCGGCGGCCGGCCGCCATCCGGCCAACCAGGTTCCGGCCGGCCTTGCCCCGCAACGTCCAGGCGTGGGCCCGTGACGCTCCCGGCGGGACGGCGGGCGGCGCGGTCCGCACCGCGTCCACGTCACGACCGCGCGGGGACGCGTAGCAGGCGGCGATCCAGGCATGCACCGCGCCGACGAGCGCCGCCATGGTGACGGCGCTTCGCCCTTGACCGTCGCGACAGGACCCGGACCGGCCCAACAGGGCGTTGAGGTGCGCTTGTCCCGGCAGTGCACGTGCGGGCCGGTGCAGGACCTGGATCCCCATCCGCCACGCGGCCTCGTGGAAGCCCGTGTCATGGTACCCGACGGCGTGGTCCACCACGATGACTTCCGGCACGCCCAGGCACGGCCAGACGGCACCGAGCCCGCCTGCCGTGCCCGAGCCGTCACCGAACAGCCCGAGGACATCGACCGGCCGGCGCCGCGCCGCGTCGAGGGCCGCGGCGACGACCAGGCCCGTGCTCTCGTCGCGGGCCAGCGTCATGTGGACGACATCGAGGCCGAGGTCCGCGACGCGAACGGCGAGGGCTGCCTGGCTGATGCCTACGCACGCCAGCGCACGCGGGGAGGGGGCGCTCACGGGCACGCACCGGCCGTGCGCGTCCGGCGGCACCTGGCGGCACGATGCTGCCCGGGCGGCATCGTCGAGGGAGGGGGAGGAGGTGGTCGTTTCCTGGTCACGGATCTTCATCGGGGAACTCCGGCATGACGGCCGCAAGGGCGGCCCGTCGCTGGACAAGGGGGCTCCCCCGGCCGGAGCCGAGGGAGGGGAGCGCACCGCGGTGCGGACGCTCAGCGGTCGGCGTCGTCGGCGTCGGAGGGGCCCCGCCCGTCGAAGTCGGCGGCCCGGCGGCCCAGGGCACGCGCGACGTCGCCGTCCCACCGGTCGAAGTCGGGGTCGAGGAAGGCGGCGGTGACGGGGTCGTCGTCGGCGCCGGTGAGGCCACCGAAATCCAGGTCGTCCATGGGTCTTGTCCTCTCGCAGGCGAAGGGACCGGGCCCGCATGCCGTGAGGGCGGCGGGTCCTCGGCGATGGTCGCCAACGGGATCCAGGACGGGCGCAACGAGACGCTTGCGCAGGCGCGCAGGTGCGGCTAGGGTACGACTGTCGATCCGCGGGGCCTGGCAGCCTCCCGGAGGAACCCGTTGGCCTTGGCTGGCCGATCCCGAACCCTAGGGTGCGGGATGCCTGACACTCGCGGCAGCTGCGACACTGAGAGGCGAGTTCAGGGTAAAGCGCGCGGCCCATGGGCCGCGCGTTTCTTTTTGCCCGTCCGAGACCTGGGGTCCCGGGTCGGCCCGAACCAAGGGCGGGCCGCGAGCGCGCCCCTGCCTGACCGGGCGGTCAGCCGCCGGAGCGTTCGGGCAACGGGTCCAGGCCTGCTTGAGGTGATCGGCCGCCACGCGCGCCTCCATCATCCACGGTGAATGGTACCATGTTCCGGCGAGTTTTTACACCCGCGGTGTAGGTTGCCTGGACGACTTTGCCGGGTTGGTTAAGGTTCAGGCACCCGCCGGCCCGGATGTCTCCGACCGCCGTCATCTTGCGCCTACTTCCGCCCGGGGCAGCGGGTACCATCGGCGAGCGAGCTCGTCGTGGCGGACCAGGCCGAGGCGCTTCAAACGCGTTTTCGCCTTCTCGGACGCGTCCTTGCTCATCTGGGCGTCTCGGACGGCATCGTTCAGCTCGGTTCCGGACAGGCCGGCCTCGCCGGCCCGCTCCAGCGCCTCCACGATGACCGTGGCCGCGCGACCGAGGACCACGGAGGACGCTCCCGCGCGCTCGGGCCTCCCTGGCGGGGGCGGGGATGCCGGCGCCGCGGGCAGGGGCATCGGGACGGTCTCGGTCTCCGCCTTTGCCAGAAGCTCCTCCATGCGCTCCTTCTGGAGGTAGAGGAGCGCCAGCCGCGACGCGGTGGCGCGCAGGGACCTGTTCTGCTCCTCGACGAGCTTCTCGATATCCTCCTCGATGCGCCTGACCGCGGAGCGAAGGTCGTTGAACATGTGAGCTCCCCTTGCCCGCAGCGCAGCAGCCCCGGACGAAGCTGCCGGCCAGGGCTTACATGGCCATGGCCATACCTACGGCACCTGGCGGCCGACGGCAAGCATTTCCGGCCATGGCCGCCCGGGGAACGCCGGTAAGGTTAAGAAAGCCTTTCGCCCTATGCTTGTGCCCCATCGGACTGTCCCGGCCGCGGCTCGCCGCGTTGCCCGGACGGATCCTGGGCCTGACACGGTCACGGTCTCCGGGGCAGGGCCGCCGAAGTCCAGGGCCAGGCGCCGGGGGCGGGGCTTCCGCGATGCCCTCCGCCGTTGGCGACACCTGGCGGAACGGGAGAAACGGCACCGGTTATTCCGGCATGGCCATTGCACGGGCCAGCCATGGCCATGCCGCGCCGATCCTCGTCTGACGCCAAGAGATCCTGCGGACCCGCACCGTCGGCTCAACCGCGAGGCTCGCCGGCGGGCCGGAGCCGTGCGGTCCCGGCGGCGGCTTCCGCAAGTCGCGCCTCGCGATGCCTACAAGCGAGGCCGGGTCCGGGGTGCGCCCCGGATCGCGCGATCCCATCGCCCCGGCCTGCGCGGCGTGCCGGCGACCTGCCCAGGGCCGGTGCAGCGGACAATCGCGCCGGGATGCCGACCTCGGAACGCCCCGTAGGCATGCCTTAACAATTCACGGTCATTCGTCATTTGAGGTTGATGCCCCCATCCGACGTTCTCCAGCGCCGCCCTCAGGCGGCGAGGAGCGTCCCGGGACGACGCACGGCCCGACGGCCCACGTTGGCGCCCCCGAGGGGCTGACCCCCCTCGCTCGCGGCCTTCACCGCGAGACCCCGGTCGCGGATCACCCCGGCCGAGTTAACGTCGCGATGCTCGTTCAGCCCGCACGGGCAGACGTGGCGGCGCAGGGACAGCGGCTTTGGCACAACCGCCCCGCACTGCCGGCATTCCTGCGACGTCCCCCTGGCGTCGACGCAGATCAACTCGCCACCGGCCCTGGTAGCCTTGTAGCGGACGAACTGCACGAGCTTGCCCCATCCCGCATCCAGGATGGACCTGTTCAACCCTCTCTTCTGGCGGACGTTCGCTCCGGGCTCATCGACCGTCCCGGCGGCCGAGCGGGTCATGTTCCGGATGCGCAGGTCCTCCAGCATGACGAGCGAGTGCTCGCGCGTCAGCCGCGCCGAGACGCGGTGCAGGTACTGGTCCCGCGTGTTCGCCACCGCCTGCAACTGACGCGCCAGCCGAGCCTTGATCTTGCGCCGCCGGTTCGAGCCCTTGCGGCAGCGGGCGAGGGCCCGGCGGGAGACGCGGATCTCGCGCTCGCGACGCGAGGACGGGCGGACGTTCGGGATGCGCTCGCCGGTGGACAGCGTCAGCAGCGCCTCGACGCCCAGGTCGCCGCCCACCGCCTCGCCCGCAGGCGGCGTGGTCGCCACGACTTCGCTCGTCTTGACGGTAATGCAGACGAACCAGTGCCGGCCCTTGCGCGTGAACGTCACGCCCAGGATCTTCGCGTCGGACGGCAGCGGCCGGTCGTGGTTGAGGCGGATCGGGCGGCCGAAGCCCTTGAGCCGGATGCGGTCGCCCTCGTGCCGCAGGCCGGTGGCTTCCAGCAGGCCGAAAGAGCTCCAGCGGGACGCAGGCTTGAACCGCGGGAAGCCAGGCTTGAGCCCCCGCTTCACCCGTCCGAAGAAGCCGGTGAATGCGTCCTCGACGCGCTTGAGCGTCCAACGGCCCATGGTGACCGGATCGGCGCCGTGGCCTTCCGGGTCGTCGGCGCGGATGACGGTGAGGCTCTTCTGCTGGTCGAGGCGGGTGAAGGCCTTGCGCCCGAGCCGCCAGGCGTCGCGGCGCTCCTACAGGGCGGCGTTGTAGAGCAGGCGCTGACGCTCCAGCGCCTCGGCGAGGAGGCGGTGCTGGGCGGCGGTCGGCTGAGCTTCTGCTGGTACGTCAGGATCACGCGACCAGAGTAGAACGGAGTGGGAACGCGTCAAGCCCGCCCGAAGGTCGATCAACCCCAAACGACGAAGAACCGGAAGTTCCCGCTCGACCGGATCAAGATCGACCGCTCCTTCGTCGAGGCGGTGGACGAGCCGGGCACGGCGGCCATCGTTGGGGCCATCGCCGGCCTGGGGGCCTCCCTCGGCGCCGCGGTCACGGCCGAGGGCGTCGAGACGGAGCGGCAGCTCGGGGCGCTGCGGCTGTCCGGCTGCGGCGAGGCGCAGGGCTACCTGTTCGGCAAGCCCGCGCCCGCGGCCGAGGCCGCCGCGTTCCTGCGCCGGGGGGCCGGAACGAGGGCCGCATGACCCGGGCAGCCCCTTCGGGCCGCGGCGGGCGGCACAGGGCAGGAAGCGGGCCGCCCTAGCCCGCGCCGCGGGCGATCCGGCGGACGCCGCGCCGCGACCTTGGCGGTAGGCGACACGGCCGCTTAAGATTCCCCGCGGTACGCTCGATTCGGCGAACGTCCGTCACGTTCGTCGCCGCCGTCGCAGGGCCGGATACCCGCGCGGCGCATCGCGGTTACCGAGACGGCGGAGCCGCGCCGGAGGCGGTCGGAGGCGCCCATGGAGGCTTGGTCGACCACGGCGTTCGACGAGACCTCGCAGGCGGACCTGTTCGCGGCCTCGCCGGTCGCGGGCGGCCGCCCGCCGGTGGTGCGGTGCTGGCTGGCCTTCGACCGGGGCGGCGACGACGTCGGCGTCGCGCTGACCCTGTCCGACCGCCGCCACCTCATAGCGGATGCGTCGACCGGGTACGCCATCGTCGGCGACGACGATTTGGTCCTGCTGCCGGATCGGTCGCGCGACGAGCTGATCTGCCTCGGGCCACCCTGGCTGCTGCCCGCGCTGCCCACCGGCTTCCGGGCCCGCGGCCTCGCCCACTGGTCCAAGCTTCTGCGGGACACGTCGCTGGCGACGTTCCGCCCGTCGCCGGAGGCCAACGCCTGCATCGCGTTCGATATCAGGCCCGGTCCGCCGCTCGGTTGGTCGGCGCTGCACGGCGACCTGCGCGACGGGACCGTGGGCCGCCACCCGGATCGACCGGCCCCCGACGGCGTGGCCTTCCGCGGCGCGCGGGACGCGCGGCTCGTCGACGGCCTGCTTCACTTCGAGCGCGGCCGGCAGCTTGCGGAGGCGGGGAACGGCTCCGAGGCGCGCCTGGAGCGGGCGAAACGGCATCTCCGGCGCGCCGCGCAGCATTTCGCCGCCGGGCGGCAGCTCGGATGGGGCGAGGTGGCCGAACGATACCTGTCCAGGTTGGAAAGCCAGCTCTTCCGCATGAGGCAGATGGATCTGCCCGCCCTGCTTCCGCCGCGGCAAGCCGATGCGCTGTGCCTGCCGCGCCTCGGCCTGGGCGTTCACCGCCTGATGGCCGTTCCGCTGCCGCCGTTGGCGCTGACGCGGGGGGCCGTTCCCGCGGCGGCGGGGCGGGGCGCGCGCGAGCGCCGCGAGGCGCTCTGCTTCGTCCCGCTGCATCGGCCGACGCTCCGGCGTCTCCTGCCGGGCACGCGACCCGACGCCCTGCGCGGTCAGGTCGTCTTCGGGCCGCCGGGCACGGGGACGGCGACGACCGCCGTGCGGCTCGGCAAGGGGGCGAGCGTCGCCGTCTCGGCCATCCTCGACGGCGAGGTCCACCAGCTCCTGGGCATCGCGAGCCGTGAGCGCGCTGCCGAGACGGTGACCGTGTTCGCCGATGGCAACGGCGTCGTGGTCTCGCCCGGGGTCAAGCAGGGCAGGGTAGGGCACCCGCTGACCTTCAAGGCGACCGCCCGGGAAGGCGGGAGGCACGCGCTTCGATTCACGTTCTTGACTCGCGACCGCATCGTTTCGAAGATCCAGAGAACGGTCGAGGTTTACGAGGACAACGGTCAGGATGGCTCGTCGGCATGGCGGTCGCCGAAAGCGGGATGAGATCGCAGCCGGCGCGTTCCGAATGCGCATCGCCACGTCCACGAGCGACCACTCGCCCGCGAGGACCGAAGTCAGCGTCTTCGGGGCGGGGCAGCTCGACAGCCTGCGCTTCCACGGAGGCCCGCTGCGCGGTGCGCTGGCCGACGCCGTCCGCGCGTTCGCCGAGGGCCTGGCCGAGTTCGCCGGGCGCACCTGGGCACCCGAGGCCCAGGACCCGGCGTCGGCGGCGAGGCTGCAATCCTTCCAGAACGCCGCCGTGAGCCTCTTCAGCAACCTCTTCCGCCATACGGATCCCGAGAAGGGGGCCAAGGTCCGTGCCGACCTGGACTTCTACCTCGATCACCCGAACCTCAGGTCGATCACGTTCGACAGCGACCTGGCCGGCATCCCGCTCGACGCCCTGCACTACGGGCGCGTGGGCTCGGGGTTCGACGTCGAGCGCTTCCTCGGCAGCCGGGCCCCGCTGATCCACGCGCCGAGGCCTGATAAGGAAGAGAGGGAGGCGGACGACGCCGCGCCATCCGTCGGCCTGCTCGGGTCCACGCGCGTCACCTCCGTGTCCCGACGCGACGAGGCCAGCATCTTCGCCGTCTTCGAGGACCTTGGCGCCGCCTGCACGACGCGGGAGGACACGCCCCTGCTCGGCCTGGACAGGGAGCCGATGGCCGTGGCCGACCTCGCGTCCCTGTTCCGCGCGCTGGGCCAGCTCAGGTCGGTCTGGCACGTCACCAGCCACATGGAAAGCTTCGCGGGCCAGCACTACTTCGTGCTCGACAACGGGCTGGAGGTCCGGCCCGACTTCTTCAGCCCGCACCAGAAGGAGGCCCGTCCCTTGGTCGGGGAGCCTCTCGTGTTCCTGAACATCTGCGCATCGGCGGCCCCCGGGGTCATCGCCGACAGCAACTTCCCGGACAACCTGCACCTCATGCAGGCGGGCGGCGTGATCGCGACCCACTGCCTCGTCAACGAACGCTTCGCCACGGAATTCGCGCGCCGGTTCTACCGGCACGCATTCTCCCGCGCGCCCGGGGTGCGGGGCGAGCGCCTGACGGTCGCGGAGAGCCTGCATCAAGCGCGACGCGACAGCCTCCACCGGGACGGATCCGTCGCCAGCCTCTGCTATTCCTTCCATGCCCTGGACGATTTCGCCCTGCCCGGGGCCATCGAGGGCGAGGTCGCCACGGCGCGCGGGGAAGCTCTGCATGGAGCGGCATAAGAGGGGCGGCACCGGGACGGCGGCAGCCGAGCCCGCGGTGTGGGCCGTCCTGCGGACCGGCGGGAAGCAGTACGTCGTCCGCACCGGCGACCGGCTGAACGTCGCCCGCTCGGACTACCTGGCGGCCACGGTCCGCGACGCGGACGGACGCCGCTTCCACGCGTTCGACGACATCCTCATGCTCGGCTCGGGCGAGGGCACCGTCGTCGGCAGCCCGAACGTGCCGAACGCGCGGGTCATCGCGGAACTGCTGCCCGAGAAGCGGGGACCGAAGACAGTCTCGTTCAAGAAGCGGCGGCGCCAGAACTCCCGGCGGATGCGAGGCCACCGCCAGGTCCTGCAGCCCGTGCTGATCGTCTCGGTGGAGCCAGGCGACGGGCCCTTTGGCGAGATGGCTTGGCGGAGCGTCGACCGGTCCGGACCGGCGGAGCGTGGCAGGTTGGCGGGTGCCGCCGTTCCCGACCTCCTCGCGAGCCTCCGGTGGGGTGGGCCCGGGCAGGCCGTCGAGACGCTGCGGGAGGTGGCGACAAGGTCCTGGTCCGACGTGGCGGAACGGGAGCGCCGGGAAGTGGAGAGGTCCCTCGAACCGCTCCTGACCGCACCGGACGCACGTCTGCGCGCCGCCTCGGCGCTCGCCCTGGCGACCGTCACGGGCGTCCCGGCGGGCGGGGCCACGCCGGATGCCGTGGCCGATGCCTTGACCCGGTATTTCGCGCGCACCGGACGTCGCCACTTCGCCGAGGTGGCCCTTCGGGCCGACGCCGCACGCGGCACCGGCCCGGACGGCCTCGCGCATTACCGAGCGACGGTTTCCCTGAGGGACCGGCTCGACCTGCCGTCCGGCAACGCGACGGTGCGGCTCGGGCAGGGCATCCCGGTCGCGGCGCATGTCGAGGTCAACGTCTCCGGTCCAGGGATCGACCTCGGGTCGCGGCGCGTGATCGCCCGCGGCGAGAAGCCGGCGGGAACGGTGCGCGAGGCGGTCGTCTGTTTCGGGAACGACCACAGCGTCGGGGACAGCGCGATCCTCGACGTCGTGGTGGACGGTCGGCGGATCGAGCGCCGCTTCCTTTCTCTGTCGCGGCTCGCCATCACGCGCGACCCGCCCGCCCTGCCCGGGTCCGCGAGCTGGCCGGCGGCCTACGCCGGCGGCCTGATCCCGATGCCCAACCCTCCGGCCCAGGGGTCGGCCAGCAGCCTGTAATCCCGCGCATCCGCCTCGGCGGTGCCGCCGTCCCGCGGCCCGCCGCCGAGGACGTCGATCCTGGTATGGGCGAGGCGCAGCCGCAACCCGGGTCCGTCGTCGCGGCGCACGAGCTCCATCAGGCGGACGCCGAAGGCCAGGGCCGTGTCCCCGGCCACCTTGACCAGCCCGCCCGCCTCCTTGCGCACCTTGTGGCCCAGGCCGAGCTTGGCCGCCTCCGCCACCACCGCCTCGGCGTCGATCACGCGGCCCTTGTCGTCCGTCCAGGACATCTCGATCTCCGGGCAGCGGTACACGTCCACGACGGCGAAGATCCGCACGGCCTCAGCGCCTTCGACGAAGGAAAGGTCCGGGGCGTTCGGCCCCAGCGCCCGGCCGAGCGCGGCGAAGTCGATGCCGTCGCGCGTGGCCTTGGAGAACCGCAGGAACAACTTGCGCCCGCCGCTCGCCTCCGCCTTGGCCGAGATGCTCGGCAGGGTCGCGCCCGGCCAGAACCGCTCCAGGAAGGACGCGAAGATACCCCCCTCGACCCGGCCCTCCTGGCTGTCCGAGAACGTGGCGTCGACGTCCGCGAGGCGCGCGTCGCGCGCCACCTCCGGAAGAACCAGGCCAGGCACGAGGTTCTGGAGCGCGACGGGCCCGAACGCGTCCGGCACCGCACCGCTCCCCGCCAGCAGGAGCGCTTGGCCGGGCTGCAGGTCCTCCCGTGGCACCTTGAGCAGGTTGATCCGGTGCTTGTCGAACAGCAGCCGCAGCAGCGCATCCTGGATGTCGGGTCGGAAGACCGGATCGGTCATGGCTGGGTCCTGTCTCGTCTTGGTCGACCGGCCGGACCCTATCACGCGGCGCCGACCCGGACAGCGCCGCGCACGCCCCGGGCCGAATCCGGGACGCGCGACATAGCGCCCCCGCACGGGTCCGGTTCCTGCGTCCCGCCCGCTCGGGCGCCGGAGCCACGCGCTCGCCCGCCCGCCGCGCGCCTCGCCAGCCGCCCGTCCCGCCCGCGCGGACAAGGAGACCCATGGCGGACGCCCGCATCCGAGGCGTCCGCGGCGGCAGCCGACGGGATCGACCCTGCGCAAGCGTCCATCGACGCACCGGGACCTGCAGCCGGGGCCCCGCGTCGCGCTCCGGTGCGGATCGCCCCTCAACCCCGTGGCGCTCGCTGCGCCGGCCCGGACCGGCCGCCGCTACGGCCCCGGGGTACCGCGTGGGCCTTGATCGCCCATGTAACGGCCCGTCCAGGCCGTGGAGGTCAGGATCTGCCTGCCGACGACGCCGCACGCCCCCGCGACCGCGATGGCCACCAGGATGCGCAGGAACGTTCTCCGCGCGGCCGCCCGAACCCCTGGCCGGACGCGGCGCCTTCGTCCCGCGTTCCTGGATGTCCAGGCATGGCGTTCCGCGCGCATGCGAACTCTCCGGTCTCGCGGATACACGCCCGGGAACGCGGGAGGCCGCGCGCCCGGGGGGAACGGTACCCGCCTCTCAGCGGGGCGGGTCGAAGGAGTAGGGGAAGCTCAGCGAGTGCTGAAGGCCGGCCGTGACCCGGAAGTCCTGCCGGCGGTCGCCGCCGAAGCCGACGCCGACGGCCCCGACCAGGAGCGTCTGCGGCGTCACGATGTAGCGGGCGCCGATCTCGGCGAGGTTCACCGCGCGGCCGCGCTCCCGGTCCGTCTCGCGGTAGACGTCCGCCACCAACACGACGTCGTTCGACACCGGCTGGCTGTAGGCGACGCCGACCCGGTAACGGTCGCGCCGCTCCGCGTCCCGTCCGGTTATCGGGTCGTAGTTGTGGAACCAGGACGCGTTGAAGTGGATCTGGCGCGGCACGTACGAGTACGGCGAGAGCCCCTCCGGATCGGGCGTGCCGAGGGATTTGGTGGCCAGGAACTTGAGCTCGGTCTCGGTGCCGCCGGCCATCCGCCCGTAGGGCGTGTTGACGCCGAAGGCGACCGCCATCGCGGGCAGGACCAGGTCCTCCTGGTTGACGTTGTAGAAGCCTTGCGCCCGGAACGCGCCCTGGTCCGTATCGCTCGCCGTCCCGACACGGTACGGCGCCTCGACCGAGAGCTGGAAGTTCTTGAAGGCGCCCCATTCCAGCCGCGGCACGGCCATCAGGCTGCTGAGGTCGCGCGGGTCGTTCCGGATGCGGTTGTACTGGAAGTAGGACTGCACTTCGAGGCCGTTCTCCTTGATCGGATAGGCATCCTCGATGGTGATGGGCAGGCCCTCCTCCAGGTTGGAGTGGTCGGCGGCGAGCGCCGGGCCGGCGCAGAGGGCGAGGAGGGCCGCGAGGGCGCCGCGCGTGGTCATCGACATCGGGCGGCTCCTCAGCGGACGGCAACGCGGACCGGGCCGAGGCTCGGCTCGACGGACATGTCGATGGAGGGCACGTCGGGGATATGGGCGGCCTTGGCCTTCCAGGCGGAGAGCATGTGCTCGACCATCATGGCCGGGGTCTCGCCGGGCTCGGTGGCGCCCGGCATCATCCGCATGCCGGGGGCGACCTGCATCAGGGCGTCGCGGAGCGAGCCGGGCACCTCGCCGGGCTCGATCCCGAGCCGGCCGTTCATCATCATCTGCCGCATGACTGCGGCCCGTTGCGCCTTCGAGAGGCCGCCCGGGTACATCATCGGCAGCATCTCCATGAGCATGTCCATCATGATCATGCCCATGGCGCCCTGAGGCGCGCGCACCCAGGCCGGGTAGGTGCGCGGATCGTAACTGGGGTGGGGCTCGCGGAACTTGCGGGCGTAGGCCTCGTCGCCGGGCTGGTAGCCCATGGCGTCGATGACCCGGTACATCTCGGCCCGCTTCTCCTCGACCGTCCAGCCCTTGTAGGCCAGGATCGAGTAGGCGATGCCGTGGAGCATGTGCAGGTTGTCGAAGATGTTCGCGCTCTCGGGACTCATCCGCGCGTAGCGCGGCATGATCTCCCGCGAGAGGACCATCCGGCCCGGCCGGTCCGGGAGGACGTCCCGGTACAGGGTGTCCTGCACGGCCCGGATAGCGACCTCCTGGTCGCGGTTGCCCGCGATCATCTGGGCCTCGTAGACAGCCGGGTGCCACCAGTGGGCGACGTAGAACAGACTCTGGTCGAGCGGGTAGAAGTTCCGGAAGTAGTTGAAATAGGGCTTCATCATGATGCCCGCCCGCCGCATCGTCAGCTCAAGCGGCGCGACGCTGCGGGGCACGCCCGGGGTCTGCATGGCGAGGTAGTATTCGACCGCGCGGTCGGTCCAAACCTTCTTCTCGGCCCACGGGATCTCGCGGAACGCCATCACGTCGTAAGTCTGCTCGTGATGCATGTGCGTCCAGTCGATGGTCCGGAACAGCGTGTGCATCGCCCGGTCGACGTAGGACGAGTAGTACGGCATCTCCGGCTCGGTGGCCGGCGGGTCGCGCAGCCATCCCTGCGCTTCCTTGTCGAAGCGGGCGTCGACCGCGGCGTGGTCCTCGAACCGGGTGAGTTGCAGCAGGTCGTGCTGCTTCGAGTGGAAGAAGTGCATCCCGGCACCGATGCGGTACGCTTGGTTGTGCCGGTAGAAGAACGCGAGGTTGTACGGGCCCTTGAGGAAGCCGACCTCGTTACGCTGTTCGAGCGCGAATGCCCGACCGACGCCGCTCGACAGGGTTGCCGTCGCGGCCAACGCCCCGGCGGCGCATGCGAGAAAGCCCCGTCGCGACGTGTCGGTCATCCGAACCTCCCAAGATACCCCCTATGGGTAATGGGACCGGCGCCGGCGCGTCAAAGCCAACGTGCCGATAATCCCTGGAGGAGGACAAGATCTCGCCGCGTGTTGCCGGGAGGCGACAATCGATGCGGCCAGGGGGCTGAAGGCTCGCCCCACGAGGAACGAGGCGGCGAGGTCGGAGGTGACCAGCCAAGACCGAGCGGCGAGGCGGGTGCGGGGGCCGCGGCGGGACCGAGGGGCGCAGGCCACCCCGCCACCGCGGCGGGTGCGACGCCTTCCCCTTGCCGGGAGGCGGGGACGACGACCACGAACGAGGCGCCCTCGCGCGAGGCGCCTGGCGGAGGTCAGACGATCCGGGCGATGAGGCTGCCGACCTCATCCGCGAGCCGCTGCCGCTCGGCCTCCGAAAGGTTGCCGGCGAGGGACGATTGCACCAGCGCGTGCATGTGGTCGCGAACCATGTCGGACTGCACGCGCCGGAGCGCCGCAATCACCGCATCGATCTGATGCGCGACGTCGACGCAGTAGCGCCCGGTCTCGATCATCTGCTGCACGCCGCGCACCTGCCCCTCGATGCGGCGGAGCCGCGGAAGCTGCTGCTTGTGGTCGACCGGGACGCCCCCGTGGTCCACTTCGGAACCTGACATGTTGCCGTGCACCTCTGGTGGGGAGGCCGAGCGACGGCCCGCAACCCGGAACCATACCCCAAAAGGGTATGTTGATTCATCGCGAGCCCCCGAGCTCCGCCTGAGCTTGCGGGCCGCTCCTCATAGTAAGGCTTGACCCCACCCCCAACAATGCGAGCCGCCAAATGCATCAGATGAGCCCGGACATGCAGTCCTGCATCGACGAGTGCCTGCGCTGCTATCAGACCTGCCTCGGCATGGCCTCGAACCACTGCCTCCCGGCCGGCGGCAAGCACGTCGAGCCCGAGCATTTCCGGCTGATGCTGGCCTGCGCCGAGATCTGCCGGACCTCGGCGCACTTCATGCTGCTCGGCACCGCGCACCACAAGCACACCTGCGCCGAGTGCGCCGACGTCTGCGAGGACTGCGCCCGCAGCTGCGAGCAGGTCGGCGACATGCAAGCCTGCGTCGAGCAGTGCCGCCGCTGCGCCGAGAGCTGCCGGAAGATGGCCGCCTGAACGCGGCGACCTCGCCGGTGCGGCGTTTGCGAGGGGGCCCAAGCCGCGCGCTCGCTGCCCTTCGTGCCGGCGCCGCGTCCGCCCCAGCGTGGCGGTGCCGCAGCCGGCATGGGTCACCCCGATGTCAGGCATGCCCGCCGCCGAGCGCGACGGGGCGAGCGCTGCCCGCCGCGCAGCGTCATCCGCCGTGCCAGCCGGCCCCGCGGCGGCCGGCGCGCGCCGACCGATCCGCTTGGCGCACCTGGCCTGAGAGGTCGAATCCCGTCAGACCTCACGCCGTCCCGACGGGCCCAAGCGGCGGCACCGCGTCTGGCTGCGCTGGCCTGGCGAGCGGCCAACGACAGGCCGATCCCAGGCGTGGTGGGAAGCGAAGGCCGCGTCCCCGGTCGCTCGACCCCGTCGTCCGGCGGCTGCCGGCCTCGCCTGCGCGTCAATGCCGTCAGGCGTGTTCCGCGCGTCGCCGGTTATCGGGACGACCCGCGGGGGACCGGGGCGCGGTGCCGGCGAGGTCATCGAGGATCGGGCAATCCGGACGGTCGTCGCCCGAGCAATGCTCGGCGAGATGGCTGAGGGTCCGGACCATGGCCTGCATCTCGGCGATGCGCGCTTCGAGGTCGCGCACATGCCGCGTTGCCACGGCCTTCACCTCGGAGCTGGCCCGCCGCTTGTCGTGCCAAAGGCCAAGCAGGGCGGCGACCTCGTCCAGGGGAAACCCCAGGCTGCGGGCGCGCCGCACGAAGCGGAGCGCGTGCACGTCCTCGTCACCGTAGAGCCTGTAACCCGCCTCGGAGCGCGCCGCCGGCCGGATCAGGCCGATGCTTTCGTAGTAGCGGATCATCTTGGCCGAGACCCCCGAGGCCTTGGCCGCCTCACCGATGTTCATGGCTTTGCCCTCCGCTGGACGGGTGACCGGGGCCGGGCCTTCGCAACCGCCTCCGGGTCTAGGACGCGGCGCCGCCGCGGTCGAGCCCGCGCCGGCCGGGGCCGTCCCCGACCGTGGCCCCGGGGCGGCGCCTAGGAAGCGGCAGCCTTCGTGGCCTGGAGCATCGGCGCGAACGCCCGCAAGCGGAGAGCGTTCAGGACGACGCTGACGCTGGAGAAGGCCATGGCGAGGCCGGCGAACAGCGGCGACATCAGGATGCCGAAGGCCGGATAGAGTGCACCGGCGGCGACCGGGATCAGCACGGCGTTGTAGGCGAAGGCCCAGAACAGGTTCTGGCGGATGTTGCGGATGGTCGCCCGCGACAGCGCGACGGCGTTCGCGACGTTCCGCAGGTCGCCGGACATCAGCACGACGTCCGCGCTTTCCACCGCGATGTCCGTTCCGGTGCCGATGGCCAACCCCACGTCGGCCTGCGCGAGCGCGGGGGCGTCGTTGATGCCGTCGCCGACGAAGGCCACGGGAACGGTCCCATCCGCCTGAAGCCGGCGCACGACGTCGGCCTTGTCGGTCGGCAGCACCTCCGCCTCGACCGCGTCGATGCCGAGACGGCGCGCGACGGCCTCGGCGGTGCGACGGTTGTCGCCGGTGACCATCACCACCCGCGCATCGAGGCGCCGCAGGGCCGCGATGGCCTCGGGCGTGCTCTCCTTGATCGGGTCGGCGACCGCGACCAGGGCCGCCAGGACACCATCCACGGCAACGTACAGGGGGGTCCGACCGTCGTCGGCCAGCCGCTCGGCCGCGCCGGAAAGGGCGGAGAGGTCGAGGCCGCGCCGCCGCATGAGGCGGTCGGCGCCGGCCTCGACGCGGCGTCCCTCGACCATGGCGCGTGCCCCGAACCCGGGGATCGCCTCGAACCCGACGGCCTCCGCCAGTCGGACCCCGCGCCGCTGCGCGGCCGCGACGATGGCCGCCGCGACGGGATGTTCCGAGCGCGCCTCCATCGAGGCCAGGAGCCGCAGCACGGTGTCCTCGTCGAAGCCAGGCAGGACTGCGATGTCGGTCAGCTCGGGCGTGCCCTTGGTCAGCGTCCCGGTCTTGTCGAGCGCGATCACCCGGGCGTCCCGCAGCGCCTGGAGCGCCTCCCCGCGTCGGAACAGGATGCCGAACTCGGCCGCCTTGCCGGTTCCGACCATGATCGAGGTCGGCGTCGCGAGGCCCATCGCGCAGGGGCAGGCGATGATCAGCACCGCGACCGCGTTGGCGAGCGCGAAGGCCAGGGCGGGAGACGGGCCGAAGGCGAGCCAGATCCCGAGCGTGACGGCCGCGGCGCCGAGCACGGCGGGCACGAACCAAGTCGTCACCCGGTCGACGAGGGCCTGGATCGGCAGCTTCGACCCTTGCGCCGCCTCGACGGTGCGCACGATCTGCGCCAGCAACGTGTCGGACCCGACCTTGGTGGCCCGGAAGCGGAAGCTGCCGGTGCCGTTCACGGTGCCGCCGATGACCTCGTCGCCGGTTGCCTTGCGCGCGGGGACGGGCTCGCCGGTGACCATCGCCTCGTCGACGTAGGAGGCGCCGTCGAGCACGGTACCGTCGACGGGCAGGCGCTCGCCGGGCCGCACGGCGACGACGTCGCCGGGACGGACCCCCTCGACGTCGACCTCCGTCTCGACCCCGTCGCGCACGACCCGGGCCGTCCGCGCCTGGAGCGTCAGCAGGTGCCGGATCGCGTCGCTCGTGCGGCCCCTTGCCCTGGCCTCGAACCATCGTCCCAGCAGGATGAGCGTCACGATCACGGCGCCCGCCTCGAAGTAGGTGTAGGCCGTGCCGGCGGGCAGGAGCCAGGGCGCTAGCGCCGCGACGACCGAGAAGCCGTAGGCCGCGCTGGTCCCGAGCATCACCAGGCTGTTCATATCGGGCGCGCCGCGCAGGAGGGCCGGGATGCCCTTGGCGTAGAAGCGCAAGCCGGGCCCGAACTGGATGAGGCTGGCGAAGACGAGGGACAGGAGCGTGAGCATGCCCTGACCGAGGGTTCTCGTCAGAGCCTCGTGCAGGCTGCCGGAGAGGTGCGCGCTCATCTCGAAGACGAGCAGCGGTGCGGTGGCGAGCGCGGCCAGAAGCACCGAGCGGCGCAAAGCCGCAATCTCCGCCTCGCGCTCCGCCCGTTCGCGGTCGCCGGCCGCCGCGGCGTCGCGCACCGGCTCGGCCTCGTAGCCCGCCGCGGCGACCGCCGCGACGATGCGTTGGGCCATGCCGGCCCCGCCGAGGTGGCGCACCGACGCGCGCTGCGTGGCGAGGTTCACGGTGGCGTCACGAACGCCCGGGACCTGGCCGAGCGCCCGCTCGACACGGCCGACGCAGGACGCGCAGGTCATGCCGGAAACGCGCAGCTCCGTCACGACCTCGACGGGTTCGTAGCCCGCCCCGCGAACCGCGTCGGCGACCGCGATGTCGCTCGCGCCCGCGGCCAGGACGCCGCTGACGCGTCCGGTGGCGAGGTTCACGTTGGCCGCTTGCACCCCCGCCACCGCGCGGACCGCCGTCTCGACGCGCCCTACGCACGAGGCGCAGCTCATTCCCCGGACCGGAAATTCGAACCTCGTCCCGCTCCCCCTGGCTCCTTCGGCAGTCGCTTGTGCGGCCATCCTTGTCTCCCTCGAACGTCGATGGCTCCGGAGATGGGGCTTCCTACAATGGGAAGGTCAAGGGGCCTTCGAGGCGGGCCTTCCGGTGCGGGCGATCTCGTGGTCCCGCAGAGAATCCGTTCGAATGCCAGGGATGGCCCTTGACCTTCCCACCATGGGAACGACCATTTGCGTGGGGATCCCAACCGAGGAGGTTCCCAAATGTGCTGCTGCACGAACAATCTCACCGCTCGCCCGGCTTCCGCTTCCGGTTCGGCGCGGCCCGACGCGGTCGTGCTGCGGGTCGACGGCATGACCTGCGGCCATTGCGTGCGGGCGGTCACCGCCGCCATCGCGCGCGATCTGCCCGGCGCGGTGGCGAGCGTGGACTTGGCCACGAAGACGCTCACGGTCAGCGGGACGACGGACGCGGTCGCCGTCGCCAGGGCGGTCGTGTCGGCCGGCTACACGCCCGTACAGGCCGGGTGAGTCTCATGGCCGAGCGAGACGCGGCCGGTGCCGGAGCCGGGCGCCCCGGCTCCGGGGGCGCCGCGATGGGGCCGGTGACCCCGGCCTCGCCGACCGCGACCTCGCTCGGCGCGCTCCTCACGCTCGGGGCCCCCGCACATTCCGAACCTGGATGCGCATCACCCGATCCGGGACCGCGTGGCCGGGTTCGGGGCCGTCGGACTGACGGCGTCACCCGGCCGGCCCCTCGGCACGGGCCACGGGACCACCCACCTGGGAGACCGCTTCCCGGATCACGGGACGGCAACGGCGTGGTGGCTTCCGGTTCGACGCCTCATCGCTCACGGCGCGCCATCCCGCTTCCTGACGGCCACGCTGGGCTTCGGCGAAAGGTGTCCGCGGCCTGAGGACCGCTCGTCGATCCGGTACGAGCGGCCGATGATGAACCCTCCTGCGCGACCTGGGGCAGGGGGCGTTAGCGGCACGGTCGAGGGATCGGGAGGGGGCCTCCCGATTGCGGGCGGACCTCGTTCACACGCCGTACGTCCTGGCCGAAGGCCGGATCGCGGCTTGGCAGGCCCTTCGGCCGCCTGCCGTGATGGCCGGCGCGCGGACGTTGCGCGGTTGCGACACCCTCCCAGGATCGCACGAGACCGCGCCGAACCAAGCCGGATCTTGTGGTGCCGGATACCCGGCCGGGGCATAAGTCCCCTGCAGCGCGGCCGAGCCTTGGGGCGATGACGAACGTGGACGACGCCTGGGTCGGCAAGCTCATCCGGCACTGGCGCGAGGATGCCGGTGCTTCCTACCGCACTTGGTTCCTCTGGGACGAGCGCATCAAGAACTTCCGGTCGATTCGACGCGGCATCCAGGCGGTCGTCGACGAGGTCAAGGCCGACACCTTCGGCAACGCCTACCGGGGCTCCTCGCTGGAGACGGTGGTCCATTCCATCGCCGAGCAGCGCCAGGTCTTCAAAGGTGCCGACCACGCCTTCCTCTGGAAGCCGAAGCTGCGCATCCCTGACATCTACGAGGATCGCGCCAACCAGGTCGCGTTCGGGCGCTTCCTCGAAACCTGCCTCTGCTGCAACGCCGAGGCGCACGTGGTGTCCGCGATACAAGCGCTTGACCAGGCCCGCATCAAGGGCTTGGGGCCGGCCGCGGCCAACCTGCTCTATTTCCTGCACCCAACCTGGGTTCCGCCGTTCAACACGGCCATCGTGAAGGGCTACAACGCCCTGACGGGCGCCAACGTGAAGCTCGGCAAGTGGGACGAGTATCTCGCCATGCGGCGCGGCATCCTCGACCTCAACAAGACCCATCGCTCGCTGCTGTCGAACGACTTCGGTGCCGTCGCCGGCTTCCTCTTCGACGTGGGATCGGGTCGGTATCCGCTGCCGGAGCGCGACACCTCCGCCGCGCTGGAGCTCTGGCGCGAGAACCTCGAACGCGTGCGGGTGGAGGCGACCGGCGCCGCGTCAAAGGCGGAGCAGGCCGCCCGCGAAGCCGACCACACCCACACCGAGGTTCAGGGTTGGCTGCGCGACCTCGGCCTCGCGCTCGGCTTCGACGTCTGGATCGCCTCGAACGACGGCAACCGGCCCTACGGCGCGGGCCGGCTCTCCGACGGATGCCTGCAACGCCTGCCCGGGCGGCTGGCCGCGACCGCCTCGGCCGAGACCGTCCGCCTCATCGACGTGATCTGGATCGACAAGGCCAGCCAGGACCTGGCCGCAGCCTTCGAGGTCGAGCATACGACGAGCATCTACTCCGGCATCGTCCGCATGCTGGATCTGGCCCTCGGGGCCGAGGGCGGGACCGCCCGGAACTTCTTCCTCGTCGCTCCCGACAATCGGGAGGACGACGTCCGGGCACAGTTCGCCCGGCCAGCCTTCTCGCGGGTGGCCGAGCTGGATCTCCGCTACCTGCCCTACAGCGAGCTGCGCGGTCACCGCGAGAGCATCGCCCGTTTCGGGAGCGGCCTGAAAGGCGTGCTCGCCATCGCGCGTCCCGTCGGCCAGATCCGTTAGCGAGGCCGGCCCTGCCGACGGGCGACGGCCGGCTTCGCGGCAACCGGCGCGGCCGGACGGCGGTCAGGCCCTGCCCTGGCGCCGGACTGCCGACCGGCCCTTACCCGGGCAGGGTACGCTCCCCGGAGCGCGCAGGCACGACCGGGCGCCGCCGCTACCGGTAACGACGCTTACCCAGGCCAACGGCGCGGACACTGCGGCAATGCGTCTCGAATTGCTTGCAGACCGGAAACCACGAGCCCGCAAGCGCGGTTTGGGTCATGTGTACCCCATGGGGGTACAGACCGAAGTGCCCGCCTCCGGCCCGGCACGTCGGCTTCCCTCCATCGGCACAAGGACCCGCCAGATGACGCACAAACCGCAGCATCGGAGCTCCCTCGACGGTGCGCCGGACACCCAGCTGAGCTTCGGCGAGCACCGCTTGTTTATCGGTGGATCGGGCTCGGACATCCAGCCGGGGACGGAACGGCTGGACACCGCCTTCGGGCGCGGCGGCGCCGACTACCTGGCGGGCCGCGGCGAGAACGACGACCTGCTCGGGGGCAACGGTCGCGACGTCCTGGTCGGCAACGGCGGCATGGACCACCTCGACGGCGGCAGGGGGGCCGACGTGCTCGTCGGCGGCGACGCGGCCGACGGCCTCCGGGGAGAGGACGGGCGCGACTACCTCGACGAAGGGGTCGGCCACGGCGACCTTGAGGGCGGGGCCGGCGACGACATCCTGGTGGGCGGGCCCGGCGGCGACGCCTTCGTCATCAGCGCCGACAGCGGCGACGACGTGATCCGGGACTTCCAGGGCGGCCCGGGCATCCTCGACCACTTGGCGGTGCGCGGCCTTAACGCCGAGGACCTGCGTTTCGAGGACACCGACGCGGGCGTGCGGATCAGCTGGGACGTCGCCGAAGGCCGGGGCTCGGTCCTGCTGGAAGGCTTCGATAAGTCGCGACTCGCCCAGGACGACTTCATGTTCACGGACGACCGCCAGGTCATCCGCCCGACCGGCGCCGACGCGGAGACCGTCACCGCCGACAAGTTCATCAAGGACGAGGGCGGCAACCTGTCCGCCCCCGGCACGGGCAGCGAGACGACCGCCGAGGACGCCTTCCGCTTCGACGAGTTCAACGTGAAGGTCGGCACGGCGGGCCGAGATGCCTTCGCGGGTACGGGCGACCGCGACTTCTACTATGGCCAGGATGGCGCCGACCGTCTTTCCGGCGCGGCAGGGGACGATGACCTATCCGGGGATGCCGGGCGCGACGTCCTCGACGGCGGCGCGGGGCAGGACCACCTCATGGGCGGCCGCGGCGCCGATCAGCTCTACGGCGGGGACCAGGCCGACAACCTGATGGGCGAGGACGGCAACGACGTGCTCTACGCCGGGGCCGGCCACGACATGCTGGACGGCGGCCGGGGCGACGACGTGCTGAACGGCGGCGACGGGGCGGACGCCTTCATCGTGGGGCCGGACACCGGCAACGACATCGTTTCGGGCGGCTTCGATGCGGGCCCCGGCGCATTCGACCACATCGCCTTCCGCGACATCACCCCGGACGAGGTGACGGTCGCCGACGTCTCGGGCGGCGTCCTGGTGAGCTGGCAGACGGATCAGGGAGACGGCTCGATCCTCCTCCAGGGCCTGACGAGGAGCCAGATGGCCCAGGACGACTTCATGTGGAACGCCGACGACGCGACGCGGGGCGCCTTCATCAACGACCCGGCGATCACCGGCGACGGCTCCAGGCTGATCTTCCAGGAGACCGCGACGGCCTCCGCCAGCCCGGAGCACGACTACATGCTCGCCTGACCGGGTGCGGCCCCGCGCCCATGCGCGGGGCCGAGCGGCCGGGCGCCTCGTGCCGCCCGGCCGGCACCTGAAGGCCGCCGCGCCCTCGCGCGCGAGCCCCGTCGCATGAGGCAGAACGACATGCAGCCAACCGCGCTCGCGAACAACGCCGCGGCGGCCAAGGATGACGAACCGTCTTCCACGATGGCCGAGGTGCGTCCCGGCATCGGGGGCGCGCTCCTCGGCGTCGGCTTGCTGAGCGCCCTGGTGAATCTCCTCTATCTCACCGGCTCCCTGTTCATGCTGGAGGTGTACGACCGGGTGCTGCCGAGCCGCAGCGTGCCCACGCTGCTCGGGCTCGCCGCCATCGTTCTCGTCCTCTACGGCTTCCAGGGCCTGTTCGACGTGCTGCGCAACCGCCTCCTCGTCCGGATCGGCGCGTCCGTGGACCGGGCGTTCGGGCGCCGGACCTACGACGCCGTGGTGCAGGCCCCGCTCGTCGCCGCGCGTCACGGCGACGGACTGCAGCCGCTGCGCGATCTCGACCAGGTCCGCACCTTCCTGTCGAGCCCGGGGCCGGCCGCCCTGTTCGACCTGCCCTGGATCCCGCTCTACCTGCTGCTCTGCTTCGCCTTCCACCCCTGGATCGGCGCGGCGGTGCTGGGGGGCGCGCTGCTTCTCGTCTCCATCACCCTCGTCACGGATCTCCTGACCCGCCGCCCGTCGCGGGCGGCGGCAGCAGCGGCCGGCCAGCGCTACGCCCTGGCGGAGGCCGGCCGGCGCAACGCCGAGGTGCTGCGCGCCATGGGCATGACCCCGCGCACGGGCGACCTCTGGGCCGAGGCGAGCGAGCGCCACCTCGTGGCCCAGCGGCGCGTGTCGGACGTCGCCGGCGGGTTCGGCGCCATGGCCAAGGTGCTGCGGCTCACCCTGCAATCCCTGGTGCTCGGCGTCGGCGCCTACCTCGTGATCGAGGGCGAGGCGACGGGCGGCATCATGATCGCGAGCTCGATCCTGGTCGCCCGGGCCCTGGCGCCGGTCGAGCTGGCGGTGGCACACTGGAAGTCGCTCGTGGCGGCCCGGCAGGGCTGGGGACGCCTCAAGGCCTTCCTCGCCGCGTTCCCGAACGAGCGGTTGAGCGTCGCCCTGTCGGCCCCCTGCGAGAGCGTCCGGGTCGAGGCCCTGACGGTCACCGCCCCCGGGCTCGAACATGCCCTCGTCGACGACGCCACCTTCGCGCTGCGGGCCGGCGAGGGGCTCGGCGTCATCGGTGCCAGCGGCTCCGGCAAGTCCTCGCTCATCCGTGCCCTGGTCGGGATCTGGGGGCCGGTCCGCGGCTGCGTCCGGCTCGACGGCGCCACCCTCGACCGGTGGCCGCCGGATGTGCTCGGCCGGCACATCGGCTACCTGCCGCAGGACGTCGAACTCTTCGCCGGCACGGTGGCGCAGAACATCGCGCGCTTCGACCCGGACGCGGCCTCCGCGGCCATCGTCGCCGCCGCACGCGCCGCCGGCGTCCACGACCTCGTGTGCGCCTTGCCGAAGGGCTACGATACGCCCATCGGCGAAGGTGGGGCCGCCCTGTCGGGAGGCCAGCGCCAGCGCATCGCGCTGGCGCGCGCCCTCTACGGCGCGCCGTTCCTCGTCGTCCTCGACGAGCCGAACTCCAACCTCGACGCGGAGGGTGAGGACGCCCTGAACCGCGCGATCCGGGACGTGCGTGCCCGCGGCGGGACCGTGGTCATCGTCGCCCACCGTCCGAGCGCCCTCGCGGCGGTCAACCGGTTGCTGTTCATGGCGGAGGGCCGGGTCCGCGCCTTCGGGCCCAAGCATGAGGTCCTGTCCGCCCTGAAGCGCCCGACCGCGGCCGCGAGCGCCTGGCTGCCGAGGGGCGACGGCAAGGAGCGCCCGCCACCCGAGAGAGCGGTGCCGCTGCGCGTGGTCGCCGCCACGGAAGGGACCCTATCGGAAGGAGCGCGGGCGTGAGCGCGCAGCGCCCCTGGGACATCCGCCGCTCCGTTCGGCGCCACCTCGTCCTGAGCCTGGCGGCCGCGGCCCTGCTCACCGTCGGCCTCGGGGGGTGGGCGGCCACCACCGAGCTCGCCGGCGCCGTCGTGGCACCGGGGACGCTCGTCGTCGATTCCTTCGTCAAGAAGGTGCAGCACCCCACCGGGGGCGTGGTGGGCGAGGTGCGGGTCCGGGACGGCGACCTCGTGCGCGCCGGCCAGGTCGTCATGCGGCTGGACGAGACCGTGACCCGCGCCAACCTCGCCGTCGTCGACAAGAGCCTGGCCGAGCTGACCGCGCGCCAGGGCCGCCTGGAGGCGGAACGCGACGGCGCCCCCCGGATCTCGTTCGCGGCCGTCCTCAGGGGCCGCGCCCAGAGCGACCCGGAAGCGGGGAAGGTCATCGCAGGCGAGACCCGGCTGTTCGAGCTGCGCCGGGACGCCCGCGCGGGCCAGAAGGCGCAGCTGAAGGAGAGGACCGGCCAGCTCCGGGAGGAGATCCAGGGCCTGACGGGCCAGATCGCCGGCAAGCGGCGCGAGACCGAGTTGATCAACCGCGAGCTCGAAGGCGTGCGCGACCTCTGGCGCAAGAACCTGGTCCCCATCCAGCGCGTGACCGCCCTGGAGCGCGACGCCGCCCGCCTGGAGGGCGAGCACGGGCAGCTCGTCGCCTCCGTCGCGCAGGCGAAGGGCAAGATCTCCGAGACCGAGCTCCAGGTGATCCAGGTCGACCAGGACCTGCGTAGCGAGGTGGCAAAGGAGTTGAGCGAGGTTCAGGCCAAGATCGCCGAGCTCGTCGAGAAGCGGGTCGCGGCCGAGGACCAGCTCAAGCGCATCGACATCCGGGCCCCGCAGGACGGCATGGTCCACCAACTGGCCGTCCACACCATCGGCGGGGTCGTCAGCCCGGGCGAGTCCATCATGCTGATCGTCCCGAGGTCGGACACGCTCGTGATCGAGGCGAAGGTCGCCCCGAAGGACATCGACCAGGTCCGGCTCGGACAACACGCCGTGCTGCGCCTGACCGCGTTCAACCAGCGGACCACCCCGGAGATCGAGGGCACGGTCAGCCTCGTGGCCGCCGACCAGATCACGGACGAGAAGACGGGCACGAGCTTCTTCAAGGTCCATGTCAGGCCGGACGCGGACCAGGTCGCGCGGCTCAAGGGGATCAAGCTCGTGCCGGGCATGCCGGCCGAGGTCTTCATCCGGACAGGCGAGCGGACGGTGCTCTCCTACCTGACAAAGCCCCTCAACGACCAGGTTCGGCGGGCGTTCAAGGAAGATTGAGGCAGGCCGGCCGGGGCGCGCCCCGTCGGTCGCGACAACGGTTCCGGGCGGATGGGCGGTGCGGTCCTGCGGCCGAGGCCCGGCGAGCGAGGGCCGCCATGGGAGGGGAGGAGCGAGGATGGAACCGCTGCCGGGGTCGACCGTGAGCGACTACGCGTTCGTGGCGCTGGTGCTGCTGATGGGCGCCGGCCTCGCGCTGCTGGCCGCGGCCGCATTCGTGCGGGTCCCGAGGCGGACGACCCGTGCCCCCCAGGCCTGGGCGCAGTTCCGCTTCGGCTACGCCGTCTACGCGCTGATCTTCCTCGCCTTCGATATGGAGATGATCTTCATGTATCCCTGGGCGGTCGTCTTCGCCGACGTCGGCGTGACCGCCTTCCTGGACATGCTGGTCTTCATCGCGCTCCTCTCGGCGGGCATCGCCTACGCCTGGGGCATGGGCGGGCTCCGATGGGAATGATCGCGAGCGCCGCGGCGGTGCTGGCCGCGCTCCTCGGAGGCGCCGCCCTGACCCTTGCGGTCGAGCGCCTCGTCGCGCGCCGGGGCCTGGAGGCCGGGCCGGCGCGCGCCGTCGGCCTCGGGCGCGGCCTGGACCTGCCCAATGCCGACCGCTGGCTGCTGCCGGCCGGCCCGGCGGTGGCGCTCGGCGGGGTCGCGCTCGCCGTGGTGGTCATCCCGTTCGGGCCCGGGCTGATCGGCCGGGATCTCGGCGTCGGCCTCTTCTACGTCATCGTCGTCGTCGACTTCGTCGTACTCGGCCTGGCGCTCGCCGGCTGGGGCGCGAACACGCCCGAGGCCGTGGAAGCCTGCTACCGCATCGTGGCCCAACTCGTCGCCTACGTCGTGCCGCTCGGCCTGGCCTATGTCGGCGTGGTCATGATGGCAGGCTCCCTGTCGACCGTCGCCGTCGTCGCGGCGCAACGAGACCTGTGGTTCGTGGTCCTGCAACCCATGGGCTTCCTCCTCTACCTCGTCACCGGGCTGATGCAGTCCTACCGCGCCCCGTTCCTGGAGCCGTTCGCGGATTCCATCGGCGGTGGCGTGCTCGGCGCGGCGGGAGGCTGGTCCGCCCTCCTGTGGCGGGTCGCGCTCGCCGGGGTGCTCTTCGTCGTCGCGGCGGTCGGAGCGGTGCTCTATCTCGGCGGCCCCTCGGGCCCCTGGCTGCCGGGCTGGGCCTGGATGCTGGCGAAGACCTACGCCCTGATGGCGCTGATGCTGGGGCTCGGGCGCTGCGTCCGGCCGTTCTCGACGGCCGGGATGCTGGCGCTGTCCTGGAAGGCCCTGATCCCGGCGGGTCTCGTCAACGTGCTCCTCGTCGGCGGCCTGATCCTTCTCGGCGTGGGACCGCGGGCATGACCGCGGCCTTCGAGCTCACCGCCTTCGCGACCTGCGCCTTCGTCGCGGTCGCGGGCGCGCTCGGCATGACCACGACCATGAGCATGTTCCGCTCGGGCATCTTCCTGATGGCCTCCTTCATCGGGGTCGCCGGCCTGTTCATCCTCCTGTCCGCCGACCTGATCGGGCTGCTCCAGGTCATGATGTATATCGGCGGCTTCCTCGTCATGATCCTGTTCATGGTCCTGGTCATGCACGACCCGGGCGGGGCGATGATGGCCGGCATGGACCTGGCCCCGCTGGAGCGCTGGTCCAGCTTGGGGCTCGTCCCGCGCCGGCCCGCGGAGGCCGGGCCGGACGGCCACCGGCAGGGCGAGGCCGGCGACCGAACCGCGGCCACGGGACACGGCGAGGGCCACTCCGGCACCCACCCGCCCCGGCCCGGCGGCGAGGCGCGCGGCGACCATGCCGAGGCGCACGACGGGGCGGCGAAAGCCATGCCGCACGAGGCCCAGGGCGGGCACGGCGAGCGCGCGGCCCACCCACACGGGCAGGCTGCCCACGGGCACGACCACGCGCCTGGGGGCGGCCACGGCGGCATGGACATGGGTGGCATGGACATGTCGATGGTGACGCCCGTGCGCCCCGTCGCGGCCTGGCTCGCCCTCGGCGTCGGGGCCGTGCTCGTCGGGATGCTGGTCCTGCGGCCGGCCTGGCCGGTGATGCCCGACGCGGTGCCGGACGCGGATTCGGCACGCCGGGTCGGACATCTCCTCATGGAGAAGTACATGGTCGCCTTCGAGGGCGCCGGCTTCCTGATCCTGATCGGCATCTTCGGCGCCCTGCTGCTCGCCCGGCCCTCCACCTACCCGGACGACGCCTCGCGCGCCGCCAAGGTCGCGGTCGACGCCGAGCCCGAGCCGATCCGGAACGACCGCCTCGCGCCACGCGCGACCCTGAACGGGGTGGCGGAGCCCGCGCCCGACCACGGCGCCCACCGCCGGCATGGGGGACATATCGGATGACGGTACCGCTGACCGCCTACCTCGTCGTAGGCGCGCTCCTGTTCGCCATCGGCCTCTACACCGTGGTCGCCCAGCGCTCGGCGGTCATGATCCTGATGGGCGTCGAGGTGCTCCTCAACGCCATCGGCCTGAACGTCGTCGCGTTCTGGCGGTTCACCGCGCCGGGCGACTACTCCGCGCAGATCCTCGCCATCCTGGTCGTCACGGTGGGCGCCGTCGAGATGGCCATCGGGCTCGCCCTCGTCCTGCTGCTGTACCGGCAGCGCCGGACGGCCGAGGTCGACGCCTACGCCGACCTCAAGCGATGACCGCCCTACTCGCCGTCCCGCTCCTGCCGCTCGTGGCGGCCGCGGCCGCCCTCGGCCTCGGCCGCCGCCTGCCCCGGGGCGGCGGCGAGCTCGTCGTCGGCGCCGTCGCCCTGGCGCTCGCCGGCCTCGCGTCGCTGCCGTCCGATGCCGCCCTGTCGGCGACCTGGTTCGAGAGCGGCGGCTATCGGCTCACCGTCGGGCTCGCGGCGACGCCGCTCACGCGGTTCGTCGCGGCGGTGGTCGCGGGCGTCGCGGTCTGCGTCGGCCTCTACGGCCTCGGCTACATGGCCGGGCGCGACGACCGGCCCCGCTTCTTCGCCGAGCTCGGCCTGTTCGTCGGCGCGATGCTGACGCTCGTGCTATCGAGCTCCCTCGCGCTCCTGTTCGCGGCCTGGGAAGTGGTCGGGCTGGCCTCGTTCCTCCTGATCGGCTTCGACCATGCCGAGCCTGGCGCCGCCGCGGCCGCCGCCAAGGCGTTCCTGATGACCCGGATCGGCGACGTCGGCCTCCTGCTCGGCTGGCTCCTGGCGCTCGCCGCCGTCGGGACCACGGACGTCGACGCGCTCGTCGGAGCCGTCGAGGGCGGGCGGATCGGCCCCGGCACGGTCACCGCGATGGCCCTCCTCATGCTGGCCGGCGCGGTCGGCAAGAGCGCCCAGCTACCGCTTTCCGCCTGGCTCCCCGACGCGATGGTCGGGCCGACCCCGGTCTCGGCCCTGCTGCACTCCGCCACGATGGTGGCCGCCGGCGTGTTCCTCGTGCTGCGCCTGTACCCGGTCTTCGCGGCGTCGCCCGGCGCGCTCGACACCCTCTTCTGGATCGGGGCCGCGACGGCGCTCGCCGCCGGCCTCATCGCCACCGCCGAGGCGGACCTGAAGCGGGTGCTCGCCTGGTCCACCTGCTCGCAGCTCGGCGAGATGATGGTGGCCCTCGGACTGGGCGGCCCGGGCGCGGCCGCCTTCCACCTCGCGGCGCACGCCGCCTTCAAATCGACCCTGTTCCTCGCCGCGGGCATCGTGCAGGAACGGGCGGGCACGCGCATCCTCGTCCGCCTCGGGGGGCTGGCTCGCGCGCTGCCGTTCGCCGGCGCCGCCTTCCTGGTCGCGGCCCTGTCGTTGGCCGGCGTGCCGCCCCTGTCCGGGTTCCGGAGCGAGGAGGCAATCCTCGCGGTGGCGTCGCGGCACGGCCCCGGGACGGGGGCCCTGGTCGTCCTGCTCGTCCTCCTCGGCGGAATCTACATCGGCCGTGCGGGGGCCGCGACCTTCCTCGGGCGCCGACGCGGCGCGGTCGGCCCGTCAGGACCCGACTGGGCGATGCGCGCCGGCCTGGGTCTGCTCGCGCTCGCCGCCGCCGGGCTCGGCTGGCTGTTGGCCGGACGGTTCGGCGCCGCTCTGCCCTTCGCCGCGCCCGAGACCGAGGCGGGGTGGCGCAGGCTCGGCGTCGCCGCCGGACTGCTCGGGCTCGGTCTCGGCGCGGCGCGGGGGTGGAGTGGCGCGCCCGCGCTCGGCGCGCTCCCCGCGCGGCTCGCCGCCGGGCTGGAAGCCGTCACCGAGGCCCCGGCGCGCCGGACGCTGTGGCTCGCCCGGACGGTCCCGGCCGTCGAGGGGGCGCTCGATGCCGGGGCCCGCGCCGTGGCCGGGTGGGCCTGGCGGTCCGCCGGGTGGGCGGGGCGGGTGGAGGAAGGGGGCTTCGGGCGCGGCGGCGACCGCCTCGCCGCCGGGCTCGCCGCCGGGGGCGAGCGGCTCCGCGCCCTGCAGGCCGGGCGCCTCTACCTCTACACGCTCGGCCTGTTCGCCTGGACCGCGGCGGCGCTCGCCGCCGGCGCCCTGATGCTGTGGCCCTGAGGGGACTGGACCCGATGCTCACCGCGACCATCCTCCTGCCGCTCCTCACGGGCCTCGCCGTGCTGGCGCTGCCACGTCACCGTCCGGACCTCGTCCGCCGCGTCGCCCTCGGCGGTTCCGTGCTGACGCTGGGCGCGGCGCTCATCCTCTGGGCCGGCTTCGATCCGGACGACGGCGGCCTGCAATGGCGGATGTCGCTCCCATGGATCCCGTCGCTCGGGGCGCGCTACGACGTCGGCGTCGGCGGCCTCTCCCTGGCGCTGATCCTGCTCACGGCCCTCCTGCTCACGGTGGTGATGGTCTACGTGCTGGGCGAGCACGACCGGGCGCACGCCCACGCCTTCCTCTTCCTCCTGCTCGCGACCGGGCTGATCGGGCTGTTCGCGGCGCAGGACCTGCTGCTGTTCTACCTGTTCTTCGAGGTCGGCCTGGTGCCGATGTACTTCATCGTCGGCATCTGGGGCGGGGAGCGGCGGCGGTACGCGGCGCTCAAGTTCTTCCTCTACACCCGCGCCGGCAGCCTCGCCATGCTGCTCGGCTTCCTCGCCCTCTACCTCGCCATGGAGCCCCACACCTTCTCGCTGCCGGCCATCGTCCAGGCGCGGCCGCTGGACCGGACCCCGCTCGCGGGCGGCCTCGTCTTCCTGGCCCTCCTCCTCGGGTTCGGGGTGAAGCTCCCGGTGGTGCCGCTGCACAACTGGTTGCCCGACGCGCATGTCGAGGCGCCGACCGAGGGCAGCGTCGTGCTGGCCGGTCTCCAGCTCAAGATGGGCGGCTACGGCATGCTCGCCGTGCTGCTGCCGACCCTGCCGGACACGGTCGCACGGTTCGGCTGGCTCCTGGTTGCCCTGGCCCTGGCATCGCTCCTCTACGGGGCCCTGGCGGCGCTGGCGCAGTCCGACATGAAGCGGCTCGTCGCCTACACCTCCGTCAACCACATGGGCTTCGTCACGCTCGGCGTCGCGGTGGCGGCGCTGGCCGGCAACGAGGGCGTGCGCCGGCTGGCGCTGAACGGCGCCGCCGTGCAGATGGTCAGCCACGGCTTCCTGACCGGCGGCATGTTCCTGCTGGTGGGCATGCTCCAGCACCGCGCCGGCACGCGGGAACTCGCCCGCTTCGGCGGCCTGATCGGCGCGATGCCGGCCTTCAGCGGGCTGTTCGGCCTGCTCGCCTTCGGCTCGCTCGGACTCCCGGGCCTGTCCGGCTTCATCGCGGAGTTCCAGGCCATCGGCGCCGCCCTGCAGCTCTCCGCCTGGGTCGCCGCGCTCGCGGTCCTCGCGCTCGTCGTGACGACCGCGGTCTACCTCCGGCTGTTGACGGGCCTGCTGATGGGTCGGGCGCCGCCCGACATGCCGGCGCTGCCGCCCCTCACGGCGGCCGAGGCGGGCGCGGCGGGGGCGCTCGCGGCACTGGCGGTCGGCATCGGCGTCCTGCCGGCCGTCCTCGTCGCGCTGCTCGACGGCACGACCGCAGCCCTGGCGCACCTTCCATGACCGGCGGGCAGGCGATGGGCGGCTGCATGGATCTCGGCGCCGTCGCGCCCGAGATGGTCCTGGCGGGGAGCGCCCTCGCGCTGGTCCCGGTTGCCGGCTGGGTCCGGGGCCGGTGGCGCCGCCTGCCCGCCGCCGTCGCGCTCCTCGCCCTGCTCGTCGCGATGGGCCTGACCGCGCCGATGCTGACGGCCCCGCCGCGCGAGGCCTTCTGCGGCACCTACGCCGTCGACCCGTTCCGGGGCTTCTACCAGTTGGTCATCGAGGCCGGCGCCCTGGTGAGCCTGCTCGCGCTCGGGTCCCACTTCCGCGGGAGCGAGCAGGAACCGCACCACCCGGTCGCGCTGCTCATGGCGACCGTGGGCGGCATGGGGCTCACGGCGGCCACGGATCTCGGCCTCATCATCCTGTTCCTGCAGATGGTGAGCTTCCCGTCCTACCTGCTCGTCCTGCTCGTGCGGAGCGACGGACCGGCCCAGGAGGCGACGCTCAAGTACTTCCTCTACGGCGCCGCCGCGCTGGCGGTGATGGCCTACGGCCTCACCTTCCTGTTCGGCCTCACCGGCAGCCTGAACCTGCGGGCCATCGGGGCGGGGCTGGCCGGCGCCGACCGGGCCTGGGTGGCGCTGGCCTTCGGCCTGGTCCTCGTCGGCTACGGCTTCGAGATGACGCTGGTGCCGTTCCACGTCTGGGCCCCGGACGTGTTCCAGGGCGGGACGGCCCCCGCCTCGGGCTTCGTCTCCGTCGTGCCGAAGGTGGCCGCCTTCGCCGGCCTCCTCCGCTTCCTGCTGGCGGCGATGCCGGACGGCCTCGCCGCCTGGCCGACCGTGCTCGCGCTCCTGGCCGCCGCGACGATGACCTTCGGCAACTTGGTGGCCCTCCGCCAGGCGAGCCTGAAGCGCCTGCTGGCCTATTCGAGCATCGCCCAGGCCGGCTACGTGCTGATGGGGGTTGCGGCGGCCGGGCAGGCCCCCGAGGCCCTGCCGGCCATAGGCTATTACCTCGCGGCCTATCTCCTGATGAACCTCTCGGCGTTCGCGGTGGTCGCGCAGGTCGAGCGCATGACCGGGAGCGACGCCCTCGCCGCGATCCGCGGCCTCGGACGGCGGGCGCCGGGGCCGGCGGCGGCGCTGGCGCTTGCCCTCCTGTCGCTCGCGGGCGTCCCGCCGTTGGCGGGCTTCGCCGGCAAGGTCTTCCTGCTCGTGGCCGCCATCGAGGGCGGCTTCGCGTGGCTGGCCGTGGTGGCCGCCGCCAACATGGCGGTGGCGCTGTTCTACTACGCGGCCATCATCGCGGAGACGTACTTCAGGGATCCGGACCGTGCCGAGGGGCCGGCATCCGGCGCCGGCTACGCATGGGCACTTGGCTTGTGCACGGCAGGGACGCTGGGCCTCGGCATCGCGCCGGGCCTCGGGCGCGGGCTGGCACAGCTCGGCGCGACGCTGCTGCGGTAGGAGCGGCCGCGCCGGGTGCGTGCCGGAAGGTGAGGGTGGTGCCCGGCCATGCGGGATGGCGTCGTCGCGCGGGGCCGGACGCCTGCTCGCGAGGCTCCGGCGCTCGCCGGCTTCGCTCAGGCCGCCCGAACGGTCCGGTCGCGCGCCGACCTCTCCGTCGCGCGATCCCCAGGCCCGGCCGGCCCGAGGGCCTTGGTGACCTCCTCGAAGCGCGCGCTCGCGTCGGACCAGTCCTGGGCGAAGTCGAACAGCTCGCGCATGGCCGGGGCGATCTCCTTGTAGGCGGCCAGGGCTGCGACGAGCGCGCCGAGCGAGAGCTGACCCTGCACGACGAGGTAGCCGCCGATCGAGAAGAAGAAGAACGGGGTGAGGTTCGAGGTGTAGTTGTAGAGGCCCTTGAGGCGGCCCTTCAGGTCGTTGATCTCGATGCGCACCCCCTCAAGCTTCCGGGCCTGAAGCATCTGCCGGCTCAGGTCGGAGGGCTCGCACGCCGCGCGGCCGGCTTGTCGCGCGTCCGCGGGAGCGGTGAGGAGCGCCCCCAGCTCCCGCGTGGCATGGACCCTTTGGCGGACCTTCGCGTTCAACCGCCCCTGCAACCGCGGCAGGATAGACAGCTGGACCGGCAGCATGATCAGGGCCGCCAGCGCCAGGGCGGCGTTCTGCAGGAGGAGGAAGACGATGCTGGTCACGAGCGTGCCGCCTTGGACGAGTGGCACGACCACCAGGCTGCCGCCGAAATAGCCGATGGGCTCGACCTCCTGGACCGCGACGGCGGCCAGCGTGGCCCGCCGTTCGGGGGAGCGCTCGCCGCGCGCGCGGCGGACGATGGCGAGGCGGAGGCGGCGCACGAGGCGCTCGTTCACGCGCCCCCGGACCCGATTGACCGCGTACTTGGCGAGGCCGCTGAGCGTGAGCACGGCCAGGTAGCTGGCACACAGCGCGAACAGCAGCTCGACGCGACCCAGCTGGACGCCGAGGAAGGCCATCTTCGGGTGACCGTCGCCCGTATCGTCGGCGAGGGCGTGGTTGATGATGTGCTTGGGGATCTCAAGGAGCAGCCAGGCCGCCGGCAGCGTCAGGACGGAGAGGAGCACGAGACGGAACTGCAGCCGCGAGGTCGCACGCACGACGTAGGATTCCAGCCGCGCCGCCACTGCCGGGCGGGCGCCTGGCCGTCCCGCCGCGTCCAGGGACGCGGCGGGCGGCGGAAGCGCCGCCGTCCCGCGGGTGCGATGCCGCCGGGCGGCGGCCCAGCGCAGGCCCGACCGGATGGCGAGCCAAGCGGTCCAGGCAGGTGCCACGACGAGGACCAGGACCGTGACGAGGTCGATCCACCAGTGGGTGTGGGGGTGGTCGAGGCCCAACGTCCGATGGATCAGGTCGTGGATGATCGGCGGGGTCAGCAACGGGTACTCCTGGCGACAAGGCTCCGGCGTTTGTCCGGGCGGAAGGGCGCGGCGCGGCTTGCCGTGAGCCCGACGACCTCCGAATGGGCTTCGGAGGTCCGGCCCTGCCGGGAGCGCCCGCGGGCGCTCCCGGCAGAACGAAGGCCGATCTCGTCGGCGCCCCTCTCGCGGCCCGTCCGCAGGCCTGGCGTAACGGCCAAGCTCGGGACGGCACAGGCGGCCGCGCACCGCAGCGCGGCCGTTCCCGGCCGGGCGATGTGGGAGACCGAGCGCCCTCAGCCCGGTCCGGAACCGCCAGGACCGACGACGAGCGTTCGTGCGTCGTCCGCGACGAGGCGGACGAAAGCCAACGTGTCGCGGCCGCGCTCGCCGGGCGTCGCGTAGAGGCATTCCGCCCCCGGTTCCCTGCGGATGCGCAGGGCCTCGTCGATGATGCGATGCCACTCCGGCTGGAAGGTGATCAACCCGTACAGGCCGGCGTCGCTCTTCGAAGGCACGACCCCGGTCGCGAGGACGTAATGGAGCCGGCACATGCCGAGGACGAACCGTTCGACCCCGTTCGCCGCGAGGAGCGTCGCGTCCGCCGTATCGGGTCCGAGTCCAGCGCGCCGGCGTTCGTCGACGCTGGCCAGGGCCCACCGTTCCAGGTGGGTCGTTCCACGCCAGAGCCCGGTGCCCGCGCAGAGCGGACCGCGGATGGTGACCGCGCTGGCCCTCAGGACGCTCCAGGTGAGCGGATGCCGGTCGTGGCATCCCGACGCGAAGAATCGCCCTTGCCGGACGCAGGGGCCGTTCGGGACGGCAAGCGGGCCGGCCCGCAGGTCGTCCCAGGTCAGGTAGACGCCGTCGAGCGCCGGGGCCGGCCAGCCGCGGGCGAGGCCGGCATGAGCCTCGGCGAGGGCGGCCACCTCGCCCCGGCCCGGGCGAGCCTGGGACACCGCCACGAAATTCACGTCGCTGAGCGGGGGCCGAAAGTCGCCCATGGCGACGGAACCGACGAGGTACAAAGCCTCGACGAAGTCAGGGACGACGGTATCGACCATGGCGAGGTAGGCGCCCGTGACGCCGAGTGCGAGCGGGTGCGTGGTCATGGTCTCCACGGGCTCATGCGATTGCTCGAAGGAGGGAGGGGGGCACGGCCCAGAATTCGCCCGCGCCGGGTTTCCGCCCTACGGGTCGGGCCGGGCCCGTCGGCGGAGGGCGGCGCGCAGGCCATGGCCCTGCCTCAGCCGATCCGCGTCGTGCGGAGGCGCAGGGCGTTCCCGATCACGCTCACCGACGAGAGCGCCATGGCGGCCGCCGCGATGACTGGCGAGAGCAGGATGCCGAGGAACGGGTAGAGCAGCCCGGCGGCGACCGGCACGCCCAGCGCGTTGTAGATGAAGGCGAAGAACAGGTTCTGGCGGATGTTGCGCATCGTCGCCCGGGACAGGCGCCGGGCCCTGACGATGCCGACCAGGTCCCCGCGGAGCAGCGTCACGCCCGCGCTCTCGATGGCCACGTCGGTGCCGCCGCCCATCGCGATGCCGACATCCGCTGCGGCGAGGGCCGGCGCGTCGTTGATCCCGTCGCCGGCCATCGCCACGACCGCGCCCTGGCCCTGGAGCGTCCTGACCACCTCCGCCTTCCGGTCGGGAAGGATCTCGGCCTCGACCTCGTCGATGCCGAGCGACCTGGCGACGAACTCGGCCGTGGTCCGGCTGTCGCCGGTCAACATGACGATGCGCAAGCCTTCCTCCCGCAGCCTTCGCAAGGCCTCGAACGTGCTCGTCTTGACGGGGTCCTGGATGGCGATGACGCCGGCCGGCTTCCCGCCCGCGGCGACGAGGACCGCCGTCGCGCCCCGGCTGCGCACCTCCTCGGCCCGCGCCTGGAGCAGCGTCACGTCCGTCCCCTGCTCCTCCAGGAAACGCCCGTTGCCGATGGCCACGCGCCGTCCCTCGACCGTGCCGAGCGCCCCCTTGCCGGTCGGGGCCTCGAAGTCGGACGCCACGGCTCCCGGGACGCCGCGCGCTTCCGCGGCCCGGACGATGGCGAGGGCCAGGGGATGCTCGCTCGCACGCTCGACCGCGGCGGCGAGGCGCAGCACCTCGGCGTCCGTGAAACCGGGGGCCGGCAACACGGCGGTGACCTTGGGCTTGCCCTCGGTCAGGGTCCCGGTCTTGTCGATGACGAGCGTGTCGACCTTCTCCAACCGCTCCAGGGCCTCGGCGTTCTTGACCAGCACCCCGTCCTGGGCGCCGCGACCGACCCCGACCATGATCGACATCGGCGTCGCCAGGCCGAGGGCGCAGGGGCAGGCGATGATGAGGACCGCGACCGCCGCGAGGAGGGCGTAGGTGAAGCGTGGCTCCGGCCCGAAGGCCATCCAGGCGACGAAGGCGAGGGCGGCGACGGAGATCACCACGGGGACGAACCAGGCCGCCGCATCGTCCACCAGGCGCTGGACGGGGGCGCGCGAGCGCTGGGCCTCGGCGACCATCGCGACGATGCGGGCCAGCGTGGTCTCGGACCCGACACGCGTCGCGCGCATGACGAAGCCCCCGGTCGTGTTCAGGCTCCCGCCCACCACGAGGGAGCCGGGCTCCTTCGAGACGGGAATCGGCTCGCCGCTGATCATCGCCTCGTCCACGGCCGAGCGCCCCTCCAGGACCTCGCCGTCGACCGGCACCTTCTCCCCGGGTCGGACGCGCAGGCGGTCCCCGACCGCCACCGCCGAGACGAGCACCTCCTCGTCGGCCCCTCCCATCCCGAGACGCAAGGCCTTCTGCGGGGCGAGGTCGAGCAGCGCCCGGATCGCGCCCGAGGTGCGCTCGCGGGCCCCGAGTTCCAGCACCTGCCCGAGCAGCACCAGGACGGTGATGACCGCCGCGGCCTCGAAGTAGGCCGGCACCGCCCCGTCATGGCCGCGCAGGCCTTCGGGGAAGAGCCCCGGCGCCACGGTCGCGGCGACGCTGTAGAGGTAGGCCGCGCCGGTCCCGAGGGCGATGAGGGTGAACATGTTGAGGCGGCGGTTCACCAGCGACTGCCAGCCCCGCTCGAAGAACGGCCACCCCGCCCAGAGGACGACCGGCGAGGCGAGCAGCAGCTGGACCCAGTTCGAGGTTTGCAGGCCGAGGCGGTCGACGAGGCCGGTCAGATGTCCCCCCATCTCCAGGGCGAAGACGGGCAGGGTCAGGAGGAGGCCGACCCAGAAGCGGCGGCTCATGTCCTTGAGCTCGGCGTTCTCGACCGGGCCGCTCGTCGGCGTGAGCGGCTCCAGCGCCATCCCGCAGATCGGGCAGCTGCCCGGTCGGTCGCGGCGGATCTCCGGGTGCATCGGACAGGTGTAGACCGCCCCGCCAGGGGCGTCCGGCGGCCCTTTGTCAGCCGCCAGGTAGCGTGCCGGCTCGGCCACGAACTTCGCGCGGCAGCCCGCCGAGCAGAAGTGGTAGGTCGCGTGCTCGTGCTCGGCATGGTGGGGCGTGGCCGCAGGGTCGACCCGCATGCCGCAGACGGGGTCCGTCGCGGTTTCCCCGGCCGCGCACGCCGCGCCGTGGCCGTGACGGTGCCCGTGGGGATGGTGCGCGTGGTGACCGTGGTCCATGGGTTCAGACCTCCAAGCTGCCGCCGCCCGCGGCGGGCAGGGCACGTGGTTTGACGGCGGGCGGGACCGGGCTGAGGCGGACGTTCACGTAGCTTGCTCCGACAGGTTCTCAGCCGCCGCCCATGATGCGGTCGATGCGCGCCCCGATGCCGCGGACACGGGCCGCATGCTCGGCCCACAGGCGCCGCGCGATTGCCGAACGGGGGTCGCTTTCCGTGAGGCGCGCCGCGGGAACCCCGCGGACGCTTCCCGGGAAGGAGGGTGGGGCGGTCCCGGCGAGGGAAGCGTCGGTCGCCGCGAGGCGGACCCGCACCCGCTGGCAGTAGGTGGCGGAGCGCGGGCTCATCCGCTCCTCGCCATGACCGGCCCTGTACTTCATCAGCGTGCGGCAGAGATCGCCCTGCGTGAGCTTCCAAGCTTGGGCGAGGTAGGCGACGCCGAAGCGGACGTTGGTCGCGGGATCGAGGAGGGCCCCGGCGGGACCCGTGTGACCGAGCATGGCCGCGGTTGTCGGCCGGACCTGCATCAGTCCGAGCTCGCCGACCCCGCCGACCGCGCCGGCATCGTACCCGCTCTCCACGTACGCGACGGCATCGGCGATGGCCGGGGGCACTCCGCGCGCTTCGGCCTCGCGCGCGAGCATCCGCCGATAGCCGGCCTGATCCGACGCCGTGCGAGCCGCATCGCCCGCGGATGACGGCGCGGCAGGGGCGGACGCGCCCGCGGGCGCGTCCCCGACGGCGACGGCCGGGGATGAAAGGAGGAGTGCCGCGCACGGGACCAGGAACAGCCGGGAGCGAGGCAGGACGAGGGCGCCCGGCACCCCACCTCGCACGCCGGCGGCCGCTTCCCCGGACAGGGACGCCGCCCTCATCAGGGACGATTGCCTCATCGCGGCTTCCGGAAGTGTGCGACCCCGAAGAGCGGCAGCTTCGTCTCGGCCATCGAGCGCATGCCGGTCGCGGTCATCCGTGGGTTCCCTTTGGGGGTTAGTCCGTGGGCGGGCGGGGTTTGGTTACAGGTGGGTCCCATCACCGCCCTCCCGTGTCGCGCTTGCCGCCCATGCCGGGCATGTTCATGCCGGGCATCCGGGAGTGGTCCATGCCCTCCATGCCGCCCGAGCCGGACCTCGGCGTCACGGCGCGGTTGAGCTCGCGCCAGTCCTTGGGATCGACCACGTCGTAGCGCGCCACGCCCGCGGTGACCGCGGAGTAGCGCGGCGCGCGCACGGCAGCGGCGGGGTTGGCCGGGGCAACCAGCCAGTCCGGCGCGGCGGTGGGCACGCAGGCCGCGAGCGGCAAGGCCGTGAGCGCCACGGCCGGCCTGAGGAAGGTGAGCATCGCTTCGGATCCCGAACGGGGGCTGGCGGCCGCGCTCGGGGGCGCGGACCGGCGGACAGGGAGGGGGGGGCGCGGGCGCGGCTGAGCCGGCCGGGCCGGGCGCGGCCTGCGAGGCAGGATCCTGGTCAGGGCGCGGCCAGGTGCGGCGGGCGGGGGCGGGCGGGCGTTTGGCCCGCCGCGGTCAGGCGCGCTGCCTGGGGGGCCGCTCGATGCGCAGGGGACGCGGCTGGGCGACGCCGTCCTCCTGGGCCAGGCCGATGGGCTCGGAGGGGCGCAGGGTCAGCGCCTCGCCCGACCAGGGCGCGTCCGGCACGGCCGCCTGGCAGGCCAGGGGGCAGCAGGTGGCCGCGCAGCCGGCCGGCCGCTTGTGGTGGCCGTGGCCGCCCGGGTGGTGCTGGCCGGCCGAGGCATGCCGCTGGCAGTCGGGGCCGTCCGCGCCGTCCGCCTGGACGCTCGCTGCCGCGGGCGCGTCGGCGGAGCCGGCTCCGTGCCGGTGGTGGGCATGCGGGTCGGCGGCGGCCTGGTCGGCGGCGGCGTGATCGGCCGCGGCGTGGCGCTGCATCGTGCACGGCGCCGCCGGGGCGATGGCCACGGCCATCGCCAGCACGGCAAGCAACATTGCGCGAAGAACTGCCAAGGACCCAGAGACCCTCTCGTACCCAGGCCAATCCTTGCACAGGCCGCCAATATCGGCAACGCACGAACACTTCTGCTGTCGGTGGAGCGTCCGAAGCCGTTTCCTGGCGATTTGAGGCTGCAAGCCAATCGCCCCTGCCGTGCACGCACCCCCATCCTGCCCGCGTGGTGGCCGCCGTTCCGGCTCGGGGGAGCCCGCCACCGGTGCGGGTGCCGCGCGGGACCGCGCGACCTCAGTACCGGCGCACCAGCGGCGCCTGCTCGGCTGGAGCGGTCGCGGCCCATGGTGCCCAGCGCAAGCCGAGCTTCACGTCGTGCGAATCGACGTTCTTGAAGGTCAGCGCCTCGCAAGACCCGCACTGGCCGGCATAGTTGTAGACCGTGCCGGTCTTTCCGTCTCCGAGATTGAGGTAGCGGTATGCGAGCTCGACCGTGAAGCTCGGGCTCACCTCGTAGCCGACACCCGCGTGCAACGCCCAAGCGAGGTTCGTCTTCGAGCCTGCCTTCGCGTAGGCGAGGCCCTGCGTGACGACGTTCGTGTCCTTGAAATTGTCGAGCGTGATCCGCACCGCGCCGACGCCGGCGCCCAGGAACGGCGTGAGGCCGTACCAATTGCCGAGATCGACGTAGCCGTTGAGAAGCACGGCCACTTCACGCTTCGACGCGGTGTACTCGTCGGTGCCGTACCCGAGCGGCAGGCTCGCGTCGCGGTAGCGCTCAAGCCCGGTGAACGCGGCGGCGCTGCGATACTCGCCCGTGACGTCGGCCCGGAACCACCGGCCGAAGCGGTAGCCGGCGCCGCCGCCCGCGAGCGGGGCGCCCGCGAAACCCAGATTGACCTTCTCGATCGTCCCGAGCGCGTCCAGGCTGTTGGAGAGCCGTTCCACGGATTGGTTGCTGAAACCGATGTCGCCGCGGAGGTAAAAGCCCGACACCTCGGCCTCCGGCGCGAGCGTTCCGCGCAGTTCCGGCATCGGCGCGGCCGGCGGCAGGTCAGCCGCGTGTGACGGTGCCGCGAACGTCGCGGAGATCAGGCCGCAGCCGAGCAGGCCGAGCGTTCGCGCCATTTCACCGATTCCAACCATCGTCCGGTCCCTCACCCGCAGTCCCCGTCAGCGAACCCTCCCACGGCACGGTTGATATCCCCTTAACGTACCCCATGGGGGTAACGATCGACGGGGCGCTGCCATCGTCGGCAAGAGCTGAGGCCTTCGTGGGTCTAGGCGTGCGCGCGGCGCCTTCAAGACGAGGTCATTCGGCCCGGACAGGCTCCGAACTTCACCCGATCCGGAGACTTCGCCGACCCGCTGCGCCGATTACCCCCTAGGGGTGTGCAACCGTTTCAGGCCGCTCGTGCGTTACTCGATCCCGGACGGGGGATCTCAACTGCAGGAAACGACCCGGGAGGGATACGCGATGCTCAAACGGGTTCTCTACGTCTCCGCACTCGCCCTGGTCTTGGTCCCGACCGGGGCAGGTGCCGTCGGCTTCCGGATGACACCGCCGCCCTACGGCGCGGCGTCCGATCACGGTTCGAGCGCCGGCCTCGCACCGACCGCCAAGACACTCCGGGTACATAATCGCCCGGTCTTCCTCGGCTGCGTCTACTCCTATCACGAGTGCGAGCATCTCGCCCACGACCGCGGCTTCTACAACCACTTCACGCGCCATGATCACGCCACCTGCCACCATGGCCCGTCGTACGCCTGCTTCGGCCAGTAGGAACCGAGGCGGCCCTCGCTTTCGCCGCGGGACGAGTGCGTAGACAGCTTCAGGGATGGCAGCACGTCGACCCAGGCGTCCGGTGCCGTTCGGCCCGGACGTACATCGGGTCAGCCGGTCCGGGCACGTCGTTGCCGGGTGGCGCCGGCAAGTTTAGAAGGGCGCGCCCGGCCCGAGCCGGTGGGCCGAGGGGCGACCGCCGCGTCGTCTTCCTCGGCGGGCGACCGTCCCTGGCCGGCACGCCAAAGACTGTTTCGACGGACGCTAGAGCCCCCGGATGGCGAGCAACACCAAGCCCGAAGGCAACGGGAAGCTGTCCGAGGTCGAAGCGGCGATCCGCCTGCGGATGTCGCCGGAACTGCTCGAACACTTCACGCGCTACGGGGCCAAGGCCGGCATCCGGCGCAAGCTCGCGTGCGAGACCGGGGACGGGCTGCGCTGGTACGAGGAAGCCGAGCTCGCCGCCTTCGACAAGTTCCTGCGGGAACCTTGGCCGGTCAAGGAAGGCAAGACGCGTCCGCACATGCCCGAGAAGGTCCGCCTGGAGATCAAGCTTGAGGCGAACTGCGGCTGCGCGATCTGCAGCCACGGCGCGAACTGCGAGGCCGCGCATATCGAGCCCGTCTCGCAAACCCTGAGCCACCATCCCGCCGGTCTCATCTGGCTCTGCCCAAACCACCACACGGACTTCGACAAGGGCCTGTACATGCCCCGCGACGTCGACCTCGCGACCGTGCGGGCCGTGAAGCAGATGCTCGTCAACCGGCGCGTGCGGGGGTGGACCATCGAACGGAATGCGAGCCTCGCCGTCCTGCAACTCGTCCGACAGATTGAGGAGATCGGCGGCCTGTTGGCCAACGCGCAGTTCGCCGCGGCCCACGGCGCCGCGGTTGCCCTTGCTGAACAGGACATCGTCGCGCTGGAAGAGACCGCGAGCAGGGCCGCGACCGCGAAGCCGACGGCCGGTCCCGTCGGCCGGTCCTACGGCAAGTTCGCGGCCAAGGTCGCCACCTCGGCGAAGGGAGCCCGGGCGCTGCCCGGGGCTCGGATACCGACGTTCGCCGCGGCCGTCGTCGAGGCGCGGGACGAGTTCCTGCGGGACGCCTCGATGACCGCCTGCCCGCTCTGCGGGGGTGCGGGCTCGTGGGACGGCTCCGATTGCCCGGCCTGCGGGGGCGAGGGCTACATCGGCACGGCGGAGGCCCGCCGAATCGACGTATCGGCTTACCAAGCGGTGGATTGCCCGGTCTGCGACGGGCTGGGCCAGCGCAACGGGAGCCCATGCACGGCCTGCGGCGGCGAGCGTCGCATGCAGCGTCGCCACGCGGAAGCGGTCGACGCCAGGGACTACCAGGAAGTGCCCTGTCCCGTCTGCGCGGGCGTCGGGCGCCGGCAGGGCGAGGAGTGCCCGGCCTGCGGCGGCGAGAGGTCGATGGAGCGGCACGTCGCCGACAGGATCGATCCAACCGCATACGACGAGGTCGATTGCCCCCTCTGCCACGGAAGCGGGCGACGGGACGGCCTCGATTGCCCCGTGTGCCAGGGCGACGGGCGGGTCGAGGCACGGCACGCCGAGCGCGTCGACCTGTCGGACTACGCCGAGGTGCCGTGCCGCCTCTGCGGCGGCAGCGGACAGGTCAACGGCTACGACTGCCCACCCTGTGGCGGCGACGGGCGCATGGAACGGCAGCTGGCGGACCGGTACGACTGGTCACAGTATGACTTGGTGACGTGCCCGAGCTGCAAGGGGACGGGGCAGCGGCACGACTTCGATTGCCGGTCCTGTGGCGGCGAGGGTCAGGTGTACCGGCGGCAGCTCGCTTGGATCGAGGATTAGCGGCACCACCCTGCCGTTTTGCCCGAGCTCCCCACGCGAGGGCGGCCGGCGCTTCGACCGCCCAGTCCCAAGGCCGCTGTCTCGGCGCGTCGCCCGATTCGGGTGCCCCGGGTTCGAACCAGATGTCGGCAGGGCTCGCGACGACCGCGACGTTGTGGGCTCCCTGCATCCAGCCACAGCGCGGTGGGTGGGCCCTGCGTTGGGAAGGCCGGCACCCCGCCAGTGCCGCCGCGGCGCCCCCGGTTGACCTGCGGCGAGGCCTCAGGATGGCGATCGTCACCGCACGCAATCCTCAGCTCGACGAGACCGACGGTGGCGCCGCCCCCGAGGCCCTCGGCAAGAGCCGCCTCGGCTCCCCCGTCCCGTGGCGGACGTTGTCGAGGCGGCCCAAGCCGGCCGATGTCTTGCTCGTGTTGACGATGGCGACGGCGATGCGCGGGCCGACGCCGCAAGCCAAGAGTTCGTCCTCGTCGTCGCGCTCGAAGGTCAATGCCGCGGCGGTCCGGTCGACCTCGGTCAAGAAGCCCCCTGCTTGCCAGGGCGGGCGTGCCGCCATGCCCGGCTAGACGGCCTGCCCGCCGCGAAATCGCGCGAAGGTGGTGCGCACGCCCGGGCCGAACAGCACCACCTCGTAGGTGGCGGGCTCCACCCCGTCGACCTCCATGCCGGGCGAACCGACCGGCATGCCGGGCACCGCGAGGCCGGTGCCGGCAGGCTTCTCCACCAGCAGCCGCTTGATGGCCGATGCGGGCACGTGCCCCTCGATCACGTAGCCGCCGACCTGGGCCGTGTGGCACGAGGCCAGCTCCCGCGGCACCCCGAGCCTCGCCTTGACCGGGTTCACGGGGGCGTTCACGACCTGGACGCGAAAACCCTCGGCGCGCAGGTGCTTGACCCAGGCCTCGCAGCAACCGCAGCTCGGGTCCTTCGTGGCGACGACTTCCGGCAGATCCTCCGCCCGCGCCGCCTGTACGCCGGCGGCCGCCAGGCCGAGGACCACCATGCGTCGGGACGGCCGGAAAAGTTCGCTCATAACCAACTCCTGTCTGCTCACGGCCGCCGGGACGGCCCGTCCAGCCACGCTCACTCGGCGGCCCGGGGGAGGCCCGCGTGCACGGCGGCCCGCCGCTCCTGCCGAAGCGTCGGCCTCCGTTCCTTCACCAGCCCGTAGATGGCCGGGATCACGACGAGGGTCAGCACGGTCGAGGAGACCATGCCGCCGATCATCGGCACCGCGATGCGCTGCATGATCTCCGACCCCGCGCCGGTGCTCCACAGGATGGGCAGCAGGCCCGCCATGATGGCGACGACCGTCATCATCTTCGGCCGCACCCGCTCGACCGCCCCCACCATGATGGCTTGGTACAGGTCCGCGCGCGTGGTCTCCCGCCCGGCGGCGAGGGCCGCGGCCCGACGCTCGTCCCAGGCATGGTCGAGGTAGACCAGCATGATCACGCCGGTCTCCGCGGCGACGCCGGCGAGCGCGATGAACCCCACCGCCACCGCCACCGACATGTTGAAGCCCATCCACCACATCAGCCAGACGCCGCCCACGAGGGCGAAGGGCAGGGACAGCATGACGATCAGCGTCTCGGTCAGGCGCCGGAAGTTCAGGTAGAGGAGCAGGAAGATGACGAGCAGCGTCACGGGCACCACGATCTTCAGCCGCGCCTCCGCCCGCTCCAGGTACTCGAACTGGCCGCTCCACTGGACGCTCGTGCCCGGCGCGAGCTGGACCTCCTTGTCGACCGCGTCCCGGGCCTCGGCGACGTAGCCGCCGAGGTCGCGCCCGGTTATGTCGACGAAGATGTAGACCGCGAGCTGCCCGTTCTCGGTGCGGATCGAGGTCGGCCCCCGGGTCAGCTGCACCTTGGCCACCTCGCCGAGCGGCACCGTGCCGCCGGCCGGCAACGGCACCTGCACCTCGGTGGCGATGGCTTGCGGATCCGAACGGAAGTCGCGGGGGTACCGCACGTTGACGGTGTAGCGCTCGCGGCCCTCGACCGTGTTCGTGACGCTCTCGCCCCCCAGCGCCGTCGCGATGACGTCCTGCACGTCCCCGACCGTCAGGCCGTAGCGCCCGAGCGCCTCGCGGTCCGGGGTGATGTCGAGGAAGTAGCCGCCGATGACCCGCTCGGCGTAGGCGCTCGACGTGCCCGGCACGTTGCGCACGACCGCCTCGATCTGTCGGGCGACCTTCTCCATCTCGGCCAGCTCGGTGCCGTAGACCTTGATGCCGACCGGCGTGCGGATGCCGGTCGAGAGCATGTCGATGCGGGCTCGGATCGGCTGCGTCCAGGCATTCGACACGCCGGGGAACTGCAGGGCCCTGTCCATCTCGGCCTTGAGGCTCGCCAGCGTCACGCCGGGACGCCACTCCGCCTTCGGTTTGAGGGTGATGATCGTCTCGAACATCTCGGTGGGGGCCGGGTCCGTCGCCGTCGAGGCACGCCCCGCCTTGCCGTAGACCGAAGCCACCTCCGGGAAGGACTTGATGATGCGGTCCTGGGTCGCCAGCAGCTCCCCGGCCTGGGTCACCGAGATGCCCGGCAAGGTCGTGGGCATGTACATCAGGGTGCCCTCGTTCAGGTCCGGCATGAACTCGGAGCCGAGCTGGCGGGCCGGCCAGAGGGTCAGGCCGAGCGCCGCCACCGCCAGCAGGATGGTCAGCACCTTGGCCCTCAGCACGACCTTGATGACCGGGCGGTAGACCCAGATCAGCAGCCGGTTCAGCGGGTTGCGGTGCTCGGGGATGATGCGCCCGCGCACGAACAGCACCATCAGGGCCGGCACCAGGGTGACCGACAGGAGCGCCGCGGCGGCCATAGCGAAGGTCTTGGTGAAGGCGAGCGGCCCGAACAGCCGCCCCTCCTGGCTCTCCAGGGTGAAGATCGGCAGGAAGCTCACCGTGATCACGAGGAGGGAGAAGAACAGCGACGGGCCGACCTCTGCCGCCGCTTCGACCAGGATCTCGACCCGGGGCCTGCCCGGCGGCGCCCGCTCCAGGTGCTTGTGGGCGTTCTCGATCATGACGATGGCGGCGTCGATCATGGCCCCGACCGCGATGGCGATGCCGCCCAGGCTCATGATGTTGGCGCCGATCCCGAGGAGATGCATGGCGCCCAACGCCATCAGGATGCCGACCGGCAGCATCAGGATGGCCACCAGCGCGCTGCGCAGGTGAGCCAAGAACACGATGCAGACGAGCGCCACGATGACGCTCTCCTCGACGAGCGTGTGCTTCAGGGTGTCGATGGCCGCCTCGATCAGCTGCGAGCGGTCGTAGACCGCCAGGATCTCGGTGCCCGCCGGCAGGCTTTTCGCGACCTCCGCGAGCTTCGCCTTGGCGCCCTCGATAACGGTGAGGGCGTTGGCGCCGAAGCGCTGCAGGATGATGCCGCCGGCCACCTCGCCCTCGCCGTTCATCTCGGTGATGCCGCGCCGCTCGTCCGGCCCGAGCTCGACCCGGGCGATGTCCCGCACCCGCAGCGGGGTGCCGGCCTCCGTCTTCAGGACGATGTTCTCGATGTCGGAGACGCTTCTGAGGTAGCCGCGCCCACGCACCATGAACTCGAACTCGGAGAGTTCGACCGTGCGGCCGCCGACGTCGGCGTTGCTCGACCGGATGGCGTCTCGGAGCCTGCTGAGGCTGATACCCTGGGCGCGCAGCCGGTTCGGGTCGACGACGACGTTGTACTGCTTCACGAAGCCGCCGACGCCCGCGACCTCGGCCACCCCCTCGGCGCGCGAGGCGCCGAAGCGGACGACCCAGTCCTGCAGCGAGCGCAGCTCGGCGAGCGTCTGCTGCTTGGCCACGATGGCGTACTGGTAGACCCAGCCCACCCCCGTCGCGTCGGGCCCGAGCGTCGGCGTCACCCCGGCCGGCAGCCGCTTGCCGGCCGCGCTCAGGTATTCCAGCACGCGCGAGCGTGCCCAGTACGGATCGGTGCCGTCCTCGAAGATCACGTAGACGAACGAGACCCCGAAGAACGAGAAGCCGCGCACCACCTTCGACCGCGGCACCGTGAGCATGGCGGTGGTCAGCGGGTAGGTGACCTGGTCCTCGACGACCTGGGGCGCTTGCCCCGGGTACTCGGTGTAGACGATGGTCTGCACGTCCGAGAGGTCCGGGATGGCGTCGAGCGGCAGGGTGCGCACGCTATAGAGACCGGCCGCCACCGCGAAGACGGTCCCGATCAGCACCAGGACGAGGTTGCGGGCCGACCAGCCGATGAGGCGCGCGATCATTCCGGGTTCTCCTCGGCCTGCGCCCGGGGCTCGGCGGGGGACTTGGGCGCCGCCATGCTCTGCAGCGCCGCCTTCAGGTTGCTCTCGGCGTCGATCAGGAAGTTGGCCGCGGTCACGACATGCTCGCCGGCCTGCACGCCCTCGCGGATCTCGGTGTAGCCCTCGCCGCGGGCGCCGATCTTGACCTCGCGCGGCTCGAAGCGGCCCTCGCCCTTGTCGACGAGCACGACCTGGCGCGCGCCCGTGTCGATGACGGCATCGTTCGGGACCGCGACGACGGGCTTCGTCGCGCCGGTCCCGATCTCGACGTCGGCGTACATGTCGGGCAGGAGCACCCCGTCGGGGTTCGGCAGCTCGATGCGCACGCGGGTGGTGCGCGTTTGCGTGTTCACCTGCGGGTAGATCAGACCGACCTTGCCGACGAAGTCGCGCCCGGGGAGCGAGCGCATGCGCACGCCGACCGGCTGGCCGACCTTGACGCTGCCGAGGTCGTATTCGGGCACCTCGGCCAGCACCCAGATCGTCGAGATGTCGCCGATCCGGAACAGGGTGTCGCCGGCCGCGGCCTTCATGCCCTCGACGGCGGTGCGCTGCAGGACGAGGCCGTCCCGAGGCGCGGACCAGGTGATGGCCATCGGCACCTTCCGGGTCCGCTCCATCTCGTTGATCACCTCCTCCGAGACGTTCAGGTTCTGCAGCCGCCGCCGGGCCCCGTCGAAGCCGGGATTGGCGATGAGCTGGGCGGCGGCCGCGTTGATCTCGGGCGAGTAGACGTGGACCAGGGGCTGGCCCTTGCGCACGCGGTCCCCGGTCGTGACGTTCTCGACGTGGTCGACGTAGGCGTCCGACCGTGTCGCCACGACGGTGACGCGCCGCTCGTCGAGGGTGACGGTGCCGGGCACCCGCACGGCGCGGCTGACGACGCGACGTTCGGCCCTCTCGGAGCGGACGCCGGTGCGCTGAACCTTGCCGGGCGAGATCTTGAGGGTGTTGCCCTCCTCGGCCTCGCCCTCGTAGACGGGGACGTAGTCCATCCCCATCGAGTCCTTCCTCGGCACCGGCGAGGTGTCGGGCAGGCCCATCGGGTTGCGGTAGTAGAGGATTTTCCGGCCCCCGGCCGGGGGCGCGGCGTAGGTGGCGTTCGCCGTGGCCTCCTTCGCGGCGGGCCGGGGCTCGAAGTCGACATCCCCGCCGACACGCACGGGAAGGTAGTCGCGTCCGTCGGGCGTCCGCGCCGGGGCGAGCGCGTAGGCCGCCTTTCCGTCGGGATCACGGTAGTAGAGGACGGGCGCATCCGCGGCCGCGGCCGGCTTCGCGCCGCGACCGACGAGCGGGCCGGAGACCGACGGCGGCAACCATGCCGGCAGGGGCCATCCCGCCGCGCCGGCCCTCAGCCCGGCAAGGGCCCCGCCCGCGACGGCGAGGGGCAGGAGGACGAGGCCCGCGACCCACGCCCTCGCATGGCCGCCCCGGGGGGCGCGCTCATGGTGCCGCGCCAGGTGGATCGGTGTCGTCTGGTCCATCACTCGACCGCCCTGAGCACGAGTTGGTCGTGGACGGTGCCGGTCTCGCCCGGCACCTTCGCGGCCAGCGAGAGGCGCCAGCGGCCCTCCATCGTCAGGCCGGCCCTGAAGGCGTGGATGCCCGGTCCTGGGCTTGCCTCGGGCTCCAGCTTGCCGGTCATCGTCGGCATCCCGTCGGGCGCCATGTCGAGGCGGCGCGCGTAGACGAGCGCGTCGGCCACGGGCTTGCCGACGCGTGCGTCGAGCAGGCGGACCCTGAGGGTCGCCTCGCCCGCCTTGGCCTCGGGATCCAGGAGCTCGAAGGCATAACCCTTGAGCTCCGGGGGCATGGGTCGCGCGGCCTGGGGCAGCCACGCCGCGACCGGTGCGGGAAGCCGCGTCGCGACCGCGTTGGGAATATCCCATGCGCCGCGCGCGAGCCCGTAGCCGGCGCCGGCTCCCGCCACGGCTCCTACGATGAGGACGAACCCGAGCAGGAGCCATGCGCCCATTCCGGCCGGCCGGCGCCCCTCCTGGTCAGCGGCGGAAAATCCTTCCCGTCCCGTCATGGCGCCATTCGCGGAGCCGGGGGGATGGGGAAGCGCGCCGCGCGGCTCGGGGCACGCCGGATGCGCCGGGGTCCCAGGGGCGGGACGCGGCGGGGATGCGGGATGTTCGATGGACACGGGGATGTTCCTGTTCCGGAGCGTCTGGACGCGGGGCCTCGACCGTTCGGACCGCCGCGAGGCGGCGATGCGCGAAGGCTGCCGTGCACGCGCGTGCACGGGGCGGCACCGCTCTCGGGCGGGCTCAGGAACGCGGTTTGGGAGGGGGGGCCTGCGGGGCTGCGGCCAAACTTGGCCGGGTATGGTCCTGCCGAACGGGCAGGAGGACCGGGGCGACCAGGGCATCACCGGCAAGTGGGGTAGGCAGGATCCCTGCTACGATCTTCGCGGCGCAGGCCGCCGCGAAGGGGCAGGCCTTGGTGTCGCGGCAGTCCGGGTCCGAGGGTGCGGGATCGCAACACGGCATGTCGGCAGGCATCGGCGCAACGTGCGGCGACGCGACGTCGTCCTGCTGCGCGACGATGTCCCGGTAATCGCCGCCCGCGAAAGCGCGCGCCTGCGCGGGGGCGACAAGCGCCCCAGCAACCAGGCCGAGCACGGCGAGGGCCGTGAGCAGGCGCGCTATGGTGGATCGGATCGACATCCACTCCCAGGATCCCACTGATCGGGGGCCTTGCCTAGCCCCGGACGCGCCGGGCTCGCGACAAGCCCGACGACGACAAGTTCGCAAATGCGGGCCCGCGGGTTACAGCCGCGTGCGCAACGTGCGCGACGCTGATCAGAACGCGGGTCCGCCCGAAGTGGCGCCGAGGTTCTGAGCCTCGGCGGGACGCTCGGGGAACTGGGCGTTCCCGCGCGTGCTGCTCCTCAGGTCCCGTCCCTGGAGATCACGCCCCTCCCAAACGCGGCCGAGGCTGCCCGTCACCTCGGGCGCGGCTCCCGTCGGGCCTTCCAGGACGCTCCAGCCCGCCGAGGGAACGGCCTCGCCGGTCAGCCTCGGGTGCGCCCAAGCGCCGCCGGTCATGAGGGTGGAGGCCACCAAGGTCGCAAGGATGTACTTCATCGAATGCTCCATCGTCTTTCGCGTTTGCCTTCACGGCGCCGCTACCGACGACTTCGGGACGCGCGGACGATGCGTTACAGTAGAAGCGCGGAAAGCCCCGCCCTTAAGGGCGGGGATGGATAGCGCCGGCGGCGACAGCTGCCATCCAGGCATCCGTACCAAGGCCCTTGCCTGCGTTCCGCTTCCGTTCTAGCCTTGGTCCGTGCTTCGCGTCCAGGCATACCGGTTCGTCCTCCGGCCCGACGGCGCGCAGGAACGGCTCATGAGACGCTCCTGCGGCGCGCGCCGCTACGTCTTCAACAAGGCCCTCGCCCTGCAGAAGGAACGTTACGCCGCCGGCGGGAAGCACCTCTCCTATGCCGACCTCTGCAAGCATCTCACCGCCTGGAAGGCCGACCCCGCCACCGCCTGGCTCAAGGAGGTGCACAGCCAGGTCCTGCAGCAGGCGCTCAAGGACCTCGACCACGCCTACCGCAACTTCTTCGAGGGGCGGGCCGAGCTCCCGCGCTTCAAGAGGAAGGGCAAGGACGACGCCTTCCGCCACCCGCAGAAGGTCGAGCTCGACCAGCCGAACGGGCGCATCCGCGTGCCCAAGCTCGGCTGGATGCGCTACCGCGCCTCCCGCGCCGTCGAGGGCGCGGTCGGGCAGGTCACCGTCTCGCTGAAGGCCGGCAAGTGGCACGTCTCGGTCCAGACCGAGCGCGAGGTCGAGAAGCCGGTCCACCCGTCGACGACGCTTGTCGGCATCGACGTCGGCGTGACGCGTTTCGCCACGCTGTCCGACGGCACCGTCATCGAACCGGCGAACGCGTTCCGCAAGGCCGAGGCGGCGCTCGCGAAGGCGCAGCGGGCGATGGCCCGCAAGACCAAGTTCAGTAGGAACTGGAGGAAGGCGAAGGCGAAGGTACAACGGGTCCAGGCACGCATCGCCCGCATCCGCTCCGACTTCCTGCACAAGGCCTCGACGACCGTCAGCAAGAACCACGCGGTGGTCTGCGTCGAGGACCTGGACGTGCGGGCGATGACGGCGAGCGCGGCCGGGACGGTCGAGGAGCCGGGCGTGAACGTCCGTCAGAAGGCGGGGCTGAACAAGGCGATCCTGGACCAGGGGTGGGGCGAGTTCCGCCGGCAGGTCGGGTACAAGCAGGAATGGCTCGGCGGCTGGCTGCTGCCGGTGCCGGCTCCGAACACGAGCCGGACGTGCCCGGAATGCGGGCACGTGGCGGCGGAAAACCGCCCGAGCCAGGCCGTGTTCCGGTGCGTGGCGTGCGGGTACGCGGCGAACGCGGACGACGTGGCGTCGGTCAACATCGCAAGGGCGGGGTACGCCCGGCAAGCCTGCGGAGAGACTTCGCCCGTTCGGGCGTCGGCCCAGGAACCCACCGAGGCGGGTCCGGCCCTCGCGGCCTGACACGCGGTAGGAATCCCCGCCCTCCAGGGCGGGGAGGATGTCAAAGAGACCGGTGCCAGACCCCATATCCGCGGGGACCGAAGTTCTGTGGAAGTCGAACCGAGCCCCAACTCCGACGTTGTCGGGTCTCCGGGCGTCGGGCATAATGCCCACGGTCCGAAACGCGTGTGGCTCCAGAGGCATCCCGTGCGTCCCGAGGTAAACAGGGAAGTCGTGAACGACCGTGCCAAGCTGATGATCCATCGGCTGGTGGCGCGTCGGCTCGCGCGCGACCCGGGCATCCTCGATAGCGCCAAGATGGCCGTCATGCGGCTTGAGGCGGACTACCCCGAGCGCACCTTCGTCTCCGAGTGGCGCGAGATCCTCGGGCAGCCGCCGGGGACGATCCGGCAACTCCTCACCCGGTGGGACGAGGGTATGCAGCGGCTTCGGCTGTCCTCGCCGTTCTTGGAAGGGGAGGGCGTGTCGTTCGTGCGCGACCCGAACGTCCGGAAGCGGATCTGGCGCCTGGCACGCAAAGGCGCGGCCGCCCAGCGCGCGGCGCATGCCGGCCGCCAAGGCTCCTCCGTTCCGGCGTGAGCCGTCCGATTGAGATCCGGACGGTCGCGGACCTGGAGCGCACCGCCCGCTCGCTGGCGTTGCACTTCAAGGCCCGCACCGTGGTGGTCGTCGGCAGCCAAGGCATCCTCGTAGGCTGGCCCGGCGCGCCGGTCACGATGTGCATGTCGCCCGAGATCGACGCCTATCCCGCCAACGCCCGGGCCTGGGAGGCAGCCCAGGACGACGACCTCGCGGAGGCATCCGAGGAGATCTCCGTCATCTTCGGCGAGGGCTCGCCCTTCCACGCGGCGCACGGTTTCTACATCGACGGCGTCGACGACCGCACCGCCCGCCTGCCGCCCTCGTGGCCCGCGCGCGGTGGTGCGGGAGGTGAGAGGCCACGGCACGGCGACTGTGACGGTGGTGGCCCCCGGCCCGGACGACCTGATCGTTTCCAAGCTCGCCCGCCTCGCCGACAAGGACAGGGACTACATCGCGGCCTACCATCGGGCCCGGCCTCTCGACCTTGCCGTCATCCAGGCGCGTAGCGGAATGCGGGTTCGAGGAAGTTCTGGCACAGCGTGCGCTCGCCTTCCTCGCCGGCCTTCCCTCGCCTCCCGGGCGCGCGACCGCCGCACCCGTGCGGGCAGGGGCTGTCGTGCCACCCCATCCCGCGGGGACGCACTGCGCCTTCCTCATGGACGAGGGCCGTTCGGTTTCGGTCCGCGCCTGGAACGAGGCGGCCGGGCTCTACGATATCCTCGACAATCCGCTCGGCCCGGCGGTCGTGGCGCAGGACGGGACGAGCGCCTTCCGGATCGACGGGGAGGCGCTCACGCAGGCGGCGTGGGACGCGCATCCGCGCGTCCGGGCCGCTCGACAGGGCGACCTGTCCGGGTACCCACGGCCGAACTGGAGGCCTCCGGGCTGACCCGCCCCTGAAGCGGGCGGCGGGCCGGGAGCGGTTCGCCCTTGCGTACGGGTGAGCCGACGGCCTTACCAGCGCAGCAGGCGAGGCCCGAGAAGCGCGCCCGCCAGCGTGCAGAGGGCAATCGTCCCGCCGTACCAGAGCGCGATGAAGGGCACGGTGTCGTCCATGCAGTGAATCGCGTAGCCCATCGCACTCACGCCGCCCGAGGCGAGCCCGACCAGGGCCCCGGCCCGGACGAGGTCCGTCGGCGCGCCGAACCTCCGGACCGCCCACATCAGGGTCGCGAAGGGGACCACCGCGATCACCGGGATGGAGACGAGGCATTCGAGCCACATATGGCCGGTGAGCATGGTCCCCCAGTGGGCCGCCGGCGCGTTGGCGAGGCTGAGGGCAGCGAGGACCATGACTGCCGCGAACGGCAGGGCCGCGATGCCGAGATGCACCCTCCTCTCGCCCCCTGGGCGAGCGATGCGACCGAGATAGCGCAGGGCCAAGCCACCGACGGCGAGGGCGAAGGCCAGCTTGGCCAACAGGAAGGTCAGTGACTTGCCTTCACCCAAGTCAGGCCGGACGCCCAATGCGAGAAGGGCGAGGCAGAGTGCCCCGGCGGCCCCGATGGCGGCCCCGAGCGCGATCCGCCGCAGCATGCCGGGAGACTTGGCAGGCTCGCTGGCGAAGCTCGCGCCGAGCAAGCCGATGAGTTCGTCGGTCTTCATTCCCCTTTGCCTCCTGCCATGGCGGCCAACGCCTTCAACCCGCGGTGGACGCTGACCTTGACGGCCGATTCCGACATGCCGGAGCGCGTCGCGGCCTCGGCCACGCTCAGACCTTCGACCTTCATGGCCCGGATCGCTTGCTGCATCTTGCCGGGAAGGCGACCGAGCAGGCGCTCGACGTCGAGCGTGCTCTCGACGGCGGCGTGGTCGTCGCGCGCGACCAGCTCGCTCGCATCCTCGACGGGTACGTCGGCGAGGGAGGCGCGCGTACGCCGGAGATGGTCGATGAGCTTGTAGCGCGCGATGGCGTAGAGCCACGGCGTGACCGGTTGGCCAACGTCGTAGGTGTGCCGTCGCGTGTGAACCGCCATCAACGTTTCCTGGACGAGGTCCTCCGCCTCCGGCGCGGCGCGTCCGGAGCGCGCGAGCTTACCCTTGAAATAGGCCCGCAGGTGGGGACCAAGTCGCTCCAGGAACAACCGGTAGTCCGCCGCGCTTCCGGCGAGGCCGGACGATAGCAATGCCCGCAACTCGTCTTCCTGACTGATCAAGACGCCTCTCTCGGCCACACCGCGAAGACGCGTCTGACCCGGCCATCAAACACGTCACCGCGGCTCGCCTCGCATTCGATCCGCGCGTGCCGGCCCCGGACACGCGCCCACCCGCCCGCGCAGCCTTCGCCGGGGCTAAGGCGAACCCGAGCCGCGAGCGGGCAAGGGCTCGACCACCGGAGCGGCCGGCCCGGTACCGCCGCCTCGCACGGACGCAGTGCCCGCCAGGACCAATCCGCAGGAAACGCGCAGATGGTTACAGGGCCCCACCTGCCCATTTGCCCACCCCGCGACCCAGCCCGCCCGCTGTCGGCCGGCCCCTCCATTTTGCTCGGAACGCTCGCGGAGGCAACAAAAACGCCTGTATACCCCCGGATCGTATATGGGGCCAAGCGCGTTCCTTGAGCCGCAGAACGACGATGGAGGTGAAGGGATGCCGAAACTGTTGCAGGTCGGGTTGCTCGTGGCCGCCGCGGCCGCATTCGGGTCCACGGCAGGGCCGGCGCGGGCGCTCGACGAAGTCGGGGCCGCCCACGGCGACCAACACGGCGCGGAGCGCCATGGACACGTCATCGAGCACAGGCAGACGCACGGCCATCATGGTGAGGCGGACCATCACGAGGAGCATCATGAGGTCGTGCGCGAGGGCGGCCACCACCGGGAAGGGCGTCACTGACACGGGGTGCCAAGCCCCGCCGACACCCTCATCCCGTCGCCCGTGGCCTTCTCGGCGACGGGCGCGCTCGTCGGGAGCTCAGCGTTCCCGTGGCGTCACCCCAGACCGCGGCTGCAGGACGCCGGGGGGGCTGGCGGGCGCGGCCATCCGGATGGCAGCAGGCTTGTTCGCGCCCGGCCTACGACCCAACCCAACAGAAAAGCGCGATCGGACGGCGAACCTGGATCACGCCGCCGGGTTGTACCCCCACAGGGTAAAACGAACAGAGAGGCTCGCATGAAGGTAGTGAGAACCGCACTCGTAGCCACGGCACTCATGGCTTCCGGCGCGACACCGTCGCTCGCCCAAGGCGGCCAGGGCGGGTCCATGTCGGGCATGGACATGAAGAACATGGGCCCTCTGCAGAAGGCCTCCATGGAAGCCATGGACAAGATGAACAAGGCGATGATGCAAGGCATGATGGACCCCGATCCGGACTTGGCCTGGATGAAGGGCATGGCGGCACACCACCAGGGCGCGGTCGACATGTCCGAGGCCGCCATCAAGCATTCAAAGGACGAGACGGTGGTGAAGGAAGCCCGGAAGACGAAGGAGGAAAACGAAAAGAGCCTGCGCGAGATCCAGGCCAAGATCCGGAAGGAGAAGTAGATCTTCCACCCCTGGCCTCGCTGCGGACCGCCGACGGGTCAGGGCAACGACTCGACGGCTCGGCGACGCCTTGTCTGGCGGGCCCGCTAGCTACGGTCCCGGCCAGGCTCTCCGCGGGCCGGAATCACCGCCGTCCGGGTCGTCGGGGTCAGGCTGGCCGAACAACTTCTCCCCGTCGCCGAAAGCGGACACGGCCACGGCCGGAGGAGGGAGCGTCCAGCCGACGTCAGAGGATCCTGTTGGCGCTCCCCCCTGCATAAGGGACACCTGCTGTCCGTGAACTCAGGCGCGCAGGCCAAGTGCCGCGCTTGCATCGTCCGGAAGTTCGGCGGCGAGGTTGCGCCGCGGCTGCGCCGGTGCCACCGGCCGATGTCGAGACAGTCCGGTTCTGTCTCGCCCACGAATGGCGGTTCGCCCAGGATCTGTTCCGCGCCATCCCGATGAGCTGTCCCGGCCCCGAGCCCAGGATCGGTTCGGCTTGGGTTTTCCGGGCCACGTCGGGCAAGCGCGGCGGCAGCCTGCCCGCTGAGAGCCGGGTTCCGCGCGGGTGGCGGCAGGCCGCGACGCCGTCCATCTCGTCGTGTCGTCCGACCGCTGCGGTCAGGCTGCGACCGGGCCGGGCGCAGACCGGGCCCGGAGCCGCTGGGACACCGCAATGCCGGGCTGGTCTCCCCGGGGCGCGGCCCCGGGGTCTTGGCCCGACCGCAGTTCGAGATTCGAACGGTCTGCAACCTTTTCCGCGTCGGCCCCGAACTCTTCCAAGAAGCCGCCAGCTTCTTGAGAAGAGGGAAACGTAGCCATGAACCGAGCTGTCCATGCCGCCCTTCTGGGCGCCGCCTTGATGGCCTGGATGCCGGGTAACGCCCTTGCCGGCGCCTGGGACAACGTCCCCCCTGCTTGGCGCAACGAACGGTATCAGAAATTGCGTCCCGCATTCCGCTCGCTCGACGACGGCCTGACGACCGGTTCGATCCGGCGCGCGCCCCAACGCCCCGTCACCGAGCGCCCCGAGCCGGCCGGCGCTCGGCGGTGAGACGAGGCCGCGCGGTCCGTGGTGCACCCTGGCGCGGCACCGAGGACAGGATCAGGTCGCATCGCGACCATCTCGGACCCGGCACCCGGGAGGCCGAGGGGGCGGGCGTCCTAGCCTCACGGGCCGGCGCCCTCTTGCCCCGGTCAGGACTGACATCGAGGCCCCGCCCAAAGCTCGGAAGGCAAGACCGGCGTCACGGGCGCCTGGGGAGATCCGCATCGTCGCGAGCCGGCCTAGGCCGCAGGCAATCGCACCCTACGCAGAGACGCCCAAGTCACGAGCCTCCAGAAGCCCGCCGGCACGATCTCGACACCTCTCGGCCGCCGCGCGGGCATGACCTGTGACCGAATTCCAACAGCGCCGAGGGCCGAGGCAGGTTCACATTAAATCAAAGTGTTCGTGCGTTGCCCGGCAAGTCCATCCGTGCGACGATTGGGTCGGGTTTTGGCAGGGTCTCTGGGTCCTTGGCAGTTCTTCGCGCAATGTTGCTTGCCGTGCTGGCGATGGCCGTGGCCATCGCCCCGGCGGCGCCGTGCACGATGCAGCGCCACGCCGCGGCCGATCACGCCGCCGCCGACCAGGCCGCCGCCGACCCGCATGCCCACCACCGGCACGGAGCCGGCTCCGCCGACGCGCCCGCGGGAGCGGCCCTCCAGGCGGACGGCCCCGACTGCCAGCGGCATGCCTCGGCCGGCCAGCACCACCCGGGCGGCCACGGCCACCACAAGCGGCCGGTCAGCTGCGCGGCCACCTGCTGCCCCCTGGCCTGCCAGGCGGCCGTGCCGGACGCGCCCTGGTCGGGCGCGGCGCTGGTCCTGCGCCCCTCCGAGCCCATCGGCCTGGCCCAGGAGGACGGCGTCGCCCAGCCGCGTCCCCTGCGCATCGAGCGGCCCCCCAGGCAGCGCGCCTGACCGCGGCGGGCCAGACGCCCGCCCGCCCCCGCCCGCCGCACCCGGACGCGCCCTGACCAGGATCCTGCCTGCGCAGGCCGCGCCCGGCCCGGCCGGCTCAGCCGCGCCCGCGCCCCCCCCTCCCTGTCCGCCGGTCCGCGCCCCCGAGCGCGGCCGCCAGCCCCCGTTCGGGATCCGAAGCGATGCTCACCTTCCTCAGGCCGGCCGTGGCGCTCACGGCCCTGGCGCTCACGGCCTTGCCGCTCGCGGCCTGCGTGCCCACCGCCGCGCCGGACTGGCTGGTTGCCCCGGCCAACCCTGCCGCTGCCGTGCGCGCGCCGCGCTACTCCGCGGTCACCGCGGGCGTGGCGCGCTACGACGTGGTCGATCCCAAGGACTGGCGCGAGCTCAACCGCGCCGTGACGCCGAAGTCCGGCTCGGGCGGCATGGAGGGCATGGACCACTCCCGGATGCCCGGCATGAACATGCCCGGCATGGGCGGCAAGCGCGACACGGGAGGGCGGTGATGGGACCCACCTGTAACCAAACCCCGCCCGCCCACGGACTAACCCCCAAAGGGAACTCACGGATGACCTTGCCTCAGACTCGCGGGTCCGGCGTCCGCCGGGGAGCCGCAGCGTCGCTCGGCCGTCGCGCCCGGACCGCTGCCCTCCTGGCGTCGGTCGGGGTGCCGCTTGGCGGCTGCGTGGGCTTCTCGGCCGACGGCGGTCTCGGACCGGCGCACAGCTACGCCGCCCTGGAGCTGAGGAAGGACATCGTGAAGGTGTCCGACGAGATCGCCGCGACCGGCGCGGCGGCGCGCGCGGACCAGCTGCTGCGGCGCCCCCTGACGCCCGACAGCGCGGTTCAGGTCGCCCTCCTGAAGAACCGCGCCCTGCAAGCATCCTTCAACGACCTCGGCGTGTCGGAAGCCGAGTTCGTCCAGGCGACGTTGCCGCCGGTCCCGCGGCTCTCCCTCAGCCGAACCGGGGGCGACTTCACCCTGGAGGTCGAGCGCTCGCTCACCGCGAGCCTCATCGAGCTCCTGACGCTGCCGGTCCGCATCCCGATCGCGCGGAACCGTTTCAGGGCGGAGCAGTACCGCGCGGTCGGGCAGGTCCTGCGCCTCGCCGGCGAGGCGCGGCGCCAGTTCTATCGCACGGTGTCGGCGAACCAGTCCGTCGCCTACCTGGAGCAGGCGCTCGCGAGCGCCGGCTCCGCCTCCACCCTGGCCAAGCAGCTCGGCGAGACGGGCGCGTTGAACAAGCTGGAGCAGGCGCGCGAGCACGCCTTCTACAGCGAGCTCGGGGCGCAACTCGCCAAGGCGCGCGTCCTGCAGCGGGTCGAGCGCGAGAAGCTGATCCGCCTGCTCGGCCTGTGGGGGCGCGAGATCGACTTCAAGCTGCCGAACGGCTTGCCGTCGCTGCCCGGTCGGCTGGTGAGCGGCACCCAGATCGAGGCCGAGGCGATCAAGAAACGCGCGGACATCCAGACGGCGCGCTTCGAACTCCAGTCGCTCGCGGGCCAGTACGGCCTCAACCAGGTCAGCGGCTTCATCAACGTGCTCGATATCGGCTACTCCGACCGTTACGAGCGCTCGAAGGCGTTCGAGCCGAACGAGCAGGGCGGCTTCAACGTCACGCGCGACAAGAGCTTCGGCCGCGGCTACACCGTCGACTTGGTCATCCCGATCTACGACTTCGGGACGACGGTGGTGCGCGGAGCGCGGGAGGCTTATCTCGGCGCCGCCCATCGCCTTGCGGAGAAGGCGGTCAACGCCCGTTCGGAGGTCCGCGAGGCCTACCAGCGCTACCGCGGCCAGTACGACATCACCCGGCACTACCAGGGCAGCGTGCTGCCGCTGCGCAAGACGATCCAGGACCAGGCGTTGCTGCAGTACAGCGGCATGCTGATCGACGTCACCACGCTGATCATCGACGCCCGCTCGCGGATCCTGAGCAATATCCAGGCCATCGAGGCCCAACGCGACTTTTGGATCGCGGCGACCGACCTCAGGGCGGCCGTCATCGGCGGCGGCTTCACCGGCGAAGGCTTCGGTGGCGAGTCGGCTGGAGCCGAGGCGGTGGCCGGCGGCGGTGGCGACACCCTCGCGGCCGCCACGCCCGGCGGCTGATGCCGCTCCCCCACGAGACCCATGGAGAAACCGATGACTGACATCTCGCGAAGGGGCCTGCTGGGCGCTGGGGGGCTCGTCCTCGCAGGAACGTCCATGATCAGCGGCCGCACGCAGGCCGCCGGCCTGCCCGAGGCGCCCTCGATGGACAAGGCGACGACGCAGCCGCCGCTCGTGCCGACCACCGGGGTGGACTACCAGCCGGTGGTGACGCTCAACGGCTGGACGCTGCCGTGGCGCATGCGCGGGGACTGGAAGGAGTTCCATCTCGTGGCCGAGCCGGTCGTGCGCGAGATGGCCCCCGGGATGAAGGCGCATCTCTGGGGCTATAACGGGCAGTCGCCCGGGCCGACCATCGAGGCGGTCGAGGGCGACAAGGTCCGCATCTTCGTCACCAACAAGCTGCCGGAGGCGACCGCCGTCCACTGGCACGGCCAGACCCTGCCCAACGGGATGGACGGGGTGGCGGGCCTGAACCAGCCCGGCATCCCGCCGGGCAAGACCTTCGTCTACGAGTTCATCCTGAGGCGCTCGGGCACCTTCATGTACCACCCGCACTCGGACGAGATGGTCCAGATGGCGATGGGCATGATGGGCTTCTTCGTCGTGCATCCGCGCGATCCCGCCGAGCGGCGGGTCGACCGCGACTTCGTCTGGCTCCTGAACGCCTACGACATCGAGGCCGGGTCCTACGTGCCCAAGGTCAACACGATGCTCGACATGAACATGTGGTGCTTCAACAGCCGGGTCTGGCCGGGCATCGAACCCATGGTCGCGCGCCAGGGCGACAAGGTGCGGATGCGCTTCGGCAACCTGACCATGACCAACCACCCGATCCACGTGCACGGCGTCGACTTCAAGGTCACGGGCACCGACGGCGGCTGGATCCCGCCCGAGCGCCAGTGGTTCGAGGTCTCTGCGGACGTCGCGGTCGGCCAGATGCGGGCTATCGAGTTCAACGCCGACAACCTGGGGGACTGGGCGGTCCACTGCCACAAGTCGCACCACACCATGAATGCCATGGGCCACTCGGTGCGCACCTACATCGGCGTGAACCTGAAGAGCACGGCGAAGCGCATCCAGAAGATCGCGCCCGGCTACATGCCGATGGGCTCGACCGGCATGGGCTCCATGGCCGAGATGGAGATGCCGCTGCCCGAGAACACGCTGCCGATGATGACCGGCGCCGGCCCGTTCGGATCGGTCGAGATGGGCGGCATGTTCACCGTGCTGAAGGTCCGCCCCGACGTGGCGCCCGGCGATTACAGGGATCCGGGCTGGTACCAGCACCCAGAGGGCACGCTGGCCTACGAGTGGACCGGCGAGCCCCTGCCCGAGCCGACGCGGGCGCCGGACACGCCCAAGGGCCGGAAAGCCCGCGAGACCGACCTGCGCGTGGTCGACCCGCGCAAGCGCCGGACGGCCTCCAACCCGGGCGGTCACGGAAACCACTGAGCCGGCGATGCCGGATGTCTTCCAAGCTTCCGCCGGAACGACGCCCCGATGCGGGCGGGCACCGGCGGACGGGTTCGGGTGGACCTAGTCCGCCCGAAAGCCGCTGCGCGGGCGCCATCGCCCCTCAACAAGTGCCCGTGCAGCGGCACAACGACCATCAGGAGAATACGATGAGGAAGGTACCTCCCTTCGCCCTCGCCGCGCTGCTGGCTCTGGCGAGCCCGGCCTGGGCTCAATCGGTCAAGGCCACGGTCACGAAGGTCGACCCGGCCGCCGGCAAGGTCACGCTGGACCACGAGCGCATTCCGAAGCTCGACATGGACGCCATGACCATGGCCTACAAGGTCAAGGACCCGGCGATGCTCAAGGACCTGAAGTCCGGGGACAAGGTCGAGTTCGACGTCGACGAGGCCGGCGGCCAGTACACCGTCACCCAGATCCAAAAAGCCAAGTAGCGCCTCGAACGGGCCCGCCGCGCGGGCACGCCCGATCACGCGCGGCGGCCCCATGCCGCGGAGGAAATCACATGCGACGTCTATTGCTGTCGGCCGCCATGAGCGTGGCGCTTGCGAACCCGCTCTCGGGCGGGGCCTGGGCCCAACCCGCCAAGGGTGCCCCGGCCGCTCTGGAGCGCGTGCGCGAGGTCATGGCGGACCGGTTCAAGAACCTCAAGCTGACCGGGGACCCGGATCGGGACTTCGCCGAGCTCCTGATCGCGAGCTACGAGCAGTCCCTCTTCCTCGCCAAGGCGCAGCTCGATTACGGCGGCGACCGGCAGCTGCGCGAGACCGCGCAGAAGATCCAGGACGAGCAGCAGCAGAAGATCGACGCCCTCAAGGAATGGCAGGTCCGGAGCCGGCAGTCGGACTACCGGCCGCAGCCGAACCAGACGCCGTCCGGCGAGGGTCCGCTGGACCGCAAGGCGCAGGCGGGCGGCTCGACCCAGCCCGCGTCGCCGTCGCCCGCGCCGGCGTCCCCCGCCAAGCCTGCCGCGGCCCAGCCCCCTGCCAACACGCCCCTGGTGAGCGGGACCGTCCAGAAGGTCGACGAGGCCGCCGGCAAGGTCACGCTGGACCACGAGCGCATCCCGAACATCGACATGGACGCCATGACGATGGCCTACCGGGTTGCCGACCCTGCCATCCTCAAGGGGGTGAAGGCCGGGGACCGGGTCCGGTTCTCCGCCGACCGGGTGAACGGGCAGCTTGCCATCACGCGCATCCAGAAGGCGCGGTGAGAAGACGGATCCGACGAGAGCGCTCATCCCAGTTCGTCCGACGGCCCCCCCGCACCTGACGCGTGGGCGGCCCGTCTCTGAACCGGTCACTCAGGACACATCCATGCAAACCGCCAAGATCGCCTTCCTCACGTTGCTCTCGGCCGGCATCCTGGCGACGGTCGCCGCCGCGGCCGTGATCTACGCTGGCGTCTTCAACGTCGCCGCGACGGAGCCGCACTGGGCCCTGACCTCGTGGGTGTTGGAGACGGCACGGGTGCGCTCGATCCGAGCCCACGCGGCCGGCCTGCTGCCGCCGGCGGGCTACGACGAACAAGCCAAGCTGGTGCCGGCCGTCGGGCACTTCGCCGAGCATTGCGCCACGTGCCATGGCGGACCGGGCACCAAGCGCAACGAGGTCGCGGAGGGCATGTATCCTGAGCCGCCGAATCTCAAGGAGGCCGCGAAGCGCTACAGTGCGGGCGAGCTGTTCTGGATCCTGAAGAACGGGATCAAGATGAGCGGCATGCCGTCGATGGCGAGCGACGGGGACGAGATGCTTTGGGCGACGGTCGCGCTGCTGCGGAAGCTGCCGGAGATGACCGACGACGAGTACAACGACCTGTGGATGCAGGCACAGGCAGGCGACGCTCATGCCGGAATGAACCACGGCGCCGCCGGGACGGACGGCACGAAGGCAGCGGAGAACCCCTCCAGCACAGCGCAGCCGGACGGCGGCGCGCGCCACAAGCACAACCATTAGCGGGAGCCGTACGACGCCGGCGCCGAGGCAGGGTACTTCCTGTGAATGCTCCACCTGCTTCCGACAGGCCGAGACCTGTTCCGCGTAGAATTCTGATGTACGTGCACGCCCTCGCAGGCGGCGGAGCAGAACGCGTGTGGGCAATCCTCGCCACTGAATTCTGCAAGTTCGGACATGAAGTAGTTGTGGCCGTTGATTACGAGGCCCGGGAAAACATGGCTCATTTGAGCCCCGATGCTCGGCTTGTCGTGTTAGGAGGCGGACATCTACGCTCAACGGCGCGCCTTGCCGGGCTGATACGTCGCGAGCGGCCGGACGTCACGATCTCCGCGCTGGCCTCCTCAAACCTCAAGCACACGGTGGCAGCGGTCCTGGCCGGCCGCTTGCGCCGGAGCGTCATCACGTACCATGGCTATACGGCGAACGAGCGTGGGCTTCTCAGCCGCATCGGCTACCTCGCCACGCCGCTTCTCACCCGGATGGCCGCTCGTACAATCGCCGTCTCGGACGGGCTTGCCCGATACCTGCAGGAGAGGCTTGCGGCCAATCCGAGCCGCTTGAGCCGGATCTACAATCCGGTCCTCTCTGATCGCGTGGCGGAGAAGGCACCCAACCGGACCGTGCCGGTCATCCTTTCCGTGGGTCGCCTGGACCATGCGAAGGATCATCAGACCCTCCTGCGCGCCTTCGCCAAGGTACGACAACCGAGCGCGCGCTTGGTGATCCTCGGCGAGGGGGTCGAGTATGCGCGTCTCGAAGCCGAGATCGACCGCCTCGGCCTGTCCGGCCGGGTCGAGCTTCGCGGCTACGTCATGGAACCCTGGCCGGCCTTTGCGGAGGCGAGTTGTCTCGTTCTGTCCTCACGCGTCGAGGCCTTCGGTCTTGCCGTGGTTGAGGCCCTAGCCCACGGCATGCCGGTCGTCGCGACGGATTGCGACGGGCCGCGCGAGATCCTGCTCGACCCGGCGCTTGGGGTTATCGTTCCGGTCGGCGACGCCACGAAGATGGCCGAGGCTATCGAAGCCGTCTTGGAAGATCCGGGCGACGCTGAGAGACGCCGGCGGCGCGCGGCTGACTTCTCCCCGCGGCGCGCGGCCACGGCCTACGACGCCTTGTTCGAGGCAGTTGTGGAACGGGATAGCAGTCTTCGCCCCTCCCTGTTCGGGCGACATGGAACCTAGAAAACCGCGCCGAAGACGCGTTTACCACCGATTTCTGGCTTGTTACGAGGAAAGCACGATGAAGCTCTTCGCGATTCCGTTGGTTCTTGCCCTCAGCCTCGCATCCGGTTCTGCCCTCGCCCATGGCGAGGCACCCAAGGCCGCGCACGGCGGCCTCGTGCAGGAGGCCCAGGAGCTCTGGCTGGAACTCGTGGTGAAGGACACCGACGTGACCGTCTACGTCCTGGACGAGATGCGCAAGCCCGTTCCGGCGTCCCAGGTCTCGGGCACCGCAACGGTGCTCGTCGGCGGCAAGAGCTACAAGGTCGACCTCAGCCCGGCCGGCTCCAACAGCGTGCAGGGCAAGCTTCCCGTCGCGGCGAGTGGCCAGGTCGTGGCAACGGTTTCGCTCAAGGTCGGCGGCAAGGCCGCCACCGCGCGGTTCACGAACAAGGCTTGAGCGGCCGGGATCACGAAGCCGCCGCAGGTGCGGTAACGGTCGGCGAAGCGGCTAGCTGTCAGGCAGGCCGGTCGCCGGTCGTCCCAGGAAGCCCCGGCCCGGCCTGCGGTCGCGAGCCTGCCGACATGACACCGGCCGCCTTCATCGATGCCCTGGCGGCGCTTCGCTTCCGTGACGCGTTCAACCCCTACGCCGTGGTCTGTCCGGATCACGACGGGGCCGACGCCCCGCAGATCCGGAGGGAGAACCTGCGGCTCGTTCCGGAGGCGGCCCTCGCGGGAGGCGTCGATCCGATCTGGATAGCGCGCGACCTCGGGTATCGCGGCGGGCGGCGCACTGGCCTGGCGCTCACGGACGAGGCTCACCTCCCCGCCCATGCCGGCCTCCATGGGCAGTTGCCGCTCTCACGGGCCGCCCGGGGGCCGGCGGTGGCCGAGCGCACCGCGACGGTGACCTGGCAGGTCCTCCGGCACCTGCGGCGCCCGGTCTTCCTCTGGAATGTCTTCCCGCTCCACCCGCACGCCTCCGGCGGCCCGCTTCCCAATCGCTGCCACAGCCGGTCTCGAACGGCAGGCTTCCCCCCACCTCCTCGAATGGCTGGTCTCGGAACCGCGCCCTCGCACCATGGTCGCTATCACGAGGGACGCTGAGGCGGCCCTGGCGGATTTGGGCATGACGGCCGAGCGGGTCCGCCACCCCAGCTACGGTGGCTAGGGCGAGTTCATCGCCCTGATGGGAGAGTTGTACGGCTTGCCCGCCAAGGTCCAGCGCGAGGTGCAGCCGACGCTGCCTTGAGGGCGGGACAGCCGCCGGGCCTTGCCCAGAGAAGCCATGCGGGCCCGCGCCTCGGACCTGTCTCGCCAGACCCATCAGCCGCCCCGGCCCGGAACAGGCGGCCTGAAACCTTGTCGCCGAGACGACAGCGCGCAACCTACGCCGGCGCGACTTTCTGGGCCGACGGTTCGATGCGCGTGCGGCGTGGGCGAGAGAAGCTGGGTCGCCTTACTTTGCCTTGAGTGTGATCTCGGTCTACGCCACCGTAAAGGTTCGCGAGGCAAGGGAGGAACGGGTTGGACGCGGCGGTTCGTGCGCGATTGCTCGCCTCCATGGAAGCGGGGCGCCTCGTCATACTCTGCGGTGCCGGATTGTCGATGGCGCCGCCGAGCTCCCTACCGTCGGCATGGTCCGTGGCCACCAGTTGCTACGACCGGTATGTCATGAGCATCGACCCCGCGTGCCCGCCGGGGTTGCGCGGCGACCTGGAAGCCTTGGCGGAGATCTTCGCGAGGGACGACACCCTCGGCTCGGTCTTCATCGAGGCCCTCGTTCCCTGGGAGAGTTTCGTCAGGCCGCCGAACGCCGGCCACGCGGCGGTGGCGGACTTCCTGATCACGCGCATGGCTGCCGGCGCCGTATCGGCGAACTACGACAACCTGATCGAGCGCCGCGCACAGGATTACGGGTTCGACCTCGCCGCCTCGCTCGACGGCGACGAGGCCACCGTGCGGGCCCGCATGCACGCGCCCTTGCTCAAGTTCCATGGCTGCTCGGTGCGCGAGCGGCGCGCCACCGTCTGGACGGCGTCGCAGCTCACCGAGGACGGCGTGATCGCCGCGCGCATCGCCAAGACCAAGACCTGGATGGCGGCGAACCTGCGCGAGAAGGACCTGCTCGTCGTCGGCTTCTGGTCGGACTGGTCCTACCTCAATGCCGTTCTCGCCGAGGCGATGACGGGCGTCGCGCCGCTGTCGGTGACCCTGGTCGACCTCGCGGGCGAGGACGTCCTGCAGGCCAAGGCCCCCGAGCTCTGGACGTTGGCCAATTCGGCGAACGTCCGCTTCGCGCATGTCAGGCGCTCGGGGGCCGAGGTCCTCGACGAACTCCGCCGGGCGTTCTCCCGGGCTTACCTCCGCAAGGTGCTGCACGCCGGACGCGCCGCGGTGGAGAGGGAGACGGGGGCGGCGTGCGAATCGGCCTGGCTCGATCCCCCCGATCTGGGCAGCGAGGACCTCTACGGCCTTCGTCGGGACGCCGAAGGCGTGCCGGCCACCGCCGCCGCGACCTTGCGGAACCCCGGCCCTTCCGAAGTCTTGGGCTACGCGCACCTGTTGCTGCGCCGTGCCGGCGCCGTCCAGACCTCCGTCGGCTATGATCTCGCCGGCCGCCGGGTCAGGGTCGTGAACGGTTCGGGTACGCTGCTCCAGACGACGCAGGACCGGTTCAGGGAGACACCGTTCGAGGTCGCCGACGTCGTGGTCTGCGCCGGCGCCGTCGACGTCGGCCTGCCGGTGAACCTCGTGCGGGAGGGGCGCCCGGGCGACATCATCCGGCCGGGCGCTTCGGCGGCGTGGCTCGACCTTCCCGCGGCACGCCAGGAGCTCGGTGTGTGATGGACATCGCGACCCAATCCGAGGTGCTGCTCCGCTCGGCCGGCTACGAGACTTGGACCTGGCCGGGCGGCAGCGTGCCGGTCGTCTGCTTCGAGAATGCGTCCGTCGCCGGCTTCCTGCACGTCTTCGGGAGCGGCGAGAGCCTGCTCGCCGACTGGCGGCAGGTCCAGCAGGCCACGCTCGGCCGACATGCGGCCTCGCTGCGGTCCGCGGGCGCCAAGGCCTGGAACGTCTACGCCTTGTTCCTGGCCGGCGGTGCCGAACCCGGCCTCGCGCGGCAGATCGAGCGGATCGAGGAGAACTTCTCCATGACCCGCAAGATCGCGCGCGGCGACCTGCGCACGGCGGCCGACCTGCGAAGGACGTTGTTGCCCCTCCTGCCGGTTCTCAGCGCGCCCGTGATCGGCGGCGCCGACTACCGCGCCCGTCTGCGGTCGCGGTTGAGCGACGTTCCGGACGCCGCGGTGGCCGCCTTCCTGGGCGCCGCGAGCGCTTCCGACGTGGCGCGCATCCTGGTGGATGCGCCATGAGGCTCGACTACCTCGAACTGTGCGGCTTCCGGGGCTTCCGGGAGCGCCAACGCGTGGATTTCGGCCCCGGCTTTACCGTCATCTGCGGACGCAACGGCGTCGGGAAGAGCACGCTGTGCGACGCGGTCGAGTTCGCGCTCACGGGCCAGATCGACAAGTACCTCGTCGACAAGGCGGCCAGGGAGAGCCTCGACGACTATGTCTGGTGGCGCGGCGAGGGGCAGCCGGAGGCGCACTTCGTCACGGTGGGGTTCCGTGCCGATGACGGGAGCGGCTTTGCCGTGACGCGCTCGCGCGAGACCGGCGCCGACCGGGACGCGGCCCGCATCGAGGCACTGCTCTGCGTCCCGGGCGCGAAGCCCGAGCGGGCGCTGCAGCAGGTCTGCAGGACCTCCATCATCCGCGACGAATGGATCGCGGCGCTCAGCCTCGACCTGACGGAAACGCAGCGCTTCGAGCTCGTGCGGGCGGCGCTGGGCGCCATCGAAGGCCCGGATTACGCCGCCAAGGCGCGCGAGGTCATGTCCTCCGCCGAGGGCGCGCACAATACGGCCGCGCACGCCTACGAGGAGGCGCGCGCGCGCCTGACGGCGGCGTTGACCGATCTGGAGGAGACCCGGGACGTCGCCCTGCAGGCCGGCGACATCGCCGCCGCCCTGTCCAGCCTGGACGGACTGACGCCGGCCGGCGGCCAGGACTTGGGCAGCCGGGTCGCGGCGGCGCGGCAGGCGCTGGCCCGCCGCCGGCTGAGCCTCGGCGAGATGGGTGGGGTCGCGGACGAGGTTCGCGCGGTGACCGCGCTGCGCGACACGGTCGCCGGCCCCGATTTCCGCGCGGGCCGGGACGCGGCGGCGGTGGCGGCGGCCGAGGCCGAGGCCGCGGTCCGGGCGGCCCGCCACGCGCTGGAGGCTGCCGAGGCGCGCCTTCACAAGGAGCAGGAGACCGACGCGCTCGCCGCGTCGCTGGCCATCCTGGTCGACCATGGCAGCCGGGTCGGGCTTCATGACGACCGCTGCCCGCTCTGTCGCGCGCCGCAAGGCGCCTCCGAATTCGAGACGGGGCTCGCGGCTGCGCGCGAGCGGCTCGCCGCCCGGCGCTCGGGGGTGCCGGAGGCGCGCGCCGAACTCGCGGCGGCCCGGACCCGGCACGAGGCCGCGGCCGAGATCCTGCGGGAGACCGAGGCGGCGGTCCTCCGGTTCGCGTCCGCCGAGGCCGAGCTGTCGGCCCGCGAAGAGGCGCTGTCGGCCGAGCTCGTGCGACGCTCGCTGGACGGGAAGCTCGCGCACGACGCCGGCGCCCTCGACGCGGCCGTGCAGGCCGAACGGAGCCGGTTGATCGACCTGGAGCGGAGCATCCTCACCTTGGAAGCCTCGCAGGCGGTGGAACGCGTGACGGACCTAGAAGCGCATCTCGAAGCGCTCCGGGTGGAAGCCGACGCCGCGGCGGACCGGCTCGCGCGGGCCCGCGCGGCCGTGACCGCCGCCCGGACGCTGGACCGTACCGTCCGCAGGACGAATGCCGAGATCATCGACGAGCGCCTCGCGGTCATCAGCCCGCTGCTGAACGAGCTGTATCAACGGCTCCGCCCGCACTCCGAGTGGCGCACCATCGATTACGGCATACGCGGCGACGTGAAGCGCTTCCTGAGCTTGAGGGTCGGCAACGGGCTGAACCCGCAATTCGTGTTCAGCAGCGGGCAGAGGCGTGCGGCCGGCCTGGCCTTCCTCCTCTCCGTTCACCTGTCCCGACCGTGGTGCACCTGGCGGACGCTCATGCTCGACGACCCGGTCCAGCACATCGACGATTTCCGGGCCCTGCACCTCGTCGAGGTGCTCTCAGCCCTGCAGCGATCGGGGCGGCAGATCGTCTGTGCCGTCGAGGATCCGTCGCTGGCTGAGTTGCTGTGCCGGCGCCTGATCAGCGAGCCCACGTCGCCCGGCCGGCGTCACGACCTGGATCTGGTTTCCGGGGGCGGGGCCTCGATCACCCGCTCGACGGATATCGCACCGGCAATGGCCGGCGTGCTCGGGAGGACCAGGGACCTGAGTGCGGCCGGCTGAAACGGCGCGGGTATCCGCCGGCGTCGCGGCCCATCCGGCCGGGGCAAGTGTCCCACCCGCGATAGACGCGCCCGTACCCTCGACGACGGAAGGCTGCGCGCGTGCGACGGCCGTGCTCGCCGCGACCCATCGGCGATGGGGACGTCCGTCGGGACAGGCCGGCGGTGCCAGCGCTCCCCACGGCGGCGGCCCGGTCCCAGTCGTTGGCCCCGCCGACCAAGCCCTCGTCGCCGGCGAGCCCGTCCCGGTCGTGCGCGGGAGCGTCCAGGCCGGCCGACCTCAGCCCGCCACGGCGGGCCAAGCCTGCGGCGGCCGGGAGACGAAGGCGGACCGGGATTCGGTCGCCCGCCGCCATGCGTCCACGAAGGCACCGAGGTGCGGGCGCGCCGCCCGTTCGGACTCCAGGTACCGGATCAGGCCGTCGATGGCAGCGTCGTGGGCCTCCGGGCCGGTCCTTCCGGTGAGGTGCGCCCAGCGCAGGTACAGCACGAAGAGGTTCAGGCAGTCGGTCTCGCAATAGGCCCGCACGCGCCCGATCTCGCCGCGGGCGATCATGGCGGCGACCTGCGAGCCGTGCTCGCCCAGCTTCCCGGGCAGGGCCAGGAGCCCGGCGGCCTCCTCCAGGGTCAGCCGCGCGCAGGCCCCGAACTCGGCCAGGACCTCCATCAGGTCCGCGTGCCAGTCTACGGCGTAGCGGTGGCCGTAGCCGTCCCACTTGGTCCCCCTCCTGTACCAGGAGGGCACCGCGATACCGTGCATCAACGAGCGCAGCAGGAGCGTGGGGAGGTCGAAGCTGCGGCCGTTCCAGGTGACGACCCTGTAGCGGCCGGCCGCGAAGAACTTCCAGAAGGCCCGCAGCAGGCGCTCCTCATCCCATCCAGGCTCGCCCCCGCTCCGGCACGACCGGATCTGGTATGCCTCGGTTCCGGTCGCCGCGTCGCGGGCGATGGCTGCCTCGACGAAGGAGACCGCGACCACCTTGTGCCAGGCCGCCTTCGGAAATTTCTCGGACGGCCAATCCGACGGAACCTGCTCCTCGTCGGGCACCGTCTCGATATCGAGGACGAGCAACGCCTGGTGGAGGCCGGCCGGCTCCGCGACGCCGGTCCGCGCCTCCGGCCGGTCCGGACGGTGTCTCTGAGGCGCCGCGGGGGCGTGGCCGTCGAGCAACGTCGCGCCCGCGGCGAGGCGGGCCGCGCCGCCCGGCGCCTGGAGTCCGGGGCGCGCGGTCACGTTCGCGATGGCGTTGAGGGACATGTCGAGACCTTTCCGGGTTCGCGCCGCGGCGGGCTGCGGGAGGCGGGGCTCAAAGGGGCTTCCCGTGGTCCGCGGCAGCCCTCGCAGGCTCGCTGGGCGGAAAACGGAGGGGAGAGGGTTCAGACGCAGACGACGAGCGCCGGGTCGAAAGCCCGGTTGCCCTGCCTCCGCCATGGATTGGCCAGCACCCGGGTCCTTCCGATGTGATAGTCCGCCGCCGCCGGCACGCGGCCGTGGACCCAGAGCGCCGGCGCGCCCCATGCCCGGAGGACGTCCTCCAGGTCGGACGCGAAGGTCGTGGCCTCCCACTCCTCGCACTGCCACTCCGGCCAGCCCGGATGCAGCGAACGCGCCGACGGCGCGTGGTGGGTCAGGACCACGGCCCGGTCGCCGGGACGCACCCCGGCGGCCAGCGATGATGGCGGGACCGAGATGCCGTTGGACTGGATAACGACGCTCGTGAGGAAGTCCTCGATGTAGGCGCGTGACCGGGCATGGGCACCGGCCGCGTCGTACGGGCCCCAGGTCCGGTCGCGCTCCGCCAAAATGTTGTCGCCGCCCCGCCACATGTTGCGCGCGCGCGCCCGCGCGCCGCCGGCGTATGCCGCACCGCCGAGCGCCCAGTCGGTCCAGAGCGTCGCCCCCACAACGTGGACGGCAGCCCCCCGCCCGTCGTCGAGCCGGACGGCCTCATCCATCAGCACGGTGATCCCGAGTTCACGCCCCCTCTCGCGCCCGAGCCGCAGGGTCTCGTGCGGAGGCAAGCCGCCGCGGTACTCGCTGATCCCCGGCACCAGCACCACGGGTCGGCCGGCCCTCCGGTCGCCGAGCGCCCCGGCGAGCCACTCGACCGCGGCCACCAGCCCCTCGGAGATCCCGCCGGCGACCAGCAGGGCGTCATGGTCCGGAAGCGGATCCGGCAGGGCGAACGCGCCGTCGCGGACGGCGAGGTCGGACATGATCCAGAGCCGCATCCCCTCCGACCGGGCGGGAAGCAGGGGGGTCCGCGCGTTGGAGGCCGCGGTCGCGTCCAGGCTGCGGCGGGCGCGCCCGGGCCGGAAGACCGGGGGCAGGACATACGGTTCGGGCAGGATGCGGCCTGACAATGTCCGGGGTTCTCCGTCGCGAAGCGGCGGGCAGGGGCGCCGGCCGCGCTGTGGGGTGGGGCGAGTGGCGGTCAGTGCCTGACGGCCGCCTGCTCCCGGTGGCGCAGCAAGACGTCCAGCATCCGGCGGAGGCGGCGCACCGAACCGCCCCGCCACGCCCTGCGGAGGACCCTCACCTCCTCGCCCGTCAGCCCCTGGACCCAGCGCGGGTCGGTCCCGCGCTCGGCCGCGGCCTGGGCGAGCAGGGCGGGGAGCAGCGCCTCAAGATGCTCGGGACCTGGATGCGGGAACTCGATCCGCCTCAGCCTGTCGAGCAGGGGCGCCGGCAAGTTCCAGTCCACGTTCGCCGTCGCCACCACGGAGACCCAGGAGAGGTCGAGCTCCGCCTGCACGCAGGGGTCGGGGAACCGTGCGGCGGTCTCGGGCTCTAGGAAGGAAATCATGCCATCCCAGAGCCGTCCGTAGTCGCTGCGGGTCGGTGCCTTGTCCACCTCGTCCACCAGGACGAGGGGGTTGGCTTGCAGGAACCGGTTCACCGCCATGAACGGTCGCGCCGGCTCGGCGGAGTACCACCGCCGCTCCGTGCCGCCGAAGCTCGCCCCGGCGTCGTTCGAGCCGTCGACCCGGAAGACCCCGGTCCCGAGCTCCTCGCCCAACCGGCGGACGAAGCGCGACTTCCCGCTGCCGGGCGGGCCCACGATGAGGAGGTGGCCGAGGCGGACGAACGGCTTGCCCACCAGATCGCATAGGACGAAATCGACGGCCCCGCCCGCCTGGGGGAACTCGTAGAGCAGCCGGCGCCGGACGCGCACGAGATCGGGCGTCGGGACCAACGGGAGGGGCTTGGCGATGGACTTCTCGTACCCCTTGGTCACGTCGCGGCCCTTGCCGGAGCCGGTGGCGCCGATGGCCGGACAGACCAGGACGTGTCCCTCGGGCACGCCCGCGTCGGGCTCGTCCGCCGGCGCGGGCGCGGCGCTCCCGGGCATCTCGGCGGTCTTGCGCGCGGCGGCCAGCTCGGCGCGCCTGCGCTCGGCGGCGCGGGCGCGCCGCTCGACGGGTCCGAGCGCCGCCTCGCCGAACCGGAGCGCCGCGCTCCCGATCCCCTCAGTCCCGTAGTAGCGCTCGGTCTCGCCGACGGCGAGCGCGGACAGGCCGAGCGCCAGGGCGCGGGCCTGCACCCGCAGGTCCGCGATGGCCGCGTCGATGGCCTCGACCCACGCCCGGCGCAGAACCTCGGCCCGGGCGTCCTCGGGCATGGGCAAGGGCAGGAGTCCGTGCCGGCCCGCCTCGGCCGAGACGAAGTTGTCGTCGTCGTCGTCGAACTCTTCCGCCATGTCGAGGAGCCGGAGGATCGCCGCGCTCTCGTCGATGCGCGGCAGCTCCCGCCATATCGAGGCGGCCAAGCGCGCCGCGGCCGACCGGTCGGCGGGCGAGGCGGTCAACACGAGGACCGCGTCCGCGATCTCCCGGACCGTGACGGAGTCGTGGGCGGCCGCGAACCCGTCGAGGAGGCCGACGAGCGTGCGGGCCTCCGAGGGATGGACCTCTGACGGCCGCTCATCGCGGCCGTCAGAGCGCAACCTCAGGACGCGCCTGAGCAGGGCCCTGGGGCCCCGCGGCGCCGTCCCGGCGGCCATCTCCGGAAGGTCGTCGTGGATGTCCCGCGCCGGTCCTTGCGCGATCCAGGCCAGGACCGCCTCGCCGAGGCCGGCGTCGACGGCCCCCGCGTCGCGCGCCAGCATCACCGGCACCCGACCGTACAAGCCGTCGGGATCTAGGCCCGCACGCAGGATGCGCGGCAGGTGGCGCAGGACGATCCTGCGCGCGAGGCTCGGGGGTACGACAGGACCGGTCAAAGGAAATTCGTCCTCCATCTTCGTGGTCCGACGCGTCAGGCTTCGCCGCGCTGGCCGAGGCGCAGCCAGCCCTCCTCCGTCAGCGCCCATCTGAGGTTCGGGTCGAGCGCCCACATCCGGCCCGTGAGCACGGCGCTCCCGTCGATCACGCCGACGATGGCGGGAAGCGGCTGCGAGGCGGGCACCCAGCCCTCGACGAGGGGGGCCCACGCGAGCTCCCTGCGGATCGGCGACGCCCCCGCGACGACCCGCTCCAGGCGGCCGAGCAGCGTGCGCAGGGCGGCGACCTGCTCGTGCAGGTCGGCCGGAAGGTAGGCGGTCATCCAAGTCCCCCGTTTGCCGCGACGCCCGATGCGGGAGGCGTCCTCACGCGCCGACCTCCACCACGAGATCCGCGCGGAAGGCCGGGTTCTCGGAGCCGTACCCGCGGGGGTTGCAGATCACCCGTGTGGCGGCGTGCACGTAGTCGAGGCTGGCGTGGACGTGACCGTGAACCCAGAGGGCGGGGCGCCGGTCCTCGATCATCGGCCCGAGATCGGAGACGAAGGCCGGGTTCAGCGGGTCGCCGGCGAAGACCGGCGCGACGGAGGCCGGTGCCGGGCCGTGGTGCGTGACCACCACCTGGGGCAACCCGCCGGGGGTCTCCCGGAGGACGGCGTCCAGGAAGGCGCGCGAGGCCTCGTGCAGGCCGAGCGCCTCCTCCGGGCGGAAGGGCCGCCGCGCGTGGCCCCAGCGGATGCGCCGGTGGTCGTTGAGGCCACGGCCGGCGGCGTCCATCGCCGCCCGCCGCCGTTCAAGGCCATCGAGCGCATAGTCGGTCCAGAGGGTGGCCCCGCAGAACCGGACGCCGCCGAGCGCGACCGCCTCGTCCTCCAACAGGTGAATGCCGGCGGCTTGCGCGGCGGCACGGCCCAGCGCGAGTTCCTCGCCGTGGATGCGGCGGTAAAACTCGTGGTTGCCGGCGACCATCACGACCGGCATGTGGCGTCCGAGCGCTTCGGCCGCCCAGTCCACCGCGGCGCCCAGCCCCTCGCAGACGTCGCCCGCGACGACCACCACGTCGGCTTCGGGGATACGGGCCGGGTTCCACGGTGGCCCTCCCACTCCTTGGTGGAGGTCCGACAGGATCCAGATGCGCATGGGTGCCGTCCTTGGGCGATTGGGATGCGGGGCAGGAATTCTCGGCCGGCGCCGGGGCGAACCGGTCCCGGTCGGTCACGGCCGCGGCGCCGGCGGGACGCGCGGCACCCAGGCCGCCCACCGCGCGGCGAGTTCGACCAGGTGACGCTCGTCCGGACGTCGGCGCGCCAATCGCCTCAGCGCGCTTGCGAGGACGACCGGGGCGGTTCGATCACCGCACAAGGCACGCAGCAGCAGGGCGCTCGCGACGGTGTCGGCCGCCGGTCCGCTCACCCCTTCCAGGCGCAGGACCGTGAGCGCGATGCGCGTGGTCGCGACCGGATCGCCCCGGAGCGCGGCGTCCCAGCGTCGCCGGGCGCAAGGGGGTTCGACCGCGCGCAACACCATGAGGAGCGAGCGCGCCGTCGCGGGACCGAGGGACTGCGGCGGCACGACCCGCCACAGCCTGAGCATCGGGGGCGCGCGCCTCAGCGCGGCGTTGGCGGCGGGCGGGCACGCGGGAGCGGCCGGGCAGGCGTCGCGGCGCCCGGAAGCGGGTCGGGACATGTCAGGCTATCTCCATGGCGTCGGGATGGGCGGGAGGGCGCGCGCTCACTGGAGCCCCGCCGCCGGCGTCGCCTCTGCCGGTGTCCCCAGGCGATAGAGGCGCGACAGCGTCCGCGCCCAAGTTCTTCCGTCCGTGGCGAAGACGTCCGAGGTGAGGGTGGGGCGCCCGGAAGCGATGGTCGGGTGGCCGAAGGAGACGCCGGCAAGCACCCGCGTCCGGCCGCTCAGAAAACTCCAGGATTCCATGAGCGGCGCCCGCGCCATCTCCTCCGGAGCCGGTCCGCCTTGCTCCAGCGCCTCCAGCGCGTCGGCGAGGTCGCGCAGCCGGTCGCAGAGCCGCCGCTCGTCGGGGGTGACGGGCATCTCGGGATCGAGGCCGAGCGCGCGGGCGAACCGCCCGCTGTCGAGGGAAGCGACGAAGGGATCCTGGGCGGCCACCTCGATGGCGGCGAGAAGGAGCATGCCCTGGCGCACCGTTCCGGCCAGCGGATGGCCCGCCGCGACGGCGTGCGTCTCGGATCGCGTCGGCGCGGGCAGGGCCACGGGCAGGAACCGGCAGCCGTCACCGGCGCCGGCGCGGCGGAGGAGGGGGCGCATCGTCTGTTCGAAGCGCGTGGCGTCCGGGCCTCCTCCGGCCCGTCCGGCCCCGAGCAGCCAGACCGGGGCGGCGGATCCGGGCTCCGGCCCCACGCCGGAAGCCTGATCCGCCGCCGCCCGTCCCGAGATCACCTGTTCCCCGCACTGGCCGAGGGCGAAGGCTGCGAGGCGCTCCTCCATGGCGCCCGGACCGACAACGACCACCGACAAGGCCGCCGCCTCGCGCAAGCTGCGGTAGGGGAGCCAGGAGAGCGGAAGGTCCAGGACGACGTCCCGCGCCGTCGCCTGCGCCTGCCTGATCAGATCCTCCGGATCGTCGAAGGTGACGAGGTCGCCGGGTTCGGCCTCGACGACGCACAGGGCCTCTGGCATCGTCTCCGGGATCCGGGCAAGGCCCTGTCCCCGCTCGGTGATCCTCAGCAACGTGGCGGGCCGTGCGGCGGTGGTCAGGGCGTGGGCCGCCGCGAGGGCGGCATGGGTCGCGGCCGAACGGCCATCGGCCCCGTAGAAGGCGTAGAGCATGGAGCAGTCCCATCCCGAGAGAGCGGAGCGGGCCACGGATGCCGGCGATGGAGTGGGACCACGCGCGGACGGGCGAGCTCAAGCAACGAGATGGAACTATACCACGGGTGTAATATTTTATCACGAGCAAAGCAAGCCGCCGCTCGACTTATCCTCAGCCAACGTCGAAGCGCTGGAGCCCGGCGCCCCCCTTCCGGGCGTTGTGTGCCAAGCGGCTCGCGAGTTGCTCGGCCTGACGCAGCTTGAGTTCTCGAAACTCTCGGACGTGAGCAAGAAAACGATAAATGATTTCGAGAACCAGAAGGTGGAGCCCCGAAGCCGCGTGGTCCGCGCCTTACGCGAAGCCCTGGAGAACCGTGGGGCGCGCTTCTACCGAAGTGGCGAAGCGATTGGCGTTCTGGTCAGCAGGCCGCACGTGAAGCGCGATGACGCGGAGGATGGCACCGGGCGAGGCTAAACAGCTTGGTTCCGCGAAGAGATCTTGCCTCTACATGTGGGTACGTTTCTACCGGCATCGGCTTGCGGTGGTCGAGCAACAGGGCTGGACGTCACGGGATCGCTCGCATCCAGCCGTTGCCCACGGTTCCCCAGGGAAGCGGGTGTCAACCGTCGGACCTGGAGAACCAGGCTCGGCGCCCTGGCAAGACCATCGCTTCCAAGATGCGGCCTCGCCCCGCTCAAGCCAGCCCCCCGCTATTGCGGGCGCCTGAGGTCGAGAACGACCCACCCGAGGATCGCTGCCGTGAGGGTTGCGATCACGGGCATCGCGACGCCATCGTGCCCCGGCCGAGCGTCTCAGGCGCCGACCAGACGAAACTGCGGCTCGCCGGCTGACCTGCCCGTTAGGCGCGATGCGCAGCGGGTCTGGTTCCGGCCGCATGCCTTGGCTTCGTAGAGGGCGGCATCGGCCAAGCCGTAGAGGTCGGCGTCGGTTATCCCGGTCGCCAGCCCGATGCTGACCGTGACGGCGCCTGGCGCGATGCCGGCCGAGGCGATTGCCAGTCCCGACACCTGGGCGTGCACCCTCTCGGCGACGCGCCGCGCGCCCGCAGCGTCGGTGTTCGGCAAGAGCAGCACGAACTCCTCGCCGCCGACCCGACAGGCGAGGTCGCCGGGCCGGGGCACGGCAGCCTTGAGGCAGCCGGCCAAGCCCTTGAGCACCTCGTCACCCACAGCGTGGCCGTAACGGTCGTTGTAGCGCTTGAAATGGTCGGCATCGACGACGAGCAGCGACAGCGGGTTGCCCGTGCGTCGGGCGTCCTCGCAAGCCCGGGCGAGGACCTGCTCGAACCGGCGGCGGTTCGCAAGGCCGGTCAGCGCGTCGGTGCGCGAGAGGCGGGCCATCTCGGCGTGCATCTCCGCGCGGCGGCGGAGCTCGCGGCCGAACAGCAGCGACAGCGTGACCGTCAGCCCGCACAGCACGAGTACGACGGCGGCGATACCGAGCGCCTTCGTCCGCCATGCGGCCTCGACCTCGGCGGTGGCGACGGCGACGTTGAGGACGAGGGGTAGGTCGCCGACCCGCGTGAAGGCGTAATGGCGCTCGACGCCGTCCCGGACCGAGGTGCCGACGAAGGCGCCGCCGCCCTCGCGCACGAACCGGTCGAAGTTCCGGGTGCCGGCGATGTTCACGCCGATGTCGGCCTCGACGTAGGGATGGCGCACGACGCGCGTGCCGTCCTGCATGTAGAGGTTGATCGCACCCTCATGACCGAGGCTGATCCGGTCGAACAGCCGGGTGAAGTACGATAGCTTGAGCGTACCAAGCGCAACGCCGCCGAACGAGCCATCGGGGTTGGCGATGCGGCGGCTGAACGGCAGCATGCGCTCCCCGGTCAGGCGCGAGATCAGCGGTCGGCCGATATGGAGGCCGACGTCCGAGCGCGCCTTGTGGACCTGGAAGTAGTCGCGGTCGGCGTAATTGCCCTTGCGCGGAGGGACGGCGCCCGCATCGGCCGCGACGTCACCGTCGGCGTCGATGACCAGCATGACCCCGAGGTCCTTGGCGGTGGCGGCCCGGTCGAACAGGATGAGTTGGCGCAGCTTGGGGCCGGCCCCCGCCGCCTCGGGCGCACGCAGGTTCTCGACCGCCGCCTGCAGGGACAGGTCGATGAGCTCGACGTTGCGGGCAATGTCACGCTCGATGACCTGCAGTAGGTTCTTCGAGGTTTGCTCGGCCTTGTCCCAGGCGTCACGGCGCACCTCCAGCAGCAGGAGCCCTGACGTGACCAGCATGCCGACGGGCGCCAGCACGCTGAGCGCGACCCAGTTGCGGCCGGACCGGAGGATGCGCGGGAGGCGCCGAGGCAGGATCATCGCGCGGCGTTCCCCGGCTGCGTTGTCGTCGCTTCGATCCTGACACGCCGAGACCTAACGGGTCTTTGCGAGTGCGGAAGGGTTGTCCGGCCCGCCCACGCCTGACGGACGGGCTCGCCGAGGCAATCGGCCGCGCGAGCCTCGACCTGCTCGTCACCGACGAGACGCCCCCCCCCGGGTCCTGCGCTAACCGCGAGCCTGACGTTCGATCACCCGGCTGCCGGTCAGCGGCGTCGTGAGCGCTGCCTCACCGCTCCTTGTACCCGTGAGATGAAGAACGCGGGGACGGCGAAATAGGAAGCCGAGCCAGGTGCCGCGGATGAGCCGCTCGAAGAGAAGAGGCAGTACGACGGCGACGCTCATCACGGCGAGCGAGGCCAATCCGACATCCTCGATCACGCCCGTCTTCACGATCAGGCTGCGCCAGGCGGCCATTGGCAGGAAGAAGGCAAGATAGATCACGATGGAGCGCTTCCCGCAGGTACGCAGCGCCCCCGTCACGACGCCTCCCGCTTCGGCCAGCAAGCTGGCAAGTGCGACAATCGCCAGCGCGCCCGCGAATCCGGCCGCGAGACCCACCCCCGGCAGGCTCGCGAGGGTCGGGTGGTCCGGGATGCCCGACGGCGTGAAGGCGAGCCAGCCCTCGGCCAACGCCCAGGCCCCAAGGCTTGCAAGCGCCAGCCGCCGGTAGCGCCGCACGGCATCGGAGAAGGCAAAGATCTGGTCGGCCAGGAGGTAGCCGCCGACGAAGTAGACGTAGCGGGCGCAGAACTCCTCAACGAGGAAGGAGGAGGTTTGGACCGGCATGATCTGCAACAGCGCGGCGGTCCCGAGAAGCGCCGGGCCAGGCAAAGGCCGCAGCAACTTCGTCACGATCGAGAACACGGCGAGGAGATAGATGAACCACAGCGTTGAGTAGGGCTCGACGAGGGCGAGGGCAAGGTGAGCTAGGAAGGCCGGGATGCCCCCATCCCCGGCGACGGTCTCGTACTTCAACGCCGACTGAAGCAGCAGCCAGAGCAGGTAGAAGTAGGCGAAGTGGATTATGCGCCGGTCGGCGAAGCGGCGCCAGTCACGGTCCAGCACCCGTCCGACGAACAGACCCGAGAGCAGGAAGAAGTCCGGGATCCGGAACGGCTTGGCGAAGGCGACGACCGGGTGCAGGAAGCCCTCCCCACCCATCGCCTCGCCGGTGCCGAGGGTCGAGTGCATCATCACCACGAGCAAGATGCAGATGCCCTTTGCCACGTCGACCCAGGCGTATCGGAGCTCCTCCTCCGCTTGAGTTCTCGCCCGCCCGCCCACGATCCGTCCCCGTATCCCAGCCCGGGGCCGAGTTTCGCCGGAGCCGGTTAAGCGAGCGGCAGCACCGGCGCGCGACCGTCCATGATGGACAACGGAACTTGAACGAAGCCGCGGCCGCGGTACCAGCGCACGTTCGCCGATGCGCCGACCAGCCCCCCCGGACGAACTGCCCTGCGTCCCGTGGCGCGTTGCGAAGCCGCGTCGAACCCGTTCCGGCGCGCTCCAGCGGTGTCCACGGCTTGCGCCCGAGGCCGCCCGGAGGCGGCACAACTTCAACCGATAAGGGCCGGGAAAGCGCAGCCGGGGTTGCCGCCGGCGCCCGGCGTGGTGTCATCGCACCGCTCTCCCGCGCCACCGTCACCAGGCCGGTCGGGCAAACGCGCGCTCGGCCACCGGGACATCGTACCTCGCTCCGGCACGCTCAACGTCTCACGCCATACGGTCGCCCGCCACGGACGGCCGTCAATCCCAGATCCCGCGCAACCGTACTTTCTACGGTGTGTGCCGGCCTCGCTGCGTTCCATATAGGCCGCTCGCGGAGTGGGGGCTGACGTTGGGCGAAGACCGGCCGGACGAGTATCACGTCTACCTGAGACACGACGACGTCATCTATTTCCTGGCGGCGGACGGGACGTTCGTGTCGGACCTCGAAGGCGGTCGCGCTTTCGAGAGGATCGAGGACGCGTTCGAGGTGATCAACGCCATGACGGATGGGCGCGATCTCCCGAGGGAGCATGAACCCGGAGTGGTTCGGAACGCGCACCGCTTCTACGGGCCACGCGCCCGAGGCTGAGGGCAGGCGAACCCGCACGCAGCAGGGAGGGGGAGACCTGACCGGCATTTGGACCGGGCGGACCGAGGCTACCGCGTGGCGGCGGTTCTGGGTGGCCGACAGGCGACATCCGGGAAGCACATGGGTGCGGGCAGGAGGTCGTCCAAGGACGAGGGCGCCGAGCCCGTACCAGCGGCCCGCCACGTGTCGCACGCTGAGCGCCCCCCGGGCCGAGACATCGTCAGCGCAGGCCGATCCTCAAGCAGGCGACCCGCCTGAAGCGCAGGCTGAACTGCCTGAGCAGTCTGTACGGCAGCAGGACCGTGTTGCCCGCCGGGCGCCGGACAAAGGCCCCGGGCAGACCGACCTGCGCTGTCGCCACCATGCGGTCGCCGATCCTAACACATAAGCACGGCGCAACAGCCCCTTCTGGCGCCTCATCAACAGGAAGAAGCGCTCGGTGGATGTGCCGCCGTGGACGCGGCTGCTATAATAAGGCCAGAGCGTGCGCGCGCTGCCGCCCGGGAAGTCCGCCCGCGCCGAGCCGCTGTCGGGCATGAACAAGGTGTCGTGGATGAAGGCGGCGTCGCCGACCCGGTAGGCGACGGAGGCCAGGGTGTGGCCCGGCGTGAACAGCACCTCGACGTCCAGGTTGCCGATCCGGAAGCGCTCGCCGTCGGCGAAGAGGCGATCCCACTGCGAGCCGTCCGCCGGGAAAGTCTCGGGCAGGTTGTAGAGCCCCTTCCAGAGCTTCTGCACCTCGACGACCTTCTCGCCGATGGCGGTCGGCGCGCCCGTCCTGTCGTGCAGGTAGCCGGCCGCCGAGAAGTGGTCGGCGTGCGGGTGCGTGTCGAGGATCCACTGCAGCCTGTAGCCCGCGCGCGCGATATGGGCGAGCAGGGCATCGGCCGAGCGGGTGGCGGTCGCCCCCGACTTCGGATCGAAGTCGTGCACCGGGTCGACGATGGCGCAGTGTTTCGTCTCCGCATCGGCGACGACGTACTGCACGCTGCCCGTGCGCTGCTCGTAGAAGCCCGTCACGAGCGGGCGTCCGTGCAGGGACGTTGCGGTCAGGTCTGACATGCATTCCTCCGGTTCGGGATGAACGGCTTCGGGGCTCTGGACGTCACGCCCGACCGAGCAAGGCTGGCAGGCCGCGCGCGACGACGTAGAGGCCGACCAGGATCACCAGGCCGGCGAAGGTGATGGTCAGGGCGCGCTTGTGCCCGGCGAGACGCTGGCCGAGGCGGGCGCCGACGAGGCCGCCGAGCGCGCCGCCCAGGATGAACAGCCCGGCCAGCGTCCAATCGATCAGGCCGGAGACCGCGTAGCTCGCGGCGGTGGCCGCCCCGAAGGCGCTGACCGCCACCAGCGAGGTGCCGATGGCCATGGGCAGCGGCATGGACGTCGCCAGCATCAGGCCCGGCACGATCAGGAAGCCTCCGCCGATTCCGAAGAAGCCGGAGAACAGGCCCACCGCGAACCCGATGCCGAGCAGCCAGGGCAGGAGCACCGGGGCGCTCCGTTTGGTCAGGCGCACGTCCGGATCGCCCTCGCCGCGCCGCCGGCGCAGCATCAGGCCGCCGACCGCCAGCATCACGAACCCGAACAGGGCGAGCAGGCTCTGCCCGTCGACCGCCCTGGCCGCGGCCGAGCCGGCCAGGGCGCCGAGGACGCCGGCGAGCGAGAACGCCCCTGCGCACCGCCACTTCACGTTCCCGGCCCGCCACTGCGGGACGAGGTTGCCGGCCGCGCTGACCGAGACCGCCAGGGCGCTGGTGCCGATGGCGACATGGGGCGAGTTCACGCCGACCGCGTAGGTCAGGAGGGGCACTGCCAGGATCGAGCCGCCTCCGCCGACGAGGCCGAGGACCACGCCGACGAGCCCACCCGAGCCCGCCGCCAGGCCGAAGGTGACGAAGCTCGCCATCACGCATCCGCCGGCGCGGCAGAGGTGGACGCCGCTTGCCGGGAGACGGCGGATGGCAGGGCCTGGAACAGCAGCATGCCGACGACCATGGCGGCGACGAAGACCGCGGCCCGGGTCGGCACGACCGAGAGGAGGGTCAGCGCCGGCCCGGGGCAGAGGCCGGCCAAGCCCCAGCCGATGCCGAAGACCGCGGCGCCCGTCAGCAAGCGCGGATCGAGGTCGCGCCGCGTCGGGATCTCCAGCTTGGGCGCGAGCACTGGCCGGCCCCGGCGCGTCGCGATGCGGTAACCGGCGGCCGAGACCGTGACGGCACCCGCCATGACGAAGGCGAGGCTCGGGTCCCAGCGGCCGGTCACGTCGAGGAAGGCGAGGACCTTGGCCGGGTTGGCCATGCCGGAGACGATGAGGCCAAGCCCGAACAGCAGGCCGGCCGCGAACGCGGACACGATCCTGGACATGGTCAGGCTCCGATCAGGTGACGCGTGACGAAGACCGTCACGGCGGCGGCGGCCATGAATGTGCCGGTCGCCACGAGGGAGCGGGGCGAGCCGCGGCCGACGCCGCAGACGCCGTGGCCGCTGGTGCAGCCGGCTCCGAGCCGCGCGCCGAAACCGACCAGCAATCCCGCAAGCCCGAGGAGCGGGAGCGAGGCCTCGACCGCCACGGGCGGCCTGCCGCCGCCGAGGCCGGCGTGGACGAGGGGCGCGAGAAGCAGGCCGGCGAGGAAGGCGGCGCGCCAGCCGATCCCGCCGGTGCTCGGCGGCAGCAGGCCGCCCAGAATGCCGCTGACGCCCGCGATGCGGCCGTTGAGTATCAGGAAGAGCGCTGCGGAGGCGCCGATCATGAGACCGCCGAAAACGGCGGAAAGCGGGGTGAAGGTATCCATGGCACTCACTCCTGGACCGCGGTGCCGGGCGTCTCGCGCAGGCTTGGAGCGATCCCTCAGGCGCCGGGGGCGTGGCCGTCGTGAGCGGCAGCGTCCAGCGACGGCGCCACCAGATTAGTGATGTCTAAATTAGAAATATCTAATCAAATGTCAAGGGATGGCGGGGAGACGCCGGATGGTCCGGGACGGCGGAACGGGCCGCGCTCCACACCGCCCCTGGCGTGAACCGCCGGATCGAGGCGGCGCTTCACGAGAGCCTCCGCTGGCACGGGGGCATCCCGAGGCGAGCGGCCGGCGGTCGCGCGAACTGGACGGGAATGGGATCGCGGGCCCACGTCGGCGGCCAACGCGGCGACGCTGGCCGGGATGGCTCTCGGGAGCGGTCACGGACCGGCGCCGGTCACGGCTCCCGGCGGCCGTGGCCGCCTTTCTGCCGCCTCACGCCGTCCAGGACTGGGGCCCGCCGTTGCCTGTCCTGAGGCGCCTCGACCTTCGGGCCGCCCGGGCGATCGATGTCGAGCGCGACGCCCTGCGGGCACGCCGGGGGTTCCGATCCGGTTGGCCCCGGAGCCGACGACCGTGGCAGCCGGGTCGACCACGCCGTCACGGCGGCGCTGGGTGGACGGCCAAGCCGCCGACGCGGCGGAGCGCGCGCCTGGCGGAGCCCTGGTTACCCGATCAGCCCGCCTCCGGGCAGAAGATGTCCTTGAGCGTCGCGAGCAGGCGCGCGGCGCGGGGATCCTCCAGGCGATAGTGGAGCGTCTGGCTCTCGCGCCGGAAGGCGACCAGCCCGTCCTCGCGCAGCTTGGCAAGATGCTGCGAGAGGGCCGATTGGCTGAGGTCCACCGCCTCGGCCAGGCTCGTCACGTCCATCTCGCCCCGGGCGACCAGCAGGCATAGGATGAGGAGACGCTTCTCGTTCGCGAGAAGGCGCAGCAGGCGCGCGGCATCGGCCGCCTTGTCCTGAAGGCGCAGCAGGTCGGTCGTTGTCACCGCATCCATCGACGTCGGCCGCCCTGTATTAGACAACCCTGTTTTAGCTGGCACTAACATGGTGGCTCTGACAGGAATTCCCAACCCTGGCGATGCCGGGCAGGCAGACGTGGCCGGCGCGTAACGCGCTCGACATCTTCGCCCGGCATCGCATGTTTCCCGCGGGAGCATCATCCGTCGAAGCCGGTGAGTCCACCGTGGGACGCAGGACAACCGCGCCTGCGGGCGGGAGCGCGCGCTCGAAGCCGTCCGGGAAGCTCTCTGATGGACGTCTCAAGGCGGCGCCACCGGAATTCAGTCGGCAGCGGCGGGCTCGGCACGCGCTCGGGGGAGACCGCCCGGCAGGTCGCTCTCGCGCAACGGGTTCATGGTCCGCGCCGCGGCCAGCACGGGACGGCGGCGTCGGCCACACCGGGACGGGCAGAGCACACGCGCCCGCCCACGCCCGTCGGCGCCGGCCAGCGACCGAGCCTGCCGATCCCCGGGAACGGACTGTTTCATGCGCTCTTCACGCAGACCCGGGGATCCGCTGTCAACCGCTTGAACTTGCTCACACTCTGCGTCCTTGCTCATTCACGAGCCGGAGCAGGCCGAGCCGCGTTGACCTGGCAAGTGATGAGTGCCTTCCTCCGCCGTTCGCGAAGGCGCAGGCTCCCACGTCGAGGCAAGGCTTCTCCCCAGGCATCGGCACCGGACCCTCCGTTCCGGGAACATGGCGGCCTTCCGAACAGGCCGGGTGATGCCCGCGCAGCGGCCTGCGGAAGCCCGGCCGCTCTTCCTCGTCGCTCATCCAGCCCCGACGTCGGCCATCGCGGCGCGGGTCACCGGGACGACCCGGCCGCTCGTCACGAAGACGATCAGGCCGAGGCGCGCGCCCGTCGCGAGAAGGTATCGGGCCACCTGACGCCGGTAGTCGGCGAGGACCGCCTCCGCAGGATCCACGTCGCTTTTCCAGTCCACCACGATGTCCGGCTTGCCGACCGCGTCGCAGGCAATCGCGTCCACCACGCCCGCCGTCGCCTGGTCCTCGTCGGCGAGGCTCTCGAACCCGAACACGGGCAACTCGGCCTGGAGGCGCTCGCGGATCCCGGCGATCTCGGGAAGGCCGAGCGCCCGGGTCACGCTGGCCGCGACCTCGGCCAGGTCGACCTCGGCCCCGGCAGCGTCGCCGGTTCCGAGACCGAGCTGCCGGGCGAGGAGCCCGGCGCGCCGTCCGAGATCGTCGCCTTCGCTCGCCTCGCCCGTGAGGATCTCCTCCAGCAGCTTGTGGATGAGGATGCCGCGCTCCCGGCTGCCTGTCGGCCGTCCCCCGGGTCCGCGCCCGCCGTCGGTACCGCCCTCGACCAGGCCGGGGGCGCCGGACGTCTCGGGACCCGCCGCATCGCCGCGGCTGGGGACGATCCAGCGCAAGCGGCGCTGCCGGGCGACGGCGGCGGCCTCGGCGGCGAAGATTTCCCGTGTCTGACCGTTCGCGAATTCCGGCGCGACGGCCGGCGTCCCGACCGGCAGCCGCTCCACGTCGATGGACGGCAAATCCGCCAGCCCGAGGTCGACCACCGCCGACCAGGACGTGCTGGCGCCCGGCTCGGCGAACCGCGTGAGCACCAGCGTCTCGCGGGCCCGCGTCGCCGCCACGTACCAGAGGCGGACCCGCTCGTTCCCGACCTCGCGCTTCTCGGCCTCCAGCGCCTCGTCGTAACCGGCCGGGCGCACCCCGAAGACCGGGCAGTAGAGACAGTTCGAGGCGCGGTCGACCAGGGCTCCGGAGACGGCCTTGGTCCGGGTGGTGGTGTTGATCGGGATCACGACGGGCCATTCGAGCCCCTTGGACGCGTGCATGGTGAGCAAGGAGACCGCGGCCTCCTGCGCGTCCGGCCGGCCCTCGACCGTGCGCGTCCGGCCCTCCCAGGCCGCCCTCATCGCCCCCGCGAAGGCCCGCAGGCCGCGCACGGCGAACGGGCGCGACATTTCCAGGAACAGGTCGATGTTGGCCAGCGCCCTCTCGGCGTGGCCGTCGTGACGCTGCTGCACCACCGGGCGCAGCATGAGCGCGTCGACGGCTTGGCTGAGGATGTCGTGCGGTGTCGTGCCGAGCGCCCGCTTCGCCAGGGCCTGCAACCGTTCCAGCACCGGCCGGGCCACCGGATGGTTCACGTGCGCGACATCGACGTGCAGGCGCAGCCTGGGGACGCTCTCCGGGCGCTCCGGGTCGCGCGGCAGTCCGTCGACGAGGTCGAGCAACTCCTCGTCGGTCAGGCCGACGGCCGGCCCCCGCAGCAGGGCCCCGAGCGCGAGCGTGTCGCGCGGGTCGGCGAGCACCCGCGTCAGCGCGATCAGGTCATGCACCTCCTGCCGCCGGAAGAAGCCCTTGCCGGCCTGGGTCGAGACGGGGATGCCCCTGGCCTCAAGCGCCTCCTCGTACCGCCAGAGGTCGCTCCCGCTCGGTGCCAGCAGCGCGATGTCGCCGGCCCGGAGCGTGCGGGTGCCCGCGCGCTTGCAGGTCACGAGCTGGTGCCCGATCAGGCGCGCGCAAAGGTCCGCGACCGCTTCCGCCTCGGCGTCGCGCAGCGCCTCCGCGGTCCGCTTCGCCCCGTCGGCACCGGCCGGCACGTCGAGCGCCGCGATGCAGGGTCCGCGGTCGTGGTCGGGATGGAAGGCGTCGAGCGCCGCGAACCCGGGTTGCCCGACCCCGTTCAGGATGTCGCCGAAGCGTTCGTCCACGTAGGCGAGGATCGAGCGGCAGGACCGGAAGTTCGTCGAGATCGCGAGGACGTCGTCGGGCGAGCGCGCGAGGATGCGGTCGCGCGCCCGGACGTAGGTCGACACGTCCGCCCCGCGGAAGCGGTAGATCGCCTGCTTCGGATCGCCGACCAGGAACAGCGCGCCCGGCCGCAGCACGCGTTCCGTCCACGCGTCGGCCGCGCCGTCGGGCAGCTCGCCGCACAGCCGCCAGAGGATCTCCGTCTGAATCGGGTCCGTGTCCTGGAACTCGTCGACCAGGACGTGGCGGTAGCGGCGCCCCAGCGCCTGCCGCACGGTCTCGTGCGCGCGGAGCAGCGTGGCGGCCGCGGCGATCAGGTCGTCGAAATCGAGCAGGGCGCCGTCGCGCTTTCGGGCCTGGTACCGGTCGAGAACGGTCCGCACCGTTCCGACGAGCCTGGCCAGGAGTTCGCTCGCGGCGTTGGCCTTCAGCCGGCGCCAAGCCTCGCAGCACGCGACGTGCAGGCGCTCGGCCGACGCCTGGAGCCGGTCGGCCTCCGTCTTCGGAAGGCCGACCAGCTTGGCGGCGCCGGCCCACTTGCCTTTGCCCCCGCGGTACTTCGCGAAGTCGCCGTCCGCCTTGCACAGGCTCGCCTCCGCCGCCGCCGTCAGGATGGCGACGAGGTCGGCGTCGGCGACGCCGGTGTCCGGCAGCCGCGCGGCCATCGCCTGGAACGCCCGCACGTTCGCGGCGGTCTCACCCTCGGAAACCCCGCAGCTCCGCTGGAAGTCCGCGAAGGCCTGCACGCTGGCGCCGAAGGCCCGCACCAGGTCGGGAAGGGGTTCCGCCGGCGCGGTGCCCACCGCGCGCCCCTCGCGCAGGCAGCCGGCCACGCGGTCGATGGCCGCCAGGGCCGCGTCCGGGTCGGCCAGCACCATCTCCGCGACAAGGCCGCCGCCGCCGGAGAGGCACTCGCGGAGCCAGCCGTCGCGCAGATCCTGGAAGATGCCGTCCGCCTCCGCCTCGTCGGCGACCCGGGCGCCCGGGTCGATGTCGGCCTCGACCGGGTAGGGCTTGACCAGGCGCTGGCAGAACCCGTGGATGGTGGTGCAGGCCAGCGCGTCGAGATGCTCGCCGGCCTCGACCAGCCGGGCTCGCTGATCCGGAGACAACCCGTTCGGGAGGACGACCCGCAGCTCCTCCGGGACCTGCCCCTCGACCAGCCGGCCGACGACCTCGCCGACGCGCTCCAGCAGCTCGCTGGCGGCGAGTTCCGTGAAGGTGACCGCCGCGATGGATCCGGGGGCGACGCCCGCGGCCAGCATCATGGCGATGCGGCCGGCCATCAGCGCCGTCTTCCCGGATCCGGCCCCGGCCTCCACGAGCAGCGACCTGTCGTGGGCGGTCATGGCGAGCGCGCGCTGGGCCGCGTCGGCGAGGCCCCGGTCGTGGGCGGTCATCAGGCGGCCTCCCAGACGCGGGCGGCCTCGCCGAGCGCCGTCGTCACCAGGTCGTGCTTGCGCGGGCAGTAGGTCTTGTCGGCGTTCGCCGGCAGCGCGAAGGCCAGGTCGTTCCAGGCATCCCGGGCATCGGGGCCGGCGAAGGCGTTGCCGGCCCGCAGGCTCGCGCCGGCCGCGACGAGATACGTGGCCAGCTCGTCGAGGGCCTCGTCCGGCCGTTCGAGCCGGAGGCACAGGGATTCCCGCGGGAAGTGCAGCGAGGCATCGATCGACACGTCCGCGCCGAGGAGCACGCGGGTGGCGTAGCCGTACAGGCACCGCTGCAGTTCGCGGCCGCCGTCGAGGACCGTCCCCGCCTCGCGGGGCTTGCCGGTCTTGTAGTCGCGCACCCGCGCGCTGCCGCGGTCGTGCGACAGGTCGAGCCGGTCGATGTAGCCGGAGATCCGGAAACCGGTGCCGGGTATCGTGACCGTGGCGTCGCTGTCCCAGGGGAGGGGGTGGTGGTCGCGCTTCGGCGGCTGCCCGCCGAACGGGACCTCGACCCAGCTTCCCTGCCCGAGGAGAGGCTGGTCGGGGTGGGTGAGCGCGGCCAGGGCGAGCGCGGCCGTCTCGTCCAGGGTCCGCCGCCAGATCAGCCGCGGCGGGATCGGGCGCTCGCGCTCCCAGACCTCGGCGACGGTGGCGAGGACCGCGGCCAGCGCCCGGCGCTTGCCCGCGTCCGTCGACGGGGCGAAGCCGCCATCCGCCTCCAGGGCGACCACCGCGCGTTCGAGCACCTCGTGCAGGAGGTTGCCGAAGGCCTGATGACCGAGCGTGAGCGGCTCCGCGGCCGCGTCGGCCGTCTCCAGGCCGAGCCCGTAGGTCCAGACGAAGCCCAGCGGGTCGCGCAGGAGCTTGCGCAGCGACCGGGCGGAATGGGTGCGATCCAGGATCGCGAGCACGACCGGGTGGTCCGGCCGGACGCGCCCGTCGTGCGCGGTCAGCTCCGCCCGGCCCCAGGCCCGCCAGCAGCCCGCCGCGCAGATGGCCGGGGCCGTCGCGCGGAACTCCGCCGGCCGGGCCATGAGTCGGTCGACCTCGCCCACGGCGTGGGCCGGGACGCGGTTGCGCCCCAGGTAGGTCTCGGCCGCGCCGAACTCGCGCAGCAGCGGGCTCCTCCCGAGCAGGCGCCCGTCGGGGCCGCGCCGCGGCCGGGACAGCACGACGGCCCCGGCGCTGGTGGCCAGAATCGCGCGGAAGTCGCTCCTGTCGGCCAGCGGCCTGGGGAAGGGGTCGAGAAGACGGGACGGCACGAGATGGTCCGACAGCAGCCGATCTTCCGCGCTGACCTGCGGCCAGCCGCGCGAGCTCAGCCCGAGCAGGCGCACGAAGCGCCGCGGGGCGGCGGCCAGCGCCGAGGCGGGGGCCCAGACGACCGAGGCGCAGGCGTCCGCCCCGTCGTCGATGCGCAGGCGTCCCAGCGTCAGGTCGACGACGGCCGGCGCCCCCTCGATCAAGGCCTTGCGCCAGATCCGGAGCGCCAGGCCGTGCAGGAAGCGCTCTCCCGCCTCCGCCGCGACCGACACGCCCTGCACGAGCACGCCCACGACGTCCCGCAGCGCCGGGACGTGGTCCTGCCCGTCCGGGAAATCCTCTGCCCGGAGGCTGTTCAGCAGCCGTTCCCAGGCCGTCGGGTCGGTCAGCGGCGCCTCGCGCGGAAGGACGCGGGTCCATCGCTCGGGCAACGCGGCGAAGGGACCGGGGCCGTCGCGCAGGAGGGCCGCCAAGCGGCGGACGCCGTCCTGCGAGATCCCCCTGACCAGGACGTCGGCGAGGGCGGCCGCGGCCTGCCCCTCGCGGACGCTGGCGGCGGGCACCCCGTGGACGAAGCGCACGTCGAGGTTCGCCTCCGCCCGGAGCGCGAGCACGACGTCGTCGTACTCCTCGGTGCGGCAGGCCGCGACCGCGATGTCCGCGGGCGCGGCCTGCCCGGACGCCATCAGCTCGCGGGCCCAGCGCAGCGCCTCCAGGACCTCGTGCCTCGGGGTCGCCGCGCTGCAGACCGCGACCGCCGGCCGTTCCGGCGCGCACGTGACGACGCGGATGCCGGCCGCCTCCACCCAATCCGGGACGGAGCGCGGCCCCGCCACCCAGGTCACGGGAACGTGCGCGACCAGGGATGCGACGAGGCCGCGCCAGCACGGCGGCACGTCCGGGAGCCCGACGATCTCGACGGGCCCGAGCACCCGCGGCGCGTGGGCGAGACGCGCCCGCGCGGCCTCGGCGAGGTCGACGGGCCGCATCATCCCGGCCGGCAGGCGGGCGAGGACGGCCTCCTCCAGGCGCCGGACCGAGGCGGTCCGGTCGGCCGGGTCGGCCGACCGCGCCAGGTCGAAGGCGGCCAGCCACGCCTTCCGCACGGTCTCGGCGGCGGCGTCGACCATGCCCGGCAGCGTCTTGATGGGATCGAGCTCGCCGAGGTCCGTTTCGGCGAGGGCGGCCGGCAGAAGGCTCTTGAGCGTCTCGTCGTCGACCGGTCGCGCGAAGCCCCCGGCGAGGCGCGCCACCATGCGCTCCACGGGCATGAGCTGGACGCCATGGTCGGACCGGCGCGCGGCGGCCAGCCGGCCGTCCGACATGGCGAGGCGGCCTTGGATCACCACCGTCCGGCGCGCCATCATGCGAATCATTTCCCCGACCGTCGACCGTCACCCATCTCCGGCGAGGCTGAAGAAACGGTCAAGCTCGTACGAGTCGCCCCGGCCCAGCCGTGCACAACCTGCTCGAACCTGACGATGGCCGAGGCTTTGGCTCCGCGCCCGGGCGCGAGCTTGCGCGCTCTTCCCGGCGCGCCCGTGCCCAGCGCGGCCCGCTCGGGGTCGCCAGCTTCCCCTGGGCCCGCTCGGCCGCGCCCGTCACCGGGCGTCAGGCTTCGGGCACGCCGTCGAGCATCTCGGCGGCCAAGCCCGGCATCCGCGCCAGGACGCCCTCGTTTCGCCGGGCCCAGAAGCGCCGCAGCAGCGTCTCCGGAACATGCTCGTCGTACTTCGCGGTCTGGATGGTCCCGACGAACTCCGCGACGGCCGCGAAATCGCCCGGCACCATGCTCGCAACCCTGCGCAGGACCGCTCGGGCGTCGTCCGGGCTCACCCCGGGGAGCGTGACGCCAAGGTCGTGCGGCTCCGCCGGCAACCCGAGCATCGACAGGATGACCGCCAGGACGTCGCACGTCGCGCTGCCGCGCCACGCGAAGAGGTGAAGGTCGCGCCCGGTGTGCACCATCCGGGAGCGTCCCAGACCGAGGCGGCGGTAGGCCGACCGCCCCTCCGCGAGGAAGGTGCGGGCCCGCGCGTCGAGGTAGGCCGGCACGTCGTCGGCCTCGAAGACGCCGCGCATCTCCGCGAGGAGGCGGTCGTGCGTGGGCTCGGCGAACAGCCGCTCGAACTTCGGGATCACCCCGCCCCGGTGCGCGGAGACCTGCAGGACGTGGGCCCGCTCGTCCACCTCCTCGACCAGCCAGCGGCGCCCGGCGAAGACGACCAGGGTGCCCTGGGCGACCGCGTTGGTGAGCGGGATCGTGCCGAGCGCCCGGGTCCCGGCGACCAGGCGCCACTCCGCCCCGCTGTCGAACAGGGCGTAGAACTCGCGCGCGTGGACGAGGCGCTCGCCGCGCTCGCCCAGGAGCAGCGTGCCGTCCGGCGCCTGCTCGATGAGGCCCACCCCCGTCCGGGCCGCGCCGCGCAGCAGCTCCGCGAAGTCGCCCGGCGTCACCGAGGCGAACACCCCGGGACCGCAGAGAAGCCGATGGAGCGCGTCGGCCCGGGCGCCGCCGCGCTGCGCGATCACGGACAGGACCTGGTGCAGCAGGGCGGTCGCGAGCGCGGCGTCGCTGGCCAGCGGCGGCTCCACGAAGCGGGCGGCGAGCAGGCGGATGGCCGCGACCGCGCGCACCGCGTCCTGGCGAAGCTCGTCGAGGACCGAGGAGCGCGTGTCGAGCTCCTGCTCGCGGACGTAGATCCGGAGGATGGCGGGCACGCCCGGCCGCCGCCCCGTCCGGCCCAGGCGCTGCCGCAGCGACGCCAGCGAGCGGGGCGCGCCGACCTGGGCGACGGACCGCACCGAGCCGATGTCGATGCCCAGTTCCAGGGTGGAGGTGCAGACCGCGGTGGTCGGCAGGGACGCGTCCTTGAGGCGGCTTTCGAGCTCCTCGCGCAACTCCTTGGAGAGGTTGCCGTGGTGCGGGAAGAACTCGTTGGGGACCTCGCCCCGTTCGGCCCGGCGCCGCAGCCTGTCGGAGAGGGCCTCCACCAGCCGCCTGGAGCCGCCGAAGACCAGGTTGTTGCTGCCCCTCAGCGAGGCGAACAGGTGGTCCGTGATCGCGTCGAGTGCCGGCACCGGCCCTGCGCCGGCCGCGCCCTCCGCCTCGGCCCCGTCGGTGCCGTCGGCGTCGAGCGGCTCCAGGTAGCCGAGGATCCGAAGCTGGAGGTCCAGGCCGGCCCCGCCGTCCTGGAGCAGGCGGACGCGCTCCGGCGCGGTCGGGCGAAGCCAGGCCGCCGCAGCCTCGGCGTCGCCGATGGTGGCCGACAGGCCGACCCGTCGCGTCCTGCCCGGCGCGCCGAGGGCCTCGACACGTCTCAGCAGCGACGCCAGGTGGAGCCCCCGTGGGCCCGACAGGAGGGCATGCACTTCGTCGACGACCACGAAATCCAACGCCGCCAGCAATCGACTGGCATCGGCGGGACGCCGGATCAGCAGGGCCTCGACGGATTCCGGGGTGATCAGGGCGATGCCGGCCGGCTTGGCCAGCATCCGCGCCTTGGCCGATTGCGGCGCATCCCCGTGCCAGCGGACAAGCGGGATCTCCATCCGCTCGCAGAGCTGGTCGAGCCGCTGGAACTGGTCGTTGATGAGCGCCTTCAGGGGGCTCACGTAGAGCACCGCCAGGCCGGGTTCGGCCCGGCCGGCGATCCGGGTCAGGATGGGCAGGAAGGCCGCCTCGGTCTTGCCGGCCGCCGTCGCCGCGGCGACCAACACGTCGTCACCGCCGTCGAGGACGGCGTCGATCGCGCGCGCCTGGATGTCCCGCAGCCCCGTCCAACCCTGCTCCCGGATCCAGGAGCGGACCTCCGGGGCGAGGCGGTCGAAGGCCCCGTCGCGGAGGCGCCGCTCAGAGGCGGAAGCTGACGAGCTCATCGCCGGGCGCCGGGCTGGAGGGGACGTCGGCGTCCGCCCCGGCGTCATCTGCCTGGTCGTCGCTGCGGACCTCGACGTGCCCGAGCAGCTCCTTCCAGCCCGTGCCGGGGTTCTGCTCGATGACGGCAAGCAATTGAACGAAGGCGCGGATCGTGTTGCGCGGCGTCCGGAAGTAGGCCTCGCCGATCCGGTCGTTGCAGTGACCCATGAAGGCGCCGAGCGCCTCGTCCGGCACGAGGTGCCTGGCGGGGTCGCCGCCGGCGAACACCGCCCGGATGTTCGACAGCAGGATCAGCATGTCCTCCGGGGTCAGGTTCTGCAGCCGGATCACCGGGCCCGACAGGTCGACCAGGCCGCCCTTCGCGAAGGCATTCTCCGCCAGCCGGCTCTGGAGCGCCTGGTAGCTGTACAGCCCGCGGCGGGTGTCGAGCAGGAATTCCGGCGTGCCGCCCAGGGCCAGGCCGAGCCCGCGCACGTTCCCCTGCAGCACATCGTTGAGGATGCGCAGGACCTGCTCGAAGTTCTGGTTGCGCGCCTGCGCGCTCTGGAGCTTGTACAGGTTGACCAGCTCGTCGAAGACGACGAACAGGCCGCCGTAGCCCGCGAGCCGGACGAAGGCGGCGAGCAGCTTGAGCGCGTCGTAGACGTTGTCGTCGTCGACGATGGTCCGCACGCCCAGCGCCTGCCGGGCCTCGGTCCGCGTCGAGAACTCGCCGCGGAGCCAGCGCAGGGCCGCCGCCTTCAGCGCCTCGTTCCCGTCCTCGCTCCCGCGCCAGTACGCCTTCAGGACGACCGCGTAGTCGTAGCCCCCGACCTCGTCCTGGAGCGGCGCGAGCCTGCGGTCGATGACCCGCTCGACGGGCAGGCCGGCCTGTTGCGCCTCCTTGACCGCGTCCGTGACGAAGCGCTCGACGACGCTGCCCAGGGCGCCCCCGTCCGGCTTGGTGCGGGTCGCCATGTTGCGCAGGGCCTCGGCGTAGAGGGCCCGCGCCTGCCCCGCGCTGGCGTGCAAGCGGCGGTCCGGCGCGAGGTCCGCGTGCACGGTGACGAGCTTGCGTTCGAGGGCGACGAGCCGGACCAGGTTGAGGAAGAAGGTCTTCCCGGCCCCGTACTCGCCGATCACGAACCGGATCGAGGACCCCTCGTCGGCGACGCGGTCGATGTCGCGCACCAGGGCGGCGATCTCGGCGGCGCGCCCGACCTGGACGTGGCGCAGGCCCGTGCGCGGCACGACGCCGGCCGAGAGGGCCTGCAGGATCGCGTCACGGTCCCGCGGGCGGATGGTCGGGGCTGGCTGCATGGGGCTAGGCGGTGGTGCTGGGGAGCAGGTGGAGGCGAAGGTGGGCCGCGATGGTGACCGGGTCGTCGTGCTCGATCAAGGCCTCGTCGAAGCGCTCGAAGCCCCATTCGTTGATGGTCTCAAGCGCCCCGTCGGGAAACAGGCCGTTCGCGCGGGCCGCCCGGTCGAACGCCTCGCGCGGCATCGGGTCCGGGGATGCGGCGACCGCGGCGAGCAGGCCGGCATGGGCCGGATCGAGCCCGGCCGGGCCCGTGTCCGCCGGTGCCGGCGCGGGCGCTTCCGGGGCGACGCCACCCGGCGGCGAAACCGTGCCCGCACCTGACCCGGGCGCCGAGTCCTCGACGAAGATGTCCGAGAGCAGGCTTGCGACCGCCTGCGTCTCGCGGCGAACGCGCTCCAGCCGCGATGCGTCGATGACGACGCGCCCGGAAGCGCGGTCGCCGACGTCCCCGCGCGGTTGGCTCCCGTCGGCGCCCCGCGGCTCCGCCGACGCGGCCGACCCGAGCGGCCCGCGATGCAGGGCGGCGTAGATCCCGTCGGCCGGCAGCGCGAGGAACGCGTGCAACCGTTCGAGGAACCGCACCTCCGCGGGTTTGGCTTGACCGCCGGCCATGACGGCCGCGAGCGCCGCCCGCGCGCAGGCCTGGCGCTCGGACAGGGGGCGGCCCGCCAACCGCCTCAGGATCCCCTGCGGCTTCGGCGGGTTGCGGTGGATCGACAGGGCGTAGGCGGTCAGGCGGGATTTCTCGGCAAGGCTGAGGGTATCGGTGCCCCGGATCGCGGCGAGCATCCCGTCGGCGGCGCCCTGGGACACCGCGCCGTCCGACGCCGCGGCGAGGCATGCGGCCTCGATGACGCCGCGCAGCGCCAGGTACTCGGGGCGTGTCGCGTCGACCGGTGCCCCGGCGGCCCCCTTGAACAGGACGACCGCCGCATCGGCGTCCGAGGCCGAGGCGCCGGCGCGAGGTTCCGGCCCGTAGCGGCGGTCCGGTTCGATGCCGATGCCGACCCGGTCGAGCGCTTGGCAGAGCTGCGTCACGCCGGCCTGCGGCACGCGGCCTTCCTCCGGCAGCGGGATCTCCATCACCTCAAGCAGCCGGCGCAGGGACGTGGCCGGCATGGCCGCTCCGGCGGCGAACAGGGCCTCGCAGCGCTCGCCGACGGCCGTCCACGCGTCGCCTGCGCAGGCCAGGTCCGGCGGCAGGAGCAGGGCCGCCTGCACGCTCCCGCGGGCGTCCGGGCGCCTGCCGACGAAGCGGCTGAACGCATCGAGCTCGTCGGTGCAGGCCTCGACGAGCTCGCGGAGCTTCCTCACGGGGGCGGAGACGGCAGCGATATCGGGCAGGGACCCCGGCGCCTTGAGGTCCACCTGGAACGTCGAACTGGCGGCTCGATAGGACGCCTTGATCCGCGCCTTCGGCGCGCCGACCTTGAGTCCCTTCGGGTATTTGGCCGGGAACCGGAGGCGCCAGAGCGCCGCGAACTCGTCCGGGCATCGCGTCACCGGCGTGCGGAAGCCGCGGTCGGGCAGGCCCGCCAGCCAGAGGAGGGCGTCGTCCGCGTCGAGGGGCTGGCCGTCGGCCAGCTTCCGGCCGAGATGGACCCTGACGGCGAGCGGCAGTTCGTAGCTGTAGAAATTCGGGTCGAGGTTCAGCTCGGGACGCCGCTCCTCCGCCGCGGGCACCAACAGCCGGGCGGCCTCGACGAAGCTCCGCGCATAGGCCTGGAACGAGCTGTTCGCCCCGTAGATCGCGCGCAGGCGCTCGACCTCCGCGACCAGCACGGGCGCGTCGGCCGCGACCCCTTCCTTGAACAGCCGGTATTCCAGACCGTAGAAGTACAGGAAGACGAGCGCGATGCTGGCCGCGGGGTCGGAGCGCCCCCCGGCCAGCCAGTCCAGGTAGGCGCGGCGGCCCGCCGGGTTCAGCCCGTCGTACCGGCACCAGTAGGTCAGGCCGGTCGCCGAGCCCCGCCCCGCCTTCGCCACGGGAAGCGCGGGATCGATCAGGCAGTTCTCCCTGCGCCACGGATCCGACCCGAGCTTCTCGCCGACGTAGATCAGCCCTCCCGTCACCGTCAGGCCCTGGATCTCGACCGGTTCGCCGGGAGGGACCCAGCGCGCCGACCGGCCCCGCTTGCCGCGCCCCTCCGGCGAGGGTTGCGGCACGGGCGCGGGATCGTCGGGTAGGGGCGTGACCGTGAAGGCAGGCTCGACGTGCGCCTCGGAGGCAACCGCCTCGGGGGGCCGTCGACCGAACGTGTCTCGCGGTCCCTCGGGCGGGGCGGGCAGGGGGGTCGCGGGGATGGCGAGGTCAGGCGGGTCAGGCGGAGCATGGATCGTGGACGGCGCGGGGTCGACCGGCGCGCTCGCGGCTTCCGTGGTCGCGCCCGCGCCCGTCGCGCGGTCGCCCGAACGGCGTCCGAGGCTCATCCAGCCGACCAGGAGGACCGTCGCGCCCGTGACGAGGGCCGGCCAGCCCACCTGGACGAACTGCATCGCGGCGGCCGCCAGCGCCACGGCCGATCCGAGCAACAGAAGGCCTTCCCGGGCTCGGCCGGCCCCCGGTTCGCGCCCTGCCATGGACCGCGCCTCACCGCTCGCCACGGCCACCCCTGCGCCCAGCAGGGTCGGCGCGCCAATCCCGTGCCCGAGCCCGGCCCTCGGCAGGGCTGCACCGGCGCTGCGCCACGGGTCCGACAGGCCGGGACGGCGCGCCGGCAAGGTTCGCCGCCGCGGCGAGCCGCGACACGGTATCCGCGTCGAGATGGTGGCCGGGCGCCGTCGCCATCCGGCGCAGGTAGTCGGCCAGCCTCGGGCCGACGGCCTGCCCGGGTTCGAGGAGGATGCGCAGCGCCCGGAGCGCCGTGCCGCGCGGGTTCGGGTCTTCCTCCAGGTTGATGTCGACCGTGCCGTGACCCAGCCAGGCCGCGAACCGCGGGCCGTGGTGAACCCGGTGGCAGCCGCACAGGTACAGCACGGCGTCCCGGTCGAAGAAGGTCGTGTGGACGAGGTCGGCCAGGCGCGTCGCGCGGACGTGGCCGGTGCGCACCGCCCAGGTGGAGGGGAGGGCCCAGACGTCGTAGGAGTGCCGGCGGCCGGCGATCCGGTACCCGCCGAAACGGTTGCGCACGGCGCGGCCGTCGCGCAGCAGCTCCGCCAGGCGCCCCGGCGCGGTGTCCACGACGAGGTCCACGTCCGACCCGAACGCGTCGGCCCCGCCCCAGGCGATGTCGCGGGGCATGCCCCCGAAGATGGCGACCTCGCCGGCCTGGCCCAGGTGGCCGATCAGGTCCGCGATCTCGTCGCCGCCACGGGCCTCGTCCGCGAGGAAGGCCCGCATCCGCCGGCCCAGCTCGGCCCCGTCCCGGGCGCGCCTGCCCGGGTCAGCCATGGTGCCGCCCCAGGTCGTCGCGCAGCGATACCGCGAAGGTATCGGTCATGCCCGAGATCATGTCGGTGATGAGTTGCAACTCCCGGTAGCGCATCGGCATCCGGTTGCCCGGAGCCTCGGCGACCCGCCGGTAGTTCTCCGAGATCCGGGAGTAGACGTAGGCCGGCAGGGCCTCGCGATCCGACCTCAGGTCGTCCGGGTCCTTGCGCTCGACCACGGCCGTCCAGAACATGTCCATGAGCTCGTGGAGCGTGCGGTGGCCGGCGAGCTCGACCTCAAGGACGCTGCGGTGGCGGTAGACGTGGAACTTCGCGAAGCGCTTGAGCGAGGTCCACAGCACGACGGCGTCCGAGGCCGCCATCAACTCCCTGTCGAACGCGCCGGCCATGATGGCGTCCCGGTTGGCGACGAAGGCCCCGACGGCCGCCCGGACCATCGTCCCGATGGCGTCGACGCGGAACATCTGCATCGAGATGTCGTCGAGTTCCCCGGGCGAGAGTCCCTCGTCGCGGAAGTCGGCATGGTAGCGCTCCGCCCGCTCGCAGACCCCGAGGGTGACCTCGTCGTCGCAGGCATCGTGGCGCAGCCACGCCGTCAGCACGTTGAAGTTGATCAGGTTCTTCTTGGCGGCGTCCTCGACGTCCACGACCGAGTAGGCGATGTCGTCGCAAGCCTCCATCACGAAGGTCAGCGGATGCCGCACGCCCTGGCGCAGCCCGGTCTCCGCCCAGACCTCCGCGGCGATGCCGGCCTCGGACTGGAAGAAGTTGAACTTCTTCCGGGCATGGGACGACTTGTCGACCGCGTCCGAGGGCACGGGGTACTTCATCAGGGCCGCCAGGAAGGCGTAGGTCATGTTGAGCCCGAAATCGTCGTTCAGGATCTGCAGCCGGGTCAGCAAGCGGAACGCCTGCGCGTTGCCCTCGAACGCCAGGAAGTCCCGGCGCATCGGCTCGGTCAGGCCCGGCGCGTCGAAGATCGCGAAGGAGCCCGGCTCCTCCGAACGGGGTGTCGCGTGACGCTTCATCCAGGTCTGGATCGCGGTCTCGCCCTGGTGCCCGAAAGGCGGGTTGCCGAGGTCGTGGGCGAGCCCGATGGCCTCCAGCAGGGCCGGCACGTTGCGCAGGGGCTCGACCGACGCCGGGAAGCCGAGCGCCTCGCCGTGGACGAAGGCCAGGGTGGTCCCCATGCTCCGCGCCATGTTCGCCACCTCGTGGCTGTGGGTCAGCCGCGTGCGGACGCTGTCGTTGCGCTCCAGCGGGAAGACCTGCGTCTTGTCCTGGAGGCGCCGCACCGGGGTGGAGAACAGGATGCGGTCGTGATCGCGTTCGTGCTGGGTCCGATCCTCGCCCAGCCTCGGTTCGTGCGCCTTCCCGCCGGGCCTCGGCTTGCGACGCCGGGAATTCAGAAGGGCCGTCCAGTCGAGTTGCTCGCCCATCCTCGGTCCTGTCCCCGCGGCGACGCCGGCTCCGCCGCCTCCCACAACCGCATGACGCATGGTCTACGTTCCGGCTCTCCCGCCCGTCACGTCCGATTCCGGCCGTTGTCCACGGATTCGTTTCCGCATGGTGCCGGCCCGCGTCGCAAGAGGGTAGGGCACCCGGACCGGAAAGGGAACATTGCGGGAACGATGGCGGCGGCGCTGAGGGGCGGCCGGGCAGGCATGCGGCCTCGCACGGATGCCGTCGGCAGCGGTCCCGTACGCCTGACGCGGGCGCCGGCGGCCTCCTCTATGCCCGCCGGATCGCGGGAAGGGCGACGCGTCAGCTTGGCTGAACGGCCCGGCCCCCGTGTCGGTACGGATCAAGCCGGTCGAGAAGTGGCAGGCCTTCCGCCCGGTGGTTGGCGTCGCGGATCGGTGCGCCGTAGGGTCGACGGTGTCATGAAGAACGCTTCGACCGCTGCCTATCCCGACCGGTCCGACATCCTTGCTCGGAAAGCGGAAGGGCGCCGCGAGCTCGCCGCCCTGACCTTCGGCGAGAAGATCGCTCGGATGGAGGCCCTGCGCGACCGCCTCGCGCCGATCCGCGCCGCGCGCGAAGCTCGCTTGAGGCGCGCCTCCCTACGTTCCTGACCCGCCGTCGTTCCGTCCCCGGGTTGGGGACGGCGAGGTCCGGATCCCGCGCCGGCGGCCACGAAGCTGACCCGCTCCGCGCGAACGACGCCCTGCCTCGGCGGCTGCCTCTGCCGCCGCGCGGGCGCCTGCGCGCTCGCCCGGCTCAACCGATCCGCCCGAGCGCGGGGAAGGCCTCCAGGATGAGGGCGGCCACGGCGGTCATGCGGTCGGTGATCATCAGCAGACCCATCGCCACCATGACGCCGCCGCCGACCACCTGAAGGGCACGGCCGAACCAGCGCAGGGTCCGAAGGCGCGCGACGAAGCCGGACAGGAACAGGGCCGCGGCCACGAACGGCACGCCGAGGCCGAGCGAGTAGACGGTGAGCAGGGCGACGCCCTTGCCCGAGGCCGAGGAGGCCGTGACCGCCAGGATGGCGCCGAGGACGGGACCGATGCAGGGGGTCCATCCGAAGGCGAAGGCCGTTCCGAGGAGATAGGCGGCGACCGGCCCTCGCCCCGGCGGATCGCCGTGCCAGCGCAGCTCGCGCTGCAGCCAGGCGGGCCGCAGCAGACCGGCCGTGAACAGGCCGAACAGGATCACGAGGAGGCCCGAGGCGAGGTTCAGCGCCTCGCGATGGGCGAGCAGGGCGAAGCCGAGCGCGCTCGCCCCCGCGCCGAACGCGACGAAGACGGTCGTGAACCCGAGCACGAAGCAGAGGCTCAGGCCGAGCGTGCGCAGGCTGTCGCGCCCGCCGGCAGCCGACTGGCCCGCGACGTAGGACACGTAGCCCGGGACGAGGGGCAGCACGCAGGGCGACAGGAACGACACGGCGCCGGCCGCGAAGGCCGCCACGAAGCCCACGCTTGAGGCGTCGATGGCCATGGTCTCAGGCCCGGCGCAGGGATGAAGGCAGGCTCGTCACTCCCGCCCGTCCCCCGCCGCGGCGAAGGTCTTGCGGGGGCGCTGGCGCTCCGCCTCGGTCCCGCCGGGCCCCGGCGGCTTGCGTGCCGCCGCACCCCGGACCGGCTCGCGCTGTCCGGCAAGGGCAACCGGGCCCGAGGCCGGCATCGCGACCTCGCGCGGCCCTGCGGCCAGGGCCTCGGGGCGGCTCACCTCGCCGAGCCCGTTTCCCATCGCCATCATGGTCTCGCGGAAAGCCCGGTGCTGGCCACCGTCCTCGTACACCAGCCGGACGGCCGGCGTCCCGCTCGCCACGAGGGCGGCGACCTGCCGCTCGTCGTCCGCCTGCTTCCGCGCGACCGCGCCGGCCGTGGCCTCGTCGCCGCCGGCATCGAACACGTAGCGACCGCCCGCGGCGCCGACGACCGGCTCGGCCCACGTCACCTCGAAGCGGTCGGACCCCTCCTTGAGGTTCCTCCAGAACGCGACGTTCGGATCCTGCCGATGCCGGGCCAGGTTCTCCGGGGTCATGCGGAACGGATAGGATTGGAACTGGACGGCACGCTGCCCGCCCGCGAAGGCCTCGCGCACCACGGCATAGAGCTCCGAGATCGCCTCGTCCGTCATCGCGAAGCAGCCCCGCGACGAGCAGGAGCCGTGCACCATCAGGTGCGCGCCCGTGCGTCCCAGGGAGCGGTCGTACTCGTTCGGGTACCCGAGGTCGAACGAGAGATAGAGGCTCGAATTCGGGTTCAGGGACGCGGGCGTGACCGCGTAGAAGCCCTCCGGCGCCTGCCGGTCCCCCTCCCGGGTCTTGGGCCCGAGCTGGCCCGACCAGCGGCACATCGGATAGGTCTTCAGGAGGGCGTACCTGCCGTCCGCGCCGCGCTTCCAGAGCTCGATCTCGGATTCCTTCTTGTAGGCCCGCATCAGGATCGGGTCGGCCGCCGAGACCCCCTTGGTCGACATCAGGGCCAGGGTCGCGGGCGGGATCGGCGCGAGGTGGCGCGTCGAGGCCGCGTACTGGCCGTCCTGGCAGGCGGACAGCGCCAGGAGGAGGGCCAGACCGAGCGTCGTCGTCTTCAGCATGTCGGCCTCGCTGGGGTGGGCGCACGAGCCTGGGCCCGAAGGGTTGATGCCAGGTTGTCGTGGCCGTGGTTCGGCGGAATCGGGCCCCTCATGGGACTGGTTCCCCGGCACCGGGATGGCTCCGTCGCGCGGAAAGGCCTTCGAGGAGCAGCAGGACGACGCCGGCGGAAATCCAGGTGTCGGCCAGGTTGAAGGTGAACCAGCGAATGCCGCCGGTGTGCAGGTCGAGGAAGTCGGTGACGGCGCCGTCGATGAGCCGGTCGAGGAAGTTTCCAGCCGCCCCGCCGGCGATCGCGGCGAGCCCGAGACGTTCGAGCGTGCCCGTCGTAGCCAGCGCCCAGGCAATGACGAGGCAGGTGAGCGTACCCTGGAGGGCGAGGAGCAGCGCGAGGGAGGACGGATCGTGCGCCGCGAACAGGCTGAAGCTGATGCCCCGGTTGAACGACAGGCTCAGATCGACGAAGGGCACGAAGCCCCGGGGCACGCCCTCGGTCAGCCACGCCTCGGCCACCGCCTTCGCGCCGAGGTCGATGGCCGTGGAGGCGAGGATGACCACGGCCACGGTCGCCATGCGGCCGGCCCAGCCTGACGAAGAGCTCATCAGGCCCTCAGAAGACGCAGCGCGTTGGCCGTCACCAGGACGGTCGCGCCGGTGTCGGCCAGGATGGCGGGCCAGAGGCCGGTGATGCCGGCGATGGTCGTCACCAGGAACACCGCCTTCAGGCCGAGCGCGATGGCGACGTTCTGGCGGATGTTGCCCAGGGTCGCCCGGGACAGCGAGACCAGCGCGGCCACGTCGCCGACGCGGTCGTTCAGCACCGCCGCGTCCGCCGTCTCCAGGGCCGCGTCGGTGCCGCCGCCCATCGCGATGCCGACGCTGGCGGCGGCCAAGGCCGGGGCGTCGTTGATGCCGTCGCCGACCATGGCGACCGGGCCCCTCTCCTTCAGGGCCGCGATCTCGGCGAGCTTGTCCTGGGGCAGGAGCTCGGCCTTCACGTCGAGGCCGAGCTCGGACGCGACCGCCCCGCCCGTGCGGCGGTTGTCGCCGGTCAGCATCACGCTGTGCACGCCGAGCTTCCGCAGGGCCGCGATGCCGGCGGCCGCGTCGGCGCGGGGCTCGTCCCGGACCGCGATGGCGCCCAGGGCCTCGGCGCCGCGGACGACGATGACCACCGTCTTGCCGCCGGCCTCCAGCTCCGCGACGGCGCGGTCCGCCTCGGGGCCGAGCCGCGCGCTCTCGGCGGCGTGGCGCGGGGAGGCGACGAGCACCGTCTGGCCCATCACCGTGGCCTGCACCGCCCTGCCGGGGATGGCGCGGGCGTCCCGCGTCGGCCGCAGCGGCACCCCGTCCGTGTTCGCCCGGTCGAGGATGGCCCGGGCGATGGGGTGGCTGCTTCCGCTCTCGACCGCGGCGGCCAACCCGAGAAGCGACCGCTCCGACGCGTCCGGGGCGAGGGCCAGGATGTCGGTGACCCGCGGCCGCCCCGCCGTCAGCGTCCCGGTCTTGTCGAACGCGACCGTGCGCACCCGCCCGATGACCTCCAGCGCGGCGCCCCCCTTCACGAGCAGCCCGCGCCGCGCTCCGGCGGCCAGCCCGGACGCGATGGCGGCCGGGGTCGAGAGCACCAGCGCGCAGGGGCAGGCGATCAGGAGGAGCGCCAGGCCCCGATAGACCCAGGTGCCCCAGTCGGCGCCGAGCAGCAGCGGCGGCACGATTGCGACCGCGGCGGCGAACGCGAAGGCGATGGGCGTGTAGACCGCGCTGAACCGGTCGATGAAGCGCGCCGTGGGCGACTTCGAGGCCTGCGCCTCCTCGACGAGGTGCAGGATGCGGGCGACCGTGTTGTCGGCCGCCGTCTTGGTGACCCGGACCTGCAGCGCGCCGTCGGCGTTGACGCTGCCCGCGAAGACCGGGTCGCCGACCTCCTTGGGCTTCGGGACCGACTCGCCGGTGATGGGGGACTCGTCGAGGCTCGACGCGCCGTCGGTGATCACGCCGTCGGCGGGCACGCGGTCGCCCGGCCTCACGACGACGACCTGCCCGATGGCCAGCGACGCCGCGGGCACCTCGCGGATGGCGCCGTCGGGCCCGTCGACGAGGCGGGCGGTCTTCGGCACCAGGGCGGCGAGCGCCTTGATCCCGGCGCGCGCCCGGCCCGCCGCCACGACCTCCAGCATCTCGCCGACCGTGAAGAGCAGCACGACGATGGCGGCCTCCTCGGCGGCGTGGATGGCGAGCGCCCCCGCGGTCGCGACCGACATCAGCATCTCGATGGAGAAGGGCGTGCCGGCGAACGCCGCCAGGACCGCCCGGCGGCCGTAATAGGCGAGCCCGACGAGCGCGCCCGGCCAGTAGGCGTACTCGCCCGCCAGGCCCGGCGCGATCCGCTCGACGAGGAAGCCGGCGGCGAACAGGGCGCCGATGAGGATGCCCAGCAGCGCCTTCCGGCTCCGCCAGAGCGGCGGCTCGGGCTCTTCCGCGCTCTCGGCGGGCGGGGCGCCGCCCGAGGCTTGCGCCCTGGCCAGGTCCGCGGCCGTGGGGAGCGGCGCGACGCCGTAGCCCAGGCGCTCGATGCGCCCCTCCAAGTCGGTCCTCGGCGTCGCGGCCTCGTCGAGCGCGAGGTCGAGGATTTGGCTGCCGTAGTTCACGCGCACGTCCGCGACGCCCGGCAGCCGGGAGACGGCGGTCTCGATCTTCCCGGCGCAGGTCGGGCAGTCCATGCCCCTGACCCTGTAGCGCAGGGCCTGCGCGCCGGGGGCGGACGGGGACAGGGTGTCCGCGGGGGCGGCCTGGTTCATGCTGCGCTCCGTTCGTCCGAGCCCTGGACCGGACCGGGACGGGTGCCTACATGCACCCTGTAGTCACTGCAGGGTCAAGCCGTGAGCAAAACCGCGTCCATGACCATCGGCAGGCTCGCGGAGGCAACGCAGACCCGCGTCGAGACGGTGCGGTGGTACGAGAAGGTCGGGTTGCTGCCCCCGCCGGCGCGGTCGAGCGGGAACTACCGGCTCTACGGGCCCGAGCACCTGCGCCGGCTGAGCTTCATCCGGCGGAGCCGCACCCTCGGGTTCACGGTGGAGCAGATCCGGGACTTGTTGGCGCTCTCCGACGACCGGGAGCGCTCGTGCACCGAGGTCGACATCATCGCCCGCGCCCACCTCGCCGACGTGGAGCGCAAGCTGGCCGACCTGGCCCGGCTCGCCGCGGAACTGCGCGAGGTCATCGGCCAGTGCGGCTGCGGGTCGGTCGCGGACTGCCGCATCATCGAGGCCCTCTCGCCGATGGTCGACCCCGCCTGAGGGACGTGCGGCTGGCTCCGCAGGCGACGCAAGGGGCATCAGCTCCCGTCTCTCGAACGGCCCTTGGCCGCGAACCCGCGGCACGCCACGGCGGGGGGAGGGGGGGGCGACCGTGGCCATCGCCCGGACGGCGGCCCTGGCGCGACGGTGAGGGCCCGCATCCTCCGCTGCCAGCACAGCCGCGCCTTGTCTCATCACCTCACCTCGCCGACGATGATGCAATGTTCCACCGCGGCGCGCATCGAGATCCCGAACACAACGATCGTCCGGACAACTCACTCAAGCCTGAGCAGTGTATGAGCGAGCACGCAATGCGAGCGTCCGGGATGCCATATAACGGCCGAACATCGATGGAAGGCGCGCACGAACGAACCGGCGCCTGGTCTTCAATTGCGGAACTTCGGGAGGACGCCGCGAACCCCGACAGCGGATAGCTGCCGCGACATGGCGTGGATGATCGACGCGGGTCCGGCCGCGCTGTGGCGAGCTTCCAGCTTCACCTCAAGGCCGCGCAGCCCCACGGCCAACTCAAGTGCTTGCAGCGACCTCGTGATCTCCTCGAACCGCGCTCTCGCGTCGGACCAGCCTTGCGCGAAGCCGAACAGCTCGCGCAGGGCCGGCGCGATCTCCTTGAAGGCTGCCAGCGCCGCGACCAGGGCGTCGAGCGAGAGGCGGCCCTGGACGAAGCCACGCCGCCGGAAGCGTCAGCAGCGAGAGCAGCACGAGGCGCAGCTGGAAGCGCAGCGTCGCCCGCGGGACGTCGCGCTCAAGGCTCCGCCGCTCCGGGCTTCCGGCGCCGCGACGGCGCTGCCGTCCGCGCAGCCAGCGCCAGCCGAGGCGGAGCGCCAGCCTTCCCGTCCAGGCCGGCGCCACGACGAGAACGAGGACCGAGACGAGCTCAATCCACCCAGGGCCGTGGGGCTGATCCAGGCCGGTGACCCGGTGGATCAGGTCGTGGACGACGGGCGCGAACAAGGGGCTCCGAGGTGGGACGCTTCAACCGAGCCGGGTCGCCCGCAGGCGCAGGGCGTTGCCGATCACGCTGACCGAAGACAGCGCCATGGCGGCGGCGGCGATGACGGGCGAGAGCAGGATGCCGAGGAACGGGTAGAGGACGCCCGCCGCCATCGGCACGCCGGCCGCGTTGTAGACGAAGGCGAAGAACAGGTTCTGGCGGATGTTGCCCATCACCGCGTTCGACAGCCGCCGCGCCCGCACGATGCCGAGGAGGTCGCCCTTGAGCAGGGTCAGCCCAGCGCTCTCGATGGCCACGTCGGTGCCGGTGCCCATGGCGATGCCGACGTCGGCGGCGGCGAGCGCGGGAGCGTCGTTGACGCCGTCGCCGGCCATCGCCACGACCTGGCCGGCCGCCTTGTGCCGCTCGACCACGGCGGCCTTCTGGTCGGGCAGCACCTCCGCCTCGACCTCCTCGATCCCGAGGCGGCGCGCCACCGCCTCTGCGGTCGTCCGATTGTCGCCGGTCAGCATCACGACCCGGATGCCCTCGGCCCGGAGCGCGGCGAGCGCCTCGGGCGTCGTGACCTTGACAGGGTCGGCGATCGCGATGACGCCGGCCACGCGCCCGTCGACGGCCGCGAAGATCGCGGTCGCCCCATCTCGCCTCAGGTCGTCCGCCTCGGCCGCGTAAGTCGACACCTCCACCCCCTGCTCGCGCAGGAAGGCGGCGTTGCCGAGCGCCACCCGGCGCCCCTCGACGGTGCCGAGCGCGCCCTTGCCGGTCGGGCTGTCGAAATCCGCCACGGGAGCCAGGCCGATCCCGCGCTCCTCGGCCGCCTTCACGATGGCGAGGGCGAGCGGGTGCTCGCTCGCCCGCTCGACGCTCGCCGAGAGGCGCAGCACGCTGGCCTCGTCGAAGCCGGTCGCCGCCGCCACCCGCGTCACCGCTGGCTTGCCCTCGGTCAGCGTGCCGGTCTTGTCGACCACCAGCGTGGTGACCTTCTCCATGCGCTCCAGCGCCTCGGCGTTCTTGACGAGCACCCCGGCCCCGGCGCCGCGGCCAACGCCGACCATGATCGACATCGGCGTGGCGAGGCCGAGCGCGCAGGGGCAGGCGATGATGAGCACTGCGACAGCCGCCAGCAGCGCGAAGGTGAAGCGCGGCTCCGGCCCGAACGCCATCCAGGCGATGAAGGCCAGCGCCGCCACGCCGATGACCGCCGGCACGAACCAGCCGGCGACCTGGTCGGCGAGACGCTGGATAGGCGCGCGAGAGCGCTGGGCCTCGGCCACCATCTGGACGATGCGGGCCAGCATGGTGTCGCGCCCGACCTTGGTCGCCTCGATGACGAGGGCGCCGGACTGATTGAGGCTGCCGCCGATGACGGAGGTGCCGACCTCCTTGGTGACGGGCATCGATTCCCCGGTCACGAGGCTCTCGTCGACGGAGCTGCGGCCCTCCACGACGGCACCGTCGACCGGCACCTTTTCGCCGGGGCGGACGCGAAGGCGGTCGCCAACGCCGATGGCGTCAAGTTGCACCTCCTCGTCCGTCCCGTCGGGCCGGATGCGGCGGGCCGTCTTCGGCGCGAGGTCGAGCAGCGCGCGGAGCGCCCCGCCCGTGCTCTCGCGGGCCCGGAGCTCCAGGACCTGCCCGAGGAGCACCAGCACCGTGATGACCGCGGCCGCCTCGAAGTAGGCCGGCACCGCCCCGCCGTGACCGCGCAGCGCCTGCGGGAAGAGTCCGGGCGCAACGGTGGCGACGACGCTGTAGGCCCAGGCCACCCCGGTGCCCATCGCGATCAGGGTGAACATGTTGAGGTTGCGGCTGCGCACCGACGCCCAGGCGCGCACGAAGAACGGCCAGCCTCCCCAGAGCACGACCGGGGTCGCGAGGACGAACTGGACCCAGTTCGAATTCTGCTGGCCGAGGAGGTCGAGCAGGCCAGTCAGGTGGCCGCCCATCTCCAGCGCGAACACCGGCAGGGTCAGCGTGAGCCCGATCCAGAACCGCCGGGTCATGTCGACGAGTTCCTCGCTCGGACCCTTGTCGGCGCCGACCAGCACCGGCTCCAAGGCCATGCCGCAGATCGGACACGCCCCTGGGCCGAGCTGCCGGATCTCGGGGTGCATCGGGCAGGTGTAGATCGTGCCCTCGGGCACCGGGTCGGCCTTCTTCGCGGCCCGGCCGGGGTCGACGTAGCGGACCGGGTCGGCCTCGAACTTGGTCCGGCAGCCGTTCGAGCAGAAGTAGTAGGGGTGCCCGTCGTGCTCGGCCCGGTGCTTCGTCGCATGCGGGTCGACCATCATCCCGCAGACCGGGTCCTTCACGCGGAAGGCGCCGTCCTCGCTCTCCGTGACGCCGGCATGGTGGCCGTGGTCGTGGCCGTGTGCGTGCCCGTGCTCGGCATGGCCGTGGCCTCCTGGGGCAGGATCGTGTCCCTGTGGCGCGTCGCTCATGACCGCTCCTTCCGCATGGCCGAGCGGGCGCCGCCGGGCCGCAAGCGACCCGACGACAGCCGGCGGCTTACTGGTTGCCTTCCGTCTTGGCGTTCTTGTCGAGCCAGGCGACGAGCTCCTTGATGCTCTTCTCCTGCTCCTCGATTGTCTTTTCGGCGAGGCGCTTGCTCTCGGCGTTGTCGGCGCCCTTCAGCCCGGCGCGGGCCATGTCGATGGCGCCTTGGTGGTGCGGGATCATCGCGCAGATCCAGGCGACGTCGGGGTCGCCCGCCATCATCCCCTGCATCATCGGGCCGTTCATCGACATCATGGCCTGCTGGAGACCCTTCTGGGTCTCGGTCATCTGGCCGCCCATGCCCTGCATGGCCTGGGACATGTGCCCCTGCATGTCCTTCATCATGGCGTCCTTGCCGGCGGTGGCCGCCTTGCAGGCCTCCGGCAGCTTCACGGCGGACTGCATCGAGCCATGGTCGTGGTCGGCCGCGAGAGCCATCCCGGCGCCCGGGAGCGCCAGGGCCGCGGCGAGAATCAGGGTACGAACAAGCATGATTGCCTTCTCTCGTTGGGGGTGAGGAGCGGCCCGGTCGGCCGCCCCGGATCCATCAGGCGGCCATCTTCCGGCAGCTCTCGGCGCAGCGGCGGCACTGCTCGACGCATTGCTGCATGTCGCCGACCTGCTCGCAGCTGCGGGCGCAGTCCTCGCAGACGTCGGCGCACTCGGCGCAGGTATGCTTGTGGTGTGCGGTCCCCAACAGCATGAAGTGCGCCGAGGTCCGGCAGATTTCGGCGCAGGCGAGCATCAGCCGGAAGTGTTCGGGCTCGACGTGCTTGCCGCCGGCCGGGAGGCAGTGGTTCGAGGCCATGCTGAGGCAGGTCTGGTAGCAGCGTAGGCACTCGTCGATGCAGGACTGCATCTCGCTCGACATCTGGTGCATTCAGGTTCTCCGTCTATCCATCGCAAGGTTTGCGGCACGACTGGAATGCTGACTCAGTATCAGATAAGTCAGACCGTCATTACCCTAATATAGAACTCACGGGATACAGATGCGTTCTGAAATAAATACTCTGAAGCATCACGTATTCGGGAGGGCCGCCTGCGCGCGGACGCGACCGCTCAGTTGGTGCCGCGCTTCCTGAGGAAGGCCTCCATCTGGGCGATCTCAACGTCCTGAGCCTTGATGATCTCCTCAGCCAGCTTCCGGATCTCGGGGTCCTTGGAATGCTGGAGGGCGACCTTGGCCATCCCGACGGCGCCCTTGTGGTGGGGAATCATGCCGCGCACGAAATCGACGTCGACGTCGTTCGAGTAGCGGATGTCCATGTTCCGGTGCATCTCGGCATCGACGTCCCGGAACGCCTTCGTGGCCGGCGTGTCCGCTTTGTCCGCGGCAGCCATGGCGGCGTGGTCGTGACCGCCATGGCTGGCATGGTCGTGGGCCTCGTGCGCTAAGGCGATGCCCGAGAGGCCGAGGGCCAGGGCTCCGGCGGCGAGGGTCGAGGTCAGGGTCTTCATCGAGGAGGCTTCCTGGTGCGAGGGGTCAGTTGAACTTGCCGCTGGCGGTCGCGCCGTCGGGACCAGTGAGTTGCACGGCCCCCTTGGGGCTTTCGCCGAGGGCGACCGCGGCCCTGCCGGACAGGCGGTTGCCGTCGGCGGGCTCCAGGGGGACGCGGGTCGGCTTGCCGCCGACGACGAGGATGGCCGTGCCCTTGAAGCCGGAGGTCGGGACCGGCTTCTGGCCCTCGTCCAACAGGAACACGTCGACGGTCTCGCCTTTGGTGACGAGCTCGACGTGGAACTTGCCCGCGTCCGCCACCCGGCCGCCGTGCTGGCCGGTGGTCTCGTGGGCGTAGGCGGCGGTCGCGGCGAGCAGGCCGGCGGCCAGGGTCACTCTCGAAAGGATCATGGGGAACTCCTCGGTTGCGGGGTCAGTAGGCCTCGGCCGGCCGCGGGGGCGCGCCGTCCGGGGATGGGTAGGCCGGCGCCTCGGCGTGCAGCGCACGCAGCCGCTCAAGCGGCCTGCGGCCGAAGCGCAGGAACAGGACGGGGGTCAGGAAGGTGTCGAGCAACGTCGCGCTGATCAGGCCGCCGAAGATCGTCACCGCGACCGGGTGCAGGATCTCCTTGCCCGGGCTCGCCGCGTCGTAGAGCAGCGGCAACAGCGCCACGCCGGCCGAGAGCGCCGTCATCAGCACCGGGGTCAGCCGTTCCAGACTGCCGCGCACGACGAGTTCGGGCCCGAACGGCACGCCCTCGTGCAGCGACAGGTTCAGGTAGTGGCTGATCTTGAGGATGCCGTTGCGGGCCGCGATGCCGGTCAGCGTGATGAAGCCGATCATCGACGCGACCGAGAGCGGCTGCCCGACCAGCCACAGGGCCGCCACCGAGCCGATCAGGGCGAGCGGCACGTTGCCCATGATGATGAGCGCCAGCGCGGCCGAGCGGTAGCGGCTGTAGAGGATGGCGAAGACCAGCGCCAAGGACAGGCCGGAGAGCGCCGCGATGGTCCGGCTCGCCTCCTCCTGCGCCTGGAAGGTGCCCTCCAGGCTGGTGAAGAAGCCGGGCGGCATCGGCTCCTGGGCCACCGCCTCGCGGATCGCCGCCACGATCGTGGCCATGTCGCTCTCGGCCGTGGTGTTGGCCTGGACCACGATGCGGCGGCGGGCGTTCTCGCGCAGGATCTGGTTCGGCCCGTCCGTCTCGCGGATGTCCGCGACCTGGCGCGCCGGCACCCAGCCCGAGGGCGTCTCCAGCAGCAGGTCACCGAGGCCAGCCGTCGTCCGCCGGTTCTCCGACAGGCGCAGCACCACGTCGAAGCGGCGCACGCCGTCGACGACCGTCGAGACCACCCGCCCGTTCGAGAGGCGGCTGATCTGCTCGACGACCGCGGCGGGCTGGACCCCGTAGAGGGCCGCCCGGGTGTAGTCGACGCGCACCTCCAGCTGCGGGATGCGGACCTGCCGCTCGACCTGCAGGTCGGCGAGCCCCGGGATCTTGGCGAGGCGGTCCCTCAGGCCGTTCGCCACCCGGCGCAGGGCGTCGAGGTCGTCGCCGAACACCTTGAGCGCGATCTCAGCGCGGACGCCCGAGAGCATGTGGTCGAGCCGGTGCGAGATCGGCTGGCCGACGTTGACCGCCACCGGCAGGGCACCGAGGCGCCCGCGGATGTCGGCGACGAGCGCCTGCTTCGGACGCTTCAGCCCATCGTCCAGGGCGACGTCGATCTCGGAGGAATGCACCCCCTCGGCGTGTTCGTCGAGCTCGGCCCGGCCGGTCCGGCGGCCGACCGCCTTCACGCCCGGAATCTCCAGGAGCAGTTTTTCCGCGATCAGCCCGACCCGGTTGCTCTCGGCGAGCGAGATGCCCGGGTTGAAGGTCATGCTGACCGTGAACGAGCCCTCGTTGAACGGCGGCAGGAAGGCGCGCGGCAAGTTCCAGGCGGCGATGCCGGCGGCGGCCACCGCGGCCGCGACGGTGCCGACCAGCAGGCCCTTATGCCGGAAAGCCACCCGCAGCAGGGCGGCGTTGCCGCGCTTGAGCAGCTTCAGCAAGCGGCTGTCGTGCTCCTCCAGGTTCCGGAGCCCCGGCAGCAGCCAGGACGCCAGCACGGGCGTCAGGGTGATGGAGGTGAGCAGGCTCGCCAGGATGGAGATGATGTAGGCCTGCCCCAGGGGCGCGAAGAGCCGGCCCTCGATGCCTGAGAGCGCGAACAGCGGCACGAAGACCAGGATGATGATCAGCGTCGCGTAGACGATGCCGGAGCGGACCTCGTTCGAGGCCGAGACCACCACCTCGAAGGTGCTCCTAGGGTTGCCCGCCTTCCGATTCTCGCCGAGCCGTCGGTAGATGTTCTCGACGTCCACGACGGCGTCGTCGACGAGCTCGCCGATGGCGATGGCGAGCCCCCCGAGCGTCATCGTGTTGATGGACAGGCCGAACAGGTGGAACACCAGAGCGGTCGTCAGCACCGAAACCGGGATGGCCAGCAGCGAGATCGCGGTGGTGCGCACGTTCAAGAGGAAGGCGAACAGCACCAGGGCCACCACCAGCACGGCCTCGACGAGGACGCGCTCGACGTTGCGGATCGAAGTCTCGATGAAGTCGGCCTGCCGGAACAAGACCTGGTCGGCCTTGATGCCGCCGGGCAGGGTCGGGTTGAGTTCCTTCAGGGCGGTCTCGATGCTGCGGGTCAGCCGCACCGTGTCGACGTCGGGCTGCTTCTCGACCGAGACGATGACCGCGGGCTTGGCCATGTAGCCGGCATCGCCCCGCTTCACCTTCGCGGCGAAGGACACCTCGGCGAGTTGGCGCAGGTAGACCGGGGCGTCGGCGACCGTGGCGACCACGAGGTTGCGCAGGTCGTCGAGGCTCATGGTCCGGCCGATGTTCCGGATCAGGTACTCGCGGGCGTTCTGGTCGGTGAAGCCGCCGCCGGCGTTGGTGCCGAACTGCGCGAGCGCCGTCTCCAGCTGGGCGTTCGTCACCCCGAGCGCGCGCATCGCCGCCGGGTTTGGGCTGACCCGGAACTGGCGCACCTCGCCCCCGATGGGGATGACCTGCGCCACGCCCGGGATGGTCAGCAGCCGGGGCCGGATGGTGAAGTCGGCGACCTCGCGCACCTGCATCGGGGTCGCGGTCTCGCCCGTCACCGCCACCAGCAGGATCTGGCCCATGATGGACGAGATCGGCCCCATGACCGGGGTCACGCCGCGGGGCAGCTGGTCCTGCACCAGCGACAGCCGCTCGGCAACCTGCTGGCGATTGCGGTAGATGTCGGTGCCCCAGTCGAACTCGACGTAGGTGATCGAGAGCCCGACCCCCGAGACCGAGCGCACGCGGGTGACACCCGGCAACCCGTTCATCCGGGTCTCGATGGGATAGGTGACGAGCTGCTCGACCTCCTGAGGCGCGTACCCTTCCGCCTCGGTCATGACGGTGACGGTGGGCTTGTTGAGGTCCGGGAAGACGTCGACCGGCAGCTTGGTGGCGGTGAAGGCGCCGTACAGCACCAGCACCGCGGCGAGCGCGAGGACGAGCAGGCGGTTGCGGACCGACTGGCTGACGAGGACGGTGAACATGGCCGGCCTCCTCAGCGGACCTGGTCGAGGAGCTCGGCGCCCTGGGTCACCACCCGCTTGCCGGGTCCGATCCCCTCGGCCACCAGCAGGCGGGCGCCGTCGAGCGGCTCGACCCGCACGGGCCGCGCCTCGAAGCGCTCGGCGGTGGTGTGCTCGTAGACGACGTCCTGCCCGTTGCCGGTGCGCACCACGGCCGAGCGCGGCAGCGCCAGGCCGGCCTGCTCGGTCTCGGTCCCGGCCAGCACCGTGACGAACTGCCCGACGCGCAGGCCGGCGGCGTCGCCGAGGACCGCGAACTGCACCGGGATAGCCTGGTTGCGGTCGGCGAGCCCCGTGCCCTGGTAGGCGAGCTTGAGGGTCCGGCCATCCGCGAGCCGGGCGGTGGCGTTCTGCGCCGCGGTCAGCGCGTCGAAGCTGAGGGCCTCGACCCAGAGGCGGTTCGGGTCGACGATCTGGAACACCATCGCGCCGGGCGCGGCCATCTGCCCGGCCACGGCCGCGGCCTGCGCCACCACGCCGTCGACGGGCGCCACCAAGGTTTCGGGCTGCTGCCGGATCTTGTCGAGGGCGGCGCGGCGGTCGTGCAGGCCGTTCAGCTCCGCGACCGCGTCGTCGAGCTGGGTCTGGGCCACGGCGCCGGTGGTGGCGAGTTTTTTATAGCGCTCGACCCGGCGCTCGACGATGGCGACCTGCTGGTCGAGCTCGCCCTGGCGCTGGCGCATGTCGGAGACGTCGACGGCCTGGACCGGCGGCGTCACGGTCGCGAGCACGTCGCCCCTGCGCACCTTGGTGCCGAGGCGTGGGAAGAGGCCGGAGGGCGGTGGCGCGAGCCGGCCACCGACCGAGGACTGCACCACGCCGCTGGCGTTCGGGTCCGGGATGATGCGGCCCGGCAGCTCGACCGAGCGGTGGAAGCTGCCCTGCTCGGTCATGGTCGTTCGCAGGACGAGGAGCCGTTGCGTGGGCTTGGGCACGAACACGGAGCCGTCGGGCAGGCGCTGGGCGAGGTCAGCCGAGCCGGGGGCCCGCGCCTCGATCAGGGCGGCCCCCCGCATCGGCTCGCCGTGGTCCTCGTCGCCGTGCGCGAAGGCGGCGGTGCCGAGGATGAGGGTGATGCCGATGGCGAGCAGCGCCAGGGCGGGGGCGCCTCGGCGCCCGCGAACGACCGCGGTGACGAGCATGCCGAGCAGGAACGCGACGGCGACCGCCGCCACCAGCGTCGGGTCCTTGGCCGTCAGGCGCTCCCGGAGGCCGTGGGCGAACTCGGAGGCGCGTCCAAAGGCCGCTTGCGTCGGCGTCGGCTTGGCGGCCGCTGCGGCTGCCTGCGCGGCGGGATCGGGCACGGTGACCGCCACGGTCAACACGTCGACCGCATCCCCGGCCGTGACGGTCGCCACGAGCTCGTGCCGGCCGGGCTTCGCCAGCCAGGGCACCGGCAGCGCGTAGCCGCCCTCGGGCGTGGCCGCGGCGATCTTGGCCCCCTCCGGCGTCTCGACCTCGATGGTCGCGCCGGGCACCGGCTCGTTCGTCCGGAAGCGGTCGAGGAACAGCGTCAGGGTGCCGTCGCGCGGGATGGCGACGAGCTCGAAGGCGTCGGACAGCGCCTCGCCGCGCGGCGCGATGGTCTTGGTGACGGGCGGCGGCGCGGCGCCGTGGTCATGCCCTCGTGGGCGAGCGCGGGCCCCGCCAGGACGGCGGCAAGCAGCGCCACCGCCCCGGGGGCGGCGGCAAGACGGGTCGACATGAATGGGTATCCTCGCGTCGGGAAGTCCGGATGCACGCCGCGATGGCGGACGCAGTCCGGGCGTTGCGCGCCTCAGGCGCGCCTCACGTCACGCGAGGGTTCGTGGCGGCTTGGGCAGGGCCTCGGGGCCGACGCCCGGGCGGCCAGCGACGTCGTGCGGGATCAGCTTGGCAGTGCGGACCACGGGAAGTGACAGGGCCCCCGTGCCGGACATGATGCCCGACGCGCAACAGACCATGGTCCCGCAGCAGGAGCCCCTGCAGCCGGCCGGACAGCACCTACCGCCGGCGTCATTCGCTCGCAGCGAGGCCACCGGCTCGACGGCCGGCGCCTGAAGATCGACAGCGGTCCGGGGCCTCGCCGACGTCTTTACGACGCGCGAAGGGGCAGCGGAAACCGTGGTCTCAGCGATGGAGGGCGCCGCCTGGACATATGCCGCCGCGGCTTGGTGGCGGCCATGGTGCGCGTGGCCCTCGTGGGCCTGGACGGCGGACGGCGCGACGTAGGCGATGATCGCGAGGATCATCGCCGCCATCAGGCGCACGATTTGCCGGTCGGGGCTCATGAGGGCTGCTTACACCGTTTCCAGTGGCGGGACTATGTCGTCAGGGACGTGAATGCCGGCGTGCAGGTTTGGTTGCCGCGGCGGCGTTTCAAGGTGCCGCGGGCAACGGCTCGGCCGGGTAGCCGGCGGCCGTGATGGCCTGGGCGATGCGGTCGGCGAGGCCGCCGGCGCCCGAACCCGTCACGCGTTTGGCCCGCAGGTCGGCATTGACCCGAGCCCCGGACTCGACGCCGAGGACGGCGCGTGACGGCCTGGTCGCAGCCGCAACCCGGTTCCGAGACCCTGTATCGGGCCATGACGCTCTCCCCTCGGTGGCGTCCCGCTCAGATGGGGCTTCCCATAGTGGGAAGGTCAACAGGCTTTTCCGGGACAGGAGGTGAAAACCACAATTGATGGCTTTCCCTCGAAAAGACGCGCCACCCGAAGAAAGCCGCGCAAGCCGGGCTTTCCACCGAGTTCGCTGAGGCGTCGCATGAGCGCGGTCGCGCCGCCTGGCCAGGTCGGGGCCGAACCGGTCCAGCGATAGTCTCAGCCGCGCCCCTTGTCCTTCCGGTAATGGTCGCGAACGAGCTGACCCGGCGAGGGCTGCGCGACCATGGTGCCGCCGTACCCGGCTGCCTTGGCCAGGTTGATCGCATGATCTGCGCACTTGGCCGCGTATTCGCCTGCGCAAACCTCGTGGCCGTCCGTGTTCGTTGCGTAAACCAAGTAGGTGCGGTCGGGATTTGCCATGGTGTTTCGCCAGAATCGCAATCGACCGATTGTGAATCGAATCGAACGGTTTCGTCAAAATCGGATATCGGTCACGACGTGTATGACGGTCCGGGCGCAGCCGCCGCAGCCCATTTTCTCGACCCTGTAGCGGACCATGACGCCCTCCCGTCGGTGGCGTCCTACGCAGATGGGGCTTCCCCTGGTGGGAAGGTCAAGGGCCGCGGCGCCCGTCAGGCCGGCGCCCACACGGCAATCGTCGTCGCAGGCTCCTGGTGGCCGTGCCGGATGCCCTCCCAGCCGAGCCAGCCCGTGTAGAGGCCGACCAGGACGATCAGAGCCGCGGAGGCGTAGGGGGCCCGCCGGGCGAAGGCGTCGAAGCCCGACCAGCGGTTCGCCACGTGCCTCACGCTGAGCGCGGCCAGGATTCCGGCCGACACCATCGTGAGCGCCAGCCCGATGCTGAAGCACACGACGAGCGCGAAGCCGAGGCTGAACTGCTTGAGCTGGATGCAGAGCAGCAGCACCGTGATGGCGGCCGGGCACGGGATCAGGCCGCCCGTCAGGCCGAACAGCACGATCTGACCGGTGGTCACGGTGCGGCCCCCGAACCGTCGCCGGATGGCCTCGGCGTGCGCCCGGGCGTGTGCGTCGTCCTCGTCGCCCAGGTTCAGGTGGTCGTGTGCGTGGCCGTGCTCCTCGAACGCGACCTCGTGGATCTCCGCCCCGGCGGACCCATCGAGGTGCAGCCGTGCCCTGAAGGCATGCGGCTCCGGGATCTCCTCCATGCTCTCCAGGAAGTCGCCCCCACTCGCGAACGAGAATGCCTGGCGGGCACCGTCGGGTCGGACCGTCTCAAGGGTGACGCGCTGGGCCGGGGGCAGCACGCCCTTGACCCGGCTCAGGCGCCAGCGCGGCGGCACGCCGTCCTCGATGACCTCCAGCTGGAAGACGCCATCGCGGGCCATGATGCCGTGGCCCTCGGCGTCGTGGTGGTGGTCGTGGTGCTGCTCGCGCCAGGTGCGCCACGCCATCCAGAGCGCGATGCCGACGATGAGGACGGCCGAGGCGAGCTGGAAGTACGGCTCGGACGCCTCGCCGCCCCACGCCTGCCCCAGGTACTGGCCGCCGAGCGCGATCACCCAGACGACCGCCGTGTGCGAGAGCGTCGCCGCCAAGCCCAGCAGGACCGCCTGCAGGACGGTGCCGCGGACCGCGATGATGAAGGCGGCCATCATCGTCTTGGAGTGGCCGGGCTCCAGGCCGTGCAGGGCGCCGAGCAGGATCGCGCTCGGCACGAACAGCCAGGCGTGCGCGGTCCCCTGCTGCAGCAATTCGGGAAACGGGACCATGACGGGTCGCCCTCCTACTTCAGATAGGTCCGGACGACCTCGATGAGCTCGGCCGCGCCCTTGGCACGCTCCGGGTCGGGCTCGCGAGCGGGGTCGACGACGTGATGGCGGATGTGGTCCTCCATCAGCTCGGCGGTCAGCCCGTTGATGGCGCCCCGCATCGAGGCGACCAGCATCAGCACGTCGGTGCAGCCGATCTCCGCCTCCAGGGCGCGCTCGACGGCCTCGGCCTGCCCCTTGATCCGGCGCACGCGCGCCAGAAGCTTGGTCTTGTCCTTGACGGTGTGGGACATGGGTCGGCTCCCTTCGCTTCGTAATATAGGGGGCTACCCTATGTATGTCGAGCGAGAAGCCCGTTGCGGGCGAGGGAGGGCGTGCCGTGACGGAGAAGGATCCCTGCACCGGCGTCTGCCGGTTCGATGGCCGGTCGGGCTGGTGCGTCGGCTGCGGCCGGACCAGTTCGGAGATCAGGGCATGGCGTAAGATGACGCCCTGTCGGCGCACGGCGCTCGCGCGCGAATTGCCGCGCCGAGTCCGGCAGGCCAGCGGGGAGGGGGCCGCGCCCTGACCGAGCGCGCCGCCTTCGACGCGACCGACCACACTGCCCGCGTGAGCCTTGCCGATGACAGCGTTCCCGAAGGCGGGATGGTACGCTCCCATCCGGATGCGAAGGACGGGTATGCCGCGCCGATGCAGGTGATGGACGAGACCGGGACCGACCGAACCCTCCCTGCCTGACGCGGCCTGGATCGGGAACCGCATCCGGGCCTGGCGCGACGACCCGGGCGGCTCCCACCGGACCTGGTCCCTGTGGGAGGAGCGCATCGAGAACTTCCGCGCGATCCGACGCCGCCTCCAGGCCGTGGTCGAGGAGATCCGGGCCGACACCTTCGGCAACGCCTACCGCGGCTCGTGACTGGAGACGGGGGCCCACGCGATCGCAGAGCAGCGCCAGGTCTTCCACGGCGCCGACCACGCCTTCCTCTGGAAGCCGAAGCTGCGCATCCCGGACATCCACGAGGACGGCGCCAACCAGGTCGCCTTCGGGCGCTTCCTCGACGCCTGCCTGCGCGGCACCGCCGAGGCGCAGGTGCTCGCGGCCATCCAAGCGCTCGACCAGGCGGGGATCACGAGCCTCGGCCCGGCGGCGGCGAACCTGCTCTACTTCCTGCACCCGACCTGGGTGAGCCCGTTCAACACGGCCATCGTGAAGGGCTACAACGCGCTGACCGGGGCCAACGCGACACTCGGCAAGTGGGACGAGTCCCTCGCCATGGGCCCGGGGGATCGTCGCCCTCAACGCCAGCCACCGGACGCTCCTCTCGAACGATGACGGGGGCGTCGCCGGCTTCCTGTTCGACGTCGGGTCCGGCCGCTGCCCGAGCGCGACGGGGGCCGCGGCCCTGGCCCGCCGGCGGGCGGACCTCGACCGGGTGCGGGCGCAGGCCGCGAGCAAGGCGGACCACACCCACACCGAGATCCAGGGCTGGCTGCGGGACCTCGGCCTGGCCCTCGGCTTCGACGTCTGGATCGCCTCGAACGACGCCGGCCGTCCCTACGGCCCCGGCCGCCTGTCGGGCGGCTGCCTCAACCGCCTGCCCGAACGCCTGACCGCGAGCGGCTCGGCCGAGACGGTGCAACTCATCGACGTGCTCTGGCTGGGCAAGGCGGGCGGCGACGTCGCGGCGGCCTTCGAGGTCGCGCGCACCACGAGCATCTATTCCGGCATCGTGCGCATGCTCGACCTCGCCCTCGGCGTCGAGGGCGGGACCGCGCGCAACTTCTTCCGGGTGGCTCGGGACAACCGCGGGGACGACGTGCGCGCCCAGTTCGCCGGGCCGGCGTTCTCGCGCGTGGGCGACCTCGACCCGCGTTACCTGCCCTCCAGCGAATTGCGCGGGACCCGCGAGGCCATTGCCCGCCCCGTCCGCATCGCACGATGACGCGGTGCGAGCCTATCCCTGAGGCATCTCGGGCCGCCGCCCGGCGGCAGACCGAGCCCATGGGCCGCCCCTTCCGGAAACCACGGAGGATAACCGGGAGCGAGAGCCCAAAGACTTCCCTCGTAAAACGCCCTTGACCCCGTACTACGGTACGGACCTTAGGCTCACGGGGCGTTGGTGATGCCGGGGCAGCACATGCGGGATCCGACCATCGGGAAGGCGGCGCGGGAGGCCGGCGTCGGCGTCGAGACCATCCGGTTCTACGAGCGCCAGGGCTTGATCGCGCAGCCGGCCAAGGGGGCCGGCTATCGGACCTACCCGCCCGAGGTGATCGCCCGCATCCGCTTCATCCGGCAGGCCCAGAGGATCGGGTTCTCCCTCAAGGAGGCGCAGGAGCTCCTCGCCCTGCGCGCCGACCCGCAGGCCGACTGCGGCGACGTGCGGGCCCGGGCCCGGCACAAGATCGCCGAGGTGGACGCGAGGATCGCCGAACTCCTGCGCGTCCGCGCCGCCCTGGAGGCCGTGGTCGCCTCGTGCCCGGGCCACGGCGGGCTGGGTGGCTGCACCATCCTGGAAGCCCTCGACGAGGCACCGCCGGCACCGGCGGCGTGCCGATGCGGCGCGCCGAGAAAGAGGAAGACGCCATGAGGACGGTCACCCTGAAGGTCGAAGGCTGGCGGTGCGCCGCCTGCTCCGCCTCGGTCGGCTCTCTGTTGGAGGCTCATCCCGGCGTCCGCGGCATCGACGTCTCCTTCGACGAGGGACGCGTCCGCGCCCTCTACGACCCGGCGACCACCAGCGAGGACCGCCTCGTCGAGCTGATCGAGAAGCGCGGCTTCCAGGTCGTGGCCCGTACTTCGGCCTGATCCGGCCGGCTGGACATTCCTGGAGACGGACCGATGGCCGCAGCAACCCTCGACACCGACTTTTCCCTGTGGAGCGAGGAGCCGGCGAGCCGGCCCGACCGGGCGCGCATCCGTGCCCGGATCGGCGGCCTGCACTGCTCGCTCTGCACCGGAACCATCGAGAAGGCTCTGGGCAGCCAGCCCGGCGTCGACAAGGTGGCGGTCAGCCTGACCCACGAGCAGGCCCTCGTCGAGTACGACCCGGCGGTCGCGCGGCCGGCGGCGCTGCTGGGGATCCTGCGCGACATCGGCTACACCATCTCCGACCCGCGCAAGGTCCGGCCCTACGAGGAGGAGGAGCGCGATCTCGTGCGCGAGAGCCGCCGCTTCGTCGTGGCGGTCGCCCTGAGCGTCGCCTCCATTCCCATCATCGCGGATCCCACCCTCGGCTGGATCGGCTTCCTACCCGCCCTGGTCTGCCTCAGCCTCGGCGCGATGGTCTTCCTCGTCCTGCGGAAGACCAGCCTCCTCGCCGCGGCCGCCAGCACCACCGGTCTCGCAGTCCTGGCACTCGGCCTGCTCTACCTGAACCTCCAGGGCTACCTAACGGCCTCCGCTCCCTGGCTCGTCGCCGCGCTCGCGGTCGTGCTCGTCTTCGGGGTTGGGCGCCACATCCTGCACATGGCCGTCCAGGCCCTCCGCCGCGGCATCCTGAACCAGCACGTGCTGCTGGAAATCGGCGCCTTCGCGGGCATGCTCGGCGGCGTCATCGGGCTGGTTCTCGACCGGCCGGACTACCCGACGGCCCCGTTCTTCGCCGTCTCGGTCATGGTCGCGACCTACCACATCTTCTCCGAGTGGCTGTCCCTCATCGTCAAGACGCGCAGCTCCCAGGCCGTGAAGCGGCTCCTCGACCTCCAGCCGGAGACCGCCCGCGTGGTCCGGGACGGCCAGGAGCGGGATGTGCCGCTGGACGCGGTCGCAGTCGGCGACCTCGTCCGCATCCGCCCCGGGGAGCGCGTGCCCGTCGACGGCACGGTCGCGGGCGGCCGCTCCGCCGTCGACCAGGCCCTCGTCACCGGCGAGCCGATCCCGGTCGAGCGCGCGGAGGGCGACGCCGTCATCGGCGGCTCGATCAACGGCACCGGCACCCTGCTGGTGCGGGTAACCGCGGTGGGGGCCGGCAGCTTCCTGCAGAAGGTGGTGCGCGAGGTCGAGGACGCCCGCGCCCTCAAGCCTGGCCTGCTCCACCTCGTCGACCGCGTCCTGCAGGTCTACACCCCGACCGTGCTCGCGGTGGCCGCGCTGGCCTTCGTCGGCTGGCTCGCCGGTTCGTGGTTGGCGGGCGGCGAACCCGACATCGAGCGGGCCGTGTTCGCGGGCTTGAGCGTCCTGGTCATGGGCTATCCCTGCGCCGTCGGGATCTCGGCACCGCTCTCCATCGTGCGGGGGTCCGGCGAAGCCGCCGAGCACGGCATCCTGATGCGGACCGGCGAGGCCTTCCAGGGCTATCGCCTCGTTGACACCGTCGTCTTCGATAAGACCGGGACCCTCACCGAGGGCCGGCCCGCGGTCCGCGAGGTCGAGGCGTTCTCCGGGAGCGAGGCCGATCTCGTCGCCGTTGCCGCCGCGGCCGAGGCCTCGTCCGAGCACCCGCTCGCGCAGGCGGTGGTCAAGGCCGCGTTCGCTCGCGGCGCCGTGCCCCCGGACGTGACCTCGTTCGAGGCCGTCCCGGGCAAGGGCATCGTCGCCCAGACCGAGGCGGGCAACGTCCTGGTCGGCAGCCCGGCCTTCCTCGCCGGCCACGGCATCGATCTCGCGCCCGCTTCAGCGCGCATCCTGACCCTGGAGGGGGCCGGGCGCACCGTCATCGTGGTCAGCCGGGACCATCGCCTGCTGGGTCTGCTCGCGCTCGACGACAGCCTGCGGTCCGACGCGGCGCAGGCGGTCGCGGCCTTGCGGGCTGAGGGCGTGAGGACGGTCCTGCTCACCGGTGACAACGAGCGGGCCGCCCGCCGGATTGCCGCCGAGGCGGGCATCGACGAGGTCCACGCGGGGGTGATGCCCGACGGCAAGGCGGAGACCGTGCGGCGCCTCCAGGCGACGGCCAAGGTCGCGATGGTCGGCGACGGCATCAACGACGCGCCCGCCCTGATGCAGGCCGATGTCGGCATCGCCATGGGCGGGGGCACCGACATCGCCATCGAGGCCGCCGACATCATCATCCTGTCGAACCGCCTGGCCGCGCTGCCGCTCGCCCGCCGCATCAGCCGGCGCAGCTACGCCAAGATGCTCCAGAACGTCTGGCTCGCCTTCGCCTTCAACGGCCTCGGCATCCCGATCGCCGCGACCGGCCTCATCAACCCGATCTGGGCCATGGTCGCCATGGCGGTGAGCGTCACCGCGATCTTCCTCAATTCCCTCTGGGGCCAGCCCGGACTGTTCCTGGGGGCGATCACGAGCGTCGGCAGCCTGCCCGGGACGAACGGGCTCGCCATCGAAGGAGGTCGGCGATGAGGTTCCTGATTTCTTCGAGCGGGGCGGCCGCACTGGCAGCTCTCCTCCTGGGACCGGTGGGGCCTGTTCGGGCCCAAGAGGACACGCCGGCCACGTCACGCCGCGGCTCCGATCTGAAGGTCGCGACCCTCCCGGTGGAAGGCATGGTCTGCCTCTCCTGCGCCGCCTCGATCAAGCGTGCGGTCCGGAAGGTGGACGGGGTGACCGACGCGGAGATCGATTTCGTCGGCCGCACGCTCCGCGTCACCTACGCCGCCGGCCGACCCCTCCTGCTCGGTCGCGTGCGGACGGCCGTCGCGGGCCTCGGCTACACCCCCGGTCCTCCCGTGGTGGCGCCGTGACGCTCGAACATCTCGTCCGGCCCCTGGCGACCGGCGCCGGCGGGCCGGCCGCCCTCTGGATCGCGTTCCTTGCCGGGGTCCTGGCCAGCGCGGTCTGCCCCTGCACCCTGCCGGTCGGGCTCGGCTTGGCCAGCGTCGCCGGGGCCTCGGAGGCGGGGTCCCGCCGCGCCGGCCTGCAGGTGGCCGGGTCCTTCTTCGCCGGAATCGTCCTGAGCCTCGCCGCCCTCGGCTCCGCGGTGGGACATCTCGGCGCGCTCGCGACGGAGGCGTTCGGCCGGAGCTGGGCCCTGCTCATGGCCGGCGTCTCGCTCGCGGCGGCGCTGCTCGCCTTCTGGTGGCCGCGCCTGCGCACCCGAGCGCTGACGGCCTGGCGCCACCCCGGCCTGCTCGGCGCCTTCGCCTACGGCGTGGTGTTCAGCGTCGGCACCTCGGCCGCGCCGCTGTTGCTGCTGCTCACGGTGGCGGCCGCGGAGGGTCGGGACGGGCGCGGCGTCGTCCTCGCCCTCGCCTTCGGCCTCGGTCGGGGCCTGCCCTTCCTCGCCGCCGGTGCGGCCGGGAGCGCGGTCACCCGCCTGGCCCGCCTCGGCGTCTGGGGCCGAGCCCTGCAGCTCCTCAGCGGCGCCGCCCTCCTACTGGTCAGCGCCTACTACGCGCGGGTCTACGCGGACCTGCTCTGAACCCCGGAGACCTCATGAGCGACGAAACCGCCTTTCTGACGGAGGTCACCCTCTCCGTGCCAACCATGTTATGCGACGGCTGCGCCGAGACGGTCCGTGACCTGCTGATGGCCATTCCGGGTGTCCGGCAGGCGAGGGCCAGCGCCTGGCGTAAGCACGTCGCCGTTCGCTTCGAGCCGTCCCGCGTCGGACCCGCGGAGATCCGGTCGGCGCTCGCCAATGGCGGGTTCGACGGCGCCGAGGTACAGGCATGATCCCCGGAACGGCGGAACCCGCGGAGGCTGACCGCGAGCGCCTCCTCCGCGTGCTCGCGGCAGCGGCGTTCGTGATCTTCTTTCAGGCGTTCATGGTCGCGCCGGTCCTGCCGCAGTTGGCGCAGGGGTTCGGCGTCTTGCCCGAGCGTGTCGGGCTCATCGTTCCGGCCTATTTGATTCCGTACGGCGCGGCGACGCTGGTCTACGGGCTGCTGGCGGACCGCCTCGGCGTCTGGCGCGTCATGGCGGGTTCCCTGGCCGCCTTCGCTGCGCTGACGGCCCTGACAGCCACGGCGAGCTCGGTCGGGCAACTCGCCACGTGGCGCTTCCTGACCGGCCTGGGGGCGAGCGGGGTCGTCCCCCTCGGCCTCGTTCTCGTGGGCCGGCTCTTCCCCTACGAACGACGCGGGCGCCCCTTGGGATGGCTGTTCGGCGCCATGGCCGGCGGCATGGCTTTCGGGTCGACCTTCGGCGCCCTGCTCGAACCGGTCGCCGGATGGCGCGGCCTCTTCCTGACCGTCGGCGCCGCCGGGGGCGCGCTCCTGCTCGTCCTTGCGCCGTCACGGGGGATCATCCCGGGCGCCACGGCGATCGGGACACGGCTGCCCGACCTGTTCCGCGGCTATCGCGACCTCCTGCTCATCCCACGCGGACGCCGCACCTATAGCTTCGTCCTGCTCAACTCGATGTTCCACTCCGGCGTGTTCACCTGGCTCGGCCTGTACTTCGAGCAGCGATACGGGCTCGGTCCCGTCGGGGTCGGCCTTGCGCTCCTCGGCTACGGCATCCCGGGCTTCCTCCTGGGGCCTGTCATCGGCCGCATCGCGGACCGGCGAGGGCGCGGCCGCCTGCTCCCGGTCGGGCTGCTCCTGGGGGCCTTCGCGGCGGCAGCTCTGACCCTCGACGCGCCGCTTCTCCTGGCTGCGGCGGCGGTAACGGTCCTGTCGCTCGGCTACGACATGACCCAGCCGCTGCTCGCCGGCGTCGTCACCGCGCTCGGGGGCCAACGTCCGGGGCAGGCCATGGGGCTCAACGTCTGCCTGCTGTTCACCGGGTTCGGGCTGGGAAGCCTGCTCTTCGGCGGATTGCTCCGCTTCGGGTTCGGGACGACGCTCGCGCTGTTCGCGGCGGCGGAACTGGCGCTGGCCGCAACTGCCGTGCGTCTCTTCAGGCCCGAGACGCCGTCCGTCGAAGGAGGACGCCCCTGAGCACGCCAACACCCGAATTCGAGGAGGATACCCTCGACACCGTCATCCTCTCCGCATTCCGGCAGGCGCGCCGCGAGGGACATCGCGACGCGGCCGAGCACCTCATGCGCGCCCTGGAGGCCCTCGCCGGCGCGGCCGACCCGTCGTCGGCATCGGCCTGCGTGGCCGAGGCATGCCTTGGCTTCGCGGACGAGCAGGGCACGGGACGCGCTTCCCCGACGTATGGAAGTCGATCGAGGCAGCCGCATTGAGCCTCGACGGTCCGTTCTCGTCCCGGGGCGGCAGGGTCTCTGAGGCGGAACGCGTCGGAGCGGAGCCGTGCCCCGCATTCGACACCTCTTAAGGCCGGGACGGCCCACCAGCCCAGTTTGAGGTGACCGCGGACGGCCCAACCGGCGCCGGCGGGCCGCTCGGGTGCACCGAGTCCCGCTGCGCAAGCGGAGCAGGAGCGTACCGTGCAGGAGGGCCCCGGTGCAGAGCCCCTGGAAGCGCTGGAGCGGCTCCGCCATCCTCGCTGCCGCTGCGCCGTACACGCGCTGGTTTGCCAAGCCGCGGACCTGCGCGAGCGTCGGGGACTCTCGGCCGGGCGAGGCGAAGCCCCAGGGGCGGGTGTCGCGGCCTCGTCGACGATCAGCGACGTGGACGTGCCTGTCACGAAGGCGGCGCCGCGGGACTCCGTCCGGCTGCGACGGCGCAGCCGGGTGCAAGCCACGCCCCCGCTCTCCGAGGCCGCCTGCCTTCACCTGCTCGTCGAGAACGCAGCCGTTCAGAGCATGTATCCGATGTCGGATGCTCCGGTTGGGTAGGCGAACATCGTCGTTTTCAGGTCTTCGGCCGTGAGACCATGCCGGATCGCCAGGCCGAAGATGTTGATGACCTCATCGACGTGGGGGCCGACCAAGTGCGCACCGAGCACGCGGTCGGTGTCCTCGTCGACCAGAACCTTGAAGCCGTAGGTGGGCTCGGCGACGCGCCGGGCCGTGTACCAGCCGGACACCCTCTGGCTCCGCAGGCGGAACCTCAAGTTCCTCTGCCGCGCCTCTGCCTCGCTCAGCCCGACGCTCGCGATCGGGGGGATAGTGAAGGCGACGCTCGGGACGCCGCGATAGTCAGGCCGGTACTGATTGCCCTCGATCATGTTCCGCACGGCAACCTTGGCGTCGTGGCTCGATACCGGCGTGAGGGGCGGCCCCGTCCGGGCGGCGTCGCCTGCGGCGTAGACGGCAGGGTTCGATGGGCTCTGCAGGAACGCGTTGAGCCTGAGATGCCCGCGCTCGTCCCGCGCGACGCCGGCGGCATCGAGCTGCAGCGGCTCCAGATCCGGGATTCGGCCCGCGGCGTGGACCACGAGGTCGGCCTCCATCGCCTCCTCGGCGCCGGTCTCGGACCGCGTCAGGACCGTGTACCCGTGCCCCGCCTTCTCGACCCGCACGACGGCGCGCCGCGTCCGCACGTCGATCCCCGCCTCGTGGAAGCTCTCCATGAGCCAACCGACGAGCTCGGGGTCGAACTGGGTCAGGAGGCGCTCGCCACGCTGCAGGATCGCGACGCTCGCGCCCGCCCGGGCCGCGATGTGCGAGAACTCGGCCGCGATGTAGCCACCCCCGACCAGGATGATACGAGGCGGGAGCTCCTCAAGCTCCAGGAACTCCTCGTTGGTGACGAGGTGCTCGGCGCCGGGAAAGGGGAGCGGCGCTGGGCGGGCTCCGGCCGCGATCAGGATGTGCCGCGCCTCGCAAACGCCCTCGCCCGCGATCGCGACCGCGTTCCGACCCACGAAGCGGGCTTGGCCGTGAAAGGCGTCGATGCCCTTCCCGGCGTAGTTCCTCGCCTGCTTCTCCGGGATCGGGGCCGTGAAGGTGCGCTTGAACGCCATGAGCTCCGGCCAGGACATCCGAGCCTCGGGCGCGACCACCCCGCGGGTGCGCATGCGGCGGATGTCGTCCATCACCTGGGCGCCGGTCACCAGCATCTTCTTGGGGTCGCATCCGCGCAGGGCGCAGGTGCCGCCGAAGGGCCGGAAGTCGGTCACTGCGACCTTACGGCCGGCGGCCGAGGCCCGATTGCTCGCGACCATGGCCGCCGTGCCACTGCCGATGATGATCAAGTCGTAGCTTCCAGCCATCTCGTTCACCCAGACTTGCGAGGGATGTCCTGCTCACCGGCAGCTCCTCTTCGGTCGCGAGCCCTGCCGGGACGGCCCGCATTGCGCGCGCAGGTGGCGCAGCACCGTCGGAGGTGTCAGCCGAAGCCGACCCGCCCGAGCGCTGCAAGGGCACCTGCGGCCGCCGGTTCGTACGGAGCCACGGAGGCCAGTGGCACGTCGGACGGAAGATGGATGGATGGGCAAGCCACAGCGGACGAGGGCAAGCGCGGCGAAGGCGAGGAAGGTGGCGACTCCCGCGCTCGCGCCGGTTCCGGGATATTGCCCACCTCACGCGAAGGGCCGCGAGCGGACAGCATGGAACCTCCCCGAACAGGTCGGCAGCCAGACAGGCGCAAGCGGGCCCCGGCTCGGCTTGGTGCCTCGGACGAGCCCGCGTCTGACCCGACCGGCGACAGAAGATGGGCCGATGGCCGCACGCACGATGGTCAACAAACCTGGAGCAGCTTCAGGTTTCCGCCGGGCCGGAAGTTTCTTCGGTTCCGTATCGGCCAGAGGTGAATGCGAAGTTCGGTCTGGATTGTCGAACAGGCTCGGCGGCGTCTGCCCGCGAACCTATCGGCCGGCCTCGGAGGGTGCCGGTTTGAGCGCGCTCGCTGCTGGCGGTCACGTGTGGAGCAGGCCGTCGGCCACCTGAGGCGGCGGGAAGCCGCCGGCCGCGTGCCCGAAGCATACGGCCGGCGGATGCAGGCGTCACGAGTCCTCGTCCTGGAACAGCGTCTCCATGATCGGACAGTCGGGTACGAGGCCGCCGATACAGGCCGCGGTCATGTCCTTCAGGACGCGCTCCATCCGCCGGAGGTCGGCGATCTTCGCCCGCACCGCGATCAGTTGGCGGTCGGCGACGCCCTGGACTTCCCCGCAGGTGACCGCGTGGCGGTCGACGAGCGTCAGCAGCGCCCGGATGTCCTCGACGCTGAACCCGAGCTCGCGGGCCCGGCGGATGAAGGTCAACCTCTGCCGGTGAGCTCGATCGTAGATCCGCTGGTTCCCGGCCGTCCGGGGCGGTGCCGGCAGGAGCTTGACCTTCTCGTAATACCGGATCGTCTCGATGTTGACGCCGGTTCCCTCAGAAAGCGCCCCGATGGTCAGGGCAGCGCGTCCGCGCGACGCAGGAACGATGCCCATGCAAATCTCCTTGAACCTGTAGTCGCTACAGATGCTAGCCCCTCCAAGGTGGGAGGGAAAGCCGTGTTGAAATTCTCCTTGATTGCCCGCGTCCCCCAGGCCTTGCGCAGGCATGCCCGGAGTGTGATCGACGAAATCTCGCGCTTCCGCCTCCGGCCGCTGCGCCTCGGGAGCCTTCCGGTCGTCCTGGCCCTGACCGGCCCGGCGCACGCCGGCGACGTGGGGCTCTTCGCGCTCCCGATCCCCGACAGCTACCCGGAAAGCGTGGCCGTCGGACCCGGTGGCACCATCTGGTTCACGGAGAAGCAGGGCAACAGGATCGGGCGGCTCGCTCCCGACGGCGAACTGACCGAATACCCCATCCCGACCCAAGACAGCCGCCCACAGGCGATCGTGGCCGGTCCGGACGGCGCCCTGTGGTTCACGCAGAACCGCGGCAACAAGATCGGGCGCATCACGCCTGCGGGCGTGATCACGGAATATCCGGTCCCGACGCCCGAGAGCTACCCGTTCGGCCTCACGACGGGGCCCGACGGTGCCCTGTGGTTCACGCTGTCGGGCACGAACCGGATCGGCCGCATCACGGCCGAGGGGAGGATGAGCGAGTTCAGCCTCGCCAAGACCCTGACGCCTTACGGCATCACGCTCGGGCCCGACGGCAATCTCTGGTTCACGGGCTTCAACAGCAACACGGTCGGCCGGATCACACCGGCCGGCCAGGTTGCGGAGTTCCCGCTGCCGACCCCAGATAGCGCCCCGCAAAATATCGTTTCCGGTCCGGACGGCGCCCTGTGGTTCACCGAGGCTGCGGCGGATGCCATCGGTCGGATCACGACAGACGGCAGCGTGACCGAGTTTACGCTCGCATCGTGCGCGCCTGGTTCCGTTTCCGAGGACGGCCACCCTGCCCGTTGTACGGGCACGAGGTCTCCCTGCGGCATCGCGGCCAGCAGCGACGCGCTGTGGGTGACGCAGCATTGTGGCGGACGGCTCAGCCGTCTGTCCCCGGGCGGACGGCTCAGCGAGATCGGTCTGGGCGGCCTCAAGGCACCGAACGGGATCGCAGTCGATCCGGACGGCGCCGTCTGGTTCGCCCTCGCCCGCTCGAACGGGATCGGGCGTCACCGGCCCGAGGGCGGCAACCGGTGAGCGACTCTCGGGTCTTCGCCGGGTCGTGGACGGGGCCGCAGGTCCGCCGGCGGCGACCCGGCACGGGCAAGACCGAGGGCGACGCATGTTCCACTCTGGCGAGACCATCGCCCGCGAGGAATGCGCCGCGCTATTGCCACGCTTCGGCGGCGCCGGGCTGCTTCCGGCCGTTGCCACCGACGCGGGCTCCGGCGCCGTCCTGATGCTGGCCTGGATGAAGGCCGCCGCGCTCCACAGGAGCATCGAGACCGGTGAGGCGTGGTTCTGGAGCCGGTCCCGGCAGCGCCTCTGGCACAGGGGCGCGACGAGCGGGCAGGTCCAACACGTCCAGGAGATCCGGGTGGACTGCGGCCAGGACGCGATCTGGCTGAGGGTTCGCCTGGCCGGTCGAGCAGGGTCCTGTCACACCGGCCGCTCCAGCTGCTTCTACCGTCGCGTGGTGACCGGGCCGGACGGGCCGATCCCTCATCCTGGACCCGATCCCACCGGGGCAGCCCGCAGAGCCGTCCCGAGGCCGGAGCGAGGAACACGTGAACGGCCCAAATCAGCGCTTGCACCTGTAGTCGCTACAGGTTGCACAATCCGGACATCGAAAGGATCCCACATGGACAAGTTGGTTGGCACGGCTCCATGCGAGAGCACGGTCGCACCGCGCAGCGAGGCCGAAGGGGACGGGCAGAGGATCGCTGCCGTCGGCGGCATCCTCGCCGCGCTCGGAGCCTCCTCCTGCTGCATCCTGCCCCTCGCACTCTTCAGCCTCGGCGTCAGCGGGGCCTGGATCGGCAACCTGACCGCGCTCGCGCGCTACCAGCCCGTCTTCATCGCCGCGGCGGTGGCGTTCCTTGGCTTCGGGTTCTGGCGGGCCTACCGCCGGCCGGCGGCCTGCGCGGATGCCGGCGCGTGCGCGCGGCCCGGCTCGGGCCGTCTCGCCAGGATCGGGCTGTGGATTGCCGCCGCACTCGTCCTGGCGGCCGTGACCTTCCCCTACACCGCCCCCCTGTTCGTCTGACCCTCACCGTCCTTACCCAGGAGATCACTATGAAGATCTTGCTTCGCGCCCTCATCGCCGGATCGGTCCTGGCGCCGGCCGGTGGCGCCTTCGCCGCCCCGCGCACGGCCATTCTCGACGTCCAGAACGTGAGCTGCGTCACCTGCGCGCCCATCGTCAAGAAGACGTTGTCGCGCCTCGACGGGGTGACCCAGGTCACGGTCGTCGAACGTGGCGGCACGGCCACGGCCACCGTGACCTTCGACGACGACAAGGTCACGGCCGAGGCCCTGTCCGGGGCGGCCACCAACGCCGGGTACCCGTCCTCCGTGAAGGAGGTGAGGAACGCGGCCGCCGACATCACCGGCAGCCCCGCTCAGGCGCGCTGACGAGGCCCGGGACATCATTCTGGCGACCGCCATCTCCTTCGAGCCGGCGCCTGCCCGGCCGCGCCCTGGCGCGCGACGCCCATCCCGGTGGCCGTCCCAGGATCGGGCGGTCTCGCGGCCGGGGCCACCGGGGCCGACGGTGTCCCGGTCCCGCCAATCCTCGTCCTGGGCAGCTCAGCCGGGATCAAGCCCGATCGGTTCAACACCTCCACGCGTCCGGCGGCATCCGAGTGCCGCGGCGCGGACGAACACACACGGAAGCTGAGATCATGAGCGATTGCTGCAGCACCCCGCGCGGGAACAACGGCAGCGGCCCCTACGACCTCGTCGTCGTCGGCGCCGGTTCGGCCGGGTTCTCGGCCGCGATCACGGCCGCCGAGCAGGGCGCACAGGTCGCCCTCATCGGGCACGGCACGTTGGGCGGCAGCTGCGTGAACGTGGGCTGCGTCCCCTCGAAGGCCCTGATCCGGGCCGCGGAGACCGTGCACCATGCCAACACCGCGGGCGGCCGGTTCGCGGGCATCCAGGCCCAGGCTCGGGTGACCGACTGGCGCGCCCAGGTCGCCCAGAAGGACGCCCTGGTGCAGGGCCTGCGCCAGGCGAAGTACGCGGACCTCCTGCCGGCCTACAACAACGTGTCCTACCACGAGGGTCGCGCGCGCCTCGTCGCCGGCGGGGTCGAGGCAGGGGGCCGGCATTTCGCGGCGAATCGCATCCTCATCGCCACGGGCACGCGCCCGGCCATGCCGAACATTCCCGGCCTTGCCGACGCCTCGCCCCTCGACAGCACCGCGGCGCTTGCCCTCACCGAACTTCCGCGCTCGATGATCGTCCTCGGCGGCGGCTACATCGGCGCGGAGCTTGCGCAGACCTTCGCGCGGGTCGGGGTCGCCGTGACGCTCGTCTGCCGCAGCCGGCTCCTGCCCGCGGCGGAGCCGGAGATCGGGGAGGCCCTCGCCGGCTACCTGGCCGGCGAAGGCATCGCCGTTCTGGGCGGCCTGTCCTACGAGGGCGTGGACAGGACGGAGGGTGGCGTGAGCCTCACGCTCTGGCGGGACGGCCGCCGGGAGACCGTCACGGCCGAGCGGATCCTCGTCGCGACCGGGCGCACCGCGAATACCGAGGACCTCGGTCTCGCCGACGCGGGTGTCGCCCGGACGCCGACGGGCGCCATCGTGGTCGACGACCGCATGCGCACCTCGAAGCCGGGCATCTACGCCGCGGGCGACGTCACCGGGAAGGACCAGTTCGTCTACATGGCCGCCTACGGCGCGAAACTGGCCGCCAAGAACGCCCTCAACGGCGACAGCCTGCGCTACGACAACAGGGCGATGCCGGCCGTGGTGTTCACCGACCCTCAGGTCGGGAGCGTCGGCCTCACCGAGGCGCAGGCCAGGGCGACCGGGTACGACGTGCGCACCTCGGTGCTCACGCTCGACAACGTGCCCCGCGCGCTCGCGGCGCGCGACACGCGCGGGCTGATCAAGCTCGTGGCGGATCGCGCGACCCGGAAGCTGTTGGGAGCGCATATCCTGGCGCCCGAGGGCGCGGACAGCATCCAGACGGCGGCGATGGCCATCCGCGGCGGGCTGACCATCGACGCGCTCGCGGAGACGATCTTCCCGTACCTGACCACCGTCGAGGGTCTCAAGCTCGCGGCCCAGACCTTCGACAGGGACGTCAAGAAATTGTCCTGCTGCGCCGGTTAACCGGGATGCCCAGGATCCGCAGGGGGATGTCGTCCGACCTGCATGCGAGACCGCAGCGTTGTCCCGTCGAGATCAGGCCGGGCGTGCTCCGCCCGGAATGGTCGGCCGCTATCTCGCCTGGCGCGCGGGCCGCGCTCGCCCGGCGACGGCTGCGCGGTCCAGCTTGATCGAGGCGTAAGCGCGTCCGCTGGAGGCCGATGAGGATCGGGTCTGGCGCGCCGTCCTCCGCCTCTACGCGGAACGGGAACGTCCACCTTGGCGCCATCGCCGCCACGATGGGCGTCGCCGAGGATCATGCGCGAGCCCTCCTGGGAAGCTTGCGGCGGCGGGACCTGATCGGCCTGGAGCCCGCGACGACGGTCATCCGGTACGCGTACCCATTCTCCCGCGTCGCGACAGGCCACCGCGTCTTGCTCGGTGGGCAGTCCCTCGATGCCCTCTGCGCCGTCGATGCGCTCGGAGCGGGAGCCTGTAGGGGGCGGACATCGAGCTTCGGGCCGATTCTGGCCGAGGCCGGGAGCCCTGGATGCGTCCGTGGGGAGGGTTGCCAGACCGTCTGAGGTGGTCCGGCGAGCTCCGGGCAAGGGCCGCCGGCGCATCACGGGGCGGTGCTCGACGAACTTGACGAGGTCCCGCTGCGACTTGGTGCTGGCATGGCCCTCTAGGCGGCGCACCACGCGCCCGCTCGGCTGACTCGATCGCCCTGGCCATCGCGATCGCCTCGCGCTCCGCAGCGGAACGCCTGCGTGGCTCCTTGGCAATCGCATCGGCGACAAAGGTTGTCCACGCTTCCGAAGCAACGTCCGGAGCGGCTCTGGGACACAGCTTGCGCACCTCCTTATCCCCAAGCCAGGCTGAGATCATCGCGTTCGGTCCGTACCCAGACCCGAGTCGATGGCGAAGTCCGGCTGGCCGGGGTTCGCGGGTCGCGATTGCGCGGCTGTTAAGCCGCCATCGCAAGGAGAGGGGAGGACCGTGGCAAACCGGGCGGTCTCCGGCGGGTTAAGTCGGCCGGAACGCCTGAACTAGGCTCGGATCCGTCTCGATGTGGGCTGCCCCGATCAGGTCCAGGCAATACGGGATGGCCGGGAATACGGCGAGCAGGCTGACGCGGATGGACGCGGGACGCCCGGGACAGTTCACGATCAGGGCCTTGCCGCGCAGGCCCGCCGTCTGCCGCGACAGGATGGCGGTCGGCACCTGCTCCAGGCTGCGCCGCCGCATGAGTTCGCCGAAGCCGGGCATCATCCTGTCGCAGGCGGCCTCGGTACCCTCGGGGGTGAGGTCGCGGGGCGCCGGCCCCGTCCCGCCGGTGGTCAGGACCAGGTCACAGTGCGCGTCGTCCACGAGCCGGATCAGGGCGTCCCGCACGCTCTCGACGCCGTCCGGCACGGTGCGCGCGACCGCCTCCCAGGGCGAGGCGAGGATTTCCGTCAGGACGGCCTGCATGGCCGGCCCGCTCGCGTCCGCGTAGCCGCCAGAGCTCGCGCGGTCCGAGACCGTCAGAATTCCGATCCGCGCTGCCCGCTCCGATGAAACCATGGGTTCGTGCTCCGACCCGTGACGGGTGAGTGCTGCGTGTTCGCCCACCGGAGGAACCGACGCAACCCCGCCCGCCGCGGGGTCGGTCGAACACCCGCTCTCGTTTCTTCGAGGGCCCCGGGGCTCACGCGCGCGCCGCCTCCGCGCCCTCGCCTCACCGACTTTCCCGGTTTGTAACGAAATCCGGCGCTGCCCCGAATTGCTTCTCATTCCGACCTGACGGAGACGATGGTGGCCGTCCCTTCGAAGCCGATCCTGATGACACTGCTCGGGCTAACCCTAGCGGGAGCGTCGCCGCTTCTCTCCGCTCCCGCGGCCGCCCGCGAGAGCGCCCTGGATTGGCTGCACCACGTCTCCCGGCTGCTGCGGGCATCCACGGATGCGGTTGCCCGGGTCGACGCCAGGATCAGGGCGGTTGACGAGCGCTCGGCGAAGCGCACCGTCGCGTACGCAGCGTTCCCGGCCCGCGGCAGGCGGGTGGCGACCGCGACGTTCCAGGTTGCCGAAACTGTCCGCCTCGGCGCCGTCAGAGTCGGGGACGCGGTGGAGGTGCGAGCAGCCCAGCACGCCGGCGTCGAGCGGGTCATGAGTATCCGGCCGCAGGGATGAACCGTCGAGTCCTCCGCGGGTGGTCGTCGGCCCAGGCCGGCCAATGGCCTTGGGGCCTGCCGCGCCCCTGCGTCCCCGCCGCGATGCGGCGGTGCGATGCGCGGACCGGCCGATGAGGCGGGGAATGCGATGTGCGCGATGATGGCAGGGAACGCCTCCGACTGGCGATGGGTCCTGCAGGGCGGCCCGATCACCTGGCTCGTGGTCCTGTTCGCGGTGCTCGCCGTGGTCGGGGTGATCCTGGCCGGGGCGGCGCTCGCGAGAAACCTTGTCGATGTCCTCGGCTCCCGCCGGCGCTCGCCGGAAGCCTTGGCGCGACCGAACCCTGGTTTCGGCGGGGAGGTCCCCGCCTGGCCGACGCCGCCGTCCGCTCCCGAGCAGCGGCGCTCCTCTGACAACACCGGAGTCTGACGATGAAACTCGCGACGATGATGTCCGCCTCGTCCCTTCTCGGGCTCGCGCTGACGGCCGGCGTGGCCCTTGCTCAGGGCACGGGCGCCCAGCCGTCCCAGCAGGGCGGCGACCCGTCGGGTCAGGCCGGCGGCATGCCCCAGCCAGGCGGCATGGGCATGATGAAGGGGATGATGGGTGGCATGGGGATGGGCTCGGGGTCCGCCGATGCGAAGCAGGGCGGCTGCGGCATGATGAACAAGATGAGCGCGTTGCAGGAGCGCGTGAACCAGTTGGAGCAGCGCCTGAACGCGGCTCAGACGCAGAGCCCGGCCAAGCCTCAGTAACGGAAGACGGACCCGCGAGCCTTGCCTCGCGGGTTCCCCGGGACGCGGGGGATCCGGCCGGACGCTGCCCGCGCGCGCGGCGCATCCCGCGACCGGCGCCGCCTCGTACCGCAACCTCCTGCCACCGCGAGCCCTGACTTGGCGACCAGCAATCCCGATCCGGACGCGCATGCTCTCCGGCCTGCCGGTCGGAGCACCGCGAAGTCGCGCAGGCCCGCCACGGCCTCCGTCGTCTTGCACTGGCTCGGCATGGCGGCGCTGTTCGCGGCGCTCGCGGCCGGGCTGGTCGTCCACCGGTTAGCCTCGTGCTGCCAGCCCCAGTACTGGCCGACCTACAATCTGCACGCCTCGCTCGGTCTCACGGTCCTCGCCCTGGTCGCGATGCGGGCCCTCTTCCGGCTGCTTCGTCCGTGGCCGGCACTGCCGGCCGGCATGCCCGCCTGGCAGCGCCTGGCCGCGCACGGCACGCACACCGCGCTCTACGTGCTCATGGTGGCGCTCCCCGTCGCCGGGTGGAGCGTCGTGTCGGCCCCGGGCTGCTGCCACATCAACCCCTTCGTGTTCGGCCTCTTCACCCTGCCGAGCCTCGACCCGGCCCCGTTGCCCGACAGGGCCGCCGCGTTCGCGGTTCACTCCACGCTGGCCTGGATCGCGATGGGCCTCATCGCCCTGCATGCCGCCGCGGCCCTCCTGCATCACTTCGTGCTCAAGGATGCCACCCTCGCGCGCGTGACCCCCGGACTGCGCCCGAAAAGCGGTCCTGACGCCTGACTGGCATCGTTCGGTCACGTCGCCGGGATTCCGGCCGTCCTCCGCTGGCCATCGGTCCGGCACGTCCCGGCGAGCTCAATCGGGCGACCGTCCCCGACCGGTCGGTGGAACAGCCACGCCGGCCGGTGGCGTGACGTACGGCCATCCCGTCAGGCACGTTCGTCTGCCGGCGGCCCGTCCGGCCGATGCGGCGTGGTCCCGCTCCACCCGACGTCACGGCGATGCCCCGGGACCCGGAACGCGCGCCACCGGCCACAGGCCGGGACAGGAGATCGCGCGCCCTCAGGCGCGCACCCCGGTCCCTCCGCTCATCTCATCTCGCAGGGCCGGCGGCCAGTCGCGTGTCGGCGCCATCGGCCTGACGCAGGAGCCCGACGATGCGGCCGAGCTGTCCGTCGTCGCCGATGCCCGCGAACAGCCCGCAAACAGCATGCACGGGCCGGGGCACCACGCCCTGGCGATCCTTCGGGAAGCGGGCGAGGGTGGCCGCGTCCCAGACCAGGCCGCTCTGCCGCTTCGCCTGAGAGAACGGGTCGCCCTCGGCTTCGCCGGCGGCCCGGCCGAACGCCTGGATGAGCGCAGGGCCGGACAGGTGCCGGGCGCACGCGCCGATCCGGTGACGATGCGCGCAGGGTCGGAAGACCGGATCGAACGTCGCCGCGGGGACGTCGACCGCCGCGCGTGCGGCCGGGTGGGACCTCGCCGCGGGGGAGGGTGGGCTCGGCACCGGCAACGCGAGCACGGCGAGGCCCACCGCGAGGCAGGCCGCCGCAAGTCCGGCGAGGACGAGCGCGACGCACGGCCCAGGCAGCCGTCATCCCGACCAGGTGGCGCTCGGCGCCATCGTCGCGGCCTGGCGCGGCTCATCCGGCGAGATCGCGCTCCTGAAGCGGCCCTCGGCATCCATCAGGAACGCGGTCGCCGTGTGGCTCATCGCATATGCGCCCGGGGCCGCGACCTCCGCGGGCGTCCCGGTCGACGTCAGGACGCGCGGACGTCACCACCGCAGGAGACGGGGTCCGAGCAGGGCGCCGGCGAGGGTGCAGAACGCGATGGTGCCGCCGTACCAGAGCGCCACGAACGGGACCGAGTCGTCCATGCAGTGAAGGGCGTACCCCATCGCGCTGATGCCGCCGGCCGCCAGCCCGACGAGCGCGCCCGTCCGGACGAGGTCGGTCGGCGCGGCGAACCGGCGGACGGCCCAGACCAGGACGGCGAAGGGCACCACGCCGATGATCGGGATCGACACGAGGCACTCCAGCCACATGTGGCCGACGAGCATCCTGTCCCAGTGCGAGCTCGGCGCCGAGGCCAGGCTGAGCGCGGCCAGCAGCATGACCCCGAGGAACGGTGCCGCGGCGACCCAGGCCCGGATCCTGGTCTCGCCGCCTGGGCGTGCGACCTTGGTCAGCAGCCATCCGGCCAGGAGGACGATGCCGGCGCCGAAGGCGACCTTCAGGAGCAGGAAGCCGAGCACGCCGGGATGGTCGAGGTCCGGCCGGACCCCGAGCGACAGGAGCGCGACGCAGAGCGCCGCCCCCGCGCCGAGCGCCGCGGCGAGGCCGAGGCCGCGCTTGAGCCGGCCGTGGTCGGTCGGCTCGATGTTCGTGCTGAGCATCTCGATCAGCTCGTTCGTTCTCATCGTGCCCTTCCCTGGCTGATCGCGGACGCCATGGCCTTGAGGCCACGGTGGACGCTGACCTTGATGGCCGATTCCGACATGCCGGTCCGGCTGGCGGCCTCGGCGACGCTCAAGCCGTCGCGCTTCACGTAGCGGATCGCGCGCCGCATCTTCTCGGGCAGCTTGGCCAGGAGCCGATCCAGGTCGTGCGCGCTCTCCGTGCCGGCATGGTCGTCCTGCGCCGGGAAGTCGCCCGCATCCTCGATGGGCACATCGGCCATCGAGGGGCGGGTATGGCGCAGGTGAACGATCAGCTTGTAGCGGGCGATGGCCTGCACCCACGGGGTGAACGGCTGGTTCACGTCGTAGGTATGCCGACGCGTATGGATCGCCATCAGCGTGTCCTGCACGAGGTCCTCCGCCTCGGACTGGCTTCGCCCGATGCGGGCCAGCTTACCACGGTAATAGGCGCGCAGATGCCGGCTCAGTCGGTCGAGAACCGCCCGGTACGCAGCCGCATCACCGCCCAGGCTGGCCCTCATCAGGCCCCTGAGCTCTGCTTCACTGGCAATCATCATGCACTCCCCACCGAGTTCGGGAGGCCTGCCTCAACGGTTACAAGCGCTCCTCGGCGCGATGGCGGTGGGGCCAGGTCATGGCGGCTCCCGGTGCGGAGCATCGCTGGATGGCCTGGGTCGGGCGCCGGACCGCGAAGGGAAAGGCTGCGCGCGCAGGTGCGCGCCGGGGACAGCCGGCCATGGGCCGGGTCACGGTGGGATGACATCGGTCTCGTCCTGGAATGCCGTAGGGGCCGGCCCCTCGATGAGGGACCCGGGCACAAGCTCGCGCGGAGGCTGTCGTCGGAAGCGCGGCGACCAGCGCGCCGGTTGGCCGGCGCGCCTAGCTCAGGACGGGGCTCTTCGGCGGCAAGGGATCGGGCGGTCCGTGCAGGCTCCAGCCGTCGACATCCGCGAGCGCAAACGCGACCGAGGACCCGGTGATCCGGGGGCCGGCCGCCGCCGGAGCGATGGCGACGAAGCCGGCGCACAGCACTGAGCAGGCTGCGGAGGCTTGCCCGCCGTCGTCACAGCCATCGCAGCCGTCGGGCATCGGCGCCTGCATCGCCGCCACAGGCATGGACGCCCTCATGTGCGCGGCCTGCACACCATGCAGCGCGAACCCCGCCACGAGGGCGAGGGTCAGGAACCACACGCAGAGGGAACGGGACGGCGGCCAGGACATCCGGCCGGGCATAACAGGCCGCCGCACGCATCGAAAGGGTTCGCATCGGCTGGGCGACCGGTTTGCCGCGCATGGTGAAGTCGGGTCTGGCGGCATCCAGCGGACGTCGCCCCGGCAGCCCACGTTGTAACGATGCGTCCGCCGCCTCCGAACTCGGCACCATGAATTTCAGATCGCAGGCGCTTCGTGGCCGGCATTGCGGCAGCTCGCATCCCGGGCCGATGCTGTCTTCACGGCCGCGGTTCGCGCCAATCGCGCTCCGCAGCGGCGCGGGATACACGGCGCCGACCCGCCGTCATCGAGGATCGGCGACCCCTGGCCGGACATGATCGGCGTGGCTTCGAGGCGTATGGGGCCGCCGAGGGGGAGGCGCGCGGACCGCGGAATTCCGGCTTCGCGGGAAGGCCGCACCGGATCTCGGGACCAGAGCGCCAAGCTCGCCGCCGCCCCCCGGGCGAAGACCCCGACGCGCTCCTACGTCGTCTTCGAGTCGCGCTTCGCCCAGGACCTGTTCTGCGCGGTTCCGACAAGCCTCCCGATCCCGGGCTTTCTCACCGATGCGGGCTGGCAGTTCCGGGGTACCCTGGGCAAGCGAGGCTTCATGCCGCCGGGCTTCAGGGCGGCCGCGGCCCGGAAGGCGGCCAGCCGTGACGGGTTCTATCTGTTCTCCCCGCCCCATTCCGAGGATTGAGGCTGCCCGACCGTGCGAAGCCCCCCCTCGGGCGGAGGAGCGGTCCGCGCCGACGGGCGTTCGCGGCGGCCCCTCGCGACGCCGGCGAAACCACACAAAAAACTTCGAAGCGCTGTAACGGACTTCACGGGACATCCGAAATCAAGAACAGAGGCAGCAAGCTTCAAAGTCAGCAATAGAGCTCCATCATGAAGAGCAAGATGATCCCCGTTGTCGCCGGCATCGCCATGATTGCCGGGCTGCCGGGTTACGCCCTTGCCGGGTGGATCGACAATGTGCCGCTCCGCTTCCGGCCTGGCGCGCACCCAGCGTCGCCCCGCAATCTCGATGCGCCGGATGCCGTCCGGACAACCGGGTCGGTCAACGTCGTCCCCCGCCGCCCGGCGACCCGTCGGCCGAACTTCTGACATGGCCCGCGGCACAACTGGCGCCTCAAGACAACACGTAGATTAAGTCGCACTGGAAGGATTAACGGCCATGAAATCTTCAGCCATAGCCCTCGCGATGGCCACCGTGATCACGGCGACAACACCGTATGTTGCTGTCGCCGGTCCGAGCGGTATCGACACCATCAGGCTCTACGAACTGAACAGGCGGCATTCCATTGCCTCGCAGCCCAACGTCAACTTGGATGTGAGCACGACGGGTTCGGTCAACGGCATCCCTTATCGGGAAAACACGAGCCGCCGTGGTCGGAACCGACATTGATCCGACCTCACCCGACCCCGCTTCCTGCCCGAGGAACATCGGCGGCCTCCGTCATGCAGAACACGTCCCTGTCGGTCTCGTCTGAGTTCGGGATCCCGCCCCGGTACCTCGATGAGATCCGCAAGTTCCCGATGCTGGAGCCGGCCGAGGAGTTCACCCTCGCCAAGAGCTGGCGGGACCGCGGGGACCGCGAGGCGGCCCACCGGCTCGTCACCTCGCACCTGCGCCTCGTCGCGAAGATCGCCATGGGTTATCGCGGCTACGGCCTGCCGGTCGGCGAGGTCGTGTCCGAGGGCAATGTCGGCCTGATGCAGGCGGTCAAGCGCTTCGACCCCGACAAGGGCTTCCGGCTGGCCACCTACGCCATGTGGTGGATCAAGGCCGCGATCCAGGAATACATCCTGCGCTCGTGGTCCCTCGTGAAGATGGGCACCACGGCCAACCAGAAGAAGCTGTTCTTCAACCTGCGCAAGGCCAAGGGCCGCATCTCCGCCCTCGACGAGGGCGATCTGCGCCCCGATCAGGTCCAGCACATCGCGACCCGCCTCGGCGTGCCCGAGCAGGACGTCATCGAGATGAACCGTCGCCTGTCCGGCGACACCTCGCTCAACGCGCCCCTGCGCGAGGAGGGCGAGGGCGAGTGGCAGGACTGGCTCGTCGACAACAGCCCGAGCCAGGAGACCGTGCTCGCCCGCGAGGAAGAGGGACAGAACCGCCTCTCGGCGCTCCGCGACGCCCTCTCCGTCCTCAACCCGCGCGAGCGCCGCATCTTCGAGGCGCGGCGGCTCGCCGACGACCCGATCACGCTGGAGGATCTCTCGGGCGAATTCGGCGTCTCCCGCGAGCGCGTCCGCCAGATCGAGGTGCGGGCCTTCGAGAAGGTCAGCGCAGCGGTGCGGTCCGAGGTATCGCGGCGCGAGGGACCGAGAATCCGGCTGCAGGTAGCCTGACCGCGGGCCTTTGGCGTGCACGGACGAGCCTCGACCCGGACGGCCTGCCGCCTGGGCGCTCCGAACGGCCCCTGGCCCGGATTTCCCGCATCACGCGTACGACCGGACATCTCGACGGAAGATGCCTCGGGCCGATCCACCAAGCAGACCGACGACATTCAATGCGCTCCGCCAAAGCAAGCAGGCATGTAACCATCAATCCGACAACTTCGAAGTCATGAAAGTAAAGGCGCGTATCAGACCTTTATAGTTCATCTTCGGAGCGCAATCATGATTTATCCTTCCGCAGTTGCCTTGGCTCTCGCGGCCTTCGTGGCGCCTGCATCGGCCAATCCTCACTTCGGCACCCGGGATCCTGCCGCTTCATCGGTCCTCCAGGCTCGATCCGCCCCCGGCATCGGCCCGCAGGCGACCGGGAGCTTACCCAGCGGCTCTCGCTTGCAGCTGGACGCCCGTGACGGGCTCGGCCGGGATATGCGGAGCAGCAAGCGTGGCAATGCGCAGTTTCCCGAACGAGCGCCGGAAGCACAGAACCTCGGCGGCACCGCCGGAGGCCCGCAATACTAAGGGGGCGCCGGGAGGCCCCCTCGCGCCAGCAGCGCTCGCAGTCTGAAGGCAAGCCATCGATTGTAACGAAATAATCCTGCCCCCCGAACTCGTTAGCAATGGCGCTGAACGGATGGCGCTTTCCAGTCAACGGAGATGTGTCATGAAGCTCACGGTTGGCATCCCCCTTGTCGCACTGACCTTGGCCGGTGCGGCAACCGCCGCGCCGGGATTACAGGCACGAACCGGCCCGCAGCGACACCACCATGGTCGATCGTCGGCTCACGCGCTGCGCGAGCCGGTGACGACCGGAAGCCTCGCTGGCAGCACGGGCCGCGTTCGGGTCTCTCGCGACGTGCAGGGGCGCGATTTCCGAAGCAGTAAACGCGGAAATGCGCAGTTCCCAGAGCGTGCGCCTGCTCAGCAGAACCTCGGCGGCACCTCAGGCGGCCCTGAGTTTTGAGCGTCCCACCTTGCACGCCTCCGCTGGCCGCAGCACGTGCTGCGGCCACCCCCGCGCAGCGGCGGCTCCCATTGTGGCGTGCTCTCGCGCTGGTGCTGCTTCTCATGGGCGCCGGCGTGACCCTGGCATCTCCCTTCGGTCGCGACGCTTCGCGCCATTACGTCTTCGAGCTCGTCGAGCGCGCGGTGAAGCAGGGTTACGGCACGACCATCCTGGTCCGGCTCGTCGACGAGCGCACCGGCAAGGTGGTTCCGGACGCGGTCTTGTTCATCAGCCGCATCGACATGTCGCCCGACGGGATGGGCGCGATGACGGCCCCGCTGGAACTCCAGGCCGATACGCTGCCCGGCTACTACCGTTTCGAGACCGACCTCGCGATGGAGGGCGGCTGGGCGCTCACGCTCGCGGCCAAGATCCCCGGCCTTCCAGACCCGGTCCAAGGCAGGCTCGTCCTGCAGGCAGTGCCATGATGCATCAGAACACGCCCTTTCGTGACTTCGAGGAGTTCGAGCCCGCCCCGGACGGCGGTGGCCGGACAAGATGGATCATGGCCATCCCCCTCTTGGCCACGATGCTCGTGGCTGCCGCCGGCGTCGGCTACGGCTTGGGGCGCGGGACCTGGACGATTCCGAGTTCGATCACCGAGCACGTGCCCGCCTCGCTCGCCGGCTGGCTGCCGGCTCCAGGGTCTCTTCCCACCGGCGCCGGCACACCGGTCGCGCTCAAGGACTATGCCTTCGAGCTGACCGACGCCCGAGCCAAGCAGGGCGAGGCGGTTCTGGCAGTGCGCCTCGTGCACAAGCCGACGGGCAAGCCCACTCCCGACGCGGTCGTGTTCGCGCACCGCCTCGACATGGCGCCCGCGGGCATGCCCACCATGACGACGGAACTGGAGCCGCAGCCCGCGACCGAGCCCGGCCTTTATCGGTTCAAGACCAATCTCACGATGGCCGGCGAGTGGCAGCTCTCGCTGGCCGCCAAGGTGCAGGGCCAGACCGGCACCGTGCAGGCCCGGCTCGCGCTCAAGGCGGTACCGTGATGGACCAGATGACACCGTTCGAGATCGGCGCGGCGCACGGGCGCCGGGCTCCCCGCCGAAGCCTCATCTCCTGGTTCATCGGGCTCGTGGCCGTGCCGGCCGCGCTCGTGGGCGTCCTCGCCCTTGGCCTGAAGGCCGGCGAGGCCGGCTGGCCCCTCCCGGACTGGCTGCCGGTCTCGGTCTCCACGCTGCTCGTCCGGGACGAGGCGGGGTCGCCACCGGACGCCCCCGTCCTCTACTACCGTGATCCCGACAAGGCGCACTACGCGCTGGCTCCGGCCAAAACGCCTGACGGCCGCGACTACCGGCCCGTGCGCGTCGGCGAGGATGTGGACTTCGAGCCCAAGCTGGCCGGTGGCAGTGGCAGCCAGACCGGCATGGCCCAGGCCGGGGACAAGAAGGTTCTCTACTACCGCAATCCGATGGGCCTGCCGGACACCTCGCCGGTGCCGAAGAAGGACTCGATGGGGATGGACTACATCCCCGTCTACGAAGGCGAGGCCGAGGACGGCAACACGGTCAGGATCTCCCCCGGCAAGGTCCAGCGCACCGGCGTGCGGACCGAAACGGTGGAGCGACGGGTCGTGGCCCGGGCCGTACGCGTGCCCGGCACCGTCACGCTCGACGAGCGCCGCGTCACCGTCGTGGCGACCCGCTCGGATGCCTATGTCGACCACGTCGAGAACGTCACGACCGGCGACCGCGTCCGCAAGGGCCAGCCCCTGGTCGACGTCTATTCCCCCGAGATCAACGCAGCGGCCGCCCAGCTCATCGCCAATCCGGGTTTCGACGGCTCGCGCCGACGCCTGCAGAACCTGAACGTCCCGGCCGAGGTCATCGCCGAGATGGAGCGCACGCGGAAGGTGCCGATGGCTATCACCTGGTCATCTCCCCGCGATGGAGTGATCCTGCAACGCACCGCCATCGAGGGCATGAAGGCGGCCGCGGGAGAGACCTTGTTCCGGATCGGCGACATCTCGGTGATGTGGGTCTTGGCCGACGTCCCCGAGTACGACCTCGGCAGCGTCAAGGTCGGCCAGCCCGCCGCCGTGCACGTGCGCTCGCTCCCCGGTCGCGCTTTCACCGGCAAGGTCGGGCTGATCTACCCGCAGGTGAACGCACAGACGCGCACCACCCGCGTGCGCATCGAACTGCCGAACCCGGACGGCACGCTCCTGCCCGACATGTACGCCGATGTCGAGATCGGGACCGGGGCGACGAAACCCGTGATCGCGGTGCCGAATGACGCCGTCATCGACACGGGCGCGCGCCAGGTCGTGCTCACCGACAAGGGCGAGGGCCGCTTCGAGCCACGTGAGGTCAAGGTCGGTGCCCGCGGCGCGGGCTACACCGAGATCCGCGAGGGCGTGCGGGCCGGCGAGCAGGTGGTGACCTCAGCCAACTTTTTGATCGATGCCGAGAGCAACCTGAAGGCGGCATTGCAGAGCATGGCGGCGCCAAAGGCCTCCACCGAGCCGCAGGCCCAGGCCGAGGAACAACAGCCATGATCGCGCGCCTCATCGGCTGGTCGGCCCGCAACCTCGTGCTCGTCCTGATCGGCACGGTGTTCGTGGTGGCCGCCGGCCTCTACAGCGTGCGCACCCTGCCGCTCGATGCCATCCCCGACCTCTCGGACGTGCAGACCATCGTCTACACCGAGTACCCGGGCCAGGCGCCCCAGGTCGTCGAGGACCAGGTCACCTACCCGCTGACCACCGCCATGCTGACGGTGCCCAAATCGAAGGTGGTGCGCGGCTTCTCGTTCTTCGGGGTGAGCTTCGTCTACGTGATCTTCGAGGACGGGACCGACCCCTACTGGGCTCGCTCGCGCGTGCTCGAATACCTGAGCGCGGCCGGCAAGCGCCTGCCGGCCGGCGTGACGCCGACGCTGGGCCCCGACGCGACGGGGGTCGGCTGGGTCTACCAGTACGTCATCCTGGCCAAGCAGCAGACGCTGGCCGAGCTGCGCTCGCTGCAGGACTGGGTCGTCCGCTTCGGGGCCTCGCGCGCCGAGGGCGTGGCCGAGGTCGCGGGCGTCGGCGGCTTCGTGAAGCAGTACAACGTCGTCGTCGACCCGAACCGGCTGCGCGCCCAGGGCATCTCGCTCGCTAGGTTGCGGGACGCCATTCGGTCGAGCAACGCCGATGTCGGTGGCCGCACGGTCGAGCTCTCCGAGTTCGAGTTCATGGTCCGCGGCCGCGGTTACGTGAAGAGCGTCGCCGACATCGAGAACATCGTGCTGAAGACCGAGGCCGGCACGCCGCTGCGGGTCAGGGACGTCGCCCGGGTCGAGCTCGGGCCGGACGAGCGCCGCGGCATCACCGAGATGAACGGCGAGGGCGAGGTCGCCGGCGGCATCATCCTGCAGCGCTTCGGCGCGAACGCGCTCAACGTCATCGAGGGCGCCAAGGCGCGCCTCGCCGAGGTCGCGAAGAGCCTGCCGGCCGGCACCGAGATCCTGCCGGTCTACGACCGCTCGCAGCTGATCGAGGCGGCCATCGACACCCTGCGGCACACGCTGGTCGAGGAGAGCGTCATCGTGGCGCTCGTCTGCATCGTGTTCCTGCTGCACCTGCGCAGCGCGCTCGTCGCCATCCTGATGCTGCCGGTCGGCATCCTGATGGCGTTGGGCGCCATGCATCTCCTCGGGATCGGCGCCAACATCATGTCGCTCGGCGGCATCGCCATCGCGGTCGGCGCCATGATCGACGCCGCCATCGTCATGATCGAGAACGCCCACAAGCACCTGGAGCGGGCAGCCCCGGGCAAGCCCCGGGTCGAGATTCTCGTCGAGGCGGCATCGGAGGTCGGCCCCTCGCTGTTCTTCAGTCTGCTCGTGATCACGGTCTCGTTCCTGCCGATCTTCACCCTGGAGAGCCAGGAGGGCCGGCTGTTCGGGCCGCTCGCCTTCACCAAGACCTTCGCCATGGCAGCCGCCGCGCTCCTGTCGGTGACCCTGGTGCCGGCCCTGATGGTGCTGTTCGTGCGCGGGCGGATCGTGCCCGAGCACCGCAACCCGCTGAACCGCTTCCTGATCTGGATCTACCGGCCGGTGATCAAGGGTGTCCTCAGGGCCAAGGTGCTGACGATCCTGCTCGCGCTCGTGGCGCTCGGCGCCACGATCTGGCCGGCGCGCCAGCTCGGCTCCGAGTTCATGCCGGAGCTGAACGAGGGCACCCTGATGTACATGCCGACCACGCTGCCGGGCATCTCGGTGACCAAGGCGGGCGAGCTGCTGGCGACGCAGGACCGGATCATCAAGTCCTTCCCGGAGGTCGCCTCGGTCTACGGCAAGGCGGGGCGGGCCGCGACGGCGACCGACCCGGCGCCGACGGAGATGTTCGAGACCATCATCAGCCTGAAGCCGAAGAGCGAGTGGCGCCCCGGCGTGACGCTGGCGAGCCTCAAGGCGGAGATGGACAAGGCGTTGCAGTTCCCCGGCGTCTCGAATGCCTGGACGCAGCCGATCCGGGCCCGCATCGACATGCTCGCGACCGGAATCCGCACGCCGGTCGGCATCAAGGTCTACGGCAAGGACCTCGCCGAGATGGAGAAGGTTTCCCGCGAGGTCGAGGCGGTGGTGCGGGCCGTGCCCGGCACGTCGAGCGCCTATGCCGAGCGGGTGATCGGCGGCTACTTCCTCGACATCACGCCGGACCGCGAGGCGCTGGGGCGCTACGGGCTCAACGTGGGCGACGTCCAGGACGTCATCGCCACGGCGCTCGGCGGCGACAGCGTCACGAACACGGTCGAGGGGCGGGAGCGCTACACCGTCAACGTGCGCTACCCGCGCGCCTTCCGCTCGGACCCGCAAGCCATCGCGACCGAGGTGCAGGTGCCGATGCCGGCCGGCGGCACTGTGCCGCTCGGCGAGGTCGCCAAGGTGCAGCTCACCCGTGGGCCGACCTCGATCCGCACCGAGAACGGGCAGCTCGCGGTCTACCTCTTCGTCGACCTGGCCGGCCGCGATCTCGGCGGCTACGTCGCCGAGGCCCGGGCCGCGGTCGAGAAGGAGGTTCAGCTCCCGCAGGGCATGAGCGTGCAGTGGAGCGGCCAGTTCGAGTACCTGGAGCGGGCCGAGGCCCGGCTGAAGATCGTGGTGCCCGTGACGCTGCTCATCATCTTCCTGCTGCTCTACCTCAACTTCCGGCGCCTGACCGAGACGCTGATCGTGATGCTGTCGCTGCCGTTCTCGCTGGTGGGCGGGGTCTGGCTGCTGTGGTGGATGGGCTTCAATATGTCGGTCGCGGTGGCGGTCGGCTTCATCGCGCTGGCCGGCGTCGCCGCCGAGACCGGCGTGATCATGCTGATCTATCTCGATCACGCCTGGGACGAGCGGCGGGCCCAGGCCGCAGCCGAAGGCCGTGAGGCGACGCGCGCGGACCTCTACCGGGCCATCATGGTCGGCGCGGTCGAGCGCGTGCGACCGAAGATGATGACGGTCGTGGCCATCATGGCCGGGCTCGTGCCGATCCTGTGGAGCACGGGCTCGGGCTCGGAGGTGATGCAGCGTATCGCGGTGCCGATGATCGGCGGCATGGTTTCCTCGACGGTGCTGACGCTCGTCGTCATCCCGGCCATCTACGGCTTGGTCAAGGCGCGGGGGCTCCCGCACCACGACCGGAATGGCGCCGCGTCGACGGGACCCGGGCAAGCCCGCGTCCACGTACCGCCTCGGCTCGTCAGCCCCGCCGCGGAGTGACCTGCAGCGGCGAACCCGCCGCCGAACATCGCGCAGGGATCGGCCCCGTCACGAGGGATGCAGAATGATGCCGGAGAAGGTGCTTGACTGTCTCGTCGTCGGCGGGGGCCCGGCGGGTCTGACCGCGGCCATCTATTTGGCCCGCTTCCGTCGTCGCTTCCAGGTGGTGGACGCCGGCCGGAGCCGGGCGGCCCTGATCCCGACGTCCCACAATCACGCTGGCTTCCCGGACGGCGTTCGCGGGTCGGTCCTCCTCGGCCGTATGGCGGAACAGGCCCGCAAATACGGCGCCCACATCGTTGCCGGCGCCGTCACCCACCTCAGTCGCCGGGAGGACGGCCCGTTCGTCGCCATCGTCGACGGGAGGCGGATTGCCACGCATACGGTTCTCCTGGCGACCGGCATCGTCGACCGCGAGCCGAACCTCCCGGATGTGCCGGACGCGATCCGGCGAGGCTTGGTGCGCCACTGCGGCATCTGCGACGGGTACGAGGTCCTAGGGGACAGTGTCGGGGTATTGGGGCATGGCAGCAGCGGCCTCCACGAAGCCTTGTTCCTGCGCACCTACACCGCGAACGTCACCCTGCTCTCGCTGGGGTGTCCCTTGCGCCTGACGTCGGACGAGCGAGGCCAGGCGGCGTCGGCCGGGATCACGATCGTCGACGCACCTGTGCAACACGTGGTCATCGAGAAGGACAGGATCCGGGCCCTGGCGCTGCGCGGCGGCGATTGCCGCTCGTTCGATGTCCTCTACTCGGCCCTCGGCAGCGATGCGCGATCGGAGCTCGTGCGCGATCTCGGCACGCTCGTGGACGGCAAGGGCTGCGTGGTGACGGACGAGCATCAGAGGAGCTCGACCGACGGCCTGTTCGCCGCCGGCGACGTCGTGCGCAGCCTCGATCAGATCAGTGTCGCGATGGGCCAGGCCGCCATCGCCGCGACGGCCATCCATAACCGCCTGCGCGGCATGGCTCTGCCGCGGGACGCCTCTGGCGAAACCCTGTCCTTCTCGCCCCAGAATCTCCGCGATCGCAGTACGGCTGCCCCCGGGGTGTCGTAGCGCCGGCGCCATACTGGCGCGCAAAACTGGGGCGCAGGACCACCGATGCCGGTCCACGGCCCCGTGGCGCGCCGAACCAGGCCATCGCCGGTCGGCACGATGAGCGGTGAGGCTCCGCTCGCGACGACGGCGCTACCTCCAACGCCGCCACCTCGATGTGTAACCTTTCTTCCGCCGGCTCCGAAGTTTTTCCCCGACGGCCTGCAGGGTCGGCCTGCTCGTCGCGCGAGGCTCGGGCCAGCCCCGTTGCGCTGCGCGAGGGCCGTAAGACGAAGCGACGAGAGAAGGGATGCAGATGTTCGACCTTGGTCAGCCAACCCGCATGAGAACGCTTGCCGTGGCCACCGCGACGAGCCTGCTTCTCGTCGGGGCCGCGCACGCGCAGGCCGGCAAATCCTCCGGCATGGACGACATGCCGGGCATGAGCGGAAACGCGGGGGGCGCGAAGACCCAGACCGCCAGCGCGAAAGGCACGGTCGCGGCCGTGGATCCCGGGCAGCACAAGGTCACCTTCGATCACGAGCCGATCCCGGCCATCGGCTGGCCCGCCATGCACATGGAATTCCCCGCGGCCAAATCCGTCGATCTCTCGACGGTCAAGCCGGGCGCAAAGGTCCAGTTCACGCTGAGCGGAAGCAAGGGATCCTACACGGTCCAATCGATCACGCCGGCACCGTGAGCGGGATCGAGCCTGGAGGGCGCGGAATGATGCGACGACGCACGGTTCTCGCGGGGGTCCTCGCGACCGCCCTGCCCGGGGTGGTCGTCGCGCAAGGCGCGAGCCCTGCCATCCTCTACAAGAACCCGCAGTGCCAGTGCTGCGATGCCTACGCCAAGGTGCTCCAGCGCAGCGGCATTCCCGTCACGGTCCGGCCCACCTCCACACTGGCCGCGGTCAAGCGCGAGCACGGCGTGCCGGAAGCGCTCCAGGGGTGCCACACCCTGCTCATCGAGGGATACGTCGTCGAGGGACACGTGCCGGTGGCACAGGTCAAGCGGCTCCTCGCCGAGCGCCCGGCCATCAAGGGCATCTCGCTGCCCGGCATGCCGGCGGGCTCGCCCGGCATGGATGGCGAGAAGACGGAGCCGTTCACGGTCTACGAGATCGGCGACGGCGCCCCGAAGGTCTTCGCGCGACTAGCGCGGAGGCGGGACTACCCTGAGACCTGACGGACGACAGGAGACCCCATGACCAAGATCTCGAAATTCACGATTGCGGCCGCCCTGGGCGGTGCCCTGGTCGCCGGCATCGCCGCGGCTTCGGCCGAGCCTGCCGCGTCAGCCTCCACATCCTCGGACAAGGGCATGATGGACCACGGCATGATGCAGGGCGGCGGCATGATGCCGATGATGCAGGAGATGTCGAAGATGATGGAGAACTGCAACACGATGATGCAGACCATGATGGACCGGCAGAACCAGGGCGGTTCGGGCCAGCAGCCCCAGGACAAGCGCGGCTGATCCCAGGAGACGGTGCCGGCGCTTCCTCCAAGCCGCTGGCCCGACAGTTCCGAAATCGTGGATCGCCGAAGGATGCCCCCCTTTCGACGGTTCATGGTCGAGCCTGCCCCATTTGGCCTCCGGCCGGGGCGGCGAGAGGAGCCGGACCCGAATCCTCCAACTCGCGAGGACGGGTCGGACCGGTGCAAACCGGTTCTCCGACCCGTCCTGCTCGTTCGTCCCGGCGGCCTCTCGCCGCTGGCCCGACCCGCTCCCAGGGACCTGAACCTTCATGCAGGGCCATGCCATGCACGATCCGCATCCGCATGCCGCAGAACCGGTGAGGGCGACCGTGCGGGACCCGGTTTGCGGAATGTCGGTCGACCCTGAGACGGCCCCTCACCGGCATCAGCTCGGCAACGCGACCTACCACTTCTGCAGTGCCGGTTGCGCGAGCAAGTTCGAGACTGAACCGGACCGTTACCTCAACCCGCCCGACTCGGATCCCGCAGTCCTGCAGCCCGCTATGGGCACGCTGCCCGAGCCCGCCGAGAGATCGGTCTGGACTTGCCCGATGCACCCGCAGGTGCGCCGCCCCGGCCCGGGAAGCTGCCCGATCTGCGGCATGGCCCTGGAGCCGGCCGCGCCGACCCTGGAGGAGGGGCCGAACCTCGAACTCATCGACATGGCCCGCCGATTCTGGGTCAGCACAGCCCTGTCGCTGCCGTTGCTGGTCCTCGCCATGGGTCACGAACTCTTCGGTTGGACCCTGCTGCCAACCCGGGCGTCGACGCTGGTCCAGCTCGGCCTCGCAACCCCGGTCGTGCTCTGGGGCGGTCGGCCATTTTTCGAGCGTGGCTGGGTGTCGGTGCGTACGCGCAACCTCAACATGTTCACCCTGATCGGACTCGGCGTCGGCGTCGCCTACGCCTACAGCGCCGTCGCCGCGCTCGCACCCGGCCTGTTCCCGGCCTCGTTCCGCTCGCCCATGACCGGCGAGGTGCCGGTGTACTTCGAGGCCGCCGGCGTCATCGTCAGCCTGGTGTTGCTCGGGCAGGTGCTCGAACTGCGCGCCCGGTCGGCGACGGGCCGCGCCATCCGCGCGCTGCTCGGCCTCGCCCCAAAGACGGCCCGCATGGTCCACGGCGACGGTCGGGAGGAGGACGTCCCCCTTGACCTGATCGACGTGGGCGTCGTGCTGCGCGTCCGACCGGGCGAGAAGGTGCCGGTCGACGGCGCGGTGGTCGAGGGCCGCTCCGTCGTCGACGAGTCGATGCTGACCGGCGAGCCCATCCCGGTCGAGAAGGGGCCCGGCGACAAGGTCACGGGCGCGACCGTGAACGGCACCGGCAGCCTTCTCATGCGGGCCGAGCGCGTCGGGCAGGACACCATGCTCGCCCGGATCGTCCGCATGGTGGCGGAGGCGCAGCGCTCGCGCGCGCCGATCCAGGCGCTGGCGGACCTGGTGTCGGCCTGGTTCGTCCCCGGCGTCATCGGCGTCGCCCTCCTCGCCTTCGCGACCTGGAGCGCATTCGGTCCGACGCCGGCCTTCGCCTTCGGGCTCGTCAACGCCGTCGCCGTGCTCATCATCGCCTGCCCCTGTGCCCTGGGCCTCGCCACGCCGATGTCGATCACGGTCGGCACGGGACGGGGGGCCCAGGCAGGCGTGCTGGTCAAGAATGCGGAAGCCCTGGAACTGATGGAGCGGATCGACACGCTCGTCGTCGACAAGACCGGCACGCTCACCGAGGGCAAGCCGCGCCTGGTCGCGGTCGTGCCGGCCCCGGGCGTGGCGGGCGGCGACTTCCTGCGGCTGGCCGCCAGTTTGGAGCGCGGCAGCGAGCACCCGCTCGCGGACGCCATCGTCAGGGGAGCCGAGGAGCGGGGCCTGGCCCTGAGCGAGGCCACGGGCTTCCGGTCCGAGACCGGCAGGGGCGTGACGGGCTCGGTGGACGGCCGCACCGTCGCCCTGGGCAATCGAGGCCTGCTCGAATCCCTGGCGATGGACCCGGGCGAATTGGAGTGGGAGGCCGACCGGCTGCGCTCCGAGGGCCAAGGCGTCATGTTCGGCGTCGTCGACGGCCGCATGGCCGGGCTTCTGGTCGTCGCCGACCCGGTGAAGGACAGTGCCGCCGGAGCGGTCCGGGCGCTCCAGGCCGAGGGGGTGCGGGTCGTCATGCTGACGGGTGACAACCGCCGGACCGCCGAGGCGGTCGCCCGCCGGGTCGGCGGCATCGACGAGGTCGTCGCCGATGTGCTTCCGGATCAGAAGCAGGCGGCGGTCGAGCGCTTGCGCGCGCAGGGCCGGCGCGTCGCCATGGCGGGCGACGGCATCAACGACGCGCCGGCCCTCGCGGCCGCCGACGTTGGGATCGCCATGGGTACGGGCACGGACGTCGCCATGGAGAGCGCGGCCGTCACCCTGGTGAAGGGGGACCTCAACGGCATCGTGCGGGCCCGACGGCTGTCGCGGGCGGTCATGCGCAACATCCGTCAGAATCTCTTCTTCGCCTTCGTCTTCAACGCGCTGGCTGTGCCGGTGGCGGCGGGCGTGCTCTACCCCTTCACCGAAACCCTGCTCAGCCCGATGATCGCGGGTGCGGCCATGGCACTCAGTTCCGTGACCGTGATCGGCAACGCGCTCCGCCTGCGCGTGGTGCCCCTGTCCTGACGGACGGCCGCTGCCTTCTCCGACCCTCCCTCGGCAGGAGATCCCCGTGGCTCCCGCGCCGATGGCGTGCGTGGCGAGACCGGCGCGGCCGGCAACCGCCAGAGGGCGTGGATCGGCCAAATGCCCGCGAGAGGCCGCCGGCCATTGCCGGGCAGACGGGGCCAGCGTGCCCGGCAGTGGCGCCGGCGCAGCCACGGCCGGGTGTCCACGACGCAGCGCAACGGTTCGGCACGGCGCTTCACCGCCGGCGTACCACGAGGGCAGGGCGTGTTCGGTGGCTCGGCCCGGATCTTCGCCCGTGCTGTCGCTCTTCCCCGCGTAAAAGCCGAGAACGCCCCGCGGGGAGAGCTTCGCGTCAATCGACCATGGCTGTTCGCCGCCGCAACGGTGACACCAAGCAACGGAGTTGCCCGTCCGTATCGGTTGAGTGGCGCGAGGCGCGCTGCCGCGCATGCGGCTGTGTGCCGGCAGCCACGTCCGCGGGCAGCTCGGCCATCCGCCAGCACGCGCCTGCGCCTCGTCCCCCGCGCACGTCGTTGCAGCGGCCGGAGCGTGAGCGTTGAACCCTGCCCTGGGTCGCCCATCCCCCTCCTGTCAGGCAGGCCAGTTCGCCGGTCGTCCCAGGAAGCCACGCCCGGGCATGCCGCGGATCCAGGCCACGAAGGCCTCCACCCGGTCGGGCGCGAACCGATTGCGGTGCCCTTGCGTGCTATGGACGAAATCCCGCAATGCCCGAGGAACAAGCGGGCCGGACCCGCCCCAGTAGGCAAACTCACGCCCGAGCAACACCTTGTCCGTCCGCCCGGTGTCGCGCACGAGATTGGGCAGGCTGGTGACGCCGCCGGGCTCGCTGTGAAAGGAGTCGGCCTGGACGAAGGCGCCGTCCCGCCCCCGATGGTAGATGTTGTCACCGTGGATCTGCATGCGGCTGCCGGACATCACCGGCCGCTTCGACCGGAACCGCGCGTCGGACCAGTATTGATCGAAGGTGAGGATCTCGTCGACCCGCATCCAGTAGACGAGGCGGTCCTTGAGCCCGTTCGGGATCGAGCCCGTCCCGGCCACGTAGTCCCCCAGGCTCGCGTGCCGCCGGATCAACGGCTTGCAGGCGCTCAGTGTGCAGACCCGGTGGAAGGGGTTGGGCGCGAATCCGAGGTCGTGGTCGATGACGTAGGAGTGGACGCGCACGCCGGCCTCAGCACTTGTTCCGCTTGGTCTGGCGCTCCGCGCGCGGCTGGGCGTCGGGCTTCAACCATCCCGGGGCCGTGTCCGCACTCGACAGCGCGCCCCGCAGGCGGCCGGCATCCCAGGTGACGGTGTCGCCGCCATAATCCTCGAACGCGCGCGGGAGCGTCTCGTCCCGCGTGCCCGGCGGCCAGATCCCGATGACGCGGCACCCCCGGGCGGCGGCCCCCTGCATCGCGCGCTCCAGCCCCTCGTCCGCGAGGCACGCGAGAGACAGCACGATCACCCCCACCTCCTCGTCGCCCCGCGGCTCGGCGTCCTCCACCGCGACGTCGCCGTCCGCGGGCCCCGGCTCGTCATCCTCCGGCGCCTCGGGGTCTTCCACCCCGTCCGGGTCGTCAACCTCGCCGTCCGGGTCGACGCCGCAGGCCTCCTCGTCCACGAGCTCGCAGCCCGCCTCCGCCAAAAGCTTGCGCAGGGCCTCGCGCGTCTCATCGTCGATAGAACCGAGTAGGCGGACCTTCGACATGTGTGGCGTCTCCCCGGGGCCAGGCCCCCGTCGCGGGTCCCGCCTCGGGCCCCGGCATGATCAAGCTCAGGTGGTCGGCCCTGGCGGAAACGGCAAGGGCGGCCCCGACCTGTCATGCCTCGTCGCCGGGGCCCTGGACGGGGCCCCGGAAAGGTTCGACGATGCCACCTCAGGGCCTCCGAGCATCGCAGGTGGGGGAAGATGGGCACAGCGCCGCTAAGCCTCGACGAGTACCAGGCCGGGGCGGTCCGCACGGACCGGACGCGGGGGAAGGGATCCGGCCTCGACCTGGCCGTGCTCGGGCTTTTCGGGGAGACGGGCAGCCTGCTGAGCGAGACCAAGAAGAAGCAGCGCGACGCGCGCTCCTATCTCGGCTACGAGGCGAGCGTCGTCGAGGAGATGGGCGACGCGCTCTGGTACCTGGCCGTGATCGCGGATCACGCCGGCCTCCGGCTGGCGGACCTCGCCGGCAGCCAACTCGGCGGCGGTCCGGACGCGACGTTCGCGCAATTGCAGCCGCAGCGGGCCTTGCCCCTGCATGTCCCGACGGTGGCGTTCGAGCACACCCTGCTGCAGCTGGCCGGGGCGGTCGGCCGGTTGGCCACCCTGGGGGCCCGGGGCGACCTCGCCGCGAACCCGGATCTCCCGGAGCGCCTCTCCGCCGTCTTCGGCCTCCTTGTCGCGGCCGCGAACGAGGCCGGCATCACCCTGGACCAGGCGGCGGTGCGCAACCTCGCGAAGGCCGACGACCGCTGGCCGGCGAAGCGCGTGGCCCCGCCGCTGTTCGACGACGCCTTCCCGGCCGAGGAACGCCTGCCCCGCTTGCTGACGGTCGACATCTTCGAGCGGACCGGCGGCAACGACCGGCGCTACGTGGTGCAGCGCTGCAACGGCCTCTTCATCGGCGACCGCCTGACCGACAACATCATGACGCCGGACGACTACCGCTTCCACGACGCCTTCCACTACGCCTACGCGGCCGTGCTCGGCTGGTCGCCCGTGACCCGCGCCCTTTTTCGGCTGAAGCGGAAGAGCGAGGCCCGCGTCGACGAGGGGCAGGACGGGGCGCGCGCGATCCTGATCGAGGAGGGGGTGGCGACCTTCGTCTTCGGGGAGGCGAAGCAGCTCGGCTTCTTCGAGGGGCAGCGCCCGGGCGACCTCGGCTTCGCCTTCCTGAAATCGGTCCGGCAGTTCGTGCGCGGCTACGAGGTCGAGACCTGCCCGCTCTGGCTCTGGGAGGAAGCCATCCTCGCCGGTAACGAAGCCTTTCGCTTCTTGCGGGAGAACCGGCGCGGGCGCCTTCGGCTCGACCTCGTCGAGCGCAGGATGCTGGTCGAGGACCTACCGACATGACACCTGGCGCCTTCATCGAGGCCCTCGCGGCGCTCCGCTTCCGCGACACCTTCAACCCCTACGCCGAGGCCTGCCCGGACCACGACGGCGCCGATGCCCCGCAGATCCGGCGGGAAAACCTGCGCCTCGTCCTGGAGGCGGCCCTCGCCGGAGGCGTGGAGTCGATCTGGATCGCGCGCGACCTCGGGTATCGCGGCGGGCGGCGCACGGGCCTGGCGCTCACGGACGAGGCCCACCTCTCCGCCCATGCCGGTCTCTACGGGCAGCTGCCGCTGGCGCGGGCCACCCGCGGCCCCGCGATGACCGAGCGCACCGCGACGGTGATCTGGCAGGTTCTCCGGGATTTGCGGCGCCCGATCTTCCTGTGGAACGTCTTTCCCCTGCACCCGCACGCGTCCGGCGACCCGCTGTCCAATCGCTGCCACACCCGTCGGGAACGGCAGGCGTCCCGCCACCTCCTCGAATGGTTGGTCTCGGAGCTGCGGCCCCGGACCCTGATCGCCATCGGGAGGGACGCCGAGGCGGCCCTGGCGGACCTCGGCATGGCGGCCGAGCGGGTCCGCCACCCCAGCTACGGCGGCCAGACCGAGTTCATCGCTCGGATGGGCGCGTTGTACGGCTTGCCGGCCAAGGTTCGGCATGAGGTGCAGCTGACGCTGCCTTGAGGACTCCGTCGCCGGACCTTCCCGAGGGCGGCTTCGCAGGCTCCTGCCTCGTGCATGACGCACCAGCCCCCATCCCGTCCCGGTCCTGGCCCCGGCGCCGGAACCCCTCCTGCCGCCCAGGCGACCACGCGCAACCCGTGCGCGCGCGGAGTCTCGGGTCCGATACCCCGATCAACCTCGGGTGGCGGCGCGGATAGCCGGATCGCCTCACTTTACCTGGAGCGTGATCCCGGTCTATCGCCTCCGCCTGGGTCGGGGGGCGATGGGGGGCGGATTGGACGCGGCGGTTCGTGCGCGATTGCTCGCCTCGATGGAAGCGGGGCGCCTCGTCATCCTCTGCGGTGCCGGTCTGTCGATGGCGCCACCGAGTTCCCTCCCGTCGGCGTGGTCCGTGGCGGCCAGCTGCTACGACCGATACGTCATGAGCATCGACCCGGCGTGCCCGCCGGAACTGCGCGGCGACCTAGAGGCCTTGGCGGAGATCTTCGCGAAGGACGATACACTCGGCTCGGTCTTCATCGAGGCCCTCGTTCCCTGGGAGGGCTTCGTCAGGCCGCCGAACGCCGGCCACGCCGCGGTGGCGGACTTCCTGATCACGCGCATGGCCGCCGGCGCCGTCTCGGCCAACTACGACAACCTGATCGAGCGCCGGGCGCAGGATTACGGGTTCGACCTCGCCGCCTCGCTCGACGGCGACGAGGCGACGGTCAGGGCCCCCAAGCACGCGCCCCTGCTCAAGTTCCATGGATGCTCGGTGCGCGAGCGGCGCGCCACGGTCTGGACGGCCTCGCAGCTCAGCGAGGACGGCGTGATCGCCGCGCGCATCGCGAAGACGAAGACCTGGATGGCGGCGAACCTGCGCGAGAAGGACCTGCTCGTCATCGGCTTCTGGTCCGATTGGTCCTACCTCAATGCCGTTCTCGCCGAGGCGATGACGGGCGTCGCGCCGCTGTCGATGACCTTGGTCGACCTCGCGGGCGCGGACGTCCTGCAGGCCAAGGCCCCCGAACTCTGGGCACTGGCCAATTCGGGGAACGTCCGGTTCGCGCATGTCCAGCGCTCGGGGGCCGAGGTCCTGGACGACCTCCGCAGGGCGGTCTCCCAGGCCTATCTCCGCAAGGTGCTGCACGCCGGGCGCGCCGCGTTGGAGAGGGAGACGGGGGCGGCGTGCGAGGCGGCCTGGCTCGATCCGCCCGATCTGGGCAGCGAGGATCTCTACGGCCTCCGGCGGGACGCCGAGGGGGTACCGGCCACCGCCGCCGCGACCTTGCGGAACCCCGGCCCCTCCGAGGTCTTGGGCTACGCCCACCTGTTGCTGCGCCGCGCCGGCGCCGTCCAGACCGCCGTCGGCTATGATCTCGCCGGCCGTCGGGTCAGGGTCGTGAACGGTTCGGGCACGCTGCTCCAGACGACGCAGGACCGGTTCAGGGAGACGCCGTTCGAGGTCGCCGACGTCGTTGTCTGCGCCGGAGCCATCGACGTCGGCCTGCCGGTGAACCTCGTGCGGGAGGGGCGTCCGGGCGACATCATCCGGCCGGGCGCTTCCGCGGCGTGGCTCGACCTTCCCGCCGCTCGCCAGGAGCTCGGTGTGTGATGGACATCGCGACCCAATCCGAGGTGCTGCTCCGCTCGGCCGGCTACGAGACGTGGACCTGGCCGGGCGGCGGCGTGCCGGTCGTCTGCTTCGAGAACGCCTCCGTCGTCGGCTTCCTGCACGTCTTCGGGAGCGGCGAGGGCCTGCTCGCCGACTGGCGGCACGTCCAGCAGGCCACGCTCGGCCGGCATGCGGCCTCGCTGCGCTCCGCGGGCGCGAAGGCCTGGAACGTCTATGCCTTGTTCCTCGCCGGCGGTTCCGAACCCGTCCTCGCGCGGCAGATCGAGCGGATCGAGGAGGACTTCTCCATGACCCGCAAGATCGCGCGCGGCGATCTGCGCACGGCGGCCGACCTGCGCAGGACGTTGTTGCCCCTCCTGCCGGTTCTCAGCGCGCCCGTGATCGGCGGGGCCGACTACCGGGCTCGGTTGCGGGCCCGGTTGAGCGACGTTCCGGACGACGCGGCGGCCGCGTTCCTGGGCGCCGCGAGCGCTTCCGACGTGGCGCGCATCCTGGTGGATGCGCCATGAGGCTCGACTATCTCGAACTGTGCGGCTTCCGGGGCTTCCGGGAGCGCCAACGCGTGGATTTCGGCCCCGGCTTCACCGTCATCTGCGGACGCAACGGCGTCGGGAAGAGCACGCTGTGCGACGCGGTCGAGTTCGCCCTCACGGGCCAGATCGACAAGTACCTCGTCGACAAGGCGGCGAAGGAGAGCCTCGACGACTACGTCTGGTGGCGTGGCGAGGGGCAGCCGGAGGCGCACTTCGTCACGGTGGGATTCCGCGCCGACGACGGGAGCGGCTTCGCCGTGACGCGCTCGCGCGAGACCGGCGCCGACCGGGACGCGGCGCGCATCGAGGCGATGCTCTGCGTTCCGGGCGCGAAGCCCGAGCGGGCGCTCCAGCAGGTCTGCAGGACGTCCATCATCCGCGACGAGTGGATCGCGGCGCTCAGCCTCGACCTGACCGAGACCCAGCGCTTCGAGCTCGTGCGGGCGGCACTGGGGGCCATCGAGGGTCCGGACTACGCGAGCAAGGCGCGCGAGGTCGTGTCCTCCGCCGAGACCGTGCACGATGCCGCCGCGCACGACTACGAGGCGGCGCGCACGCGCCTGACGGCGGCGTTGACCGACCTGGAGGAGACCCGGGACGTCGCCCTGCAGGCCGGGGACGTGGCCGCCGCCTTGTCCATCGTGACTGAGCTGACGCCGGACGGCGGCTCGGACCTGGGAGGCCGGGTCGCGGCGGCGCGGCAGGCGCTGGCTCGCCTTCGGCTGAGCCTCGGCGAGATGGCGAGCGTCGCCGACGAGGTTCGCGCGGTGACGGCGTTGCGCGACACGGTCGTGGCCCCCGACTTCCGCGCGGGCCGGGACGCGGCGGCGGTGGCGGCGGCCGAGGCCGAGGCCGCGGTCCAGGAGGCCCGCCACGCGCTGGAGGCGGCCGAGGCGCGCCTCCACAGGGAGCAGGAGACCGACGCGCTCGCCGCGTCGCTGGCCATCCTGGTCGACCATGGCAGCCGGATCGGCCTGCATGACGACCGCTGTCCGCTCTGCCGTACGCCGCAAGGCGCCTCCGCGTTCGAGACGGGGCTCGCGGCTGCGCGCGAGCGGCTCGCCGCCCGGCGCTCGGGGGTGCCGGAGGCCCGCGCCGAGGTCGCGGCGGCCCGGACCCGGATCGCGGATGCGGGCGCGACCCTGCGGGAGGCCGAGGCGGCGGTGCTTCGGTTCGCGTCCGCCGAGGCCGGGCTGGCGGCCCGGGAAGAGGCGCTTTCGGCCGAGCTCGTGCGACGCTCGCTGGATGGGAATCTCGCGCACGACGCCGGCGCCCTCGACGACGCGGTGCAGGCCGAACGGAGCCGGCTGATCGACCTGGAGCGGAGCATCCTCACCTTGGAAGCCTCGCGGGCGGTGGAACGCGTGACGGACCTCGAAGCGCGCCTCCAGGCGCTCCGGGCGGAGGCCGACGCCGCGGGGGACCGGCTCGCGCGGGCCCGGGCGGCCGTGATGACCGCCCGGACGCTGGACCGTACCGTCCGCAGGACGAATGCCGAGATCATCGACGAGCGCCTCGCGGTCATCAGCCCGCTCCTGAACGAGCTGTACCAGCGGCTGCGCCCGCATTCCGAGTGGCGCACCATCGATTACGGCATCCGCGGCGACGTGAAGCGCTTCCTGAGCCTGAGGGTCGGCGACGGGCTGAACCCGCAATTCGTGTTCAGCAGCGGGCAGAGGCGTGCGGCCGGCTTGGCCTTCCTCCTCTCCGTCCACCTGTCCCGGCCGTGGTGCACCTGGCGGACGCTCATGCTCGACGACCCGGTCCAGCACATCGACGATTTCCGGGCCCTGCACCTGGTCGAGGTGTTGTCGGCCCTGCAGCGGTCGGGTCGGCAGATCGTCTGTGCCGTCGAGGATCCGTCGCTGGCCGAATTGCTGTGCCGGCGCCTGATCAGCGAGCCCGCGGCGCCCGGCCGGCGCCACGACCTCGACCTTGTTCCCGGCGGCAGCGCCGCGGTGGTCCGCTCCACGGACATCGCCCCGGGCATCGCCGGCGTGCTCGGGCGGACAAGGACCCTGAGCGCGGCAGGGTGAGACGGCGCCGGCGTCCGCCGGCGTCGGGGCTGGCCCGGCCCCGGCAAGCATTCCAGCCTCGATATGCGACCTCATGCCCTCAACGGGGAAGGCGGCGGCAAGCTCGACGCCCGCTCCGCAGCTCGGCCCATCGGCGATGGCGACGTCCGTGGGGGCCGGCCGGCCATCGGCCACCTGCGCGCCCCGACGAGACCGGATTGGCCGGCGTTACGGGTGCCGCTCGGCCGTCGGCCCAGCCTTCACCGGCGAGCCCGTCCCGGTCGCGCGGACGCACCCGGGCAGGGCGCCCCAGCGCCGGCCCGACGGCCCTCAACCCGCGACGGCGGGCCAGGCCTGCGCCGGCCGCGAGACGAAGGCGGGCCTGCGCTCGGACGCCCGCCGCCACGCGTCGACGAAGCCGCCGAGGTGCGGGCGCCCCGCGCGCTCGGCCCCCAAGTAGCGGATCAGGCCGTCGACGGCCGCGTCGTGGGCCTCCGAGCTGGTCCTGCCGGTGAGGTGCGCCCAGCGCAGGTACACCACGAACAGGTTCAGGCAGTCGGTCTCGCAATAGGCCCGCACGCGCCCGATCTCGCCGCGGGCGATCAGGGCGGCGACCTCCGAGCCGTGCTCGCCCATCTTCCCGGGAAGGGCCAGGAGCCCCGCGGCCTCCTCCAGGGTCAGCCGCGCGCAGGCCCCGAACTCCGCCATGGCCTCCATCAGGTCCGCGTGCCAGTCCACGGCGTAGCGGTGGCCGTAGCCATCCCACTTGGTCCCCCTCCGGTACCAGGAGGGGACCGCGATCCCGTGCATCATCGACCGCAGCAGGAGCGTGGGCAGGTCGAAGCTCCTGCCGTTCCAGGTGACGACCCTGTAGCGGCCGGCCGCGAAGAACTTCCAGAAGGCCCGCAGCAGGCGCTCCTCGTCCCATCCCGGCTCGCCGCCGCTCCGGCACGACCGGACCCGGTACGCCTCGGTCCCGGTCGCCGCGTCGCGCGCGATGGCCGCCTCGACGAAGGAGACCGCGACCACCTTGTGCCAGGCCGCCTTCGGGAACTTCTCGGACGGCCAACCCGCCGGGACCTGCTCCGTGTCGGGCACCGTCTCGATGTCGAGGACGAGCAGCGCCTGGTGCGGGCCGGGGGACTCCGCGGCGCCGGCCCCCGCCTCCGCCCGGCCCGGACCGCGTGCCTGCGGGACCGCGGGCGGCGCCCGGCCGTCGAGCAGGGCCGGGCCCGCGGCGGCGAGGCGGGCCGGGCCGCGCGGCGCCGGAGGGCCACGGCGTGCGGGTGCGTTCGCGCTGGAGTGCAAGGACATGGTCAGGACCTTTCCGGGCGGCGGGGCGGGCTGCGGCGGGGCTCAGCCGGGCTCCGCCGGCGGTCGCCGGCCGCGCGCCGGGGCGGGCTTCGCGGGGTTGCGCGGCGCGCGGGCCGCCCGGCCCGCCACCAGGGCCCGGACCTCCGGGTCGTCGAGGTAGCCGTGCGCGAAGAGGGCCCGGGCCAGGCGTTCGAGGGCCAGCCGCTCGGTTCGCATCAGGTCGAGCGCCCGGTCGTAGGCGGCCTGGAGCCGCACCTGCACGGGCCTGAGCAGCCAGGGCAGGCGCGCGAGGTCGAGCTCGTCCCCCAGCCCGACGCTCACGAGCGGGAACTCCGCCGAGAAGCCGTACCGGGCCTCCATCAGGCCGGCGCATCGGGTGGCGGCGGCGAGGTCGCTGACGGCGCCCGCGGAGACGTCGCCGAGGATCACCTCCTCGGCCGCGCGTCCGGCCAGCGTCATCACCAGGAAGTCTTCCAGCTCGGCCTCCGTCGCCGCGCCGACCTCGCCGATCCCGTCGACCTCGGTCAGGCCGCCCGCCGCCTGGACCGAGAGCACGACCGACTGGCTCGCCCCGCTCGCGACGACGGCGAGGCCGTGGCCGGCCTCGTGCACCGCGGCGCGCAGCCGGACGCGCTCGCTCAGGGGCGGCATCCCGTCGGCCAGCGCGGCGCGGAGGTCGCCGGCCGCCAGCGACCGGCCGGCGCGGCGGGCGGCCCCGCGGGCCCGGCGGACCGCGGCCTCGACGTCGGCCCCCGTCAGGCCGCGCGCCTGCACGGCGGCGGGGGTCAGGTCGCAGCGCGCGAGTTCGCCGCCGAGGTAGTGCCGCAGGATGCCCTTCAGGTCGTCCAGACCCGGCAGGCCGATGCGGATGTGCCGGTCGAGCCGGCCGGAGCGCCGGATGGCCGGGTCGATGCGGTCCGGCAGGTTCGTCGCCCCGATCACGACCATGCCCTCCCGCGACGCCGCCCCGTCGAGGAGCTCCAGCAGGGCGTTGACGACCTGGCTGCTGTAGTCGCGGTGATCGCTGGCGAAGGCGTCCCGGTCGCCGAAGGAATCGAGCTCGTCGATCAGGGCGACGCAGGGCTCCCGCCGGGCCCGCTCGAAGAATTGCCGCATCGCGCCCAGCGTGTGCCCGAGATGGCCGTCGCGCGCGCTTTGCCACTGCCCCAGAGATCCGGCCAGGAAGGGGAGGCCGGCGCTGCGGGCGAGCGCCATGCCGAAGCGCGTCTTGCCGCAGCCGGGCGGGCCGCTGAGCAGGAGGGCGCTCTCGCAGGCCGAGAACGGGATCTCCCCCGCCCTCCACCGGCGAAGGTCCTCCACCAGGTCGAGCCCCCAGGCCTTGGCCGCGCCGTAGCCGTGCAGCTCCTCCAGGCGCGGCCCCGATCCGGCCGCGCCCAGCTTGCCCCTCAGCAAGCCGTCCAGCCGGTCCAGGGCGGCGTCCCCGGCGCCGCCGTGGCGGACGGACAGGCGCAGGTCGGCGGGCTCGCACAGGGCGGCGAGCCGCGGCGCCAGGGACCGCGAGGCCGTTGCCCCGGTCGCCGCCTCGATGACGAGCGCGACCCCCGCCGCATCGAGCCCGCCCGCCGCGATCCGGTAGTCCGACGCGCGGGTAAGGTCCCGCGGCAGCAACCGCGCCGGCTCGGCGGCGATCCCGATGACGGCATGCCCGGCCATCAGGGCGTCGCCGACGGCCTCGTTGCCCTTGTCGGGCCGGTGGTTCGTCGAGGACCCGTCGCGGGCGACGACGAGGGCCTCGCGCTGGCCGATCCCCTCGGATCCCAGGCGCGAGCCGTCGCCGCCCCGGGTCAGGCACAGGCTCCCGAGGGCGCAGAGCTCGACCGCCCGCTCCATCGGGTCGACCCACTCCGCCGACGGCACCTGCACCGTGACCGCGGGCGCACCCCGGCGCAGGGCCTGCAGCAGGCCCTCCTCGGCCTCGATGGCCCGGGCCAACGACACGGCCGCGGCGACGAGGTCGGGGCGCAGCGGCGGCGAAGCCTCGCGGTCCGCGGGCTCGTCGAGGGTTCCGAGCAGGTCGTCCAGATCGCCGTCGGCGAGCGCGGCCGGTCGCTGGCGGGTCTGCCCCGCCTCGCGGCGGAGGATGTCGATGAAGGCGCGGGCGAGGAGGTCGGGCGGCAGCTGTGACCTGGGCATCGGGATCTCCGGGACGGGATAGCGGGGCGCGGCGCGCCGGCTCAGGCGGGATGGCGGGGCGGTCGCGGCGCGGCGCCCCCGGGGCGGAAGCGACGCCGCCACTGTCCGGCCAGGCGCGCGAGCGTCGCGTCGGCCGGTGCGAGGCGGGCCGACGCGGCGAGGGCATGGGCGAGGATGACCGGCGCCGTGGCGTCGCCGCGCACGGCCAGCACGAGCAGGTTGCTCATGACGGCGTCGACCGGCCGGCTGCCGAAATCGGACCGACGCAGGCGGTCGATGGCGACCGCGGCCGCGGCGGCGGCGTCGCCGTTCCGGGCCGCCCGCCACCGCGGCTCGTGCAGGATCTCGGTCGCGGCGAGCAGCGCCGCGATCCGGCCGGCCTCGCGCCGCGTGACGGAGCCGGGCGGCCGGGTCCGCCAGGCCGCCAGCAGGCCGCCCGGCGGGTGCCGGGGCCGCTTCCTTCGCCGGGTCGGAACGGCCGTCCGGTCCGTCCGACGGAGGCACGCCGGTGTCGTCATCGCTCGCATGAGGCCTCACTGGGGTCGCGGCCGGCCGGCGCGGCCGGCCTGAGGGGAGGGTGGATCGGCCGGGCGCTCAGACCGCGACGACGAAGCCGGGGTCGAAGGGCGCGGCGCGAGCGGGATCGCCTCTGGGGTTCGCCACGACGCGGGTCCGGCCCAGCCTGTAGTCGGCGCGGCTCGGGACGTGACCGTGGACCCAGAGGCTCGGGGCGCCCCAGCCGCTCATCAGCGGTTCGAGGTCGGAGACGAGGGCGGCGGCGACCCACTCGTCGCCGAGCCAGCCGGGCCAATCCGCGGCCAGGGAGCGGCGCGACGGGGCATGGTGGGTCAACACCACGGCGCGGTCCCCGCGCGCGACGCCGGTGACGACGGACGTCGCGGTCGCCCGGAAGCCGACCTCCTGGTAGGCGATGGAGCCGAGCGCGTCCTCCAGGTAGGCGCGCGAGCGGGCGTGGGCCCCGGCGGCGTCCGGTGGCGACCAGTCACGGCCGGCGCGCAGGCGGATGCGGCGGGCATCCGGCCAGTGATGCCGGGCATACCCTCGCGCGAGGCGGGCGCGGGCCGGCCCATGCAGGGCCCAGTCCGTCCACAAGGTTGCGCCGACCACGTGCACGCCGCGGCCGTGGCCGTCGTCGAGGCGTACGCAGGCGTCCGAGAGGAGATGGAGACCGAGCTCCCGCGCCAGGGCGCGGCCCCGGGCGAGCGCCTCGACCATGGGGACGTCGGACCAGTACTCCGCGTTGCCCGGCACCATCACCACGGGCCGGCTTCCCTGGCGCCCGTCCAGCGCCCGGGCGAGCCAAGCCAACGCGGCCTCGATGCCGGTGCAGACGTCGCCGGCGACGAGCAGCGCGTCGAACTCCGGCAGAGGGTGCGGAAGCTCGTAGGGCGCCCGATCGACCCGCAGGTCCGAGAGGATCCACAGGCGCATCCCCGCGGGCGTCCCGCCGCCGCCGGGCCCGCGCGCGGTCTCCGGCGCCCGACCGGCGTGCCCGGGGCCCACCGGCAACGGCGGGCGCGCGGGGAGCGGGCCCGGCCGGCCCCGCGGGGGCGTTTCCAGCGCGGGCGCAGGGGGCGGCGCCGTCAGCGGGCTCGTCCCGAGCGACCCCCGGCCGCGCTCCCGCACGCGCGGCACGGCCTCGGCAGCCGGGCGCGACCGGCGGACCAAGCCGCCGCGTCGGCGCAACGCCTGGATCGCGACGCCGTCCGGGGGCGGCAGAACCGGCGCCGGCCGCGGGAATTCCGGGGCCTCGGGGTTCGAGGCCCGCGCCGTGCCGACCGTGCCGAGCGCCGACGCGGCCGCCGCATCGGCCGCGAGCCGGCGCGGCGAGGCAGCGTCGCGCCCCTCCGGGACAGGTCCCGCGCACAGGCCGCGCGGAAGCCGCCTCGGGACGACCGGGCGCGCGAGGTTGGGCGGGATCTTCGTCATCGGGCTCCCGGGGAAAGGGGGTGAAGGACGCGCGGGGGCAGGGCGGCGCGCCCGCCGGACGCGGGGCATGCGGAACCGCCGTCGATCCGCGGGCTTGGCGGCGTCAGACCTCCACGACCAGGGCCGGGTCGAAGGCGGGATTCTCGCCGCCGTAGCCCTTCGGATTGCAGAGCACCCGCGTCTCGCCGAGCCGGTAGTCCATCGACGCGTGGGTGTGGCCGTGCACCCAGAGGGTCGGGCCGGCTTGCTCGACGAAGGCGTCGAGCCGCGAGGCGAAAGCCGGGTTGAGGGGCTTGCCTCGGAAGGCGGGCGCGACGGAGCGGGCGCTCGGCGCGTGGTGGGTCACCACGACGTGCGGCCGACGCGGCGCGGCCGCGGGAGCGGCCAGTGCGCCCTCCAGGTAGGCCCGCGAGACCCGGTGGACGGCGAGCGCCTCCTCCGGCCGGAAGCGCATCCACCGGGGCTTGGTCTGGAAGCTGATCAGCCGATGGTCGTTCATGCCCCGGCGGGCATCCTCCATGGAGGCGGCGCGCAGGTCGGGGCCGTCGAGGTCGTAGTCGGTCCAGAGCGTGCATCCCGAGAAGGGGACGCCGCCGATCACGACGGTGTCGTCCTCCAGCAGGTGCACGCCGAGGTTCGCGGCGACCGCCCGCCCGCGCGCGAGCTCCTCGACGAAGGTCCGCCGATAGAATTCATGGTTCCCGGCCACGCACACCACCGGCATGTGCGGGCGGATGACGTGCGCGAGCCAGGTGACGCTCTCGACCAGGCCCTCCCGAACGTCGCCGGCCACGACCGCCACGTCGGCGTCCGGGATCTCGGCGGGCGTCCAGGGCAGGCCGACGTCGCGGTGCAGGTCAGACAGGATCCAGAGGCGCAAGCCGCGTTCCTTTCCGGCGGGGGGACGGGACCGGTCGCCGCGCCCTTCCGGCGCGGCGCGGGCGGGAGCGCCCGCGGCGGCCCCCGGTGCTCGGTCCCCGGGCGGGGGCGCCCAGGCGTCCCAGGACGCGGCGAGCCGGGCGAGGTGGGGCTCGCCCGGGCGACGCTCGCCGAGCCGGCGCAGGGCGTGCGCGAGCAGCGCCGCGGCGGCCGGCTCGCCCCGCAGCGCCTGCGCGAGGAGCGCGCTCGCGACGAGGTCCGTCAGGCGGCTCTCCGGGCCGCAGACCCGCAGGACCGTGACCGCGACGCGGGTCAGGGCGGCGGCGTCGCCGTCGAGGGCCTCGCCCCAGGAGCGATGGCGGGTGGGCGGCGCGCAGGTCCGGAGCGTGGCCAGCAGCGCCTCGGCCGTGGCCGGCCGGAGCCCGGTCGCGGGCACCACGCGCCAGAGGCGGAGGATGGCCGGGCCTTGCCGCGCCCGGACGTCCGGGCCGGTGGCGCGGCGGGCGCCGGCAGGGGCGGCGTGCCCCTGTCCGGCGGGGCAAGTCGGGGACTCCGTCATGGGCAGCGGCTCCAGGCGAGGGGAGGGTGCGCCTCCGGCGCACGGCGGGGGTGGGCGGCGGACGCTGGCGCGCCGGCCGCGACCGGGCGTGGCCACGCCGGCCGGCTCCCGGCCGACAGCGAGGCCGACGGCGCACGGTCCGGGGGAGGGCGGTGCCTCCCGCCGTCAGGCGGGGGTGATCCGCAGCCCGGTCTGCCGCGGCGTCGCGCCGTCGGCCGGGGCCGGCCTATTGCAGGGTCGTGGGCGCCATGTCGCCAACCGCTCTCCCGAGCCTGTACCAGCGGGAATAGGTCCGGACCCAGGTCTGCCCGTCCGAGGCGTAGACCTCGGAGGTCCTGATCCGGCACGGCCGGGGGAAGTCGGGGTGCCCCGAGACGACGCCGGTCAAGGCCCTCACGGCCCGGAGCCCGACGTCCCAATCCTCCAGCAGGGGCGCGTCCGCCAGGTCCTGCGGCGACGGCCCCGCGCCCTCTTCGATGGCCTCCAGCGCCTCGGCGAGGTCGCGGAGGCGCTCGCCCGTGTCGCGGTGGTCCGCGCCGCCGCCGGCGGACGGCGCCGGGCCGGGGCTCTCGGCCAGGTCCTGCCGTCGCAACGGGGCGGCGGAGGGGTGCCGGGCGGCGGCCTCGATGGCGGCGATGAGGTGGAGGCCCTGGCAGAGGAGCCGGGACGTGAGGGTGCCCACGACGAGGCCGGCGGCGTCGGACGGGCCGAGGCGCGGCAGCGCGACCGGCAAGGCCCGGATCGCATCGGCCGCGTCGGGAGCGCCGGTTCGGACCGCCGCGCGCATCGAGCGCTCGAAGCGCGACACGGCGGGCTCGCCGCCGGAGCGGCCGCAGCCGAGCAGCCAGACCGGGGCCGGGGGCCCGGCCTGAACGGGGGGCACGAGGCGCGGGTCGCCCAGCACGGCGGCCGCGAAGTGTTCGTCGAGCGGCGTGGGGCCGACCGGCAGAACGGCCGCGTCGAGATGCGCGCGCAGGGACGGCGCGGCGAGGCACTCGGCGGGCAGGTCGAGGATCAGCCAGCCTTCGCGGTCCCGGGCCGTCGCGGCCTCGCAGGCGGCCTGCACCGCCGCCTCGGCCGAGGCGGCCTGAAGCTCGACAACGCGGACGGCGTCCGGCAACCTCGTGCCGCGAGGCAGCCGCGGCTCGGCCGGCCGGGTGATCCGCGCCAGCGTCGCCGGCCGCCCGGCGGCGGCGGCGGCGAGCGTCGCCACGAGGACAGCATGGGCACTCACGGAACGTCCGTCGGCACCGAAGAACGCAGCGATCATGGCAGACCCCCAGCATGCACGCCCGAAGCCGTCCGCGGACACCAAGTCCACCGACAGCCACGAAACCGTCTCGTCTGAAATCGAATGGAATTATATCATTGGTATAAAGCTTTTTCAATGCGGAGAGCCGTACCATGACCTGCTGCTGTTGCCGAAGGTTAATGCTTATCCACCGGAAAAACCGGTGCCGGGGTACCTGTGCCAAGCGGCGCGCGCCCTCCTCGGGCTCTCGCAATCCGATCTGCGCGAGCTGTCGATGGTGTCGAAGAAGAGCATCAACGATTACGAGAACGCGTTCTCCGACCTCAGCGAGGGATTGGCCCTGCGGCTCCGGCAGGCCCTGGAAGGGCAGGGCGCCCGCTTCCTGCACGGGGACGGGGCCACGGGCGTCGTGACGGGGATGGCGCGGTCCGAGCTCGACCGAAGGTCGCGCTCGCCCCGCAAGAACGAGGCGCCCTCCGACCGCCCGTGAGGCCCCGGGGCCGGGCCGCCTCCGCCCTTCGGCCACGGGCGGCGTCCGGCGGGGTCCGGTCGACGCGCCTCGGTCATCCCGCGGCCAATCCGTCCCGGGGTCCCGCCGGCGGCCCTGGTGAGCGCATCGCGGGCCCGAGCCGGGGCGGCGTCCGGCCGGTGCGCCCGCGGCCCGGCGCCGGGGTGCCCGCCGGTGAGGGTACCGCCGGGAGCGGGGCATGCCGCCACGGCCGGCGGTGCCTCCGTTCGAGGCCGCGGCGAACCCGGCCTCCCGAAACCATGACGCCCGCCCTGCGGGCCGCGGGACCGCCATGATGCCGGACGGCGGCCAGGGCCGCCGCGGGCACCACGTCTCTCATCGTCGCGACGACGATTGGCGGGCGGCGTACGGAGACACCGCCTGGGATCCGACGCCGCACCGCGACGAACCCGATTGTATCCGCGGCCTCGAATCGCCATAAGGACGGGGATGACCCTCGGGATGCGGCAGAAGAGCTTCGACGCCGGGCGTGGCTGGTCGGTGACCGCCCTGCGCCTGCTCGCGCTCGTGCTCGTCCTGCTCATCGCCGCTCCCGACCTGGGCCTGGCAGCCGATTTCGCGTACCACGGCAAGGCACCTGCCGGGACGGAACTCTCGGTGGTCGCGCCGGCCGACGGCTCCGCGACCGACACGTCCGATCCGGGCGTGACCTGTCACGTGCATTGCAGCTGTCACCAGGCCATCACCGCGGACGCCGCTCCCGCGACGGCGCCCGCGGCGGCTGCCCAGCCCAACCGGTCCCGGTCCGTCGGCGCGCTCGCGTCGACCTGGCCGGACCGCCTGTCGAGGCCTCCTCGCGCCTGAGGTGACCGCGCCACCGAGGTGGCACGGGCCGCCCGGCGATCCGCCGGGCCAGTCGATCACCTTACGTGAACATGCGGGATCGACCGTCACCGCCGCGCAGGCGGGCAAGCGGCGTCCCGGTCGAGTCAGGCTCAATGCGCATTCTCCTGTCCGTGGTCATCCTGGCCACCGGCATCGCCATCGGCGGTGCCGTTCCCCGCGTGTCCGAATTCGTCCAGGACGCCCTCGCCTCGGTCGGGGTCCCGAGGATCCACCCGGCGCCCGCCGCCGGTCAGCCCTCCTCCGAGACCGACGTCCCGGAGCCCGCGGGCGAGCATCCCCGCCCGCGAGGGGCGAAGCCGGAGACCGGGCCTGAGACCGCCAAGCATCCGCACGCGGAGGGTGGGGGAGAGGCCGAGCCGACCGTGATCAAGATGCAGCCCGAGCAGGTTTCCGGGCAGGACATCACGGTCGTGACGGTGGAGGGGGGCACGCTCGCGCGCCACCTTCTCGTTCCCGGCACCATCGCGCCGGACGCCGACCGGATCGCCCGGGTGCCCGCGCGCGTGGTCGGGATTGTGGCCGAGATGCGCAAGCGCCTGGGCGAGGAGGTTGTGAAGGGTGAGGTCGTCGCGGTGCTCGACAGCCGCGAGGTCGCGGACGCCAAGAGCGAGTATCTCACCGCCTCAGTGAAGGCAGAGCTTGAGAAGACCAATTTCGATCGGCAGCAGGCGCTTTGGGACAAGCGCATCTCGGCCGAATCGGCCTTCCTCAATGCCAAGGCCGTCTATTCGGAGGCGCAGCTTCGCGTCGACCTCGCCCGGCAGAAGCTCTCCGCCCTCGGCCTCAACGCCGCCGAGGTGGCGAGCGCGGCCAAACGGGACGAGACCACGCCCAACACCTCGACGCTGCGCCGCTACGAATTGCGCTCACCGCTGAGCGGGCGCGTGGTTGAGCGCAAGGTCGACCTCGGCACCGACGTCGGCGGTCAGGGCGACCCGGACGACCTGTATACGGTCGCAGACCTGTCCACCGTCTGGATCGAACTGGCGGTGCCAACCACCGAACTGGCCAAGGTCAAGGAAGGCGCGCGGGTCCTGGTCACCCCGAGCCAGGGCGACGCCGACAAGCAGGCCGAAGGCAAGGTGATCTTCGTCAGCCCGATCCTGAACCCGGACACACGCTCCGCCCGCGTCATCGTCGGGCTGCCGAACCGGGACATGGCCTGGCGGCCCGGAACCTTCGTCACCGCCGAGGTCGAGGTCGGCCAGGATGCGGTCAAGGTGCGGGTTCCGAAGGCCGCGATCCAGACCGTCGCCGGCGAGAAGGTCGTCTTCGTGCGCACGGCCACCGGTTTCGAGAAGCGCGAGATCGAGCTCGGGCGCTCCGACGACGATGCTTACGAGGTCGTCTCGGGCCTGAGGCCGGGCGACGAGATCGCGGTCGCCAACTCCTTCCTCCTCAAGGCTGAGCTCGGCAAGGCCGCGACCGGCGACAACGACTGAGCGAGAGCCCGCCCATGATCTCCCGCATCCTCGACTTCTCGGTCCACCAGCGCTGGCTGGTGCTGCTGCTGTCGCTGCTGGCCGCCGGCTTCGGCGGCTACGCCCTGACCAAGCTGCCCATCGACGCGGTCCCCGACATCACCAACAACCAGGTGCAGATCAACACGGTCGCGCCCTCGCTCTCGCCAATCGACATCGAGAAGCAGGTCACCTACCCGGTCGAGACCGCGCTCGCCGGGATCAAGGGCCTCGAATACACCCGGTCCTTATCGCGAAATGGCTTCTCGCAGGTCACCGCGGTCTTCGCGGAGAAGCTCGACATCTACTTCGCCCGCCAGCAGGTCGCCGAGCGCCTGTCCCAGGTCAAGCAGGACCTGCCGCCCGACGCCGAGCCCCGCATGGGCCCGATCTCGACGGGCCTCGGCGAGATCTACATGTGGTCGATCCACTACGCGAAGCCGGACGAGCGGACGGTGTCGCCTGCGGGCAAGCCGGGCTGGCAACCGGACGGCAGCTACCTGACCCCGGAAGGCCAGCGGCTCAGGACGGAGCTGGAGCGGGCCGCGTACCTGCGCACGGTGCAGGACTGGATCATCCGGCCCCAGATCAAGACCGTGCCGGGCGTGGCCGGCGTCGATGGCATCGGCGGCTTCGAGAAGCAGTACCACGTCCAGCCGGACCCGACGAAGCTCACCGCCCTCGACCTCTCCTTCTCCGACGTGGCGCGGGCCTTGGAGGCCAACAACGCCAACCAGGGCGCCCGCTACCTGGAGGACAACGGCGAGGGCTACGTCGTGCGCGCGGCCGGGCGCCTGGAGAGCATGGGGGAGATCGAGAACGTCCTCGTCACCACCCGCGGCGGCGTGCCGGTGCGGATCCGGGACATCGCCGAGGTCCGGATCGGGCGCGACCTGCGCACGGGCTCGGCCAGCGAGGACGGGCAGGAGGTCGTCGTCGGCACCGCGCTGATGCTGATCGGCGAGAACAGCCGCACGGTGGCGGCGGGTGTCGACGCCAAGATGACGGAGATCCGCAAGTCGCTGCCACCCGGCGTCGAGGTCCAGACGGTCCTCAACCGGACGCTCCTGGTCGAGGCCACCATCAGGACCGTGGCCAAGAACCTCGCGGAGGGCGCGGCCCTCGTCATCGTCATCCTGTTCCTGCTGCTCGGCAACATCCGGGCCGCCATCATCACGGCCCTGGTCATCCCGGTCGCGATGCTGATGACCATGACCGGCATGGTCGAGGCGAAAATCTCGGCCAACCTGATGAGCCTCGGCGCCCTCGACTTCGGCCTCATCGTCGACGGGGCGGTCATCATCACCGAGAACGCGCTGCGTCATCTCGCCGAGAAGCAGCACGCGCTCGGTCGCACCCTCGACACCGAGGAGCGCCTCGCCACGGTGCGGGCCTCGGCCGAGGAGATGATCAAGCCCTCCCTCTACGGGCAGGCCATCATCATCCTCGTCTACGTGCCGCTCCTCACCTTCACGGGTGTCGAGGGCAAGATGTTCGAGCCGATGGCGCTGACCGTGATCATCGCGCTGGTCGCCGCCTTCGTCCTGTCGCTGACCTTCGTGCCGGCGATGATCGCCATCGTCATCACCGGGCGCGTCACCGAGAAGGATAACCTCATCATCCGCGCCCTCAAATGGGCCTATCGGCCCGTGCTGGCCGGGGCGGTGCGGGCGCCGATGGTGTTCATCGTCGCGGCGTTGCTGCTGCTGGCTGGGGCCGGCCTGCTCTTCACCCGGCTCGGCGCCGAGTTCATCCCGACGCTCGACGAGAAGAGCATCGCCATGAACGCGCTGCGCATCCCCTCGACCTCGCTGTCGCAGTCGCAGGCGATGCAGCTCAAGATCGAGCAGGCGATCCGCCGCTTCCCGCAGGTCGCCTACGTCTTCTCGAAGACCGGCACCGCCGAGGTCGCGTCCGACCCGATGCCGCAGAACTCCTCGGACACCTTCGTGATCCTGAAGCCCCAGGAGGAGTGGCCGGACCCTGAGCTGTCCAAGGCCGAGCTCCAGGAGAAGATCGAGAAGGCGGTCGGCGCCCTGGCCGGGAACGTGTTCGAGTTCTCCCAGCCGATCCAGCTGCGCTTCAACGAGCTGCTGGCGGGCGCCCGCGGCGATCTCGCCGTGAAGGTGTTCGGCGAGGAGTTCGGGCCGATGACGAAGGCGGCCGACCAGATCGCCGAGATCCTGCGGGGCATCGACGGGGCCGAGGACGTCAAGGTCGAGCAGACGGCGGGCCTGCCCTTCCTGGAGATCAAGATCAACAAGGCGGAAGCGGCGCGGCTGGGGCTCAGCACCGGCGCCGTCCAGGAGGTCATCGGGGCGGCCATCGGCGGCAAGGACGCCGGGCTGGTGTTCGAGGGCGACCGCCGCTTTCCCATCGTCGTGCGCCTCAGCGACAAGGTGCGCGAGAACCGGGAGGCGTTGGAGAACATCCCGGTGCCGCTGCCGCCCGGCCCGAACGGGCGCGCCGCGTCGGTCCTCCTGAAGCAGGTCGCGAGTTTTTCCGTCGCGGAAGGGCCGAACCAGGTCTCGCGCGAGAACGGCCGGCGCCGGGTGGTCGTGACCGCGAACGTCCGCGGGCGCGACATCGGCTCGCTCGTCGCCGAGGCTCAAGGAAAGGTCGCGAGCCAGGTGCGGCTGCCCTCGGGCTACGACGTGACCTGGGGCGGCCAGTTCGAGAACCTCGCCTCGGCCCGCAAGCGCCTGATGATCGTGGTGCCGGTCTGCTTCGCCCTGATCTTCCTGCTGCTCTACTCGGCGCTCGGCTCGCCCCGGGACGCGCTCCTGGTGTTCAGCGCCGTGCCGCTGGCGCTGACCGGCGGCATCGCGGCCCTGTGGCTGCGGGGCATGCCGTTCTCGGTGCCGGCGGCGGTGGGCTTCATCGCGCTCTCGGGCGTGGCGGTCCTGAACGGCCTGGTGATGCTGACCTTCATCAAGCAGCTCGTCGCGGAAGGGCGGCCGCGGCGCGAGGCGATCCTGGAGGGCGCCATGACCCGGCTGCGGCCGGTGGCGATGACGGCGCTGGTCGCCTCGCTCGGGTTCGTGCCGATGGCGCTCGCGACCGAGACCGGAGCCGAGGTGCAGCGGCCGCTCGCGACCGTGGTCATCGGCGGCCTGATCAGCGCCACCCTGCTGACCCTGATCGTCCTGCCGGCCCTGTACGCGCGCTTCGGCGGCGAGGAGGTCGCGCGCTCCCCGCGCCGGGCCGAGGAGGCTTCGGCCGGCGCGCGGGCGCGGCTCCGGCAGGCGGCCGAGTGACCCGGGCCATGCATCCCCGGACCGGCGAGGCGCGGTCGCGACGGACCCGAGGGGGAGGCCCGTGATGCGGACGTTTCGTCGTGCGCTCGCCACCGCGTTCCTGGGGGCGGCCGGCATCCCGGGGGCGCTTGCCGGGGAGGCACCCTTCGGCCTGCGTTGGGGTCCGCTGACGTCCGTGCCGAAACCGTCCATGGCGGATCGGGAGGGGAACGTCACGGCCCTGTTCTATTTCCAGGGCCGGGCGCCGGCCTCCGGGCCCGATACCGAGCAGGTCGTCCTGGAGGTCTGCCGGGACGAGGGCCTGCAGCAGGTCATCTGGTTCAGCCGCCCCTTCGCGGAGGCCGAGCTCGTGCCGGCCTACGCGGCGATCTACCGGGAGGGGGTGCGGCGCTACGGCGAGCCGCAGGAGGCCGGGCGGCCGAACGCCGTGACGTGGCCGGCGGGGCGCACGCTCCTGGCGGTCCGCCCCGCCGAAGGCGGCGGAAAACGCATCGTCATGGTCGCCGCGGGCGAGCTCTACGAGAAATGCTCGTCGGCGCACGAGGCGGCGACCGGTCACCCCGCCGCCCGCCATACCTCCGACCTGCTCGAATCCCGGGACCGCCGGACGGCGCCATGACCACCCACCGGCCGGCGTTCGACGGCGCTGGCTCCGGCTCATCCTACGAAACTGGAGCGACGGGGAGCATCGATGCGACGAACAGTGATAGTGGCCCTCGGCGTCATGATCGTGATGTCCGCGCAGGCAGGATCGACGGCCAAGATCGTCGGCATCGGCGCCCAGACCTGCGCAGCGTTCAACCAGGAGATCTCCGCGAACCAAGCTGCCGAGCTGTACTTCTTCGCCTGGGCGCAAGGTTTCATGAGCGGAGCGCTGATTCGTGCGCCGGCAGGAATCGATGAAGACCTGGACCTGACACCGCCGTCCGTCCCGCTTCAGGCCCAAGTCCATTTCCTGCGCACCTTCTGCGCCAAGAACCCGGGTCAGGACTACATGGATGCCGTCAGGGCTCTCTACCATCGACTGCGCGGCCCCGGGATCTAGCCGGGTTCGGCACCGGGCCGGTCGGGGCGGTGCAGCGGCCACGCCGCTGCGGGCAATCCGGGGATCCGGGCCGCCGAAGGCGGCGAGCGCAACGGCCGGCGCCCATCCGCGGCCGGGCCATGCGCGGGCGTCGGTCGGACCGGCACGGGCGGGGAGGGATCGTGATGATCGGCTGGAGGAGGTTCGCGTGTGCCTTGGGGCTGGCCACCGGCGTGACGGGCTGCCTGCACGTGCCCGATGTTCCGGGCTACGCGACGGTCCCGTTCACCCTGCATCTCCCGTCGGGGGAGCGCCTCACGGGCAGCGTGACCACCCGGCTGCTGCGGCGCGAGTTCTACGCGACCGACGGGCGGACGACCTGCAGCGGCCTGTTTCATCCGTCCGGGGCGGGGCTGCCGGCATCCGTCGGGGCAAATTGCTCCAATGGCCAGCGCGGCACCGGGTCGGCCGACGGGACGAGCTCGTTCGCCGGGTCCGGGACGCTGAGGATGGACGGCGGCTCCGCCACGTTCCGGTACGGAGAGGCGATCCAGGGAGGGTAACGGCCCGCGGGATCGGAGCCCTGCCCCCGGAACGCACGGACGCCGACGCGGCCTCGCGCCCGCGCGGGACGGGCGTTCGGAGAGGCGTCGGACCGATCCGCCGGGGCGGTCCGGTGGGCCGGGTCGGTCCCGGCGCGGTTCGCGACGAGCGCGTCGCAATCCGGGGTCGCGTCCCAGCCCTTGCGCCGGCGCAGGCCGGCCCCGCTCGCGTCAGCGTTCCGGACGGCGTCGTCGCCGCGCGGGCCGGCGCGGAGCGCGCCGCCGGCGCTCGCCCCGCCGAAGTCGCGGCCGGTCCTGGCCCCGCTCCGGTCGGCTCCGCGCGGGTTCGCCCCCGGACCTGCGGACCGAAGAAACGCGCGCCGACGAGCTTCGCCCCGCCAAGGTCGGCCGTCTTGAGCCCGGCCTGGTCGGGGGCCGCGACGCGGAGACCGCCCCCCCGCGGCAGGACCCTGTTCAAGCGGGACGGGCGCAGGTTCGCGCGCCTGAGGTCCAGGCCGGACAGGCGCCCGTCCGAGAGGCCGAGCGGCTTGCCGGCCGCCCGGGCGATCGTCGCCTCGATAGCGGCGCGGGCCGTCCCCGCCTGCGTCATGTCCGGCATCGTCCGGCCGAGGGGGCGGAGCAGGTCGCCCGCGGCCGACGCCGGACCCGGGGCGACGACGGCCGAGAACGGGAGGGCCGCGTGCCTGCGTATGGGTGTCCCCGCGGTTCCCGGCGAACGGGCTCGGGCCCCGCGCACCGCCGGAACCGGCACCGCCGCGCGCCCGCGCGGCTCAATCCGAACGCGGGCGGCATCGGTCGTTTGTGCCCGCGCTCATCGACGCCGGCCTGTCCCGGAACGTCCCCGGCGCCCGACCGGCGCGCCGCGGAGCTGAAGGTCATCGCGCATGTCTCACGCCGACCGCGTCGAGCGCTGGTTCGAGCAGTTTCCCGTGCTCGGGACGCTTCCGGCCGACCACCGGCACATCCTGCGCGGCGCCGTGCGCTTTCCCGTGCTGGAGGCGGGAGCGACCGCCTACGAGCTGGGAGGCGCGTGCGCGAACTACCTGATGTGCATCGAGGGCCGGACACGCGTCTTCCGGATCTCCGCGGGCGGCCGCGAGATGCTGATCTACCGGGTGGGTCCCCGGGGGACCTGCGTCCTCACGACCCAGTGCCTGCTCGCCGGCGGCACCTTCCCGGCCGAGAGCGTCGCGGAGCAGCGCACGGTGCTGGCGGCGCTTCCGGCGGAGACCTTCCGGCACCTCATGGCGGCCTCGGCCGCGTTCCGCGCCTTCGTCCTCGACGATTACGCCAAGCTCATGGCCGTCCTGTTCGGGCTCCTCGACGAGATCGCCTTCACGCCCCTTGAGGAGCGCCTCGCCCGGCACCTGCTCGCCCAAGCGGACCAGCACGGAAGGGTGACCGCGACGCACCGGCAGATCGCGGCCGACCTCGGCACCGTGCGCGAGGTCGTCAGCCGGCATCTCGCCGGCTGGGAGCGCGCGGGATGGATCCGGGTCCTGCGCGGGCAGGTCGAGATCCGCGACCGCATCGCCCTGGCCGGACATCGGCTCCGCCCCTGAGGCCGGGCCGGACCCCGGCGAAGCGCGAAACCCTCCGCGCGAGGAGGGTCCTGCGACGGGTCGCGCCGCCGGCGCGCGGGAACGATCGGGCTCCTCGGACGCTGGCCTCCCCCACCTCCGCGAGACCTTGCGCCGGGCGGCGCGCCCCCGTAAGCATGGCGTATGGTCAGGCTTCGGCAGCGGTGGGACGGGTACGCGTCCGGCGTTTGGCGCCGCGCCCTGGTTTGCCTGCTCGCCATCGCCCTGACCGTCTCCCTGGTGGACCCGGCCCTGACCGCGCCCGCGTCGCCGGACGAGGAAGCCGGCGGGCCCGGCATCGTCATCGTGCTCGATGCCATCTCCGGGGCGCCCGCCGCGGACGAGCCGGCGGACCGCGGCCTTGCGGGGCCTGGCCGTTGCAGCGCGCACTGCCCCTGCCATGCCGTCATCCGGCCGGAGAGCCCGGTCGTGACGCCCCTGCGCATCGCCAGGCCGCCCGAATTCACCCTCGGCACCGCCCGCCTCTCCTCCGTGGCATCGACGCCCCCGAGCGAGCCCCCGCGCGCCTGACCCGCCGGCCGCCGCATGCCGCGGCGGCAACCCGGGTTGCATGGTCATCCCCAGGCCCGGAAGGGAAGGCGCCCGCCCTGCGCGGCGCGGGTCCCGTCGATGCGACGGGGCGGCATGTGGCAGCATCTCGCAGGGTGGGCGATGCCCGTTCCCCTCATCATCGACCCCGAACCGGCGGTCTTCCCGGGCGCGGCGCCGCGTGCCGGCGCGTTCCCGCTCGCTCGTGCGGGCCAGGCCTCGGCGCTCGCCGCGGGTCGGGGACGCCGCGCAGCCGAGCCTCGGCAGGGCGGTACGCCGGAGCCGTCGCGCGGGTCGGATCCGGCCGGGCCATGGTCCGCCGCGGCGGTCCGCCCCGCCCGGGCGCCCGGACCCGCAGGTTCACCGGGTCGTGCCGGCGCCGAAACCTCCGCCCGGCCAGGGGCGCACGGTGCCCGCCGGCCTTCCTCCCCGTCGCCGAGCGCCCGATCGCGGCGGACCCGCGCGGCCTGCAGCCTGTGCGCCGCGCTCCTTCTGGCCGGCGCCACCGGGGGCGCGCGGGCCGAGACCCTGGAGGGTGCCCTCGCGCGCGCCTTCCGCGCGAACCCGGAGCTGAACGCCGCCCGGGCGGGCCTGCGCGCGACGGACGAGGAGATCGTGCAGGCCCGGGCGGGCTACCGCCCCACGATCCGCCTCGACGCCGACATCGGGGTCGAGCGACAGAAGGGCGTCGAGGGCGGGGAACGCTTCGCGCGGACCGCCCTGCCGGGCGGCGCCGGCCTGACCGTCAACCAGACGCTGTTCAACGGTTTCCAGACCGACAACAACACCCGGCGCGCGGAATCGACCGTGCTCGGCCAGCGCGAGAGCCTGCGCCTCACCGAGACGACGACCCTGTTCAGTGCGGTCCAGTCCTACATGGACGTGCTTCAGAATACCGCGACGCTGGAGCTGAACCGCAACAACGTCGCCGTCCTGCAGGAGCAGCTCCGCCAGACGGCCTTCCGCTTCCAGGTCGGCGCGTTGACCCGGACCGACGTCGCCCAGGCGGAGGCGCGCCTCGCGCTCGCCCGCTCGCAGGTGAGCGCGGCGGAGTCGCAGCTGGGCGCCAGCATCGGCATCTATCGCCGGGTCATCGGCGTGGAGCCGCGCCAGCTCTCGCCGGGCCGCCCGCTTGACCGCCCCGTGCCGGGCAACCTCGACGCCGCGGTCGAGATCGGCCTCAAGGAAAACCCGCAGATCGCCTCGGCGCTGCACGCGGTCGATGCCGCCGAGGCGCAGGTGAAGGTGCTGGAGGGCCGGCTCTACCCGCAGGTCGGCCTGACCGGCCAGGTCGCCCAGCGCTACGACCAGGAGCAGCCCGGCGACAACGGCCGCACCGCCTCGATCGTGGGCCGCATCACGGTCCCGATCTATCAAGGCGGATCGGAATACGCGCAGATCCGGCAGGCCAAGGAGCTCGTGGGCCAGACGCGCCTGCAGGTCGAGTTCCTGCGCGACCAGATCCGCGCCGCCGTGGTCTCGGCCTGGGGCCAGCTGGAGGCCGCCAAGGCCCAGGTCATCGCCTCGCAGGCGCAGGTCCAGGCGAACGAGGTCGCGCTCGACGGGGTGCGCGAGGAGGCCCGCGTCGGCCAGCGCACCACCCTCGACGTGCTGAACGCGCAGCAGGAGCTCCTGAACGCCCGCGTGCAGCTGATCCAGGCCCAGCGCAACCGCGTGGTGTTCTCCTACGGCGTCGTGCAGCAGATCGGGCGCCTGACCGCCCGCTTCATCGCGGTGCCGGTGGCGGCCTACAGCCCGAAGACGCACTTCGATCAGGTCAAGGACCTCTGGTCCGGCGTGCGCACACCGGATGGCCGCTGATGGGACGGAAGACCTTCCGCCGCCAGGTCCGCGCCCCGGGGCCGCCCGCTCATCCCTGGCCGGGGCTGCCGGGCGGTCCGGGACCGCCGGCGCGCCCCGACCCGCCCCCGCCTTCGCCAGACACCGCCGAGCGCACCGTCATGTCCCATCCCCGGCTCCGGCCAACCGCACGTCCCCTGTCCCGCGCCGGCGCCGCGCTCCTGATCCTGGCGCTGCCGGCCTGCGCGATCTCGCTGCCGATCTCCCGGCCTGCCGACGGTTCTCCCGGCGTGCCGGGGCAGGACCCGAAGCGCACGGCGCCCCTGGCGTTCCCGGGGCTCGACCCGGAGGATTGGCGCCGGGCGCGCGGCATCCTCGGCCTCGCGTTGGAACCCAGCGGGAACGGCCTGCGCATCCGGTGGGACAACCCGGCGAGCGGGCGGAAGGGCAGCGTCGTGCCGACCGCCGCGCCGGTCGTACGCGCGGGGCGGATCTGCCGCGCCTTCCTGGCCACCGTGGAAGAGGCGCAGCGCACCGCCAGGATCCGCGGCACGGCCTGCCAGAACGTCGGCGACGACTGGGAGGTGACGGAACTCGACCCCGGGAGCAGCGCGCCGGACCGTCAGGGCGTAACGAGGCGCGACGCCGAGCCGACCGGACCCCGCTCGCCCTGATGCGGGCCGCTCCGGGAAGGTTCCGTCAGGCGCGAGGATCACCGTCGGCGCGCCGCTGGCGGCCCGCCTCGGAACGGCGGCACGACGCGCGGACGGACCATCGGGGCGTTCTCACACCGGCGAGGAATCATGGGTTCGTACTGGGGCATCTGGGGAGACCTTCCCAACCACTTGGTGCGGCTGGGCCTCGCCTTCGCGTTCGCATTCCCGCTCGGCTGGAACCGCGAGCGCGAGGCGCGCAGCGCCGGATTGCGCACCTTCCCCATCGTCGCCATCGCCAGCTGCGGCTTCATCCTGCTCGCCAGCGAGCTCCTCGGCGCGCGCACGCCGGAGCAGGCGCGCATCCTCCAGGGACTCATCACCGGCATCGGCTTCATCGGCGGTGGCGCCATCCTGAAGGGGGGCGACAACGTGCACGGCACCGCGACCGCGGCGAGCCTGTGGAACGTGGGCGTGATCGGGGCGGCCGTCGGCTTCGGCTACTACGACCTTGGCCTCATCCCGGCCCTGTCCAACTTCCTGGTCCTCGCCCTCCTGACGCCCTTGAAGCGCAAGCCGCGGACCGCCGCGTCGCAGGACCGGGGCGCCGGCACCGAGCCGGGGGGAGGGCCGGCCGGCACGGGCGGGGCCGGGCACAGCGAATGATGCCCCCCGGGATCGGAAGTCAGCGCGAACCGGTCCGGCCCTGGCGCGCCTGCCGCGCCCAGATCCGATAGGTGCCGCCGAAGGTGTCGGGATGGCGGGTCTCGAAACCGTGCCACGCCGCCGGCGAGCGCGCCGCGGCCGGGTCCGGATGCTCGGCCGCGAACCGGGTCCGGTCCGACGGGCGTTCGGGCTCCAGGCCCAAAAACTCCAGCCCGCAGGCCTCCAGCATCGCGCCGATCCCGGGCAGCGTGAAACGGTGCTCCTCGACGTGGAAGATGAGGTCGCGGCATTCCGACAGGGTCCAGAAGTCGGAGGCGGGGCTGAGCAGCATGCCGAGGTCCGGCTGCGCCACGGCCCCGGCCATGACGGCACGCCGGCCCGCCCGCACGCCGGCCGGGGTCGGCGCGAGCGCGCGCTCCGCGACCACGGCGCGCCCCGCGACGACGCTGGCGCGCGCGATCTCGCTGTAGAGCCCGAGGAAGAGCAGGCCGCCCGGCGCGAGCAGCCCCGAGAGGACGCGCAAGCCCTCTCGGGGCTCGTGCATGTGGTGGAGCACGCCGAAGCTCTCGATCAGGTCGAAGCGCTCGCCCAGGTTGGCGAGGTCGAGGATGTCGGCCTGCAGGTGCCGGACCGACCCGATCCCGTATTCCGCCAGCTTGCGCATGCCGTAGGCCAGGCTGCTGCGGCTCAGGTCGACCGCGAGCACCGAGGCGTCCGCGACCGACTGCACGAGCCGCATGGTCTGGATGCCGGTCCCGCACCCCGCGACGAGGACGCGTGGCCGCTCGACCGCCGGCATCTCGTCCGCGCCGAGGTGCGGCAGCGCGAGGTGGACCCGCTCGCGCAAGGGACGCGGGGTCCCGAGCAGGGCGCGCGACCAGCGCGGATAGGGGTTCTCCTCGTACTGGGCCTGGACCAGGAGGGACACGGCGTCGCGCACCGGCCTGAGCGGGACCAGGCTGTCCGCGAGGGCGCGCTCCTGGGCCGGCTCCTCGACCTGCTCGCGCACGAGGGCGCGCAGGGCGGGCGGGGCCTTGGCGAGGTCGAGGCGGGCCGCGGCCGTGCGATGCAGCGGCAGGTAGCAGGCCGCGATGGCGACCCGGCGCCAATCCGCCGCGCCCGCGTCGGCCTCGGCTCGACCGAAGCCCGCGCACAGGGCCGCCAGGGCGACCTCCTCCTGCTCGTCGGTGCAGTAGAGGTACTCGTTGAGGAAGCACTGGCGCGCCAGGGCGCAGGCGAGGGTGAGGTCCGGTGCGGGCGGCGCCCCCTCCCGCGCCGCCAGGAGCAGGCTTCGCCGCACCTCCGTCAGCAGGAGCTCAAGCCCGAGATCGGGAATGGGGGCGGCGGCGAGGAGCGCGCGGAACAGCGCGTCGTCCAGCAGGGCGCGGACGACCGCATCGGCTTCGGCGACGGTCTCGCGGGCACGCGGGGGATCGGCCGCCAACCGGGCGAGCAGGCCGTCGACGGCCGCATCCTGCCGCAGCGCCGCGACGGCCGCGGTGGCGAGCAGGCGCGGGTCGACGTCGGCCCGCCCGAACAGGGCGATCAGCACCGCCCGGAAACGTGGTCCCGCCGGCACCGCGCCGAGGTGCAGGAGCTCGCGGGCGAGCAGGCGCGGGAAGCCGGGCTGGTCCGGCGCGCAGGCAACGGCCTCCGCGAGGGCCGAGAGGCCCGCGAGCGTCTCGCCGGCCCGGAGGCGGGCGCTCCCGAGATTGGCCCAGAGCGGCGCCCGCGCCGGTGTCATCGTGACGGGGGTGGCCCGGAGCGCGGCCTCGAAGAAGGGCACGGCTTGGCCGAACTCGCCCTCCCGCACCAGCAGGAGCGCGAAGCCCGCCAGGCAGTGGGCGAGCTCCGGCTTCAGCATCAAGGCGCTCTGGTAGGCCTTGGCGGCCTCCGTGAAGCGCCCGAGCGCGCGCAGCATCTCGCCCGCCTGGCCATGCGCCTCGGCGAAATCGGGGCGGAGCTCGGCGGCCTTCCGGAAGTGGCGCAGGGCCGAGGCCGGCGCGCCGGTCTGCCGGTGCGCCTCGCCGAGGTTGAACTGCAGCAGCGGATCCTTGGACCGCGTCGCACGCACCCGCTCGAAGTGGGCCAGCGCCTCCCCGGGCCGGCCCCGGTTCAAGGCGACGCAGCCGAGCACGTCGAGGGCGGCGGGCTCATGGGGGCGGGCCGCGAGCACCGACCGGGCCTGGTGCTCGGCCTCGTCGAGACGGCCGGCGTTCAGGGCCTCGGCCGCCCGCCGCAGCGCCGGCAGCGCCGCCGACGGGACCGCGCCCGACGAGGTCCCGTCACCCGCCCGATTCCGACGCTGCCGCATGTCCATCCTCCGCCCGCTCGCACCCAGTCCCCGCCGCCCATCCGGCCCGTGCCACCGTCGCTCATCCCGAGGCGACCAGCAGGAGGGTCGCCGCGGCGAGGATGGCCGCCATCAGCAGGATCAGATCGCGCCTCGCGGCGGCCCGAACCCACCGCCTCACGCGGCGGCGACCGCCACGGGCTCCCGTGCTCCAGCGCGCCGTCTGCCGCGCCACCTTCTTGCTGCCCATCCCGGGCCTCCGGATTTGGTTGGGTGTCGCGCCCCCCGATGCCGACGCCCTGCGCGCAGCCGCGCCGCGGTCGGCCGAGGGAGGCGGTCTCCTGTCGCCCCCGTGTCGCGGCGCGCCCGCCGTCCGCCACCTCCCAGGGCTCGCGCCGCGCCGCCGAAGGCGAGCGCGTCCGGGAAGAGCATGATGCGGGAGGTGATCCGTGCGGCGTGGCTGGCCGCGAAGCCCGGTTGCGCGTGAGGGCCGGCTCCGCCGCGGCCCGGGATGGCGCGCAGGGCGCAGGGGCAAGAGGGGACGGCCTACCGCCCCGATCCGCCCCGGGTTGGCGTGCCGCGGGCAGGGCGCGGCCCGCTTCGGGCGCGGCACGCGCGGCGGGCCTCACCGGCGTCCCTCGGTCGCCTCGGCCGCCCCGGGCGCGCGTGGCCCGACGGACGGCGCCACCGAGACGGCGACGCGCACGACTTCGAGCAGGCGGCGGCCGTTCAGGACGAACAGGACGGCGGCGAGCCCCAGATAGACCCAGGCGAGGGCGGTCAGCGTCGCGACGGTGCGCGCCTCGTCCTCCCGGTACCAGAACGCCAGTCCGACCTGGATGCCGAAGAGGCCGGCCAGGGCGAGGGCGGACCAGAGCCCCAGGCGCAGGCGCAGGAGCAGCGCCAGGGCGAACAGCGACTGCGCCGCGGTCAGGAAGAACTCCTCGGCCTGGCGCGCGTCGAGCGGCAAGGCCGTCAACGAACCCGCGCCGACGCTCATCGCCAGGGGCAGCATGCCGACGAGCAGCGTCCACTGGTTGATCTTGTCGCTCACCAAGGCGGCGAGGCCGCTGGCTGCGCGCCCCGCGACCACGAACAGGATCGCGACGGTGACGGCCGGGGCCTCGCTCGCCAGCGGCGCCAGCCACTGGATCAGCAGGAACTCGTTGAGGCCCAGCAGCCGGCCCGAGCCGACCATCGCCTCCGCGAAGGGCTCGGCCGAGACCAGGATGATCGCGCAGGCGACCACCGTCAGCGCAGCCATGGACGCCCACTGGGCGGCGGGCGTCAGCGCGTTGAGGGCGGCGGCCGGGCCGGGCTCCTCGCCCTCGTCCTCCTCGGCCTCGGACCCGCCGCGCACGCGCCAGACATAGGCCGCGAAGATCGCGACGAGCACGGCGAAGTCGAGCAGCGTGATCGTGTCCTTCAGCACGATCAGGAAGGCGTAGAGGCTGGCGACGAGCAGGACGACGATCTCGACCGCGTTGCTCCGCGTCAGCGCGATGGCGCGCCCGCCCCCCTTCAGCCAGTGCAGCGCGACCAGCAACGGCCACGCCAGCCCGACCAGGAGGCGGTTGGCGCCGGTCATGTTGGCCGCGGCGTAGTGGACGTACTGGGAGTCCGGGCCCGCCTTGCCGGCCTGGTAGGCGTAGTAGAGATCGACCGCGTATTCGGGCAGCACGGTCACCAGGGCCACGACGGCGACGATCAGGCCCAAGGACACGTGGCGTTCGGCCGCCTCCGCGCCCCACGAGAGCAGGAACCCGGCCGACAGGATCGCGGCGCCGAACGCCACCATCTCGCCGATGGGACCGACCTGCAGGCCGGTCAGGCGGATCCCCGCACCCGGCAGGGCTGCCAGCACCGCCAGTGCGACCAGCATCAGGAACCGTCTCATCCCTCATCCCCCGTCACACCATCCTCCCCTTCGGCCTTGCGGCGCCGACCGTCACCCGAGTTGCCGTCCCGAAGAGTCCCGGATTTCCGCCCAAAAACGGGCGGCCCGGCGCGGGACACCTCCGTTCCGCACGGCCGACCGCCGCGGCGCGGAGATCTCGGCCCTTGCCCGTCATGCGTGCGCTGTTCGGCCGGCGAGTCAGCGGCACCAAGCCGCCCACGCCCGGAAGCCGGGGCTCGGGAGGCAGAGCTGCCGTCAAGGACCGGCTCTCGGCGTGAACACCCTCGCGCCCGCCATCCAGCGCTCAACGGTGTCCTTGTCGTCGCTGATCTGGGACAGGGCCGACACGAGGCTCACGTCGTCGTGTTGAAGACCGAGTTCTCTCGTGATCGCGTTGATGCCCGCCCGATGGGCGCATCCGACAAGTTGGAGGACACCATAGGACTTCATGTAGACGTCGGCTTTTCCGGAAACCGCCGATTTCAAGGCGTCTTCGCACAGCAAGTCATCGGAGGACAGCAACGTACGACATGCGAACGGTCGCACCGCGTAGACCGAGCAGGTTTTCTCCTCGCTCAACAGAGGGCACGGCAGGCCCGCGCGCGACCGGCCGACGACGCGGATGGGAGCCGGTCGATGCGCGGGTGCGCCCGACGGCCGGCCTTCGGGGCCGTGCGCCGCGTCTCTCCTGCGCGCGATCAGGATCGCTTCCGGGATGGACACGTCTACATCCTGGTGGCAGCACCAGGCGCATCCCGTCCTGCAGGCGACCGGCAAGCGTCCGCCCGGAGCGTCCGCGACCAGGCCGTCGACCGCAGCGTCGCCATGCCTGAAGACGACGCCTTCCAGATAGTTCAGAAGGGCTTCGATCTTCGCCGCGGTGCTGCCTTCCGCGGACCGGCACCTCGTCAGGCCGCCGTCCCTGACGTCGCGAGCGATATTCGTCGCAGCTCCATAGATCAGTGGATTCAAAATCGTCGGCATCCCCATCGGAAGCGGGACTTGGATGGGGTGTCCCTGCCGGGATGGAACCTGTTCGGATGCTCGCCGCCGGCTTGATTGGCGGCCAAACGCTCGTCGCTCCATTGCGAACCTCGATACGTACCCGTGATTTGGCTGAGCGGTTCGGGTTGTCGTCTGCATGCCGCAGAGACCGACGTATCGAGGTCGTGGTGGTTTACTCGGCTTATCCAGGTCAGCCGAAGGCAAAGCCGCCGCATCCGGCGGAACGCCACGATGGCGGGCAAGCAGATGCCGTCCGGGACATTCGAGCGCCAGGCTGAGACCCGAGCCGCAGTCGCAGGCGCCACCGCACAGGCCCGGTCCAGGCAAGGAGTCCTGGGAACAGCCCGGAGGCTCGCGGCTTCCGTCCCGCAGCACGCCGGGCAGGTCCGCGAGAGCGATGGCAGCCTGCCTCTCGGCCGGTCCGCCCGTGGACGCGGTCGCGAGACCGACCAGCCCCAGGATCAGCGCAAGCGCGATCATGCACGCGCCCAGGCGGAGCGGGCGGATCGCGGTCGGCACGGAGATGCGTCCGGTTTTGCGCATGGCTCTCAGGGATCGGGCCGCCGGTCACGCGAAGTGGTCGCGGGCATCCGCCCGGCCGTCGCCGGCTGACCGGACGGTGCGGCCCAGGCCGGAACGGTCCCGGTCTGGCTGTCCATGCCCCTCGTCCTGCAGCGAAGGGACTTCGCGGCCGCGGGAGACGCGGGCGTCGGGTCCGCAAGAGCCGCTGCGATCATGAGGCGCTCCCTCTGCCCGGCACCTGGGGCCAGGCCGGAGGGCCGCCTTCATGCACCCTGTAGCCACTACAGGGTCAAGGCCATATCGCGGGTCCCTTCGCCGACCGTCGGCGGTCTTGCCAGCGTCGCGGGGAGGCGCAGTTGGCCCGGCCGAGGCGTCATGCGGCCGACCGCAACCGGGACCCAGCGCGGGCCATCGTTCGTCGCCTCCGGGCCGGGGGGTGCACGCTCGTCCCGGATTGCCGGGGCTGCGTGCTCGTGCGATGCTCCGCGGGAGGCGGGGTGAGGTCAGCGGACCTGTGGCGATCGCGCGTTTCCTGGTGCTGTCCGTTTTCGCGTTGGCCATTGCCGTCGCGCCGGCGGCGCAATGCACGACGCCGAGACACGCCTCCCTCGCTGACCTGACGGTGGCGGAGCCCCCGGCCTATCCTCACGACGGTGGATGGAGCGTTGGCATCGTGCCGGCGCCCGACGATGGCGACGTCGTCGGCGCGGGGGCCGAGGCGATCTCCGCGGCCGCCGAGGCGGCCGGTGACATTCCGGACGACGTGGCGCCGAAGCCTTCCCACCGGCACCAGCCCCAGCAGAAGCGCGCCGCCTCCTGCCCGGCGACCTGTTCGCCCTTGGCATGCCAGGCCGCCGTGCCCGCGCCGCCGGCCTCCGGTGCCATATCGGGGCTTCGGCCGGCCGAGCGGCTCCGGGCGCTGCAGGAGGATGCCGTCGCCGACCCGCACCTCCTGCGCATCGAGCGGCCGCCGAGACGCACCGCCTGACGCGGGCGGCGCCCGGACGCGGCCGCCCCGAAACCGCGTCGCCGAGCCGGTCATCCTGAGCTGATCCCGGCCGACGGCCGGCCGTGCCCTGGTCGACGCCTCCGCGTCGCCGGTGCAACTCGGGCGCGCCGTCCCTCCCATGCCCGCCAGCCCCGCTCCGCGGCAGGCCCGCCCCCGTCCGGGACCTCCCTGATGTCGACGGCGGCGGGACCGGTCATCGGCCGCCGCGGGCAGGGGCGCCGTCGGCAAGCTCTGTGGGGCGATGCCAACCGCCGTGCCTCCGGATTGGGAGCCCGGACGCCCGCGCCGGCCCGTTACCGCCTCGTCCGCGAGGCGGCGTCATTGTCGGAGAGCGAGGATCCAGCCGATGCCGCGGTACTTCTTTGATTTCAGCGACGCCAACGGAAAGGTCTTCGACCGGGACGGCCTCGACCTCGCCGACCGAGAGGCCGTGCGGGAGGAGGTCAGCGCCACCCTTTCCGAGCTCGCCAGGGACCTGCCGCCCGGCGAGGACCGGACCACGCTGATCGCGCGGGTGCGCGACGAGGCCGGGGGCGTCCTGCTGATCGCAACGCTGTCGCTCGTCGTGGAGTGGGTCACCTAGGCCGATGCGAGCCGCCGAGGGACCGTGCCGTCAGCCCTTGCCCCGTCTCGCTCCGGCCGCGGGAAACGGATGCGCGACGGCGGCTCGGTTCGCGCTCACGTGCCGGGAGGTCAAGGCGGCACCGCGCCCGCTGCCGCGCGGGGCCTGCCGCGCGCCCCCGGGCCGGGGTTGGCGCAGCTCCGGGCGCGAGCGCGGCGCCGCATCGCTTCGCCCGGCTGCCGGAGGCCCCGGTCCCGCGGCGCGTGCGCGGCGGCCCTGGCCGCCCGGCCCGAGCCTGCGGACGGGAATCCCCCGGTCGTCACCGGCCGGGCCGGGCCGGCGGAGCCCCCGGCGAGGCCCGGACGCGAAACGGGGACGTGACGCGGGCACGCACGCATCGGCGCGGGCAAGCCTGACGGCCCCCACGGGATGGGATCGATCCCGGCATCGGAGCGCCCCGTGGTGACGCCAGCCTTCATCCACGCCCTGGCCCACCGGATCACGGGGCTCGACTACCCGCACGGCCACTGGTGGATCGACCTCCTGGCCGTGCTCGTCTTCGTGGTCGCGCCGGCCTGGACAGGATGGCTGATCGTCCGGTTCGGCCTGCGGTGGGCGGGGCTGCGGCGGCGCCGGCGGGCCCGGCCGAGGCCGATGCCGCCGACCGCGGTCGGCGCGTCCGAGGGCGAGCGGGGGTGGCGCCTGGAGCGCTTCATCGTCCGGGCGACGCTGCGCTTCCAGCTGCGCCTCGTGCTGCTCTCGCTGCTGACCCTTCCGGCGGCGTGGCTTCTCCTGGAGATCCCCAAGCACATCATCAACCGCGCCATCACCGACGCGGACGGGGACGGCCATCCGGAGATGACCGTCCTGGGCCTCACCCTCTCGCAGGTGGAACTCCTGTTCGCCCTGTGCGCCAGCTACCTTGCCGTGCTGACGCTGGGCGGGCTCGCCAAGTACGCGGTCAACCGGGCGCGCGGGCGCGTCAACGAGCGCCTCGTGCGCCGGCTACGCCTCGCCATCGTCCGGCGGGCGCGCGGGGAAGGCTCGCCCGAGCGCCGGGCCGCGCTCGCGGCCGTCGCCGTCCAGGAGGTCGAGCCCATCGGCTACTTCGGGGCCAGCCTCGTGGCCGTGCCGCTCGTGCAGGGCGGCACGCTGGTGACCAGCGTCGCCTTCCTGCTCCTCCAGAACGCCGCCCTCGCGCTGGCCGCGCTGATGATGCTGCCGGTGCAGCTCAGCGTCCTGCCCCGCCTCCAGCGGCGCCTGAACGGCAGGGTGCGCGCGCGGGTCCACGCGACCCGGGCGCTCGGCGGCCTCCTGACCACGGAGGAGGCCGCCCGCGCGCCCGCGGCCGCGCCCGGCCCCGCACGCGGGTCGGCCCTGCTGCGGCAGATGCGGTTGGCGGAGGAGCTTGAGCGGGTGCGGGTCGAGATCAACGACCTCAAGGGCCGGCTGAAGGGGCTCTACAACTACACCTCCAACCTCACGCCGTTCTTCTTCTTCGCGATCGGCGGCTACCTCGTCGTCCAGGGCCGCCTCTCGCTCGGCGCCCTGGTCGCGGCGCTGGCGGCCTACAAGGAGATCGCGCCGGCCCTGCGCGAGCTGTTCGACTTCGCCCAGAACTGGTCCGACGCGAGCGCGCGGTTCGAGGAGGTCACCAAGGCGGTGAGCCGTCCCCGATCGGACCAGGGGCCGCGTCTCACTGACGCGCCGGGGCGGTCGATCCGGACCGCCTGAGCGCTCGCCCGCGCCCCGTCGCCGGCGCGGCGGGCTCGCCGGGAACGCGACGGGCAACGGATCGGCGTCCGGCGAAGACCGGGCTCGCGGCTCCCCGCGCGGCCCGCTCGCCGAGCCGTCGGAAGCGTGGCGGTGGTGCGGCCCGCATCCCCGCACGTCGGGGCGCGTAGACTGCTTTCGGTTAACCAAGGCCAGAGATTGCGGTGGGGTGAACTGCTTTCAGGCAAGACCGAATCTAGCCAGTCTATTTTACCATTGGTATAATTCAGCCTTCCTCAGAGAAGGAAGCTCCAGCGGCCCGCAACCGGAAAGGATGCCGCCATGGTCTATGGGTTCTTCGCGGACGATGCGTCCGGATACCACGCGGCGTTGCTGGCCGCCGCCGCCCTCGCGCGCGTCGAGCGCCCGGCCACCGTCCTGGCCTACCCCGGGCACGCGCCCGGCCCGGCCGCGCCGGCCGGCCGGCGCCCGCCCGCCCTGGTCGCCCACGGCGCGGCGGCGCAGCTCCAGGGCCTGCTCGACCGCGCGGCGGCAGCCCTGGCGGGCGGGTCCGAGGTCTTCCTCGTGCTGCCGCTCGCCGCGCTGGACGAGGACCGGGTCCGCGCCCGCCTCGGCGTGGCGGTCGTGACGGGCATGAGCCCGCTCCACGCCGCCCGGGCCCTGCGGGCCGTCGCGCACGCGGCCGCCCCGGCCGGCCGGCGCCCGCCGCCCCCCTGGCTGCTGCCCTGGTCCGCCGCGCTCTCCGGATGCCGGCGCCTCGAAGGCAGGCTGCGGACGCTCCCGGTCCGCCTCGCCCCGCCCGGTCGCGCGGACCTCGCCGCCCTCGCGGCCGGCACGCCGGCCGCCAGCCTGCTGCGGTCGGGCACCCTGCTCATGGCCGTCCTGGAGGCCGCGGCGGCCGACCCGGACGCGCAGCGGCTCGACGCCGCGGCCCTCGGGGAGGCGCTCAGCCCCGCCGGCTCCCCCGCGGACCAGGCCACCGCCGAGCGCCTCAGGGACCTCGCCGAGAGCTTCGCGCGCCTCGGCGGCGACGGCTCCCGAGCGGCGCGGGCGCCCCGCCGCGCGCCGCCGCCGAGGCGCCGCAGGCCCGGACCCCGCGTTCCCGGCCGACGCCCCGCCGCCTGCCAGCCCTGCGCGGCGATGCCGGGGGCTCGGTGAGCCGGCAACCCCTCCGACCTGCGCCACCCCATCGATCCTGCTGCGACGGAGACGACGATGACGACATTGGCGAACACCCGCGGCGCCCCCTCCAGGGCAACGCCCGGGCGCGCGGCGAATCCCAGGCCCCGCCGGCCCGGGCCGGCGCGCTCGCCCGGGCCGGGCCGGGGCCGCCCGGACCGCGCCCGGGGCCGCGCCGGGCGGCTCGCCGGCCGTCTCGCCCGCGACCCGGGCGCGGCCGTCGACCCGGCCTCGCCGCGGGACCGCGGGCGGACCGGGCCGGACGACCGCGGCTTCGCCGATGGCGCGGCGCTCGCCGCGCCGGAGGCGTGGACCCTGCTCGACGGCGCCTTCGACGACGCCAACGAGGACCTCGCCACCTTCGTCCGGCTCGCCCGCGAGACCGCGTCGCTGCCGGGCTCCTGGGCGTCCTGGGACACCGGCGAGGCGACCTGAGGCGCGCGCCGGTGCAGGGGATGCGGCACGGCCCGGGCGGCGCCGATTGTGGCTTGCTCCGTGGCCCGCACAATGGGGCGTGCGCCCGATTCCCGGGCGCCGTCCGCGGCCCGGATCGAAGCGCCCTGGATCCATCGCGCCGGCCTGGCGCGGTCCCGCGGCCTATCGCCCGGCCGGACGCTCGCGTTCCTGGGCATCCTCCGGCCATGCACCCCGCTCCCGTCGTCCCGGCCTCCCGCGCCGGAAGCAGCCCCACGCAAACGGACGCGGGAGAGCTCGCGACGGCGTGGCGAACCATCGCGACGCTCTCGCACCCGGCCACCCGGCACACGGTCGACGCGACGATGGAGAACCTGCACGCGGCGTTCGTGGCCGGCGGCATCCGGGCGACCCGGATCGCGGCCCTGAGGCGGGCGATCCGGAAGGATCTCCGGCAGGTCTGGGACGACGGGATCGTCCTCCCCCTGGCGCGGTCGCGCGCGGCGGCCGACCGCGCGCTCCTGCGCGCGCTCCCCGGGGCCTTCGCGCCGGCGGATCACGCGCAGGTGCGGGATGCCCTGCTCAGGGCCGCCCGCTGGATCCCCGAGGATGGCGCCTCCGCCCGCGCGCATGTCGAGCGCGCCCTCCGCTTCCTCGATTGCCTGCCGGCGGTCCTCCGGGCCTCCGACGAGCTGGAGGCGCTCGCGTTCACGGTCGCGCCGGAGGCGCGGCAGGCCGCGGCGCTGATGGCGGATGCCGGCGAGGCAAGCCGGGCGGCGCAGGCCGCCTCGGCCGGCCGGCGGCTGCGGGCGGCCCTGGCCAAGGGGCTGCCGCCGCTGGTCGAGGCCGTCGCGGATGCGCTCTACCGAGAGGCGCTGGGCGCGAGTGCCGGGCAGCGCTTCCGCCACGCCGCCGCGGTCCTCCGGGCGCTGCCGGCCCCCGGCGCCCGGAGGAGCGACCGCGACGGCCCGGCTTGGCGGCGGCGCCTCGCCGACGCGCTCGCGCGGGACATCGTCGACGCGGAGCTCGGCCCCGCCCTGGGTCGCCTGCTGCGCCGGCATCGGGGACTGGCGGTGGGTCCGGCGTCCTACGCCGCGGGCGAGGGACTCGACGGGGCGGTGGCGATCACCGTGACGCGCACCGCTGTCCGCCTCGTCCTGTCGGCCCGCTTCGACCTCCGGGCCGGCGGGATCGAGCTGTCCGTCGCGGCGGTCCTGCCGGGCGGCGGCGCGGCGCGGGTCTCCGACGCGGCGGCCGACACCCTGCTGGACGCCTCGGTCCCGGCCGAGCTCGACACCGCCGCGCACCGGGTCATGCGCCGGCTGACCCGGGGGGACGACCTGCCGGACCTGCCGCTGGGCCTGTCGGGGGAGGGGGACCTGGTCGTAGGCGGCCTGGCCGGGCGGGCGCCGCGCCCAGGCTTCCTGGAGCGGCTCGTCGCGATCGCGGACGCGGAGGGGGCCGGGCTGCGGATCGCTCCCGCCGACGACGCGCAGCTGACGGCGGCGCTGGCCGCGCTTGGCTTCGCCTGGGCGGAGGGCAGGGGGCAGCCCTTCATGTCGCGCGAGCCGGTCGGTCCGGCCGCGGCCTACCGGGCGGGGTGACGCCGAGTCACCCGGCCAACGGCCGGAGCGCGCCGGCACGCCCGGCCCGGGCTCGCCGCCCGCGGGCGCGCCCGGCCAGGTCTGCGCGGCCGGTCCGGACGGGAAGCCACCCGGCCGGAAGCAGGGTCGGTCAGGCAGGACCCCGTTAACCAGGCGCCTTGCGGCCGGGTCTCACCCGGTTGCCACGGGGTCCGCGACCGGGTAGGATTTCAAAATCGGCCTGGGCGCGACCGCCCGCGGGCCTTGTGGGGGATGGTCGTGCTCACCGAACTGCAACAGGCGCGGGAGAGGCTGCGCGAGCAGGCCCGGCAGGCCGAGGCGGAGATGCACGAAGCCGTGCGGTCGGCGATGCTGGCCGGTGCCGCGAAGCTTCGCGAGATCGCCACCGAACTGGCCGGCATCGACCACCTGATCGGCACGTTGGAGCGCTCCGGCCTCGCGCCGGCCGTGGCCCTCCCGCGGGCGGCCGCGGATGCGGATCGGCCGGGGGCGGAGCCCCTGCAACTGCCCGCGGTCACCGGCCCGGTCGCGAAGGTGATCGTCACGGCGTTGGCGAAGGCGGGCCCCCGGGGGATGTCCGGCGCCGAGGTGAACGAGGTCGTCCGGAAAGCCGGCTACCAGCTCGACGCCTCGGAGAAGTCCAAGACCAAGCTTAAGCGCGATGGGAAAATAATCCACGACCGGAAGGCGAAGATGTGGTACGCGCTCGGCCAGTTCCGGGCGCAGCCGTCTCAGGGCGAAACCGAGTAAAGTCCCGTCCCGGGACTTCGAGGGAGAGTAACAATGCCCGGCCAGATCAGACCGGTTCGCGTCCGCCGTGGGCGGTCGCGCGACCCTCCGCGACCGGCTCCGGTCGCGCCCCATGAGTCATGACAAAGGCGCACGGCCCGAGGGCCGCACGCCTTGAGATCACCTGCGTCTAACCACCAAGCCACCGCAGGTGTATCGCTCGACCGCGCCGGGAAGGGGAGTGGAATCCCCGGCCCAAGCGACGTCCGAGCCTTTTCGACCGCGACCGTGAAACTACCGCACCGACCGGATGAGGCACACGCCGAGGCCCGACACGTATGCCAGCTCCCGCGCGTGAAAGCAAGGGCCTGCGCGTGTCGCCTCCTTGGGGTGTCCCGGCCGCCTGATGCCGCCGAGCCGGGGCCGTCCGACGGACGCCCTCGACCGGGCCACCGACCTCGCGACCCCAGGAGAACGCCCTTGACCGATCAGTACGGCGGCGAGCCGCCCGCCGGCGACCGCTTCGTCGATCCCGCCTTCGACGCGTGGGACGACGACCTCGGCCTCCTTCTCGGCCACCCCACCGGCAAGTTCACGCCCGAGGCCTGGGACGACCAGGCGCCCGAGGACTAGCCCGCACGACCGGCCCCGGCCCGAGTGCCGGGGCCGCCTCGCCCAGCTTCCATCAACGCCCGCCACGGGCTTTCAGAGGACCGCCGCGGTCATGACGCAGCTCGAACTTTTTCCCGTCCAGAGCGACTCCCTCGCCCCGGCGGATCCGCCGGCCCTCTCGGAGCTGACGGAGGCGCAGCGCGCCCGCGCCGGACGGCGCCTGGCCTATGTGCAGGCCCTGGAAGGCCTGCCGGCCGGCGCGTGCGGCGCCGATGCCGTGCCGGCCGCCTTCGCGGCGGTCGGCCGTGAGGTGGACGACGTCAAGTGGCCGTCGCTGCGGCAGGTCAGGCGGTGGCAGCGGCTGCTCCGCACGAGCGGCGGGCAGGTGGCCGCGCTCGCCGACCGGCGGCGGTCCGTGCCGGCCCGGCCCCGCTGGGCCGCCTGGATCGGGTCCGTGGCCGACGAGGCCGCCGCCCAGGCCCGCCTGCGGCCGGCGCCCTCGCTCTCCCTGTTGACGCAGGCGGCGCTGCAGCGGTGCCGGGAAGAGGCCCTGGCCCGCGGGTGCGCGCCCGACCAGGTGCCGGCGCCCGGCACCCTTCGCCGGATGATCCGCGCCCGCATGCGGCCGCCGGCGCGCGGATCCGCGGCGCCCGCCCGGCAGGTCTTCCGGTTCCTGCACATGTCGAGCGGGCACCCCTTGGGCGAGGTGGTCGTCGGCGAGGAGACCCTCGACATCGCGCTGCCGGAACTCGACACGGATCGCGTCCACCTGCTGACCGCGCGGGACGCCTACAGCGGCGTGACGGTCGCGGCGAGGCTCTCCACGACGGAGCCCGACGGCGACGCCGTCCTCGGGCTCTTCGGTGCCCGGCCGGCCGCAGCCACGCCGGAGCCGCTCGGCGTCGCCCGCCTCTGCCTCGGTCTCCCGGACGCCCTCCTGCTCGACCACGCCCCCCTGTTCCGCAGCGAATCGGTCCTGCGGTCCGCGGCGGCGCTCGGGATCGAGCTGCGCTTCGGCCCGGCGGCCTCCGCGGGCGGGGCCGCGCCGGCGGCGGGCCTGGGGCAATGGCTCGCCGCGACCGGGGCCGCGGTGGCGACGGCCGACGGCCTGATGGCCGCGGTGCAGGATTGGCTCAGCCAGCACGACCTCGGCCGCTCGCGCCGGGACGGGCGGACCCCGCTGGACCGCTGGCAGGAGGGGGTGACGCGGTATCCAATCCGCCTGGGGGCGGCGGCCGCGCCCGCGCGGATGCCCGGCGCCGGGGCAGGGGCCTGATGTCCCGGACCCTGCGAAGCCGGCATGTCGGCAAGCCGAATCCGTCCCGCCGGATCGTCACCGGACGGCGGGACTGCATCACGGGCGAGATCCCCTCCGGCAAGCCGGGCATGGGCCACCGCATGGTGGCCTACGAGGGCCTCCTCGCGCGGGATTTCATCCTCCTCCTGGAGCAGGACGACGCCGTCCTGCGCTACCAGGAGGAGCCCGTCCCGTTCCGGTGGCACGACGGCGTCCGGTGGCACACCTACACGCCGGACTTCGCCGTCGAGATCGACGACGGGCGGCGCCTCTGCGTCGAGGTCAAGCCGCTGAAGCGGGTGATCAGGCTCGGCTGGGACGAGATCCGGCCCCGCTTGGCGGCGGGCGCCATCGCGGCCGGCTACCACGGCTTCGAGCTCTGGACCGAGGTCGAGATCGACGCGCTCCGGGTCGCGAACGCGGCGCTCGTCGCGAGCGAGCGAAGCTTCGTCGTCGACGAGGCGGAGCAGCACACCATCCGCGTCGTCCTGGACCGCTTCGGCGGCGAGGCCCGCGTCCGGGAGCTCCGAGCGGCCTCGGGCCTCGGGACCCGCGCCTTCCGGGCCGTCGTCGCCCTGGTCGCGCGCGGGGAAGCCGAGCTCACCGAACCCGGCCGACCGTTCGACGACCACGCCCTTGTCCGCCGTTCCCCGAGCCGGAGGTAGCCCCATGACAGGAGATCGGTCTCAGATCCGCACGCACCGCGGCGCGGTCGCGCTCGTCGACGGGATCCCCCACGCCATCGCGCGCGCCGCGGCCGGCGTCCTCTTGCGCCGGCTCGGGCCCGATCCCGTCACGCTTTTCCTGAGCGAGGCCGCGATGCTGGACCTTTGCCGCAGCGGGCGGCTGCGCGTGTCCGAGCCCGGGAGGGGGCGGCGTTGAACATGGGCGCTTGCCAGATCCGCCTGCAGGAGGGCGCCCTCGTCATCGTCGAGGGCGTCTACCACAAGGTGCTCTCGCGCGACGCGAGCGGCGTCACCCTGCGCACGCTCGGGGCGAGGCCGGTCTCGGTCACGAAGAGCCATGCCGAGCTGGCCGACCTCTACTTCGGCGAGCCGAGGCGCCTTCAACTGGTGGAGGACACGACCGCGGGCCTGCCCCAAGGCGTCCAGGACAACCTCCTCCGCACCATCGACACGTTCGATGTCCGCCAGCAGGACGCGGCGCTGATGCGCCTCGACTACATGCAGGCCTGCGACCGGTGCTTCGCCGAGCGGACCCACAAGAAGGTCCTGAAGGGCTACGCCGAGATCGCGAAGCTCGTCGCGGCGGAGCGTCGGCAACGGGTCATCGAGAACGAGGGCTCCCATCCCGACGACGTGCCGCTCGAACGGGTGAGCGGGTCCTCGCTGAAGGGTTGGTACGGGCGCTGGCGCAAGGGGGGCAGGGCCCTCGCGGCGCTGATCCCGTTGCACGACCAGAAGGGGCGGGCGGGTTTCCGCCTCGACCCGGAAGTCGAGGTGATCCTCGCCGAGCGGGTGCGCGAGGACTGGCTCATCCGGAACGGCCCCCCCCTCAGCCACGTCATCCTGTTCATCCAGGGCCGGGTCGAGCGCGAGAACAAGACGCGCGCCGTGCCCCTCGATGTGCCCGACGCCATGACCATCCGGCGCTGGGTGAAGGCGAACGTCAGTCGGTTCGACGAGATCTATCACCGCCAGGGCCCCGCGGAGGCGGAGCAGGCCTTCCGGCACGTCAAGAAGGCTCCTCAGGCGACGCGGCCGCTCGAAATCGTCGAGATCGACCACACGCCGCTCGACGTGCTGGTTCTGGAAGGCGACGGCACCCCGGCGCGGAACCGGCGTCGGAAGGACAAGCGCACCAAGCGCGTCTGGCTCACGGTCGCCATCTGTGCGGCCACCCGGATGATCGTCGGGTTCCATCTCAGCGAAGAGCGCCCCTCCTGGACCTCGGTGATGCATTGCCTGCGCATGGCGGTGCTGCCGAAGGACCTGACCCGCGTCCGCGTCGAGACGTCCTGGCCCGTGTTCGGCGTGCCGGAGGTGGTCAAGCTCGACAACGGACGGGAATTCCACTCCCGCTCGATGAAGGCGGCCGCCGGGCAGCTGCGGTTCGAGCTTCGCTACATGCCCCGGCGCAAGCCCCACCTGAAGGGCAAGGTCGAGCGGGCCCTCGGCACGATCGCGCGCGACTTCTGCGCCTACCTGCCGGGCCGGACCTTCCGGGACGTGCGCGAGCGGGGCGACTACGACAGCGTCGGGCAAGCCGCCCTGACCCTCGCCCAGCTCATCGAATTCTTCACGATCTGGGTCGTCGACATCTATCACAACCGCAAGCATGGCGGGCTGCTGGGACGCACGCCCCTGCAGCGCTGGCAGGACCTGATCGGCTACGGCACGCGCCTGCCGCCGTCGGCCGACGACCTCGACCCGCTCATCGCGCTCGTGGTCCCGAGGACCATCCAGCGGCACGGGATCACCTTCCTCGGGCTCACCTTCCAGTCGGACGAGCTGAAGGGCGTCCGCCGCAGGAAAGGCTTCCACTTCGGCGAGGAGTTCCTCGTCAAGGTCGATGCGTCCGATCTCGGCCACCTCCTCGTCCTGGTGGACGAGGAGGCCGGGTGGATCAGGGTTCCCTGCGACGACGCCTTGGCGGACGGCACCTCCCTTGCCGAGTGGCGCGACGTGGTCCGGACGGCGCGTCGCATGACGCTGGAGGGCCAGCGCGTCGCACGCGCGACCCTCGTCCGCGCGATGGAGCTGCTTCGCGCCGAATGCCGCAACGCCGGCGTCAAGCCGCAGCGGTTGGCCAGCACCGACGTCGACTGGTTCCGCGAGCACGCGGACGACCCGATGTTCGAGGTGGCCTGGGACGTCGCTGACGAGAACGCCCACGAGGCCGAGCGGCTGCGGACCCGGCGCCCGAGGAAGGCCGCGCCGTCGGCCGCGGCCGACGGCCAGGCGGCGCCTGCGCCCCGCATCGGGCAGGGGGGCCGCAAGACCGGCGGGCGCCCGGTCCGCGCGGCGCAGGACGACTCGGTCGCCGCCGAGCCGGCACGATCACCGCCCGTCACCGCGGCGGCGACCGTGCCGGCGGCGACCATGCCGGCGGCGGCGGCCGACGACATCGGGTTCGATGCAGACGATCCCGATAACTGGACTGCCGAGTGAGGACCATCGCATGCTGCAAGCCCACGAAGCGGACATCTTCCGCCCCGACGTCACGGTCCTCGCCCCGCAGGAGGCCGTTCCCGCGCGCCGGGAGCGGTTCGCCACCCGTCTGAGCCCCCAGGATCTGGAGCGGCGCGCCTGGAAGAGACGCGTGAACACGATCCACGTGAACACGGACGTCGTCGTCAAGGCGGTCGCGCGCTTCGACCAGATGCTGGCCGACCTCGCCGACGACGTCGAGGGCCAGTGCCTTGTCGTTCCGGCTCCTTCCGGGGCCGGGAAGTCGCATCTGCTCGCCCGGCTGCAGATGCGCCCGTCCCTGGTGCCGTTCCGTGACGAGGTCGGCCCCGTGCGCCCGCTGGTGTTCATCAAGGCGCCCAGCCCCTGCACCCTGAAGACGCTGGGGCTCGCGCTGTACGTCGCCCTGACCGATCTGGAACTCAGCGCCACCCTGAAGGAGCACGACATCTGGCGCAGGGTCCGCCACCAGATGCACGCCCAACTCGTGTCGGTCGTCATGGTCGATGAATTCCACCACGCCCTCCGCGGGCGCACCGGCGACGAGCGGCGGGCCTTGGTCGAGACGCTGAAGAACCTCGTCCTCCCGGACCCGAACGACCCCCTGCGGCCGCCGGGGGCGGAGATGCGCCCCATCTCGCTCGTGCTCTCCGGCATGCCGTGGCTGAGGCGGGTGCTCAAGGAGGACTTCCAGTTGCTCCGACGCTGCATCTTCATGCCCATCAGGCCACTCGGCCACTCGGCGGCCTGTGTGAAGAAGGCGACGAAGTTCCTGGAGCTGATCGAGCCGCGGCTCGGCTTCCCGGCCCCCTCCGGCCTGTCCGAGCACGACATGGTCCAGCGCATGCTCAAGGCATCGGCGGGATACACCGGCCGGATGATGCACCTCGTCAAGAAGGCGGCCTTCCGCGCCATCCGAAGCGGCGCGCCGAGCATCAGCCAACTCGACCACCTAGCATTCGTCTTCGACGAGATCTTCGAGCTCGGCCCTCACCGGAACCCGTTCAGGGTGCCCGACATCTCGACCTGCCCGAAGCTGAAGGAGATCGAGTTCGACAAGCTCACCCGACTGATGGGAACCGCGCAAGCGGACATCGACCCGGACGACGCGTAGGAGGACGTCGGTGCGACTGACCATCATCCCGCCCGTCGTCGAGGGCGAATCCGCAGCGGCGCACCTGCTGCGCGCCTTCGACGTCAATGGCGAGCCGTGGAGCCGGGAACGCCTGAGGAGCGCCGGCCATGCCTTGAGCGACATCCTGCAGGGGCGCGCCGCCAAGCCCCTCGCGGACCGGCTCGGCCGTGACGGTGAGCCCTTCCTGCGATGGACCCCGGCGGAGGTCACCAAGCGGAGGGTCGTGATCGCCGGCGAGGAGATCCACCGGGACGACTGGACGACGAACGCGCGTCGCTGGTGCCCGCGCTGCTGGGACGACGACCTCCGCCGGCCGCGGTCCGGACGTCACGCCCATTGGAACGTTCACCGGCGCTTCTGGTGGGACGTGGCTGCCGTCCGCACCTGCCCGGTGCATCACGTCCTGCTGGCCGCGGCTTGCCCGACCTGCGGCGTGGACGTCACCTGGGAAGCCGGCTCGCTGACCCGGTGCAGGAACGGCCACCCCCTGCTGGCCTGCGAGGGCGTCGAGGTCGCGCCCGGCACGACCCTGGCGGACGCCTACGTGGTCGGCCGCCTCGGCGGCATGCCGAGGACGGAGGTCCCCATTCTCGACGGGCTGACGCTCGCAGAGGCTTGCGACGCCATGGAGCGGCTGGGCGTCGCCCGGCACGGGGGCGCCGACGGGGCCTTGTCGAAGTTTCCGGCGGAACGCCATCCCGAGGTGCTTTCGGCCGGCCTCGCCATCGCGCGGGACTGGCCGCGCGCCTTCGAGGCCCTGCTCGACGGGATGGCCGGAGCCGACCATGTCGGCCTCGGGGCCTGGGGCGCCGAACAGGTCTATGGCTACCTGTACCTGTGGGCGAAGCGACTGCCGGCGGGAGGGAGCGGTGACGCGGTGCGGGCGATCCTCTTCGCGCATCACGCGGCACGGGGTCCGGTCCACAAGACCTCGGTGGTGATCCGGCATGCCGATGTCCCCCTGGTCAGCCTCGCCGAGATCGCGGCCCAGTGCGGGCGCCGGCCGGAGTTCGTCGCCGGCTACGTCAAGGCCCTGGGTGCGTGGCCGGAACGGACCAAGCGGGGCACGCCCATCGGCATCACCCGCGAGACCGCCGCCGAGATCCGCGCGCTCCTCGACCGTGCGGTCCGCGCGGACGACCTGCCCGCCGCGCTCGGGCTGGCCAAGCGACAGGCCAGGATGCTGGTGGCCGCCCGCATCGTCCCGCCAGCCGAGATCCATCGTCGCGCCGGCATCAAGGCCGAGGTATTCGACCGGGGTGCCATCGACGCCGTGCTGGCCCGACTCCGCGGCCCAGCGCCGACCGTCGAGGCCGCTCCCGCCGGCCTCCTGCCGCTCGCGCGCGCCAGCCAGCACGGCAAGGTCGACGGCGTGCGCGGCACCTGCGCCATGATCTTGGCCGGACAGCTCCGGGTCAGGGCGGTCCTGCGGGACGCGCCCGGCCTCGCGGGGTTCCTCCTCGACCCGGAGGACATCAGGGCCGCGCGCCGGTCCCGCGGGGGCGGCGGCCTCACCCTCGCAGAGGTCGGCCGGCGCATCACGGTGCCGTCCGACGTCGTCGGCCTGATCGTCCGGCAAGGCCTGCTGACCGGGACCGCGACCGCATGCGGGGAGATCCTCGTCCCGGAGGATGCGTTGGCGGCCTTCGAGAGCGAGTACGCAACCACGGGGGCCCTCGCCAGGGACATCGGATCCGGCATTCGGTGGGTGCGGGAAGCCCTCGACCGGGCCGGCATCAAGCCGGTTTTCGCGACCGCCGGCCGTAAGGTCACGACGGTGTGGTCCCGGGAGGATGTACCGCGGGACCTCCGGCGCCGCATTCCCAGGACGCATGCGCGCCCGCTCTAACGGAGGTTGCGCCTCGGCGGCGGGATACGTGAGCGGACCGTGCGGGGCTGCCCCATCCGAGAGCCCGCGGCGGGCGCACCGGGCGCCCGGGTCCTGCGACGCGGCGGCCGCCGCCCGGGAACCCGAGAGACGCAAGAGGATGGCGGCCCAAGGCAATTTCGCAGCAGCGTGCTGCAAGATCGCGGGACCGGCCCAATACTCGCCGAAGCCCTCCCGTGCTTGAGGTCTCGTCGCGGGAAGCGTCCTGCGCCGAAGTCCGTCCCATTGTGCTCCTACAGCCGGGGAACGGGCTCGGCCCCCCAGCACCGGCTCTCCTGCTTGTCGGCGATGGACCGATGGCCCCCAGCTTGCGCCGCGTTCAGGCTCCTCACGATGTCGGGGGCGCCGGCCTGGTGTAATGACGGCGTGCCCGACCGTTCGGCCGGTCTCAGGGCACGGCATACGCTCGCGAAATCACGGCCCTTGTGGATGTTGGTGACACCGCATGTTTGACTGGCTCCGATCCCTCCTGCGCCGTCTCTGGTCCGGCCGTTCGGGCGACGCGCCTCGAACCGAACGTCCCGTTGAACCGCGGCACCGACAGGTCACGATCCGCCGCTACGGCGGTGGGGACAGGCCGCCGCCGCTGCACTGGAAGGCCTGCCACCCGTCGACGGTGAGGCGCTTCAAGGCCGAGATGACCTGCTCGCAGGGTCACGCGCTCGTGCTGAAGGACCACACGGTCACGGCGGAGGGCCGGGTCCTGCCGAGCGTCGTCTGCCAGGCTCGCGGCTGCACGTTCCACGAGTTCGTCCGCCTGGACGGTTGGGCGGCAGGCGAGCTGCGCTGAGGCGCGGCGGAGCTCAGGCGGCGAGCACGTCCTCCTCGCCGCCCAGGGTCTCTGGCCTGACCTCGCGCCCCTCGTCGTCGAACGCGTAGAGGAGGGCGATGCGGCGGCCGGTCCAGACGTACCGGTAGTGCACCGTCTGGATCGAGCGGCCGAGCACGCTTGCCCTGAGCACGGCCAGGCACGTCGCGCTTGAGCGCTCGGGAGGGTGGTAGAGAACCCCGTCGGCCTCGGAGGATACGCGGGCGCCGATCTCGCGGCACGCCTTCGCGTCGAGATCGGCCGGGACGTGGCGAAGGTCCACGAAGCGTCCCTCGGCCGGCGTCCGCAGCATGCGCATGTCGAGGCCGATGGGCGCCTCACGGGTCCGGGCGAGAAACCTCTCGCGACGCGCCACCGACACAGCGAGCGCGGTCTGGCGGTCCGCAGCCAGTTCCAGGCACGGCCTCAGGTGATCGAAGAAGCGGCTGCCCTCCGGGTTGCCGTAGGCGAAGGGCGCGTGGTTCCAGTTCTGCAGCCTCGGGGCATCGGCCGGGACCCCGGGTCGGAGCCGCGCGAGGCGGTCAATCGAGCGGAGGCGCGGGTTCGTGATGTCCTCGACCGCGACGAGGGCCTCGACCCTGCCGTCGGCCACGAGCCCGTCATAGACGGACACGGGCGGAAACCGGGACGGGATCAAGCGGAACGCGTCACCCTTCCACGTCGTCAGGGAAAAATCTTCAGCCGCCACGCTGAGCATCCAGGTAGATGCGGACCTTGTACAAGTCCGCGAATTTCCCCGAGAGCATGACGTCGAGCGCGCTCGCCCCATCGAAATACTCGTTCGGCGCCCTGATCCACTCGTCCCCACGCTCGTCTACGGTAAACAGGATGCGCAGCGCCTTCCAGATCGAGAGAAGGTGAGACACCCGCTCCGTCGTGTCCGGCGGGATGCTGCCCCCTTCCTTCTTCCACTTGAAAAACGTCGACCGCGCCGGCGAACCGAGAAGCGCGATCTGCTCGTCGGCGCTCAGGTGCCACCTGTCGGCCATCGCGAAGAACGCTTCGAGCTCCACAGGGAGCCGCGACGACCCAGCCTCGTTCCGGGCGCCGTGGGCAGAATTCGTCATCAACCCCTCCCTGGTCCAGAATCGGACTTGATGGCCGACCTAGTCCAGATACATACAGTCCCAGCCGAGACTGAAAGCGTCTTTTAGTCCAAGGCCGTCGTCCGTCAAGAGTGTGTACGGGAACGTCGGCGCGCGCCAGCAGGTGGAGACGAGGATGAAGGTTATGGATAACGCGCGGGCCCGCAGCTTCGTGTTCCCGGTGAACGGCACCCCGGTTCGCTTCGACGACGGCGAGGTCACCGGGCGTGAGGTCCTCACCAGGGCCGGCCTCTTGCCCGCGAGCGAGCACCAGCTCATCCTGGTCCGGGGCGGCCGCACCCACCTCGTGGGCACGGACGACAAGGTCGACCTCGTCGCCGAGGAAGGCGGCGCGTTTCGCGGCTTCCGCAGCGACCGCAGCTTCTCCTTCACGGTGGACGAGGTCGGCCAGGTCTGGGGTGACGGCCGGATCGAGGTCGACGAGCTCCTCGCCATCCTGCACGTCCCGGCAGGCCACGACCTCGTGCTGGAGCGCGAGGACGAGCCCGACAAGATCCTGCGGCCCGGCGGCGCGGTGTCGTTCGAGACTCGCGGCGTCGAGCACATCGTCTCGCGGCGCGCGCAACGGCCGGACTTCGTGCTGGTGACCGTGTTCACCACGAGCGGCGTTTTCCCGGCCGAGGGGGCGGTGCGGGTTCCCGCGACGACGCCGGTCGCGGACGTGCTGGCCCGCGCCGCGCGCAAGCTGGAGCTCGGCGACACCGCGACGTGGATCACGACCGTCGGCAACCGCGACATCGAGCCGTCCGCCTCCTTTGCCGGGAACGGGCTCTCCGGCGAGGTCGAGATCGAGTGGGGGCCCCGCGAGGGCGGTGGGGGCACCCGTGCTTGAGCTGCTCTCCCGGGCCGCGTTCGAGCGCGACGTGCGCCGCCTCGATTCCCGAACCGCGGCCCACCGCAACTGGACGGTCCTTCAGGCGGAGTATCCCGTGCTCGACGTGATCCTCGGGCATCCGACCGCCGCGCCCCTGAGGCTCCGTTTCACCTGCGTCGATTGGGACGACCTCCCCCCGTCGGTCGAACTGCTCGACGCCGCCGGGCAACACCTCGCGCAGGCTCCCCCCGGGGCCGGCGGCATCTTCCACCCCAGTCCCCATCCCGTGACCGGACGCATGTTCGTCTGCATGCGCGGAACGCGCGAGTACCACACCCACTTCAGCCATGTCGGCGAGCGGTGGGACGGTTACCGCGGCCAATCCGGCCTGGATCTGCTCGGCATCCTCGACCAGATCTGGCGCTGCTGGAAGAGGGCGGTCGGATGACGGCCGTCGCTTGCACCGCCGCCATCCTGGCGGAAACCCTCGACCGCCTCCGCGTCGGGGGGCGGCGCGGCGAGGAGCGCGCCGTGCTCTGGCTCGCGCGCTCGGCCTCGGCGGCGCCGACGCCCGTGCATGAGGTCTACGAGCCCGAGCAGGCCACCGCCGAGGACTACTTCCACCTGCCGCCCGCGAGCATGCGCGCGCTGATGGGGCACCTGCGCGCGCACCGTCTCAAGATCGTCGCCCAGGTCCATACCCATCCGGACAGGGCGTTCCATTCCGAGGCGGACGACGCCTGGGCCATCGTCCGGCATCGCGGGGCCCTCTCCCTGGTGCTCCCGCGCTTCGCCGCGACGGCGACGCCCGGGACCTTCCTGGAGGAGGCGATGGTCTACGAGCTCTCCGACGCTGGCCTGTGGGAGCATGTGCGCCGGCCGGGCGAGCGCATCCGCATCGAGGTGACGCCATGATCACGCCCGCCCAAGAGAACGCCCGGATGCTGGCCGCCATCCTCGGCAGCGACGAGGACGACGCGGCCGAGCGCCTCAACCGGGCGGTTCTGGTCACCGCTCCTCCCGGCGGCGCGGACGCCGCCTGGGCGGCGGAAGTGGCGGCCCTGCTCGCGCGGACCGTCGGCGTGGTGACCTCGCCGGCCGAGGAGGCGCAGCTCGAACTCGTCATCGGCGAGGCGGCCGCGCGGACGGACCTGCCCCGGCTGCACGCCGCCATCGACGCCGGCGGCGCCACCGTCGATGTCCGCCCCGTCGGGCGGACGGGCGGCCCGCCGCCCCATCCCCTGCTGGCCGCCGTCGCCGCCTGCCCGGTGGCTGCCGCGACCCTCCGGATGCTGCTCGACGACCCGGCACTTCCGGCCGTCGCCTACCCGCTCCGGCTGGACTTCGACCAGCTCGGCGTGCCGGACGCGGCGCTCGCGACGACCGTCGATCTCTCGGACGCCGTGCTCGTCGGCGCCGGCGCCGTGGCCCACGGCTTCGTTCGCGCCCTGCGCCACCTGCGCGCCGTCGGCCGCCTCCGCATCGTCGACCCGAAAACGGTGGGCTCGGGCAATCCCAACCGCTGCCTCTACCTGGGCGACGAGGATGTCGGCCGCGACAAGGCCGTCGCGCTCGCCGAGCGCGCCGCGGCCGACTTCCCCGAGCTCGCGTTCGAACCGCTCGTCCAGGACTTCTCGGCCTATTGCAAATCCGCGGGGCCGCCCGCCACGGCCATCGTCACGGTCGACAGCAGGCGCGCGCGGCGCGGGATCCAGAAGGAGCTTCCGGGCCGGGTCCTCGACGCGTCCACGACCGACGTGCGCGGCGTCGTCGTGCACTCGCACCGGCAGCCCACGCAGGGTGCCTGCATGGCCTGCATCTACCGTCACGTTCCCGACGAGCACGCGCGGGAGCGCTCGATCGCGGATGGGCTGGGCGTCGACCTCGCCGCGGTCAGGGAGGGTTTCATCTCGGCCGAGGCCGCCGGGCGGATCCATCGGGCCCATCCCCAGATCGATCCCGCGGGGATCGTGGGCACGGCCTATGACAGCCTCTTCAAGCAGCTCTGCGCCGCACAGACACTGCTGACACCGGAAGGCAGGCAGGTGCTCGCCCCGTTCGCGTTCGTGTCGAGCATGGCCGGCGCCTTGCTGGTGGTCGAACTTCTGCGCTCGAACGCGGGGGCGGCGGCGACCAACTATTGGGCCGTCGATCCCTGGAAGGCCCCCATCGGGCGGCGCCGGCTGCGGCGGGCGCGCGATCCGCACTGCGAGTTCTGCTCCAAGCCCGAATCGGACGCGGCGGCCGAGCACCTCTGGGGCCGGAACGCGGCGGGGTGACCTGCCGACGCCGTGATCGCTCGGGCCCGCGGGACCGTTTTCCGGGGCGGCGCGCTCCGGGCGGCGAGGCGCCCGGAGCGTCGGGCGGCCCCTGAGCGAGGTGGTGTCGAGGCCGATCTCGGCGGCACGGCGCGAAGTGCCGCGACGCCGGCGGATGAGGCGGAAGAGCCGACGGCAGGCGGGCCCTTCGCCGGGCTCCGGGGCGGACCTCGGGGCGGGCGCCGAGCGGGGCCGGTCACGGCAGGCCGTCCGGGTCGGCCCTCCCGGGAAGGGGCGGCGCCGGAGCTGATAGGACGTCCACGCCCATCGAGCGTCGCCCGTCCGCGGGCCACGCCCAGACAGGGTCCGGCAGCCGGGCTCGCTCGAAGGACAGGCTTCCCGGGAAGTCAGGACAAATTGTGTTGAGAGCGTTCCTTCGGCGAGGCCGGAAATCGGGACAAGCTTTCGCGATAGCTTGGCCCGCCGGCCCACGCCGGATCGGCCGTTCCAAGCCCCGGCCGGCGAGCCCCGCCCAGTGGGCGAGAGCGCTGGCCTGGCGATCGTAGAGCCGCCACCGTGGTGGCGAAGGCGCGGACGGGGGGCGAAGCCAAGGGCCGGGCTGATCGACCGCTACCGTCGCTTCGTCCGGCATCATCGCTCCGCCTCGCTCGGGAGCGGCGGAACGCCCACGGCATCGGACGCCACGCGCGGTCACAAGCCATGGACATCCGCGGACTGTCAATCGGCGTCCAATAGGGACCCAGGATCGGCGTCCAAAAGGGACCCACCCGCCGCGCATGAGCGCCGACGCAGAGGCCGATGCCGCGCAG
>NZ_JACHOS010000003.1:148453-446336 GCF_014199985.1 Methylorubrum rhodesianum | reverse complement strand
AGCGGTAGGGAGCAAGAGATGCACGGGGGCGGGGTGGGTCCCTATTGGACGCCGATCAGCCCCTCAGCCGGGTCCTTTTTCCACGCCGATACCCAGCCTCAAGGGAGTGGAGCACGTAACCGGAAGATCGGATGTCGTCCCGATGCTTCGCCTTCCACGATGCTCCGATGATCGCCTGCACACCGTCGCAGAGAGCATGGCCGTAGGTTGCGCTCAGAACGTCTGTGAGAGGCTTCCCCTGGATTGCCGCCGCAAGGATGTTCGAGAACGCTTCGCAGGCGTCCACGGCCTCTTGAGCGCCATGGGTCGTGTAGCTTTGCCGTCTCGCCGCGTCACTCAGGAGGTTGGGATCGTTCCAGTAGCGGACAGCGACCGGTGATAGGCGCATTAGGCTCCCATTGCCCGCCGTCATCCTATCAGTCGGACCAGCGTGAACGTCGCCGGTCTGTTCGAAGTGGGTGAGGGCGGTCGCGGTCACGTTGCCGATATCGAAGCAGTGACCCGTGACGGAGTTCTCGCCTACCCTGAACCATCGGCAGAACCGTTCGAGCAAGTCGCGTTCGTCCAACCCACCGCACGCGATCAGACTGTCCGCGAGGCACAGGGCCATCGACGTGTCATCGGTCCACTGACCCGGCCTGAGATCGAAGGGACCGCCGCCGAACATGTCTGTGACGGGATAGAAGCTGCCGCGCTGTTCGAACTCCACTGTGGTCCCGATAGCGTCGCCAACGGCCAAGCCGACCAGGGCACCAAGCGCACGGTCCCGAATCGCGTCTAGTGTTTTCGATGGGAGACGTTCAGGGATCGGCCGGATACCGTGGACGTGGCGTTCCTGTTCGACGGTCTCGATGGCGCCGGGACGAGCCTCACGAACGTTCTGAATGGCCTGTTCGGGATCAGCACCAAGCTCGACTAGAAGCCGCGCCGCTATGGTCCCTGCGCGGCCAAGGCCCCCCTTACAATGGACGAGGACGTTAAAGCCGTTCCGAAGGCGTGACCGCAGCCCTTCGCCGACGCTTGCCCAAGCTGCTTCGAACTCGACAGTGGGAGTGGAAACGTCAGGGATGGGTAAGTGGAGCCAATCGATACCGTGGTGCTGGCATTCAGCCTCAAGCCCACGAACCTGTAGGGCGTCGATTTCATGATTCTCGATCAGCGTGACTAGTGTTGTCGCGCCCCATTCGGAGATCGCCCGGATGTCCGTCGCCAGATCGCGGTTCCACGGCCCTGTGGCGCCGTCCGTCTGAACCTTACCGGGACAGAACGTGACGCCGATGCTTCCCAGGCCGGCTTCACCAATAATATCCGAGACATTCAATGGATGAGATAAACTAGTACGCTGCTTGATACGACTATAATCAGTAGAAGCCGCGGAACACGTATAAAGAACATCCTCTGCCATGGGAGCCTCCGAACGCGATATAACACATCATTGCAACATTCACAAGTAAGAATTAGCTAGTTGCGCTCCTTTTCCATGCATCATGTCTGTCAACTTATTCACGCATACGTTTTGCCTTATAAGCCTTAGCCAATAAACTACTGGAACGCGAGGAAACTGATTCGATATTCTAATGAGTCGGCAGCCGTGAAATGAAGTAGGATTGTTCGTGATAACCGCGACAGGTTCCGCTTTCGTTCTAGCCAGAAACTGCGAGATATGGCAGGGTCTTGCAATGAGCGTCGCCGACAACTTCCGAGCTTTCCGAGCCAACTACTTGATCCCATCCGCTACGGTCGGGACAATCTCGTATCGCTACAGGCGGATTACCAGGCAGTTGAACAAAGACTTCTGGAATACAGATTCGGAAACGGCGCACAGCTTGTATGTTGGCTCTTATGGGCGCGACACAGCAGCGAATGGCGTAAGTGATCTAGATGTTGCATTTACCCTTCCCAACGCGATGTATCACAAGTACAATTCGTATCAGACAAATGGTCAATCGGCGCTATTACAGGAAGTAAAGCAGTCAGTCGGGCGCACCTATTCGACGTCTTACGTAGGCGCGGATGGGCAGATCATAGCCGTGAACTTCGATGACGGCATCCGCTTTGAGTTCCTTCCCGTCTTTGTAAACACCAGCAATACATTCACCTTCGCTGATTCTAATTCGGGTGGAAGTTGGAGAATATGCGATCCGCGCGGAGAAATGGCGGCCTTCGCCGCACGAGATAAAGCGAACGCAAACGGCAACTTGAAAGCAGTCTGCCGTATGGCGCGCATCTGGCGGGATCGACACAGCGTGCCAATGAGCGGTATGTTAATCGATACACTCGCTTATCAATTTATCGCCGGCTGGCCCTACAGCGATAAGTCATACCTGTATCACGACTTTCTGATACGGGACTTCTTACTGTACCTATCGCAGATTGATACTAGTCAGACATATTGGCGTGCGCCAGGAAGCAGCTCATATGTTTTTAAAAAGGGTAATTTCCAGAGACAAGCTGGCGCATCGTATGGAGATGCACTGAGCGCTATCAGCCATGAATCCAATGACCGACCTGCAACCGCCCGCAACAAGTGGAGAGAGATTTTTGGCCCAACCTACCCCTAAACGTGAGGCGACTGTAACGCTCGAGGGGCAGGTGCGAGAATGCTTCGCTCGAGTAGTGTATTCGCACAAGACTCACGAGAAGCAAGGCGACATATGTTCTGCGACGCTTAGGCGGCTCAAGATATGGCAGATCGTATTGTCTGCGGTAACGACATCGGGGGCGCTCGCAGTACTCTTCACAGATGATATCTGGTTGAAGGCTCTGACAGCGTTCGTATCTACGATTACTCTCTTCATTTCAGGGTACATGAAGGGGTTTGATCCTGGTGCAACCGCGCAGAAGCATCGGGATACCGCTGCTGATATTTGGGCCATTCGAGAGTCATACCTGTCCTTGCTGACTGATCTTTCGAGTGGGGCGATCAGCGACGAGGTGGCTCGGGAAAGACGCGACAATCTTCAAAACGAACTTGCTGCAATCTATAAGTCAGCTCCGGGCACTACTCCTAAAGCATACAGGCTTGCTCAGAAAGGATTGCAGAAGTTGGAGGATTACACCTTCAATCCTGGGGAAATTGATAAGTTTCTGCCGCCCACCTTAAAGCGTAGCTAGCAGGGAATAGCTCATTAGTCGTGAGGCAGAACGGATTATCCGAGTCAGCAGGCCGTCTGTTGTCGCTCTGTTTCTGTCATGAGCCAGATGGAGCCGGCAACGAGCCGATGATCCGATAGACCTGCATCCGTGAGCATCCGACAGCCTTGGCAATGGCGGCCGGTCCGTGACCCTCAGCCTTCATCGCCAGCACCTTCTCTCGATCCAGCCGCCGTGTTCCACCTTTGTAGACACCTTTCGCCTTCGCGGCCTGGATACCCTCCCGCTGACGTTCGAGGATGAAGCGGCGCTCCATCTGACTTACCATCCCAAGGACGGTCAGCACGATCCTCCCACTCTCGCCACGGGTTGAGACGTGCGGGTCAAGAACGGTCAGGTAGGCGCCACGCTGATCGAGTTCGTGGACGATGTTGAGAACGTCACGCGTGTCACGGCCGAGCCTGTCAGCACGGACCACAACCAACTCGTCACCCTCGCGGACGAAATCGAGGATTGCGGCCAGTTCGGTGCGACCATCACGCGAAGCACCGGACACCTTCTCTGATCGGATTGGCTGGCATCCCTCGGCCTTGAGTCGTTCGATCTGAATGTCGAGCGATTGGTCCTCAGAACTGCATCTCGCATACCCGATCCTCGCCAACTGTCACTCCAAGGTCTAGAGCGGGTGACGATATCGTAACATCAGGCGATAAGCAATCCTGATGTTACGCTCGCGCTTAGGGAGGATCGGAGGCGATGTTACGTCACCATACGGTGCACCCTGATTTAACAGCCGTACCCGAGCCGATATGGACAGATCACATCACTATGAGTTGATGCTGCGAAACTTATGCAACCTTTGGAAGATAGGCCATCGCAGACTGCCCGAGTTGCGGGTGATCGGGCTGGTGGTCATCTGCTGCATGGTGGATACCGGACAGGTATCAAGAACGGCTGTGCCAACCGAGGACGCAGGTGCAAACGATTCACACCATCGGCTACGAAGGCACGCATCAAGAAGCCTTCATCCACACGTTGCTGGCGCATGACGTTCAACATCTGATCGATGTCAGGGAACGACCGATCTCGCGCAAGCGTGGGTTTTCGAAGCATGTTCTAAAGGCTGCATTAGCACTGCACGGCATTTCCTACACTCATATCCAGTCTCTAGGCGACCCTAAAGCTGGCAGGGAAGCCGCACGTGCAGGACAGATGGATTCATTTCGAAGCATATATCTCTCCCACCTTGCCACGCCCCAAGCACAGCACGGCCTCTCAGAGGCTGTTGCTATCGCGAAGACGAGCAGATCGGCACTTATGTGCTTCGAACGCGACCCTGAGGTCTGCCACCGCCTACTTGTGATCCACCAGATGGAAGCTCTAGGTTTATTTACCGCGAATCACCTTGCGGTCCCACCAGAGGCATCGTCTCGGCGAAATGAGCAACAGGCCAGAGCTATCGAGGTCGGGTGAAACGCAGGCTGTAGTTCTTGTAAAAGCCTTGCCTCAGGCCGGCGGAGTTTATGGTGAAACGGTCTGTGTAGCAGCTATCGACGAGTACGGCCGGTGGCTTAGACTATATCCAGTTACATTTAGACAACTCGAACATGCGAAACAGTTTGGACGATGGGACCGTATCCGTTTCGGCTGGCGGCTGCCTGAAACATCCAAAGATCGGCGCGCCGAGTCTAGACGTGTGAACCCTGACAGCATCGAAATTACGGGCAAGCTGCGTGATAGCGAGAAAGGACGTTTCTTGAGTCGCGCGATTGTTGACAGCACGAAGAAGGAATACTCGGAAGGGCGAAGTCTCGCACTTGTTCGACCGGACGAGCCGAAGTTCTACTGGAAGAAGAAGTCTGCGTCTGAGATCGAAAAAGTCCGCCGAGACTACGAGCGATTAGAGTCTTCCAATGACTTGTTCGGCGGCAGACGAGTTGTCCCTCGTGAGCCGGCACCTTTCGATTTCTATTATAGTTATAGAGATGCAGATGGCGCCCACGAGGCTCGATGCCATGATTGGGAGATTGAAGCCACATTCATGAAACGGCGCACTGAGCTTGGCGAACAGGCCGCGTTAGAGTGGATGGCGAGTAAGTTTAATGAGGAATACCCAAGAAAAGGTATGGTCTTGGCGATGGGAACTCATTCTCAGCGGAACTGGCAATGGATGATCATCGGCGTCGTTCGCCTGGACCCAATCTTACAGACGACATTATTCTAGAATTCTCTCTACTACCTTAAGGCCGGCTAGCATGTTGATCGTTAAGAGCCAAGCCTGATGCCCGATCTCACTCGCAGAACCTTCTATGCATCTTGAATAACGATGAACTAGGTTCGCTTGACGGATACACCAAACTCTAGCACAATACGGTCAATTGAGTCGTCCTTAGCTTCGAGCCGACAGTAAAATGATGGTTCGAGTCCTCTTGGCCGCACCAAACTCTTTCCCGTTTCGGAGCAAAGAGTTGGTGCTTTTCGGCGGTCGGTGATCGACCCCGTTTTACACAACGATCTCACACAGAACGGCGCCGGCCTGAAGGTCTGGAAGCGCGGGTGCATCGCGGGCGCGGTCCCTGCCGTCCAGTCCGCGCTGACGGCGCGATCGGATCGCCGCCGACCGTGCCCGAAGGGGCGTGCAGCGCCTATATGAGAGCCGTCCCTTCCGCGGAGATGGCTCATGGATCTCGACGTTTCGCTTCACATCGCCGGCCGGTGGCGCTCCGGCAGCGGCGGCGAGACCCTGTCCATCCTCAACCCGGCCACGGGTGAGCCGATCGGACGGGTCGCCGTCGCCAGCCAAGCCGATCTCGACGAGGCGCTGGAGGCGATCGGGCGCGGCTTCGCCACCTGGCGGCGGGTCTCCGCCTTCGATCGGTCCAAGGTGCTGCGCCGGGCCGCGGCCCTGATGCGCGAGCGCGCGGAGGCGATCGCCCGCACCATGACCCTCGAACAGGGCAAGCCGCTGGCCGAGTCGCGCATCGAGACCGGCGTCGCCGCCGACATCATCGAGTGGTTCGCGGAAGAGGGACGGCGCGCCTACGGCCGGGTCATCCCCGCCCGCGCCGAGGGCGTGCTCCAGATCGTCACCCGCGAGCCGGTCGGACCGGTGGCGGCTTTCACGCCGTGGAACTTCCCGATCAACCAAGCCGTGCGGAAACTTTCGGCGGCGCTCTGCACCGGCTGCCCGGTCATCCTCAAGGGGCCCGAGGACACCCCGGCCTCCTGCGCCGAACTGGTGCGCGCCTTCCTCGACGCCGGCGTGCCGGGCGAGGCTCTCGCCCTCGTCTACGGCGATCCGGCCGCGATCTCCGGTTACCTCATCCCGCACCCGGTGATCCGCAAGATCACCTTCACCGGCTCGACCGCGGTCGGCAAGCAGCTCGCGGCGCTGGCCGGTCAGCACATGAAGCGGGCGACGATGGAACTCGGCGGTCACGCCCCGGCGATCGTGTTCGACGATGCCGATGTCGACACAGCGGTGCGGGTGCTCGCCGCCAACAAGTACCGCAATGCCGGGCAGGTCTGCGTCGCCCCGACCCGCTTCCTCGTGCAGGAGCGGGTGTATGATCGCTTCGTCGACGGGTTCGTCGCGGCTTCACGCGCGCTCAAGGTCGGCGACGGTCTCGATCCCGCGACGCAGATGGGTCCGCTCGTCCACGGCCGTCGGGTCGAGGCGATGGAGGCCTTCGTGGCCGATGCCGAGGCGAAGGGCGCGCGGCTCCTCACCGGCGGCAGCCGCGTCGGCAACCGCGGGCACTTCTTCGAGCCCACCGTCTTCGCCGACGTGCCGCTCGATGCGCGCATCATGAACGAGGAGCCGTTCGGACCGATCGCCGCGATCCGGCGCTTTGCGGAGGACGACGAGGCGCTCAGCGAGGCCAACCGCCTGCCCTACGGGCTCGCGGCCTACGCCTATACCCGCTCGGCCGCCCGGGCGAACCGGATCGGCGAGGGGGTCGAGTCCGGCATGATCTCGATCAACCATCACGGCATCGCACTCCCCGAGACGCCCTTCGGCGGCGTCAAGGATTCCGGCTACGGCAGCGAGGGCGGCGCGGAGGCGATCGAGGCGTATCTCGTGACGAAGTTCATCACCCAGGCCAACACCTGAAACGACTTCCGCACGATCGCGTCGGGGCCGCGGCCCGTCATCCCGGGCCGCGGAGCGGTCCCCGGAATCCACCCGGGATGCGGGAAATACGGCCACGTCAGGGTCATCGTGGATTCCGGGTCCGCCTTCGGCACCCCGGAAGGACGGCTGCAGGGATCGAACCGACCCCATCGACCGGGAGCGGTTTGAAACCGCGCTTTCGCGGCAAAAGCCGTCGGCCGCGTTAGACAAGTCGGTCCGCGATGATGCGGGCTGCCTGTTCCGCCTGTCGCCCTCGCGTAACTCGCAATGTCGAGTGAATGTTACGTGTGCGCCCGCGATGACCCTCACGGCTCAAGGCAATCGAGGACGGCGGGCTCTTCCGTTTTTGCTAGTCCATCCTCAAGCTCGGGCGGCGCCATCAACAGGGGGATCTTGTACAAACGAAACCTTTTCTCGGGCCCGCGAGTTGCACCTTCCACCAACGCAAGAAAAGGACAGCTTGGGTCAAGCGAGCTGCTCCAGGGAAGCGCTCGCATGCTGTACCCTCTTTATGAGGCTGGCCATCTCATGCTCGCACCGATGCGCCTGGCGGCGGAAGCCACCCGGCTTGCCTGCGAGAACCCGTTCAATCCTCTCGCCTACGCCCCCCACAGCCGCACCGTGGCCGCTGGCTGCGAGATGTTCGAGCGCGCCACCCGCGTCTATGCCAAGCCCGCCTTCGGGCTCGGCGTGAGCGAGCGGATCGTCTGGGAGCGCCCCTTCTGCCGCGTGATCGCCTTCGGCGAGCCTTCCGCGGCGCTCGAGGCCAAGCCGAAGCTCCTGATCGTCGCGCCGATGTCGGGCCATTACGCCACGCTGCTGCGCGGCACGGTCGAGGCCTTCCTCGACAGCCATCAGGTCTTCATCACCGATTGGACCGATGCCCGCCAGGTGCCGGCGCGCGCCGGCCGGTTCGGGCTCGACGACTACATCGACACCTGCACCGACCTGTTCGCGGCGCTGGGGCCGGACCTGCACGTCGCGGCGGTGTGCCAGCCCTCCGTGCCGGTGCTCGCCGCCATCGCCCGGATGGAGGCGGAGGATCACCCGCTCGTGCCGCGCTCGGCCGTGCTGATGGGCGGGCCTGTCGATACCCGCCGCTCGCCCACCGCCGTCAACGCTCTCGCCCAGGAGAAGGGCTTCGCCTGGTTCGAGCGGCACTGCATCCACACCGTGCCGCCCGGCTATCCGGGCGCGGGACGCGCGGTCTATCCGGGCTTCCTGCAGCTTGCCGGCTTCATGGGGATGAACCTTGAGCGGCACCGGGACGCCCACCACGCGATGTTCGACCATCTCGTGCGCGGCGACGGCGATTCCGCCGCCCGCCACCGGGCCTTCTACGACGAGTATCTCGCGGTGATGGACCTGACCGCCGAATTCTACCTCGAGACGATCGATCGGGTCTTCATCGGTCACGACCTGCCCCGCGGCACCCTGCGCCACCGCGGCGACCCAGTCGATCTCGGCGCGATCCGCCGCTGCCATCTGATGGCGGTGGAGGGCGAGAAGGACGACATCACCGGCCTCGGCCAGACGAGGGCCGCGCTCGATCTCGCCGTCAATTTGCCCGAGGCGGCCAAGACCTACCACATGCAGCCGGGCGCCGGGCATTACGGCATCTTCAACGGCTCGCGCTTCCGGCAGGACATCGTGCCGCTGATGCGCGGCTTCATGGAGCGCAGCCTGCGGCCCGCCGCGATGCGGCCGGCCCCCGTGGTGCCGGCGCCGGAGCCGCATCCGATCCTGTTGCGCCAGGGTCCGATCATCCCGGCGGTGAAGCCGCCCGAGGTCGCCTCCACCGATGCGATCATATGGCCCGAGCCCGCCCTCGAACGGGCGCAGCGGCATGGATCGCGGGACGCGATCCCGCAGCGGATCGCCCTGTAGCCTACCCTCTCGGATGCACCCGCGCCATGCGAAGCGGCCGCCGATCTCCCTTGGCGGCCGCTTCGTCTTAGGGCAGGCCGCGACGTCGTTGCGTTTGACCCGTCCACACTGGCGAATTATGAATTCAAAAACGGCTGACGCCCATTCAGGGTGAAGGCGAGGGGAGGGAGGTTCCACTTGGGCGCGAACGTCGGCGCGAACCCGGACACCAACTCGGGCGCGAGCGCGAAACCGGCCGAGGCAGTGGTCCCGGCTCCGAGCGCCCGGGCGCAGGCCCGCAACGCGGCCGGGCTGCCGCGCAAGCTCGCGGAGGTTCTGCAGGGCGAGGCCCGTTTCGACGCCTTCACCCGCGGACGCTACGCGACCGACGCCTCGATCTACCAGATCATGCCGGCGGGCGTGGTGTTTCCCAAGAGCGCCGCCGACATCGCCGCGACCCTGAGGGTGGCGGCCCAGTTCGACCTGCCCGTGATCATGCGCGGCGGCGGCACCTCGCAGAACGGCCAGCCGATCGGCGCCGGCCTCGTGGTCGATTGCTCGCGCCACTTCAACGGCGTCGTCGCCTACGACGCGGAGGGTGGCACGGTTACCGTCGAGCCCGGTCACGTGCTGGAGCGCCTCAACGCCCGGATCAAGGCCGATGGCTGGTTCTTCCCGGTTGAGCCCTCGACCGCGACCCGCTGCACCATCGGCGGCATGGCCGGCAACAATTCCTGCGGCGCCCGCTCGCTCCGCTACGGCAAGATGAGCGACAACGTGATCGCCATGGAGGCGCTGTTCCATGACGGCGCCGCCTTCGGGTTCGGGCTGACCGGCAACGCGGCGAGCGCCGTGACCGGCGGCGCGCGGCCGGAAGACCTCGCCCGGCGCATGCTGGCGCTCGCCGCCGAGAACCGCGACGAGATCGAGAGGATGTACCCGCGGGTGCAGCGGCGGGTCGGCGGCTACAACCTCGACTCCCTGATCGAGCCGCGCCCGAACCTCGCTCATCTCCTCGTCGGTTCGGAGGGGACGCTCGCCGCCACCACGGCGGTGACGCTCAAGCTCTCGCGCCTGCCGGCCCACCGGGTGATGGGCGTGTGCCACTTCCCCTCGTTCCGCGCGGCGATGGAGACGACGCAGCACATCGTCGCCCTCGACCCCGTGGCGGTGGAGCTCGTCGACAACAACGTGCTGGTTCTCGGCGCCGACATCCCGCTGTTCCGCACCACGCTCGCCGACATCACCAGGGGCCAGCCGAACTGCCTGCTGCTCGCCGAGTTCGCCGGCGATGATCTCGCCGCCCTGAAGCGAGACCTCAAGCGCCTCGATCAGTGCATGGCCGATCACGGTTTCGCGGACGCCGTGGTCGAGGTGGTGGAGCCGAACCGCCAGAAGGCCGTGTGGGAGGTGCGCGAGGCCTGCCTCAACATCATGATGTCGATGAAGGGGGACGCCAAGCCCGTCTCCTTCATCGAGGATTGCGCCGTTCCCCTCGACCATCTGGCCGACTACACCGACGCGGTCACCGAGGTGTTCTCGAAGCACGGCACCCGCGGCACGTGGTACGCCCACGCCTCCGTCGGCTGCCTGCATGTGCGCCCGATCCTCAACATGAAGGAGGGCGGTGATGTGCGGAAGATGCGCGCCATCGCCGAGGAGACCGCGGAACTGGTGCGCCGCCACAAGGGCTCCTACTCGGGCGAGCACGGCGACGGCATCTCGCGCTCGGAATTCGTCGAGCCGCTGTTTGGCGCGGCACTCACCCGCGCCTTCGAGACGGTGAAGGACGGCTTCGATCCCGACAATCGCCTGAACCCGAACAAGATCGTCCGCCCGCTGAAGATGGACGACCGCAGCCTGATGCGCTTCTCGCCCGGCTACGCGGTGAGCGCCCCCCGGGAGACCGCCCTGGACTGGTCGGACTGGGGCGGGTTCGGTCCGGCGGTCGAGATGTGCAACAACAACGGCACCTGCCGGAAGCTCGCCGGAGGCGCGATGTGCCCCTCCTACCGCGCCACCCGCGACGAGCAGCACCTCACCCGCGGCCGCGCCAACTCCCTGCGGCTGGCGATCTCGGGCCAGCTCGGGGACGACGCGTTCCTGTCGCCTGAGATGAAGCGCACGATGGACCTGTGCGTCTCGTGCAAGGCCTGCCGCCGGGAATGCCCGACCGGCGTCGACATGGCCAAGATGAAGGTCGAGTTCCTGCATCACTACCACGCCCGGCACGGCCTGCCGCTCAAGGAGCGGCTGGTAGCCGAGATGCCCCGCTATGCCGGCGTCGCCGCCGCGCTCGCACCGCTCCTGAACCTGCGCAACCGCTACCCCGCGCTCGCCCGGTTCGGCGAGCAATGGGCCGGCTTCTCGGCCCGACGCTCCCTGCCCGAGTGGCGCCGGCCCTGGCGCGAGAGCGGCGAGGTCGCCCATCCCGAGGACGTAACAGGAGATCATCGCGACCTCGTCCTGTTCGGCGACACCTTCAACCGCGCCTTCGAGCGCGAGAATCTGGAGGCCGCCGAGCGGGTGCTGCGGGCCGCCGGCTACCGCCTGCACCGCGTGCTCGCCCACAGGGGCCGCCGCCCGCTCTGCTGCGGCCGCACCTACCTCGCCTCCGGACAGACCGACCGGGCGCGCGAGGAGGCCCGGCGGACGCTGGACACGCTCCTGCCCTTCGTGCGGGCCGGCGCCCGCGTGGTCGGCCTCGAGCCGTCCTGCCTCCTGACCTTCCGCGACGAGTTCCTGTCGTTGCTGCCGCGCGAGGAGGCGGGCGAGCTCGCGAGCAAGGCTTTCCTCTTCGAAGAACTCCTTGCCGCCGACCTCGCGGCCGGCCGGGTCACGCTTCCGCTCGCCGACCAGGGCGGCCGGGTCGCCCACCTGCACGGCCACTGCCACCAGAAGAGCTTCGGCGCGATGGGGTCCGTGGAGACGGTGCTGCGCTCCGTGCCGGGGCTCGATGTGCGCGTCATCGAGTCGAGCTGCTGCGGCATGGCCGGCGCCTTCGGCTACGGACGGGACACCATCGACGTCTCCTTCGCCATGGCCGAGCTGTCGCTGTTCCCGGCCCTGCGCAAGGCGGATGCGGGCGACCTCGTCGTGGCCGACGGCACGAGTTGCCGCCACCAGATCCATGACGGCCTCGGCCGTGACGCCCTCCACGTCGCCCGCGTGCTCGACGCGGCCCTGATGCCGGCGGGGTGACCGCGGCCCAGGGTCGCCGCATCGGAACGGCGGCCCTCGCATCCGGTTGTCGCGGCAATCCCCGAGAGGAGCCGTGATGACCGATCCGCTGACGAAGTACCCGCGCCCCCCCTTCGAGACGCAGCCCCAGAGCTTCCCCGGCCAGACGGACAAGATGGCGCCCGAGCCGGATCACGGCGAGGAGAGCTATCGGGGCTCCGGCAAGCTCGCCGGCAAGGCGGCCCTGGTGACGGGCGGCGACAGCGGCATCGGCCGGGCGGTCGCCATCGCCTATGCCCGCGAGGGTGCGGACGTGGCGATCTCCTATCTGCCCGACGAGCAGAAGGATGCGGAGACCGTCGGCAACTGGATCGAGAAGGCGGGCCGTCGTGCCCTGCTGCTCCCCGGTGACATCAAGGACGCGGCCCATGCCCGCGAGATCGTCGAGCGCACGGCCAAGGAGTTCGGCCGGCTCGACATCCTGGTCAACAACGCCGCCTTCCAACAGCCGAACCAGAGCGTCGAAGACATCGACGACGCGATCTTCGAAAAGCACTTCCAGACCAACATCTTCGGCCCGTTCTACGCCACCAAGGCGGCGCTGGCGCATCTCAAGCCCGGTGCCTCGGTGATCTTCACCTCCTCGGTCAATTCCAAGCACCCGGTGCCGACCCTGTTCGCCTACAGCGCCACCAAGGGCGCGCTCAGCAACATGGTGCTCGGCCTCGCCCAGCTGCTCGCCGAGAAGGGCATCCGCGTCAACGGCGTGCTGCCCGGCCCGATCTGGACCCCGTTCATCCCCGCCGGGATGAGCGAGGATTCGGTGAAGACCTTCGGCAGCCAAGTGCCGTTCGACCGCCCCGGCCAGCCGGCGGAGCTCGCCTCGGCCTACGTCATGCTGGCGGCGGAGGAGAGCAGCTACACCTCCGGCGCGCTGATCACCGTTGCCGGCGGCATGCCGATCTTCTGATCGCGGGTATCGAGAGGACGCGACCTTTCCGGGGCCCAGGGCAAGGCCCCGGAGATGGGCCGGGGCTCCGCCGAGGATGATCCCTCCGCGATCCCGGTACCTTTCAGCGGAAGGCCGTCATCCAGCCGAGTCCCGCTGCGGTGCCGGCCGCCGGCCCGTATTCGCAGCCGATGAAGCCGTCGTAGCCGAGGCGGTCGAGGGTGGCGAAGGCGGCAGGGAAATCGATGCTTCCGGTGCCGGGCTCGTGGCGGCCGGGGGCATCGGCGATCTGGACATGGGCGATGCGGTCACGATGGGCCGCCAGTTCCGCGGCCAAGTCCTCACCCATCCGCGCCATGTGGTAGAGGTCGGCCTGGATGAAGAGATTTTCGGAGCCCACCGCCTCGATCACGGAGGCGGCGTCGGCGAGGCGATTGAGGAAGAAGCCCGGCATGTCGCGGTCGTTGATCGGCTCGAGCAACAGGCGGATGCCGGCCTTGCCCAGCGCGTCGGCCGCGTAGGCGAGGTTTTCGGTCAGCGTCCCGAGGAGGCGCGTCCGTTCGGCGCCCGACGGCGCGAGGCCGGCAAGGCAGTTGATCTGCCGGCATCCGAGCGCGCCGGCATAGTCGGTCGCCCGGGCGACGCCCTCGCGGAACTCAGGGACCCGCTCGGGTAGGATGGCGATGCCGCGCTCGCCCGCCGCCCAGTCGCCGGGCGGCAGGTTGTGCAGCACGAGCGGCAGGCCGGCCTCCGCGCGGCGCGCGGCCAGGACTTCCTTCGGCTCGGCATAAGGAAACTGCATCTCCACCGCCGCGAAACCGGCGGCGCGGGCTGCCGCGAATCGGTCGAGCAGCGGCACCTCCGTGAAGAGCAGGCTGAGATTGGCGGCGAAGCGAGGCATGAACGAACCGTTCGGTCGTGCAAAATGCATTCAAAAATGATCGGTCGAGCGGGCGTCAGGCGCTTTCGCCCGCCACGATCTCTCCGAGAGCCGGCACCGCCGCCTCCCGGTCGGCGGCCGCCTTGCGCTTGTTGCGCAGGTGGCGGAACAGGATGTCGCTGAGTTCCGCCCCGGCCCGGCGGCGCAGGGCGTCGAGGATCTCCTCGTGCTCGCGCATCGCCTCGCCCCAGCGGTCGCGGTTGGCGTCGAGATTGGCCGAGTAGCGCGCCCGCCGCAGGCGCCCCGCGAAGCTCGCGTAGGCGGCGCTCAGGGGCGCGTTGTCGGCCGCCTGAACGATGCGGTCGTGGATCGCCTGGTTGCAGGTGAAGTAGCCGTGCAGGTCGCGCCGCAGATAGTGGCCGTACATGTCGTGGTGGAGCCGTTCGATCGCGGCATAGGCCTCGTCCGAGATGCGCTCGCAGGCGAGCCGCCCGGCCAGGGCCTCCAACCCGCCCATCACGTCGAACAGCTCGACGATCTCCCGCTCGCCGATCCGGCGGACCCGGGCGCCGCGGTTCGGCAGCAGGTCGATCAGTCCCTCCGAGGCCAGCACCTTCAACGCCTCGCGCAAGGGGGTGCGCGAGATGCCGAAGCGCTCGCACAGCAGCCGCTCGGGCACCCGGGCGCCGGGCCCGAGATTGCCCTCGACGATGAACTCGCGCAGCCGTGCCAGCACCTCGTCGTGAAGAGAATGCACGAGGTTTTCCCGGGGTTTGGCGGCAGGTCCGGCGACAGATCCGGCCGGCGATCCGGCCGCATGCCCGGCGGGGAGGGGGATCGGGCTGTCCGCACCCTCCGATTCGCCTTCGGGGCGTGTCACGGCGGAAATCGTGGCGGAAGTCATGATGGATTGGTAGCAGCGGGTTCGGTCGCCGTCGATGGGATGAATTGAAGGCATGATACTTCTTGTCTCGACCATAAATGAATGCAATCTGGCGGGATGAAACGACCGGGCCCGACGTGAAACGCCCGGCATTCGGCCGAACGGGAGGAACCATGACGAGCCGCACCGGACGACATTTCCTGCACATTCCGGGGCCGAGCCCGGTGCCCGAGCGCGTGCTGCGCGCCATGGACCGGCAGGTGATCGACCATCGCGGGCCGGAATTCGGGGCGCTCGGACGCGAGGTGCTCGAGGGCTGCCGCACCATCTTCCGCACCAAGGGGCCGGTGGTGATCTATCCGGGCTCGGGCACGGGGGCCTGGGAGGCGACGATCGTCAACACGCTCTCGTCGGGCGACCGGGTGCTGATGTTCGAGACCGGCCACTTCGCCACCCTGTGGCGGCAGATGGCGGCGCGCTGGGGCATCGAGGTCGAGTTCGTGCCCGGCGACTGGCGCCACGGCGTCGATCCGGCCCTGGTCGAGGCCAAGCTGGCGGAGGATCGCGGCCATTCCTTCAAGGCGGTGATGGTGGTCCACAACGAGACCTCCACCGGCGTGACGAGCCGCATCCCGGCGATCCGCAAGGCGATCGATGCCGCCGGCCACCCGGCCCTGCTCCTCGTCGACACCATCTCCTCGCTCGGTTCGGTCGATTACCGCCACGACGAGTGGGGCGTCGACGTCACCGTCAGCGGCTCGCAGAAGGGTCTGATGCTGCCGCCGGGCCTCGGCTTCACCGCGATCTCGGACAAGGCGCGGGCGGCGGGCCGGTCCAACAACATCCCCCGCTCCTACTGGGACTGGGAGGAGATGCTGAAGCCCAACGCCAACGGCTATTTCCCCTACACGCCCGCCACCAACCTGCTCTACGGCCTGCGCGAGGCGGTGGCGATGATGCTGGAGGAGGGGCTCGACAACGTCTTCGCCCGTCACCAGCGGCTGGCCGCGGCGACCCGCGCCGCGGTCGAGGCCTGGGGGCTCGAAGTGCTGTGCCAGAACCCGGACGAGTACTCGCCGGTGCTCACGGCGGTGATGATGCCCGACGGCAAGGGCGCGGACGCCTTCCGCGCCCTGGTGCTGGAAAAGTTCGACATGTCGCTCGGCGCGGGCCTGTCGAAGCTCGCCGACAAGATCTTCCGCATCGGCCATCTCGGCGAGACCAATGACCTGACGCTGATGGGCGCCCTGTCCGGCGTCGAGATGGGCTTGGCGGCGGCCGGCGTGCCGCACCAGCGCGGCGGCGTGCTCGCCGCCATGGCGAGCCTGCGCTCCGGCCTCGACGCCTGATTCTCTCACGAACGCCCGCGCCCTGGGCCGAGCCGCGCGTCAGATGTGGGGCCCGGGGCGCCTGCTCATGAAATCCGGAGGAAACCCCGATGATCACGATCCCACGCCGCGTGACGGCGCCGGGCATGGTGCTGTTCCTGCTCTGCCTGATGTACTTCATCACCTATGTCGACCGGGTCAACGTCGGCACCGCCGGCCCGGCGATCAAGGGCGAGCTCGGCCTCACCAACACCGAACTCGGCCTCGTCTTCTCGGCCTTCGCCTACCCCTACGCGGTGTTCCAGATCGTCGGCGGTGCCATGGCCGACAAATGGGGCGCGCGGCGCACCCTGTTCATCTGCGGCCTGATCTGGGCGGCGGCGACGGTGGCCACCGGCTTCGTCGGCGGCGTGGTCTCGCTGTTCCTGGCCCGCTTCGCGCTGGGCTTCGGCGAGGGCGCCACCTTCCCCACCGCGACCCGCGCCATGCAGTCCTGGGTGGCCAAGGACCAGCGCGGCTTCGCTCAGGGGATCACCCACTCGTTCGCCCGCTTCGGCAACGCGATCACGCCGCCGCTGGTGGTGCTGATGATGGCCTATGTCGGCTGGCGCGGCGCCTTCGTCGTGCTCGGCATCGTCAGCTTCGCCTGGGTCTTGGTCTGGGTGTTCTACTACCGGGACGACCCGCGCGAGCATAAGAGCATCACCGGGGAGGATCTGGAGCGCCTGGCGATCCGCGACCGCACGGCCAAGCCCGCGGCGAAGCCCCCGGTGCCGTGGCGGCGGCTGGTGCCGCGCATGGCGCCCGTCACGCTGACCTATTTCTGCTACGGCTGGTCGCTGTGGCTTTACCTCAACTGGCTGCCCTCGTTCTTCAAGGACGGCTACGGCCTCGACATCAAGAACTCGGCCCTGTTCGCCTCGGGCGTGTTCTTCGCGGGCGTCGTCGGCGACACGCTCGGTGGCGTGATGTCCGACCGCATCCTGAAGAAGACCGGCGACCTGCAGAAGGCGCGCCGCAACGTCATCTGCCTCGGCATGCTGGGCGCCGCCGCCTGCCTCGCGGGGGTGTTCTTCACCAAGGACCTCACCCTGGTGGCGCTGCTGCTCAGCGGCGGCTTCTTCTTCCTCGAACTGGTGATCGGGCCGATCTGGTCGGTGCCGATGGACATCGCCCCGCAATATGCCGGCACGGCGAGCGGGCTGATGAACTTCGGCTCGGCCTTCGCCGCGATCGTCTCGCCGCTGACCTTCGGCCTGATCGTGGATCTCACCGGCAACTGGATCCTGCCGTTCGCCGGCTCTGTCGGTCTGCTGCTCCTCGGCGCGGGCCTCGCCTTCACGATGCATCCCGAGCGCCCGTTCGAGGACGAGCCCGCGCCCCTGACGCCCCGACCGGTGCCGGCGGAGTGAGGGCGGATCCCGTCGCCGTCCTCGGGCGGCGACAGGGCCGGGCGTTGCCCGGCGCCGACCCGGACGCCCGTCCGAACGTCGGCGACGGGCGGTTGCTCCCTGCGACGCCGTCGAAGACGGCCGCGGGCGCGACGGCGGCGGGACGATCGGACGGCCAGCGCCGTATCAAGGCGGCCTCGTTCAGAAGGGCGAGTTGCAGGGGCGCCGCGGCGTTCGAGGCCCGTATCGCCCCGTCGAAACGGTCGATGTCCGCGAGCGCGCAGGCCTCCGGCGCGGGAGTCTCGCGCCACGCGTGAACAGGACAGGGCGTCGCCCCCCACGTCCCGATCGTACGAGCGCGCGGCTTCGCGGCAAGCGAACCGCCCCTGCAGGCGGCGCCGGTGCCCGCCTGCGGGAACCCGCGATCCGAGCCGGCTTACGCGTTTGCCCTGCGGAGGGGACGGGAAGGGCTCAAGGGGAGGGGAAGCGGCGCTGGAGGTCTGCCAGGATCTCGACCGCCTCGCTGGAGATGCCCGCCTCCCGCACGGCCTTGAGGCTGCGATCCTCGGGTCCCGGCGCGGTGGCCGGCTCGAACTGGCGGCGGTGGGCCTGTTCGAGGATCTCGGCGATCCGGTCGCCGACCGCCAGGGCGATGGCCGTCGAATCCGGGCCTTCGGAACGCTGGGCGTGCATGCGCTGGAGCGCCTCGGCGATCTGCCGTTCGAAGGCCTGGAACAGCGCATCGGCCGCCGACGGATTCATCCGCATCAAGGCGCCCGCGGCCGCGCAATAGGTCTCCTTGAGCATGTACAGGGTCAGGCGGTCGATGGCCTGCTCGTCTTCGTCCCCCGACTTCGCCATGCGTCCTCTGTCCTCTGATCCGCCCCACGTCCTCGCCGCAACGAGGGGGACGGGATCGCCGCTCCCACGGGTGGATGGGGGATGGGGCCTGCTCGGTGTCTCTCGCAAAACGTCCGGCGCACGGTCGTCGCCAGAGCGACGAAGGTGAGGGATCGGGAGTTTTGCGAGAGGCCGTCTCAGCCTCATCGCAGATCTCATCGTCAACCTCAACGCCGTGCCGCGTGGTCAGGTCACGTGGTCAAGACTTGCCGGATGCGCTCGCGTACCGGACCCGCCCGATTCTTTCGGGATGGACAATTCGGGCTTCGCTCATGCACCGGGCGGGATGGCAGATCTTGCCGATACGGTCTTCGCTGCGATCGAGCGGAGGCAAATCAGATCCGCAGGCCGCCTCGATCCTGCCCCACGCGGCCGGAAGGCGGTCTCAGCCCGCGGGTGGGGTCAGGATCACCTTGCCCTCGAAGGGGTTGCTCCGGCTGTTGGCGCCGGTGCAGGCGAAGGTCTTCTCGCCGGCCGCGACCGTGCGCAGGCGCAACTGCCCGCGCCCCTCCCGCTTGACCGTGTAGCCCTTCTCGCTCGCCACGTGGACGAGATCGCCGTCGGCGTGCAGCACGCGGCCGTTCTCGAACTGGCCCGGCATGGTGATCGTCACCGGCTGGTCGGCCCGGCTCACCACGTTGAGCGCCACGTTGGTGTCCGCCGGCAGACGCAGCTCCGCCGGCTGGCAGACGGGATGGCCGTCGCGCATCTCGACGGTCAGCTCGACCGGCGGCATCGCATCGCTGGCCGGCGGCGGCAGCGGCTTTCCCCCCGCCTGGCCCTCCGCATGCGCGGCGGCCGGCAGCGCGAGGCCGGTCACGGCGGCGAGCAGGATGGCCGGGATGCGCAGGCGGGTCGAACGATGGGACATGCAGGGATCCTTCGCAATGGGTCCACGGCGCCTTCGCGACGGCAGCCGCCCGTTCGGGACGGCGCGGTCCGGACGATACGGCCGCGCGAGGGCGCCGACTCATCGGGGGAAGAAGCCAGCCCTCGGCCCTGTTCCGCTCCGCGACGCCCCGCCGCGTCGCCGGCCGAGGCGGGCCGCGGTCGGGCGCGCCGGAGCCGGAGGAGGCTGCATGATGGGACACCCGGCGCGACCGGCAGGGACTCGCCGCGCCCGCCGCTGCGGCGGATCGGGGCCGCGCCCTGGAGCGGCGTCGCGGCCCCGCCGTCCGAGTCGGGACGGCGGGGCGCGTCGTTCGCACGACCGAGCCGATACGCAACTTGGCTCCCCCGCAGAATGACCGCGACCGGTTAGCCGAAGGTCAATGCCGGGATCGGGCGCCGTTCCGGAACGGGACCGCTTCAGAGTTCGGGCGCGGCACGCCTGGATGCCGGTGCGAAGACGAGGCGCTGGTAGACGAGGCCGATGCCGATCAGGCAGGCGCCGAGCCCGAGGAAGGACAGCGCCCGCAACGGTCCCTCCAGTCCCGAGAGGTCGAGCAGGAACACCTTGAGCGTGGCCAACCCGACGAGCACGGCGGAGGCGAGCCGCGCGGTGGCCGAGCCCTTCAGGATGCCGTAGCCGAGGGCGGCGAGGCCGAGGCCGAGCCACGCCGCCGAGTAGGCGTACCACTCGGCCTGTCCGGTCTCGCGGTCGAGCCCGAGCCGCTCGCCCTGGAAGCCGTGCCGCACGGCGAGGCACAGGGCGAGGAAGCTCAGGGCCAATCCGAGGCCCCCCGTCATCCGCACAAACCAGGTGGGCCGCCCGTCGCGCCGCGCCGCCCGCGCCAGGGCGAAGGTCGCCGCCGCCGGCAGGGCGTAGGCGAGCACGGCGTCGTTCAGGACGATCCCGCCCGCCACCGGCTCGTCGGTCAGGAGGGGGTTGGCGGCGAGCCCGAGGCCGAGCGCGCCCTGGAGCAGGGCGAGACAGGCGAAGGCGAGGCCGCCGAAGCGGATCACCGGCGAGGCCGAGGGGCCGGAGAACCGCGTCAGCACCAGGGAGAAGCCGAGGGCGGTCAAGGTCGTCAGTCCTTGTTCCAGCACGCTCGTGCCGGGCTCGGACAGGCGGCCGCCATGGAGCGCGTGACGGATCTCGAGGAAGACGAACAGAGCCGAGAGCAGCAGGCTCAGGGCCTGTGCCACCTGTTGCGGGATATCCGCCGGGCGCGCCGGCCAGCGGATTGCCCGGGCGGCGAGGCCGAAGCAGAGGGCCGGCAGGCCGTAGGCGGTCACGAGCCCGTTGAGGATGGGCGTGCGCGACAGCTCCCCCCGGATCAGGGCCGGATCCCAGGCGAGCCGGGCGGCGACGATGACGGCGAGCCCGGCCACGCACCAGCGCAGGGCCGGGATATCGAGCCGCCGCGCGATCAGGGCCGTGGCGAGGGCCGCCCCGGCCAGGGCCGGCGTCAGCGATCCGCCCGAGAGGGCGAAGACGAGGCCGAGGCACAGGCTCGCCACCGCCGCCGCCGCGAAGGCGCCGAGGCCGAGCGCCAGAGCCGGGGAGGGGGTTTCCTCGCCCTGGCGTCGGCAGAGGGCGGCGAGCCCGCAGAAGCCCGCCGCCAGGATACCCGCGGCGGCGGCGAAGCCCGGGGCCACCGCCCCGCCCGCGATCCGCAGATCCGCGATCGCGAGTGCGGCGAGCGGAGCCGCCGCCGCGCCGGCCGCGAAGCTCTGTGCCGTGGCGTAGGGGAGCCGGCTGCCGCCCAGGAGCCGCAGCGCGCCGAGGGCGGTGACCATCAGCGAGCCGATGGTGGCCAGCGCGATCAGCAGCCCGGGATTCACGGTTCCGTACCAGAGGAGGAAGAAGGGGGTGCCCGCAGGATCCGCCGCCTGCGGCCAGAGCACCAGGGCTCCCGCGAGCGTCAGGGCCGCGACGGCGCCGCCCGCGGCGGCGGGGGCGGCGACCAGGCCCGCGAGCGCGGGCAGTACGGTGGCGGCCAGGGCAGCGGCAGCCCAGCTCAGATCGTCGCCTTTCGCCGCCGTCCCGCCGAGCACCGCCAGCGCCACGCCGCCCGCGAGCGCCAGCGCCACGGCGGCGAAGCGGTCGAGCCGCGCCTGCTCATCGGGCACGCCGCGCCCCGGCAGCACGGCGAAGACGAGCACTGCCAGCGCCTGCTGCAAGACGAGGTGGGCGTGTACGGCCGCGCCCTCTCCGGGCAGGATCGTGAGGAACAGGGCCCAGACCGCGGCACCGATCGCGGCCGACACCGCGAGCGCGCGCCAGCCCTTCAGCCAGGCGAAGGCGTAGGCGCTGCCCGCCACCACCGGCAGGTAGAGGGCGAGCGGCCACAGGCTCGTGCCCCCGCCGCCGACGAGGAGCGGGGTGGCCAGCGCCCCGACGAGGCCGATCCCGGCCAGCGCCGGCCCGTGCAGCAGGGCGGCCGCCATCGCGGCGAGACCTGTCACGGCGAGCCCCGCGAAGGCGAGGCCCGGTCCGATGAAGCCGTAGAGCGCGTGCGCGGCGTAGACCGCTCCGAACAGGCCGACGGTGCCGGCGGCGGTGACCATGGCCGGCACGTCGGGCCAGATCGAGGGCATCGGCTCCGCCCCGCGCAGGCGCCGTCTCAGAAACTCGCCGAGCCCGATGAGGCCGAAGGCGAGGGCGAAACCGCCGGCGATCCGCACGCCCGGTCCGAACAGGCCGCGCTCGGCCGAGTACCGCACGAGCAGCACCGCGCCGAAGGCAAGGGCGAGGCCGCCGACCCAGACGGTCCAGCGGGTGCCGAAACGCTCCTCGATGGATGGGGCAGGGGAGGGGGAGGGCGCGGATGCCGTCCGTCCCGGCGCCACGGCCGGGACGGTTCCACGCGGCGGCGGAGGCGCGGGCAACGGAGACTCAGATGCCGGAGCCTCGGACGCCGGCTCCGGACGGGGCGGCTCAGGCGCGGCGGCCGGCGGCGGGGAGGTTAGGGTCGGGGCCTGCATCGGCGCAGGGCCGGCGATCGGCCGCGCCTCCACCAGGGCGAGGCGGCGCTCCAGAACCTGAACCCGGTGCCGCTGCCGCAGCGCCAGCAGCAGGCCCGCCGGACCGGACAGGGCGAGCGCCAGCGCGATCAGCACCGCACTCAGGAAAAGTCCATCGTCCATAGGCCGAGCGTCCGCTTCGAGAGCGGCGAAGCTAGCCTCGTTCCCGGCCCGTATGGGTGCGGGTGCTCACACGCTCGTGAATCATTGCGCCACGAATCCTATGGATCGCGCGGTCTTGCAAATGACGGCCGAGCTGGATGTCAGCAGCGGATGCGGCAGCCGTGCCGCCTCAGCGAACGAATGCAAGATAAAGTCGACAGCCCTCACGCTCGACCACGGCGCAGCGACAGTCGATCTTCAGACAGGCGATGGATAAGCGCACAGAATCAGGAACGATGACATCAGCACCGACCTCGACATCGACTCCATCGGGTGTCTCGTCCCAAACGAGGCATCCAATATCACCACGGCTCTCTGAAGATGAAATCAGTCCTACTTTGAAAGCGTCCTGCAGAAATAAGTCACGGTAACCTTCCAACATCGGTTAACTCCGCGATTGCCTCAGATCCGCAACGAAAGGTTACGGTTAATGCTTCCTAAAATCACGCGGAAAATGGCTACAAACGGTACAAAAAACCTGTTGCGCGGCGGACAACTTCATGGAAGACGATCGAAGCCGGCCTATTCGTTCTCCGGCTAAGTGCTTATCAGTCTAGCCTTTTAGCGCCATTACAAGCGGCCGGGACGGCCGAATCAGTTCCCGCCCCGCGATGACCTGCCGAATTCGAAGGCAGCGCCGGCGCGGCGCACGGAGGCACCCGAGGGTCCCCGCCGTCCACCCCAATCGTCGCGCAGCCGCACGCAGCGACTTGACCCGCCCCGGCGGGAGCCTCACCATTCAGTCTACGCGCGTAGACTAAGGTACAAGAGGCGTGGCGACAGGCCGGTTGGCGAGCATCCCGTTCTTCAAGGAACCGGGTGTCGATCTCTCCCCATTCGAGACGCGCTGCCATTGGCGGCGCTTCGACGAGAACGAGACGCTCGTCGATTACGACGACATCTCGACCGACGTGTACTTCCTCGCCATGGGCGAAGTACGCATCCTCAACCGGTCTCAATCCGGCAAGGAAGTCATCCTCGGCGAGATGCGCACCGGCGCCTTCTTCGGCGAGCTTGCGGCGCTGGACGGCATCGGCCGCTCGGCCAACGTCACGGCACTCACCCGCGGCGAGGTCTGCGTGGTGCCCGCCCCGGTCTTCCGCCAGATCGTGTTCGCCTCCGAGGTCATCGCCGACCGGCTGTTCCGCCTGCTCGCCAAGCGCGTGCGCGAGCTGAACACCCGGCTGATGGAGCACGCGCTGCTCGACCTGCGCCACCGGCTCTACGCCGAGCTGCTGCGCCTTTCGGTCCCCCGGGCCGGGCAGGACGGCGAGCGGGTGGTGACGCCGCCGCCCTACCACCACGTGCTGGCCGCCCGCATCGGCTGCCGCCGGGAGCAGGTGACCCGCGAGTTCACGGTGATGGCGGGCGAGGGGCTGATCGACCGCACCCGCGGTGCCCTCGTCATCCGCCGTCCCGACCTCCTCGAGGCGCGGGTCCAGGAGGCGCTGCGGGAGGACGCGTGATCCGTCCCGCGGCACCGTTCTCTCGAAATCGCCCTTCTCAACAGACAAGTCGCCGGGAATCCGCCGCGACGCCGGTCCGAAGATCAATCTTGCACGCAAGCACGTCCCATCCGGAACAGAGGCTCCGCCTGGAGCGGGTCACCAAGCGCTTCGGCCCGCACATGGCGGTCGATGGCGTCTCCCTCGATCTCGCAGGCGGCGAGTTCTTCTGCCTGCTCGGCCCCTCCGGCTGCGGCAAGAGCACCCTGCTGCGGATGGTGGCCGGGTTCGAGACGCCGGATTCCGGCACGATCCGACTCGGCGAGACGGACCTGACGGCGCTGCCGCCGCACCGGCGGCCGATCAACATGATGTTCCAGTCCTACGCGCTGTTCCCGCACATGAGCGTGGCGGCCAACCTCGCCTACGGGCTCAAGGGGCTGGGGCTCGGCCGGACCCGGAGCGCCGAGCGGGTGAAGGCTCTGCTCCGGCTCGTGCGCCTCGAAGGCTTCGAGGCGCGCCGCCCCGACAAGCTCTCCGGCGGCCAGCGCCAGCGGGTGGCCCTGGCCCGGGCGCTGGCCCGCGAGCCGCGTCTCCTGCTTCTCGACGAGCCCCTCGGCGCGCTGGACCGGGCCCTGCGCGAGGAGACACAAGGGGAATTGCGGGCGATCCAGCGGCGGCTCGGCACGAGCTTCGTCGTCGTCACCCACGACGCCGAGGAGGCGATGGCGCTCGCCGACCGGATCGGCGTGATGGAGCGCGGGCGCCTCGTGCAGGTCGGGCCGGCGCGCGAACTCTACGAACGCCCGGCGAGCCGCTACGTCGCGGGCCTGCTCGGCGACGTGAACCTGATCGACGGCCGCCTCGGACGGGCGGAACCGGGCGGCGTGCGCGGCGTCGAGACCGCTCTGGGCCTCCTTCGCGCGAGCGGCGAGGGCGAGGCGGGCAACGCCGTCGTGGTCGCGATCCGTCCCGAGCGGCTCGTCGTGAGCGGGGAGGGAGAGGGAGAGGGGGATGACCTGTCCGGTCGTCTCCGGGGACGATTGACCGAGGCGACCTTCCTCGGCGACCGCATCCGCTATCGGGTCGAGATGGCCAACGGCTCGACCCTGCGCGCCTCCGCCGCCCTGCCGGCGTCCGGCCCGATCCCGGCCGTCGGCGAGACCGTCGCCGTCGCGGTGCCCGCGGACGCCGCGCGGATCCTGCCGGCATGAGCCCTGCTGTCATGCGCGGTCCGTCGCGGCGCCTGTCTCAGCGCTTGGGGCGTGGCTTCGTCCGGGGCCTGCCGTTCCTGTGGCTGGCGCTGTTCTTCCTCGTCCCCTTCGCGGTGACGCTGAAGATCAGCTTCTCCTCGCCGGCCACCGCCCAGCCGCCCTACCTGCCGGTGCTCGAATGGGACGGCGGCCTGGAGGGCTGGCGCGAGTTCTTCGAGGCACTCGACTTCCAGAACTACCAGATGATCGCGGCCGACGCGCTCTACCGCGACGCCGCTCTCTCCTCGCTGGGCTACGCCGCGCTCGCCACCGCGATCCTCGTCCTGATCGGCACGCCCACGGCCTACGCCATGGCCCGCGCCTCGGCGCGCTGGCAGCCGATCCTGGTGGCGCTCGTCATCGTGCCGTTCTGGACGAGCTTTCTCATCCGCGTCTATGCCTGGATCGCGATTCTCAAGCCCGAGGGGCTGCTCAACGCCGCCCTCATCAAACTCGGGCTGATCGCCGCGCCGCTGCCGATCCTCGACAGCCCCTTCGGCGTGCTGATCGGGCTCACCTACGCCTACCTGCCCTTCATGGTGCTGCCGCTCTACGCGGTGATGAGCCGGCTCGACCCCGCGCTCACCGAGGCCGCCGCCGATCTCGGCGCCGGGCGGGCGCGGGCCTTCTTCACCGTCACCCTGCCGCTGAGCCTGCCCGGCCTCGCCGCCGGGGCGCTGCTCTGCTTCATCCCCATGGTCGGCGAGTTCATCATCCCCGATCTCCTCGGCGGCTCGGACACGCTGATGCTCGGGCGCGTCCTGTGGAGCGAGTTCTTCTCCAACCGCGACTGGCCGCTCGCCTCCGCGGTCGCCGTGCTGCTGCTGATCCTCGTGGTCGGGCCCGTGGTGCTGTTCCGCGAGGCGGAGCTGCGCCGCGAGGAAGCGGCGGAGGGGGCTCAGCGATGAGTCTCTTCGCCCGCACGGTGCTGATCCTGGCGCTGGCCTTCCTCTACGCGCCGATCGGGGTGCTGATCGTCTACTCGTTCAACGCGTCGAAGCTCGTCACGGTCTGGGGCGGGTTCTCGACCGAGTGGTACGGCGTGCTGTTCCGGGACGGGCCGCTGATCGCCGCCGCCCTCGTCTCGCTCAAGGTCGCTCTGCTCTCGGCCAGCATCGCCGGGGTGCTCGGCACCTGCGCGGCGCTCGCCCTCGACCGGCACGGGCGCTTCCGGGGGCGCGGCGCCTATACCGGACTTCTCTACGCGCCGATGGTGATGCCGGAAGTCATCACCGGCCTGTCGCTGCTCCTGCTGTTCGTCGGCATCGGCCTCGACCGGGGCATCGGTACCCTCGTCATCGCGCACGCGACCTTCGCCACCGGCTTCGTCGCGGTCGTGGTCGGCGCCCGCCTGAAGGGCCTCGACCGCTCGCTGGAGGAGGCGGCGGCCGATCTCGGCGCGGGGCCGGCCCGCGTCTTCTTCGGCATCACCCTGCCGCTGATCGCGCCCTCGGTCGCGGCCGGGTTCCTGCTCGCCTTCACCCTGTCGCTCGACGACCTCGTGATCGCGAGCTTCGTCTCCGGCCCCGGCGCCACCACCCTGCCGATGCGGATCTACAGCCAGGTCCGCCTCGGGGTGAACCCGGAGATCAACGCCGCCTCGACCCTGCTGATCGCCGCCGTCGGGCTCGTGGTGCTCGCCGCCTCCTGGCTGACGGGACGCAGAGGGGCAGCGGCCTAGGGACGCCGACGGGACCGCATCACGTCTGCGTCTCCAGGCCTCTGTTTTCAACGCGCTGTCCTTCGCTGAACCGGCCTCCGCCTCGCGGGAAAGCGCTTGAGCCACGGTCGCGCCGCGCCTCGCGCTGTGCTAGCCCGCATCCCATGTCGAGCGATGCGCCGCCGGGCGTCTTCATCACCTTCGAGGGCGGGGAGGGGGCGGGCAAGTCCACCCAGATCGCACGTCTCGCCGAGGCCCTGAGGCAGGCGAGCGGGCGTGAGGTCGTGACCACCCGCGAGCCCGGCGGCACCAAGCGGGCGGAGGAGCTGCGCGCGGCGCTGCTGCGGGGCGTGGCCAAGCCCTACGGGCCCTTCGCCGAGGCGCTGATGTTCGCCGCCGCCCGCATCGACCACATCGAGAATCTGATCCGCCCCGCACTCGCCCGCGGCGCGATCGTGCTGTGCGACCGGTTCTCCGACTCGACCCGCGCCTACCAGGGCGCGGCGGGCGGCCTGGCGCCGGGACTGATCGCCAGCCTCGAGCGGGTGACGCTGGGGGACCTGCGCCCGGATCTCACCCTGATCCTCGACCTGCCGCCCGAGGCCGGGCTCGCCCGGGCGCACAGCCGCGGGGAGGGGAAACCCGCCGACCGTTTCGAGGCGGAGGGCCTGCGCTTCCACGAGCGGCTGCGGGCGGCCTTCCGCGCCATCGCCGCGGCCGAGCCGGAGCGCTGCCGCGTCATCGATGCGGATCCCGGCCCCGACGCGGTCGAGGCTCGGATCCGCGAAGCCGTCTCCGCGTGGCGGCCGGATCTGCTTCCGCAGCGCGTTCCGGCGCCGGGGGAAGGGCAGGGCCATGCGGCCTGATTCTGCCCGCAGCAGCGCCCGCGATACCGCCCGCACGGAAGCCGAGGCGGGCGACCTCGCCAACATCCCCCGCCCCCGCGAGCAGACCCGGCTCCTCGGCCAGACCCAGGCCGAGGCCGCCTTCGCCGCCGCCCTGGCCTCGGGCCGCCTCCACCACGCCTGGCTGATCGGCGGCCCCGCCGGCATCGGCAAGGCGACGCTCGCCTATCGCGTCGCGCGCCGGCTCGTGGCCGACCCGCGCACGCTCCCCTCCCCCGAATCCCTCGACGTGCCGGAGGATCATCCGGCCGCGCGGCAGGTGGCGGCCCTGTCGCATCCGAACCTCATCGCCCTGCGCCGGGTCCAGGCGCCCGGCGCCAAGACCCTGCCGACGCGCATCTCGGTCGACGCCGCCCGCGAGGCGCTCGCCCTGTTCGGCGCCACCGCGGGCGGGGAGGGGGGCTGGCGCGTCTGCATCGTCGACAGCGCCGAGGACCTCAACGCCAACAGCGCCAACGCGCTCCTCAAGATGATCGAGGAGCCGCCGCCGCGCGCGATCTTCCTCATCGTCTCCCACGCGCCCGGCCGCCTGCTGCCGACGATCCGCTCCCGCTGCCGGGCCCTGGCGCTGCGCCCACTGGCCGAGACCGATATCCGCGCGGTGATCGAGGGGTTCCCGCCTCCCTTCGCCCGGCCCGACGCGGCGGCTCTGGCACGGGCGGCGGCGCTCTGCGAGGGCTCGGTCGCCCGCGCCGTGGCCCTGCTCGATCCCGCCACCGCCGCGGTCGAGGCCGAGGTGTCCGCCCTGCTGGCCGGCCTGCCCGAACCCGATGGGCGGCGCGTCCTCAAGCTTGCCGAGACGCTGGCCGGCCGCGACGCCGAACCCCTGCTCGCCACGGCCCTGGAGGCGATCCAGCGCCACGTCGCGGCCGAACTCGACCGCCGCCAGGGCGAGGGTCCGGCCCGTCTGATCGGGCTCGTCGAGGCGGCCGAGCGCATCGCAGCCTCCGCCCGCGAGGCCGCGATCTACAATCTCGACCGCCGGCCGCTGGTACTCGGGGCCTTCCGCGAGCTCGCGGCGGCCGCCCGGGCTTGAGCACAAGCGCCATCCGCCGATCCGGCAAGGTCGGCCGAGGCGGATGGAAAGCGGTTCAACGCTTCGGCGCGGCCAGCACGGCCATCCGCCCCTCCGTATCGATGGCGACCGCGACCGGGGCAGGATCCGCCGCGCAGGCGGCGGCGGGAATCTGCATCAGGAAGCCGATCCGGCGGCCCGGACGCCCCAGGCCGGTCACGGCGGCCAAGTCCTTGCGCGTCCGGCGCGGCCGATCGAGGCCGATCAGCCGGCCGGAGCAGTAGACGGCGAGCAGGTAGGTCTGCTTCGGGCGCGCCGGATCGAAGGCGTAGCCTGAGACCACGGACTCGACCGGCGAGGCGGGCTCGATGCCCTCCAGCGCGCCCCGCATCGAGGGAGAAAGAGCGAGGCCCCGGCCCTCGATCGCCGCGGTGGCTGCCTCTGCGCCGGCCCACGTTTCGGCGGGCAGGGCGGCGAGCGCCGCGCGCGCCCGTCTCTCGTGCCAGTCGTTGCGGGCGGTCTCCCCGCTGCCCCAGGCGGCACAAGCGGCAAACGTCAGCAGGTAGGCGGCGAGCCAGCGCTTGAGGGTGACGGGCGCGGCCGCGTCGATGCGACGGCGCAGGGCGCGGTAGAGCGCCACGTCGACGGGCCCGAGCAGCGCGGCGAGTCCGAGCGCGACCACGACGGCGATGACGCCGTAGGCGAGCCCGGACCAGTGGGCGGGCACGGCACGGGCGGTCAGCACCAGCACCGGAACGTGGACGAGGTAGAGCACGTAGCTCGCATCCCCGAGGGAGAGCGCCGCCCGCGTCACGGCGCCCTCGCCCCGGGCCTGACGGCCCGAGGCCGCGGCCCCCACGAGCAGCACCGCCGCGATCCCGCCCAGCCAGCGCGCCCCATCGCGCTCGACGATGAGGCAGGCGGCGAACAGCGGTAGAGCGAGCCACCCGGCCGCCGGTGTCATCCGACCGGAGGCGATCAGCCGGGGCAGAAGCAGGCCGCCTGCGAAGGGCAGGCAGGCCGCCGCCACCGGCAGCATGTAGGCCGGCGGCAGGACCAGATCGCGCGAGGCCGCCGGCAGCAGCAGGAAGGCCGCCGCGAGCAGGGCCAGCCAGAGGACGGCCATCGGCACGATCCGGCGGGCAAGCCCGGCACTCGCCAGCAGGAACAGGCCGACATAGAAGCTCGTCTCGAAGGCGAGGGTCCACTCGACATTGAGCGGATAGCTGCGCGGCCCCGCGGGCGCGAGCGATAGGGAGAGCGGAGTGAGACCGCCCAAGCTCAGGCCGAGGGCTGCGAACAGCGCGGCGAACAAGGCCACGACCGCGAGGTAGGTCGGGAAGATCCGTGAGATCCGGTGCGCCAGGAACAGCAGGGGGCGGTCGCGCACCACGAGCCCCGCCATGAGGGTCCCGGAAATCGCAAAGAAGACGGCGACCCCCCATAGCCCCAGCATCGCGGCGAAGGTCGGGAACAGAGGGTCCGCGCCGCGCAGGATCTGAGCGTAGACCGCCGCGTGATGGACGAGCACCGTCGCCGCCGCGAGCCCGCGCAGGATCTGGATATTGGCAAGTCCCGCCGCCGCGCGGCTGCCGGCTGGGCCGTGGACGCGCCCGGCCTCCAGGGCGATTCCCGGTCCGGCACCGGAGGACGGATGCCCGGCGACCAGCGGCGCCGTCCGTGCCGGCTTGGGCAGCATCCTGGCAAGACGTGCAAGCATGACGCTGCGTTTCCGACCCCGGCGGACGCGACGGATTTCCGCCGGCTTCGGATACGACCCGTAACAAAGACTTGGGCCGTTTTGGTGTGACGACGGCTTTCATCGGCGCCTGCTGCCATTCGGCAACAGCCCGCCGGCGGCGGAAGGGCGGATCAGGCTAACGAGCCTGACGTTCCGTCCGGACCGGAAACAGCCACGGTCGATCTCAACGCCGCAACCGCCGAGGAACGGGATGAGGTGCCGGCCCACAAGGGCCGCGGCCTCGCGATGGCGTCCTGCCGCGGAGAGCGGAGCCGGTTCGGCGCTCCGCAGCAGCTCGACGAAGTACCGGGCTCCGGCGGCAACACGGACGGCACCGCGGGACAGGCCTCGGTTGCGCAAGGATGGTTCGTTCGCGGCGCGATGTCGAAGGCCGAAAGTTCCCGAAAATTTCGAATCTTCCCCGATATAATTTGAGGACCCAAAGGCCGAGCTTGGTGTTTTTCCGGAACAGGCTGCCGGCTCGACTGCAACCGCAGCCACCACGTTCGACAATCCGGAGACGGACCGCCATGGCGACCAAGCAGAAGACTTTGCATGATGCGTTCTACGAGACGCTGAAAGACGTCTATTATGCGGAAAAGCAGTCCGTACGTGCCTTGAAGAAGTCGGCCAAGGCGGCCGAGCACGAGGAGCTGCGCCGAGCCTTCGAGACGCATGCCGAGGAAAGCGCCGGCCAGGTCGAGCGCCTGCAGCAGGTGTTCGACATCATCGGCAAGGCGGCCCGCGCCAAGACCTGCGAGGCGATGCAGGGCCTCACCGCGGAGATGGAGGAGGACCTTGAGGATTTCGAGGACAGCCCCGCCGCCGATGCCGTGCTCGCGGCCTGTGCCCAGGCCGTCGAGCACTACGAGATCGCCCGCTACGGCACGCTGAAGACCTGGGCGAGCCAACTCGGCTACGCCGACGCCGCCAAGCTGCTCGACGAGACCCTGCAGGAAGAGAAGAAGACCGACCAGCTGCTCACCCAGATCGCCGAGAGCCTCAATGCCGAGGGCTCGCAGGGCGCCGGTGAGGGCGAAGCCAAGGGCAAGGGCGGTCGCAAGGCTGCGTGAAGCCGGCCGTCAGGCCGCCGAAACGAAGAAGGCGCCGCGAGGCGCCTTTTTCGTGTTCAGCTTCGTGCAGCGCGCTCGACCCGAGGATTTCGGTCAGACCAGAGCACCGATGAGCGTGGCCGCCCCGATCAGGGCGACGCAGGCACAAACCTGCACGGCCCGCAAGGTTTCCGCCGAGGAACGACGGTTGTCGTTGGCAGCTTGGCCGCGCGAGCACAGGAAATAGCGCTCAAGATCCGGCTCCGGAAGCTCGATCCAATGCTCGTCGGACTCGCGGATCTTGGCGACGGACATGCGAACCTTCCTCGGAGAAGCCTAAGGGCGGTTGACGCTCATGGTTCTAGCCGGAGCGACACTATTCGACCGCCTCATCATGGGCCAGGATTAAACCGACATTCGGCGGCGTGTCCATGCAAAATAGATCAGACCAGCGAGATAATGCGCACCATATTGCAAAAAACTCGGGGCTCGCCCCCGCCAAGCCCCCATCCATGCATTGAGCGAATGTCTGGCATTTGGTGTCTGGTATACCAAACCGTGCAGCGCGGTGGCACATACGCTGCAACGCAACACGCTTCACGGACCGGACAGGACGCTCCCATGATCTCTCTGGCTCTCTTCGCTGCCGTCGCCGCCGGTGCGGCCAACATCGCCCTGGTCACCCTGGTGGCCGACCGCCTCGGCCCGAAGGCCGGCACTGCTTCCGCCGGCGAGTTCGCCGCCATCGGGGGGGCTGCGCCCGCCGCCAAGCGCGGCGCCGTCAAGGTCGGCAACGAGAACGCCGCGCCGCTGGCCGCCCGCCGCGCCGCCTGAGCGCTCTCGACGCTCGGCCGAGCACTCTCCGAGCCCATCACGACGCGAAAGCCCCGCCGGATCCCCGGCGGGGCTTTCGCGCATCTGCGGATCCGTCGAGACGTCGCAAGAGCTCTCGGCAAGAACTCTCGGCAAACTCTCGGCAAGAGCTCTCAGTATAAGGGCCCTCGGTGCTCGGCCGTCCGGTTGCGTCGCGGGACGTTTTCGCGCCACAAGGCTCCTGAGTCCGACTGACCCTTCGCACCCGGGACATCTTCTGACGTGAGCGCGAGCGAGAAGGCGAACGAGCCCTTCCTCATCACCACGGCGATCTCCTACCCCAACGGCGCGCCGCATATCGGTCACGCCTACGAGGTGATCGCCACCGACGCCATCGCCCGCTTCCACCGCCTCGACGGGCGCGACGTGCTGTTCACCACCGGCACCGACGAGCACGGCCTCAAGATCCAGCAGACGGCGGCCAAGGCCGGTGTGACGCCGCGCGCCTTCGTCGACGACATGGCCGGGCGCTTCAAGGCGGTGGCCGACCGGCTCGACTGCACCTACGACCGCTTCATCCGCACGACCGAGCCCGAGCACTACGCCGCCGCGCAGGAGCTGTGGCGGCGCATGGAGGCCAACGGCGACATCTATCTCGCCAAGTATGCCGGCTGGTACTCGGTGCGCGACGAGGCCTATTACGACGAGGCCGAGACCGTGGTCGGTCCCGACGGCGGCCGCCGCTCGATCAAGACGGACACGCCCGTCGAGTGGATGGAGGAGGAGAACTATCTCTTCCGCCTCTCCAACTACCAGGACCGCCTGCTCAAGCTCTACGCGGAGCAGCCGGACTTCCTCGGCCCCGAGACGCGGATGAACGAGGTCGCGAGCTTCGTGCGCTCCGGCCTCAAGGATCTGTCGATGAGCCGCACCACCTTCGACTGGGGGGTGCCGGTGCCGGGCCGGCCGGGCCACGTCATGTATGTCTGGGTCGATGCGCTCACCAACTACCTGACGGTGACGGGCTTTCCCGATGCGGAGGCGCCGAACGCCCGGTTCTGGCCCGCGAGCCTGCACATCATCGGCAAGGACATCGTCCGCTTCCACGCGGTCTACTGGCCGGCCTTCCTGATGTCGGCCGGCTTGCCGCTGCCGAAGCGCATCTTCGGCCACGGCTTCTTCCTCAGCCGCGGCGAGAAGATTTCGAAGTCGCTCGGCAACGTGGTCGATCCGCTTGATCTCGTCGGCACCTACGGCGTCGATCCGGTGCGCTATTTCCTCCTGCGCGAGGCCCCGTTCGGCAGCGACGGCAATTACGACCACGAGGTGATCATCAACCGCATCAATGCGGACCTCGCCAACGATCTCGGCAATCTCGCCCAGCGCTCGCTCTCGATGATCGCCAAGAACTGCGAGGGCGCCGTACCGGAGCCGGGTGCCTTCACGGAGGCCGACGAGCGCCTGCTCGCCGCCGCCGCGGCGCTGCCGGAGACGGCGCGGGCGCTGATGCAGAATCTCGCCCTGCACGCGATCCTCGCCGAGATCTGGTCCGTGGTCGGCGAGGCCAACCGGTACTTCGCCTCCGAGGAGCCGTGGCGCTTACGCAAGAGCGATCCGGCGCGGATGAGCACGGTGCTCTACGTCACGGTCGAGACCCTGCGCCGGGTCGGCCTGATGGTGCAGCCCTTCGTGCCGACGGCGGGCGGGGCGCTGCTCGACCTGCTCGCCGTGCCGGTGGACCAGCGCAGCTTCGCCTTCACCAGCGCCGAGCACCGTCTGCGGGCCGGCACGGCGCTGCCTGCCCCGGCCCCGATCTTCCCCCGTTTCGAGAAGCCGGAGGCGACGGCCTGACGCGGGCCGCCGTCCCCGCATCGCTCCTCTCCGAAGAAGAAATCCGCCGAACAGACCATGCTGGTCGACAGCCACTGCCATCTCGACTTCCCTGATTTCGCCGAGGACATCCCCGGCGTGATCGCCCGCGCGGCTGAGGCCGGCGTGACGCGCCTGCTGACCATCTCGACGCGAGTCGCCAAGGCGGACAGCTACCGCGCGCTCGCCGAGGCGAACGCGGCGGTCTGGTACACGGTCGGCACCCATCCGCACGGCGCCGCCGAGGAGCCGGACGTGCCGGCGGACACGATCGCCGCGCTCGCCGCCGCGCCGCGTTGCGTCGGCATCGGCGAGGCGGGGCTCGACTATCATTACGAGGACGCCGCGCCGGAGGCGGTGCAGGAGCGGGTGCTGCGCGCCCATATCGAGGCGGCCCGCCTCTCCGGCCTGCCGCTGGTGATCCATTCCCGCGACGCCGATGCGCATATGGAGGCGGTGCTCACCGACGAGATGGCCAGGACACCGTTCAAGGCGGTGCTGCACTGCTTCTCGTCGGGCGCGCGGCTGGCGCAGGTCGGGGTCGAGCTCGGCCTGTCGGTGTCCTTCTCCGGCATCGTCACCTTCCGCCGCTCCGACGCCCTGCGCGACATCGCCCGCGCCGTGCCCCTCGACCGCATCCTGGTCGAGACCGACGCGCCGTTCCTCGCCCCCGAGCCGCACCGCGGCCGGCGCTGCGAGCCGGCCTACACCGCCGACACCGCGCGGGTCCTAGCCAGGACCCTCGACCTGTCCTTCGAGGACTTTTGCGCGCGCAGCACGGCGAACTTCTACCGGCTGTTCTCCAAGGCCGCGGCGATCGACGGGGTCGCCGCATGAGGAGGGGGGAGGGCGCATGCCGAGCCTGAGCCTGCGCATCCTCGGCTGCGGCTCGTCCGGCGGCGTGCCGCGGGTCGGCTACGGCTGGGGCGCCTGCGACCCGGCCGACCCGCGCAACCGCCGCCGCCGCTGCTCGCTGCTGGTCGAGCGGCGGCAGGGAAGCGGTCGTGAGCAAGACGGCCACTCGCAAGGGGAGGGGACCACCACGGTGCTGGTCGACACCTCGCCGGACCTGCGCGAGCAGCTCATCGATGCCGGCGTCACCCGCCTCGACGCCCTGCTCTACACCCACGCCCACGCCGACCACACCCACGGCATCGACGACGTGCGCCCGCTCGTCATCCACATGCGCCGGCGCATCCCGGTCCACGCCGACCCCCTCACGCGCGCCATGCTGATCAAGCGGTTCGGCTACGCCTTCGAGACGCCGCCGGGCAGCCTCTACCCGCCGATCCTCGACCTGCACGAACTGCAGGCAGCCGAACCGCTGACCATCGCCGGCGCGGGCGGCCCGATCGAGGCGGAGGCCTTCAGCATGGAGCACGGCAACGAGATCGCCCACGGATTCCACTTCGGCCCCGCCGCCTACGCGCCGGATGTGAGCGTGATGCCCGAGGCGGCCAAGGCCCGCCTGCACGGCCTCGATCTGCTCATCATCGATGCCCTGCGCGAGACCCCTCACCCGTCGCACTACTCGGTCTCGGACGCGCTGGCGCTGATCGAGGAGGTCGCGCCGCGCCGCGCCATCCTGACGAACCTCCACACCGACCTCGACTACGCGACGCTGGCCAGGAAGCTGCCGGCGAACGTGGTGCCGGCCCATGACGGGCTGACGGCGACGGTCGATCTCTGAGGCGTCAGGCGCGAACGCCGCGCAGCTCGGGCCGGAAGAACAGGCCGGCCTTGAGGCTGTCGCCGATGCGGTGCGCGCGCTCGACGATCGCGCCCGCGATCTCCGGCTCGAAGACCTCCCTGACGGTCTCCTCGAACAGGCCGAGCCAGCGCGCGAAATGCGCCGGGTCGATTCCCTCGATGCCGAGATGGCGGCCGAACGGGTTGCCCTTGTAGCGGCCGGTCTTCAGCAGCACCGAAGACCAGAAGTCGCGGATCGTGGCGAGATGGCGCGGCCACGCCTCGTCCGGGATCTTTCGGGCGAAGACAGGCCCGATCAGCGGGTCGCGGCGCACCCGGGCGTAGAACGCGTCGAGGAAGGCGGCGAGCGCCGCCTCGGTCAATTCGGCCTGCTTCATGGGACGGCCCGATTAGGCGGGGAGGGGGCCTTCTGAACGGAAAAGCCACCCTGCCCCAGTCAGTTCCGGTGTCAGCCCCGGTGTCAGTTCCGGGCGAGCGAGGGCTGGATCAGGCCGGCACCGACGAGGATCTGGGCAGCGGCGGCCTTGGCGAGCTGGCGGTAGCCGGCATCGGTCATGTGAAGGCCGTCGGGGCCGATCATCTGGGCCGGGGTCATCAGGCCGTGGGTGACCCAGGACTGCATCAGGGCGCGGCGGCGGATCACCGGCACGCCGAGTTCGGCGGCCAGGGCGTGCAGCGCCTCGCCGTAGCGCTCGGCACCTGCCACGCCCGTGAGCTTCTGGCACCATTGCTGGTCCATCACCACCACGTCGGCCCCGGTCGCTCGGATCGCCAGAATGCCCGCACGGGTCAGCTCGACGAAGCGCTCGAGCGGGACGCCCGCGAGCGGATCGTTGCTGCCGGTCTGCCAGACCACGAGATCCGGCCGCTCGGCCAGCACGTCGCGCTCCAGACGCCGCGCCATCGCCTCGGAGGTGTCGCCGCCCTTGCCGCGGTTGATCACGGTGATGGAGCGGCGGCTCGACGCGCCGATCTGCAGGCGCTCCTCGAGGTCGCGCTCCAGCAGGGCAGGGTAGGCCATGGCCGGCGACGAGGCGCCCGCCCCTTCCGTCGAGGAGGAGCCGAAGGCCACGATCCGCACGTCGCCGTCCCGTCCGAGCAGGGAGGCGAGCCGGGCGAGCTTGGCCGGCAGGCGCTCGCTGGAGGTCGGTTTCTGCAGCGCCGGGAGCGATGCCGAGACGGGCGGCGCATCGGGTTGCGCGCCGGCCCCGGAGACGCCGAGCGGGCCGGCGAGGGCGCTGGCGAGGATCAGGCCGGGAAGCGTGCGTGAGGACAGCATGCGGGACGACATGGCGAACGGTTGCCCGACGATTGTGACGTTTGCGAGGGATTCACCGCAAGTCCCGCACCGGCATCGGCGGTCGCGTCGGCAACCGTGAGCGAAGGGCCGGGAAAATGCCGGGAATTTATAGTTAACGAAACCCGAAAGGCGGCCTGCACCCGTCTTCATGTTCCATAATATATCTTATGCGAACAGCTCGGATGCAGTCACTTGAGGCTTGGGCGGCGAGGCATCGGTGCCGGATCGGGCGCCCGGGCGTCCGTCTCATACCGTTTCCGGCTGATCGCTTCGGTTCAGCCCCACCCCCGTCATCCCGGGGCCGCACAGCGGAACCCGGGATCCACCCGCGATACGCGGCTGGAACATGGCGTTCGGCCCAATCGTGGATTCCGGGTTCGCCTACGGCGCCCCGGAATGACGGGAAGCAGCACCGAAGGAATCAACCGGAAACAGTATCGCCCGTGCCGATCGAAGGTGCCCTGCCCTCACGCGGACACCCTATCCCTCGGTCAGGCCGCGGCCGGCGCGGGGCCGGTGGCGAAGACGAGGCGGACCACGGTGCCGCCCTCGTTGGCGTAGGTCAGCGTGCCGTCGAGCTGGGCGGCCAGGCCCTGGACGATCCGGAAGCCGAGGCTGCGGCTCGCCGCCGGGTCGAAACCGGCGGGGATGCCCGGACCGTCGTCGGCGATGCTGAGGGCCGCCTGTCCGCCCTCGAGGGTTTCCAGCCGGATGGTGATGGTGCCGCGCCCGCTCGCCTGGAAGGCATGCTTCAGGGCATTCGTCACCACCTCGACCACGAGGAGCGAGAGGGTGGTGAGGCGGGCGAGATTGAGGCGCACCGGCGGAACGTCGACGAGGCAGACGATGTTGCGCGCCCCCGTGGCGTCGAGCAGGTCGGTGCAGAGCTCCTGCAGGTACTGGCCGATGGGCAGGTCGACCAGGGCCGGGTCGTAGAGGCGGCGATGGATGCGCGCGATCGTCTCCAGCCGGGTCTGCGCCTCGTCGAAGACGCCGACCGCTTCCTGCGGGTTCTCGACGACCTTGCGCCGTTGCAGGGCGAGCAGGGCCGCCACGAACTGCATGTTGTTGGCGACCCGGTGCTGCAGCTCCTGGAACATGGTGCGCTGCTGCTCGTAGAGCTGCGCGCTCACCGCCCGCTCCGCGCCCAGGCGCTCGCCCGCGACGCGCATCAGGTGGATGAGCGCGATGTCGACGGCGACGATGAAGGCGTAGAAGGCGAGTGCCAGCCCGGTCTGCGCATCGAGCAGGAAGGTGTTGGCCTCGCCGATGAAGAGGTACCACGCGGCGAGCCCCGAGAGCACCGCGCAAACGATCCCCGGCCGCAGGCCGAAGAAGAACGTCGTCAGGATCACCGCCGGGAAGAAGGTCAGGAACGGAAAGCCCGGCGGCAGCACGTCGTCCAGGGCGTGGCGCAGGGCCACCGCGGCACCCGTCGCGCCCAGGGCGGCGACGTCGCCGAGCCAAAGCGGCACGGGCCGCCGTCCGAGGGCGGGGGTGAGGGGAGACGACATGTGGACGAGAAAGATCCGCAGATGTGATTCGAAAGAACTCTAGCGGTTTTTCAAGCCCGATCTGTGACCCATCCAACCCTGCGCAGATTTTTCGGCCGCCCTCCGGACAGTAACGGCTGAGATGATCTTCGATCCTTCCTCGCAGATCGGGCGGATCAGCCCCCCTCCCCTGCGCTGATCCTGCTCCGCGTTCAAAGACTTCTGCCCTCAAAGACGCCTGCCCTGGCTCCCGACCCGCGCCGGGCGCCGCCCGGCGGTCTCGGCGATGAGGATGCCGCCGAGCACGAGAAGCAGCGCCAGCGTCTCGGCCCCGCCGAAGGGTTCACCCGCCAGCAGGACGGCGAGCCCCGCACCGAAGACCGGCACGAGGTTCACGAACAGTCCGGCCCGGTTCGGCCCGATCAGCTCGACGCCGCGGATGAAGGAGAGCTGCGCCAGCAGAGAGGGACCGAGCGCGACGAAGGCGACGATGGCCCAGGCCGTCGCGGTGGTGGGCCAGATCGAGCGGCCGAGCGCCCATTCGGCGGCCAGCGGCGGCAGCGAGGTGAGGAGAGCGGCCAGCGCCAAAGCGGTGAAGAAGGCGAGCCCCGACACCGCCGGCCGCCCGGCCAGCGCCACGGTGTAGCCGGCATAGACGAGGCTTGCGACGAGCATCAGCCCGTCGCCGAGATTGAGGCCAAGATGGGCCAGCACCGCGAGATCGCCGTGGGTCGTCGCCACCGCGACGCCCACCAGCGTAATTGCGGCGCCCAGCAGCTGCCCGGCCCGGACCGGCACCCGCCGCACGACGAAGTTCAGCGCCATGACGAAGACCGGGATCGCCCCCTGGATCAGGGAGACGTTGACCGCGCTGGTATAGGTGCTGGCGGCGTAGAACAGGCTCGCGAAGATCGTGAAGCCGCAGGCCCCCATCAGGAACAGGTAGGGCCAGCGCTGCATCAGCCGGTCCCGGTCCGCCAGGATGGCGCGGCGCGCCACCACCGCCAGCACCGCGAAGGCGAAGGCCCAGCGCAGGGTGGTCAGCACCTGCGGCGAGACCGCGCCGACCGCCCATTTGCCGGCCACCGTGTTGCCCGCCCATAGCAGGGTGGTCAGCGTCAGGATCGGGTAGGCCGCTGCGGAGGCGCGGGCGCCGGGGGTGCCTTGGGTCACGCGGGGAAATCCGTGCTCGGGGCTCGTTGCGATCCGATGCCATGCCGGGACGGAGCCGGGATAGCGGGGGGAGGGCACGGCACCCATTCCGTGATGGGATCGTCCCCCGCCGCCGACGGGTTCACCCGTTCGTCGGCTTGACGTAACCCCCTCGCCTGCCCGACTCCTCCCACCGCACCGGAGCCGAACCCCTGCCCACGCACCGCCCCTCGCGCCGCCACGCCGACCTCGGACCCGACTTCTCCGACGTCGTGGCGCCCGCCGACTTCCCATCGGCGATCCTGCGCTACCGCAATCAGGCCTGGGCGCGGCGGATCGGGCTCGACGATCTGTCGGACGCGCAATGGATCGCGCATTTCGCGCGCTTCACCCCCCTGCCCGGCTCGTTCGAGCGGCCGCTGGCGCTGCGGTATCACGGCCACCAGTTCCGCTCCTACAACCCCGATCTCGGCGACGGGCGCGGCTTCCTGTTCGCGCAACTCCACGACCTGCGCGACGGGCGGCTGCTCGATCTCGGCACCAAGGGCAGCGGCACGACGCCCTGGTCGCGCGGGGCGGACGGGCGGCTCACCCTGAAGGGCGGCGTGCGCGAGGTGCTCGCCACCGCCATGCTGGAGGCGCTCGGCGTCGAGACCTCGAAGTCGTTCAGCCTGATCGAGACCGGCGAGGCGCTGGAGCGGGGCGACGAGCCCTCCCCGGCTCGCTCGGCGGTGCTGGTGCGCCTCTCGCATTCCCATCTGCGCATCGGCACCTTCCAGCGCTTCCTGTTCCTCGAACAGCCCGAGGCGATCGCCCGCCTCGTCGACCACGTGGTCGAGACCTCCTATCCCGGCATCCGGGAGGCCGAGCCGGCCGAGCGGGCGGCCCGGTTCTTCGAGGCGATGACGGCGCGGGTGGCGCGGATGGGCGCGCAGTGGATGGCCGCGGGCTTCGTTCACGGCGTGCTCAACACCGACAACATCAACGTCACCGGCGAGAGCTTCGATTACGGCCCCTGGCGCTTCGCGCCGTATCACGACCCGTCCTTCACCGCCGCCTATTTCGACGAATGGGGCCTCTACAGCTTCGGCCGCCAGCCCGAGGCCCTGTTCTGGAACCTGAGCCGGCTGGCCGACTGTCTGCTCGGCCTCGTGCCGAAGGAGCGGCTGGAGGCGGGGCTGAAGACCTTCGGCCCGGCGCTCCAGGACGCCTTCGCCGAGACACTCCTGCTCCGGCTCGGCGTCACACCGATCGACGGGGAGGGCGAGGGGGCGGTCCACCGGCTGGTGGGCGCGTTCTGGGCCTTCCTGGAGAAGAGCCGCGCCCCGTTCGAGCAGGTGTTCTTCGACTGGCGCGGCGGCTTGGCGAGCGAGCCCCGCGCGGCCCGGAGCCCGGCGGGTGAGCACTATGCCAGCGACGCCTTCCGCCCGGTCCACGCCGCGCTGCAGGCGATGCGGCCGTCCGCGACGGCCAACCTTGACCATCCCTACTTCGCCCGCGAAAAGCCCTGCACGATGCTGATCGACGAGGTCGAGGCGCTCTGGGCGCCGATCGCGGAGGCCGACGACTGGTCGGCGCTTCACGCCAAGCTGGCCGAGATCGAGACGATGGCCGGGGCCTACGGCACCCGCCCCCTGCCCCCGGAGGCCTGAGAGCATGGCGCAGCGCTTCGTCCTGCGAGGCCGGATCGCCCTCGTCACGGGGGCGGCGAGCGGCATCGGCGCGGCGCTGAGCCTCGCGCTCGCGGAACGCGGCTGCGCCCTGGCGCTCGCCGACCGGGACGCACCGGGCCTCGCCGAGACGGCGCGGGCCGCCCGCGCCGCCGGCGTCGCGGTCAGCGAGCACGTCCTCGATCTCGCCGACCGCGAGGCGTTGCTCGCCCTGCCGGAGGCGGTCCGGACCCGTCACGGCGGCCTGCAGCTTCTCGTCAACAATGCCGGCGTGGCGCTCGGCGGCCGGTTCGAGGAGACGCATCCGGCCGATATCGACTGGCTGATGGACGTGAACCTGCACGCGGTGATGCGGCTGACCCATGCCTGCCTGCCGCTGCTGCGGGCCGAGCCCCAGGCGCAGATCGTCAACCTGTCGAGCGTGTTCGGCATCATCGCGCCGGCGGGGCAGGCGGCCTACGCGGCGAGCAAGTTCGCGGTGCGCGGCTTCACCGAGGCCCTGCGCCACGAATTCGAGGGCACCGGGCTCGGCGTGACGCTCGTGCATCCGGGCGGTGTCGCCACCGCCATCGCCCGCAACGCCCGCACGCCCCGCGCCATGGATCCGCGGGCCGCCGCCGAGGGGCTCGCTGCCTTCGAGCGCCTGCTGACCCTGCGCCCGGAGGCGGCCGCCGCCGCGATCCTGCGCGGGATCGAGGCGCGGGCGCCCCGCGTGGTGATCGGCGCCGACGCCCGCCGCGCCCTGCTGATCCAGCGCCTGATGCCGGTGCGCTACTGGTCGCTGATCCGCCGCGCCGTTCGAGACACGTGACTTCGGGATCGTGACCATGGCGAGCCTGCGCGCTCATATCTACGACCTCGCCATCCGCCTCGCGGTGAAGCGGCGGCTCGGGAACACCCTCGATGTCTACGCGATCCGCCGCGCCTTCGAGGGCGCCCGGTTCCCGGAGCCGCCCGGCGTCGCCTTTACCCCCGGCGAAGTCGGCGGCGTGCCCGGCGAGTGGGCGCAGGTCAAAGGAAGGGAGGGCGAGCGCCCCACCCTGCTCTATCTCCACGGGGGCGGCTTCATCGCCTGCTCGGCGCAGGTCTATCGTCCGGTCACCGGGCGCTTCGCCAGGGCCGGCTTCCGGGTGTTCACGCCGGATTACCGGCTGGCGCCGGAGCATCCCTTCCCCGCCGCGGTCGAGGATTGCACCGCCGTCTGGAGCGCGCTGGCGCAGGCCGGGCCGGCGGTCGTCGCCGGGGATTCGGCGGGCGGCACCCTGGCACTGGTCACGATCATCGAGGCGCGCCGCCTCGGGCTGAGGCCGCCCGCGGCGGCGGCCCTGTTCTCGCCGGCCACCGATCTGATCGGCCGCAGCGCCTCGTTCCGCGCGAACTGCCGCCGCGACGCGATGTTCCGGCCGGAATCGCTGATGCGGCTCGTGCCGGCCTATCTCTCCGGCGCCGATCCCGCCGACCCGCGCGCCTCGCCGATCGAGGCCGACTTCGCGGGTTTCCCGCCGCTCCTGATCCATGTCGGCGCCCGCGAGCTCCTGCGCGACGATTCCCTGCGGCTGGCCGAGAAGGCTAAGGCCGCGGGCGTGCCGGTCGAACTCACCGTCTTCCCCGTGGTGGCGCATGCCTGGCAACTCGCCGAGAGCTTCCTGCCCGAGGCACGCCGCTCCCTCGATGCGGCGGCGATCTTCCTGCGCCGCGCCCTGCCCGACAGCGCCCACCGAACGGAGGACGCGGCGTGAACGAGGCGCCCCTCGATCTCGTCATCGTCGGCGCCGGCTTCTCCGGCCTCGCCATGGCGATCCGCGCGCGGCAGGCCGGGTTCGAGCGCCTCCTCGTGCTGGAGAAGGCCGCGGGCGTCGGCGGCACGTGGCGGGAGAACACCTATCCGGGCGCCGCCTGCGACGTCCCCTCGCATCTCTACTCGCTCTCCTTCGCCCCGAAATCCGACTGGTCGCGCCTGTTCGCGCCGCAATCCGAGATCGCGGCCTATCTCGAGGGCCTCGTGGCCGAGCACGGCCTCGCGCCGCTCCTGCGCCTGGAGACCCGCGTGGGGCGCGCCGTCTTCGACGCGGCGGCGGGCCTGTGGCGGGTCGAGACCGACCGAGGGACGGTCGCGGCGCGCGTGCTCGTGGGCGCGATGGGCGCCCTGCACCACCCGGCCCTGCCCCGCCTGCCCGGCCTGGAGACCTTCGCCGGCACCGCCTTCCACTCGGCGACCTGGGATCACTCCTGCGATCTGCGGGACAAGCGCGTCGGCGTGATCGGCACGGGCGCGAGCGCGGTCCAGTTCGTGCCGGAGATCGTCGATCGCGTCGCCCATCTCACCCAGTTCCAGCGCTCGGCCCCCTGGATCCTGCCCCGCGGCGACCGCCCGGTAGGGAACGGGCGCCGACGCCTCATGCGGCTTTCACCCCTGCGCCGGCTCTACCGTGCCTCGCTGTTCTGGCGCCGCGAGGTCGCGGCCTTCGCCGGTTTCACCCGCGTCTCGCGCGTCACCGCGCTCGCCGAGGCCATGGCCCGCCGCCACCTCGCCGCCTCGGTCGCCGACCCGGATCTGCGCCGGCAGCTGACGCCGGACTACCGCCTCGGCTGCAAGCGGGTGCTGCTCTCCGACGACTACTATCCGGCGCTGGCCCGCCCCAATGCGAGCCTCGTCACCGCGCCGATCCGCGCGGTTCGGCCCCACGGCATCGTCACTGCGGACGGCGCCGAACACCCCCTCGACGTCCTCATCTTCGCCACCGGCTTCTCCCCCGGCGGCAGCCTGCTGCGCACCGAGGTGATCGGCCGGGACGGCGTGAGCCTGATCCAGGCGTGGAAGGACGGGGCGGATGCCTTCCGCGGCCTCTCGGTGGCGGGCTTTCCGAACTTCTTCCTGCTGCTCGGCCCCAATACCGGGCTCGGCCACAACTCGGTGCTGCTGATGGTCGAGGCGCAGGTCGCTCACGTCCTCGACGCGCTGCAGCGCCTGCACGGCCATTCCGGCGGCGTGCTGGAGGTGCGCCCGCAGGCACAGGCGCGCTTCCGCGCCGAGGTCGATGCGCGGATGCGGGACAGTATCTGGACGCGGGGCGGCTGCGGCAGCTGGTATCTCGACCGTGCGGGCCGCAACCGCACGCTCTGGCCCGGGACGGTGGGCGATTACGTGCGCGGCACCGAGCGGCTGCGGGCGGAGGATTACGACTTCGTCGGTCCTCCAGGGCTCCACCCTGGACCCGCGAAAGGGCTTGCCCTTTCGAAACCCTGATTATCCCGCCCGATCCTGCTTGCGCTCGACCTCCAGGCGCACGCCCCTTCCGGCCAGAAGGATCTCGGCGAGGAAGGCCAGGATCGCCAGGATGGTGCAGACGAGCGCGAGGCCGAAGCAGGCGAACAGCACCGAGGCGGCGGAGGCATCCCTGAGCGCGCCGACGAACAGCGTCAGCACCGCGGCGCCCGTCATCACGCCGCCCAAGCTCGCCAGCACCACGGCGAGGTCGAGCAGGAGCGAGCGCCGCCGCAGGTAGGCGAGACGCCGGTCGAGCACCGCCCGCCCCTCCCCGTTCGCCCCGGGCAGGGTGGCCGAGAGGGCATCGACCTTGTCAGCGACGCGGCCGAGGCGGGTCGAGAACACGTTGAGCAGGGTCGCCAGCGCCGAGAGCAGGAAGGCGGGGGCGAGCGCCACCTGGATGATGTGGGCGATGCTGTCCGGATCGCCCGCCGCGGTCTGGAACATGCCGTCGGACCGCCTCAGGCCCTGCGGGCGCGGCGGCGCTCGCGGAAGATCAGGGCGAGGTTGCGCAGGTAGATGAAGGTCGACAGCCCCTGCCCGATGATGATCACCGGCTCGCGGCGCACGAAGCCGTAGACCAGGGTCATCAGCCCGCCCGCGATCGACAGGAACCAGAACGAGAGCGGCATCACGCTCTTGCCCGCCCGCTCGCTGGCGATCCACTGCAGGATGAAGCGCGAGCCGAACACGAGTTGCGCCGCGATGCCGAACACCAGCCAGAAATCGAAGCGGGTGACGAACACGTCGTAGAAATAGGCCGGGAGATCCTCGGCGAGCTGGATCAGCATGGGGTCACCGGGTCTCGCTCTGCGGCACGTCTTCGGCCCGCGGGGCCGGGCGCCTCCGCCGGATCAGCCACCAGACGCCGGCCAGATCGAGGATGCCGACCCAGAGCCGGTCGAACATCCCGTAATTCGAGCGGCCGGTGAAGCGCGGCCGGTCGACCACGTCGCGGTGGACCACGCCGAACCCCTCGCGGGTGACGAGGGCCGGCATGAAGCGGTGGAGCGCGTCGAAATAGGGCAGCGCGAGGTAGACCTCGCGGCGGAACACCTTGAGCCCGCAACCGGTGTCGCGGGTGGCGTCCTTCAGGATCTTTCCGCGCACGCCGTTGGCGATGCGCGACTGGAACTGCTTCCAGGCGCCTTTCCGGCCAACCCTCTGGCCCTGCGCGAGGCCGACGCCCGCGCCGCCCTGTTCGAGGGCGGCGTAGAGGACGGGGATGAAGGACGGGTCGTTCTGGCCGTCGCCGTCGAGGGTCGCGATGACGGGGGCTCGGGCGCGCAGCACGCCGCTGCGTACCGCCCCGCTCTGGCCGCCGCTGCGGTCATGGCGCACCACCCGGAGCCAGGGGTGCTTTCGCCGCAATCCCTGGAGCGTGGCCAGGGTGTCGTCCGTCGAGCCGTCATCGACGTAGATGACCTCGAAGGGCGCGAGGCTCTGGCAGGCATGGCCGATCTCGGCCACCAGGGCCTCGATGTTGCCGGCCTCGTTCTTCACCGGCACCACCACGCTGAGGCGCGGCGGCTCGGTCTCGCTGATCATGCTCATGGTGTGACGCCCGGCCGCGCGGCGTAGGCGGAGACCCCGACCGGCTTGCCGCCGTTGATGTTGAAGCCGGTGACCCGGCCGGCGGGGCTCAGCGGCTGCCCGCCTTGCGCGGCGGTGAATTCGGCGGCGAACCGGTCCTCGACCAGCACGAGGCGGCAGCCGCCCTCACGCAGGAAGGCGGCGGCCTCCGCGCCGGAATTCAGCATGGCCAGATCCGTGCCGATGGTGAAGACGAGGCTCGGCTCGCGAAGCCCCAGGCTCGCCACCCGCGCCTCCGCGCAGGGCAGGGCGTCGCGGATCGCGGCGAGCCGCGGCGAGACCTTGAGGCTCTGCAGCACCGGCTGGGCCAGGCCGAACACGGCGCCCGACAGCAGCACCGAGGCGGCGACGCCGAGGACCAGAGCGCCCTCCCCGGCGCCGCGGGCGAAGGCGGCCCAGGCCAGGGCGGCGAGGGCGCAGGCGATCAGCAGCAGCGGCAGGGCGGCCAGCGGCAGCACGTGATCGAGGCGCCACGCGGCGAGGCTCAGGCCCAGCGTCAGTCCCACCGGAATCAGCACCACGAGACCCGCCACCCAGCGCGCCCCCGGACGGCGCGGATCGAGCGCGCCGCGCGACAGGGCCAGTACGGTGAGGATCGCCACCGCCGGCATCAGGGGCAGCACGTAGTGCGGCAGCTTGGTCGGCACCGCCTCGAAGATCAGCCACATCGGCACGATCCAGGCGAGCAGCAGCGCCACCGCCTCTTCCCCCCGCCGCGCCCAGGCGAAGGGAATGGCCAGGGCAGCGAAGGCGGCACCGGGCCAGAAGGTGGCGAAGAAGGCGAGCGCGTAGGCGCCGGGCGGGCCCCAGTGCTTCTCGGCGCCGGAGCCGACCTTGCCGAGCATGTCGCGCCCCACCGCCTCGCCGAAGAAGGCGCCGCCGCTCTTCCAGGCGATCGCCAGGAACCAGGGCGCCACGACGGCGAGGGTGAGGACGAGGCCCAGGCGCGGGCGCAGGTCGAGGAGCCAGCGGACCGAGCCCTCGCGCAGGCAGAGGACGAGGGCGGTGAGGCCGGCAAACAGCGGCACCATCGGCCCCTTCACGAGGATACCGAGCGCCAAACCGAGCCAGAAGACGAGCGCCGTTCCGAGCGAGGCGGGGCCGCGCCGCCGCTCCAGCCGGGCCCGCCCGAGCCAGGCGCGGGCGAGCGCACCGAGGGCGGCGACCGAACAGGCGGTGAGGAGCGCGTCGGTCTTGGCGAGCCGGGCTTCGGCCGAGAGCATGATGCAGGCGCCGAAGAGCGCCGCGGCGAGCAGCGCCCGGCGCCGGTCGAGCAGGGCCAAGCCCGCCCAGTAGGTCAGCAGGATCGCCGCCAGCGCGCCGACGAGCGAGGGGATCCGGTAGAGCCCGATCTGCGTGCGGGCCGCCGGCACCCCGAGCGCTTCGCCGACCGCCACAGCGGCGGCCTGCACCCAGTAGATCCCGACCGGCTTCTTGTGGCGCGCCTCGGCCTGGAAGCGGATATCGACGAAATCGCCGGTCTCCAGCATCTGCTTGGAGGCTTGCGCGAAGCGCGGCTCGTCCCGGTCCATCGGCTGGAGCGAGGCGAAGCCCGGCAGGAAGCTCGCGAGCCCGAGACACAGGAGCAGGAGGCAGGCCCGGACATGGCTCGCCGCCCCGAAGGACAGCACCCGGTCCGCAAGGCTCAGCGCACCGGCAAGCGGCCGGAAAAAATCCGTCCGCGGCGCAGCGGACGGGCCGACGCTGAGGCTCGTCATCGGTGGGGACTGCCCGCTTTCGGCACGGTCTGGCTCGGGCGGGAGGGTACGGGCATCGGCGGCTCGGGCGCGCGGGACGATTCAGGCCGGTGGACGGCCCGCATCCGGCCGGGGCGCCGTGTCGGTGATCCCGCCCGGATTGTCAAATGCGGCCGGGCCCTGCGCGACGGCTCCGGCCGGGCTTCGCCGCGAAGCCCCGCCGGACGCGGGGGCGCACGCCGAAAGCAACGCAACCATGCGCGAGGTGGGTAGCCGGACCGGGAGGGCGACCCTATATCCCGCTCATGGCAAACAACAGCGCAAATCCCTACACCCTCGAAATCGAAGCCTGCGAGCGCCCCGCCGGGCACTTCACCTGGGCCATCCGCCGGAACGGCAAGCTCTTCCAGCGCGCCGACCGGGTGCAGACCACGGAAGAGGCAGCCGAGCGCAGCGGGCTCGCCGCCCTGGAGAAGCTCCTCAGCGGCCGGGAGCGCTGATCAGCCGCCGCCGGCTGCTCTCGCCCTCCACTCCTCGAACAGACAAGGCTCCCGGGCACGCGCCCGCGGGGCCTTTTTGATGCCGTTGATCGCCCGCCGGGCTCAGCTAATCTCGTCGCGGAAACGGAGACGAGGGCGATGGCGCGCGCGACGATGTACGATCGGGATCTCGACCGGAATCCCGCGAACTTCCAGCCGCTCACGCCGCTGACCTATCTCGACCGCGCCGCCCGAACCTTCCCGGACCGGGTCGCGGTGATCCACGGGTCCCTGCGCCGGCCCTATGCCGAACTCTATGCCCGCTGCCGCCGTCTCGGTGCGGCCCTGTCGGCGCGCGGCATCGGCCGCGGCGACACCGTGGCGGTGCTGTTGGCCAACACGCCGGCGATGATCGAGTGCCACTACGGCGTGCCGATGACGGGAGCGGTGCTCAACACCCTCAACACCCGGCTCGACGCGGCGGCTCTGGCCTTCTGCCTCGACCACGGCGAGGCCAAGGTGTTCATCGTCGACCGCGAATTCGCGAAGATCGGCCGCGAGGCGCTCGACAAGGCGGGCGTCTCGCCTCTCGTCATCGATTACGACGATCCGGACTTCGCCGGCGAGGGCACGGCCCTGGGCGAGATTGACTACGAGGCATTCCTCGCCGGCGGCGATCCCGACTACGCTTGGGCGATGCCGGCGGACGAGTGGGACGCGATCTCGCTCAACTACACCTCCGGCACCACCGGCGATCCGAAGGGCGTGGTCTACCACCACCGCGGCGCGGCCCTGCTCTCGCTCGGCAACGTCATTACCGCCGGGCTGCCGCAGCACGCGGTCTATCTCTGGACCCTGCCGATGTTCCACTGCAACGGCTGGTGCTTCCCCTGGACGCTCTCGGTCGTCGCCGGCACCCATGTCTGCCTGCGGCAGGTGCGGGCGCCCGCGATGTACGCGGCGCTCGCCGAGCACGGCGTCACCCATCTGTCGGGGGCGCCGATCGTGATGTCGACGCTGCTCAACGCTCCCGACGCACAGAAACGTCCCCTCCCCCGCCGGGTCCACTTCCTTACCGCCGCCGCGCCGCCGCCCGAGGCGGTGCTCGCCGCCATGGGCGAGGCCGGCTTCGACGTCACGCACCTCTACGGCCTGACCGAGACTTACGGCCCGGCGGTGGTCAATGCGTGGCACGAGGAATGGGACGCGCTGCCGCCGGACGAGCGTGCGCGGAAGAAGGCCCGCCAGGGCGTGCGCTACCCCGTGCTGGAAGGGCTCGACGTGCGCGATCCCGAGACGATGGAGTCGCTGCCCGCCGACGGCGCGAGCCTCGGCGAGGTGATGTTCCGCGGCAACGTGGTGATGCGCGGGTACCTGAAGAATCCGGCCTCGACGGAGGCCGCCTTCAAGGGCGGCTGGTTCCGCTCCGGCGATCTCGGGGTGAAGCACCCCGACGGCTACATCCAGCTGAAGGACCGCTCGAAGGACATCATCATCTCAGGGGGCGAGAACATCTCCTCGATCGAGGTGGAGGACGCCCTGTTCAAGCACCCCTCGGTCGCGGCCGCCGCCGTGGTGGCCAAGCCCGACGCGAAGTGGGGGGAGACGCCCTGCGCCTTCGTCGAGCTGAAGGAGGGCAAGGAGGTCACGCCCGAGGAGCTGGTGGCGTGGTGCCGCGAGCGCCTCGCCCCCTACAAGCTGCCGCGCCACGTGGTGTTCGGCGAGCTTCCCAAGACCTCGACGGGCAAGGTGCAGAAGTTTCTGTTGAGGGAGAAGGCACGGGAGGAGTGAGCCGGCCGGCTCACGCCACCCCCAATTGCTGCGCTGCGCTCATGATCGCGGTCATGCGGTAGGGCTTCATCACCAGCAGGCTCTCGCTCACCTGCCGGGGCTGCTCGGTGCTGTAGCCGGTCACGTAAATCACCGGCAGAGCCGGATGGAGCAGGCGGGCGCGCTCGGCAAGGTCCCAGCCGTCGAGCTGGCCCGGCAGACGGATATCGGTGAACAGGAGATCGACCCGCTGGGCCCCCTGAAGCAGGCCGTAGGCCTCCTCCGCGGTGCCCGCGCTGAGCACGGCGAAGCCGGCATCCTCGAACTCCATGGTTACGGCATTGAGCAGCATCTCTTCGTCCTCGACGACGAGCACCGTCCGCTTGTCGGTCATTCCTCCCCGCTCCCCCCTTCTCGTCGTCCTGCCAGTCGCCGTGCGCCCAGAGTCAGAAGGCGCCGAAAACCGCGAAGATATCCTTAGCCCCTCGCCTCGCTCCAAAGCTCGGCCACCGCGATTTTTTTCAACGAGGCCCTAGCCCGCGACCGCCACCGGCGGCAGCCGCGGCGGGGCGAAGCCCGACTCGGCGGCCGGGGACGGGCGCGTCGGCACCGGACGCTCCGCGGCCGGCCCCTGTGCCGGGAAGGACAGGCGCACGGTGGTTCCGCCCCGGTCGCCGCGCACGAAGGTGGCGTTGCCGCCCGATTGCTGGGCGAAGCCGAACACCTGGCTGAGCCCCAGGCCGGTCCCCTGGCCCAGAGGCTTCGTGGTGAAGAAGGGCTCGAAGGCCCGGGCCTCGACCTCCGGCGTCATCCCGGTTCCGGTATCCGAGACCTCGACGGCGAGCCCCTCCCCCCCGGCAGCGAACGAGTGGCAAGCGTCAGGGTCCCGCCCTCGGGCATCGCGTCGCGGGCATTGACCGCGAGGTTGAGAATCGCGTTCTCGAGCTGGTTGGGATCGATGTTTACCCGCGGCAGGTCCGGGGCGAGATCGGTCTCGAGCCGGATCCGCGAGCCGATCGTGCCGCGCAGGAACTCGGCGAAGGCGGCGATCTGCGCGTTGACGTCGGTGCTCACCGGCGAGAGCGGCTGGCGGCGGGCGAAGGCCAGCAGCTTGTGCGTCATCGTCGCCGCCCGCTCGGCGCCCTTCACCGCGTCGCGCAGGCGCTTGCGCAGGGGGCTCTCCTCGGGAAGGCCGCGCTCGACCCGGTCGAGATTGAGCAGCACCACATTGAGCAGGTTGTTGAAGTCGTGGGCCACGCCCCCGGTGAGTTGCCCGATCGCCTCCATCTTCTGGCTCTGACGCAGCAATTCCTCGGTGCGTTGACGCTCGGCATGGGCGGCTTTCAGGGCCGCGAGCGCCGCGTCGCGCTCCCGGATGCGCGCCTGCAGCGCCTCGTTGGCCTGGCGCAGCTGGGTCGGCGACGGCAGCGTGAGCGCCTTCGGCATCAGGACCCAGAGCGCCACCGCCGTGCCGATCGAGGCCGCGCCGGTGAGGAGCTTGACCGCCGCCTCCAGCCCGTAATCCGGCACCCAGAGCGTCCAGATCGCCATGAGGTGGGTCGCGCCGCAGGCGGTGATGAAGACCGCGAACGACCAGAACATCCAGCCGAACACCACGTCCCGGCGACGGGATACGAAGTAGGCGAGCCCGACGGGAATCGAGAAGTAGGCGAAGGCGATCAGGCTGTCGGAGACGACGTGGGTCCAGATCAGTTCCGGGCGCCAGAGCAGACAGATGCCGTGGGGTGAGAGATTCTCGACCTCCCACAGCCGCCGCAGAAGTTCGAGCATCGCTTCGGCCCCGACCCATCTGTCCGCGATTCTACAGACCGTGCGGCCACGCGCTCAACAGGAATCGGGCACCCCGACGCATGCGGCGTTCCGGGCTCCGGCTCTCCCCGCGAGACATCCGCGGCCACCAAACGTTAAGTCTTGCTTAACCCTATTCGTTCATCAAACGGAGTGGTTTTCGAGGGCGGGCGCGAGTGTCGGCGCAACGGGCTATCACGCAGGCTGAGGCTTCGCCGCAGGCCTTGCAGGACGCTCTGCAAGGGGCACTGCAACGGGCCTTGCAGGGAGCGTTGCAAGGCGCTTTGCAAGAGGCTCAGAAGGACCCGTCGCACGAGGTTCGGGACGAGGCTCGGGACGAGATTCGGCACGACGCTCCCGACGGGCTCCCCGACACGACTTCGCATCCGGCCCCGGCCACCGCTCCCCAGAGGCGTATCAGCCTCGGCAGTCTTCTGGCCGCCACGGCCCGGCGCCATCCCGACCGAATCGCGGTGGTCGATCCCGCCGACAAGCCGGACTGGAGCGACCGACCCGCCATCACCTGGACCTATGCCGCCGCCGCCGAGATCGTCGAGCGCCTCGCCCGCGGCCTACGGAGCTGGCGCCTGCCTCCGGGAAGCCGCATCGGCCTGTGCCTGCCGGGCTCGGCCGAGAGCGCGCTGGCGATCCTCGCCGTCGAGGCCGCCGGCCACGTCGCCTGCCTGCTGCCGGTCTCCTGGGACGAGGAGCGCCTGCTCGCCGCGGCGCAGGGCGTGGCGCTCAGCGCGGTGCTGACCCAGGCGCGGGTCGGCTCCGCCGCCCCGGCACAGCGCCTCTGCAACGTCGCCGCGCGCTATTTCGGCCTGCGCTACCTCGCCGCCTTCGGCCCCGACGTGCCGGACGGGGTGATCAACCTCGACCGGTTCGTTCTCGACGGACCCGCCGGGGAGCCGGCCGAACCGGCGCCCGCTTCCGCCGGCATCGTCAGCTTCGTCGACGGCGATCCCGAGCGGCCGGTCTACCGCAGCGGCGAATCGGTGGTGGCCGCCGCCGCCGCGCATCTCGTGGCCATGCGGGTCGCGCCCGGCGAGCGCATCCTCAGCCTGATCGGACCGCACGACCTGCGCGGCCTCGCCACCGGGCTCGCCGCCGCCCTCGTGGCGGGCGCGAGCCTGGAGACGATGCCCCTGTTCGACGGCGCCGCCTTCGCGGCCGCCCTGCGTCGGCCGGAGCCGACCCACCTTGTCGCTCCCGCCTTCCTCGAAAAGAATCTCGCCGGCCGCGACCTGCCGGCGGATCTGCGCTCCGTCGCTCTGATCCACCGGGCACCGACGCGCCTCCCCGGCCGCAGCCGCGCCGCGGGCCGGCCGCAGAGCCTGCGGCTCGAGACGGTGATCGACACGGTCGTCTTCGACGAGACGGCGCTTCTCTCCGGCCGGCGCGGGACCGCGGCCGACATCTCGCTGGTGCTCGGCAAGCCGGAGCGCCTCTCCCTCCCCGCCTCGCTGATGGCCCTGCGGCACGAGGCGGATGGGCGCCTCGCCTTTCGCGGCCAGGCCTGCGCCGCGACGACGCTGCAGCGCGGAAGCCGGCCGGCGGCGCCGGACGGAAGCTGGCAGGAGACTTTCTACGCGCCGGTGCTGTTCGCGGGTCTCGCCACCGCGATCGAGGCGGTGGAGCGGTCCGAACCCGCCGTTCTCCCGGAAATTTTTGCACCTGCGTAATCCGGCTCTCGGCGCCGGGCATCAGCGGCGCGCACGCGCTCATCGCCGCAGGAAAAACAGTAGCAATATCAAGGATCAATCGGAATATCTGTGCAGCGGGGCGCGTCTGCCCACACTCGGTGCAGCGCAGTTCATCACACCTTCAGACACGCGATTCCATGTTCGATTGATCTGCATGGCCGGCGAACCAATCCTGGCCGTGCGGGTTATCCGGGGTGCCTCTTCACACGAGGCGCGACATGGGGTAACGCTTAAGCCTATGGGTGCGCTGCAACAAGTGCTCGTCGTCGACGATGGCCGCCGTGCCGTCGATCGCTCCCTCGCCGCCGACCTTGCCGGGCTCGGTTATGCGAGCGTCACCGCTTCGATCGAGGCGGCCGACGACGTTCTCGCCGTGATCGCCCGCCCCGCGGCGATCGTCCTCCAGCTGTCCGCCAGCCCGAATCCCCACATCGCGGCGCTCGCCAATCGCCTGCGCGAGCAGATGCGGGTCGGCGGCATCCCGGTGATCGAGATGGACGATGCGGGACCCCGCGCCGGTGCACCCGTCGACCTCAAGAGCCGGATCGGACCCTACGTCCTCAACGAGCCCGAGCTTTAGGGCTTTCCCGTAACGGGACAATGACGGCGGGCCGAGAGGTCCGCCTTTTTTCGTGTGCGCGGTCGAACGCTAGGCTGCCGCAACGATCTCGCTCTCGCGGACGGCGCGCTCCGCCGAGCCCGAGCGGATGCGGTAGGAGGGTTCGCCGGTGGGATCGTCGGGCATCAGGCGCACGATCTCGCTGACTGCGCCGAAACCCAGGCGCTCATCGAGGGCCGAGGATTGAGCGCGGCGAACGCGCTGGCCGAGCTTGAACTTGTGCATCGTCGGTGTCTTCTCGAACGCTGTCCGCCGAAGCGAGATGCCGCTCCGGCGCAGAAATAGCCCCTTCAGGACAACGGGTGAGACGGTCTCGGTCACGAAGCCGATCGAGAGCGATTCTACCGCGGCGCCGGGGCAGGCGCGAACCGGGCGGCCCGGTTCGCGGTCAGGGTCACATCAGCGGCGCAGCTTGATCTTGGCCTTGCGGGCGGCGTAGCGGGCGTCCCGCTCCTCCTTCTGCTTGGCCTGGGCGAGGCGGGCGCGCTCGGCGGCAGCCTCGAGTTCGGCGGCCTTGCGCGCCGCCTCCGCCGCACGCTCGGCGGCGGCGATCGCGGCCAGACGCTCGGCCTCGAGACGCCGCTGCAATTCGCGCTCCTTGGCCCGCTCCTCGCGGGCCACGATGATCGCGCGGCGCTCCGCCTGGCGGGCCAGCACGGCCGGATCATCATTGGAAGGACGGGCGCGGAAGCGGGCGAGCATGGCCTCCCGGGCGGAGGCGGAATCCTGGCGACGGTCGTCGAAGGAATTGTGTTTGCTGAAGCTCACTGAGGATCCTTGATCGTGCCGGGCTCAAGGGCGAGCCATCGGCCTTTGGAAAAGCGCAAAGCCGCTCCGACGGGAGCGGCTTCGACATGTCGGTCTCAGGCGCGGATCACGCGACCTGAAGCTGTCCGGCCGACTGCTTGCCGGAGCGGCGGTCGGTCTCGAGTTCGTAGGACACCTTCTGGCCCTCGGCGAGGCCGCGCAGGCCGGCGCGCTCGACGGCGGAGATGTGGACGAACACGTCCTTGGAGCCGTCCTCGGGCTGGATGAAGCCGTAGCCCTTGGTCTCGTTGAACCACTTGACGGTGCCGGTGCTCATGAAAAGTCCTTGTCTCCGCAGGATACAGGTCAAAAGCCCTGTGCCGCGCGGCACGGGACTTTGTCGTTCAACCGATCACGAAGGAAAATGGGAACCGCCCTGCGGAGGCGTCACGGCCCAGAAAATCCGGCCTCGCATCGATGAAGACCAATATGCAGTTCCATCGCAGCTTTATCAAGGCAGGGATTTATTTTCGCGACATCGGGCGTATCGGCAGGTCACGTGCGATGACCTGCCGATACGCGCCCTCGCTCAGGGGATGTCGCGGGTTGAACCCGATTCTCGCGCCCTGTCACGCCGCCTTCTTCGCCCGCTTGGCGATGGTGACGAGCCCGCGCATGATCTGCGTGGTCTCCTTCAGGCGCTTCGGGATGCTGTCGAGCTCGCGGACGAACACGAGGCTCATGTCCGGCCGCACCTTGGCGAAGGAGCCCTGCTCCACGACCATGGCGGCGAGCCCCTGCGGGTTGGCGAAGGACTTTTCGCGGAAGTGGACGACGACGCCCTTGGGGCCCGCCTCCACCTTCTCGACATTCGCCTCGCGGCACAGGATCTTGATGGTGACGATCTTGAGGAGTTGCTCCACCTCCGGCGGCAGCGGGCCGAAGCGGTCGATCAGCTCGGCGCCGAAGCTCTCCATCTCGGCATCGTTCTCCAGCGTCGAGAGGCGCCGGTAGAGGCCGAGGCGGACGGTGAGATCCTCGACATAGTCCTCCGGGATCGTGACGGGGGCGCCGAGGGCGATGGTCGGCGACCACGCCTCCTCCACCGGCTCCTCGATCCCGGCCTTGAGCGCGGTGACGGCGTCCTCCAGCATCTGCTGGTAGAGTTCGTAGCCCACTTCCTTGATATGGCCGGACTGGGCGTCGCCCAGGAGGTTGCCGGCGCCGCGGATGTCGAGGTCGTGCGAGGCGAGCTGGAAGCCCGCGCCCAGCGTGTCGAGGCTCTGGAGCACCTTGAGGCGCTGCTCGGCCTGCGCCGTGAGCTGGCGGTTGGCCGGCGTCGTGAACAGGGCGTAGGCCCGCGCCTTGGAGCGGCCGACGCGGCCCCTGAGCTGGTAGAGCGCGGCCAGACCGAACATGTCGGCCCGGTGCACGATCAGCGTGTTGGCGGTCGGGATGTCGAGGCCGGATTCGACGATCGTGGTCGAGAGCAGCACGTCGTACTTGCCCTCGTAGAAGGCCGTCATGACGTCTTCGAGCTGGCCCGCCGCCATCTGGCCGTGGGCGACCGCGACGGTGACTTCAGGCATCTCTTGGTCGAGGAACCGTTTGACTTCAGCGAGGTCTTCGATCCGCGGGACGACGTAGAACGCCTGCCCCCCGCGGTAGCGCTCGCGCAGCAGCGCCTCGCGGATCAGCAGCGGGTCGAACGGCGTCACGAAGGTGCGCACGGCGAGCCGATCCACCGGCGGCGTGGCGATGATCGAGAGTTCGCGCACCCCCGTCATGGCGAGCTGCAGCGTGCGCGGGATCGGCGTGGCCGAGAGCGTCAGCACGTGGACGTCGGCCTGGAGCGCCTTCAGCCGCTCCTTGTGGGCCACACCGAAATGCTGCTCCTCGTCGACGATGATGAGGCCGAGATCCTTGAACGCGACGTTTTTCGCCAGCAGCGCGTGGGTGCCCACCACGATATCGACCTTGCCCTCGGCGAGCCCCGCCCGGGTCTGGCGCTGATCGCCGGCGGAGACGAAGCGCGAGAGCTGGGCGACGTTGATCGGCAGTCCTTTGAAGCGCTCGGCAAACGTCCGGTAGTGTTGGCGGGCGAGCAGGGTGGTGGGCACCACCACCGCCACCTGCTTGCCGGAGATCGCCGCGGCGAAGGCGGCGCGCAGCGCCACCTCGGTCTTGCCGAAGCCGACATCGCCGCAGACGAGGCGGTCCATCGGCCGCCCGGCATTGAGGTCGTCGAGCACGGCGTCGATGGCGTTGGCCTGATCCTCGGTCTCCTGGAAGGCGAAGCGCGCGGCGAACTCCTCGTAGAGCCCCTCCGGCGCCTTGAGACTCGGGGCGGGCTTCACGAAGCGCGCGGCGGCGACCTTGATGAGTTCGCCCGCCATCTCGAGGATGCGGCGCTTCATCTTGGCCTTGCGGGCCTGCCACGCCCCGCCGCCGAGGCGGTCGAGCGCGACCTCCGAATCCTCCGAGCCGTAGCGGGTCAGAAGCTCGATATTCTCCACCGGCAGCAGCAGCAGGCCGCCGGCATATTGCAGCTCCAGGCAATCGTGCGGAGCGCCGGCCGCCGTGACCGTCTTGAGGCCGACGAAGCGGCCGATGCCGTGGTCGGCATGGACCACGAGGTCGCCGGGCTGGAGCGCCTGGACCTCGAGGATGATGTCCTGCGGGCGCTTGGATTTGCGCTTCTGGCGCACCAGCCGGTCGCCGAGGATGTCGCCCTCGGCCACCACCGCGAGCTTGTCGAGGGTGAAGCCGGATTCCAGGCCCCAGACGGCGACCGCCACGTCGGTGCCGCGCTTGAGCGCGTTCACGGCGGCGAAGGTGTTGATCTCGATCGGTTTTTTCAGGCCGTGATCGGTCAGCACGCCGCAGAGCCGGTCGCGCGAGCCGTCGGACCAGGATCCCAGGATCACGTGATGACCGGAGGCCTGCAGGTCGCGGATATGCGCCACCGCGGCGTCGAACACGCTGGCCGCTTCGTCCGCCCGCTCGGGCGCGAAGTTGCGGCCGGCCCTCGCGCCGCAATCGATGACGGCGCGCTCATCCGAATCCGGCTGGGCGAAGGGGGTGAGCCGGGCGACCGTGCCGGCCTCGACCTTCCCCTTCCACTCGTTCGGCGTGAGGTAGAGCGCCCGCGGCGGCAGCGGCTTGTAGGGCGCCACACCCGATTGCGGATTTTTCAGCGCCGCCTCGCGGGCCTGGAAGTAATCCTGGATCAGGGAGAGCCGCTCGGTCGCCGCCTCCTCGACCTGCGGGTCGAACAGCATCGGCACGTCGCCGAGATAATCGAACAGGGTGTCGAGGCCGTCGTAGAACAGCGGCATCCAGTGCTCGAGGCCGGCATAGCGGCGGCCCTCGCTCACGGTCTCGTAAAGCCGATCGTCGCGGGTCGCCGCGCCGAAGCTCGACAGGTAGCCCTGGCGGAAGCGCCGGATCGTCTCGGTGGTGAGCTGCACCTCGCTCATCGGCACGAGATCGAGGGAGCGGAGCGATCCCACCGTGCGCTGCGTCTCGGGATCGAAGGCACGGATCGATTCGAGGGTGTCGCCGAAGAAGTCGAGGCGGATCGGGTTCGGCAGGCCGGGCGGCGAGAGATCCAGAATGCCGCCGCGCACGGCGTACTCGCCGGTATCCCGCACCGTTCCCGTGCGTAGGAAGCCGTTGGCCTCGACCCAGGCCACGACCTTGTCCATCGGCACCACGTTGCCGATCGCCGCCGAGAAGGTCTCGACCGCGACCCGGGCGCGGGGCGGCACCCGCTGCACCAGGGCGTTCACCGTGGTGCAGAGGATGCGCGGCTTCTCCTCGGACGAGCGCGATCGGGTCAGCCGCGAGAGCGCGGTCATGCGTTGCGCGGCGATGGCGGCGTTGGGCGAGACGCGGTCGTAGGGCTGGCAGTCCCAGGCTGGGAAGCTCATCGCCTCGATCTCGGGGGCGACGAATTTCAGCGCATTCTGGAAGGCGTTGGAGCGTCCGGAATCGCGGGCGACGTGGACCAGCACCGCCGGCCCCTCGAAGGTGCCCGACAGGGCGCGAGCGAGGTCGGCCGCCACCAGGGCGTCGAATCCGTCGGGCACGGAGGCCAGCGTCGGGCTGTCGCCGCGGCGGATCGCGTCGAGCGCCTTGGTCAGCGGCGCCGATTTCGGCAGGGCGAAGCGGGCGGTCTGCGGCTTCGGCGCGGGGGCGGGCGGCTTGGGCTGGGGCTTGGCCATCGGTTTTTTGCGGCGAGGGAAGAATGCCCTCCCCTGAGGAGGGGAGAGGGAACTGGCGCGGCGCTCAAGGAAGTCGGATTTCGCCGACGATGTTCAGTTATGAATCGGCGCGTCGTGGCGATGAAACGCCTTGAGCCGGCGATAGACGGCGGTGTCGTAGTTCTCCGGCGTCGCGTCCTCGCCGGTGAGCCAGCGGAACAGGTCGCGGTCGGGCACCTCGATCAGCGCCTCGAACTGCGTCAGCTCCTCCTCGGACAGCGCGCCGATCTCGGCATCGGCGAAGCGGCCCATGATCAGGTCCATCTCGCGGATGCCGCGGTGCCACGCGCGGAACAGCGTACGGCGGCGGCGCGGATCGAGATCGGCGCTGGTGCGGGTGGTGCCGGACATGGGCTTTCCCCTGGTAATCCTGCACCCGCATGTAGAGGGGCGTGCGGCCGCGGGCAAACGGCGTCAGCGCATAGCGCCCGCCCCGGCCCGCACCTGCGGCGAAACGTAGTCCGCGTCGTGAGCGAAGGGCAGCGGGGCACCGGTGCGCAGCGCATCGAGCACGCGCGAGAAGTCGGTCTCGCAGCGGAAGCCCAGGACCCGCTCGGCGCGCGACGCGTCGTAGACCCGGCCGATGCTCCTCGGCAGGTGCCAGCCGCGCCGGGCGTAGAGTTCGGGCGCATCGGGAAAGAGCCGGGCGATCACCCCGGCCGCATCCCCCTTCAAAGCCCGCGCGTCCGCGCGCGCGAAGGGAGATGGAGCCGAGAGCACGAAGGTGTCGGCGCCGATCGCCGGCGCCCGCTCCAGGGCGACGACGTGGGCGCGGGCGGCATCCTCCACGGTGAGGCGGCGGTGCAGGAATTCGTTGGCCTTCCGGTTCTCGCCCGACAGGTCGCGGTGGGTGTCGTCCTCCTCGGGGAAGAAGCGAGCGGTGCGCAGGCTGAGACAGGCGAGCCCGTGCTCAAGATGGAAGAGCCGGCACAGATCCTCGGCCGCGCGCTTGGTCACGCCGTAGATGTTGCGCGGGGCGAGCGGGCCCGAGTCCTCGTCGAGCCAGACCGCATGGTCGGCGGTCTCGTCGCGGATCGCCTGCGAGATCATCAGCGAGGTCGTGGAGGTGAAGACGAAGCGGTCGTGCCGGGCCCTCGCCGCCGCCTCCAGCAGGTTGAGCGTGCCGGTCACGTTCACGTCGATGAATCGTTGCGCCGGATACCGGGCGATGTCCGGCTTGTGCAGGGCGCCGGCATGGATCACCGCCTCGATGCCGTGCGCGTCGAAGACCTTCGCCACGAGGCCCGTATCGGCCACCGAGCCGATCACCTGCGTTTCGGCGCCGGGCGCCACGTCGAGGCCGGTAACGGCATGGCCCGCCGCCCGCAATTGCGGCGCGAGAAACCGGCCGAGCCAGCCGGAGGAACCGGTGAGAAGCACGCGCATGATGCCATATGCGCAGATGTGGGCGAGGGGTGAAGCGGGGTATACGGTGTCCGCGTATCGCTCACGCTTCTGAGGCCCAAGCTTCCGGTCACATGACCTCGGACACCAGCCAGACCCTCGGGCACCCTGCCGATGCGGCCCCTCCCCGCTCCGGCGCGGACGACGCCCCCGGCCTTCGCCCCAGCATCCTCGACCCGCTCTTCGCCCCCGCCCGCGGCCTGCCCGGGGTCGGGCCGAAGATCGCGCCGCTCATCGAAAAACTGCTCGGCTCCGAGGAGCGGCCGGCCCGCGTCGCCGACCTGCTGTTCCACTTACCTCAAAGCGGCGTCGCCCGGCCGCTCTGCGGCTCGATCCGCGACGCGCCGACGGGCGAGCCCGTCACGCTGGGCGTCACCGTGGTGGCCCACCGGCCGCCGATGCTCGGCAAGCGCGCCTTCCGGGTGCTGGTCGAGGACGGGACCGGCGATATCAGCCTCGTCTTCTTCGGCATGCCGCGGGGGCGCATCGAGAAGATGCTGCCGATCGGCAGCCACCGCTACGTCTCGGGCCGGATCGACCTATGGGACGGCTATCGGCAGATGGTGCATCCCTCGCGCATCCTCGACGAGGCGGGGCTTGCCAGCTTGCCTGCGGTCGAGCCGATCTACGGCGCCACCGAGGGACTGACCTCGCGGGTGATCAGCCGCATCGTCCACGGCGCCCTCGACCGGCTCCCCGTCCTGCCGGAGTGGCAGGACACGTCCTATCTCACCCGCAACCGCTTCCCGCCCTTCGCCGAGGCCCTGCGCATCGAGCACCGGCCGGAGGAGGCTCCCCCTCCCCCGGTCGAGGGTCAGGCGCCCCCCGCCAGCCCCGCGCGCAAGCGGCTCGCCTACGACGAACTCCTGGCCTCGCAGCTCGCCCTCGCCCTGGTGCGGGCCCGCCAGCGGCGCAAGCCCGGCCGGGTCAATGCCGGCGACGGGCACCTGAAGGAGCGCGTCGAGGCGGCTTTGCCCTTCGCGCTCACGGGAGCGCAGGCGCGGGCGGTGGAGGAGATCCGCGCCGACATGGCCTCCGAGCGGCGGATGCTGCGGCTGCTCCAGGGCGATGTCGGCTCCGGCAAGACGGCGGTGGCGCTGCTCGCCATGGCTTCCGCCGTGGAAGCCGGGCGGCAGGCCGCGCTGATGGCGCCGACCGAGATCCTGGCGCGCCAGCACTACGAGCGGCTGGTGCCGCTGGCCGGTGCCATGCGCCTGCGCCTGCTCACCGGCCGGGACAAGGCCGCCGAGCGCCGGGCGACGCTGGCGAATCTCGCCGCGGGCGAGATCGACATCGTGGTCGGCACCCACGCCCTGTTTCAGGAAGCGGTAGCCTTCCGCGACCTCGGCCTCGCGGTGGTGGACGAGCAGCACCGCTTCGGCGTGCACCAGCGCCTCGCGCTCGGCGCCAAGGGCGAGGCGGTCGACATCCTCGTGATGACCGCGACCCCGATCCCGCGCACGCTCGCGCTCACCTTCTTCGGCGACATGGACGTCTCGGTGCTCGACGAGAAGCCCGCAGGGCGCCAGCCGATCAAGACCATCACCGTACCGGTGGAGCGCATCGACGAGGTGGTCGAGGGTTTGCACCGGGCGCTGGCGGCGGGCGACCGGGTCTACTGGATCTGTCCGCTGGTGGCGGAGTCGGAATATGTCGATCTCGCCGCGGCGGGCGAGCGCTTCGAGGATCTCAAGAAGCATTTCGGGGACGAGGTCGGCCTGATCCACGGCAAGATGCCGGGACCGGAGAAGGATGCGGCGATGGAAGCCTTCGCCGCCGGCCGCACCCGCGTGCTCGTCTCCACGACGGTGGTGGAGGTCGGCGTCGACGTGCCGGAGGCCACCATCATGGTGATCGAGCATGCCGAGCGCTTCGGGCTGGCCCAGCTGCATCAGCTCCGCGGCCGGGTCGGCCGCGGCTCGAAGGCCTCCTCCTGCCTGCTCCTCTATCGCGGTCCGCTGGGACAGGTCGCCAAGGCGCGGCTCGAGATGATGCGATCGAGCGAGGACGGCTTTCGCATCGCCGAGGATGACTTGCGCCTGCGCGGCGAGGGCGAGGTGCTCGGCACGCGTCAATCCGGCATGGCCGCCTTCCGCCTCGCACGGCTGGAGAGCGACGGCGATCTCTTGGAGGCTGCCCGCGACGATGCGCGGCTGATCGTGGAGCGTGACCCGCGCCTCCAGAGCGAGCGCGGCCGGGCGCTCCGGGTGCTGCTCTACCTGTTCGAGCGCGAGGCGGCGATCCGGCTGATCGAGGCGGGGTAAACCGGGTCGTTCAGATTTCCGTTCGAGAACGGCGCGAATCTGAACGGCCCGTTCAGAAACCCCGCCTTGGCACGAAACGGTGAACGGCTGCGGCAACGCTGCGCGAGGACGCAGCGTTTTGCCAGAAAAATCAACACCTTAAGAGCCGAACCCGAGCCAAGACTTGAGGTCTGAGCCAGGCAGAGTGGTCGAAAATACCTTGTATCTGCCCCAATTGCCGCTTAACTGGAGATGAACAAACGGCCTCGTAGACCGGGGTGTCACTGGAAAAAAGGAGGATCGCGATGTCGATCGCGCCGTTCCAACGCCTGCCGGGTTCCTCCGAGAATTGGGGAGCCGACGCGCTCTCCGTCGAACCCTGGCTCATGCCGATCACGGATCGCGAGACGCGCGACGAGACCACGACCGACGCGCTCGTCAGCGCCGTGCGGCAATCCTCGCGCCGGCTCTGGCTCGCGGCCAACGCGCTGTGCGCGGGTCTCGCGCTGCTGCTGACCGCTCAGATCGCGACCGACTGGTCCTCGCCGGTCGCCCGGCCCGTGACCGGACATCAGGTCGCCGACGCGACCCCGCCGACGTTGCCGGTCGAGAAGGCCTCGCTGCACCACTGAGGCGAGAGCGCCTCGAGAACGGCCTCAGAGATCCGAGCGCGCCGGTTCCCGGCGCGCTTTTTCCGTTTCGGGGGCCACGTCGGCCTCCGCCATCTGGGCCTGCCGCAGGGAGGCGGCCATGGCGTGGAAGCCGGCGCGTGGATCCTCCGGCTGGATCACGCCCGCCGACATCACGAGCTTGGCCGCGTCGTCGACGCTGATATTGATCTCCACGATCTCCGCCCGCGGCAGGTAGAAGAAGAACCCCGTGGTGGGATTGGGCGCGCAGGGCAGGAAGACGCCGACATAGTCGTGCGCGCCGCCCTCCTTGGCCTGGAGCGCCCCCTGCACCTCGTTCGCCGCGGGGGCCGAGAGGAACACCACCGACCACGTCCCCTTCACCGGGAACTCGACGAGCCCGACGGTGCGGAACGAGGTGCCGTTGGCCGAGAACAGGGTCTCGAAGATCTGGCGCAGGCCGCGATAGAGACCGGAGATCACGGGCGTCCGGGCGAGCAGCACCTCGCCGAACTCGACCACCGAGCGTCCGACGAGATTGGCGGTGAGAAAGCCGAGCAGGGTCACCGCCACGAAGGCGATGAGGAGCCCCAGCCCCGGAATCGAGAACGGCAGGTAATGGTCGGGCAGGTAGCTCGCCGGCACCAGCGGCTTCACCCAGCCGTCGATCAGGGCGATGAACCACCACGTGATGTAGATCGTGATCGCGAGCGGCCCCGCGACGATCACGCCGGTGAGGAAGTAGGTCCGCAGCCGGCCGCGGGCGCTGACGCGCGTCTTGGACGAGGCGGGTTCCGGAGCGTCCGGAATCGGCGAGAGGGTCGGCGCCACGCATGCACCTCGGGGAGGCGGAACGAGCGGGCGGACGGCGCATCCCGGCCTCCGGCTCTCCGGGCAGAGACCTAGCGGCTGCGCTCGAACGGCTCAAGAGCGGCCGGTGCGCAAGTCCCATTTGCGCGGGGTCCGAATCCGCCATCCCGACGGGATCGCGCCGTTTCGGATCAGTGGTGCGCGAGGCAACTTGATCGAGGGCGGCGAAAACTTACCTCGATGCAGCCCGTTGTGGCCAAGTTTCAAGGAGTGGACGCGATGCACGTCACCATCGAGCAGGCGGAAAAAGCGATTCAAGCCGCGCGCGCCAAGGCGGTCGAACTCGGCACGCAGATGTGTATCGCCGTGGTCGATTCCGGCGGCAACCTGAAGGCCTTCCATCGTATGGACGGCGCCTGGGTCGGCTCCATCGACATTGCCCAGAAGAAAGCCAAGACGTCCGTCTTTTTCGGCATGAAGACGGGGCAGATCGGCTCGCTATCGCAGCCCGGCGGCTCGCTCTACGGCATCGAGCACTCCAACCAGGGCCTGATCACCTTCCCCGGCGGCATCCCGATCGTCGATGCGGACGGCGAGATGTCGGGCGCCATCGGCGTCAGCGGCTCGTCGGTGGAGAACGACGATGCGGTGGCGCTCGCGGGCGCCAGCGCGATCGGCGACACCGAGCTGCCCGATCACCCCTGGCGCACCTGATTTTTTCAAAAGCGCATCGATCCGGATCCCGGATCGATGCGCCGAGTGGCATTCCCTGCCGCGCGCGCCGCGCGAAGGCAGGGATCCGCGGCCGATCGAGACCGCGACCGAATCACTCGACCGTCACCGACTTCGCCAAGTTGCGCGGCTGATCGACGTCTTTGCCCATGAAGACGGCGGTGTGGTAGGCGATGAGCTGGATCGGCACCGCGTAGACGATCGGCGCGATCACCGGATCGACGTCCGGCATGGTCAGCGTCGCCATCATGTCGAGCCCGGCGGCGGCCGCGCCCTTCGCGTCGCCGATGAGGATGATCCGGCCGCCGCGGGCGGCGACCTCCTGCATGTTCGACACCGTCTTCTCGAAGATCGCGTCGTGCGGGGCGATCACGATCACCGGCACGCTCTCGTCAATCAGGGCGATCGGCCCGTGCTTGAGTTCGCCCGCCGCATACCCCTCCGCGTGGATGTAGCTGATCTCCTTCAGCTTCAGGGCGCCCTCCAGCGCCATCGGATAGCTCGTGCCGCGTCCGAGATAGAGCACGTCGCGGGCCCTGGCGATCTCGCGGGCGAGCGTCTCCACCTCAGCCTCCATCTTCACCGCCTCGGCCATCAGGCCCGGGGCGGTGACGAGCGCATCGACGATGGCGCGCTCGCGCTCCGCATCCAGCGTGCCGCGGGCCCGTCCCGCGGCGAGCGCGAGACAGAGCAGCACCGTGAGCTGGCAGGAGAAGGCCTTCGTGGACGCCACGCCGATCTCGGGACCGGCGAAGGTCGGCATCACCGCCGAGGATTCCCGGGCGATGGTCGAGGTCGGCACGTTGACCACCGCCAGCGTGTGCTGGCCCTGCGCCTTGGCGTAGCGCAGGGAGGCGAGCGTGTCGGCGGTCTCGCCCGATTGCGAGATCACCAGCGTCAGCCCGTCCCGCTCCAGCGGCGGCTCGCGGTAGCGGGTCTCGGAGGCGACGTCGATCTCGACCGGCAGCCGCGCCAGGGTCTCGAACCAGTACTTGGCCACCAGGCCGGCGTAGTAGGCGGTGCCGCAGGCGGTGATCGAGAGGCGCGAGAGCCGGGCGAAATCGAAGGGCAGGGTCTCCTGCAGGACCACCTGACCGCGCGCCATGTCGATGTAGTGGGCGAGCGTGCGGCCGACGACTTCCGGCTGCTCGTGGATCTCCTTCGCCATGAAGTGGCGATGATTGCCCTTGTCGACGAGGAAGGCTTGCGTCGCGATTCTCTGGCGCGGCCGGCGGACGACGGTGCCGCTCCGGTCCCAGATCTCGGCGCCGTCACGGGTCAGGATCGCCCAGTCGCCCTCTTCGAGATAGGTGATCTCGTCGGTGAACGGCGCCAGGGCCAGGGCATCCGAGCCGAGATAGGTCTCGCCCTGCCCGTAGCCGATGGCCAGCGGCGCGCCGTGGCGGGCGCCGATCAGGAAGTCCTCCTCGCCCGCGAACAGGAAGGCCAGGGCGAAGGCGCCGTGCAGGCGGGGCAGCGCCGCCTCGACGGCGGCCACGGGCCCGAGCCCCTGCTCCATCAGCCGGGTGACGAGCTGCGCCACGACCTCGGTGTCGGTCTCGCTCTCGAAGCGTACGCCCGCGGCCTCGAGCTCGCCCTTCAGCGCCCGGAAATTCTCGATGATGCCGTTATGGACTACGGCCAGCCGCGCGGTGGCGTGCGGGTGGGCGTTGGTCTCGTTCGGGCGCCCGTGCGTCGCCCAGCGGGTATGGCCGATCCCGATGGCGCCCGGCAGCGGCGATTGGACGAGTTTGCGCTGCAGGTTCGAGAGCTTGCCCTCCGCACGGCGGCGGTCGAGCCGGCCCCGCTCCAGGGTGGCGACGCCGGCCGAGTCGTAGCCGCGATATTCAAGTCGCCGCAGCGACTCGATCAACGCGTCCGCGACCGACTCACGCCCGACGATGCCGACGATTCCGCACATGGCCGATCCTGAAGCCGCCCGATCGAAGATGCGCCGATCCATCCCACGATGGGATGGCCGCCCGGGCCGGCGCCCTGCGATGCAAGAGCCCGGCCCGAAGCGTGGCGCGGATGGAAGGGCTTGTACGGATCGCGGCGCGAGAAGACCAGCGCCTGCCGCGTCGTGTCTCGACGCTCCGCCGCTCAGCTCGTCCGAGCGTCGCGGGCGGCCTTGGCCGCCTTCCGCGTCTCGCGCAGCGTCCTGGCCGCCCCTTCGCGGGTGACCTGCCGCCCCCGCGCCACGGCGAGGGCGTCCGCCGGCACGTCGCGGGTGATGACCGAACCGGCCCCGACCAGCGCCCCCGCGCCGACGCTCACCGGCGCCACAAGGGCGGAGTTCGAGCCGATGAAGGCACCCGCGCCGATGAACGTGCGGTGCTTCGACACGCCGTCGTAGTTGCAGGTGATGGTACCCGCCCCGATATTGGCGCCCGCCCCCACCTCGGCATCGCCGAGATAGCTCAGGTGCGAGGCCTTGGCGCCCGCGTGCAGGGTCGCGTTCTTGACCTCGACGAAGTTGCCGAGATGCACGCCCGCCTCCAGCACCGCGCCGGCGCGCAGGCGCACGTGCGGGCCGATATCGGCGCCCTCCATCAGCCGGGCGTCGTGCAGGTGCGAGAAGGCGCGGATGGTGCAGCCGTCGCCGACGACCACGCCGGGGCCGAACACGCAGTGCGGCTCGACGACGACGTCGCGCCCGAGAACCGTATCGACGCTCAGGAACACCGTCTCGGGCGCGATCAGCGTCGCCCCGCCGAGTTGGGCCGCCCGGCGCAGGCGGGCCTGGATCGTGGCCTCGGCCTGGCTGAGCTGCACCCGGTCGTTGACGCCCTGCGCCTCCGCCTCGGCCACCGGCACCACGGCGACGGAAAGTCCGTCTGCGACGGCCAGCGCCACCGCGTCGGTGAGGTAGTACTCGCGGTTGGCGTTGTCGTTGCCGATCCGCTCCAAGAGGCCGAGGGCGTGGGCACCCGAGAGCGCCATCAGCCCGGCATTGGACAGGCGCACCGTCCGCTCGGCCTCCGAGGCGTCCTTCTCCTCGCGGATCGCCAGCACGCGGCCCCCTCGCGTCAGCACCCGCCCGTAGCCGGTCGGGTCGGCGGCCTCGAAGGCCAGCACCGCCACCGCCGCGCCCTCGCGCAAGGGCGCACGCAACCGCGCGTAGGTCTCGGCGGTGATCAGCGGCGTGTCGCCGAAGGCGACGATCACGTCCTGCCCGCCCTCCAGCGCCGCACGGGCGGCGAGTACGGCATGCGCCGTGCCGAGGCGCTCGGCCTGGGGATGGACGCCGGCGCCGGGCGCCATGCGCTCGATCTCGCGCGCGACGTCCTCCCGGCCAGGCTCGACCACCACGGCGAGGCGGGAGGCACCGGCCTCCTGCACGGCGGCCAGCACGTGTCCGAGCATGGAGCGGTGAGCGAGTTCGTGGAGCACCTTGGGCCGGTCGGAGCGCATCCGCGTCCCCTTGCCCGCCGCGAGCACGATCGCGGTGAAGCCGCTCTGCGCCCCTTGTGCCTGCGCCGCCTGATTCGCGCCTGCCGTCATCGAGATCCGCTTCCTGCCGTCCGGGAATGTCTCACGAGATGCCCCTCTGCCGGTCGGCCGCGACGGCGAAGTCGAGTCCCGTGAGAGACACTGATCAACGGCTCGTTTAGCCGATCGGACGCCGGGCGCGAAGGGCGGCGCGGATGCACGCAGCCGGGAACTGCGCCGGGCGACCGAGGTTCGACCCCTCACCTGACCCTCGACGCAATGTCCCAGGCCAGAGGACCGGCGCCCCTTGGATGATCTCGCCGCCGCCGCGGAAGCGCTCGTGCTCGAAGAGCGCCCGCTCAAGGTGCTCTTGGTGGCGGGCTCCGCCCGGCGGCTCGACGGCTGCCCCGGACTCGACGGCAAGGCGCGCTTCCTGATGCACCGGATGCTGGCGCGGCTGCCGCCGGCATGGCAGGCCGACCACGTCGATCTCGGCAACGAGCACGGCAAGCCGAAGATCCAGGGCTGCAACGGCTGCGTCGGCACCTCGATGGCGCTCTGCGTCTGGCCCTGCAACTGCTACGGTCCGGACAGCGACCACCAGCCCGACCTGATGTGGAACGAGCGGCTCTATCCGCGGCTCGCCCGGGCGGATGCCTGGGCCTTCATCGGTCCGGTCTGGTGGTACGGGCCGACCACGAACCTCAAGGCGCTGTTCGACCGGCTCGTCTGCATGAGCGGCGGCAATCCGCGGCCCGACCTGATCGACAAGAAGAGTACGCTCAAGGCGCAGGCGCTGGAGCGCTCCGCCCTCTGGCCCGAGCTGACGAGAAATCACCTGGAAGGGCGCAGCGCCGCCTTCTTCTGCTACGGCAACGAGGGCGGCAACGAACTCGACGCGGCGGGACGTCCCAGGATCCTGCGACACAAGGATTGGTTCGATCCGGATCGGGAACCCTATGGCGGCGACCAGCGCCTCGCCTATCAGGGCCTCGTCTGGCAGTGCCGCTACAGCGGGATCGAGGTGCCGGACCCCCTCTGGAGCCATGCCGCGACGGGGATCGGCCGCCCTTACGCCGACGACCAGGCCGACGACATGGCCCTTGAGGCGGCGGCGATGGCCCGCTTCGACGCCTGGGTCGATGCTTTCGTGCGGCACGTCGCGGCGAAGGGGCCGGTGCCGGGCACGAAGGAGGCGGAGCGCGGGGCACAATCGACGACGTGAGCCAGCGTCGCGCGGGCGCCCTCACCACGGCAGGCAGCGGATCTGCAGCAGATCCTCCACGCTCGCCTGGACGCCGAAGGCCAGCACGCGCCAGGCCGGCATCGTCGCGAGACCGAGGCCCATGGCGAGGACAAGCCAGGGCAAGCCCCGACGCGCACCCTGAAGAGCGGCCTGCCGCAGCAGGACCGGCTGCGGCCCGCCCTCCCCTGCCCGCCTCATCGCCGCAGCGCCGCGGGCGGGTCCGCGACCGTCCCTCGCCCGGTCCGCAGCAGCCCGACGCCGCCCAGCAGCATGGCGAGGCCCCAGGCGAGGAAGCCGAGATCCCAGGCGAGCCAGTGCGCGCGGTCGACCCGCTCGTTGACGTGGTGAACGCCGAGCCACTGGTGGTCGATCAGCCCTTCGACGAGGTTGAACAGCCCCCAGCCGACGAGCAGGCTACCGATCAGCGCCCGGTTCGACCAGCGCAGATGCCGCCCCCGCGCCCGGCGCCACAGGATGAACAGCCCGATCACGACGAAGACGTAGGTCGCGCTGTGGAAGATGCCGTCCCACAGCGTATTGAGTTCGAGGTTCTCGATCGAGGTGATCGGGTACCAGGAACTGAGCATGTGGTGCCATTGCAGCACCTGATGCAGCACGATGCCGTCGAAGAAGCCGCCGAGTCCGAGCCCGAACAGCACGCCCGCCGCGACCGGAAAATCGGCATCCGGCCGCGTCGGATCGGGCCACCCCCGCTCATCGGGCGCCATCGCCGCCGGCCTCACGGCGAGCGGTAGGCGGAGCCGTCCTCGGCCCGCGCCGGCGTCTCGACGTAGCGGCCCTGGTCCGGCACGGCGACGCGCTCGAAATCCTGCGCCAGGGCGTCGAGGCCGCGGCGCAGCTCCGGTCCCTGAAGCGGACGCCCGTGGCCGGTCACAGCCCGCTCGGGCCTGAGCGCGGCGAGGCTGCGCACCGAGCCTGCCGCGGCCGACCAGTCGAGCGTGAGGTACATCGGTGGCCCATGCACCTCGGGCTCCTGCGTCGCCACCGCGTAGGCCGATTCCTGAGCGGTGGTCACGAAGGCGTCACCAACGATCAGGCTGCGGTCGGCCTCGCGCCAGAACGAGACGTGGCCCGGCGAATGCCCGGGCGTGTGCAGCCAGCGCCAGCCCGGCATCGGCGGCACATTGCCGTCGGCGGGCAGGAGTTGCAGACGCGCCGACACGTCCACGGGCTTGGTCGGGTAGAGCGGCGCGATGCGCGCCATCAGCCCGCCGCCGACGCTCGGATCCGGTGTCGGATAGGCGGCGCTGCCGTCGAGATAGGGCCGCTCGAGGCCGTGGGCGTAGACGGGAACGTCCCATTCCTCCGCCAGATCCTCCAGCACGCCGACATGGTCGAAATGGCCGTGGGTCAGCACGATCGCCGCCGGCCGGGCGCCCTCGCCGAAGCGGGCGGCGGCGGCGCTGCGGATCGCGGCTTTCGAACCGGGAATGCCGGCATCGACGAGGACCCAGTTGCGGTCGCCGGCACCAGGACTGCCGACGAACACGACATTGGCCAGGACGAGGCGGCGGTAGGCGAGATCGGGCGCGAATTCGTGGGTGCCGTCGTCGCGCTCGGCATCGGCCCGCGGATCGTCGGCGCGGGCCTGGCGGCTGATCGGGATCTGCTGCGCCACAGCCTTCTCCTGTGCGAAATGGGACGTGCGAAGTGGAACGCGCCGCCGGCCGGGGCGCCGGCCGTGCAGGAACGCTCATCACGGGAAGGCCGGCGCGAAAGCCTTTTGTTCCCGCGCAGCGACAGGGCGTCGGCCAGCCGGAAACGCTCGGTGCTCGGCCTTTTCCAGAACCTTCGCGAGAGAGCCCAGGTTGGAAGGCTGTAGGCCGGCACGACGACCAGCATGTGCGGCACCGGGGCTCGTCGCCCTGGACATGTCGTCCCGTGCCGCGCTCCCCGAGCGCCTGTCACGCCGTTGCCGAGCGGCGGCTTCATGATGGGCTTTCCGCGCGACCCTCGAATCCGGGCCCGATGCCGTGAGCGATCCGACCTACCCGCCCCTCGACCGGCTCAAGCCCGTGGCCTTCGGCCTGTGGATCGTGGATAGCGGGCCGATCCACGCCGCCGGGATGATGCCGCTGCCGGTGCGCATGACGGTGGTGCGGCTTTCCGACGGCGGCGTCTGGCTGCACTCACCGACCCGCTACGACGCGGGCCTGCACCGCGAGATCGAGGCGCTCGGGCCGATCCGCTACCTCGTCGCGCCCAACGTCGCCCACTGGACCTATCTGAAGGCGTGGCAGCGCCACTGCCCGCAGGCCCTGACCTGGGCCGCCCCGAACCTGCGCCAGCGCCGGCAGGTCCGACAGGCGGGCGTACGGCTCGACCGCGATCTCGGTGACGAAAGCCCGCCCGAATGGGCCGGCGACCTGACGCAGGTCGTGGTGCCCGGCGGATTCGGATTCCGGGAGGTGGCCTTCTTCCATGCCGCCTCGGCGACGCTGATCCTGACCGACCTCGTGCTGAACCTGGAACCGGGCAAGCTGCCGCCCCTGATGCGCCCGCTCCTGCGGATCGCCGGGGCGACCGCGCCCGACGGACGGGCGCCGATCTATCTCCGGCTGGTGGTGCGTCTGCGCAAGCCGGACGCGGCCCGCGCCGCGGCGGCCCTCATCGCCTTGTCGCCGGAGCGGGTCGTGTTCAGCCACGGCGCCTGGTTCGATCGGAACGGCACGGACGCACTGCGCCGCTCCCTCCGCTGGCTGCTCGACTGAGAAGGGAGAGGGACCGCTCCGGGCGAGCGACGGCGTCAGGCGTTGGAGCGCCCGCGATGATCGGGATCGACACCGCCCTCCGGTGTGGTCTCGTTCTCGACATCGCCCTCGACGGTGGAATCGCCCCGGATCGCCTCCGGGTCCGTCCCGGTCATACCCTTCGACTGCCCGATGCCCGGATTGCCCTTGAGGTCGGCATCGCTCGGCGTGTCCGTCTTCAGATGCTTCGACATGCGGATGTCGTCTCCCGGTTTCTCGGCTGGAAGTCCGGGCAACCTGGGTTTTCGCCGGGTGTTCCGGGCGCATTCTGACTCACCACTCGCCCACCACTCGGACGAGGACCGGTCCCGTCCACGGGAACGCCTCTCCATCGCGGCGGTCGTCGACCCGCGTCACGGCGCCCGAGGCGCCTCGTCCTCCCGCTGCGCCCGGCGCAGGGCATCGAGCAACGCGCCCTCGATGAGCAGGGCGGAGCCGTAGTGGAACTCGATATCGAAGGCGTGCCGGGAGTTCATGGAGAGCGAGGCGCTCTGCATGGCGACGAGCCGCCCGGATTCGTCGAACAGCCCCGAGCCCGAGCCGCCGTAGCCGTCGTTGCAATCGTGGCGGGCACGGCGGACGCCGCCTTCCGTCGGCGGATCGATCCGCCGGACCGTGCAGGCCTCCAGGCTGCTGTCGCCGCGGTAGTTCTGGTGGCCGCCGGGGGCAACCAGGGTCACGGGCAGCGCGAGATCGCCCGTGGACAGGTCGGGGCCGGCCTCCGGCACCGGCTGGCGCGGCGCCTCGGCGGGACGGGCGAGGCGCAGCAGCGCCCAGTCATCGGTGATGTGCAGGCGCGTCGCGTCCGCGGCCACGCCGAGGCGCAGGCTCTCGGCGACGAAGTCGTAGTTGCGGCCGCCGATCTGGAAATAGCAGTCGCCGACCGGCCGCGTCGTCTCGAGCTGCCGGTTTCGGAAGTTGTGGGCATTGAGCATCACGGTCGAGGCCGTGCCGATCAGCCATGCGGCTGCGGCCTTCTGCGGCACCCCGTCCGAGCGGCGGCACCAGAGGACGCCGGCGCCCGGATAGCGGGCGCGGTCGCCGCTCGTCAGGTCGCGGCGCCCCTCATGGGGATAGAGTGCGGCGCTGCGGCTGACACCCCTGGCGGGCTCTTGGGCCGCCGCAGCCGCCTCCCCGGCGGCCTCCGAGGCTCGGTGCGTCGGATCGTCTCCGGCCGAGGTGCCGCGGCCCACGAGTGCGACCAGCGCGAGCACGCCACCGATCGCCAGAACGCGCCGTGCGCGCCGCCCCTGCGCCATCGCCGACAAGCCTCCCGCTGCACCGGGCCGCTTCGCGAGGACCCGTTGACGCTAGTGGTGCGACGGGGCCCGGCGGCGGTCAAGCCGACCGGCAAGGACTGCGACGCTACGTCTTGGCACTTTTAGAATTACCTTATCGTCCCGACAAGAAATGTCCGACCAGCTAAAGACATCTTGTCCAATCAAAGCCTAGAAAATATAGGCGAAGGGGCGCTAATAAGTCTTTTATAAGACCGCAGCGATCTAAGAATCCTCTTAGTTCCACGATGCGGCACTTCGAAGGACTTCGAAGCGAGCCTGGAACCTCAGAAGAATGTCTGAGAGATGCCGCGAGGCCGAAAGGCGAGGCGGTTCAGTGAGGAGACGCAGGATGAGCAGGTTTGTGACATCGGTCTCGGCCCTGGCGATGCTGGCGCTCGCGCCGGCCGCGCTGTCGAGCACCGCATACGCCAACGACAAGCTGGTCGAGTTGTCGAAGAAAGACGAAAACTGGGTGATGCCCGGTAAGAACTACGACTCGAACAACTTCAGCGAGTTGAAGCAGATCAACAAGAGCAACGTGAAGCAGCTTCGGCCGGCTTGGACGTTCTCGACCGGCCTGCTGAACGGTCACGAGGGCGCGCCGCTCGTCGTCGACGGCAAGATGTACATCCACACCTCGTTCCCGAACAACACCTTCGCGCTGGGCCTCGACGATCCGGGCACGATCCTGTGGCAGGACAAGCCGAAGCAGAACCCGGCCGCCCGCGCGGTCGCCTGCTGCGACCTCGTCAATCGCGGCCTCGCCTACTGGCCCGGCGACGGCAAGACCCCGGCGCTCATCCTCAAGACCCAGCTCGACGGCAACGTCGCCGCGCTCAACGCCGAGACCGGCGAGACGGTGTGGAAGGTCGAGAACTCCGACATCAAGGTCGGCTCGACGCTGACCATCGCCCCCTACGTCGTCAAGGACAAGGTGATCATCGGTTCCTCGGGCGCCGAGCTCGGCGTGCGCGGCTACCTCACCGCCTACGACGTCAAGACCGGCGAGCAGGTGTGGCGCGCCTACGCCACGGGTCCGGACAAGGATCTGCTGCTGGCCTCCGACTTCAACATCAAGAACCCCCATTACGGCCAGAAGGGCCTCGGCACCGGCACCTGGGAGGGCGATGCCTGGAAGATCGGCGGCGGCACCAACTGGGGTTGGTACGCCTACGATCCGGGCACCAACCTGATCTACTTCGGCACCGGCAACCCGGCGCCGTGGAACGAGACCATGCGCCCGGGCGACAACAAGTGGACGATGACGATCTTCGGCCGCGACGCCGACACGGGTGAAGCCAAGTTCGGCTACCAGAAGACCCCGCACGACGAGTGGGACTATGCCGGCGTCAACGTCATGATGCTCTCCGAGCAGAAGGACAAGGACGGCAAGGCCCGCAAGCTGCTGACCCACCCGGACCGCAACGGCATCGTCTACACCCTCGACCGCACCGACGGCTCGCTGGTCTCGGCCAACAAGCTCGACGACACCGTCAACGTGTTCAAGTCGGTCGATCTGAAGACCGGCCAGCCGGTGCGGGATCCGGAGTACGGCACCCGGATGGACCACCTCGCCAAGGACATCTGCCCCTCGGCGATGGGCTACCACAACCAGGGCCACGACTCGTACGATCCGAAGCGTGAACTGTTCTTCATGGGCATCAACCACATCTGCATGGATTGGGAGCCCTTCATGCTGCCCTACCGTGCGGGTCAGTTCTTCGTCGGCGCGACGCTGAACATGTATCCGGGCCCGAAGGGCGACCGTCAGAACTACGAAGGTCTCGGCCAGATCAAGGCGTACAACGCGATCACCGGCGACTATAAGTGGGAGAAGATGGAGCGCTTCGCGGTGTGGGGCGGCACCATGGCGACCGCGGGCGACCTCGTCTTCTACGGCACGCTCGACGGCTACCTGAAGGCGCGCGATTCCGACACGGGCGACCTTCTCTGGAAGTTCAAGATCCCGTCCGGCGCCATCGGCTACCCGATGACCTACACCCACAAGGGCACGCAGTACGTCGCCATCTACTACGGCGTCGGCGGCTGGCCGGGCGTCGGCCTCGTGTTCGACCTCGCCGACCCGACCGCCGGTCTCGGTGCGGTGGGCGCGTTCAAGAAGCTCGCCAACTACACCCAGATGGGCGGCGGCGTGATCGTGTTCTCGCTCGACGGCAAGGGTCCCTACGACGACCCGAACGTCGGCGAGTGGAAGTCGGCCGCCAAGTAAGGCCGGAACGCCGATCGACGACGCTCCCCTCCCCCGCCGCGCGGGGGAGGGGCACGGCTGGGATGGTGCGGGCCCTCACCCGCGACCGGGTCCGCGCCATCCCGCTCCGCTCTCCGCAGGACGTCTCCTCTCGGCGTGCCGATGCCCCGGCACCGGCGGCGATCTGCACGGGAGATGCGTGGTGGGCAGGCCGTCACCGTCCTGACAGGACGCCCGATCCAGAGCCTGAGCCCCGCGCCAAGACTTCATAAGAATAATCCAGAGGAAACGAAGATGTCGCTCGTGAACGGACGCCGCCGGGCCGTCGCCTCGGCCGTCGCCCTCGCTGCCCTGACCGGTCTGTGCGCGCCCGCCCTGGCGCAGGACGCCAAGCCCAAGGAGGCCGCGAAAGCCGATGCCGGCTCCCTGCGCATCTGCGCCGCCGAGCAGCCGCCGCTCTCGATGAAGGACGGCTCGGGGTTGGAGAACCGCATCGCCACCGCCGTCGCCGAGGCCATGGGCCGCAAGGCCCAGTTCGTCTGGTTGGCCAAGCCGGCGATCTACCTCGTGCGCGACGGGCTGGAGAAGAAGACCTGCGACGTGGTGGTCGGGCTCGATTCCGACGATCCCCGGGTGCTCACCAGCAAGCCGTACTACCGCTCCGGCTACGTCTTCCTCACCCGCGCCGACCGGGATCTCGACATCAGGTCCTGGTCAGACCCGCGCCTCAAGCAGGTCAGCCACATGGTGGTCGGCTTCGGCACCCCCGGCGAGGCGATGCTCAAGGATATCGGCCGCTACGAGGAGGACATGGCCTACCTCTACTCGCTGGTGAACTTCCGCGCGCCCCGGAATCAATACACGCAGATCGACCCGGCCCGGATGGTGAGCGAGGTCGCCACCGGCAAGGCTGAGGTCGGCGTGGCCTTCGGGCCCGACGTCGCCCGCTACGTGCGCGATTCCTCGACCAAGCTGCGCATGACCCCGGTGCCCGACGACACCACCCGCAGCGACGGCCAGAAGATGCCGCAGAGCTTCGACCAGTCGATGGGCGTGCGCAAGGACGACACCGCCCTGAAGGCGGAACTCGACGCCGCCCTGGAGAAGGCCAAGCCGAAGATCGAGGCGATCCTGAGGGAGGAGGGCGTGCCCGTGCTGCCCGTCTCGAACTGAGCCGCCGGACGAACGGCACCGCGATGAGGAACAAGAACAAGACAATGATGAAGCGTACAACGATCGGAACCGCCCTGCTCGGCCTCGTGCTCGCCGGCAGCGCCCTGCCCGCGCTCGCCCAGCCCCAATCCGGACCGCAGACGGGCGTGGTGTTCCGCAACACCGTGACCGGCGAGGCGCTGGACGTGACGCAGGGCAAGGAGGGCGGGCGCGATACCCCGGCGGTGAAGAAGTTCTTCGAGACCGGCGAGAACCTCTACATCGACGACAAGTCCTGCCTGCGCAACGGCGAGAGCCTCTACGCGACCTCCTGCTCGGGCTGCCACGGGCATCTCGCCGAGGGCAAGCTCGGGCCGGGCCTCAACGACAACTACTGGACCTACCCGTCCAACACGACCGATGTCGGCCTGTTCGCCACGATCTTCGGCGGCGCCAACGGTATGATGGGCCCGCACAACGAGAACCTGACGCCCGACGAGATGCTGCAGACCATCGCCTGGATCCGCCACCTCTACACGGGGCCGAAGCAGGACGCGCTGTGGCTCAACGACGAGCAGAAGAAGGCCTACACGCCCTACAAGCAGGGCGAAGTCATCCCGAAGGACGCCAAGGGCCAGTGCAAGCCGCTGGAGCAGTGATCCTTCCGGGGTTCGGGCCGGGCCGACCGGCGCGATCGAGGGGCCGATGGGATCACGTCGCCGCCCGCGGCGCGATCCCCTGAAAGAGCAAGGCCCAAGAAGAGCAAGGCTCAAAAAGAGCAAGGCTCAAGAAGAGCACGTCTCAAAAAGTGGAGGAAACCATGAAGACCACTCTCATCGCCGCCGTCGTCGCCCTCGCCGGGATGGCCGCTCCGGCGCTCGCCTATGACGGCACCAAGTGCAAGGCGCCGGGCAATTGCTGGGAGCCGAAGCCCGGCTTCCCGGAAAAAATCGCCGGCTCCAAGTACGACCCCAAGCACGACCCCAAGGAGCTGAACAAGCAGGCCGATTCCATCAAGCAGATGGAAGAGCGCAACAAGAAGCGCGTCGAGAACTTCAAGAAGACCGGCAAGTTCGAATACGACGTCAGCAAGATCTCGGCGAACTGACAAACCCGCGCGAGCGCGCGTGAGCCCTCCCCCCTCTGCGGGGGAGGGTTAAGGCGCGCCGCGCCCAGCAGAACCGACAAGGCCGATCGCCGAATGAACACCTTGCCCCCCGGCGACGCCATGCTCACCGACTGGCGGGAGGCGGCCGCGCGCTTCGAGCGCGAGATCGCCAAGGCCGTGGTCGGCCAGGAGCGGGCGATCCGCCTGCTGACGATCGCGATCTTCGCCCGCGGCCACGTCATGCTCGAAGGCGATGTCGGCGTCGGCAAGACGACGCTGCTGCGCGCGGTCGCCCGCGCCCTCGGCGGCGCCTACGAGCGCGTCGAGGGCACCGTCGACATGATGCCCACCGATCTGATCTATCACACCTATCTCGGCGAGGACGGCCGCCCGCGGGTCGAGCCCGGTCCGGTGCTGCGGCAGGCCGAGGACCTCTCGGTCTTCTTCTTCAACGAGATCAACCGGGCCCGGCCGCAGGTCCACGCCCTGCTCCTGCGCCTGATGGCCGAGCGCAGCGTCACCGCCTTCAACCGGGAGTACCGCTTCCCCAATCTCCAGGTCTTCGCCGACCGCAACCGCGTCGAGCGCGAGGAGACCTTCGAGCTTCCCGCCGCCGCCCGCGACCGCTTCCTCATGGAGATCGGCATGGAGGCGCCCCGCGATCCGGCGGCCCGCCGCGCCCTGGTGTTCGATCCCCGCTTCCACGACACCGACCGGCTGACCGAGGAGGTCGCGGCCGGCGTGCTCGATCACGACCGCATCGGCACCATCGCCAGCGCGATCCAGCACGCGATCTCGGCCGAGCCGGCGATCGAGGCCTACGTCGTCGGCCTGTGGGAGGCGCTGGTGCGCCCCGGCCCCGCCGGCATCCGGCTCCCCGGGATCGACATGGACCGCCTCGTCCAGGGCGGCGCCTCGCCCCGCGGCGTCGCCTTCCTCGTGCGCGCCGCCCGCGTCCGCGCCTGGCTCGAGGGCCGCGACTGGCTGGTGCCGGAGGACATCCGCGCCGTCTTCCCCGAGGTGATGGCCCACCGCGTCTTCCTCGAACCGATCTACGAGATGCGGCGCGCGCAGATCGTGCCCGACCTGATCCGCGCGGTGTTCGAGACGGTGCCCGCCCCGTGAGCGGCCCTGAGGACGGGGCCGGCGAGGGGGCTGGCGAGGGGGCCGACATCCTCTACCTGCCGCGCTGGCGCCTGGGCGGACACCGGGTCGGCGCCCATCGCGGCCGCGAGGCCGGCGGGCTCGGCACGTTCCGCGATCCCGTCAGCTTCCTGCGCCTGCCGGATGCGCGGCGCATCGACCTGCGCGCGTCCCTGCGCGATCCGTTCGAGGGCGTGTTCGTGCGCCGCTTCGAGGCGCGCAGCCCGGTCGAGACCTGGGCGCTGGTCGATCTCTCCGCCTCGATGCGCTTCCGCGGCCGGGCCGACCGGCGCGCGCTGGCGCAAGCCTTCTGCCTCGCGCTCGCCCGCTCCGCGACGCGGATCGGCGACGGCTTCGGCGTGATCGCCTGCGACCGGACGCTTCGCGACGACCTCTTCCTCCCCGCGACCCGCCACCGCGCCGCCGCCCAGGTCGCCGCCGCGCGCCTCGGCGAGGCGGCCTGCGAGGGACGCGGCGCCGAGGGGTTTCTGGAGGCGGCGCGCCGTCTCGCCGGGCGCCCGAAGCTAATCTTCCTCGTCTCCGACTTCCGCTGGCCGGAAAGCCTGATCGAGGCGGTGTTCTCGGCGCTGGCGCTCCACGACGTGACGCCGGTGCTGCTCGCCGATCCCGCCGAGGACGAGGACCTGCCGGCCTGGGGCCTCGTCGAACTCGACGACCTGGAGGGGGGTGGCCGCCGCCTCGTGTTCCTGCGCCCGTCCCTGCGCCGCCGCTGGATCGCCCGCGAGGTGGAGCGCGTCGAGCGCCTGCGCCGGATCTGCGCCCCGTTCGCCCGTCCCCCCTTCCGGCTCGCCGACCGCTTCGACGCCGAAGCGCTCAGCCGCCACCTGATGACGACGTGAGCGCGATGCGCCTGCCGCCCCTCGCCCTCGTTCTCGCGCTGGCTCCCCTGCCCGCCGCCGCCCAGCTGCGCGGCGTCGAACTGCGCACGCCCCGCGCCTTCGGCTATTTTCAGGGCGACCTCGTGCAGGTGCAGGCCGAGATCCGCACCGATCCGGGCTTCACCCTGCAACGCCCCTCGCTGCCGAAGCCCGGCCCGGTCACCTACTGGCTCGACCTGCGCGACGTGCGGGTGGAGGAGAGCCGCGGCGCGGACGGCGCGGCGGTGATCCGCCTGCGCCTGACCTATCAGGACTTCTACGTGGCGCTCGACGCGCGCACCCTCGAAGTGCCGGGCTTTCCCGTGACCGTGGAGAGCGCCGGCCCGAACGGCTCGACCACGGCGGTGGCGCAGGTCCCGGCCTGGAAGATCGGCGTCTCGCCCCTGCGCGAGGTGCAGCCCGAGCGCCGCGACGACCCGGCGGAGTATCTGCGGCCCGACGGGCGCGCCCCGCGGCTCGATCCGCAGCCGGCGCTGGCCTCCGCCGCCGGCTTCCTCGCACTTGCCGCCCTGGCGCTAGTGCTGCTCGCCTACGACCGGGCGTGGTGGATCTTCGGAAGGCGCCGCGGCCGGCCGTTCGCCCTCGCCCTGAAGACGCTCGGCCGGGCCAAGCGGCGCTCGGCGGGCGAGGCCCTGTACCGCGACGCCCTGCTCGCCCTGCATCGCGGCCTCGACGCCACCGACGGCCGCCGGGTGCTGGCCGACGACCTGCCCGACTTCCTCGGGCGCCATCCCGCCTTCCGGGAGCAGGAGGGCGGACTCCAGAGATTCTTCTTCGCCTCGCGGCTCGCCTTCTTCGGCCGGGACACCGCCGGGGCCGGCACGGCCTTTCCCCTGCCCGAGGCCGAGGCGCTGCTGCGCCGGCTCGTCGCGGTCGAGCGGAGCGCGTGAGCCCGTGACCCCGCTCCTCTCCTCCCTCGGAGCCGCCACGCCCTGGCTGCTCTGGCTCCTGCCCCTGGCGGGGCTGCCGCTGCTCCTCTCCGTCACCCGGCGCAGCCCGGTCGCGTCGGTCGCCGCCGCGCCGGAGGATCCGCTCTCGTCGGGGCTGCGGATCGCCCTGACCGCCGCCGGCATGCTGGCGATCGGCGGCCTCGTCCTGGCGCTCGCCGGCCCGTACCGCGCGGGCGAGCGGGTGACCCGCACCGGCATCGGCGCGCAGATTTCGATGCTGATCGACCGTTCGGGGAGCATGAACGAGACCTTCGCCGGCCGGCAGCCCTCGGGGGGCGAGGAATCGAAGGCCATGGCCTCCCGGCGCATCCTGCGCGACTTCGTCGGCGAGCGGACACACGACCAGTTCGCGGTGACCGCCTTCTCCACCGCGCCGATGCTCGTCGTGCCGATGACCGACCGCCACGACGCCGTGCGCGCGGCGATCGCCGCCATCGACCGGCCGGGCCTCGACTACACCAACGTCGCCCGCGGCCTCGGCATGGCGCTGTCGCAGTTCGGGGCGGGGGCGCCGGGGGTGTCGCGGGCGCTGCTCCTGGTCTCGGACGGCGCGGCGGTGATCGATCCGCGCATCCAGGCGCAGCTGCGCGCGGAATTCGCACGGGTGCAGCCGAACCTCTACTGGCTGTTCCTGCGCACCAAGGGGTCGCCCTCGATCAGCGACAAGCCCGCGGGCGAGGACACGCCGCAGGCCGCGCCGGAGCGCCATCTCGATCTGTTCTTCAAGAGCCTCGGCGTGCCCTACCGCGCCTTCGAGGCGGAGGGCGCCGACGCGGTGGCGAGCGCCGTGCGGCGGATCGAGGCGCTGGAGCGCGATCCGATCCCCTATACCGAGGAACGCCCCCGGCGCGACCTCACCGGCTGGGCCTACGGGCTCGCCGCCCTCGGCCTCCTTCTGCTCGTGCTCGCCAAGCTGGCTGAGACCGACTTCTTGCGCGCCTCCGTCCGGGAGCGGGGTGCCGCGGCGGCCGATTCCCCGGCCGCCGCGCCGAAGAGGGCCGCCGCATGATGCCTTCCCTTCCCCGCGCGTCGGTTCCGTCCCTGCGCACCCGGCTCGGTGCGGGCATCGGCCAGGGCTGGCGCAGCCTGCGTCCGTCCCTGCTGGCGCTGCTGCCGATCCTGCTCCTCGGCATCGCCGCCGCCTTCGCGCTCTCGGCTTGGCGGGACGCGCGCACAAACGCGGCGATCGCCGCGCTGGAGGCGGGGCGCGACATCGCCGTGCCGCCGGACGCACCCGACGCGCTCCTCGTCGCACGGACCAAGTTCCTGGCCTTTCGCGATCGCCTCAACGAGACCGAGCCGCTGCTGGAGACCCTCGACAGCCGGCGCTCCGCCGAGGCGGCGGCTCGCGCCCGCTACATTCTCGCCAATGCCCGCATCCGCGAGGCCTTCCGGCTGATCGAGCGCAGCGAGCTCGACAAGGCGGGTCCTCAGGTCACGCTCGCGCGCCAGGACTACCGCCGGGCGCTGCAGGCGCGGCCCGACTTCTGGGACGCGAAGTTCAACTTCGACGTCGCCTCGCGCCTGATCCGCGATTTTCCTGAGTTCGACCGCAAGTCCGGCGACGAGCTGAAGGCCGAGCCCAAGCAGATCTGGACCGACATTCCCGGCCAGCCGCGGGGTGGGCCGTGAGCATCTGGGCCGCGCTTCCCGTCGCGAGAAACCTGCGCGACCGCCGCTTCCAGGCGCTCGCCGTGGCGCTGGGGCTCGCGGTGCTGGCGATCGTCGCGCCGCCTCTGCCGCTCACCCGTTCCGGCATCGCGCTGCTGGCGGTGGTCGACATCACCGGCAGCATGAACGTGCGCGACTACACGCGCGACGGGCGACCGGCGAGCCGGCTCGACATCGCCAAGGCGGCCCTGCGCGGCCTGCTGCCGGAACTGCCCTGCGGGTCGCGCCTCGCGCTGGCCCTGTTCACCGAGCGGCGCCCCTTCCTCCTGTTCGCGCCGATCGAGGTCTGCGCCGATTTCGCGCCGCTGGACGGCGCGATCGCAGGCCTCGACTGGCGCATGGCCTGGGAGGGCGACAGCCGCGTCAGTGCGGGCCTCCACCGGGCCATCGCCATGGCGGGCGAGCTCGATGCCGACCTCCTGTTCATCACCGATGGCCAGGAGACCCCGCCCCTGCCGGCCACCGGCATTCCGCCCTTCGAGGGCAAGCCGGGCGCGGTGCGCGGCCTGATCGTCGGGGCGGGCGGCTACGCCCTGGCCCCGATCCCCAAATTCAACGATCGCGGCCGCGAGACGGGGTTCTACGCCGAAACGGACGTGCAGCAGGAGAACCGCTTCGGCCCGCCGCCGGCCGACGCGGAATCGCGCGAGGGCTACAACCCGCGCAACGCCCCCTTCGGCGGCGCGGCGGCACGCGGCGAGGAGCATCTTTCCTCCGTGCGCGAGCCGCATCTGAAGGCCTTGGCCGCGCAGACCGGCCTCGCCTACGCCCATCTCGACGGACCGGATGGGCTCCGTGCGCCCCTGCTCGCCGCCGCCACGCCGCGCCCCCTGCCCGGCCGGCTCGATCTGCGCCCGTTCCTCGGTGCGGCGGCGCTCGCCCTGGTACTCGCCGTCTTCCTCGCCGGCGCCCTCCCCTTCACCACCAGCAGGATCTCATGATGCGTTTGTCCCTTCTCGTTCTTCCGCTCGCGCTCGCCGCGACCGCCACCCTCGCCCACGGCCCGACGCCCCAGAAAGTCTCCCAGTCGATCACGATCAACGCGAGCCCGGACGCGGTGTGGAAGGTGGCGGGCGACTTCGCCGGCATCGGAAAATGGCACCCGGCGATCGCGAAGGCCGAGGGCAGCGGCACCAAGGACGGCGGCACCCGCACGCTGACCTTCAAGAACGGCGGCAAGATCGAGGAGAGCCTCGACGAGTACAAGGCGGACGGCCGCACCTATTCCTACCGGATGGGCGAGCCGGACCTGAAGGCGCTGCCGGTCTCGTCCTACTCCGCGACCTTCACCGTGAGCCCGGAGGGCGGCGGCTCCAAAGTCGAGTGGATGGGCCGCTTCTACCGCGGCGATACCGGCAACGAGCCCCCGGAGAACCTCAGCGACGAGGCCGGCAAGGCCGCGATGAACACGTACTTTTCGGAAGGGCTGAAGGGCCTGAAGGCGGCCGTGGAGGGCGGCAAGGCGAAATGATCCGCCCCGCCCTCGCCGCGCTGCCCGCCCTCCTCCTGCTCGCCGGCCCGCCGGCCCGCCGACCGGCGCAGGCCGCGACGGTCTTCGTCGCGAGCCAGCAGGGCGCGCAGGTGACGCGCGTCGAGGCGGGGGCGGTCGCGGGCCGCACGCCCGTGGCGGGGGCGCCCGCCACGGTGGCGGCGGGCGGCGGATCGGTGTTCCTCACCCATCCCGACGGACACGCGATCACGGTCGCCGATGCGGCCACCGGCGCGGTGCTGCGACGCCTGCCCTACAAGGGCCAGGCGTTCGGCCTCGCCGCGTCGGCGGACGGAAAGAGCCTGTTCGTCGCCGACTGGTCGGGCAACCGCGTCGACCGGCTCTCGGCCGCCGACGGCACGGTCGAGGCCTCGGCCGAGACCGGCCGCGATCCGGCCCACATCACCCTCGACCGCGCCGGCCGGCTCTACGTCGCCGACCGGGAGAGCCATCGGGTCAGCGTGTTCGACGGCGCGCGGATGACCCGTCTCGCGACCATTCCCGTCGGTACCGCGCCCTTCGCCCTGGCGCTCAGCCCCGACGAGGGCCGCCTCTATGTCGGCAACGTGCGCAGCAACAGTCTCACCGTGATCGACACGGAGGCGCTCAAGGCGTTCGCCACCGTGCCGGCCGGCGCCATGCCCTACGGCATCGGCGTCAGCCCGGACGGGGCGCGGGTGCTCGTGACCAACCAGCCTGCCGCCACCGTGACCGTGCTCGATGCCGGAACGCTCGAAATCGCGGCGACGATCGGCGTCGGGCGCTATCCCGAGGGCATCGTGATCGAGGGCGGCCGGGCCTACGTCGCGAACTGGTTCTCCGACAGCGTCTCCGTCCTCGATCTCGCGACGCTGAAGGAGATCACCCGGCTGCCGGTCGCCGAGGGTCCGCGCAGCCTCGCCGTCGCCGCCCCAGCGAAGGGACCCCCGCGATGAGAACGCTCGCCACCGGTCTCGCCGTTCTGCTCATCCTCTCGGCCTGCGACCGAGGCAGCGAGCCCTCCGGCGCGGCGTCGAACGCGGCGCCCGACCGCGGCGACGACGGGACCGTCGTGGCCTCCACCTCCGAAGATCACCTGCCCGACTGGCTCTCCCCCACCGACGGCACCGATCCGGCGCGCTGGCTCGCCGGCCGCGAGGCGGGACACCCCTTGCCCGCGGACGCCGCCGCGGTCAGGGACCTGCGCGAATCCCTCGACAGGGCGCGCAGCGCCTTCGTGGAAGACAAGCGCATGATCGCCAACCGTACGGTCCAGCTCGGGCAGATGCTGTCCGAGATCGGCAAGACGGAATCCTATCGCGGCCTCATCGACGGCCTCGGCGCGGTCGCGTCGGTGCGCGGCCGCCACAAGAGTCTCTACGGCGAGATGTGCCAGCACTATTACAACACCCGCGTTCAGGGCGCCGACCACGCCACGGCGCTTGCCCGCCTCGAAGCCCGGGATCGGCCGGAGATCGCCGCTCCGGAGAGATCCTCGGGAGGGCAGCCGTGAGCGACGCACGGGCTCCGATCCGGACAGCGCCGGCACGGCCGGAGACGCTCCTCGTCGTCGACGACCATCCGATCGTGATCCAGGGGGTGCGCCGGCTGGCCGAGGCGGCGGGCGTGGCCCGGGTCTACGAGGCCCCCGACATCGTCACGGGCTACCGCCTGTTCCACCGGCACCGGCCCGCCCTCGTCGTGGCCGACCTGAGCTTCCGCGACGACGGCCTGTCCGGCCTGTCGCTGATCCGCCGGATCCGGGGCCTGGATCCGAGAGCGCGCATCCTCGTCTTCAGCATGCATGCCGACCCGGTGCTCGTGTCGCGGGCCCTGGAGAGCGGCGCGCTCGGCTTCGCGCTCAAGGATGCCGGGCCGGAGGCTTTCCTGGAGGCGCTCGCCGCCGTTCATGCCGGGCAGGGCTACCTGCCGCACGCGCTCGCCACCGATGTGGCGATGCTGAACCGCAGCGCCCGCCCCGCCCCGCTCGCGACCTTGAGCGCGCGGGAGTTGCAGATCCTGTCGCTGCTGAGCCAGGGCAAGTCCTACGACGCCATCGCCAGCGCCATGGCGGTGAGCTACCGCACGGTGATCAACGCCAGCTCCAGCATGCGCAAGAAGCTCGGCGTCGAGTCGCGCGCCGGGCTGGTCCAGATCGCGGTCAACCGGCGCAACTCGCTGCTGTGACGGCCGGCCGGGGGCGGGCCATCGCCCGTCCCGTCATCGCTCGAGGGCCCGACTCAGGCGCAGCTCCGCCGGGTCGGCGAGGGTGGCGTCCGTCGCGGTCCGTGGGGCGGGGCCGCCCGCGGGAGTGGCGAAGGGCAGCGTCAGCGCCGCCGCGACGAGGACGGCGGTGATCCAGCGCTTGGGCCGCTCGGACACGGCCGAAGCGCGGGGGGCGGGAGCGAGGGGGTTGGGGGCAAAACCCGGTCCCCCGAGCCGCGGCCGCCCCACGCCCAGCGGAGCCGGGCGCATCCGCGCCTCCTCCGATTCGGGCGCTTCGTCGAGGTCGCGCTCGACCGCGCCGAGCAGCGCGGCGGCCTCCCGGTCCAGGCTGTCCCAGTGCCGGGCCAGGGGGCTGCGCTCCGCCGGCTCGGACGCCGTGGCGTCCGGGCCGGTCTCCGTCGTCCGCTCCTCGATCCGTTCCTCGGGGCCTGTCATGGCGGCCGGCGTCAGGCGCGGTGGTAGGCGTCCTCGAGCCGGACGATGTCGTCCTCGCCGAGGTAGCTGCCGAGTTGCACCTCGATCAGCTCGACATCGTCGTTGCCGGGATTTTCGAGGCGGTGGATCGCGCCGAGCGGGATGAAGATGTGCTCGCTCTCACGGTAATCGGCGACGGTGTCGTCCACGGTGACCCGGGCGCAGCCGCGCACCACGACCCAGTGCTCGGCGCGGTGGCGGTGCTTCTGCAGGGAGAGCCGCCCGCCCGGTGCCACGGTGATCCGCTTGACCTGGAAGCCGTCGGAGGCCTCCAGCACCCGGTAGCTGCCCCAGGGCCGGTGCGAGGCGGCGTGCCACTCGGCCTGGGGCCGGCCCTTGCTGCGCAGGATCTCGACCATCTTGCGCACGTCGCCGCAGCGGCTGCGGTCGGCCACCAGGATCGCGTCCTTCTCGGCCACGACCACGAGGTCGCGCACGCCGACGAGGGACGTCACCATCCCCTCGGACGACACGAAACACCCCTCGCTCTCGAACAATTCGGCCGCGCCGCGGCTGACATTGCCGAGGTCGTCGCGTTCGCTGATCGCCCAGAGCGCGTTCCAGTTGCCGACATCCGACCAGCCGCAGCGCATCCGCGCCACCGCGGCGCGGCTCGTCTTCTCCATCACCGCGAAGTCGAGGGACGTTTTGCGGGTGCCGGCAAACCCCTCGGCGTCGAGGGCCAGCGCCCCGCCCTCGTCGGCGGCGGCCTCGACCGCGGCGGCGGCGGCCGCCGCCGTGTCGGGATCGAAGGCGGCGTATTCGCCGCACAGGGTGTCGGCCCGCATCAGGAAGTTGCCGGAATTCCACAGCCAGCGGTCAGCGAGATAGGTGGCGGCGCGGCCCGCGTCCGGCTTCTCGGCGAAGGTGTGGACCGCGTGGCAGCGCGCCTCGACGCGGGCGCCGGGCCGGATCCAGCCGTACTCTGTGCTGGGGTGATCCGCCTCGATGCCGAAGGTGACGAGGCGCCCCGCCCGCGCCGCCGGCAGGGCGGAGGCGACGGCGCGCCGGAAGGCGCGCGGCTCGGTGACGATGTGGTCGGAGGGCAGCACCAGCACCACCGCCTCCGGGTCCTGGCGCGCCACCAGGGTGCAGGCGGCCAGGATCGCCGGGCCGGAATCGCGCCGCTCCGGCTCCAGCAGCAGGGTGATCGCGGCGTCGATGGCCGCCGCCTGCTTCTCGACGAGGCAGCGATGGTCCCGGTTCGCCACGATGATCGGCCGGGCGAAGAGCGGGCCCTGGAGCCGCAGCAGGGTCTGCTGGAAGGTCGAGTGCGGCCCGAGCAGGGGCACGAACTGCTTCGGCATCGAGGAGCGGGAGGTGGGCCAGAGCCGCGTTCCCGAGCCGCCGCAGAGGATGACGGGCTGAATCCGTGCAGGCATCGACGGGCGTCCTTTTGTGCTGGGGCTCGAAGGAGGGTCAGGGAGGGATCAGGAGGGGATCAGGGGGTTTCGAAGGAGCTGCGCAGGGCCGGCACGGCCTGCGAGACGGGACCGGGCGCGGCCGCTCCGTCGCGGGCGGGCGCTGGGGCCGGCCTCTCCGCGGTGCCGGTCTTGGCGGGCGAGACCTGCACCACGTCGCCCGGCAGCAGCACGGAGGTGAGGGCCGCCTTGAAGGTCACCGCCCCGTCGCGCAGGGTCCGGGTGACCTCGACGCTCCAGCCGGTGGCCTCGCTGCCGCCGTCGGAGGCGGCGAGCCGCCGCACGCGGCTCTCCAAGAGGTCGCGGGCGATGGGCAGACTCGCCTCGGTCTCCAGGAGCTGCTGGCGGGTGGCCTGGAGGTCGGCCACGACCCGGCGCCGGTGACCGTTCTCGGTGTCGCGCTGGCGCAGGGTCATTTCACCGGAGGCGGTGGCGTTGCGGGCCAGATCCGCGTCGATCCGGGCGAGTTCCGCCCGGACGCGGGCGTTCTCGCGCTGCCGGTCCACCATGATCGTCTGCAGGCCGTGGCCGTTATCGGTCAGCCGGGCGTAGTTGCGGACCTGGGCCTCGGTCAGCTTGACCTGCTCGTCGATGAGGCTGCGCTGCTGGGTCAGCGAGGCCCGCTCGGTCTCCAGACGCTCGACCTGCTGGCGCAGCAGGCCGACTTCGCTGCGCTCCGTCTCGCGCTGGAGCGAGAAGATCTCCTGCTCGCCGCGCAGCAGCGCCGTCGCCTCCGGGCCGATCAGCTCGTCCGAGACGAAGCTCGTCCGCCCGTCCCGCTGCGCCTCGAGCCGGAGCTGCCGGGCGCGCTGGGCGAGCCGGGCGAGTTCGAGGCTGCGCAGGCGCTCGCGCGCGGTCAGCACCTCGGCCTTGAGTTCGGTGATCGAGCGGTCGCCGACCCGCCCGCCGCCGGCCAGCGCCACCGCGCCGAGCACGGTGAGGCCGTAGCGATAGGTGTAGCTGCCCGGCGAGCGCACCTCGCCCAGCACGTAGACCGGCTTCATCTCGGAGAGCCGCAGGCTGACGGTGGCCGAGCGCAGGAAGCCGTCGTTGAGCCGGGTGCGCACCAGCGTCTCCGCCTGCTCCGGGCTCAGTCCCGCGACCCGGACGCGGCCGACCAGCGGCAGGTTGAGGTCTCCGACCGCATCGACCACGTACTCACCGGTGAGGTCCGTCTGGCCGAAGACGACCATCGTCAGCTTGTCGCCGCTCGACAGGAGCAGCGCGGCCTCGGCCGGAGGCTCCGGCAAGGGTGTTTGCGGTGTTTGCACGGGTGTCGGCGAGGGCGCCTGCGCCTCGGCGGCGAGGGGAGAGCCGGCGAGACCGAGCAGGAGCGCTCCACCGAGCATCGCTCCCAGGACCGGCCCGAGTCTCGTCCTGAGCGTCGTCCCGGAGGCCGCGCCGACCCTCGGGCCGCGGCGGCGCCCGTCGTTCCAAGGCCGGAATGTCCTGAGATCGAGCATGCGTTCGCCTCTCGAGGCCGCGGTTCGGGCGCCGGCCGGCATCCGGCAGGACGGCGGGTTTCGACCTTGCACCGGAGCCTGCCGTGCTCGGGTGAGGGGCCGAACCGTCGCGGCGCCCTGCTTGAATGCCAGAGCCCCCTCCGCTTTTGTCCTGGCTATTCGGGCCCGCTCCGGTTCGCGACCGGGTTAGTCCGACGGGGCCGGAACCGGCCCTCGGGCGCGGTTGGGAACGATGTCCGGCCCACCGGCCCCACCGCGGCCCGAAAGGGGCGGCGACCGCCCGGTGGCGGTACGTCGCCTTCGCACCGCGAAGCGCTTCATCTTCCTCGAAACAGCAATGCCGGGCGCGAGCGTCGTCTCCTAATCTGAGGTCGACCGACAAAGGGAGACGTCGAGCGATGAAAAAGCGTATCCTCGTGACAGGTGGCGCCGGTTTTGTCGGCAGCCACCTGTGCGATCGACTGGTGGCGCAGGGGCACGACGTGCTCGCCGTCGACAATTTCTATACGGGCGACCGCTCGAACCTCGCGCAGCACCTGAGCAATCCGCGCTTCGAGGTCATGCGCCACGACGTGACCTTCCCGCTCTACGTCGAGGTGGACGAGATCTACAATCTCGCCTGCCCCGCCTCGCCGGTCCACTACCAGCGCGACCCGGTGCAGACCACGAAGACGAGCGTCATCGGCGCCATCAACATGCTCGGGCTGGCCAAGCGCCTCGGCATCCCGATCCTCCAAGCCTCCACCAGCGAGATCTACGGCGATCCGGACGTGCATCCGCAGCCGGAAGGCTATCGCGGCCTCGTCAGCGTCAGCGGCCCGCGCGCCTGCTACGACGAGGGCAAGCGCTGCGCCGAGACCCTGTTCTTCGACTACCAGCGCCGGCACAACGTGCCGATCCGGGTGGCGCGCATCTTCAACACCTACGGGCCGCGGATGAACCGCGACGACGGCCGGGTGGTCTCGAACTTCGTGGTGCAGGCGCTGCGGGGCGAGCCGATCACGCTCTATGGCGACGGCCGCCAGACCCGCGCCTTCTGCTTCGTCGACGACCTCGTCGAGGGCCTGATGCGCCTGATGAACGTCGAGGGCACGCTCGACGGCGCGGTCAATCTCGGCAATCCGACCGAGGTGACGATCGCCGAGATCGCTCAGCGGATCGTCGCGCTCACGGGCTCGCGCTCGGAGATCGTCTACCGCCCGCTGCCGCAGGACGACCCGCGCCAGCGCTGCCCCGACATCGCCCGCGCGAAGGCGATGCTGCACTGGAGCCCGAAGGTCGGGCTCGACGAGGGGCTGATGAAGACCATCGCCTATTTCGACGCGCTGCTCTCCGCCTCCGCCTCGAGCGTGACCCCGTTCGAGCCGGCATCGACGGATCTGGCGAGGACGGGATCGTGAACCCGCCCCTCCCCCGCGTTTCGATCCTGGGGGTACCGGTCAGCGCGATCAGCCTGGACGAGGCGGTCGCGGCGGTCGAGGAATGGATCCTCGGCCGCCAGCGCCACTACGTCTGCATCACCGGCGCCCACGGCGTCATCGAGTGCCAGACCGATGCGACCCTGCGGGCGATCCACGAGGGCGCCGGCCTCGTCACGCCGGACGGGATGCCGCTCGTCTTCATGGCACGCCGGCTCGGCTTCCCGCGCACGCAGCGGGTCTACGGACCCGACCTCATGCGCGCGCTCACGGTCCTGTCGGCCCGCAAGGGCTACCGTCAGTACTACTTCGGAGGTGCCTCCGGCTTGCCCGAGCGGCTGGCCGCGCGCCTGACGGAGCAGTTCCCGGCGCTTCCCGTCGCCGGCACCTTCTCGCCGCCCTTCCGCCCGACGACGCCGGAGGAGGACGAAGGCATCGTCGCCCGCATCAACGCGGCCGAGCCCGACATCCTGTGGGTGGGCCTCTCGACCCCGAAGCAGGAATACTGGATGGCGCGCCACCGCGACCGGCTGGAGGTGCCGGTCATGGTCGGCGTCGGCGCGGCCTTCGACTTCCTCGCCGGCACCAAGCGGCAGGCGCCGGTCTGGATGCAGCGGCGCGGCCTCGAATGGGCCTTCCGCCTCGGCACCGAGCCGCGCCGGCTGTGGCGCCGCTACGGACGGATCGTGCCGGAATTCACCTTGCGCGCCTCGATCCAACTCCTGAACGCACCGCCGCGGCGGACCGCGGCGCGGCCGCACCGCTCCTTCTGAAGGCGCTCACGCTCCCGCCGCGTCGGCGCGCCCGGCGGGAGCGTGAGCCTCGATCGGACGGCGCAGCGGGCACTCCGAAGGGCTAGATCAGCGCGAAAGTATGATCGCCCTTCGAGAAGATATGCTTAGTCGAACCGCGAAATAAGAATGGAAGCGCCGAAGCAGAAAGGCATCAAAATCATGTCGAAGAGCGCAGTTGTTACCGGGGCCGGCGGCTTCATTGGGGGACATCTGGTGACGTACTTGCGTCGCCACGGCTATCATGTCCGCGGCGTCGACATTAAATATCCTGATTTCGGTCCTCCCACCGCGGACGAGTTCGAACTCCTCGATCTGCGCTCCTTCGAGGATTGCCGCAAGGCGGTGTACGGCGTCGACGAGGTCTACAACCTCGCCGCCGATATGGGCGGCATCGGCTACATCTCCGGCGCGCACGCCTCGATCACCTTCAACAACACGATGATCAGCGCGCAGATGCTGAAGGCCGCCTTCGACGCGCGGGTCGAGCGGTTCCTGTTCTCCTCCTCGGCCTGCGTCTACCCGCAGCACCTGCAGGACGTGCCGAGCGTGATCCCGCTGAAGGAGGAGGACGCCTTCCCGGCGGCCCCCGAGGAGGGCTACGGCCTGGAGAAGCTCTACACGGAGAAGCTCTGCCAGTACTTCACCGAGGATTACGGCTTCCCGACCCGGTCCGTCCGCTTCCACAACGTCTACGGACCCTACGGCACCTACGACGGCGGCAAGGAGAAGGCGCCGGCCGCGATCTGCCGCAAGGTCGCGCGCACGCCCGAGGGCGGCACGGTCGAGATCTGGGGCGACGGCCAGCAGACCCGCTCGTTCATGTACGTCGACGACTGCGTCGAGGGCATCTACCGGATCATGCAGTCGGACCATTACGGGCCGCTCAACCTCGGCACCGACGAGCTCATCAACATCAGCGGCCTCGTCGACCTCGTGGCTGAAATCGCCGGCAAGACGATCCACAAGTCGTTCGACCTGAGCAAGCCGCAGGGCGTGCGCGGGCGCAACAGCGACAACACCCGCCTGCGCGAGGTTCTGGGCTGGGAGCCCAGCATCCACCTGCGCGAGGGCCTGAAGCCCACCTACGCGTGGATCGCCGAGCAGATCCAGGAGGCACAGCAAGAGGCGCAGCGGGAGGCGGACGCGGCCCCTAGGCAGGCCGCCGAGTAGGCCGGCCGAACTCCGCCCTCCCCGCAGGCACTGCAGCGCGAGCGAACCCATGCCGGACGTCGACGTCGCCAATACCGGCCTCCTGCCAGCCGGGGGGCCGGGCTGGCAGGAGCGTGCGCAGGAACGTCTTCAGGAGCGTCTCCACGAGCGTCTCGGACCGGCCCGGTCCGGACGCTCCGAGGCGGCGGCCTGGAGCCGGCGCCTGATCGTCACCGGCGCGCTCATCGGCGGCGACGTCGCCGCGGTGCTGGCCGCCTGCGGGGCAAGCCTGCTCCTCACGGCCGGAGCGCACCCCGGCCTCACCCCGGCCTCGCTGATCGGCTGGTGCGCCCTGCAGATCGGCGCCCTGGCCCTGTGCGGCCTCTACGAGCCGATCGAGGCGGAGCCGATCGAACGGCTGCGCCGCCGCGGCCTCGCCGCCGCCTTCGCGTTCGGCGCCGCCCTTCTGGTCGGCGGCGGACCCGCGCCGTGGCTCTGGACCGCGACCGGGATCGCCGCCCTCCTCTCGATCCCGCTCGGGCACTACGCGGAGGGGTTCGTGCGTGCGCGGCTCGTCCGGCGGGGCGTGTGGGGGGCGGCGACCATCGTCTACGGCGAGGGTGCCGCCGAACTCGCCCGCAGCCTCGCCGCGCGGCCCGAGCTCGGCCTGCGGCCGATCGGCATCGTCCGCGCCCCCGATCAGGCCGTCGAACCGTTCCGCATCGAAGCCTTGCGCTCCGTGCCGCCGGGGCCGGGCGAGGCTGCCGAGCGCGCGACGGAGCAGAGGGCGGATCTGCTGGCGACGGCCGAGGTCGCCATCTGCACGCCGGGCGAGCGCGCACCCGACCGCTTCGCCTGGCTGACCCGGCATCCGTTCCGGCTGGTCATCGTGGCGCACCACGCGCCGGAGGTGGAGACCGTGCGCCTCCAGACCCGGTGCCTCGGTTCGGTGGTCGGCCTCGTGGTACGCCGGGCGATCTTCCTGCCGCACAACCTGCGCCTCAAGCGCGCGCTCGATCTCGCCGTGACCCTGCCCGCGCTCCTCCTGTTCGGACCGCTGATCGGCGTGCTCGCGCTCGCGGTGAAGCTCGCCGATCCGGGCCCCGCCTTCTACGTCCAGCCCCGCGTCGGGCGCGATGGCCGCACCATCCGCGTGTACAAGCTGCGCAGCATGTTCCGCGACGCGGAGGCGCGCCTCGCCGATCATCTCGCCGCCGACGAGGCTGCCCGGCGCGAGTGGGACCGGTTCTGCAAGCTGCGCAACGATCCGCGCGTCCTGCCCGGCATCGGCGGCTTCATCCGGCGCACCAGCCTCGACGAGCTGCCGCAGCTCCTCAACGTGCTGCGTGGCGATATGAGCGTGGTCGGCCCCCGGCCCTTCCCCGCCTACCACACCGAGCGGTTCGGCCCGACCTTCCAGGCCTTGCGGGCGAGCGTGCCGCCGGGCCTGACCGGGCTGTGGCAGATCTCGGCCCGCAGCGACGGCGACCTCGCGGTCCAGGAGCAGCAGGACAGCTTCTACATCCGCAACTGGTCGATCTGGATCGACCTGTACATCCTTCTCGAGACGGTGCCGGCGGTGCTCACCGCCAAAGGCGCCCGCTGACGCGGAGGGCCGGCGGTTCCCTGCCCCCTCCTCCCCTCGACGCGCTCTCCTTCAGACCCCGATTCAGGCGTGACCCATGGACCCGTTCCAAGAAGCCGACCCCCCCGGCGGCGGGCGATCGCTCACCGCCCATTACGAGGCGGTCACCGGGCACGCGCTGTCGGTGCTGTGGCGGCGCAAGCTGATGATCGCCTCGATCGCCGGGCTGTCGGCGCTGGCGGCGGGAGCGGCCTCGCTGGCCCTGCCGCCGAGCTACGTCGCCGAGGTGCTGCTCCAGTTCGATTTCGGCCAGACCCAGGACGTGCGCGGGACGGGCAAGTCCGGCCCGCAGATCGCCCTTGAGCCGGCCTCGGTCGTCGAGAGCGAGGCGCGGATCATCCGCTCCTTCGCCATCGCGCAGGCCGTGGCGGGCCGGCTCGAAACCGAGGCGGGCCAAGCGGAGCATGCGGCCAAGGAGCACGCGGCGGGATGGGTCGCCTCCCTGCGCCAGGCGCTCGAGAACCGAGTCCAGGCCGCGCTGCCCGCGCCTTCGGGGTCGCGGCAAGACGCGCGGCAAGATCCGCGGCAAGGCGAGGCCGGCCAGCCGGCGACGACGCAGCAGGAGACCGAGCGGGACGCCCGGGCGCAGCAGCTCCTGCGCGGGCTCACCGTCGGCAACGATGCCAAGGCCTATCTGATTACCATCGGCTACCGCGACCGCGATCCCCGGCGGGCGGCGGAGACCGCCAACACCTTCGCCACCGAGTACCTCGCCCGCAAGATGCAGGCCGCCTCGCTCGCCACCGAGCGGGCGAGCCGCTGGTACGCCGAGCAGATCCAGGTCTCGCGCGGCGAACTCACCCGCCTGGAGGGCGAGATCGACGCCTTCCGGAAGCGCACGGGCTTCGTCGAATCGGTGCGCGAGGGCGTGGACCTGCGCGAGCAACAGCTGCGCGACGCCCTCTCCGAACTGTCCAGCGCCACCGCCAAGCGGCTGGCGGAGGAGGCCCGGCTGCAGCGGGCCGGGGACGTGATCCGCTTCGGCGGCGTGCCGAACGCCGCCGACACGGCGATCTCGCCGGTGATCCAGCAGATGCTGGCTGACGACAGCAAGCTGCGACAGGAGCTGGAGCAGCTCACCGCCGTTTCCGGCGACAACCATCCCAACGTGCTGCGCCTCAAGGCCTCGATCGCCGCGCTCCAGCAGCGGCTCCAGGTCCGCATGGCCGAGGTGCTCAAGCTGGTCGAGGTCGATCTCGGCGCCGCCCGCAGTCTCGAAGCCTCGGCCGAGGCGCGCGTCGCGACGGTGCGACGCTCGCTGATCGAGAGCAAGGCGCTCGAAGCCAAGCTGCGCGCGCTCCAGGCCGATGCCACCGCCGCCCGCGACCGCCTGCGCGTCCTCGACGAGGGCTACCAGACCGCCAACGCGCTGAGCGAACTCAAGCCGGTCATGGCGCAGATGCTGGCACCGGCCAAGGTGCCGACCCTGCCCACCGGCCCCGGCCTCGGTCTCGTGCTCGGCCTCGGCCTGTTCGCCGGCGCCGGCGCCGGCTCGATGCTGGCGCTCGGGCTCGAACGCCGCGACCGGGGCTACCGCAGCCAGGGCGAGATGGAGGCCGACACCGGCCTGCCCTGCCTCGCGCTGCTGCCGAGCCGGCCGGCGGGGGAGCATGCGGGCGATCGCCAGGAGCAGGATCTCGTCTTCCGCGAGGCCGTGCGGGCAGCGGTGGCCGAACTCGTCGCCGTGCGCGAGCCGCTCAAGGTCGTCCTCGTCACCTCGGCGATGCCGGGCGAGGGCAAGTCGGTGGTCGCCCGCTCGGTGGCCCGCTCGCTCGCCGCCATGGGCCGCCGGGTGCTCATCCTCGACGGCTCGCCCCGCCGCGCGGCGATCGAGGATGGCCGCCTCGACAGGACCGGCCCCGAGACCCCGGCCGACGACGAGGAGGCGGAGGGCCGCATCTCGACCATCCGTCGCGTCTCCGGGCTCAAGGACGGGCACGACATCTACGCCGAGCCGACCTTCGGCATGCTCGTGCGGGAGGCGCGCGAGCGCTACGACGTGATCCTCGTCGAGGTGCCGCCCGTGCTGCTGCTGGGCGACGTCGCGCTCCTGCGCCAGCACGCCGACGCCGTGGTCCACGTCGTGGCGTGGCACGGCACGCAGAAGGCCGCCGTCACCGCGAGCCTCGCCTATATGCGCCGGCTCGGGCTGACGGTCGCCGGGCTCGTCCTGAACAAGGTCGACCTGAAGCGCCACCAGGGCCGGGCCGCCGATCGCGGCACGCTCTACCGCGACTTCTCGCACTACTACCGGAACAGCGCCTGATGGGCGCGCGGGCCGCAGCGGGCTTCGGGGCGGGGATCCTCGTGAGCGAGTGGAGCTTCGCCTGCGCGGCCTGCGGCTCCCCCGCCGTCACCTGGCCGGCGGATCCGACCGCCGAGGCGGCGATCGCCTGCGGCGGCTGCGCCCGGCCCCTCGGCACGCTCGCCGCGTTCCGCGCCGGGATCGAGGGGATCCTGGCCGCCCGTCAGCCCCTTCGGGTCGACCCTGAGAGCGGGCGCCAAGAGGCGATCCAAGAGACGATCCAAGAGACAATCGAAGAGGGCCGCCGAGCCGACTTCGTCCGCTCCGCGCCCTCATCCTGAAAGGCCGCGAGGCGGCCTCGCAGGGCCCTCCGGACATCGCGCGGGAGCGCGGGATCCGGAGGGCCCTCCGAGGTCCGCCGGCGCGGGAGCCTGAAGAGGAGGATCGGATATCCGCCTCAGCGGGCGGACGGCGCGATCAGACGAACAGGAAATGGCCTGCGGTCAATTCGGCCTTGTGGGTGTCGGCGAGCCAGAGCGTGTCCGACCCGGAGCGGATCGCGACGTCGGTGCCGACATCCTGTGCCGCCGCCAGGACGGCGTCGAGCGAGCCGAACATCGACCGGCTGACCTCGATCACGTCGGGAGCGGAGCCGCCACTCTCGAAATCCTCGACCCAATCGAGGCCGTTGCCGGCCTTGAACGCGAACCGGTCGGCCCCGGCCCCGCCCCAGAGATGATCGGTGCCGCTGCCGCCGTCGAGCCGGTCGTTGCCGGCCCCACCGTAGAGGTTGTCGTCGCCGGCGAGCCCGTTGAGCGTGTCGTTGCCGCCCAGCCCGTCGAGGTCGTCGGCGGCCCCCGATCCGGTCATGGTCTCGGCTGCGGCAGTGCCGTCGCGGTTGAGGCCCGTGCCGGAGGGCGAGGCGGCGACCGGGGGAGGCGATGCCGGCCCGTTGCCGGTCACGGCTCCGACGACGGTGCCGACCGTGCCCGCCACCCAGTCGAACACGTTATGGATCGGCGTCATCGGCGTGGCCGAGGGCGCCGCCGACACGTCCGCGCCGGACGCGGACGCCCCCCAGGTGATGTTGTTGGCCACCGCCGGGTCCGTGTAGGTCGAATCCTCGATCGACACGTTGTCGCCGCTCGCGTTCCAGATGACGGCGTTGGACATGGGATTGCCCCGCCCCTGGTCGTGGGCGATGTTGTCGAAGGACCGGGTGTCGACGAACGACACGTCGTCCGAATAGGACGAGAAGCCGCCGTTGCCCATGTGGACCACGTCGACGTTCTGGACGTGGCCGCCTTGGGAATCGCCCTCGAACATCACGCCGACGCCGCTCGGCGAGTTGTTGCCGTCGATCACCCCGTTGGCGATGGAGACGTTCTGGCTGTCGATGATCGAGACGTTGTCCTCGACATGCGAGTGGCCCGGATCGTTGGTGACGGCGAAATTCGTGAGGCTGCCGTTCGGCGAGTGGAAGAACTGGACGAATTGGCCCGAGGGATAGAGCCCGTGGAAGTCGTGGCCCTCGATATCGGAGAGCTTCGCCCCCGGCGATTGGCCGAGATAGATGCCGGTGCCGCTGTCCTGCAGGGTCACGTGCGAGGCGGTGAAATCGGGTGAATTGACGACCCGGATCCCGGTCGCCTCCCCGGTCAGGCCCTGGTTTCCGTCGGGCGGGTCGGAATTGACGATGAGGCTGTTCTGAACGGAGACGCCGCTCGAATCCTCGACGACGATGCCATGGCCATCGGCGTGGTGGATGGTGACGTTGCGGATGACGACATTGTCGTGCTCGACCCGGATGGCGTCGCCGTCGGAGACCCAGAGATCGAGATTCTCGATGATCTGACCGTCATGGGTCGTGCGGATGGGGGTGGTGCTCGCGATCAAACCGGCAGGCATATCTACTCCATTTGTTAATATTGCAACAAAATCAATAGTTATCGGAATAAATTTGCAGGATCGACCGGGCAAATCTGCAACTTCGGCAGCATGGGCTAGGCCATAAGACCTATTCGGCCCAGGAAGTAATTAACAGCGAAGCTTTTAAAGAGGACGCCGCCGCGCGATATTTCTCGCGGCGCACCATGGATGTGGCTGAACGGCCACGCTTATTTCGGCATCAATTGATTCGAGGGAACGGCGTTGCCGGCCGGGGCCGCGGGAGATCCCGCGGCCCCGGCCGGCAAACGCGCCTGTCCTGCCGGCGTCACGGAGCGCCGGGCGCCGATCCGTCCGTCGCCGGACCGGCGCGGCGGCGCGCAGACGGCTCAGACGAACAGGAAGTCGTTGGCCGAGAGCTGCGCCTTGTGGACATCGGCGAGCCACAGCGTGTCGGCGCCCGAGGTGATGGCGACATCGGCGCCGACATCGTGAGCTGCGGCGAGCAGAGCGTTGAACGAACTGAACATCGCCTTGCTCACCTCGACCACGTCCTGGACGGGGCCCTTGAGCTGGAAGTCCTCGATCCAGTCGACGCCGTTGCCGGCCTTGAACACGAAGTGGTCCGCGCCGGCGCCGCCCCAGAGGTGGTCGGTGCCGCTGCCGCCGTCGAGCCGGTCGTTGCCGGCCCCGCCATAGAGGTTGTCGTCGCCGGCAAACCCGTTGAGCGTGTCGTTGCCGCCGCGCCCGTCGAGATCGTCGGCGAAGCCCGATCCGTTCATCGTCTCGGAGGCGGCGGTGCCGTCCCGGTCGATTCCGGTGCCGGACGGCGACGGGCTGGCGACGGGGGTCGGCGCCGGGCTCGGAGCCGGCGTCGGAGCCGGAGCCGGAGCCGGCGTACCGCCCACGACCGTCCCGGTGGAGCCCGTGCCGGTCGCCGATCCGTCGAACACGTTGTGGATCGGCGTCATCGGCGTGGCCGAGGCCGCCGCCGACACATCCGCGCCGGCCGAGGAGGTGCCCCAGACGATGTTGTTGGCCACACCCGGGTCCGTGTAGGTCGAGTCCTCGACCGTGACGTTGTGGCCCGTCATGTTCCAGATCAGCCCGTTCGACAGCGACACGCCGCGGCCCTGGTCGCCGGCATCGTTGTCGAAGGAGCGGGTGTCGACGAACGACACGTCGTCCGAGTAGGACGAGAAGCCGCCATTGCCCATGTGGATCACGTCGACGTTCTGGACGTGGCCACCCTGCGAGTTGCCCTCGAACATCACGCCCGCCCCGCTCGGCGAGTTGTTGCCGTCGATCACCCCGTTGGCGATCGTCACGTTCTGGCTGTCGATGATCGAGACGTTGTCCTCGACATGCGAGTGGCCCGGATCGTTGGTGACGGCGAAGTCCGACAGGCTGCCGTTCGGCGACTGGAAGAACTGGACGAGCTGGCCGCCGGGGAACGGTCCGTGGAAGTCGTGGCCCTCGATGTAGGAGAGCTTCGCCCCCGGCGACTGGCCGAGATAGATGCCCGTGCCGCTGTCCTGCAGGGTCACGTGCGAGGCGGTGAAGTTCGGCGCGTTCACGACCCGGATTCCGGTGGTCTCCGGATCGGTCTCGCCGCCATTGCCGGCGGGCGGGTCGGAATTGACGATGAGGCTGTTCTGAACAGTGACGCCGCTGGCGTCCTCGACAACGATGCCGTTGCCGTCGGCGTGGTGGATGGTGACGTTTCGGATGATGACGTTGTTGTTCTCGACGCGGATAGCGTCGCCGTCGGAGACCCAGAGATCCAGATTTTCGATAACCTGTCCGTCGTACGTCGTGCGGATAGGGGTGGTGCTGTAGGTTTGGCCCGCAGGCATGCTCGCTCCTTGAGATGCGGTGATCGCAACGGAGCGGGTGACTAACGAAGGTTAGTGGGCGGATCGATTGCGTAAATCTGCAACGTACCCCGTGGGGACTACTCCCCACGGGGTACGGCCGCGCGAAAACGGTTCAGCTTAATGCTGTTTTTTTCGAGACCTTGTCGGAATTTTTCTGACAGACGAACGATCTGTTGCCGAACGGCCACGCTTGGCATCGCCCCCGGGGTGTTCGTGCCTCGAACCGCTCAGCCTGAGGGGGGCGCGAGCCAGCCTCCACGCCGTGCTTCAGCGGCGGCGTGTGAGCCACGGGCGCGGTTCGGTGGTGCGCGCGGCGTGCCACGGCGGGATGCGGCGCCCAAGGCGCCCTCAGATCGTCGGTGGCGATGGTTGCAGGGATCGGCCACCCTGCCGCCCATCCGACCGGGTAGCCGGTCGGGACGCCGTGATATCCGTCAGGGACGGGTTTGTCCCATGCGACTTTCTCAAGCCAGACGGACGCTCCGCTCATCGGCGGATCGTCCGGCGGGACGGATCCGATCGGGCGATGCCGCCCGGATCGGATGCGAGGGCTAGATGGTCTGGTTGTAGGCGCCCACCTCCGGATGCTGGCGCAGGACGCCGTCCACCGCCGCGAACATCTCGTGCAGCCGCGCCTCGGAGACCGGGCTCTCCACCACCACCACGAGTTCGGGCTTGTTCGAGGAGGCCCGCACCAGCCCCCAGGTGCCGTCGGCGGTGGTCACGCGCACGCCGTTGACCGTCACGAGACTGGTGATCGCGTGGCCGCCCACCGGCTCGCCCGCCGCCTGGAGCGCCCGGAACCGCTCGGTCACCGCCTCGACCACACCGTACTTCACCTCGTCGGCGCAGTGCGGCGACATGGTCGGCGAGCCCCAGGTCTTCGGCAGCGCCCGGTAGAGGTCGGCCATGCTCTGCCCCGGATTGCGGTCGAGCATCTCGATCACCGCGATCGCGGTCAGCAGGCCGTCGTCGTAGCCGCGGCCGACCGGCGCGTTGAAGAAGAAGTGGCCGGACTTCTCGAAGCCGGCCAGCGCCGAGAGTTCGTTGACGCGGCGCTTGATGTAGGAATGGCCGGTCTTCCAGTAGTCGGTGCGCACGCCGCGGGACTGGAGTTCGGGATCGGCGGCGTAAAGGCCGGTCGACTTCACGTCGACCACGAAGGTCGCCTCGGGGTGCAGCTTGGACAGGTCGCGGGCCAGCATCACGCCGATCTTGTCGGCGAAGATCTCCTCGCCCTCGTCGTCGACCACGCCGCAGCGGTCGCCGTCGCCGTCGAAGCCGAGGCCGACATCGGCGCCGGTCTCGCGCACCTTGTCGGCGATGGCGTGCAGCATCGCCATGTCCTCGGGATTGGGATTGTAGCGCGGGAAGGAATGGTCCGGCTCGACATCGAGCGGGATCACCTCGACCCCGAGCCGCTCCAGCAGGGCGGGGGCGAAGGCGCCGGCGGTGCCGTTGCCGCAGGCGGCCACGACCTTGAGTTTTCGCGAGACGGGTTTGGCGCGGGCCACGAGGTCGTCGAAGTAAACCTGTGCGAAATCCGAGACGAACTCGTAGGCGCCGCCGTCGCGGTAGCGGAACTCGCCCCGGGTGACGATCTCCTTCAGGCGGCCCATCTCGTCGGGGCCGAAGGTCATCGGCCGCTCGGCGCCCATCTTCACGCCGGTCCAGCCGTTGTCGTTGTGCGAGGCGGTGACCATGGCGACACAGGGGCAATCGAGGGCGAACTGGCCGAAATAGGCCATCGGCGAGAGGGCGAGGCCGATATCCTTCACCCGCAGGCCCGCCGCCTGCATCCCGGCGATCAGCGCGAGCTTGATCGAGGAGGAGTAGGCGCGGAAATCGTGGCCGGTGACGATGTCGGGGCGCACGCCGCGCTCATGGATCAGCGTGCCGAGCCCCAGCCCGAGCGCCTGGACGCCCATCAGGTTGATCTCCTGCGGGAACAGCCAGCGGGCGTCGTACTCGCGAAAGCCCGTGGGCTTGACCATCGGCCATTGCTCGAAGGTGAAGGTGTTCGGCTCGAGCCGCGGCAGAGGCGTGGGAAAGGCCTTGGGCCGATCGGAAGACATGGCAAACCTTTCGCGCAGGCGGGGGCGAACGAGATCCCGTGCGCCGCCGGCAGTGAAGCCGAAAACGGGTTGAGAGTTTAGACCAGCAGACCGCCCTGAGCCGAGCCGGGGTCGATCTTCCACACCTCGACCGCCGCCACGGTCGGGTTCTCCGTCGTCCCCTGCCAGAAGGCGAGGTTGAGCGTTCCGTCCGTGACCGAGACCGTCCGCGTCAGGGTCGTCGCCGTGGCGCCCCCGGCGGCCGCGGCCCAGATGTCGTAATTGGCGACCGTGGTGCCCTCGATGCCGATGTTGAACTGGCGCTGGCCCGCTCCGCTGAGTCCGCCCGGATCGTCGGGCTGGTTGTAGATCTCGGCGAAGTGCAGGACGACCTTGTAGGAGCCGGACGCCAGCGCGCTGCCGTCCGCATTCTTGACGGCGTAGCCGAAGCGCCCGTCATCGGCATCGGTGGTCGAAGCGCTCGCCCAGCCGAAGCGCTGGTTCTGGTAGAGCGCGTCATCCGTGGTTCCCGCGATCGGATCGACGTCGGAAAAGGTCGCGTTCCCGTCCTGGCCGGCGACATAGTAGCGGTGCGGGGCCGCCGCCGTGTCGGCCTCGAACAGGGTCCCGTCGGCGCGGGTAAAGGCGCTCCCGCCGGAATTGATGGCCAGGACGAGGGTATCGCCGCCGGGCGTCACGTCGATGGTGAAGGCGTGCGAGGCGGCGGCGTTGGTGTTGGCCGCGGGGCTCGCATCCGCCACTTCCCCGGCCTTGACGGTGGCGGTGTACGACCCGTCGGCCCAGCCGCCGTTCGGCGCCGCGACCAGATAGGTGGCGGTGGCCGAGGTGGCGCTGGTCGCGACCTTCGATTGCAGGCTGATCGCGCCGACCGCGCCCGCCCCCGTCACCGCGAGATCGGCCGCGGCGATGCTGTTGAGATTGATGCCGGACGCATCGTTGTAGACCACCGTCACGCTCGCATTCCCGGTGCCGGAGGCGGGCCCGGCGACGGTGAAGGAGCCGATGCTCGGGCCGGTCGTGTCGGTGCTGCCCGTCGCCTGCCGCACGACGATGCCGCTGAGCTTGGCGTTGTCGATGCCGTTGAGGAACTGGAGGTCGAGCGTCCCGTTGGCGCCCGCGGTGATCGGACCCGAGACGTAGGTGTAGGGCGTGTTGAAGCTGCCGGTCTGAGCGACGATGTCGAGGTCGTTGAGGACGGTCTGGCCCTCCAGCGAGACGTCGAACACCCGCTGGCCCGGATTGCTCCACCACAGCTCGCCGAAGCGCAGTTCGACCGTATAGGCCTGGGTCGTGCTGGCCACGGGGATCGCGTAGCTGAAATTGCCGTAGCGCTCGGTCTGGTAGACGGTGTTGGTGAAGGCCGATTGCAGGCCGTTGCCGCCGGTGCCGTCGATGAAGGTGGCGCCGCCGGTGAAGTACTGGTCGGCCGAGAAGCTGATCCCGTCCTGGATCAGCGCCCCGCCGCCGGCATTGATCGCCGCCACGATCCCGCCCGCGCTGCTGGTCTGGACCGAGAAGAGCTGCGAGGCCGCAAGGTTGGTGTTGGCCGCGGGGCTGGCATCCGCCACTTCCCCGGCCTTGACGGTGGCGGTGTACTGGCCGTTGGTCCAGCCGCCGGTGGGGGCGGCGACGATGTAGGTGGCGGTGGCCGAGGTGGCGCTGGTGCTCGTCTTGGATTGCAGCGTGATCGCGCCGACCGCGCCGGGCCCGCTCACCGCGATGTCGGCCGCGGTGATGCTGGCGAGGTTGATGCCGGACGCATCGTTGTAGACCACCGTCACGCTGGCGCTGGCATCGCCCGCCACGGGTGCCTGGACGGTGAAGGGGCCGACCGTCGGCTTCGTCGCGTCGGTGCCCCCGCCCCCGTTCGCCTGCCGCACGACGATGCCGCTGAGCTTGGCGTTGTCGATGCCGTTGAGGAACTGGAGGTCGAGCGTCCCGTTGGCGCCCGCGGTGATCGGACCCGAGACGTAGGTGTAGGGCGTGTTGAAGCTGCCGGTCTGAGCGACGATGTCGAGGTCGTTGAGGACGGTCTGGCCCTCCAGCGAGACGTCGAACACCCGTTGGCCCGGATTGCTCCACCACAGCTCGCCGAAGCGCAGTTCGACCGTGTAGGCCTGGGTCGTGCTGGCCACGGGGATCGCGTAGCTGAAATTGCCGTAGCGCTCGGTCTGGTAGACGGTGTTGGTGAAGGCCGATTGCAGGCCGTTGCCGCCGGTGCCGTCGATGAAGGTGGCGCCGCCGGTGAAGTACTGGTCGGCCGAGAAGCCGATCCCGTCCTGGGTCAGCGCCCCGCCGCCGGCATTGATCGCCGCGACCACCGGGTTCGTCGTGCCCGATTTCGCCGTCGTCGTGATGGTGATCCCGTCGAAATCCGCCGTGAACGGTGCGCCGTCGTTGGAGGTGGCCATCAGCCCGACCGCCATGCCGCTGGCCTTGCCGCCGACGGTGTAGTCGCCCTGGATCGCCTTCAGGAGCGCGCTGCCGCTCGGCACGCTCATGCTGGCCCCGGCGGTGAACGCGCTGTTCGCATCCGTCGCGGAGGAGACCGCGCCGGTGCCGAAGCGCCAGTAGGGCGTGACCGTGTTGGTCTCGAGATTGACCGCGAGGCGCAGCTGCACCCAGCTCGCATTCGTCGCGCTGAGAAGCGCGTTGTTGGTGACCGAAGCGGTCTGCGCGACGCCGAGATTCTCCATCGAGGTCTCGAAGATCGCGCTGGTGTACTTGCCGCCCGCGCTCTCGCCGCGGCCGCCCAGCACCAGCTTGATGAAGTTGTCCTGATCGCCCGTGCCGATCTGCAGGCCCGCCGAGGGGAAGCCGCCGTCGCTGGTGGCGTTCGGGATCCAGTTCGCCATGGTCATGGTGACGTTGGCGGTGGCCACGGTGTCGTCGAAGGTGACGCCGGCCTGGAGCGCGTCCTTGAGGGTGTTGTTGCCCTCCGTGAAGTCGCCCTCCTGCACGTTCTTGAGCTGGATCACGCCGCCCGCACCGCCCGCGATGATGTTGGACGAGGTGTAGAGGCCGCCGTCGAGGAACGGGTCGAGCCCGTTGATCATCGCGCCGGTGAGGCCGCTGCCGCCGAAGGTGCCGGGGATCGCGCCGGATTCGAAGTTGAACACGATCGTCTCGCCGCCCGAGATCACGTCGGTTCCGGCGGTGCCGTTGTCGGGATCGAGGGCGAAGGGGTCGAGCGTGTTGTTGATGCCGTCACCGTCGAGGTCGAGATTCTGCGGGTTGGTCGGCCCCGGCGTCAGCACCTTGATGTTGCCGTCGGCCAGCGTCGTGACCCAGACGGTGCCGGCGAACGGCTTGCCGTCGCCCACCGCGTCGATGCCGAGCGGGGCGCCGCCGCCCATCGGCACGACCTGCTTGCCCGCCGCGACGATCTGGCCGGCGGCACCGACGGTGGTGTCGACCCCGCCCGAAGCGTTGCGCGGGATGATGTGGAGGTAGCCGGCGAGATCGGTGACGAGGATCGCGCCCTTGATGCTCGTGGTGCCGCCATTCGCCGTGGTCCAGGTGGTCGAGGCGGTGTACTCGGCCAAGCCGTTGAGCGAGCCCTGGCCGGTATCGAGCGCCCCGTCACTGATGCCGCCCTCGAAGAACACGCTCTGGCGCGGATCGGCGGTGCCGGCGGGAATCACCGAGTTGAAATCGGCGGGCAGGCCGGCGCTGCCCTGCGGCAGGAAGGTCGCCCCGGTGACGCCGGTGCCCGGCGTCAGCAGCCAGCCGGCCTGGCCGCCCACCGCCCGCACGAGGTTGGGATGGCCGCCGTAATAGCCCTGTCCCGTGATCTCGTGGAGTTGGTCGTAGTTCAGCCGCTTGGTGCCGCCGTCGAGATCGGGCGTGTTGAGCGGGATCTGGTTCTGGTTCGTGACGACGTTGCCGCTGGCATCCGATGGGCGTCCGCCCCAGCCGTTATTGGCGCCGTTGTCGTAGGTGAACATCTTGCCGTCGGAGGTCAGCAGCACGTCGTAGGCGTTGCGGTAGCCGGGCGAGTAGACTTGGACCGGGCTGCCGGCGGTGATCTTGGCCATGTTGAGGCCGTCGCGCCCGCCGAACGGGCCGCTGACGTCCGATCCGTCCGGGTTCTCGTTGCCGGGGGTGCCGTTGTTGGGCCGGTTGGGATCGTCGAGGGTCGGCAGATCGTAGACGTAAGGATTGAGCCCGTTCGGATCCTTGATCGACATGGCGTCGAGCGCCGTGAGATCGACCTTCAGGACCGCTGCCGAATAGGCGAATTCCGGCAGGCCGGCGAAGTTGTTGGAGGGCGCGCCGGCATTGGTGTTGCCGCCCACCGCCACGTAGAGCGTCTTGCCGTCGGGCGAGATCGCCATGCCGTTGGCGGAGTGGTTCTCCTCCGAGCGGGGCAGGCCGCGCACGAGATCGACCTTCTTCCACGATTGGCTGGCGGAATCGAAGGTGAGACGGGAGATGATCGAGGAGTTGGTATCGAGATTCGTGTCCTCGCCGCCGTTGCCGGCGCCGATGCGCGGGTCGCTCGACGTGACGTAGAGGACGGGGTTGGCGGCCGTTCCGGTGGCGAGGATGCCGGTGACCTGCCGCTCCTTCAGGCTCGCGTTCAGCGTGCCGTCGTCGTTGTGGTTGGGCAGGTTCAGGATGAGGTCGATCGTTTCCGTGGCGGTGACGACGTAGCCGTTGCCGTTCTGGGCGACCGTGAGGGCCTTGATGCTGCCGAAGCGCTCGGCGACGTAGAGGCGCCCGTCCGGACCCCACTGCAGGGCGGAGGCCAGTCCGGAGTAACCGGCAAGTGTCGACTGAGAAAACGTCACGTCGGCCATGGTCTTCAACCCCCGCATCGAACTCGGGGCCGACCGTATCCGCGCCCGATCCGGGCTTCATGCGCGCAGCGGTATTCCGCGGCGCTCTTCCGGACTAGCGCAGCCTCCGCCGAAGGGGAGATCCGCTCGGCAAACGGGCCCTTCCGATCGGGACACGCCGGCACGCGGCGTCGAGGACGCGCTCGGCCCTCCCGCGCCCGCAAGCAAATCTCCGGTGCGGACGGTCAGGACGTTCTCAGAGCGCGCGTGTGATGCTAGCCCGCCGCGATGGACCCGTTTTCCGATCCGCAAGCCGTCGCCCGCTACGCCGATGGCCCTCCTCGGATGGTGCCCGGCTTCGCCGGCCTGCAGCGCATGGCGACGATCCTCCTCGCCGAACGGGCTCCGGACGAGGCGCGGGTGCTCGTGCTCGGCGCCGGGGGCGGCCTCGAACTCAAGGCGTTCGCCGAGGCACAGCCGCACTGGTCCTTCGACGGCGTCGATCCCTCGGCCGAGATGCTGGGCCTCGCGCAACGGACCCTCGGGGATCTCTCGGCCCGCACGCGCCTGCACCGGGGGCTCATCGACGTCGCGCCGGAGGGTCCGTTCGATGCCGCGAGCTGCATCCTGACGCTGCACTTCATCGAGTCGGGGGAGCGCCTGCGCACGCTTCGAGAGATCCGGCGCCGCCTGAAGCCGGGAGCGCCCTTCGTCGCCGCCCATTTCAGCATTCCGAAGGACGACGGCGGTCTCGATCTGTGGCTCTCGCGGTATGCCGCCTTCGCCGTCGCCTCGGGCATCGAGCCGGCGCAGGCGCGGAACGCGCGGGCCGGTCTCGCACAGAGGCTGCCGATCCTCGCGCCGGAGGAAGACGAGGCGCTGCTGCGGCAGGCCGGATTTGGCGGAGTCAGCCTGTTCTACGCGGGCTTCGCGTTCCGCGGCTGGGTCGCCTATGCCTGACCGCCTCGGCCGCTCTCCGGGACGGAGGACGGGAGGCTCAGATGTAGTGGCGGTAGACGATCGAGCGGGCCGCCTCGTCGCCGTCGCCGTCGAGATCGGCGCTCGGGGCCCGGCCGGCCGACAGGCCGATCATCGAGATCAGCGCCAGAGGGACCACCTTCGGCAGGAAACGGATGAGCCGGCGCGCACGGGATGCCAGGTCACGCGTGGACCGAATCAGGATCGTCATGCGCAAGGTCTCCCTTCGCCGGCAGTCGCGCCACGATGCCTGATCGGTGATGCCGCATTGTGTCGGAAATCAGCAGGGCACCGCGCCGGAGCGCCGCCCGCCCGGATCCTGCAGCAGCGGGCGATCAGGGCGTGGGGCGACGGCGGCCGAACGCCCAGGTGCCGACGGCCAGAGTCCCCACCGGGGCAAGAAGGAGAGCGATCACGGACAGCATGCTCGACATCAGTTGGGCCTCTCTCGGCGCATGGGATCGGCTCCCGGTCGTTCGGGATCGCGGAGCCTTTGCGCCTGCCTAACATGAAATATCGTTCGATCCACCGGCGAATTGATCACTATTTCGCAAGTTACCCTCGGCAGCAGCGTCCCGTGGAGCGCCGATCGGGAGCGCCGCCCAACCGGAATTCGAGCTGTGCGCGGCCCGAATGTCCCGATCCGGCACAGAATGCGCTGGCATCCCGCTCGCACCGGCGGCCCCGCATCGTTCGGTCCGTCCCATCCGGCCCGTGTCGTTGAGTCCACATGGTTCAGTCCGTGCCGTTCGAGGAGGTTGTCCGGTGTTGCCCAAGCTCGTCGGCTCCCTCGCCCTCCTCGCAGCCGGGACCGTGCTCCTCCACAGCTGGGAGATGCCGCGCTGGATGATCGCGACGCTGTGCGCCGTCGGGACGGCGGTGACCGTGCTGCTCGTCGCGCCCGCTCTGGAGCAGGCGATCGCTCCGGCCGCGATGATGCCGGTCCGCGAGCGGCCGAAGGGGCCCGCTCCGGTCTTCGAGGGCATCTGGGACCCGGTCGACCACCGTCAGGTTCTGAGCGGGCCGGGATTGTAGGATCCCGCCGGAACCCCGCTCCCGCGAACGGTCGAGGACCGAGGCCGCGTCACGCGCGGCGTCCCCCGGAGCCCTCGGATCCTGCGCCGCCGCCCGGCCTGCCCGTCCGTGCGGTTCCCGCCCTCTTCGGGCAGCCTCGTCACGCCGCCTTTCGCTCGGAAGCCGGGTCCGGCTGATGCGTTACCGCATCAGGTTGCAAAAATATCGTGCAAGTAGAATGGTTGCACGCAACTCAGATCATCGATCCAAGTATCTGTATTTATAACAGTTATAAAACATAGATCTTGCATACATCATTCCGCCTTTGCCATACGCGACACGCAGTTCGTCGTGTCCTCTTGGGTTTTATAACCTAAGCTAAAAGCGTTCCGGAAGAAGATGTTCGAAGATCGTGGCGTTTCCGCTCGGCTGTCTCCGCGTGCGGGCTGGATTTCACGCTTGCTGGCCTCGACGGTCCTTTCGGGAACGGCCCTCTGCGGCCTCTCCGCACCGGGCCTCGCGCAGGATGCTGCCGGCGCCATCGAACTGTCCGAACTGAGCGTGACCGGCCAGGGCCGCGGCGCCACGCTCGGCGGCGCGCTCTACGGTCCCGGCGGCGCCCTCGGCGCGGTTCCGGGCTACGTCGCCAGCCGCAGCACCGTCGCCACCAAGACCGACACGCCGATCCTGGAGACGGCGCAGTCGATCTCCGTCGTCGGCCGCAAGCAGATCGAGGACCAGAACGCGCTCACCATCAACCAGGCGCTGCGCTACACCCCGAGCGTCACCACGGAGCAGCGCGGCGGCGCCGGCTCGACCCGCCTGGAGCAGTTCTACATCCGCGGCTTCACCGCCCCGATCTTCCTCGACGGCCTGCCGCTGCCCGGCAGCCGCGACGCCTCCCCCACCATCGATCCCTATCGGCTGGAGCGGGTCGACATCATCAAGGGACCGGCCTCGGTGCTCTACGGGCAGTCGGGCCCCGGCGGCATCGTCAACCTCGTCTCCAAGGTGCCCCAGTTCGTCCGCCACAACGAGATCTTCGTCCAGGGCGGCGGCTTCAGCGAGGTGCGCGGCGGCTTCGACGTCGGCGGCCCGGTCGGCGACGGCAGCGGCGGCGTGGCCGACCAGTTCGCCTACCGGGTGGTGGGCCTGGGCTGGAAGGGCGACGGGCCGGCGGTGACGACGCAGGTCGAGCGCTTCTTCATCAATCCGAGCCTGACCTGGCGGCCCGACGCCGACACGCAGCTCACGATCATCGGCCAGTACCAGCGCGACCCGTTCTCCGGCTTCTACGGCGGCTTCCCGGCGGTCGGCACGGTGTTTGCCCGCAACTTCGGCAACGGCGTGTTCGGGCGCCTGCCGGTCGATTTCTACGACGGCGACCGAGGCATCGAGCGCTCCGACCGCACCCAGGCCTCGATCAGCTACCTGTTCGACCACCGCCTCAACGAGAACCTGCGCTTCCACTCCGCCGGCCGCTACCTGCGCACCGAGGGCGACTACCGCAGCGTCTACAGCGCCTTCAACACGCAGAACGGTCCCTTCGCCAGCGGCCCGGTCATCCCGCGCTCGGTGGGCGGTACCCAGGTCGGCATCGATGCCTGGACGATCGACAATAATTTCGTAGCGAATTTCGACACCGGCCCGGTGGCGCACACGGCGCTGCTGGGCGTCGATCACCGCACGTTCCGTACCCGCACGCTGGCCGGGCCGTTCAACCCGGCGCCGGGCCTGAACGCGCTCAATCCGAACTACGACATGAACATCGCGTTCCCGGCCTTCACCTCGGACGCGACAATCACCGCCGAGCAGACCGGCGTCTACTTCCAGGACCAGATCAAGTTCGACCGGCTCGTGCTGACGCTCGGCGGGCGCTACGACGTCGCCCGGCAGAGCGGCCCGACGCGCACGCTCGCCACCGGCGCCCTGGCGATCCAGAACGTCCCGGCGGATGCCTTCACGGGGCGGGCGAGCCTCCTCTACCTGTTCGACAACGGGATCGCGCCGTACGTTTCCTACAGCGAGGCGTTCGAGCCGATCGCCACGGGCCGCATCTTCGACACGACCTTCGGGACGGTCGGGCGCATCCCGGACCCGGTCTCCAGCAACCAGTACGAGGCCGGCATCAAGTACCAGCCGCCCGGCACCGACATCCTGCTGACCGCCGCCGCCTTCGACATCCGCCGCTCCAACGCGACGCAGCCGGACCCGAACAACCAGGGCTTCGTGGTGCAGACCGGCGAAGTCGGCGTGCAGGGCATCGAGTTCGAGGCGCGGGCCAACATCAACGAGAACCTGACCCTGATCGGCGGCTTCTCGATCCTCGACATCAAGAACACCCGCGACATCACCAACACCACCAACGACCTCACCGGCCAGCCGGTGCCCCTCGTCGGCCGCAGCCCGGTGCTGGTGCCCGATTCCACCGCCTCGCTCTTCGCCGACTACCGCTTCACCGACGGGCCGCTCCTCGGCCTCCAGGTCGGCGGCGGCGTGCGCTATCTCGGCCCCTCCTGGGGTGATCCGGCCAACACCTTCAAGGTGCCGGAGAGCGTGCTCGTGGACGCGGTGGCGAGCTACGACCTGAAATATCTCGACGCGACGCTCCAGGGCTTCCAGGTCCAGCTCAACGCCCAGAACCTACTCGACGAGCGCTACGTGACCGGCTGCTTCTCCTATTCGGGCTGCTATTACGGGCTTCCGCGCACCGTCTATGCAACCCTGCGCTACCGCTGGTAGGAGGCCTCGCATGGCGGCACAGGGCAGAACGACGGTGCGTGAGCGGGCCTCCGTGGCCGGCCGGGTCGTGCTGGCGGCGGGCGGCGGCTACGGCGTCGCGGCGCTCGCCACCGCGCTCCTGTCGCTGACCCTGCCGATGGCGCGCTCCGAGGCGGTGGCGACGGCGACGCTCCTCAGCTTCGCCGTGATGGCGGGCATCGTCGTGCTCGTCTTCTCGACGCGCACGCTTCTTCGGGCGCTCCTCACGGTCGGCGGCACGGCCCTCGTGCTCGGCGCCCTGCTCTGGCTGGCGATGGGAGGATCCAGGCCATGAAGGCGAGCTTCCGCCAGTCGATGGCGTGGCTGCACACTTGGTCCGGCCTGATCGTCGGCTGGGTGCTGTTCGCGATCTTCGTCACCGGCACCGCGAGCTACTACCGGCCGGACATCTCCCGCTGGATGCGCCCCGAATTCACGCAGGTCGAGCCGGTGGACGCCGCCGCCCTCGGCGCGACGGCCGAGCGCGCGGTGGCCCATCTCGGCCAGCACGCCGCCAAGGCGAGGACGTGGTTCATCGGTCTGCCGCAGGCGGACAAGCCGGTGCTCGACCTGTTCTGGCGCACGCGGCCCGGCGAGCCTCCGGGCCATGTCCTGCTCGATCCGCGGACCGGGGCCGAGGCCGCCGTGCGCGACACGCAGGGCGGCGACTTCCTCTACCGCTTCCATTTCGAGCTGCACATGCCGCCGCTCTGGGGGCGCTGGGTCGTCGGCCTGTGCGCGATGATCATGCTGGTGGCGCTGATCTCCGGCATCGTCACCCACAAGCGGATTTTCGCCGACTTCTTCACCTTCCGCCGCGACAAGGCGCCCCGGCGCAGCTGGCTCGACGCCCACAACGTCACCGGCGTGCTGGCGCTGCCGTTCCACCTGATGATCACCTATACCGGGATCGTCACGCTCGCGACCTTCTACATGCCGTGGGGCGTCACCGCCGCCTACAAGGGCAACGCGCAGGCCTTCTTCAGCGAGGCGAGCTGGATCACCACACCGCGTCCGCCCGCGAACCGGCCCGCCGCCCTGGCCCCGGTCGGGCCGATGGTGGAGCGGGCGCTCGCGTCCCGGCCCGAGCCGCTGGAGCGGCTCATGATCGTCAATCCGGGCGATGCCAACGCCACCGTGGTGGCGGTGTTCGAGGAGCCGCACGGCCTCTCGCACGAACATCCGCAGATCGCCTTCGACGGGGTGAGCGGCGAGATTCTGGAGGTCCGCGACGGCGGCCTCAAGCCCGCGGCCAAGACCTTCACGGTGATGACCGGCCTGCACGAGGGCCACTTCGCCGGCCTCCTGCTGCGGCTCCTGTTCTTCCTGTGCGGCTTGATGGGCTGCGCCATGGTCGCGACGGGCGTCGTGCTCTGGTCGCTGGCGCGTCTGCCGAAGGCGGGGGAGCGGCCCTTCCTCGGCCTTCGTCTGGTCCAGGCGCTCAACGTCGGCAGCATCGCCGGCCTGCCGGCGGCGGTGGCGGTCTATTTCCTCGCCAACCGCCTCCTGCCCCTCGATCTCGCCGGCCGCGAGCAATGGGAGATCCGCGCCTTCTTCGGCGCATGGATCGTCGCGGCCCTGGTGCCGCTCGCCCGCCCGCAGCGCCGGGCCTGGTGCGAGGGACTGGCCGCCGTGTCGGTGCTCTGTCTCGCGGTGGTCGCGGCCGACCTCCTGACGATCCCGGACCATCCGCTGCGGCTCGGCGGCGGCGACCCGCTCTTCGCGTGGTTCGACGCGGCGATGCTGCTGCTGGCGGCCCTGTTCGCCCTCGCCGCCCGCAAGATGCTGCGCTACGAGGCGCCCAAGCGGGATCGCGCGCGGGGCGCGAAGCCGGCACCCGTCACGGCGCCCGCCGCCTCTCCCGCTCGCCCGCCCGCGCGGCGCCCGGAGCCGACCCACGCATGACCCACGCATGACGCCCCTCGTCCTCGCCGCGAATCTCGGCTTGAGCTTCGCCGCCCTCGCCGCCCTGTGCCTCAGCCTGAACCGGCACCATGCGGAGGTGTTCGACCGCAAGGCGGAGCGGGCGGCGGTTCTGCGCCTGCGCGCATTCGGCTGGGCGGCGATCACCCTCTCCCTCTTCGTCGCCGGGCTGTGGGAGGGCTGGGCCTTCGGTCCCGTGCAGTGGATCGGCGCACTCACCGGGGCGGCGCTCGGACTGGTGCTGCTCCTGTCCTACCGGCCGCGCTACGTCGCCCCCGCCGCGCTCGCCGCCCTCGTCGCGGCGGCGCTTCCCCTCTCGATCCTGGCCGTCTCGGCCTGATGCGCCCGCTCCCGCCGCTTCAGGCGCTCGCCCATGCGGGCCGCCTGCTCGCCGCGCAGGGTTTCCGCGAGACCGCCCGCAATGCGCGCGGCGACAGCCTCTACTTCGCCCGCGGGGAGGGTCCGGAGCGGCTGCGGCTCTCGAATCACGCCCGCACGCCGAAGCAGCGGCGGGTCCATCCGGAGGTGATGGCGAGCCTCGTGATCCGCGCGCCGAAGACGGAAGCGCAGGTCGCCGCCCTGGTCGCGGCGGCCCTGCGCGACTTCGCGGGCGGCCTCTCCCGGCGGGACGCCCGCCTTACAGAGCCGCGCTGAGGCGGCGCATCCGGCGCCGCTCGGCGGGGATCTCGAACACGCCCGACCACAGCCCGACCCGGCGGCCCCAGGCGCGGCGGTCCTGCGCCTCGTAGGCGGCCGAGGCGCTCCGGTCGGCGATGGCGTAGCCGTTGGCGACCATCCAGGCGGCGAGGTCGTCGCCGTCGCGCCGGCACAGGGCGCGGGCGGTGCCGTCCGGATCCGCGCCGCGCGGCGCGCAGGTGACGCTCTCCCCGCCGATCCGCGCCGCCAGGGCCTCGGCGGCACCGCGGCCGCAGGAATAGTCGCGCTCATGTCCGTCGGAACAGGTCTGGTCGAGATCGGGCGCGTCGATGCCGTAGAGCCGCAGACGCCGGCCGCCGATCTCGAGCGTGCTCCCGTCGATCACGGTGGCGGGGCCGCTCACGGCCTGGGGCGCCATCTCGGCCGCCCGGGCCGGGAGCGTCTGAGATCCGGCCAGCAGAGCCAGGGCCGGGACGAGGAGCGCCCCCAGCAGGCGCCGGGCACCGGGCTCCTCCGGGGGGCGATCCCCGTTGGATCGGGCCGGGCTGGCGATGGTGCCGACGAGGCAGGCGGCGTAGATCAGCAGGATGGTGGCGGTGAGCGACATCGGAACGGGTCTCACGGAGAGAGTGGGGAGGGCGCGCCCGCCGGGGCCGCGCCGTCGATGCCGCCTTCTCGCAAACCCGATGGCGCGCGGGCCTGACGCCGCCTGTCAGCCTCGTGTCAGGCGGCGGCGGGCACACCCGGCCCGCGCCATGCTCCGTCCCCTGCTCCGCCCACTCCTCGTCACCCTCGTCGCCCTCGCCCCGGCGCTGGCGGCCGTCCCGGCACGGGCCGACAGCGACGGCGAGCGGGCGCGGCGCGCCCTGGAGCGGGGCGAGATCCGCCCCCTCGACGCGGTGCTCGCCGCCGCCCGCGCCGCCGTGCCGGGCGACGTGGTGGCGCTCGACCTCAAGCACGACGACGGGCGCTGGCTCTACAAGCTGCGCATCCTCGGCACCGACGGCCGGCGGCGCGACGTGAAGATCGATGCCAGCTCCCTCAAGCTTCTGGACGTGGACGACGATGACTGAAGCCGGTGCCATCCGGGGGACGACGTGCGCATCCTCGTCGTAGAGGACGAGCCGCGCATCGCGGCCGACATCCGCGAGGGCCTGGAGCGGGCCGGCTACGTCGCCGAGATCGTCGGCGACGGCGAGGCGGCGTGGTTCCGGGCCGAGACCGAGACCTACGACGCGATGGTGCTCGATCTCGGCCTGCCCCGGCTCGACGGGCTGGGCGTGCTGCGCCGCCTGCGCGGAGCCGACGTGGCGCTCCCGGTGCTGATCCTCACCGCGCGCGACGGCTGGCGCGAGCGGGTCGAGGGGATCGACGCGGGCGCCGACGACTACCTCGTCAAGCCGTTCCGGATGGAGGAACTGGTGGCGCGGCTGCGCGCCATCCTGCGCCGCACCGCCGGCCACGCCTCCCCGGTGCTGCGGGCGGGCGCGGTCGAACTCGACACCCGCACCCGCGCGGTCTCGGTGGCGGGCCGCGAGACCGACCTCACCGCGCTCGAATACCGCCTGCTCGCCTTCCTGCTCCACCGCCAGGGGCAGGTCGTGGCGGCGGGCGAATTGCTCGACCATCTCCACGGCAGCGACAGCGACCGCGAGGCCAACGCCCTGGAGGCGTTGCTGACCCGGCTGCGGCGCAAGCTCGGCCCCGGCATCATCGAGACCCGCCGCGGCCACGGCTACCTCGTGCCGGCCGATTCGGCCGGGGACCCGTGAGGAGCGGCTCGCTGCGCCTGCGGCTCGGGCTCGCCGCCGCCGGGCTGATCGCCCTGGCGCTGGCGCTCGCCGGGATCGGGCTGACGCTGATCTTCGACCGGGTGCTCGACGCCCGCACCGCCGATGGGCTCGACCGCACCGCCAAGCTGATCGCGGGGCAGGTCGCCCTGGCGCCGGACGGCGCCCCGACCCTGCCGCGCGAACCGCCGGATTCGCGCTTCTCGACCCCCTATGGCGGCCTCTACTGGCAGATCGATCGGCCAGTCGAGGGCGCGGGCGGCGCCGCCCTGCGCTCGCGCTCGCTCTGGGACAGGAGCCTCGGCACGGTGCCCAACGCCGCGCAGGAGCCGGCGGTCGGCGACCTTGCCGGACCGGATGGCGGACGGCTCATCGCCGTCACCCGCCGGGTCACGATTCCCGACAGGACCGGCCCGGTGGCGCTCGCCGTCACGGTGGCCGAGGACCGGCGCGACCTCGCTCAGAGCCGGTCCACCTTCCTGCGCCTGCTGGTGCCCTCGCTCGGCGCCCTGTTCGCGGCTCTGACGCTCGCCATGTCGCTGTTCGTGCGGCGGGCCCTGGCACCGTTCCGGACATTGCGGGCGGATCTCGCCGCGATTCATGCCGGGACGCGGACGCGGCTCCCTGAGACTTTTCCGGAGGAAGTGCGCCCGCTGGTGGCCGACCTCAACCGCCTGCTCGACGCCCAGGAGCGCGACCTGGAGCGGGCCCGCACGGGGGCCGGCGACATGGCCCACGGCCTCAAGACCCCGCTCGCGGTGCTCGACGCGCTGGCCCGCCGCACGGAGGGCGGCCATCCGGCGCTCGCCGCGGAGATCGCCGAGCAGGCCCACGCCATGGCCCGGCAGGTCGAGCGCACGCTCGCCCGGGCGCGGGCGGCCTCGGGCGGCCTGCGGCGGAAGGCCTGCCCGGTCGCCCCGGCGGTCGCGAAGATCGCCGGCGCCCTCAAGCGCCTGCCCGAGGGCGAGGCCCTGCGCTGGGAGATCGCCGTGTCCGACGGCCTCGCCTTCCCCGGGGACGAGGGCGACCTCACCGAGATTCTGGGCAACCTCCTCGACAACGCCCGCAAATGGGCCCACCGCCGCATCCGCGTCTCGGCGCGCGCGGAGGGCGGAGAGGCCGGCCTCGTGCTGGAGGATGACGGCCCCGGCATGAGCGAGGCGGCGATCGCCGGCATCGCCCGCGGCCGACGCTGGGACGAGACCCGGCCGGGCACCGGCTTCGGCATCGCCATCGCCCGCGACCTCGCCGAGGGAGTCGGCGCGCGGTTGCGCCTCAGCCGCTCCGAACTCGGCGGGCTGAAGGTGGAGCTGTGCTGGCCCGTACCGGCCGCCTGAGATCAGCGCCGGATGAGGGCCTTCAGGCCGCCAGGCAGAGGGCGCCGAGCAGGTCGGAGCGGCCGTAGGGCTTCGGCAGGAAGCCGGCATCGGGCAGGTCGTCGGCCCCCGGCCGGAGCCGGCCCGAGGTGACGACCAGTCGGATATGCGGCCAGCGCGCCCGGACCCGCGCGGCGAGCGTCAGCCCGTCCATCGAGCCCGGCATGTCGATGTCGGTGAACAGCGCGTCGAAGGCCTGCGCCCGCCCCTCCAGAAGCTGCAGCGCCGTGTCGGCATCCGGCGCCTCGGCCACCGGCAGGCCGGCATCCTCCAGCATGTCCACGGCAACCATGCGCACGAAGCTCTCGTCCTCGACGACGAGGATACGGGGCGCGCGGGACGGATCGGTCGGTACGGGCGGGGTGGACATCGGTGGAGCGCGGGCTGGAGCGGGTTGATCGGAAACGGTCTTCCTCAAAGTGCCCGTGCGGCGATTGGTTTCAGCGGAGCCGTAGAAGTTTTCACGAAACATCCGCAACAAATCGCGGTCCGGCGAGGCCGCCGAGGGCCCGGCAGACCGCGTATTGCCACCCCCCGGCCTTTGCATTACGGGAGCCCGAATTCGGGTGCTCGAGGCCCGCCATGACGCCTTCATGACGACGCCCATGCCCACTGACGCCCATGCCCGCTGACGCCTCCGTCCCTCCCCGTCGGCGCCTGCGACCGCCGCCGCGTCCGGCGCTCGCCCCCTTCCCCGTCTCCCTTCTCGTCTCCCGGCTGCGGCGCTCTTCCCCGGCGATCATGCGCTCGGGCGAAGGAGTGAACGGGATGCCCGCGGTGCCGGCCGGGGCAGAAACCGTCCTGGAGAACTGTTTTGGCGTCTGAACCTCTGGCGTCCGAATCCTCGGTGTCCGACGACGCGAGCCCGCCCGAGCGCGCCGCGGTCCTGCCGAAGGTCGCCACCGGCATCGACGGCTTCGACGCCATCACCTTCGGCGGCCTGCCGAAGGGGCGGCCCTCGCTGGTCTGCGGCGCCGCCGGCTGCGGCAAGACGCTGTTCGCCACCACCTTCCTCGTCAACGGCGCGACCCGCTTCGACGAGCCCGGCGTGTTCATGAGCTTCGAGGAGCGCGCCGAGGATCTCGTCGCCAACGTCGCCTCCCTCGGCTACGACCTCGACGGCCTGGTCGCGCAGGGCAAGCTCGCCATCGATCACGTGCGCGTCGAGCGCTCCGAGATCGAGGAGACCGGCGAGTACGACCTCGAAGGGCTGTTCATCCGCCTCGGCTTCGCCGTCGATTCCATCGGCGCCAAGCGCGTCGTGCTCGACACGATCGAGACCCTGTTCGCCGGCTTCTCCGACGAGACGGTGCTGCGCGCCGAACTGCGCCGCCTGTTCGGCTGGATCAAGGACCGGGGCCTGACCGCGATCATCACCGGCGAGCGCGGCGACGGCCAGCTCACCCGCCAGGGGATGGAGGAATACGTCTCCGACTGCGTGGTGCTGCTCGACAACCGGGTCGAGGATCAGATCACCACCCGGCGCCTGCGCGTCGTGAAGTACCGCGGCTCGGCCCACGGCACCAACGAATACCCGTTCCTGATCGATGCCGAGGGCATCAGCGTCCTGCCGGTCACCTCGGCCGACCTCGACTACAGGATCGCCGAGGGCTTCATCTCCACAGGCATCCCCGGCCTCGACGCGATGCTCGATCCCGGCGGCTTCCATCGCGGCACCAGCATCCTGATCTCGGGCGAGGCCGGTACCGGCAAGACCATGATCACCGCGAGCATGATCGACGCCGCCTGCGCGCGGGCTGAGCGCTGCATGGCCTTCGTGTTCGAGGAGAGCGGCGACCAGATCACCCGCAACGCCCGCTCCATCGGCCTCGACCTCGCCCGCCACGTGGAATCGGGTCTTCTGCGCTTCGAGGCGGCGCGTCCGAGCCTCTACGGTTTGGAGATGCATCTGGCCCGCATGCACCGGGACATCGACCGGTTCGACCCCGCCCTGGTGGTGATCGATCCGCTCTCGGCGCTGCGCGGCCCGCCGGCCGAGCTGCAGGCGACGATGGTGCGGATGATCGACATGCTGAAGAGCCGCGGCATCACCGCCGTGTTCACCAGCCTGCGCGAGGACGGCGAGATCGATCAGGGCAGCGCGATCGGCGTGTCCTCGCTGATGGATGCCTGGATCAAGCTTCTCAACGTCGAGGCCAACGGCGAGCGCGCGCGTACGCTCTACGTCATCAAGGCCCGGGGGATGCGCCACTCGAACCAGTTGCGCGAGTTCACGATGTCGAGCGAGGGCATCGCGCTCGTCGATGCCTATATCGGCCCGGCGGGCGTGCTGACCGGCACCGCCCGCGTCGTGCAGGAGGCGGCGGAAGCCGCCGCCGCCCTGCGCCGCGCGCAGGAGAGCCGCCGCCGCCAGCGCGAGGCGGTGCGGCGGCGCCAGTCGCTGGAGCGCCAGATCGACGAGCTGCGCGCCAACCTGGAAGCCGTGGAAGAGGAAGAAGCGGTGCTCTTGAGCGAGGACGAGATGCGCGAGGCCGTGCTGGCGAGCGAGCGGCGCACCCTCGCCACGCGCCGGGGAGGTACCAAATGAGCGGGCCGGGACCGACCGGGGACGGGCTCGAGGCCGGAGCCGACGGCGCCGTGGACGACGGGCACTACCACCTGCGTCTCTACGTTGCCGGGCAGACGGCCAAGTCGCTGGCGGCGATGGCCAACCTCAGGCGCTTCTGCGAGGAGCACCTCGCCGGCCACTACGACATCGAGGTCATCGACCTGATGAAGAACCCGCAGCTCGCGGCAGGCGATCAGATCCTGGCGATCCCGACCCTGGTGCGCCGCCTGCCCGCGCCGCTCAAGCGGATCATCGGCGACCTCTCCAACACCGAGAAGGTGCTGGTCGGCCTCGATATCCGCCCGAAGGTCGACGAGCTTTGAGCGGCGGGGCCATCCCGGGCGGCGGGGCCGGCGGGCGCACCCGGCTGCGCCTCTACGTCGCCGGCACCTCGCCGCGCTCGACCCGCAGCATCGAGAGCGTGCGCCGCCTGTGCGAGCACAGGCTCGGGGGGGCGTGCGACCTCGAAGTGGTCGACATCTACCAGCAATCGGCGCTGGCGGGCGCCGACGGCGTGGTCGCGGCGCCGACCCTGGTGCGGCTCTCCCCCCTCCCCGCCCGGCGCATCGCCGGCGACCTGAGCGACGAGCGGCGCGTCATCGACGGGCTCGGGCTCGACGTCCTGCCGATGGATTCGGGCGCGGCGCCGCGCGAGGCGGTGGGCGGAGGCGCCGGTGAGCACTGAGGCCGACGCCCTCGCCGGGGCCCGGGCGCGCATCCGCGAACTGGAGACGCGGCTGGAGGAGGTCGAGGACACCCTCGCGGCGATCCGCCGGGGCGACTTCGACGCCATCGTGGTGGAGGGGCCGAGCGGCGAGCGGCTGGTCTATACCCTGGAGAATGCCGACCGGCCCTACCGGGTGCTGATCGAGCAGATCCAGGAGGGCGCCTTCACCCTCGGCCCGGACGGGACGCTGCTCTACTGCAACCGCCGCCTCGCCGAGACCCTGGGCACGCCCCAGGAACGCCTGATCGGCCAGCCCTTCGCGCGCTTCGCCGCCAGGGATCAGGAGGCGACCCTCGCCGCCCTGGTCGCCCAGGCCGCGCGGATGCCGGCCCGCGGCGAGATCGCCCTGTGCGACGAGGGGGGGATCGAGCGCCCGGCCTACCTCTCGCTGAGCCGCCTCGACGGCGACGGCGACACCCTGCTCCTGTGCGGCGTGATCACCGACCTCACCGCCGAGCGGCTGCGCCTGCACGAACTCGCCGAGACCAACGAGCGCCTGCGCGCCGAGGTCGCCGAGCGCGAGCGGATCGAGGAGGCCCTGCGCCAGTCGCAGAAGATGGAGGCGGTGGGCCAGCTCACCGGCGGCGTGGCGCATGACTTCAACAACCTGCTCACCGTCATCAAGTCCTCAACCGACCTGCTCAAGCGCCCCGACCTCGCCGAGGAGCGCCGCCGCCGCTACGTCGACGCCATCTCCGACACGGTGGGACGGGCAGCCAAGCTGACGGGCCAGCTCCTCGCCTTCGCCCGGCGCCAGGCGCTCAAGCCCGAGGTGTTCGATGCCGGCCGCGGCGTTGCGGCGGTGGCCGACATGGTCGGCACGCTCACCGGCGCGCGCATCCAGGTGAAGACCCTGATCGAGCCCTGCTTCGACGCGGCGGGCGAGCCCTTCGCCTGCCTCGTCGAGGCCGATCCGAGCCAGTTCGACACCGCGCTCGTCAACATGGTCGTCAATGCCCGCGACGCCATGGATGGCGAAGGTACCCTCACCATCCGCGTCGGCCATGCCGGGCAGATCCCGGCGCTGCGCACCCATCCGGCGGTGCCCGGCGACTTCGTGGCGGTCTCGATCTCCGACACCGGCTCCGGCATCGCGCCGGCCGACCTGTCGCGGATCTTCGAGCCGTTCTTCACGACGAAGGGCGTCGGCCAGGGCACCGGGCTCGGCCTCTCCCAGGTGTTCGGCTTCGCCAAGCAATCGGGCGGCGACATCGCGGTGGAGAGCGTGCTGGGACAGGGCACGACCTTCACCCTGTTCCTGCCCCGGGCCAAGATCGCTCCAACGATGCCTGAGGCCGCCGACGAGCCCGAGCCGCTGGCGCCCGGCCACGGCACCTGCGTGCTCCTGGTCGAGGACAATCGCGAGGTCGGCGCCTTCGCGACGCAGGCCCTGGCCGAACTCGGCTACGGCACCGTCTGGGCGATGGATGCGGAGCAGGCGCTGGCCGAACTCGCCCGCACGCCGGACCGGTTCGACGTCGTGTTCACCGATGTCGTGATGCCCGGCATGAACGGCGTCGAGCTCGCCCGCACGATCCTGGGAACGCAGCCGGGCATGCCGATCGTGCTCTCCTCCGGCTACAGCCACGTGCTGGCCGAGGACGGGTGCCACGGCTTTCCGCTGCTGCACAAGCCCTACTCGGTGGAGGATCTCTCGCGCATCCTGCGCCGGGCGATCCAGCGGCGCGTCGCTCGAGCGAAGTGACTTCCCCTCGGCTCGCAACGGCTCAGCTTGCGGCCAAGAAAAAAGGCTCGGATTGCTCCGAGCCTTGAAGGGAAAAGGCCATTGGGGGCTGAACTGGCCTTCGTAACCGGACAATGCGCCGGAGGCGGTTTGGTTCCGCAAAAAAGTTTCGCGAGAAAACCAGAACGCGATCAGCGCGGCGCCGCGGCCCGGCGCAAGCGATCGTTGATCGCTTCGCCGAGCCCGGCCTCCGGCACCGGAACGACGGCGATGGTCGGTGCGCCCGAGGCATCGAGCCGGCGCAGGGCCCCGAACAGCCGCGCGGCGGCCTCCGCCGGATCGCCGCGCTCGCTCAGGGACTCGACCGCCGCCGCGCGCTCCAGCCCATCCGGGCGGAAGGTGCCGAACGTCAGGACGGCCTCGCCCGGCTCTATGCGCTCCGCCTCCAGCCTGACCCCGGCTCGCGGCGCGTAGTGCGAGGCGAGCAGGCCGGGTCCCGCGGGGCGCGAACCGGGATCACCGGCGTCCTCCGGATCGGAACCGAGCACCTCGGCGAGGGCAGCCCGCGTCACGCCGCCGGGGCGCAGCAGCCGGGGCGGCCCGCCGAGGCAGGCGACCACGCTCGATTCCACGCCGACAGGACATTCGCCGCCGTCGAGCACCGCGTCGATTCGGCCATCGAGATCCGCGAGGACGTGATCGGCGCTGGTGGGGCTGACCCGCCCCGAGCGGTTCGCCGAGGGGGCCGCGACCGGCCGCCCGATGCGGTCCAGGAGGCCGAGGGCGACGGCGTGCGCGGGCACGCGCAGGGCCACGCTGTCGAGCCCGGCCCGGGCGAGATCGCAGACGGTGCCGGTGGGCGCGGCCGGCAGAACCAGGGTGAGCGGGCCCGGCCAGAACCTCTCCGCGAGCCGGAGGGCCGCCGCGTCGAACACGCCCTGAGCCAGGGCGGCCTCGAGTCCGGTGACGTGGGCGATCAGCGGATTGAAGCGCGGGCGGCCCTTGGCGGCGTAGATCGCGGCCACCGCCTCCGGATCGGTGGCGTCGGCCCCGAGCCCGTAGACCGTCTCCGTCGGCAGGGCGACGAGGCGCCCGCCCCCGATCAGCGCGGCCGCCCGCGCGAGGCCGTTGACATCTGCAGCCAAGCGTAGCGTGGGAGCGGTTGACGGTGGTGCGTCCATGTCGGAGTGGGTGCGAGAATGAGCGGCCGGCCGTAGACCCTAGAGCCGCAGGCCGTCAAACGGGATCGCCGCCCTCGAACGTGCGGCGGGAGGAGCGGTGAAGAGACCATGAGCTATCGCGCGCCCGTCGAGGAGATGGCCTTCACGCTCCGCCACGTCGCCGGGCTCGACGCCGTGCTGGCGCGGAGCGCGGCCGAGATCGGCCCGGACGACGCGGTCGCGATCCTCGAAGAGGCGGCCCGGCTCGCCGGCAACGTCATCGCGCCCCTGAACCGTGTCGGCGATCGCCACGGCACGCCGTTCTCGGACGGGCGCGTCACCACCGCGCCGGGCTGGGTGTCGGCCTACCGCGCTTTCGTCGAGGGCGGCTGGAACGGCGTGCTCGCCGACCCCGACCATGGCGGCCAGGGCCTGCCGCACCTGATCGCCGCCGCCTGCACCGAGATGTGGAACGGCGCAAACCTCGCCTTCGGCCTCTGCCCGCTGCTCACCGCCGGCGGCATCGAGGCGCTGGCCGCCCACGGCTCCGACGACCTGAAGGGCCGCTACCTCGAAAAGCTCGTCACGGGCGAGTGGACCGCCACGATGAACCTGACCGAGCCGCAGGCGGGCTCGGACCTCTCCGCCCTGCGCACCCGGGCGGAAGCCCAGGGCGACGGCAGCTATCGCATCACCGGCGCCAAGATCTACATCACCTACGGCGAGCACGACCTCACCGACAACATCTGCCACCTCGTGCTGGCCCGCCTGAAGGACGCGCCGGCCGGCACCCGCGGCATCTCGCTGTTCCTCGTGCCGAAGGTGCTGCCGGACGGCACGCGCAACGACCTTCGCTGTTCAGGGCTGGAGCACAAGCTCGGCATCCACGCCTCGCCGACCTGCTCCATGGCCTTCGGCGATGGGGGCGGGGCCACCGGCTGGCTGATCGGCGAGGAGAACCGGGGCTTGGCCTGCATGTTCACGATGATGAACTCGGCCCGGCTCAATGTCGGCCTGCAGGGCGTCGGCGTGGCGGAGGCCGCGTATCAGAAGGCCCTCGACTACGCCCGCGAGCGCCGCCAGGGCCGGGCGCCGGGCGCGTCCGAGCCCGTCAGCGCCATCGTCGCCCATGCCGACATCCAGCGGACGCTGCTGACGATGAAGGCCTACACCGCGGCGGCCCGCGGCATCTGCTACCTCACCGCGCAAGCCCTCGACGCGGCGCACGGCCCGGAGGGAAAGGCGGCGCATGAGCGCGCCTCGCTGCTGACGCCGGTGGCCAAGGCCTTCGCCACCGACATCGCCAACGAGGTCACCTCGCTGGGCGTCCAGGTCCATGGCGGCATGGGCTTCGTTGAGGAGACGGGCGCGGCCCAGCTCATGCGGGATGCGCGCATCCTCGGCATCTACGAGGGCACCAACGGCATCCAGGCGATCGATCTCGTCACCCGCAAGCTGCCGCTCGACGGCGGCGCCACGGTGGCGGCGCAGATCAGTTCGATGCGGCGGGTGGCGGAGGGTCTGCTGAAAGACGGCGCCCCCGGCTTCGGCCACGCCGCGCCGCGCCTGCGCGACGGCATCGGCAGCCTCGACCGGGCGACGAGCTTCCTGCTCAAGGCGCTCGGCTCGAACCGTCCGCAGGAGGCGCTCCCCGGCGCCACGCCATACTTGCGCCTGTTCGGTCTCGTGCAGGGGGCGGCCTGCCTCGCGACGGCGGGGCTCGCGTCGAGCGCGGCGGTGAAGGCCGGCGAGACCGATCCGGCCCATGCCGCGCGCATCGCGCTTGCCCGCTTCTTCGCCGAGAACCTGCTGCCGGCCGCGGCCGGCCTGGAGCAGGCGATCCTTTCCGGCGGCGGCTTCGCCGACGATCCCGCCTTCGCCCTCGCCGGGTGAGCCCGGCTACCGGGCCGCAGAGGGACCGTAGCCCGCGTAGAAGACCCGGACGGCCTCCGCGACTCGGTGGCCGATCTCGGCCTCGTCGGGCGCTTCACCGGCATTGAACAGCAGCCGGGTCAGCATCCCGGCCTGGCAGAGCTGGAGGAAGTGCTTGGCGGCGAGATCGGTATCGGCGGCAGCCAGCCGCCCGGCCGAGACCTGGGCGTCGATATAGGCCTTGAGCCGCCCGACCCCGCAGGCCGGGCCGGCCTCGTAGAAGGCCTGCCCGAAGCGTGGAAACTTCTCGCAGGCGCCGATCACCATGCGGATGATCGAGACGTGCTCCGGCCGCGCCATCATCGCGAGGTAGCTGGTGCCGAGCCGGGTCAGCACGGCGCGCACGTCCGGGTCGTCCTCGTCGAGCCGGAACAGGTTTTCCGCCAGCCCCGCCTTGGCCTCGGTGGTCAGGGCCTCGAACAAGGCCTCCTTGCTGTCGAAATAGACGTAGAGCGTGCCCTTCGACACGTTCGCGGCCCGGGCGATCTCGCCCATGCTGGCGCCGTCGAAGCCCGACGCCATGAAGACTTGGCGCGCGCCCTCCAGAATCTGCCGGCGCTTGTCGCTCTCGCTCGAAGGGACCGTCTGGGAAGCTGCCTGCGGGGCCGCCGGCTCCCGCTCCCGTGTTGCCGCGCCCGCCATCGTACTCACTCGCCGCTCATTCGCGTTGACCGAACCGTTCAGTCAATGATAAATACCCCTCGAATGCCGACGGCGTCAACCTGACCCGCCGACTGACCGAACGGTTCGGTCAATGGATGTCTGGGGCTTCAGCCATGTCGCTTCGTGAGTCGCTGCGTGAGGAATCCGGCCGGTCGGAGACGGGTGGGGAGAGCATCGCCGAAGAACGAGCCGAAGGGCGGGCCGAGGGCGGCCGCGCTCCGGCCCCGCCGCCCGCGATCGTGAGCCCGCCGATGCCGCCGGCATCACCGGCCAAGCCCCGGCGCCCGCTGCGGCGGGCGGTGCTGGGCCTCGTACTCTGCGCGGCGCTCGGCGGCGGCGTCTATGCCGGCTGGGACTGGTGGACGGTCGGGCGCTTCTTCGTCAGTACCGATGACGCCTACGTGCAGGCCGACATCTCGGTTCTGGCCGCCAAGGTCTCGGGCTATCTCGAGGCGGTGCCCGTGGTGAACGGGCAGGCGGTGAAGCGGGGCGACGTCATCGCCCGGCTCGACGACGGCGACTACCGCCTCGCGGTGACGGCGGCGCAGGACAAGCTCGCCACCCAGGAGAGCACCATCGTCCGGATCGGCCGGCAGGCGGAGGCCGCGCAGGCGCAGGTGCTGCAGAGCGCGGCCCAGATCGATGCGGCCAAGGCCGACGCCGTGCGGGCCGGCGCCGACTACGCCCGCGCCACGGGGATGCAGGCCGATTACGTCGCCAAATCCCGTCTTGATCAGGCCAAGGCCGACCGCGACCGCACCGAGGCGGCGGTGAAATCGGCCGAGGCCGCCCTCGTCGCGGCGCGGGCCAATGTCGAGGTGCTGCGGGCGCAGACGCGCGAGGCGGAAAACCTCGCCGCGGAGCTGCGCACGGCCGCCGACCGGGCCCGGCGCGACCTCGACTTCGCGGTGATCCGCGCGCCTTTCGACGGCGTCGTCGGCAACAAGGCGGTGGAGGCCGGCGCCTACGTGTCGCCCGGCTCGCGGATCGCCGCCCTGGTGCCGCTCCAGAGCGTGCGGGTCGATGCGAACTTCAAGGAGACGCAGCTCGGCCGGGTCCGGCCGGGACAGGAGGTTCACATCCACGTGGACGCCTATCCCGACCGGGACATCGTCGGCACGGTGGAATCGCTCTCGCCCGCCTCCGGCTCGGTCTTCAGCCTGCTGCCGCCGGACAACGCCACCGGCAACTTCACCAAGATCGTGCAGCGTCTGCCCGTGCGCGTCCACGTGCCCGAGGACGTCGCCCGCGAGGGCCTGCTGCGGCCCGGCCTGTCCGTGGTGGTGCGGGTCGACACCCGCGAGGGCGCCGACGCGCCGGTGCAGAAGCTCGCCGCCCGGCGCTGAAACCTTGCGCGGCCCGCAGGAGCGGGCCGCCTGAACCACCCGTTCCACCCGAGCCTCATCCTGAGATGCCCGCGTCGGCGGGCCTCGAAGGATCCTCCGGATCCCGCGCGATCCCCGGAACACCCTTCGAGGCCTCCGCTTCGCTGCGGCACCTCAGGAGGAGGGTGTGAGGGGAGCACCGCACCAACGACCCTTCCGAGGCGCCCATGGCCGCCACCGCGACCCTCGCTGCTCCCCCCGCCGCCGACCCACCTCTCGACCGCCGCCGCATGGTGGCGTTCCTGTGCATGGTGTTCGGGATGTTCATGGCGATCCTCGACATCCAGATCGTCTCGGCCTCGCTCAACGAGATCCAGGCCGGCCTCTCGGCCTCGGGCGACGAGATCCCCTGGGTCCAGACGAGCTACCTCATCGCCGAGGTGATCTCGATCCCGCTCTCCGGAACCCTGTCGCGGGTGCTCTCGACCCGCTGGATGTTCTCGATCTCGGCCGGCGGCTTCACGCTGATGAGCCTGATGTGCGCCACCGCCTCGTCGATCGACGAGATGATCGTCTGGCGCGCGCTGCAGGGCTTCATCGGCGGCGGCATGATCCCGACCGTCTTCGCCGCGGCCTTCACGATCTTCCCGCCCTCAAAGCGCACCATCGTCTCGCCGATGATCGGCCTCGTCGCGACGCTGGCACCGACCATCGGCCCGACCATCGGCGGCTACCTCACCGACCTGTTCTCCTGGCACTGGCTGTTCCTCATCAACATCGTGCCGGGCATCTTCGTCACGGTCTCGACCTTCCTCCTGGTCGATTTCGACCGGCCGAACTTCGATCTGCTGAAATCCTTCGACTGGGCCGGGCTGGCCTTCATGGCGGGCTTCCTCGGCTGCCTCGAATACGTGCTGGAGGAGGGTCCGAACCACGACTGGCTGCAGGACGAGGCGGTGTTCGCCTGCGCGATCGTCTGTGCGGTGTCGGGTGTGCTGTTCTTCGCCCGCGTCTTCACCGCGCGCCAGCCGATCGTGGATCTGCGCGCCTTCTCGGACCGCAACTTCGCGGCCGGCTGCGCGGCGAGCTTCGTGCTCGGCATCGGTCTCTACGGGCTGACCTACCTCTATCCGGTCTATCTCGCCCGGGTGCGCGGCTACTCGGCGCTGCAGATCGGCGAGACGATGTTCGTCTCGGGGCTGTGCATGTTCGCCACCGCGCCGATCGCCGGCAAGCTCTCGGCGAAGCTCGACCCGCGGGTCATGATGGCGATCGGGTTTTCGGGATTCGCCGTCGGCACCTGGATCGTCACCGGGCTGACCAAGGACTGGGACTTCTACGAGCTGCTCTGGCCCCAGGTGCTGCGCGGCTGCTCGCTGATGCTGTGCATGATCCCGATCAACAACATCGCGCTCGGCACCCTGCCGCCGGAGCGGATGAAGAACGCCTCGGGCCTGTTCAACCTCACGCGCAACCTCGGCGGCGCGGTGGGGCTGGCGCTGATCAACACGATCCTGAACGCCCGCTGGGACCTCCACCTCGCGCGGCTGCATGAGCGCTTCACCTGGGCCAACACCGCCGCGCTGGAGCGGCTCGACGCCATGCGGCGCCAGTTCGAGGTGCTGGGCGGCGACGCCAACGGCATGGCGCTGAAGGCGCTCAACAATACCGTGCGGATTCAAGGGCTGGTGATGGGCTTCGAGGACGTGTTCCTCGTCCTTACCGTGCTGTTCCTGGCCATGGCCTGCGGCACGCCGCTGATCCGCCGCCCGCGCGGCGCGGCGCCCGCGGGGGCGGGGCATTGAGGCAACCCTACGAAGCCTCGTCCGTACCCCTGCCCCCGAGTCGAATCTGCAGTGTCGTTCCGGTCGCCTGGGCAAAGCGGCGCAACGACGTCGTCGTCGGTGCGCTCTTGCCCGTCTCCCAACGGGCGACCATGGCCTGAGACGTGCCGATGCGTCGGGCAACCTCGGCCTGGGACAGCTTGGCGTAGTGACGGGCCTCAGCCATCGCGAAGGCAAGGTCCATCTCAGACGAGATCTCGTCGCGCACGACCTGATATTCCGGATCAGCGTTCCAGCGCTCGCGGACGGTCTTGAACGGAATTGTCATCACAGCACGCCTCTTGCTCTCTCCGTGGCAAGATCCAACCATCGCTTGGGCGTCTTCCGGGTCTTCTTCATGAAAGCAGCCAAGATCACCACGCGCCGGCCTGAAACCGCCACGTAGAGCGCCCGACCCTCGTTGCCGCCCGCGCTCGGGCGCATCTCCCAAATCTTGTCTTGCAGGTGTTTGACGTGCGGCTCGTGAAGGCGCTCCAACCCGAGTGTCTCGATCCGCTCCACGATCTTGTCCAGGGCAGCGCGGACCTTCACGGGCCACGCGTCGAGCTCGGCCACGACAGCCTCATTGAGAATTTCGACCTGCTACGGCATAGGCCGATATTATATCAAAAAAGATATCGAACAAGTACCGCGGCAACGTTGAGGGCCGCTCGCCGCTGCGCTCAAGCCGCCTTCACCCCCGCGGCGCGGTCCGGGATGGCGATGCGGAAGCGGGCCCCGTTCGCGGTCTCGTCGAGGCAGAGGGTGCCGCCGTTGAGGCGCACCAGTTCCGAGGCGATGGCGAGGCCGAGGCCGGTGCCGCCGGCCCGGGTCGAGCCCTGGAAGGCGGCGAACAGGTTGGACTTGGCCCGCTCGGGCACGCCGGGGCCGTTGTCGGTCACGAGGATCGTGACGGAACCCGTGCCGGGCGGCCCGACGCGGACGCCCTCGATCAGCACCGTGCCGTCCGCGGTCCTGGCCGCGGCATGGGCCTGGACCGCGTTGCGCACGAGGTTGGTCAACGCCCGCAGGAGCTGCTCGGGATCGGCGTCGATCTCCAGATCCGGCGCCGCGCGCGCCTCCACGCGGATGCGGGCCGCCGGCATCAGGTCGGCGAGGTCGGTCAATTCCTCGAACAGGGGCGCCAGCGCCACCATGCGCCGCTGTGGATTCGGCTCCGTGGCGCGGCCATAGGCCAGCGTCGCCTCGCAGAAGCGGATCGCCCGGTCGAGGGTCTCCACGAGACGCGGCGCAACGCGCTGAACCAGGGGGTCGGAGACGCTTTCCAGGCGATCGCCGAGCAGCTGGGCGGTGGTGAGCAGGTTGCGCAGTTCGTGGTTGATCTTGCTCACGGAGAGGCCGAGTTCGGCCAGCCGGCGCCGCTGGCGCAGCTCGCCGCCGAGCGCCACCTGCATCCGGGCGAGCGCGTTCTCCGCCTGCCCGATCTCGTCGGTGCGCGCCGAGCGCCGGGCCAGCCGGTCGGTCCGCTCGGGATCGTCGGCGAAGGCGGCGATGTCGCGGGCGAGCCGGACCACCGGCCGCACGATCGCCCGCTGGAGCACGAAGAAGACGAGCCCGGCCGCCAGCACCGCGATGATGAGGCAGGCGACGAGCAGGCGAAGCGAGAAATCGGTCAGAGCCGCCCGCAGGGGCCCCTCGTCGAGCAGAACCTCGACGGCATCGAAGCCGTCCTGCCCCGGCCCGATCGCCCGGATCGGCGCCTCGGTGTGGAGGAACAGCGTCCGGAAGGCGCCGCCGACCGAGCCCGTCAGGCCGCGCTGGCGCAGATCGACCGTCTCGGCCACCGCGGACGGCACCGGTCCGTCGGTGAGGTAGCGCCACGTCTCGCCGACCCGCACGGCGATGGCGCGGGCGCCGACGCCCATCAGCAGGCGCCGGGCGGTCTCTTCGGGCACCTGACCTTCGGGGGCGGCGTTCAGAACGAGGGCGGCGACCCGCGCTGCCGCAACCCGGTCGGACAGCCGCGACAGCCGGTAGGTCGCCACCGCCGGGACGTAGATCAGGATCTCGGCCAGGACGACGAAGGCCACCGTCAGCAGGAACAGGCGGCCCGACAGGCCCAGCCGCCCGAGCCAGGCGAAGGCGCGCGCGCGCGGCGGCGTCGTGCCGGCCGGTGCCTCGATATGCCAGGGCAAGGCGGCCGCGACCGCCGGATCATTCTGCGCCGCGTCCGCCGGCTCCGATGGCCGGCCAGGAAACGGAAGGCGGGGCCGTTTCAAGCGTCACCCGTCGTTGTGTCGTCCAATCGCGGTTCGGATGGCGCGCCCCCTTTGCCGGCTCCCCCCTGCCGCACAGGTTGTACGGCCGTCAGGTGACGCGCGCCATTCGCTTGTGCGCAAGTCTTATGCGCGAAGCGTCCGGCGCTCAAGCCGTCGGCGCAGATAAACCGTCAAAAGAGCAAATCCTGCCAGCGCCGCCAGCGCCGCGACCATGCCGGGCGTCACCAGAGCGCGAAGATCGAGGCCCTGCGAGCAATCCGTTCCTCCGGCCGCGAGGCAGGCCGCCTTCGCCGCGTCGCGGGTCGCCAGCAGATCCTCGAGTCCGGCGCCGAGACCGGCATAGATGAAGGCGCCCGGCGTCAGGCCGAGCAGGGTGGCGAGCGCGAAGGTGCGAAGCGACACGCCGAAGGCGGCCGGGGCGAGGTTGGTGATCCAGTAGGGAAAGATCGGCAGGAGCCGCAGGATCAGGATGTAGCCGAAGCCGTCGCGGCGGAACCCGTCCGCGAAGCGACCCAGCCGGGGTCCGGCCTTGCGCCGGATCAGGTCGCCGGCGGCGTAGCGCCCGACCGAGAACACGATCGCCGCGCCCGTCGTCGACGAGCCGATGGCCATCAGGGCTCCGGTCACCGGGCCGAACAGCAGCCCGGCCAGCACCGTGAGCACCAGCGTCGCGGGCAGCGAGACCACGACCGAGCCGACATAGACGAGGCAGGCCAGCGCGATCGCCCGAATCCGGTCCTCGGCGATGAGCGTCTGGAGCCAGACCCGCGATTCGGAGAGCCGGTCGAGGTCGAGGAAGTGGGCGCCGCCCGAGGCGAGGATGCCGACGGAGAGCGCGGCCAGGATCAGGAGCGGGAGCCAGCGCAGCCAGGGCCGGCGCGGCCCCGGCGTCCCGCCGGACTCGGGATGCTGCTCACGCGGCCGGTCATGCGGCCGGACGCCCTCCCCGCCCCGTGGCGTCATCGGCCTGCCTCCGCCGGACGGTGTTCGCCTGCCAGCCCTCAGCCCCGCTTGCGCATCCGCAGGATTTTGAAGAAGCCGCCGGGGAAGGTCGGCGCGAGGCCGACCACCTCGACGCCGTTGCGCTGCGCCCAAGCCTCGATCCGGGTCGCCTTGAAGTCCGAGGACCAGCCGATCTTGGTGCAGAGCGGCGCGACGATCTCCTCGACCCGGGCCACCGGACCATTCGACTGACCGAAGTGGTTGGCGAGCACGATGCCGCCGCCGGGACGCACCACGCGGAGGAATTCGGAGAGCGCGGCCTCCGGATTCGGCACCAGGGTGATGAGGAACTGCGCCACCACCGCGTCGAAGCTCGCATCGGCATAGCCGAGGCGGCAGACGTCCATGACCTGGAGCCCCTTGACGTGGGTCAGCCCCTTGCGCCGGACTTTTCCGCGGGCGCGCTTGAGCATGTCCTCGGAGAGATCGACGCCGCAGACGAAGCTGTCGCGGGGATAGTAGCCGAGCGACAGGCCGGTGCCGACGCCGGCCTCCAGCACCCGCGGTCCATGGGCGACCGCCGCCTCGACGGCGGCCCGGGCGGCGGGTTCGGTGAGCTTGTCGTAGACGACGTCGTAGACCGGCGCCCAGCGGGCATAGGCCTTGCGCATCAGCTCGGTGGTCGGCCCGGCCTCGGGCGCCCGCTCGCTCAGCATGTAAAAGTCACCCTCTCATCATGTCCGGCCCCGAGCGCCGGCGGCCGCCTTCGCGGGCCCTTCTGCGCGCCGTCTCGAGGAAATCTGAATCCGCGCGTGAGGCGCCCCCATCAGGCGGCCTCGGCGGCGCCTGCCTGCAACGCGCCGATCCGGCGGATGGTGCCGCCGCCGAGCACCTGCGCGCGCGGACCGTCATCGGCGTAGATCACGCAGGCCTGTCCCGGCGAGACCCCGTCCTCGGGAACGACTAGTTCGACCTCGGCGCACGCTTCGGCCGCGTTCCACGAGAGGCGTGCGGGCCGCGGCTCGCGGGTCGAGCGCACGCGCACGGCCACCGGCCGGTCGGCGACGTCTTCCGGCGCGCCGTCGCCGAGCCAGTTGAGGTCGGCCAGGCGGATACGGCGGGTGGCGAGCGCCGCACGCGGCCCGACGACGACACGGGCGGTCTCGGGCTCCAGCCGCACCACGTAGAGCGGCTCGCCGACGGAGAGCCTGAGGCCGCGGCGCTGGCCCACCGTGTAGTGGATGATGCCCTCGTGCTCGCCGAGCCGGCGCCCATCGAGATCGACGATCTCGCCGGGCCGGGCCGCCTCGGGCCTCAGCTTGGCGATGATGTCGGCATAGCCGCCCTGCGGCACGAAGCAGATGTCCTGGCTGTCGGCCTTGTCGGCGACCGCGAGGCCGAGTTCGCGGGCGAGCGCGCGGGTCTCGTCCTTGGGCCGCTCGCCCAGGGGAAAGCGCAGGTAGGCGAGCTGCTCGGGCGTCGTGGCGTAGAGGAAGTAGCTCTGGTCGCGGGCCGGATCGAGGGCGCGGTAGAGGGCGCGCCCGCCCCCCGCCCGCGCCCGACTCGCGACGTAGTGGCCGGTGGCCAGCGCCTCGGCGCCGAGATCCCGGGCCAGGCCGAGCAGATCGCGGAACTTGACCGAGCGGTTGCACTCGACGCAGGGAATCGGCGTCTCGCCCGAGAGATAGCTCTCGGCGAAGCGGTCGATCACCGATTCGCGGAAGCGGTCCTCGTAATCGAGCACGTAGTGCGGGATGCCGAGCGTCTCGGCGACCGCCCGCGCGTCGTGGATGTCGCGCCCGGCGCAGCAGGCGCCCTTGCGGTGGGTCGCCGCGCCGTGGTCGTAGAGTTGCAGCGTGACACCGACGACGTCGTAGCCCTCGCGCTTCAACAGCCCGGCGACCACCGACGAATCGACGCCGCCCGACATGGCGACGACGACGCGCGTCTCGTGCGGGGGCTTCGGGAGATCCAGCGAGTTCATGGCCGGTGATCAGGGCCGGATGCCGGCCGTTGGCGGAGCCTTCGGGCGCGCGCGGGCCTGCGGAGCCCGGACGCATGTCCGGTGTCTATAGCGATCCCGATCCCGACTTTCCAGGGACGGCGCGGCCGAGAGAGGGCCGACGGCTCGCATCGCCCTCCCTCCGCAGCCGGCAAATCCTGCCGGGCGGACGGCAGATCCGGCCGGGCCAAGGCGCGGCGCCTCTCTTACGATCAAATTTTCCGGCACGATTTCAGGTACTTGCGGAATATCGCCCGTGGCGCGCGGCTTGCTCTGACCGCCCGCGGCTTCGGCCCTGCAGGATGAGGACGGCATCTTGGTTTCGCGCACAGATCTGGCGGAGGTGTTTTTCAGACAGACCCTGCGGCCCGCCTCGCCCGCGGGGCGCGGGAGCGAGGGCGCCGCGCGCTTCAGCCTGGAGGCCGCGGAGCGGAAGCCCGCGGCCCCGACCCGGCCCGCCCTCCGCCGCGACGAGGCCGCCTCCGCCCGGAGCGATGCCGACGGGGCGGAGAAGTGGGGGGCGGCAAGGACAGCGGCCGCCAGGGCTGAAGCCGCCGAGGCCAGGATCTCCAAGGCCGGAAACGCGAAGGCTGATACCACGAAGACCGACGGCGCCGGGGCCGAGGGCTGGCGATCCGGAGTTTCGGCGGAGAGCCGGGCGCGGCTCGCCTCCGCCCGCGGCACGTCGCGTCCGGAGAGCCATGCGGCGGGCGGCTCGGGGGCCGATTCGGCGCGGGCGCCGGGCCGGGACGTGGATTCGCCCGCTCAGCGGCCGGAACGCCCGGCCGAAGGCGAGGCGGTTCAAGCGGCGGCGCAGGAGGCGGCCGCGGAAGGGGCCGCCGCGGAGGAGGCCGGAGCCCTCGCCCTGTCCGAGGACGAGACCCGAGACCAGGACGAGACCGATCATGCGGCGGCCGCCGATCCCACCGCCCTGCTCTCGCCGCCCCCTGCCGCGACCACGGCGCCGACGGCTCCGGCCGCGGGCGGGTCCGGCGAGAGCGGCCCCGTGGCGGGCGGGCCCGGCGAGACGGCCGCAGCCGGACATGCCGCGAAAGCGGACCCGGCCGCACGCCCCACCTCCGCCGCCCCGGACACGGCCGGCTTCGAGGCGGCGCTCGACGGCACGCAGGCCGCGGCGCCCTCGCCCGCTCCGGCCGTCGGCGCGGCGCCCCCCCCGACCCCGCCCGGCAGCAGCGGCGCGGCTCCCGCGCAGGCGGCCCCGGCGGCAGAGGCCGCGGCCGCGACGCCTCAGCCCGCAACGCCGCCGATTCCCCTCGGCGCCGTGCCGATGACGATCGGGCTGCGCTCGCTCTCCGGCATGAACCGCTTCGCGATCCGACTCGACCCGGTCGAACTCGGCCGCATCGACGTGTCGCTCGAACTCGACAAGGCGGGCGGCAAGGCCCGGGCGCATCTCGTCGTGGACCGTCCCGAGACCCTTGCCCTGCTCCAGCGCGACGCGGGCTCCCTGCAACAGGCCCTCGCGCAGGCGGGCTTCGATGTCGGCGCGGAGGCGGGCGGGATCGACCTGTCCCTGCGCGGCGAGACCGGATCCCAGGGCGGCCGGGACGGCGAGTCGGCGTCCCGCGGGCGCTCCGGCGGAGGGCCGGCCGGGCGGGACGACGGGCCGCCTCCCCTCGACCCCGTTTCCCTGCGGCACCTGCGGGCCGTCAGCGGCCTCGACATCCGAATCTAAGGTAGAGCCATGGCCTCCGGGATCACCAGCAGCACCAGCATCACCGCCACCGGTGCCGCCTCGACCACCGACACGAAGTCGATCGCGGGCAACTTCACGCAGTTCCTGACGCTGCTCACCACGCAGCTCAAGAACCAGAACCCGCTCGATCCGCTCGACACCAACCAGTTCACCCAGCAGCTCGTGCAGTTCGCGGGCGTCGAGCAGCAGCTCAAGACCAACGCCTCGCTGGACACGATCCTGACCAACTCCAAGGCCGCCTCGGCCTCCTCCGCGTCAAGCCTGATCGGCCGTAACATCACCGCGGACGGCGCCACCTCCGATCTCGCGAAAGGCAAGGCGACCTGGACGCTGACCCCGGAGCGGGCGGCCGCCAAGGCCGTCATCACCATCAAGGCCAGCGACGGCACCGTGGTGGCCACCAAGACCACGACGCTCAAGACCGGGGCGCAATCCTTCGCGTGGGACGGCACCGCGACCTCGGGGCTCGCGGCCAAGGACGGGCGGTACACGATCACCGTCGATGCCCTCGACACGACGGGGACGCGGGTCAACGTCGACACCAAGGTGTCCGGCACCGTGGACGGCGTCGACCTCAGCGGCTCCGAACCGGTGCTGACGATCGGCTCGGCCCGCGTTCCCGCCTCGAGCGTGAAAACGCTCGCTGCGCCAAGCTCTTGATGCGCTGCAGCAGCGATGGCAGCGCAATTGTCCACATCCGTTAACAACGAACGAATCGCATTCGAACGGCCGACTTCAAGAACTTTTAAGCGGACGCAAGTAGCTTCCTTCTCGACAGGTCAGTCGAGTGTAGAGCGTATCATGACCGAAACACCCCGGCCCCGCGTGAAGTATGTGATCGGGCCCGACGGCAGCCCCCTGACGATCGCCGATCTCCCCCCCGTCACCACCCGCCGCTGGGTCATCCGCCGCAAGGCCGAGGTCGTGGCCGCCGTCCGGGGCGGTCTGCTCAGCCTGGAGGAGGCCTGCCAGCGCTACACGCTGACCACCGAGGAATTCCTGAGCTGGCAGTACTCCATCGACCAGCACGGGCTGGCCGGCCTGCGCACCACGCGCATCCAGCATTACCGGCACTGATTTTTTCTTCGTCGATCCGTACGTTGCGCATGCCTGTTCGCGCAACGGATGAGGAGCCGCCCGCGGGAGACCGGGGCGGCTCTCGTCGTTTCCGGAACCGTTCGGCGGCCCCGATGGCGGCGATGTCGTGAACGGCACGCCCCGGCGTTAACGCCTCGCTAACCACGCACCGGGCAATTCTTGCCGGGCGGTCGCGCATCCCTGGCGGCCGCATCCGCTGTCCTCAGGCGTGCCGGCCCGTGAAACCCATCCTCGATCTGGTGACGAAGCTCGGGCCCGCGCGCATCGCCGCGATGGCGGCCGTGACGCTGACGCTGGTCGGCTTCTTCGCCTTCGTGATCCTGCGGGTTTCGCGGCCCGACATGGGCGTGCTGTTCTCCGACCTGTCGATGCAGGATTCCTCGGCCGTGATCCGCGAGCTCGACGCCCGCGGCATCACCTACGAGACCAGGGGCGACCTGGGCCAGACCGTGCTCGCCCCCCGCGCCGACCTCGCCAAGCTGCGCATGGACTTCGCCGGCAAGGGCCTGCCCGCCCAGGGCGGCATCGGCTACGAAATCTTCGACAAGGGCGACGCCTTCTCCTCGACGAGCTTCGTCCAGAACGTCAATCACCTGCGGGCGATGGAGGGGGAACTCGCCCGCTCGATCCGCGCCATCGGCCGGGTCCAGGCGGCGCGCGTCCATCTCGTCATCCCGGAGCGCCGCCTGTTCGAGCGCGACCGCGAGGCCCCCTCGGCCGCCATCGTCGTCAAGCTGATGGGCGATCTCGACGCGAGCCAGGTGCGGGCGATCCGGCATCTGGCCGCCTCCGCCGTCGAGGGCCTGAAGCCCGAGCGGGTCTCGATCGTCGACGAGCGCGGCCGGCTGCTGGCCGACGGCGCCCGCGGCGCGGAGGCCGAGGGGGCGGGCGCCCTGGAGGAGCGGCAGGCCGGCATCGAGCGGCGGATGCGCTCGCAGATCGAGGAGATCGTAGCCGGCATCGTCGGCCAGGGCCGCGCCCGGGTGCAGGTCACCGCCGAACTCGATCTCAACCGGGTCGAGAGCCGCTCGGAGAGCTTCGATCCCGAGAGCCGGGTCGTGCGCTCCACCCAGACCCGCTCCGAGAACGCGCTCACCGGCGGGGCGGAGGGGCAGGTCACCGTCGGCAACGAGCTGCCGGGAGCCAACCAGAACCAGGCGCCGCCGCAGCAGAAGGATTCCTCGCAGAAGAACGAGGAGGTCACGAACTACGAGATCTCCCGCGTCACCAAGGTCGAGACCCAGGAGGGCGGGCGCCTCAAGCGCCTCTCGGTGGCGGTGCTGGTCGACGGCGTCTACGCCCCCGGCGCCGACGGCAAACCCGCCTACCAGCCGCGCTCGGACGCCGAGATCGCGCGCATCACCGCCCTGGTGCGCACGGCGGTCGGCTACGACAAGGCCCGCGGCGACCAGGTCGAGGTGGTCAACCTGCGCTTCGCCGAGACGCCCGCCGCCCCCGAACTCGCCGAGCCCGGCCTGATCCAGTCGTTCCTGAGCCCGACCAAGGAGGAGGTGATGCGCCTCGTCGAGCTCGCGGTTCTGAGCCTGCTCACCCTGGTCGTGCTGATGGCGGTGGTGCGCCCGCTCCTGCGCCGCGTGCTCGAATCGGACGCGCCGGTGGCGGCGCTGGCCGGCCCGGCGGGAGCGCTGGCGCTGGCCGGGGCGGCCGGCGAGGGACCGGCCGAGATCGCGGTGCGCGAGAACAGCACCAACCGGTTCCTCGAATCGGCGAAGATCAACGGCCAGATCCAGGCCGAGACCGTGGAGCGCGTGGTCGACATGGTGCGGGCGAGCCCGACCGAGACGGTCGAGGTGCTGCGCAACTGGATCCACGATTCCTGATGAGTGCCGAGACCCCCCATAGCCGGGAGAGAGGAGAGGGTTCGTGTCCGCGGGCGTAAACTTCACCGCCGCCATGGAGAGCGTCGACGCCTCGAAGGCGTTCGCCGAGATGCCGGGCCCGCAGCGCGCCGCCGCCCTGCTGCTGCTGCTCGGCGAGGAGGAGGGCGCGCCGATCTGGCAGCGCCTCGACGAGGACGAGATCAAGCTCGTCAGCCACGCCATGGTGCAGCTCGGCTCGCTGGAGGCCGCCACGGTCGAGCGACTGATCGTCGATTTCGTCTCGCGGCTGTCCTCGGGCGGCGGCATCACCTCGAACTTCGAGCGCACCGAGTCGCTCCTGCTCAAGATCTTCCCCCCTGAGCAGGTCTCCTCGATCATGGCGGAGATCAAGGGCGCGTCGGGCAAGCGCGTCTGGGCGAGCCTGACCCAGATCGATCCCGAGATCCTCGCGAACTTCCTGCGCAACGAGTACCCGCAGACGGTCGCCGTCGTGCTGTCGAAGGTGCGGGCCGACTACGCCGCCAAGGTGCTCACGATCCTGCCGGAGGAGTTCGCCATCGACGTGCTCAACCGGATGCTGCGCATGGAGACGGTGCAGAAGGAGGCCCTGCGCCACATCGAGGAGACGCTGCGCACCGAATTCGTCTCGACCATCGCCCAGACCACGCGGCGCGACGCGCACGAGCTCATGGCCGAGGTGTTCAACGCCTTCGACCGGCAGACCGAGACCCGCTTCCTCGCAGCGATCGACCAGGCCAACCGCGGCTCGGCCAAGAAGATCCGCCAGCTCATGTTCACCTTCGAGGATCTGCTGAAGCTCGATCCGGGCTCCGTCCAGACCCTGATGCGCAAGGTCGACAACGACACCCTGTGCCGCGCGCTGAAGGGCGCGGACGAGCGGGTGCGGGCCTTCTTCATGAGCCAGATGTCGACCCGCGCCGCCAAGAACCTCAACGACGAGATGGGCTCGATGGGGCCGATCCGCCTCAAGGAGGTCGATGAGGCGCAGGCCAAGATGACGGAACTCGCCAAGGATCTGGCCGAGAAGGGCGAGATCATGATCGCCAAGAACGGCGGCGAGGAGGAGTTGGTCTATTGAGCGCGCGCGCCTCCCGCCCCTTCCTGTTCGACACCGATTTCGGCCGCCCGCGCGGCCCCTCCCCCGCCGACGCGGAGGCCTCGGCCCGGGCCGAGGCCGAGCGCGCGGCGGGGGAGGCGGCCGCCTATGCCCGCGGCCTCCAGGACGGCCGCTCGGAGGCCGCGCTCCAGGAACAGGCCCGGCTCGCCGACGCCCTGACCCGGGTCGGGCTCGCCGCCGCCGGCCTCCTCAACCAGTCCGACCTCCGCGACGGCGAGCGCGAGGCGCAGGCGCTGGCCTTCGCGCAGGCGCTGGCCCGCCGGATCGCGGGCGAGGCCCTCGACGCGCGCCCGCTGGCGGCGGTGGAGGAGGCGGCCCGCTCGGCGCTGCGGCACCTGCGCGGCGTGCCTCACCTCGTATTGCGGGTGAACGAGACCCTGGTCGACGAGGCGGAGACGCTGATGCGGCGCCTGTCGCGCGAGCACGGCTTCGAGGGCCGCCTCGTGGTGCTGGGCGAACCCGACATGGCGCCGGGCGATGCCCGGCTCGAATGGGCCGATGGCGGCGTCGTGCGCGAGCGCGCCCGCATCGAGGCGGCCGTTGAGTCCGCCCTCTCCCCCAATTTCGCAAGTCCAGAGGCCTGAGCCCGATGTCGAGCGACGATTTCAGCCTGCCCCAGCTCAACGAGGGCGACCTGCCCTACGACGAGGGCGGCGCGGCCTCCGTCCGCGACGCGCCGACGAGCCCGAAGAGCGCGGCGGACCTCGAACAGGTCTTCGACGTGCCCGTGGTGGTCTCGGCGGTGCTCGGCTCGTCGCGCATGCCGATCGGCGACCTGCTGCGGCTCGGCCCCGGCGCCGTGCTCGAGCTCGACCGCAAGGTCGGCGAGGCCATCGACGTCTTCGTCAACAACCGCCTCGTCGCCCGCGGCGAGGTCGTGCTGGTCGATGAACGCCTCGGCGTGACCATGACCGAGATCATCAAGAACGATCACTGATCCTTTGGTGTGCCGTTCCCGGCCGCGGCCGGGAACGGCACGTCCGGCGGACGGCCGCCGCCCCGCTGTCGCGGGGGCGGCCTGCGATGAGCGATCATCGCGGGCCGGGGCGGACCACCTGAAGCGGAAGAATTTCGGAGACACCACGCCATGCGGCTGCTCATCGTCGGACGGCTCTCGGGCGAACTCGTCACCGCCTCGAAGATCGCGATGCACCGGGGGGCTTCGGTCACCCACGCGGACGGGATCGACCAGGGCCTCGCGGCCCTGCGTGCCAAGGGCGGCGACCTCGTCATGGTCGATGTCGGCCTCGACATCCGCCGGCTGGTGCAGGCGCTCGCCGACGAGCGCATCCGCACGCCGGTGGTGGCCTGCGGTATCGCCTCCGACGCCCGCGCCGCGGTGGCCGCGATCCAGGCGGGGGCCAAGGAATACATCCCCCTCCCCCCCGATCCGGAGATGATCGCGGCGGTGCTGGAGGCGGTGGCGGCCGACGCCCGCAGCTTCGTCTGGCGCGATCCGTCCATGGAGCGGGTGGTGCGGCTCGCCGAGCAGGTCGCCCGCTCGGAGGCCTCGGTGCTCATCACCGGCGAGAGCGGCACCGGCAAGGAGGTTCTCGCCCGCCACGTCCACGCCAAGTCGAACCGGGGAAACCGCCCCTTCGTCTCGGTCAATTGCGCGGCGATCCCCGAGGCCCTGCTCGAATCCGAGCTGTTCGGCCACGAGAAGGGCGCCTTCACCGGCGCGGTCGCCCGGCGCATCGGCCGGTTCGAGGAGGCCAACGGCGGCACGCTGCTCCTCGACGAGATTTCCGAGATGGACGTGCGGCTGCAATCCAAGCTCCTGCGCGCGCTGCAGGAGCGGGTGATCGACCGGGTCGGCGGCGCCGCGCCCGTCAAGGTCGATATCCGCGTGCTCGCCACCTCCAACCGCAACCTCGCCGAGGAGGTGAAGAAGGGCACGTTCCGGGAGGACCTGTTCTATCGCCTCAACGTCGTGCACCTGCGCCTGCCGCCCCTGCGCGAGCGGCTGGCCGACATCCTCGAACTCGCCGCCCATTTCGCCCGCAAATACGCCGAGCTGAACGGGCTGCCGCTGCGTCCGCTGGCCCGCGACGCGCAGGCGCTGGTCGCCCGCAACCCCTGGCGCGGCAACGTGCGCGAGCTCGAGAACACGATCCACCGCGCGGTGCTGCTGGCCCAGGGGTCCGAGATCGGCCCGGAGGCGATCCTGAGCCCGGAAGGCGATTCGCTCGCGGCCCCCTCCGCCCCCGGCCCGGTCGAGCGGGCGGCGAGCGCGGCGGAGGCGGCGACCCGCGGTCTCGTCGGGCGCACCGTGGCGGATGTCGAGCGCGACCTGATCCTCGACACCCTCGACCATTGCCTCGGCAATCGGACGCATGCCGCGAAGATCCTCGGCATCTCGATCCGGACCCTGCGCAACAAGCTCAACGAATATGTCGATGCGGGCGTGCCCGTGGCCGAGCCCGGCGGGGTGCGGGCGGTCGCGGCCTACGGCTGAAGCCGATCGGATCGATCCGGCCGGCCGAACCGGCCCTATGACAGGAGTGCCGCCGGAGCGGGGGTGGGCAGCACCGCCGTACCGCGCTGGCCGGCGAGGATCCGCTCGCTCCACGGCCTCAGCCGCCCGGCAAGATGGAACGAGACGGCGGCGGTGAGCAGGCCGGCGGCGCAGTCGCAGGCGTAGTGGGCGCCGTGCGTCACCGCCGAGACCGTCATCACGGCGTTCAGGACGAGGGCGGCCCAACGCAGCCGCTTGAGCGGCCAGAACGCGGCCGTGACGAGATAGGCGACCGCGCAGTGGAGCGACGGAAAGGAGATCACGGGCCCGACCGCCTCCAGGGCGACGGTCCGCAGCGTACCGTCACGCAGAGCGTGCAGCTCCGCCAGCGGTGTCGCGCCCTGGAACAGCAGATGCGCCTTGTCGGGCCCGACGAGCCCTGCGGCGCCCTCGGCCGGCAGCAGGGCGCTGACGGCCACCGTCATCAACACGCAGAGGATGAAGGACGATACGAATCGATCGGCCCGGCGCACCTCACCGAGGGCCGCGGGAATGACGGGCGCCGCACTCAGTTGCAGGAAGAAGGTCTCGTAAGCCCGACTCAAGATCTCCATCGCGACTTTCATCTCGACCATGAAAGACTGGAGGATCAGCCAATCAAAACCAAAAGCGCGGTCGATGCCGATGAACACATCGTCACGCAGCGGCAGGCCGAAGGATTGCACGCCGTAAGCAAGAGCGCAGGTGGCGGGAAGCTGGATGATCATCACGGCGGAAAGCGCGATGGCCGCATTGAAGCGGGGCCGTGCCTGCGGACCGAGGCCGAAATACAGAGCGCCGGCCAGCATCGATGCGGGCGCGAGCCACTGAATATGAGATATACGAATCCAGACCCCCGTCAGGCTCTGAACACACAGGGCCGCGGAAACCGATAGGCACATCAGTGCACAGGTCGGTATCGAGAGGCCGGTAGCCTCCACCATCCTGATCGGAGAGGTGCGCAGGAGATGCATCGTCGCTCGCTCGCGGGACCCCGGGATTCCACGCGCGAGACGTTTCCATCACATGAAGACAACTTCCGGATCGTAACATTTTTTAATTTTGCCGTCGCCCAGAGCGCCGGGGACGCGCTCGGACAACGAATATCGGGGTTCCGGCGCCCAAGGGCGGCACGAGAGCACCGGCGCGAGGGGACAGCACAACCCTGTCGCCGCGCCGTGTCCGACGCGCCGGCGAGGAGGACTTTGGCGCTGGGGACTCGGCACCGAAGACTCGACACCCGCCGACGCCTCACCGCTTCTTGGCGAACTGCGCCTCGTACTCGGCGTTCTGCGCCGCCCGCGCCTGCTCGATCCGGCGCAGGGTGAGGAAGCGGACGATGTCGAACTCGACGTCGCGGATCGTCTCCTCGATCAGGTGGCGCTGGAGCAGGATGCGGGGATCGTCCCCGGCCAGGTTCTCGCGATCCTGGAGCCGCTGCACCGCCTGGCGGACCACGGTGTAGACCTGCTCGCGCTCCTCCCGGCTCATGGACGGGCTGACGGCGCGGGCGATGAGGTCGGTGAAATCCGCCATGCAAGTCGTTCGTTGAAAGGGAGTCGTTCGTTGAGAGGACGTCGTTCGATGATCGCCGGTCTGCGGGAAGACAGTCGGTGGCAAGTCCGTCGATGGGAAGCCCCTCGCCTGCCGCCGCTCACAGCCGGTTGTCGTTGACCGCCGCGGCCACGAGCGAGACCGAACTCCACAGGACGGTGAAGCAGAACAGGGCCGCGAACAGGGCGTAGAACGGGGCCGGGTACTCCGAGTAGGTCGGCAGCAGGGGCGGCACGAAGGTCGCCAGATAGATCTGCTGCTTGGCCGCCGCGATCCGGGCGCGGTCGAGGATCAGTTGCATCGAGGCGTTGAGCTTCTCCGCCACCGTCTGCTCGACCATCAGGCTCTCGTATTCGAGCAGCGCCTGGGTCAGGTTGTGCTCGGAATTCGAGACGATGCCGTCGGTGGTGAGGCGGCTCTGCAGGTCCTTGATCTGTCCGTCCAGCGCGCCGACGGTGGCCACGAGCACCTGGATGCTGCGGCTCTTCTCGTCGAGCTTGGAGTCGCGCAGGACGCGCAGGTCGTTCTCCGCCTTGATCTTGTCCTTGCGCAGGAGCTCGATCGTGGTGACGGCGGCCTCGGCCGACTTGACCGGGTCGATGATGCCCCATCGGTTGCGGAACTCCTGCAGAGCGACCCGCGCCTGCTTGAGCCGCTCGGCGGTCTGCTCCACCTCCTTCTTCGCGTTCGTGATCATGTCGTCCTGGGCCCGGCGCGAGATGCCGTTGACCAGGGTCTCGGAGCGGGCGATCACCTCCTGCGAGATGGCGACCGCATCCTCGGGCTTGAAGGCGCGCACCTTCAGGTGGATCACGCCGGAGATCGCATCGATCTGCGGAATTACGTGCCGGCGCCAGTAGCGCACCAGCTTCTCGACCGGCTGACTGTCGTCGTAGCGGGCCCAGAAATCGATCCCGCCTTCCGAGAACATCTTCGCGAGGCCGAGCTTGGCATCGACCGCTTCCACCATCGGCCGGCTGCCGATGAAGTCGCGCAGGATGAAGCTGTCCTGGCTGTTGTGCTTCAAGATCAGGTCGGTGTGTAGGCCGAGATCGGCGCTGGCCATCGGCTCGACGTTGCCGCGCACGGCGAACTGCGATTCGACGATGTATTGCGGGGAGGCGATCACGAAGACGTAGAGCCCGACCACCGCGGTCGGCAGCAGCGCGAACAGGGCGTAGCTGCGGAACAGCCGCTTGACCATCCGCTCGGGCGGGCGCGCCTCCCGCGGCCGAAGGCCGGGCAGCCGGGTCCATTCGAGGGTGCGGCGCGCCCGCTCGACCAGGGCCCCGCCGAGCGCGCGGCCCCTGCCGGGCGCGACCGGCTCGATCGTCTCGGCGTTGCGCCGCAGATCCGGCACGGAGCGCCGGGCGAGATCCATGAGCGACTGGACGCTCGGGCTCGGCCGGACCCTGGTCGCCTGCTTGACCTCGTCGTCGGAACTCATCGAATGGGGGTCCTCACGGATCCGCGGCCGGAGCGCGCCTGCACGAAATGCCTCGCGCCCGTCCCCTCGCGATAGGCTCGGGCAAGATGCACGGGCAAGGCTCTTCGGCAAGCTCGGGCGGCATCCAGTCTCGGGGTTCAGGTCACGTTCTTTTCGGCCCTTTTTAAGGCGCGGCGATCCGCCGGGATTGCGCGCCGGGCGGGGGGACTGCGATACCGCCCCCGACATCGGGGCGGGGCCCGAAGCGAGCGGGTCGACGGGAGGGGATGTGGGACGGCGGCAGGATCCGGGCGGGGCGGCCCGCGAGACCCAGGGTGAGACGGCGCGGGGCGGGGCGACCGGAACCGGCATGGTCAAGGTCAGGACGGCGAAGGCGGGCTTCTCGGATCTCGTGCTGGTCTGCCGCAAATGTGCCAAGCGCCAGGGCGTGGACCGCAAGCGGATCGGCCGTGCCGTCAAGCGGGCGCTCAAGCAGGCTGTGCGCGACACCGGGTCCGCGAAGCCGGCCGGCAAGGTCCGTCTGCTGGAGACGGGCTGTCTCGGGCCCTGCCCCAAGCGGATGCTGACGCTGGCCACGCCGGATTCCCTAGCTCGCCGCCGCGTCATCCTCGTCGATCCGGCGCTCGACACCCTCGCCGCCGAGGCCCTCGTCCTCGCGCCCCTGTCCCCGCAGGCGGCCAGCACGGCGCCGGCTGCGGCGAGCCCGGACGACGGAGCGGGCAATGGCTGAGGCCCCTGCTCGCCGCGACCTGCGCCCCGCCGAACGGCCGCGGCCGCAGCGCCTCCTGCACGGGCTGCTGCGCCGGTTGCCGCTGATCGGCACCCTGGTCGGACTGGGGCTCGGCGTCTGGCTCGTCACCACCAACGACCTCGCGGCGATCGGGGCGGCGTTCGGGCGGATCGGGGTGGCGGGCCTGGCCGCCATCGTGGGGGTGCGGGCCGTCATCGTGCTGCTGTGCGGCCTCGCCTGGGCGAGCGTGCTGGCCGGCATCCCCCCCTCCGGCCGAACCCGGACGGCGGCAGAATCGGCCGAGCCGCCCGTCGAGACGGGCGCCTTCGTGATCCTGCGCTTCGTGCGCGAGGGCGTGAACGTGCTGCTGCCGGTCGCCTCGGTCGGCGGCGAGGTGGTGGGCGGGCGCCTGCTGACCTTCTGGGGCGTCGCGGGCAGCCTCGCGGCGGCCTCGCTGCTCGCCGACATGCTGATCCAGGTCGCGACGCAGGTGGCCTTCACCGGGCTCGGCGCCGCCCTGCTCTGGCGGCTGCCGGGCGAGGCCGCCGCCGCGCTCGCGTGGTGGACGACGCAGGCCGCAGCGGTAGCGGTGGCGGCGGTCGCCGCCTTCTTCGCCCTGCAGACCCTGGGCGCGGCGCGGGGACTGGAGCGGCGCCTCGCCGGCCTCGGCCGCCGCTTCCTGCGATCGGCGGCCCCGGAGGGGGCGAAGCCGGAGGGGGGCGCGGCGAGCATCCTCTCGGTGCAGGAGGCCCTCGACGCGGTCTGGGTGCGGGGCCGGCGCGGGCGCATCGCCCAGTCGGTCGCCCTGCACGCCGTGGCATGGGGGCTCGGCGCGGCGGAGATCTGGATCGTGCTCGCCTGTATCGGGGTCGAGGTCAGCCTGACCGAGGTCTTGGTGCTGGAATCGCTGTCGCAGGCGATCAAGTCGGCGGCCTTCGCGGTGCCGAGCGGGCTCGGCGTGCAGGAGGGCGGCTTCGTGGTGGTGGGCGCCTTGTTCGGGCTCGATGCGGGCACCGCCATCGCCCTGTCACTGGCCAAGCGCGTCCCCGACGTGGTCCTCGGCCTGCCCTCGCTGATCGTCTGGCAGATCTTGGAGGCGAAGCGGACGCAGGTGCTGGCACCGCGCTGAGTTCCCGCCGAGTCCCGGGCTTCGAATGGGCAAGCCCCTGCCACAGGGGTCGGAATCACCGGGCCGGGATCACGGGGACCAGGGCAGGGCCCTGGAAGACCACCGGTTCAGCCCGGCCCTGACACGAGCCAGCCCCGCATCGCCTCGAAGGTCGCGATGCCGGCGGCGAAGGCCGCCGCGGCTTGCCCCTCGGGCAGGCCGTCCAGGCGCTCGCGGAACGCCCGCCAGAGCGGTCCGGTCGCCCGCCCTCGCCCGGCATAATAGGCCAGCGGCACCCCCTCGCCGTGCAGGCGGGCGACGTGGCGGCCGATGACGGCGCCGCCCAGCGTCGAGCCCTCCAGCACGTAGAGCGCGCCGAGCGCCGCGCCCGGCCCGTCGAGCCGGGGCGCGGCGGGCGCCGGCAGGGCATCGGGCGCCGCCCCGTCGAGGGCGTCCAGATCCGCATCGAGGGCCGGGAGGCGGCGGCGGGGATCGAAGAAGGGCGCGTCGGCGAGCGCGGCGGCAATCGCCGGCTCGTAGGCGGCGTGGAAGCCGCGCAGGCGGACCAGCAGGTCGCGGTAGCCGGGCAGCGTCGCCACCCGCGCCTCCCAGTCGAGGTCGCGCTCCAGTGCCTCATGGGCCGCGGCCGTGGCCTCCCGCAGGCGGGCGTGCAGGCTGTCGCTCAAGGAGGGCTCAGGCGTGAACGGTGAAGCAGGCGCCGTCGGCGTTCTCGACGTCGAGACGGGCGCCGATCTGGTCGAGCATGGCCCGGATCAGCTTCATGCCGAGCCCGGTGCCGCGCGCCCTGGCGCTTTCCCAGCCGAGCGGCATGCCCTCGCCGTCGTCGCAGACCTTGAGCCGGACCGCCGCCCCCTCGCCGCCCGCCACGGTGACGCTGACCCGCGCGCCCTTGTCGGGCCGGCCGGCGTACTTGAACGCATTGGTGACGAGTTCGGTGGTGATCAGCGAGAGCGCCACCGCGTGGCGGTAGGGCACCATCAGGCCGGGCTCGGCGGTCAGCTCGACGCTGTGCTCGTCGCCGGCCATGCCGGCGAGGTCGCTGCACAGGGTCTGGATGGTCTGGCCGAGATCGACCTGCTCCATGCTCTCGCCCTGATACAGGCTGTCATGGACGCGGGCGACGCTCATCACCCGGGCCGAGGTCTCGGAGAAGGCCTGCCGCGCCTCCGGATCGGCGATCTGGCGGCGCTGCATGTGCAGGAAGGCGGTCACGATCTGCAGCGAGTTTTTCACCCGGTGGTCGATCTCGCGGGTGAGCAGATCCTTCTGCTCCAGCAGGCGCTCCTTGTCGGCCAGGAGTCCGGTGAGTTCGTCGATCTTGCGGCGCTGGCGCAGCACCACGCCTTCGACGGCATCGGCGAGCTGGGCGGCAAGTGCCACCTTCCACCTCGCCCAGGGCGCGGAATGCCCGCGCCGCTCCTCGATCCAGCGCTCGAACGAGCGCCGCGGCAGCACCGCCACCGGGCCGCTGCCGGGCAGGACGGGCTTCCGGGGATCGCCGCCCCAGGTCACGGTGCTCGGCACCTCCGGCTTGACCCAGAACAGCAGATGCTGGCGCGAAGAGCCGACGAAGGCCGCGAGCAGGCCGCTGGCGATCTCGGTATAGGCCGCGGCCGCCGGGTGATGCAGCACCAGCGTGTCGGTGACGAAGGTGGTCTCGCCGGGGGCCAGGCTCTCCCGCAGCCAGTCGGCCAAGGCCTGCACCTTCGCCGCCTCCGGCGTGGTGCCGACGAGGCAGACGGCCTCGTCCGAGACGATGCCCGCGCCGGTGGCCCCGAACAGGTCGAGCAGCGTCGGGCTGCCCTGGGTCAGAGAGCCGACGAAGTCGTCGGAGCGGGTGAGCCCGCGGACCAGCCGGCCCTGCACGTCGAGATGGCGCTGCCGCTCGCTCCACAGCGCCTTGCCCTCGATCTCCTGCACCCGCATGGCGAAGCCGTCGGTCAGCACGGTCGCGGCGGCGCGGGTCTCCGGCGCGACGTAGTGCGGCCGGCGATGATGCCCGATCATCAGGCCCCAGAGCCGGTTCTCGACCATGATCGAGATCGACATCGAGCCGTCGACGCCGAGGTTGCGCTGGTATTCGAGGTGGATCGGCGACAGGGTGCGGTTCTGCGCGAAGGTGAGGTCGATCGGCGCGTTGCCCGCGGCGCGGTCGGCGACCAGCGGCACCGGCACGCAGTCCCGGTCGATCACGAAGCGGCTCTTGGCCTTGGTGTAGAGGGCGCGGGCCTGCGCCGGGATGTCGGAGGCGGGAAAGCGCAGGCCGATCAGCAGGCGCTGCCAGTCCGGCACCATGTCCTCGGCGATGGCCTCGCCGTTCCAATCCGCGTCGAAGCGGTAGACGAGCACCGATTCGAAGCCGGTCATGGCGCGGATTTCGAGGGCGGCGATCTGCGCCGCCTCGGTCAGGGTCTCGGCGGCGCGCAGCCGCATCATGGCGAGCTCGGCGTCGAGCGGGCTCGCGGCGAGGAAGTCCTCGGGCCGCTCCGGCGCCAGTTCCAGCTCGACGATGACCCGGCCGAGATGGGCGTGCGCCACGAGGTGGAAGCGCTCCTCCCGCGGCGGAAGGACCAGCGTGCGGCGCAGGAGCCGTCCGTCGGTCAGGGTGTGGGCGGCGAGCCCGTCACGAATCGCCGAGACGACCGAGGCCGGCAGCACCGCCTCCAGGTTGAGGCCGGCGGGCGGGAACTGCGCGGGCGCCAGCACGTCGGCGGCGTTGGCGCTGAAGGCCAGGATCTCCAGGCTCGCGGCGTCGGCGGCGAGCATCACCGCGTTCGGCTGGATCGAGCCGGGGATGTGGATCGGCTCGCGCTCGCACAGGCTCGGATCGACCGGCTCGGCGCGGCTGCGCTGCGAGATCGCGGCCAGCACCGCCTCGCGCGAGGGGCCGGCGGCGATCTGCTCCAGGGGACTGATCGTCAGCCACGTGCAGCCGTCCGCGCCCGCCCACAGGCCGATGCGCGCCCGCAACGGGGCCGGGATGCGGCCGAACACGAACTCGAAGGCCTGTCCGGCCAGGGCCCGGCGCCGGCCGGCGAGAAAGCGGCCGTAGAAGCCGGGCACGTGGGCGCTCGGCACGAGGTCGCGGAAGAAGTTGCGCCCGATCATCGCCTCGGGCGAGAGGCCGCACAGCGTTCCCGCCGCACGATTGCAGGCGAGCACCTTCCCTGCGGCGTCGAGAGCCAGGAGACCCGCGCCGAGTTCGTCCCGCTGCTCGGGCGTCAACGTGTCGAAATCGACCGGAAGGTCGATCGGACCAGCGTTCGGCCCTGCGGCGTGCATCTGCGACGGATCGACCATTACGGCAGCCGGTATGCCTGCCGCGCTCCGGTTACGCAATGCCGGGACAGTCCTCGCCTCACGTTTCCGGTCACCGCGAAGTCGCACCAAGTGTCTGACAGGTCCCGGCTTTGTCTGAAACCATACAGACTCCGCGACACAGTGCGTGGGCCGCCCCGAGCCGCCGCGACGGTCGGTGCGCCGCTCGCTCCGGACGGGTGCCGCATCCCCACGGCAGGGCGTCTCGCCTCACCGGTCGGCGAGGTCGGACAGGGCGGTCTCGAGCCCCTCCTCGAGGGTCGGATGGTAGAACGGGCGGTCGCGCAGGCGCCGCACGTCGAGACCGTCCTGCGCCGCGTAGGCGAGGAGGTGGGCGAGATGCTCCACCTCCGGGCCGACCAGCTCGGCGGCGGCGAGGCGCCCGTCGGCCTCCGCGTAGAGGCGGATGCCGCCCTGCGCCCGGTCCATCACCCGGGCCCGGCCCTGGTCGCAGAAATCGGCCCGGCCGACGCGGTGATCCGCCTCGGGGTCGAAGCCGCCGCCGATCACGGCGATCTGCGGATCGCTGAACACCATGGCGAGCGCCACCCAGCGCTCCGGCCGCGCCGCAGCCTCGCCGCGGGCGAGCCGGGCGGCGTTGCGCCCGGCGATGCGGCCCTGGCGGCTCGCCTCGTGCAGCACCGGACGATCGGCGTTGGCATCGCCCGCGATCAGGATCTTCGCGCCCTCGCACAGCAGCGAGCGCGGATCGTGGACCGGGCCGCCCCTGTCGTCGAGGGCGACGCCCGTCTCCTCCAGGCCGATCCCCGAGACGTTCGGCGGACGGCCCGCGGCGGCGAGCACCCGATCGAACGTCCTCTCTCCCGTCCCCTCCTCGCCGCTCCAGCCGAGGCGCGCGCCCTCCCCCTCGGCCGCGCCGCTCTCGACCTTGGCGCCGAGATGCAGGTCGAAGGCGCCCGAAAAGATCTCGCGGGCCGCCCGCTTCAGTTCGGGGTCGCCGAGGCCCCCGAGGCTGTCGCCGGGATCGAACACGCTGGTCGCCACGCCGAGACGGGCCATGGCCTGCGCGAGTTCCAGCCCGACCGGACCGGCCCCGAGCACGGCGAGCGAGGCGGGAAGGGTCTCGATCTCGAACACGCTATCGGTGGTGAGAACCCGCTTCCCGAGCCCCCGCAGCGGCTCGGGAACGCTCGGGCTGGAGCCGGTCGCCAGCACCGCCGCCTTGAAGCGCAGGCGGGTGTGATCGTCGATGAGCAGGGAGTCCGGTCCCTCGAACACGGCCCGGCCGGTCAGGCGCATCTCCTCCGGGAGCCCGTCGAGCCCCTCGAGGACGGCGTGCACGAAGCGGTCGCGCAAGGCCCGCATCCGGGCCAGCACCGCCGGGCCGTCGACCCGCACCGCGCCGAGATCGATGCCGAGCCGATGCGCCGCGCGGGCCTGATGCGCGGCCTCGGCCGCGGTGATCAGCAGCTTCGAGGGCATGCAGCCGACCCGGGCGCAGGTGGTGCCGCCGGGGCCCTGCTCGATCAGCACGGCCCGGACGCCCGCATCGAGGGCGGCGCGGTGGGCGGCGATGCCGGCGGTGCCGGCTCCGATCACCGCGACGTCGCAGGAGCGTTCCCGCATCGCTCAGGCGGCCATGGTGAGGACGGCGCCGCCATCGACCCGAAGGTTCTCGCCCGTGATGAAGCTCGCCTGTTCCGAGCACAGGAAGGCCACCGCGGAGGCGACCTCCTCCACCCGGCCACGGCGCTTGGCGACGATGCCGGGGCGCTTCTCCGCGAGGAAGCTCTCGATCGCCTCGTCGAACGAGACGCCGAGTTCCCCGGCGCGCTTCTCCATCATCGCGTCGGTCATCGGCGTGGCGACGAAGGCGGGGGCCACCGAATTCACCAGCACCCCGTCCGGGCCGTAGGCCTTGGAGAGGCCCTTGGTCAGGTTCATCAGGCCGGCTTTGGCGGCGCAGTAGGGCAGTTCCTCGACATAGGGCTGCACCGCGTCCTCGGAGGTGAACAGCACGATCCGCCCCCATTTCTGCGCCCGCATTCCGGGGATGAAGGCGCGCGCCACCCGCACCGCCGCCATCAGGTCGGCCTGGATCGTCGACATCCAGCCCTCGTCGTCGATCTCCAGGAAGTCGCCGGTGGCGCCGGTGACGCCGGCGGCGTTGACGAGGATGGTGGGGGTCTCGCCGAAGGCTTGGTCGGCGAAGTCGCGCAGCTTGCGCGCACCCGTCTCGGTGGCGAGGTCCGCTTGGCACGCCTTTACCGGACCGAGGGCGGCGAGCCGCCCGGCCGCCTTGTGAAGCTCCGTCTCCTTCAGGTCGGAGAGGACGACCTTGACGCCCTCGCGCAGCAGGTACTCCGCGCTGGCGTAGCCCATGCCGGAATCGCCGCCGGTGATCACCGCGACGCGGCCGCTGATGCCGAGATCCATGAAACGACCCTCCTCGTTGGCGGCGTCCGGTTCGGCCCTTCGGCTTCGGCAGCGACCATTTGATAAAAACCGCGGGCCAACGGGGGGCGTGGGGGATCGTTCCAACCTAACCGGAGGCTGCGTCGATCCGACCGGCGCGGGGACGGGACGGAGCGGCCGGGGCCGCACGTAACGGCGCGGCCGCTTCGAAACAAAAAGGCTTTGCGCGGGGCATCGCCGCACGGCACCCTCCGAATCGCGACGGCTCCGGAGCGAACCAGGGAGACCCCGATGAGCGAGAGCGACGCGACGCCACCGACCACGGCCGTGCCGCCCAGGGGCGGGGTGGTCGCCTACCTGACCCTCGACGGCGCCCTACGGGCGGCGGAGTTCTACCGGAACGCCTTCGGCGCCGAAATCCTCGCCTCCGTTCCCCCGGACGAGAAGGGGCGGACCATGCATGTCCACCTCCTCGTGAACGGCACCTCGGTGATGCTCTCCGACGCCTTTCCCGAATACGGCCACCCGCTAGGCGCCGCAATCCTTCAGCCTGCTCCTGCCGGTGGAGGACATCGCCGCGTGGTGGAACCGGGCAGTGGCGGCGGGCGCCGAGGTGGTGACGCCCTATCAGGAGATGTTCTGGGGCGACGTCTACGGGCAGCTGCGCGACCCGTTCGGCGTGATCTGGGCGATGAACCAGCCCAAGCGCGCCGCCTGATCCGATCCGCGATCCGTGCCGGGAGACAGACCATGAGCGACGCCGACGATCCGCGCGACCTTGTCCTCACCCGTCTGATCCCGGTTCCCCGCCGGGCGCTGTGGCGGGCCTGGACCGAGCCGGACTTGCTGAAGCGCTGGTTCGCGCCCGGCCCCTACACGACGCCGGTCGCCGAACTCGACGTGCGGCCGGGCGGGTCGAACCACATCGTGATGCGCAGCCCCGAGGGACAGGATCTGCCCAATCGGGGCGTCTACCTCGAGGTGGTGCCCGACACGCGCCTCGTCGTCACCGACGCCTACAGCGCGGCCTGGATCCCCTCCGACAAGCCGTTCCTGACGGTGATCCTCACCTTCGCCGACGAGGCGGGCGGCACCCGCTACACCGCCCGGGCCCGGCACTGGACGATGGAAGACCGCGACCGGCACGAGGCGATGGGGTTCGCGCAAGGATGGGGAATCTGCGCCGACCAGCTCACCGAGCTGGTCCGGGGGCTGGGCTGACGGCTTCCGGAAACCCTCCCCCTCCAAGGGGGAGGGTTGTGCCGTTTCGTCAGGCCGCCTCGCCCAGGCACCAGGCCAGGATGCCCTTCTGCGCGTGCAGCCGGTTCTCGGCCTCGTCGAACACCACCGATTGCGGACCGTCGATCACCTCGGCCGTGACCTCCTCGCCGCGATGGGCCGGCAGGCAGTGCATGAAGATCGCGTCCTTGGCGGCGGCGGCCATCAGCGTGGCATCGACCCGGTAGGGCGAGAGCAGGTTGTGGCGGAAATGCTCGTCGTCGTCGCCCATCGAGACCCAGCAATCGGTCACGACGGCGTCCGCCCCCTCGACCGCCGCGTAGGCGTCGGTGGTGGCGTTGACCCGCGCCCCCTCGCGCTCGGCCCAGGCGACGAGGGCCGGCGGCATCGCCAGCTCGTTCGGGGCGGCGACGTTGAGGGTGAAATCGAAGCGGGCGGCGGCGTGGACCCAGCTCGCCAGCACGTTGTTGGCGTCGCCCGACCACGCGATGGTGCGGCCCTTGATCGGCCCGCGATGCTCCTCGAAGGTCAGCACGTCGGCCATGATCTGGCACGGGTGCGAGGCCTTGGTCAGCGCGTTGATGACCGGCACCTCGGCGTGCTCGGCGAGCTCCATCACCAAGCCGTGGTCGAGGGTGCGGATCACGATCGCGTCGACGAAGCGCGAGAGCACGCGGGCGGTGTCGGCCACCGTCTCGCCGCGGCCGAGCTGCATCTCCTTGCCCGTCAGCATCAGGGTGTCGCCGCCGAGCTCGCGCATCGCCACGTCGAAAGAGACGCGGGTGCGGGTCGAGGGCCGGTCGAACACCATCGCCAGCATCTTGCCGGTCAGCGGTCGCTCCGCCGCGGGCTGGCCCTTCACCCGCGCCCGCTTCATCGCGGCGGAGGCGTCGAGGACGCCGCGCAGGGTCTGCGCGGAAAAGTCCTTCAGATCGAGGAAATGGCGGACATGCGGGCCGCCGCCGTTCAGGGTCGTGGTCATTTCACAATCTTCGCTCGCGGGACCGCGCTCAGAGTGGCTCACGAGATGCCCGAGCCCCCGCCGTGCCCGATTCGGGCGCGGTGGCGGGACGGGCAATTCGTGAGAGGCACTCAGGCGGCGCCGCGCATCTGCGCCTCCAGATCAGTCGCCGCGGCCTCGAGCCGGGCCACGGCCTCGTCCACTTCCGCCTCGCCGATGATCAGCGGCGGAAGCAAGCGGACAACGTTGTCGCCGGCCGGGATCACCAGCAGGTGCCGCGCCCGGGCGGCCGCCGCGAACTCGGTGTTCGGCAGGTTGAGCTTCAGGCCGCGCATCAGCCCCTGCCCGCGCAGCTCGGCGAAGACGTGGGGGTGGCGGTCGATCAGCCCGGCGAGCTTCTGCGTCAGCAGCAGGCCCATCCGCTCGACATGCGCGAGGAAGCCGTCCGCCAGCACGACGTCGAGCACGGCGTTGCCGACCGCCATGGCGAGCGGGTTGCCGCCGAAGGTGGTGCCGTGGGTGCCCGCCGTCATGCCGCGGGCGGCCTCGGCGGTGGCGAGGCAGACGCCGAGCGGAAAGCCGCCGCCGATACCCTTGGCCGCGCTCATGATGTCGGGGGTGACGCCCGACCACTCGTGCGCGAAGAACTTGCCCGTGCGGCCGACGCCGGTCTGCACCTCGTCCATGATGAGGAGCAGGCCGTGCGCGTCGCAGAGCGAGCGCAGGCGCCGCAGCATCTCGCCGGGAATCACCCGCAGGCCGCCCTCCCCCTGGATCGGCTCGATCATCAGGGCGGCGGTCTCCGGGCCGATCGCGGCTTCCAGCGCGGCGAAATCGCCGACGGGCACCTGATCGAAGCCCTCCACCTTCGGGCCAAAGCCCTCGATGTACTTCTGCTGTCCGCCCGCGGCGATCGTCGCGAGGGTGCGGCCGTGGAAGGCGCCCTCGAACGTGACGATGCGGTAGCGCTCGGGATGGCCGCCGGCGGCGTGGTACTTGCGCGCCATCTTGATGGCGGCCTCGTTGGCCTCGGCGCCGGAATTGGCGAAGAAGGCGACGTCGGCAAACGTCGCGTCCACGAGCCGCCGGCCCAGGCGCTCCCCTTCCGGGATCTGAAACAGGTTCGAGGTGTGCCAGAGTTTCTGCGCCTGCGTGGTCAGCGCGTCCACGAGATGCGGATGGGCGTGGCCGAGCGCGTTGACGGCGATGCCGGCGCCGAAATCGAGGTAGCGGTCGCCGTCCTCGGCGACCAGCCAAGCGCCCTCGCCTCGCTCGAAGGCGATCGGAGCGCGGGCATAGGTCGGCAGCAGGGCGGAGGTCACGCGGGTCCGTCTCCTCGGGCTCGATCCAGTGGCAAAGCCGCCAAAAGAAAGTGCCGCCTCGGGGGACGGGCGGCACGCGCGCGATTACTATGAAAGAGAGCGCTCCTGTCAATCTCGGGCCGAGGTTTATCGGACCGGAGCGGGCCTCATCCGGACGCCGTCGGGCCTTGCGCCCGCTAGAGTCGCGCCGCCTCCGTCGGCGAGCGCCCGATCACCTTGCGGAAGGTCCGCCCCATCCGCCGCGCATCGGGAAAGCCCGCGCGCTTGGCCGCCTCGCCGAGGGAAACCGTCCCGGAGCGGATCAGCGACTGGGCCAGGGTCACGCGCTCGCGCAGGACATATTGATAGGGTGTCAGCCCGAAGCTGCCCTTGAAGGCTCGCACGAAGTAGCTCTCGCTGAGGCCCGCCGCCTGCGCCATCTCCCGCAGGGACAGGGGGGCATCGATCCGCTCGGCGACGAGGTCGCGCACCCGCCGCGCCTGCCGGGCGGTGAGGGCCGCACTCCGGCGCGGGCCGGGCAGCGTCAGCGCGCCGGAGGCGCGCAGCACCGCCAGCGCCACGCTGTCCACGAGCAGCGCGTCCGCGGCGGTGTCGTGCCCGGCCGCCTCCTGCCCGAGGGCAGCGAGCAGGTGGAACACGCTCATCCGCTCGGACAGGTCGCTGGTGAGCGTCGCGATCTCGGTCTGGGAGAGCGGCGCCTCGATCATCCGCTCGACCGCCGCCGGCATGTAGGCGAGATAACGCCCGCGGCAGGGGCCGCTCCAGCGCGTGCTGCCGACATAGCCGGGGCCGCGCAGCACGAAGACGTCGTCGGTCCGCTCGTCCGGCACCCCGCCCTCGCAGAAGGTCAGCCGGGTCGCCCGGTCGCCGTCACGGTCGTGCGGACCGGCGGAGGGCCGAGTGTCGTGCCGAGTGTCGTGATGCGTACCTTGCCGCGTGCCCTGCCATGTACCGACGAGGAGTCCGTCCACGCGGTGCGTGCTGTATCCCGCCGATTCGTAGGCGAAATCGAGAAAGGCGATGCCGTCGAGGCCGCTTGCCGGGATCTGGCCGAAGATCTGGTCGGGCGGGGCGGAGAGCTCGCCCTGCACGGAGGCGTTGACGAACGGAACGCTCATCGGCCGTTGGATTCTCCCGGTCTGTATCCCCCGCGGCGCCGCGCCCTCCGTCCCCGCCGTCTCGGCCGATCGCTCGACGCGGGCGAGCGGTCCATCGAACGGTCAGGCTTGCGCTCGGCTTGGCAAACGACGCGAGGCCGACCCTGTTCCTTTGCAGGCCAAGACGCGGAGGCACGCCAAGACCCGGAGGCAGCCGAGACGCGGCGGTCGAGCCACGGATCGCGCTCGACCGTGACACCGCGCTCGCGCGGCGCGTCCCGCCGATCCTGCGCGCGTCCGAGGGCGCGCAGGATCGGCGAGCCCCGTGGAAGCGGCGGGGTCGACCGCTTCCACGGGACGGCCAGCCCCGGTTTCGAGGCTGACCGGACTTTTGCGGAGGCTACTTGCCGAGGACGCCGCCGAGCAGGCCGCCCACCGCGCCGAGGACGGTGTCGAGCGTGCCGCCGACGAGGCCGCCCACCTGATCGATCGTGCCGGAGACGGCACCGAGTTCCTGGCTGAGATCGAGTTCCACGCCGACGCCGAGAGACAGACCGCCGCCGACCTGATCCAGCTCCGCAGCGTTCAGCTCACGGATGGTGTCAATGTTCTGCTGCATGTGTTCTCCTTAGTCCGTACGATATTGGAAGATCGTTCTGTATTTATGTCTTCCCGTGGAATAAGAGCGGCGTTGCTGCGCCCCTCTGCTGGATAAGGTACGGATATTATTCCGGCAGGCAACCCGGTTTGCGCTGGCGGCTCGGCACGGATGGGAGCGAAACCGCGCGGATGGACAAATCTTGCCCTTCGAAATCACCACCATTGGTCGTGACAGCGTCGCGGCGGACCCCTGCGGGCGGGATCGTTCCATCGTCCTACGCCGTTCGACGGCCGTCGGGCACGGCCCGGACGGACCGTCGGCCGGTCCGAGGCCGCGGGGCCAAAAATTGCCCTGGTCCGGAACGGGGATGCCAGCTCATTCGCGCGGCCTGGTAAAAAGTTGAAATAATTGCGGATTACGACACATATGCGTCAGAATAACGCACCCTGCCGCACTGTCGCAGGCCGGCCGACCGGCTCCGGGGAGGCTTCGCCGTGAACGCGCCGCTGTTCCGTCACGAGGTCGTCGAGGCGCGTCGGAGCGCCTGGCTCGGCGAGGCCCAGGTGGTGCAGCCGCTCTCGATCCGCGTCGTGGTCGGCCTCTGCCTCGCTTTCGTCGTCCTGGTCGGCCTCTACGCCTGGCTCGGCAGCTACACGCGCCGGGTCCATGCCAACGGTCTGCTCGCGCCCGATATCGGGCTCATCACCGTGGCGAGCCCGCTGGCGGGGCGGGTCAGCGCCTCGGGCGTCAAGGAGGGCGACCGGGTCGAGCGCGGCCAGCTCCTCTTCACCATCGACCTCGACGCGGTCTCCGCGAGCGGCCCGACGCAGGAGCGGGTGATCGCCCAGCTCGGGCGCCAGCGCGAGAGCGTCGAGCGCCAGCGCGCGGCGCGCGCCGCCATGGCCGCGGCGGAGAAGGAGGGCTTGAGGGAGCAGATCGCCAACCTGGAGGCCCAGCGCGCCAAGATCGACGAGCAGCTCGCGCTCCAGGAGAAGCTGGTGCCGCCGCTCAAGGCGCGGGCCGACGAACTCGCCGACCTCGTGACCCGGGGATTTGCCCGCGCGGCCGACTTCCAGAGCCAGAACTACCTCTATCTCCAGGCGACCTCGCAGCTGGCGCAGTTCCGCCAGGGCGGTCTGCAGGTCGAGGGCAAGCTCGGGGATCTCAAGGCCAAGCTCTCGACCTTCGACGAGACGCTGGCGCGCGATCTGGCCGAACTCGACCGCAGCGCCGCCCAGCTCGAGCAGCAGCGGGCCGAGAGCGAGGCGCGCCGGGCCATCGAGGTGCGCGCGCCGGAGCGCGGCATCCTCACCTCGATCCGGGCGCAGGCCGGGCAGACGGTGGCGGCGGGGGCGAGCCTGCTCACCCTGCTGCCGAGCGACGGGCGGATGCAGGCCAACCTATTCGTCGATTCCTCGGCCATCGGCTTCATCGAGCCCGGCGCCAGCGTGATGCTGCGCTACGCCGCGTTCCCGTTCCAGCGCTTCGGCCTGCACCGGGGCACGGTGACGGAGGTGACCCGCGCGCCGCTCGAGGGCGACGGCAGCGCCCAGCCCGAGGCGGCCCGCGACGCGGCCAAAAGCGCGGCCAGGAATGCGGGCAACGGCGGCGTCTACCGCATCGTCGTGCGGCCGGACGCCGACAGCGTGACGGCCTACGGCGAGCAGCGCCGGCTCGAGGCCGGGATGCGGGTCGAGGCCGACATCGCGCTGGAGAAGCGCCCGCTCTACCGCTGGCTCCTCGACCCCCTCTACCACGTCAAGCGCAGCGTCGATCTCGTCACGGAAGGAGGGGAGCGTTGAGTCTGCTGTCGGATCTTCAGTTCGGTTTCCGGCGGCGCCTGCCGGTCGTGCTCCAGGCCGAGGCCGCCGAATGCGGCATGGCCTGCCTCGCGATGGTGCTGGGCTATCACGGACGCGGGGTCGATCTCGGAAGCTTGCGCGCCCGCCACGCCCTCTCACTCAAGGGCATGACCCTGCGCAACCTGATGGACCTATCGGGAACGATGGGGCTCTCGACGCGGGCGCTCAGGGTAGAACTGCCCGATCTCGGCCGCCTGCGCCTGCCCTGCATCCTGCATTGGGGGCTCAATCACTTCGTCGTGCTGGCGCGTGTCGGGCGAAGGGAGATCGTGATCCACGATCCCGCCCGCGGGCGCCGCACCCTGAGCCTCGCGGAAGCCTCGCGCGAGTTCACCGGCGTCGCCCTGGAGGTGAGCCCGAACCAGAGCTTCGTGCGCGAGCGGGCGGTGCAGGGCCTGACCCTGTCCGACCTGTTCCGCGGCATGGCCGGCATCCGCTCGGCCATGGCGCAGATCATGGTCCTGTCGCTCGGGATCGAGCTCGTCGCCATCCTGATGCCGATCGCCTCGCAGATCGTCATCGACGAGGTGATCGTGAACGGCGACCTCGACCTGCTGCTCGTCGTCGCCCTCGGTCTCGCCCTGCTGCTCGTCCTGCAGCTCGGTCTCGGCGTCGCCCGGAGCTGGGCGATCATGCTCACGGGGACCAAGCTGAACTATCAGTGGTCGGGCTCGCTGTTCGACCACCTCTCCCGGCTGCCGCTCGACTACTTCCAGAAGCGGCATGTCGGCGACGTGATCTCCCGCTTCGGCACGCTCGCCACGATCCAGAAAGGCATCACCACCGATCTCGTCCAGGCGCTCCTCGACGGCATCATGTCGGTCGGCATGCTGATCATGCTGTTCCTCTACGGCGGTTGGCTCGCCCTGGTGGCGCTCGCCGCCACCGCCCTCAATGCGGGCTTACGGATCGCCGCCTACAAGGCCTACCGCGAGGGCACCGAGGAGGCGATCGTCGCGGAGGCGCGCCAGCAGAGCCACTTCATCGAGACCGTGCGCGGCATGGCGAGCGTCAAGCTCCTGAACCTGCGCGAGCGCCGCCGCGGCACCTGGATGAACCAGTTCGTCCAGGCGCTGAACGCGCGGCTGCGGCTGCAGCGGCTCGACCTCGTGTTCGGGCGCGGCAACGAGTTCCTGTTCGGCGCCGACCGGCTGATCCTGCTGGTGCTCGGGGCCCGCGCGGTCATCGACCAGTCGATGACGCTCGGCATGCTGGTGGCCTTCCTCGCCTATCGCGACCAGTTCTCGACCCGCATCGGCAACCTGATCCAGTCGGGCTTCCAGCTGCGGATGCTCAACGTGCAGACCGAGCGCCTCTCGGACATCGTCATGACCGAGCCCGAGGAGGCCGCAGCCCCGATGCCCGCCGCGGTGGAGCCGGTCGCGGCCCCCGCGCTCCTCCCCGCCGGCGACCGTCCCCGGGTCCGGGGAGCAGCCTTGCGCGCCGTCGGCCTGTCCCTGCGCTACGGCGCCGACGAGCCCTGGGTCTTCCGCAATCTCGGGCTGGAGGTGCCGCCGGGCTTGAGTCTCGCGATCACCGGCCCGTCCGGCTGCGGCAAGAGCTCGGTGATGAAGATCCTGATGGGCCTGCTGCCGCCGAGCGAGGGCGCGGTGCTGGTGGATGGCCGCGATATCCGTGCCGGGGGGCTCGCCGCCTACCGCGCTCGCATCGCCGGCGTGATGCAGGATGACGGGCTGTTCGCCGGCTCGATCGCCGAGAACATCGCCTGTTTCGACGAGCGGCCCGATCCCGGCTGGATCCGCGAATGCGCCGCCCGCGCCGCGATCCTCGACGACATCGCCCGCACGCCGATGGGATTCGAGACCTTGGTCGGCGACATGGGCTCGACCCTCTCGGGCGGTCAGCGCCAGCGGGTGATCCTGGCCCGCGCCCTCTACCGGCGCCCGGAGATTCTTTTTCTGGACGAGGCGACGAGTGCCCTCGACGAGCCGACCGAGGCGGTGATCGCCGCCGCGCTCCGCGACCTGAAGATGACGCGGGTCATCGTCGCCCACCGCCCGGCGACCGTGGCCCATGCCGACCTGCGCTACGACTTTTCGGCCGGCGCGCCACGGGTGGCGGCGCCGGCGACGGAGACCGCCGGCTGAGGGCGGCCTCGCCGCCCTCCCCCTTGCGGATCGCCCCGCGCCCGTGCTCAGAGCCCCGCAGCATCAAGGAGAGTCGGTGATGAACTCGGTCAAGGAACGTCTGGAGGCGCTCGGCCTGACGCTGCCGAAGGCGGCGGCCCCGGTCGCGAACTACGTGCCCTATATCCGCACCGGCAATCTCGTCGTCATCTCCGGCCAGATCTGCTTCGGGCCGGACGGTACCCTCGACCCGGCCCACAAGGGCAAGCTCGGCGCCGAGGTCTCGGCCGAGCAGGGCGTGGCGGCGGCCCGGCTCTGCGCGCTCAACGTGCTCGCCCAGCTTCAGGCGGCGATCGGCGATCTCGACCACGGCGTCGTGCAATGCGTGCGGCTCGGCGGCTTCATCAATGCGGTGCCGAGTTTTGCCGGGCTCGCCCCGATCATGAACGGCGCCTCGGACCTGATGGTCGAGATCCTGGGCGACCGCGGCCGCCACGCCCGCTCGACGGTCGGCGTCGCCGAACTGCCCCTCGACGCCGCGGTCGAGGTCGAGGCGATGTTCGAGGTCGCGTGAGCGCGATCCTGGATCGGGCGCCGGACTGGCTCACCGCCCGTCCGATCGCCCATCGCGGCCTGCACGATCGCGCCGCCGGCCTGCCCGAGAACACCCTGGCGGCGGCCGAGGCCGCGGTCGCGGGCGGCTACGCCATCGAATGCGACGTGCAGCTCAGCGCCGACGGCGAGGCGATGGTGTTCCACGACGAGGCCCTGGGGCGCCTCACCGAGGCCTCCGCGCCCGTGGAAGCCCGCACGGCCGCCGAACTCGGCGCGCTCGCCGTCGCCGGCACGGCGGAGCGCATCCCGACCCTGGCGGCGTTCCTGCAGCGGGTCGCGGGCCGCGTCCCCGTCGTCGTCGAGATCAAGTCGCGCTTCGACGGCGACCGGCGCCTGACCCGCCGCACCGCCGAGATCGTCGCCGAACTCGACGCGCCGGTGGCCCTGAAATCCTTCGATCCGGGCATCGTCGCCACGCTCGCCGAGATCGCCCCGGACCGGCCCCGCGGCATCGTCGCGGAGGCGAGCCAGGACGATCCGCACTACGCCCTGCTGGCGCCGTCGGTGCGGGCCGAGCTGTCGGGCCTGCTCCACCTGCATGTGAGCCGTCCGCACTTCCTGTCGTGGCGCGTCGGCGACCTGCCGGGCCCCGTCCCCTATCTCTGCCGTCGGCTCGGGCAGATGCCGGTGATGACCTGGACCGTGCGCACGCAGGCGCAGCGGGCGCTGGCGCAGGAGCACGCCGACCAGATGGTCTTCGAGGGTTTTCGCCCGTAACGGGCTCCCCAAGGGCAAGTCCTTTGGCGGGTGCAGGGCAGAGCCCTGCTGACGCTCAGGCCGCGCGCACGGTGTCGAGGAAGCGGGCGACCTCCGCCGAGAGGTGCTCGGACTGGCGCGACAGTTCGGTCGCCGAGGACAGCACCTGGGCCGCCGCCGCGCCGGTCTCCTCGGCGGCACCCGCCACGCTGGCGATGGTGCGGGTGACCGCCTCCGTGCCGCCCGCAGCCTGGGCGACGTTGCGCACGATCTCCTGCGTCGCCGCCCCCTGCTCCTCGACCGCGGCGGCGATGCCGGTGGCGACGCCGCTGATCTCGCGGATGCGCCCGGCGATGCTGTCGATGGCGCCGACCGCCTGCCCCGTGGCGCCCTGGATGCGCCCGATCTGCCCGGTGATCTCCTCCGTCGCCCGGGCGGTCTGGTTGGCGAGTTCCTTCACCTCCGCCGCGACGACGGCGAAGCCGCGGCCCGCCTCGCCGGCGCGGGCGGCCTCGATCGTGGCGTTCAGCGCCAGAAGGTTGGTCTGGCCGGCGATGGTCGAGATCATCGCCACCACGTCGCCGATGCGCGCGGCGGCCTCGGAGAGGTCGCGCACGAGGATTGCCGTCTGCCCGGCCTCGGCGACGGCCGCCTGCGCCAGCGAGGCCGAGCCGTCGACCTGCCGGCCGATCTCCTGCACCGAGGCGCCGAGCTCCTCCGCCGCGGCGGCGACCGTGCCGACATTGGAGGCGGCCTCCTCGGCGGAGGCGGCGACCGTGCCGGACTGGCCGGCGGTCTGGCTGGCATTGGCGGTCAATTGCTGGGCGGTGGCCTGCAGCTCGGTCGCGGCGGCGGTCACGCCCTGAACGATACCGCCGACGGCGCGCTGGAAGTCGTCGGCGAGGGCCCTCGCGGCGGCCCGGCGCTGCGCCTCGGCGCCGGCGCGGGCGGCCCGCGTCTCCTCCTCGAGGGCGCGGGTGCGGATCAGGTTGTCCTTGAACACCTGCACCGCCGCGGCCATGGCGCCGATCTCGTCGCCGCGCTCCCGTCCCGGCACCGCGACCGCCGCGTCACCGCTCGCGAGCGCGCCCATCGCCCCGGTCATCCGGGTGATCGGGCGCGAGATCCCGAACCAGCCGAACAGGGCGGCGGCGAGCGCGGAGAGCAGCGTCACGGCCATGGCGATCCAGGCGGCGGCCGTGGCGGAGGCGGCGCTGCCGACGGCCCCCTCGACGCTGGCCTTGGCCCCGCGCTTGTTGAGGGCGAGGTTCTCCTGAAGCACCTTGGTGGCGGACTGTGCGAGGCCCAGGGCCTCCGGCCCGGTCAGCAGGGCGAGGGCCTCGGGCTGGCGCCCCTCCCGCATCAGGCCGACGATCGTCTCGACCCGCTGCGTGTAGGTCGCCCAGGTCTCGGAGAAGCGCTGGTACAGCGCCCGCTCCTCGGGCGAGGTGATCATCGGCTCGTAGGCCCGCCGCAGGGCCTCGAGGGCGGCCTGGCTCGTGCGCACGCTCTTCTCGTTCTCCTCGCGCAGCGCGGCGGTCGGCGAGGCGGCGACGTAGCGGTAGGTCTTCACCCGCTCGTCGCGGGTCGCGGTGCTGATGTCGCCGAGCAGTCCGACCGAGGGCAGCCAGTTGTCGGCGATGTCGCGGACCTCGTGGTCGATGGCCGAAAGCTTGACGACGCTGAGACCGCCCTGAACCGCAGCAACCACGGCCAGAAGGCTGAACGAGCCCGCCAGGGCTGCCTTGAGGGAAACGCGCATGATGAGTCCGGGAAGGGATGGAGACGCTCAGTCCCGCTACCCTGCACCGGAATACTTAAGGTTCTATCGATTTCTGCAAGAAAATGCACATTCCGCTGCCGTCGGGTGCTGGCGCGGGCAGGGCCGAGAGCCGGACCGAAGGGGGCCGGCCCTCCGCCCGGCGGCTTACCGGCTGCCCTCCGGCCGCTCCGACGAACTCTTCTTCTCGGTCGTCGCCTCGGGCTGGCCCAGAAACTCGGCGAGGTAGCCCTTCCACAGGCCGGCGAACCGCAGGGATTGGTGGCCGTGGGTCTCGGGCGAGGTCGGGACCAGCACGAAGCGGCCGTCCTTCACCCGGGCGAACGCCGCGTTCATCACGTCGAGCTGAGGCGGATTGAGCTCGTCGTCGGCGAAGTTCACCGCCAGCACCTTGGCGGTGATCTTTTCCAGGTCCGGCGAGGGGTCGTAGTCGTAGGACGAGTCGAACCAGTACATCCAGTCGTTGGCGTCGGCCTTGTTCTCGTAGCCGGCGATCATCTTGTCGTAGGCCTTGTCGGCCGCGGCGCGGGTCGGCGCCTGCTTCTGCAGGCCGAGCACGCTCTCGGTCATGATGTTGAAGATCGGCAGGATGCGCCCGAAATGGCGCGGCTGCTCGGTATAGTCCCCGCCCTTCCAGTCGGGATCCGTGCGGATGCCCTCGATCAGCAGGCGCCGCCACAGGGCGTTGCGCCCGCTCACCGGGATCGGCTGGCTCGCCACCGCCATCAGCAGGTCCATGCTGCCGGGGTAGCGCTCGCCCCACATCCAGGCCTGCATCCCGCCCATGGAGGTGCCGAGCACGAGGCGCAGGTGCTTGACCCCGAGCGCCTCGGTGACGACCCGGTGCTGGCCCTCCACCACATCCGCGTAGCCGTAGCGGGGAAAGCGTGCCTTGAGGCCGTCGGAGGGCTTCGAGGAGCCGCCGCGGCCGAGCCCGTCGGGCAGGATCACGTACCAGCGCTTCGCGTCCAGGGGCGCGCCCTCGCCGAACAGCTCCGGCCCGACGGTCGGGATCAGGAAGCTCTTTCCGGTGCCCGTGGTGCCGTGCAGGACGAGCACGGCGTTGTCGATCTCGCCATCGGCACCGCGGTGCGGCGTGCCGAGGGTGGTGTAGTGCAGCTTGACCCGGTCCAGGCTCTCGCCGCTGGCGAATTTGAAGTTCTCGACGACGTGGTCGCCCTCCTGCTGGCCCGGATAGGCGGCCGGCGCGGCGCGGACCGGGGCCGGCGCGAGGCCCGCAGAGAGGCCGGCAGCGAGCGGGGCCAGCGCCATCGTCGTGACCAGCAGAGCCGTGCGAAGCGAGCGTATCCGAGCAGCCATCAAGCGTTCTCCTCAACCCATCCGAACGAGCGTTCCACCGCTCGCCCCCAGCCGGCGAAGAGTGCCCGACGTTCCTCCGCCTCGATACGCGGATGCCAGCGTTTGTCCACGGCCCAGTTATCGCGAAGATCCTCGAGCGTTTTCCAAAACCCGGTGGCAAGGCCGGCGGCGTAGGCCGCGCCGAGCGCCGTCGTCTCCGAAACCTTGGGGCGCAGGGTCGGCCGGTCGAGGATGTCGGCCTGGAACTGCATCAGGAGGTCGTTGCCGGTCATGCCGCCGTCGCAGCGCAGTTCGGGAATCGGACAGCCGGAATCGCGCTCCATCGCCTCGAGCACCTCGCGGGTCTGGTAGGCGGTGGCCTCCAGGCAGGCGCGGGCGATATGGCCGCGGTGGGCGAAGCGGGTCAGGCCGATGATCAGGCCGCGGGCGTCGTCCCGCCAGTGCGGAGCGTAGAGGCCGGAGAAGGCCGGCACCACGTAGACGCCGCCATTGTCCTCGGCGCTGCGGGCCAGCCCCTCGATCTCGCTCGACGCGCCGATCAGCCCGAGATTGTCCCGCAGCCACTGGACCAGGGCGCCGGTGATGGCGATGGAGCCTTCGAGGGCGTAGGCCGGCGGGCCTCCGTCGAGCTGATAGGCCACGGTGGTGACGAGCCCGGCGGTGGAGGCGACGGGTTCGGGGCCGGTGTTCATCAGCGCGAAGCATCCGGTGCCGTAGGTGTTCTTGGCCTCGCCCGCCGAGAAGCAGGTCTGCCCGAACAGGGCGGCCTGCTGGTCGCCGAGAATCCCGCCGACCGCCACGCCGGGGAACGGGTCGCGGGTCTCGCCGAGCACGGCACTGGAGGAGACGATCCGCGGCAGCACCCCCCGCGGGATGCGGAACACGCCGAGCATGGCCTCGTCCCAGTCGAGGGTCGCCAGCGACATCAGCTGCGTGCGGCTGGCATTGGTGACGTCGGTGACGTGCAATCCGCCGTCCGGGCCGCCGGTGAGGTTCCAGACGAGCCAGGAATCGATCGTGCCGAACAGGGCGGTTCCGTCCTCGGCGAGCGCCCGCGCCCCGTCGACATGGTCCAGCAGCCACGCGAGCTTGGAGGCGGAGAAGTAGCTCGCCAGCGGCAGGCCGGTCACGCCGCGGAAGCGGTCGCGGCCGCCGTCGCGGGCGAGCGCGGCCACCTGCCGGTCGGTGCGGGTGTCCTGCCAGACGAGGGCGTGGTGCAGCGGCTCGCCGGTGCGGCGGTCCCAGAGCAGGGCCGTCTCGCGCTGGTTGGTGAGGCCGATGGCGGCCAGATCCCGCGGCTCCAGCCCGGCCTGGGCCAGCCCCTCGCGCATCACCGCGTGGGTGTTGCGCCAGATCTCCCGCGGGTCGTGCTCGACCCAGCCGGGACGGGGAAAGATCTGCTCGTGCTCGCGCTGGGCCTGCGCCAGGATGGTGCCCCGGCGGTCGAACACGATGAAGCGCGTGCTCGTGGTGCCCTGGTCGATCGCCCCGATCGCGTCCGGCATGGCCCCTCTCCCGGCGTTCCTCACGTCCGGAATCGTGATGTCGCCCGGCGCGAGAGGGCGATCCTACACGAGGCGCCGCCTGCCGGAACCGGTCAGCCCGCCCCTGCGCGTTCCAACTGGGCCGGAGTGTTCTGGGCTCCCATCTGGCGGGCCATGTCGGCGGCGCTCATCCCGGAGGCGTCGCGCCGGGCCGGATCGGCGCCGTGGGCCAGCAGCAGATCGACGATCTCGGTGCGGTCGAACATCGCCGCCACCATCAGCGCGGTGCGGGAGCCGTCGCCGGCCCCGTCGACCTGCGCCCCGTGCTCCAGGAGCAGCCGGACGATCTCGGCATCGCCCTTGAAGGCCGCCCCGGCGAGCGGGGTCTGGCCGCGGTCGTTGGCGAGTTCGGGGTCGCCCCCGGCCTCCAGGATCGCGCGGGCCGCCGCCGCCTGCCCGTTATAGGCGGCGAGCATCAACAGGCTGTCGCCCTTGTCGTTGCGCAGGTTTGCCGGAAGCCCCTGACCGAACAGCTCGGCCAACTCCTCGGCATGGCCCATCCGGGCGTACTGGAAGACGCGGGCGGCGAAGGCGAGGGTCTCGTCGTCGAGGGCGGGGCGGTCAGCGGACATGGTTTTCGCGTCGCGGCTTCGATGGTTGGGAGGTCCGCCTCAGGGCGGCTCTGTGCATGGCGCGGGTAGGTAGCGCTGCCCGGCGGCCCGGCCAGCCGGGCCTCGGCCCCTGCTGCGCGCGGACCGGTCCAGTCGAGCCGGAGCGACGGCGCCATGGCGATCCCGACGCGAACGTATGGCACAAGGTGGATGCGCAACCCCGTTGCCGCCTCGAAGGCGGGAAGCATCGCGAAAACGGGCACGACCGGCAGGAGCCCGACCATCGCGACCCGGACGGTCATCTGAACGAATTGCATGCCCTCGGCCGAGGCCATGCCGAAGCTACCGGAGCCCGCGCGCCGAGCGGCTTCTTCCCGGCGCGCGGGCCGGACGATCAGGCCGCTACGGTGAGGACGGGCGGGTTCAGCCCCCCGAACCGCCGGTCGCGGGCGGAAAAGTCGGCGACCGCCGCGGCGAGGTCGGTGGCGCTGAAATCAGGCCACATCCGCTCGGTGAAGTGCAGCTCCGCGTAGGCCGCCTCCCAGAGCAGGAAGTCGGAGAGCCGCTTCTCACCGCCGGTGCGGATCAGGAGATCGACGTCGCCGTCCCCGCACAGAGCCCCGCTCATGGCCTCGCGGCTCAGGTCCTCCGGCCCGAGCCGGGCGGCGGCGGCGAGGATCGCGTCGCGCGAGGAATAGTCGACGGCGATGCGCAGGTGCAGCCGGTCGCCCGCGGCGGTCGCGGCCTCGGCCCGCGCGATCGCCTCCGGGATGCCCGCGGGCAGGCGGTCGCGCCGGCCGATCACGGTCAGGCGGGTGCCGCTGCGGGCGAGCCGCTCGGTCTCGCCGCGCAGATAGGCCCGCAGCAGGCGCATCAGCCCGCCGACCTCCTCGGCGGGGCGGCGCCAGTTGTCGCTGGAGAAGGCGTAGAGCGTCAGCGTGCCGACGCCGAGGCCGGGAGCCGCCTCCGCCACCCGCTGGATCGTCTTGACGCCCGCCCGGTGGCCCGCGCTCCGGGGCAGGCCGCGGGCGCTCGCCCAGCGGCCGTTGCCGTCCATGATGATCGCCGCGTGCAGACCGGATCTGCGATCGAGAGGGCTTTGCATCGTAAAGTCTCCGGGCGAGATGCGGGACGTGCGGGGGCGTTCGATGGGATGTCGGGAGCGGCCGTCAGACCGGTTCGGCGAGGCCGGAGCGATCGTGGCCGGTGGGCCGCTCTTCGGCAGCCTGGGACCGGCCGGCCGCACCCTGCGAGCGGCCCGCCGCTTGCGCGGCGTCGCGCACCACCTGCTCCAGCACCCCGAGATAGTCGAGGAAGCGGGTGCGGCCGGAGGGCGTCAGGCGGCAGAGGGTCTGCGGCCGGTTCTGGTCGTAGCCCTTCTCCAGGCTGACGAGGTCGGCCTCCTGCAGCACGGCGAGGTGGCGGCTGAGATTGCCGTCGGTGAGCCCGCACAGGCGCTTGAGGTCGGGAAAGGCGAGGCCGCGGGGATGCGAGACCAGCGAGGTCAGCACCGAGAGCCGCGCCCGCTCGTGGATGATCCGGTCGAGCCCCTCGTAGGAGAAGCGGGCGTCAGGGCGATCAGAGGTCGGCATCGGCGTCTCCGTCGTCAGATCCGTCGGCGTGGCCCGAATGGCGATGGATGATGACGGCGAGCAGCCCCTGGCCCACCGCGAAGGGCAGACCCATCAGCCAGGGCGAGAGGTGGCGGGCCTCGCTGGCGAACGCCAGCACCGTGAGCCCGGCGAGCAGGTACCAGGCCCCCGCCAGCGGCACGGTGCGGGGCAGGATGCGGGCAGACGCGAACAGGCCGAGCCCGACCAGAACCTGCCACAGGCCCGGCAGCATCCAGAGCTGGTCCGGTGCGAAGCGGGCGAAGACGAGCCCGAGGCACAACCCCGCCCCGCCCGCGGGCAGAAACCCTTCGATGGCGCTGAACACCATCGCGTCGGCCAGCCCCGAATGGACCCGGCGCGAGCGGCGCACCGCCTCGAACCCGATCAGGGCGCAGGCGGTGACGGCGGCGGCGACCCAGAGGCCGAAGAAGACGACCGGCCGCGCGGTCGGATCGTCGAGCAGCAGGGCTTGCGCGCCCGCGACGACGAGGGCGAGGAGCCCGGTCGCCGCGAGGGTCGCCGCGCCGAGACCGCGGAAGGCGGTGTCCCGGGCGATCTGCATCCGGATCGCGACGATGTCGGCGAGCGCCTTGTCGAGGTCGCCCTGGCTGTCACGCATGGGGTCCGTCTTCCCGCATCGAGGCGTGCTTTGCATTGCAAAGTACACGCGGGTACAGAGCCGTCAAGCGGGAAGGGTTCAGGTTTCAGCCCGGAGACCGGCGAGGTCGAGGGGACGGGTGAGCATGGCGAGGTCGCCCTTCTCGTTCCGCGGCCACGCGGCCTCCGGGAGGTCACGGTACAACTCGACCCCGTTCCCGTCCGGATCGCGCAGGTAGAGGGCCTCGGACACGCCGTGGTCGCTGGCACCGTCGAGTGGGAGACCGGCCGCCTCGACCCGGCGCAGGGCATCGGCCAGGGCCGCCCGGCTCGGGTAGAGGATCGCGAGGTGGTAGAGGCCGGTATGGCCGGGCGGCGGCGGAGAACCGCCGGCGCTCTCCCAGGTGTTGAGGCCGATATGGTGGTGGTAGCCGCCGGCCGAGACGAAGGCGGCCCGGGCACCGTAGCGCTGCGTCAGCGCGAAGCCGAGCACGCCGCAGTAAAAGGCCAGCGCTCGTTCGAGGTCGGCCACCTTGAGGTGGACGTGGCCGATGCGGGCCCCCGGATGGATCGGTTGGCTCACGCGCTCTCTCCTCGCCTGGCGCGTCACGCGCGCCGCAGGGCATAGGGGCCGTCGCCGAGCCCCGCCTGGACCAGCAGCATCACCGCCCAGAAACCCGCGAACTCCCAGCCGCCGCCGGGATTCTGCGCGAAGAAGCCGTTGGCACCGTGCACGGTGACGATGGCGCCGATCAGCACCGGAACCAGAGCCAGGGCGACGAGGCGGGCATAGAGGCCGAGGATCAGGGCGAGGCCGCCGACGGCTTCCACGGCGATCACCGCGTAACCGAGGGCGGGCGGCAGGCCGAGGGAGCCGAAGAAGGCCGCCGTGCCCGCGGGCGTGAACACGAACAGCTTCAGCCCGGCATGGGCCAGGAACAGGCCGCCGAGGGTGAGCCGCAGCAGCAGGGCGGCGTAGGGAGCGGTGCGAGGGTCGGTCGAGGTCATCGCGGTCGGGGTCGTCGCGGTCATGGTCATCTCGGTTCGGTCGTTTCGATCGGCGCCGCGGTGGCGGCGTTCGCGATGACCGGACCATGCCCGCCCCAGGCGATTGCGATAATCCGCGTTCGCTGCCATTCACCTCACTCTGAGAGAGTGAGGTGAGCCGTGCTCGACCGCGTGACGGGAATGCAGGTCTTCGCGCGGGTGGCGGCGCTCGGCAGCTTCTCGGCCGCCGGGCGCGCGCTCGGCCTGTCGCAGACCGGGGTGACCAAGCACGTGGCGGCCCTGGAAGCACGGCTCGGCACGCGGCTCCTGCACCGGACGACGCGCCGCCTGACGCTGACCGAGACCGGCCGCAGCTATCTCGAGGCCTGCGAGCGCATCCTCGCCGAGATCGCCGAGGCCGAGGCCCTGGTCGGGGCCGAAGGGGTGGAGGCGCACGGGACCTTGCGGCTCAACGTGCCGCTCTCCTTCGGCGTGCGGGAGATCGCGCCCGCGCTCGCGGCCTTCTCCGCCGCGCACCCGGCGCTGACGATCGAGCTCGGCCTCAACGACCGGCGGGTCGACCTGATCGAGGAGGGATGGGACCTCGCGGTGCGGATTGGGTCGCTCGCCGATTCCGGGCTGATCGCGCGGCGCCTCGCCTCCAGCCGGCTCGTGGTCTGCGCCGCGCCGGCCTATCTCGACCGGCATGGCACGCCGCGTCGGCCCGAGGAACTGAAGGGCCATAACTGCCTCGGCTACACCCTGTCCGATGCGAGCGGCTGGCGCTTCGGCGATCAGGCCTATCCGGTCTCGGGCACCCTGCGGGCGCCGAACGGCGCCGCCCTGGTGGCGGCGGCCGTGGCCGGTCTGGGGCTCGTCTACCAGCCGACCTTCCTGGTGGCGGAGGCCCTGCGCGCCGGCACCCTCGTCGCCCTCGATCTCGGCGCCCCCTGCCCGACCCTGCCGATCCACGCCCTGATGCCGCCGGGCCGGCGCCCGGCCAAGACCCGCGCCTTCGTCGATTACCTGGCGGAGCGCTTCGCGGGCGAGCCGGCCTGGGAACGGGATCTGCCGGCGGTGCGAAGTGCGGGCGCCAACAGTCTCCCGTCATGAGAACGCCCCGACGCGCGTCCCGACCTCGATCGGCCGCAAGTCTCGGCCATCTCGGGCCGTTCGAACTCTTCCTGAGACCGCCCGACGGGCCCATATTGCCGCTATGCCCGCATCCAAGAATCCGCGCGTGAGCCCGGCCAAGGCGACGGCCAAGCCGGCCTCCAAGGCGACATCGAAGGCAACCTCGAAGACGGCGGCGAAGGCCGACCGGCCCGAGCTGATGCCGCTCGACGAGCATCTCGCCGCCCTGCTCAACCCCGCCCTCAACCGCAACCGCCCGAAGGCCGTCGAGCCGGCGCCGCAGCCGGAGCCGGCCCGGAAGGGTCGTGGCCGGAAGACCGAGCCCGGCGAGGTGCAGGCCTACAAAAGGATCGCGCAGGACGGCTTCGCCGAGGCGCCGCAGGCGGGCTTCGCCATCGGCGATGCCGCCGACGTCGATCCGCGGCTGGCCCAGGCGCTCGGCCTGGTCCCGCCCGACGACGGCCCGGCGCCGGAGGCCGCGCCCGAGGCGCCGTCCCTCGCCACCGAGGGCGTCTCGGCCACCGTCGAGGCGCTGGAAAAGCTCCTCACCGAGGGCAACCCGCTGTTCAAGAACGGCGAGGCCTGGGTACCGCATCGGCCGGAGCGCCCGGCCAAATCGGAGGGCGGCGTCAAATTCACGCTGAAATCCGACTTCACCCCGGCGGGCGACCAGCCCAGGGCCATCGCCGAACTGGTGGAGGGCGTCAAAACCGCCGAGCGCGATCAGGTGCTGCTCGGCGTCACCGGCTCCGGAAAAACCTTCACGATGGCCAAGGTCATCGAGGAGACGCAGCGCCCTGCCCTGATCCTGGCTCCGAACAAGACGCTGGCCGCGCAGCTCTACGGCGAGTTCAAGAGCTTCTTTCCGGACAACGCGGTCGAGTACTTCGTCTCGTACTACGACTATTATCAACCCGAAGCCTACGTGCCGCGATCCGACACGTTCATCGAGAAGGAATCCTCGATCAACGAGCAGATCGACCGGATGCGCCACTCGGCCACCCGCGCCCTCTTGGAGCGCGACGACGTCATCATCGTCGCCTCGGTCTCGTGCATCTACGGTATCGGCTCGGTCGAGACCTACACGGCGATGTCGTTCACCGTCTCGCTCGGCGAGCGGATCGAGCAGCGCCAGCTCATCGCCGACCTCGTGGCACTGCAGTACAAGCGCATCCAGTCGGATTTCGCCCGCGGCACGTTCCGGGTGCGCGGCGACGTCATCGAGCTGTGGCCGGCCCACTTGGAGGATCGCGGCTGGCGCATCGGCCTGTTCGGCGACGAGGTGGAATCGATCGTCGAGTTCGACCCGCTCACGGGCAAGAAGCTCAACGAGCTGAAGTTCGTCAAAGTCTACGCGAACTCGCACTACGTCACCCCGCGCCCCACCCTCCAGCAGGCGATCAAGGGCATCAAGACCGAACTGAAACAGCGCGTCGAGGAGCTGACCCGGATGGGCCGCCTCATCGAGGCGCAGCGGCTGGAGCAGCGCTGCACCTTCGACATCGAGATGATCGAGGCGACGGGGGCCTGCAACGGCATCGAGAACTATTCGCGCTACCTCACCGGCCGCAAGCCCGGCGAGCCGCCGCCGACCCTGTTCGAGTACCTGCCCGACAACGCCCTCGTCTTCACCGACGAGAGCCACGTCACCGTGCCGCAGATCGGCGGCATGTACCGGGGCGACTTCCGCCGCAAGGCGACGCTCGCCGAGTACGGCTTCCGCCTGCCCTCCTGCCTCGACAACCGCCCCTTGCGGTTCGAGGAATGGGACGCGATGCGTCCGCAATCGATCCACGTCTCGGCCACGCCCGCCAAGTGGGAGATGGAGCGCACGGCGGGCGTGTTCGCCGAGCAGGTGATCCGCCCCACCGGCCTCGTCGATCCGGTGATCGAGATCCGCCCGGCGCGGTCCCAGGTCGACGATCTACTCGGAGAAGTCCGCGCCGTGGCCCAGGCCGGCTACCGCACCCTGGTGACCACGCTGACCAAGCGCATGGCCGAGGATCTCACCGAGTATCTGCACGAGAACTCGGTGCGGGTGCGCTACATGCACTCCGACATCGATACCCTGGAGCGCATCGAGATCATCCGCGATCTGCGGCTCGGCGCCTTCGACGTCCTCATCGGCATCAACCTGCTGCGCGAGGGCCTCGACATCCCGGAATGCGCGCTGGTCGCCATCCTCGACGCCGACAAGGAAGGATTTCTGCGCTCCGAGACCTCGCTGATCCAGACCATCGGCCGCGCCGCCCGCAACGCGGAGGCCCGCTGCATCCTCTACGCCGACACCATCACCGGCTCGATGGAGCGGGCGATGGCGGAGACCGAGCGGCGGCGCCAGAAGCAGCTCGCCTACAACGCCGAGCACGGCATCACGCCGCAATCGGTCAAGCGCGGCATCAGCGACATCCTCGAGAGCGTCTACGAGCGCGACCACGTCCGCGTCGATACGGGGCTGGCCAAGGACGCGATCACCGTCGGCCACAACCTCAAGGCCGTCATGGCCGATCTCGAGAAGCGGATGCGCGCGGCGGCCGCCGATCTCGACTTCGAGGAGGCCGCGCGGCTGCGCGACGAGCTCAAGCGCCTCCAGGCCACCGAGCTCCTGGTCTCCGACGATCCCATGGCCCGCCAGAGCGACGTCGAGCGCGAGGCCGGGCGCTACGGGCAGAAGGGCAGCCGGATCTCGAAGCCGTCGCTGGACAATATGGGGCCGGGCACCGACCGCGAATTGCCGGCCGGGGCCGTGCCCTGGCAGGAGCGGCCGAAGGCGCGCTCGACGCAGGGGCTCGGCGGTCAGAAGCCCCGCTACAAGGGGGGCGGCGGGCGCAAGCGCGGCTGAGGCCTCCGCGCAAATCCCCGACGAGGGGAGGCTCGACAAGGGGAACCTTGGCCATCGGCTGGGATTGGCCCTTCAGATCCTGCAACCGCCGGGTGGCCCCGCCGCGAGCCCGGCCGGCGGCCGAAGCCTGCGGGAAGTCTCGAAGGAGCCGACCGATGCGATCCCCCTCTCCCCTCCGCCGGGCCGCTCTGAGCGCCCTCCTCGGCAGCCTGATCCTGTCGGCGCCGGCGCTCGCCCAGAGCGTGGCCAATCCCAACGACCAGCCCACCGCCGGCACCCTGCCCTCCGGCACCGACACCGTGCGGGGCAACGCGCGCACCGCCGAGCGGGCGACCGGCGAGGTGTCGCTTCCGAGCGCGATCCGCTCCTCGACCTCGGTCATGCCGGAGGGCCGGAGCAGCGGGAAGACCGTGCGCACCAACCCCTCCGACCATCTCTCGAAGCCGTTCCGCTCGAGCTACGAGAACTGATCCGCAACCTCATCCCGCCCCCCGCCGTTGGACCGGCACGGCTGCCTGAGCGCGCTCCGCCGAAGTGGAACACCGGTTCGGCGGAGCGCGCACCGAAGCGAGGATCTGGAGTCCTGCCCGAACGCATCGCCTTCGGGCAGGACTCCAGAGGCGGCGTGAACCGGCGGGAGGAGACGAGATGGGGCTGCTCGATCAGGTCATCGGCGGAGTCGTGGGACAGGTACTGGGGGGCGGGCGCGGCGGCGCCCTCGCCTCGCCGGTGGTCAAGGCGCTGCTCATGCTCCTGCTCGCCAAGGGCGCGAGCGGCGGCCTCGGCGACATTCTCGGCCGCGGATCGCCCGGGTCCGGCGGTCGCCCCCTGCCCGGCCCGGGCGCCGACGACGGCGATCTCGGCGGCTTCAACCAGGGCCGCCGCAGCGGACCGCCGGGCCAAGCGGGCGATCCCGGCGGCGATTTCAGCGATCTCGCCGGCATGCTCGACGGTCCGGGGGACGGCCCCTCCGGGCACCGCTCGCCCGGCGAAGGGCCCTATGCCGGGCTCGACCGGGAGCCGCAGGACGAGAGCGGCGCGGTCGCCGGCGGCCTCGACGGCCTGATCCAGAGCTTCGAGCGCAGCGGGCTGGGCGACGTGATCGGCTCGTGGATCGGCCACGGCCCCAACCGCGAGATCGCCCCGAACCGCCTCGCCGAGGCCCTGGGCCCGGACACCCTCGACACGCTGGGCCGCGAGACCGGCCTGCCGCGCGAGGATCTGCTCGCGCAGCTGTCGCAGGCCCTGCCCGGCGTGATCGACGCCCTGACGCCCCAGGGCCGCGCTCCGAGCCGCGAGGAACGCGGCGGCTGGTAAGGATTCCCGCGAGAAGGAACCCGCCATGGCCTACGAGCTGCACTACTGGCCGATGATTCCCGGTCGCGGCGAGTTCGTGCGGCTCGCCCTCGAACAGGCCGGGGCGGATTATGTCGATGTCGCCCGGCGGCCCGAAGAGGACGGCGGCGGGATCGCGGCGATGATGGACCGCCTGGAGGACGAGCCGGTCCGCCCGCCCTTCGCCCCGCCCTTCCTCAGGGACAGCGACCGGGTGATCGGTCAGACCGCGGCGATCCTGCTCTATCTCGGGCCGCGCATCGGCCTCGTTGGAGCGGACGAGACCGACCGGATCTGGACGCATCAGATCCAGCTGACGATCGCCGACATGGTGGCGGAGGCGCACGACACCCATCATCCCGTCGGCGTCGGCCTGTACTACGAGGACCAGCGGCCGGAGGCGCGCCGCCGGGCCGAGGACTTCTGCCGGAACCGGATCCCGAAGTTCCTGGCCTGGTTCGAGCGGGTGCTGGCCGGCAACCCGGCGGGGGCCGGGCACTTGGTAGGCGGGCAAGTCAGCTACGCCGACACCTCGCTGTTCCAGCTCGTGGCGGGCCTGCGCTACGCTTACCCGAACGCCGCGGCCCGGGCCCTGGCGCAGGCGCCGCGCGTCGCCGCCCACGCGGAGCGAATCGGGAGGCTGCCGCGCATCGCGGCCTACCGTGCCAGCGAGCGGTGCCTTCCCTTCAACGAACAGGGCATCTTCCGGCACTACCCGGAACTCGATCTCGGCTGAACCTCGACGCTCACCGCGTGACCTGTAACATCGTCGGGAAAGCTGTCTTCCGGCGAAACGGTCGCGCTTGTGCCGCCCTACGGCGTGCTACACGTGGCAGCGTGAGCATCATCGAGAGCCTCCCCACCCTCGGCGAGCCGAGCGTCGAACCGACGGGTTTCCGGGTCGCGGAGCCGTTGCGCACGGCGCAGGATGCCCTCGCTCGGGCGCAGGACGCCGCCGGGATCGGCGTGTTCACCCTCGACCTGCAGGCGGGCGTCCTGCATCCGAACCCCGCCTTCTGCCGCCTGCACGGCCTGGAGCTGCGCGAGGCCTATCCCCTCGCCGCGCTGATCGAGCGGCTCGGGGCGGAGGATGCGGCGGCAGTCCCCTCGGGCGAGACGCCGGCCGAAGAGACGGTCTACCGCGTCCGCGACTCCCTGACCGGCGCGCCGCGCTGGATCGCCCGCACCCTCGAGGTCGAGCGCGACGCGGGCGGGGCGATCCTGCGGCTCACCGGCGTGACCCGCGACGTGACCGAGCAGCGAGCCCAGCGCACGGTGCTCGCGGAGAGCGAGCAGCACTACCGCACGCTGTTCGAGCAGATGGACGAGGGCTACTGCGTCATCGAGTTCATCGACGGCCCGCACGGGCCGCTCAGCGACTACGTCCACGTCACCGCCAACCGCGCCTACGCCCAGCATGCCGGCATCGAGAGCGTGGCGGGAAAACGCCTGCGCGAGATCGTCGGCGCGGAGGCCGAGGGCTGGCTCGCGCTCTACGGCGACGTCCTGCGCACCGGCCGGCCGATCCGCTTCCAGCGCGAGCTGGTCGCCACCGGGCGCTACCTGGAACTCGCCGCCTTCCGCATCGAGCCGCCGTCGCGCCGGCAGGTCGCGGTGCTGTTCCAGGACATCACGGCGCGGCGGCGGGTGGAGCACCTGCTCCATTCCAAGGCCGCCGACCTGGAGGCGGAGGTGGTGGCGCAAAGGCGCGACCGCGACCGCGTCTGGACGCTCTCGCCGGTGCTCAAGGTCGTGGCCTCGCCCGACGGGCGGATCGGCGCGGTGAACCCGTCGTGGAGCCGGACCCTGGGCTGGTCCCCGGCCGAGACGGTGGGCCGCTGCGTGCCCGACTTCTTCGCGCCCGAGGAGCGCGCGGCCGCCGAGGCGGCGCTGGAGCGGCTCGCGGCGGGCGACTCGACCGACCTCGAGTTGACCTGCCTGACCCGGGACGGCGGCACCCGCCGGGTGCTCTGGACCATCGTACCCGCCGACGGGCTGCTCTACGGCTTCGGCCGCGACATCACCGAGCAGCGCCAGGCGGAGGAGGCGCTACGCCAGTCGCAGAAGCTGGAGGCGGTGGGCCAGCTCACCGGCGGCGTCGCCCACGACTTCAACAACCTGCTCACCATCATCCGCTCCTCGGTGGAGTTCCTGCGACGGCCCGACCTCGCGCCCGAGCGCAAGGCGCGCTACCTCGACGCCGTCTCCGACACCGTGGACCGGGCGGCGAAGCTGACGGGCCAGCTCCTCGCCTTCGCCCGGCGGCAGGCGCTCAAGCCCGAGACCTTCGACGTGGGCGAGCGGCTGCGCAGCATCTCGGAGATGCTCGATTCGGTGACCGGCGCGCGCATCCGCGTGGTCACCGACATGCCCGGCACGCCCTGCTACGTGCGCGCCGATGCGAGCCAGTTCGAGACGGCGCTCGTCAACATGGCGGTCAACGCCCGCGACGCCATGGACGGCGAGGGCCGGCTGACGCTCCGCCTCGACGGCGGCGCACCGATGCCGCCGATCCGCGGCCATGCCGGCGCGGCCGGCCCCTTCGTCGCGGTCTCGGTCGTCGACACCGGAACCGGCATCGCCAGCGCCGACCTTATCCGCATCTTCGAGCCGTTCTTCACCACCAAGGAGGTCGGCCGGGGCACCGGGCTCGGCCTTTCCCAGGTGATCGGCTTCGCCAAGCAGTCGGGCGGGGACGTGGACGTGAAGAGCCGCGCGGGCGAGGGCACCACCTTCACCCTCTACCTGCCCGAGGTCGCCGCCCCGCTGGCGGCCCCCGCCCCCGCCGGGCCGGCCCCGGAGGCGGGGGCCGAGGCGCAGCTGCGCATCCTCGTGGTCGAGGACAATCTCGAGGTCGGGCGCTTCTGCACGCAGATCCTGGAGGAGCTCGGCCACCATCCGGTCTGGGCCGAGAACGCCGAGGCCGCCCTGGTCGAACTGGACCGCACCGAGACGCCATTCGACGCGGTGTTCTCCGACGTCGTGATGCCCGGCATGGGCGGCATCGCGCTGGCCCGCCTCCTGCGCGAGCGCCGGCCGGAGCTGCCGGTGGTCCTCACCTCCGGCTACAGCCACGTGCTGGCGCAGGACGACGCGCACGGATTCGAATTGTTGAGGAAGCCGTATTCGGCGCAGGAGTTGGCGCGCGTGCTGCGTGAGATGGCGAGGCGGCGGCCGATACGGGAACCGGCGCCGGCCTAGGCGCAACGCGAACCGTTCGACGGTGGACCGGGCTTCCTTCGGCCCGTTCCTGGCGCTGGAAAGGCCCGGCTACAGGTGCTTGATAAGGACGAGGCGCGCATCCGGATCGGGCGGAGGGTCGTCTGACAGCTCCATGGGACGTGAGGCGTCAGCGGCCCCTTCGCATCACCGACGGAAAAAGCGGTGATCGCGCCGTCCGAGCGTCACGGGGACGATGAGACGTTCGGCAACGTCACGGGCGGTTAAACCCAATCGTCATACAGCCATCACCGTGTTCTCGCCTCGGCGAGGCTATAGGGGGTGGCGCGGCACATGTCGGACAATCAGCGCGAGGCGCTTCGCCAGAAAGCGTTGACCGAGATCGCCCTCCTCGACACGCCGCCCGAACGCGAGTTCGATGTGCTGGCAAAGCTCGCACAACGCATACTTGGCACCGGCATGTCCTCGATCACCCTGATCGCCCCAGAGCGCCAGTGGTTCAAGGCACGCTGCGGGCCCCTGGCACCGGAGACCGCGCGGGCTCAGGCGTTCTGCCCGATCGTGGCCGAGACCGAGGCGCCGCTCACTGTGGCGGATGCTCGCCTCGACCCTCGCTTTGCCGAGAGCCCGTTCGTCACAGGCGCTCCGAACATCCGCTACTACGCGGGCGTCCCGGTTCGCGTCCGGCGGCCTGACGGTGATCCGGTCACCGTCGGCACGCTCTGCGTCCTCGACGAGCGGCCGCGCGAGCCGACGCCGACCGACCTGGAGGTTCTAGAGGAATTGGCCAGCGTCGCCGAGGCTCTGATCGAGTCCCGGGCCGTCGCCCTTCGCGCCGCCGAGGCCGCCGAAGAGCACCGATTGACCGTTGTGCGGTTGGAGCGCGAACGGCGTCAGTTCAAGCAGGCCGAGCGCATGGCCGACATGGGATCGTACCGGTACGACATCGCGAAGCAGTCCACCGCCTGGTCGGACGGCGTCTTCGCCATCCATGAACTGCCCGTCAGCGGCGGCGTGCCGAACGGCGAGATCATGAGGTACTTCCCCGAGCCCGACCGCAAGGCGTTCAACGATGCGGTGATGCGCACGCTGGACACGGGTGAGCCGTTCGAGATGGACGCCGACTTCGTGACTGCGAAGGGCAACGCCCGGCGCGTACGGTGCTCGTGCGAGATCGAGTTGGCCCAGGGCAAGCCCGTCGCCCTCATCGGTCTGATCCAGGACATCACCGAACGGCACGACTTGGAGCAGCGCCTGCGCCACCAAGCCCGCACCGACGACCTGACCCAACTGGCCAACCGAGCCGAGTTCCACCGTGTTCTCGATGCGCGGCTGCGCGAGGCGCGCAGTGCGGACGGCGACGTGGCGGTGCTTCTGATCGACCTCGACGGCTTCAAAGGTGTCAACGACGTCCTCGGCCACGCAGCGGGCGACGCGGTGCTGCGCCGTGTCGCGGATCGGTTGCGCGCCTCCTGCAACAACGGGTGTCTTCCGGCACGGCTGGGGGGCGACGAGTTCGCGGTCGTGATGTCTGCCGATCTCGATCGCGTGGGACTTGATCGCCGGGTGCGGCGCCTCCTGCACGACCTCGAGATCGTCGCGGACGGACAAGGTCAAATCAGTCGCGTGACGGGAACGATCGGAATCGCGTGGTCGAGCGCGGCCGCGCACGACCGCGACGTGCTCCTTCGTCAGGCCGATGCCGCGCTCTACGCCGCCAAGCGGACCCGGAAGGGAACGGCGCAGACCTATCAAGGCGGTGCAGACCACCGGCAGGCTGGTTGAGCATGTCCTCGCCGTGACGATGCTGTGAACGAGCGCGTCATGTCGTCATTCGATATAGCAGCCCATCTCGGGGGCGCGTCCGCTTCCGGTGCGATGCCTCGACAACGCCTAAGGCTCAGGTGAGTCGACGGCGGAACGTCCGCTCGCGGGCACCGTATCAAGGCCCGCTCCCCATCCTCAGCAGCCTTCCAGAAGGGCAGGCTGATTGCGTTTCAACCTTCCGCTGCTGGTCCCACCTCGCGTCTCACGCCGCCATGCGCGGAAACACCAGCGCCTGATGCAGCGAAACACCGGCCGTCACGCCGTCGGCCGAAGCCCAGGCCACGCTGTGGGGAAAGCGGGCCGCGTCCCCGGCCGCGTAGACACCGGGAACCGTCGTTTCCTTCATCGCGTCGGTGCGGATGGTCGGCCCCAGCATCCCCTCGTCCAGGGCGCAGCCGAGCTCCTCGGCGATCGGGCTGTTCAGGCGATACCGGGGGCCGACGAAGAGGGCATCGAGCGGGACCGCCCGGCCATCCGCCATGACGAGGGCCGAGAGGGCCCGGCCGTCGCCCGCGAGGGCCCGGACCGGACCGGGTTCGATCCGGATGTCGCGCCCGGCGAGCCGCGCGCTTGTCTGCGCATCCGGCCCCGGATGCCCGTTCAGGAAGAGCGTGGTCGGGCCCCATTCCGCGATCAGCTCCGCCTGATGGATCGATTTCGGCCCGGCGAACAGCACGCCGAGGACGCGCCCGGCAAACTCGAAGCCGTGGCAATAGGGACAGTGCAGCACGCTCGTCCCCCAGCGCTCGGCCAGTCCGGGAAGATCGGGCAGGATGTCGCTGATGCCGAAGGCGAGGACGAGTTTCGAGGCTTCGAGCCGTTGACCGTCTGCGAGCGAGACGGCGAAGCCGTCGCCTGCGGCCCGCGCCGACACAGCCTCCCCCGCGACGAAGCTGGCGTTCGGATAGCCCGCGAGCTGCGCGCGGGCGGTGGCGATCATCGCCAGCGGATTCTCGCCGTCCTGCGCGAAGAAGCCGTGCGAGGCGGCGGCGAACCGGTTGCGGGGGGCGCCGGCATCGATGACGCAGACCCTGCGGCGGGCGCGGGCGATGTAGAGCGCGGCGGACAATCCGGCGAAGCTGCCGCCGAGGATGATCGCATCAGACCGCATGGGCCGTCCCCGGGTTGAAATCGCCGCCGCGCGCGGCGAGGCGGGCGTGAAAGTCGGCGCTGAGCGCGGCGAGGGTGATCCGGCCGAGCTGGGCCAGCAGCAGCGCCTCGGCTTCGCGAAAGGTCTGGTTCATCGCGGCGTTGACCGCCTGTTCGACGAGGCAGCCGGGCGCCTCGCTCCGGTTGCCCATGGCGAAGAGTTCGGGAGCGCCGAGCGCCTCGTAGATGTCGCGCAGGGTCACGGTCTCGAAATCGCAGGCGATCTGCCAGCCCCCGCCATGCCCCTTCTCCGAGCGGACGTAACCCCGGTCGCGCAGGCCCGCCATGATGCGCCGGACCACGACGGGGTTGGTCTGCATCACGCCGGCCAGGAACTCGGACGTCACCGGTCCCTCGATCTCGGCCATGTGCAGGAGCACATGGAGAACGCCCGAAAGCTTGCTGTCCCTTCTCATGTAACTTTACATGTTTCATGAAAGGGCGCCTGTCAAGCGCGGGAGAGGGCGAGCCTTACGAATGCAAAAAGGCCCGCCTCCCGGCGGGCCTTCCCCTTGTTGGTCCGAGCCGGACGCCCGGCAGGACGGCGCCGGACGATCCGGAAACGACTACTGCCCGGCCGGCTTGTTCGCGGCGGGCGGATTGGTCGGGGCCGTGGTCTGGCCGGCGGCCGGCGGGGTTGCCGGCGGTGTCGCGGGGGCCGTGGTGGTGGTGTTGGCCGGAGGCGTGGTCGTGCCGGTGGTGTCCTTCTTCTCGTCCTTGCAGGCGGCGAGGCCGAGGGCGACGAGGCCGAGGACGGGAAGCAGCTTGATGGCGCGCATGAGTTCCTCCGTGTCGTTGGACCCTTCGAGCGCCGCCGCGGACGGTCGGCACCGGAAGAGCGGAAACGGGCTTTGCCGTGTTGTGGCAAAGCTGAGAACGCATTGCGGCCCCGAACCGTTCAACATTCCCGCGATGCGCGACGTGGAGAACGGGCGAAGACCGGACATTTTTCAGGACATTATCAGCGGGATGAAAGCGCGGCTTCCGACGTGCAGCCCTAAGCGGACCGGCAGAACTTACTGGGCCGGCAGAACTTGGCAGGTCTCGCAGAAGAAGGTCGAGCGCCCGCCCTGCACGATCCGGCCGATCCGCCCGGTGCAGCCCCGGGTCGGGCAGGCATGGCCCACCCTGTCGTAGACGCGGAACCCGTGCTGGAAGGCGCCGCGCTCCCCGTCCGGCCGTGCGTAGTCGCGCAAGGTCGAGCCCCCGGCCGCCACCGCCTCGGTCAGCACCGCCTTGATCTCCTTGACGAGCGTCTTCGCCTTCGCGGTCGGCGTCCCGTCGGGCTTGGCCAGCGCCCCCGCCGGCAGGACCGGATGGAGCCCCGAGCGGTGCAGCGCCTCGCAGACATAGATGTTGCCCAGTCCCGCGATCAGGCGCTGGTCGAGCAGCGCCGCCTTCAGCGGCGTGATCTTTTTGGCGAACAGGCGCGCGAGCACCGCGGCGTCGAGGGCATCGGAGAGCGGCTCGACGCCCATCCCGGCGAAGTGCCGGCAGGTCTCGAGGTCGCGCGTCGCCACGAGGTCCATGAAGCCGAAGCGGCGGGTGTCGTTGTAGGTGACCGTGGCGCCGTTGGCGAAGGCCATCACCACGTGGTCGTGCTTGGGCTGGCCCAGCGCCCCTTCGAGGTAGAAGTCGCCCGGCGAAAGGTTCGCGCCGTCGGGCATCCGCACGTCGAAGCGCCCGCTCATGCCGAGATGCAGGATCAGGCTCTCGCCGGAATCGAGATGCGCCGTCAGATACTTGGCCCGGCGCGCGAGGTCGAGCACGGTGGTGCCCTCCAGCCGCTCGGCGAAGCGCTCGGGGAACGGGAAGCGCAGGTTCGGCCGGCGCAGGGTGACGCGGGCGAAACGCGCGCCGACCATCGCGGGGGCGAGCCCCCGGCGCACGGTCTCGACTTCGGGCAGTTCGGGCATGGTCGCGGGCGGCAAGCAGAGGAGGACCGGGATGCTGTAGCGCCCTCCCCGCCCCCGGCGCGAGCGGCGCCGCGCGTCCACGGTGTCGCGCTCCCGGCGGAGCGGCGCGGAACCCTAGACCCTGCAAACGGCTTGCTCCCGGCCAAGGTCCTATCACTGCGCTCCCCTCGCCGGACCGGTCCCCCTTCGGTGAGAGAGCGCACCGGCCGGTCGTCGGAGTCAGCACGGCATGAGCGCCCATCCCTACCGGTTCGGGATCGAGGAAGAGTATTTCCTCGCCGATGCCGAAACCCGCGGCACGCCGCGCCGATCGGTCAAGCCGTTCCATCAGGCGGCCGGAGAGCGGCTGCCTGAGATCGGGCGCGAGCTGCTGCAATGCCAGGTCGAGGTCTGCACCCCGCCCTCGATCGCCTTCGCCGCCGCCCGCGAGTCGCTGATGCGGCAGCGGCAGGCGCTGGCGGAGCTGGGGCGCGAGCACGGACTCCTCGTCTTCGCCGCCGGCACCCACCCCATCGCCGACTGGGCGCGGCAATTGCCGACCAAGGGCGACCGCTACCGCGGCATCCTGCGCGACGTCGGCCTCGCCGGGCGGCGCAGCCTGATCTGCGGCATGCACGTCCATGTCGAGGTCGCCGATCCCGACCGGCGCGTGGCGCTGATGGACCGGCTGCTGCCGTTCCAGCCGCTGCTGTTCGCGCTGTCGGTCTCCTCGCCGTTCTGGCAGGGCAAGCCGACGGGGCTTTCCGCCTACCGCCTCAGCGCCTTCGGCGAATTGCCCCGGACCGGCCTGCCCGACCTGATGGGCGATGCGGAGGCCTATGCGCGCTACGTGCGCATCATGACCAATGCCGGCTCGATCCAGGATGCGAGCTTCCTGTGGTGGTCCCTGCGCCCCTCGATCAAGTTCCCGACGCTCGAACTGCGCATCGCCGATTCCTGCACCCGGCTCGCCGACGCCATCGTGGTGGCGGCCCTGTTCCGCTGCCTCGTGCGGCTGGTGGAGCGCCGGCCCGACATCAACGCCGACCTGACCGGTGTCTCGCGGGCGATCGCGGCGGAGAATCTGTGGCGGGCCCAGCGCAGCGGGATCGAGGCCGAGCTGATCGACGAGGCCTCCGAGCAGGCCTTCCCCTTCGAGGCCGCCCTCGACACGCTGCTCTCGCTGATCGCGGAGGATGCGGAGGCGCTCGGCTGCACCGACGAGGTCGCCGATGCCCGCCGCATCCTGCGCGAGGGCACCAGCGCCGACCGGCAGATCGCCGCCTTCGAGGCCACCCGCGGCGGCGACACCAGCAACCGTCAGGCCCTCGACGCGGTGGTGGACTGGCTCGCCGAGACGACGCGGGCCGGGTGAGGATCCAAAGGTAAGGAGCCGAGGATTCAGCCGAACAGCCCGGCGAGGTTCACGAGGCTCAAGGACGCGATCAGCAGCCCGACCACGACCATCAGCGCCCGCGCCGGGATCACCCGCACCAGCAGCGCGGCGATCGGCGCCGCGAACAGCCCGCCGAGGATGAGGCCGGCGATGGTGGTCCAGTGGGTCAACCCGCCGAGCAGGGTGAAGGAGAGGCCGCTCGCCAGCGCGACGAAGAACTCCGCCGCGTTGACCGAGCCGATCGAGGTGCGCGGGTCCTGCCCGCCGCCGACCAGCGTCGTCGTCACCACCGGACCCCACCCGCCGCCGCCGACCGCATCGACGAAGCCGCCGCCGAGCGCCAGCGGCACCACGGCGCGGGGCGGCTCACGGCGGGTCTTCAGGGTGCGGAACGCCTTCGACAGAACGTAGAGCCCCATCCCCAGCAGGTAGACCGAGACGAACGGCTTGATCGCCTCGCCGTCGACCGAGGTGAGGAGATACGCGCCCGCCACCGCGCCGATCACGCCGGGGATCAGCAGGCGCCGGAACAGCGCTCCGTCCACGTTGCCGAGCCGCCAGTGCGAGAGGCCGGAGAAGGCGGTGGTGAAGATCTCGGCCACGTGCACGGAGGCCGAGGCCGCGGCCGGCGGCACTCCGGTGGAGAGCAGGAAGGTGGTCGAGGTGATGCCGTAGGCCATGCCGAGCGCACCATCGACGGTCTGCGCCGCGAGCCCGACCGCGACGGCGGTCCAGAAGCCGCGGCTCGTCAGGCCGTCCGTCACCGCATGGACGGCGCTGCCACTCGCACCCTGGGCGAGCAGGGCCCAGACCGCCGCGATCACGGCGAGGGTGGCGAGGGCGGCAAGGCCGAGGAGGGCGAGCGTGCGCGGCTCGCCGAACCTCGTCGGCCGCGCGGCGGCGGAGGATCCGGCCATCGGAAAACGATCCGTGCGAGAAGGAGCCGACAAGCTAAGGACTCGGCCGAGGCAGGCAAGGCTCCGGGTTTTCCAAAGTTCAACGCGCCGAGGTCAAAATTCTCCGCCGCCGGCCTGCGCAGGACTGTCCTTCTCCGGCGCGCCTGAACCGGGATCAGCAAGGGGCCGTCATGGTCGATCGTCCCGCCGGCGGAGTCTTCCGGTCGGGGAGGCCGAGTGTCGCGGGCTCGGCCGGCAGCAGCCTCAACACGGAGAGGCCGCGGGGGTCGCCGGCGGTCCGGCTGGGGGGAATGCGCCTCCCGTCCCAATCGACGACGCAGAGTTCCGGCTCGGAGACGGTGCCGTCCGGCAAGCGGCGGGCGAAGGGCGCCCAGGCCTGCCAGATGGCGGGCCCGGCCGCGCGGTAGGTCGCGGCGATGGCCGGCAGCGCGGCGACGAGGTTGACGGGCCGGTACGGAGTCGACCAGGCGTCGCCCTCGTACGGCACGCCGTCCGGATGCGCCAGCAGCGCGAGGGCGCCGATATGCACTGCCTCGTGGATCGGATCGGCATGCGGCATCGTGCCGACCGTCAGCGTGCCCCTCTGGGATAGCGGCGGGATCTGGTTGATGCAGCGGGCCGCCCGCCGGAAGCGGGTGATGCTGCGCCAGGGCCGGTGGATCGTCGCCCCGACCGCCGCGTGCAGGTCGAGCCGCAGGGGGCGGTGGCCGGCATCCTCGAAGCGGGCGAAGTGGAGGCCCGGCGTCAGCGCGTTCACGCGGGCGATCATCCAGGCGAGGGCGAGTTCCTCCCGGCCGGTCCGCGCGGGCCCGTCGCGGGTCCAGTCGGCGTAGCCGCCGCCGATATCGGCGTGGGCGCCGGGAAACCAGACCTGCTCGACCGTGGCCCGCTCGTCGCGCTTGAATTTGGGCCTTTGCCAGAGAGCGGCCTCGAAGGGGCGACGGCGTTCGTCGATGGCCACGGCGTGCAGGCTGACATCGACGATGGAGGACAGTTCGGTGTTGTGGAAGGCGAAGCGCTCCGCATTCGCGATCCGGAAGGGGCTGAGCGGCACGCCCAGCGCACCGACGGTATCGAAGACGCCGAGGCAGGCGATCCGGAGCGCCTTGCGGTCGAAGACGAAGGGTTCGAGGGCAAACCACTCGGCGCAGTAACGGTCCTGGGGCTTGCGCCGGTAATGGCGCCAGGCGCGGCGCTCGTTCTCCGGGGTGCAGGAGCGCGGCTTCAGGAGCCCGATCGCGTAGAGGTAGCCCACGAGGCTACGGGCGGTGAAGGCGCCGCGGGAGAATCCGAAGACGTAGATCTCGTCGCCCTCGGCATAGTGCTCGCTGAGAAAACGATAGGCTTGCCGGATGTTGCGGCCGAGACCCCGCCCGAGCACGCCGCCCTTGATCGGATCGAGCCAAGCTCCGGTGCCGACGCCGCGATCGTAATAGACGACGTATTCGACGAGGCGGTCGTTCTCCTCGATGAACGATCCGGTGGCGGAGGAGCCGCTGGTGGCCGATGGTCTCGGCGGTGCCTGGGCCAGCGCCTGATCGACGCCGATCTTCAAGATCTCACGCATCCGCACGATGTTCGTGGGCGGATGATCCGCATCGTCCTTGTTCCACGTCCCGTCCAGGAACAGGACGAGACGACGATGCGGCCTTGCAGTCATCGCTGTCCTCCTCCGGCGTGACTGGCCGAATTCTGAAGACCGCAACGTGAGGTTACAAGGACAATGTCTCGTTCGGCGGTGGAACGCCGAGGTCGGTTCTGGAACGACGGCCGGTTTCCGGAACGGCGGGCCGCGGCGCCGCGGCCGTCAGCCCTTGTCGAACGGGTTCTTGGACGTGCGCAGCGACAGCCGGATCGGTGTGCCGGGCAGGTCGAAGGCCTCGCGCAGACCGTTGACGAGGTAGCGGGTGTAGGATTTCGGCAAGGCGTCGAGCTGGTTGCCGAACAGGGCGAAGTGCGGCGGGCGGCTCTTCACCTGGGTGGCGTAGCGGATCTTGATGCGCCGGCCCGAGACGGCGGGCGGCGGGTTGCGCTGGAGCGCGTCGGTGAGCCACGCGTTGATCCGCGCCGTCGAGACGCGCCGGCTCCACACCTCGGAGGCGTCGACCACCGCCTGCATCAGCTTGTCGATGCCCTCCCCGGCGAGCCCGGAGAGCGGCACCACCGAGACGCCGCGCACCTGCGGCAGCAAGCGGGTGCAGTCCTCGCGCAGGCTCTTGAGCAGCCCCGGCTGGTCGGCGACAAGATCCCACTTGTTGAGGCCGATCACCAGGGCGCGGCCCTCGCTCTCGACGAGATCGACGATGGTGAGATCCTGCTTCTCGAACGGGATCGTCGCGTCGAGGAGCACGACCACGACCTCGGCGAAGCGCACGGCGCGCAGGCCGTCCGAGACCGCGAGCTTTTCCAGCTTGTCGTCGATGCGCGCCCGGCGTCGCATGCCGGCGGTGTCGTGCAGCTTGATCCGGCGCCCGCGCCACTCCCAGTCGAGGGAGATCGAATCACGGGTGATGCCGGCCTCGGGCCCGACGAGAAGCCGGTCCTCGCCGATCATCCGGTTGATGAGGGTGGATTTGCCGGCGTTCGGCCGCCCGACGATGGCGACGCGCAGGCCCTTGCCGCCCTCCTCGTCCTCGTCCTCCTCGTCGGGCTCGGGCAGAACCTCGCGGAGCGCATCCTGCAGCGAGCCGAGGCCCTCGCCGTGCTCGGCGGAGAAGGGAATCGGGTCGCCGAGCCCCAACGAGAACGCCTCGTAGGCGCCGGACATCCCGGCGCCGCCCTCGGCCTTGTTGGCGATGAGGATCACGGGGCAGCCGGAGCGGCGCACCAGCTCGGCGAAGGGCCGGTCGGCCGGCAGCACCCCGGCGCGGGCGTCGATGACGAACAGAACCGCGTCGGCCTCGAGGATCGCGGCCTCGGTCTGCGCCCGCATCCGGCCGAGCAGCGAATCGGCGTCCGCTTCCTCCAGGCCCGCGGTGTCGATGACGCGGAAGGCGACGTCGCCGATGAAGCCCTCGCCCTCGCGGCGGTCGCGGGTCACGCCGGGGCGGTCGTCGACCAGGGCGAGCTTGCGCCCGACCAGCCGGTTGAACAGGGTCGACTTGCCGACATTCGGGCGTCCGACGATCGCGACGGTCGGCAGATCCATGGGAAACAACAGTCTCGTCAGGCGCGCGGGCGAGGGGCCCGACGCGCGTTATCCGTTTCGGAAGATAGGCGGTTCCGGCCGCGCCGTCAGCGGGTGATCGGCGGCGGCGGGGCGGCATTCTCGGGCTTGGCCTCCGTCACGGTGACGGGACCGCCGGCCACGAGCGCCTCGTAGACCTCGACCCGCTGGCGCAGCCCCTGGGGCGTCTCGGCGTCGGCGCTGATCTGGTCGAACCAGCGGCCGGCGCCCTCGACGTCGCCGCGCTTGAGCGCGGTCAGGCCGAGCATCTCGCGGGCGGTGTGGCGGAAGGCGTTGGTCGGGGCGGCCAGCCCCTGGAGGCTCGCCAGAGCCGCGTTCGGATCGGACCCGTCCAGGCGCAGCAGGGCCGCGCGCAGGCGGGCGAGGTCGCGCAGGGAATCGCCGATGCCGGTATCGGCGGCGAGCCCGTCATAGGCCGCGGCCCCGGCGGCCGGGTCGCGCTTGGCCGTCTCGGCGGCGAGGCGGAAGCGGGCGAGGAGCGCGTAGCCCCCCGGTCCGTCGGTCCGGATCGCCGCGAAGTCGCGGTCCGCCTCCTCGGTCTTGCCGTCCTTGGCGAGGCGGTTGGCGACATCGTAGCGCTCGGAGGCCGCCTCTGCCCGGACGCGCTCGGCGTGGCGCCAGTAATTGTAGCCGCCGACGCCGGCCACGAGGAGGATCGCCCCGGTGATGATCAGCGCGTTGTAGCGCTTCCAGATCTTGGCGATCTGGTCGCGGCGGTAATCCTCGTCGACCTCGCGGATGAACTCGTTGTTCTCGGCCATCTTCGAAAAAATCCGGGCGCCCCTCGCGGAAGCGCGCTCGCCTCGCCTGTCGTCGTATCGTGGGCGCCTAGCACAGCGCCCCCGCTTTGGCGAATGGAGAGCTCAACCTGTCAGGGCCTTCGCTCGAAGCCGCTCGAGCAGCTTCGCGGCGCGAAGAGCGCCGCGCGCAGCGGGCTTTTCGGGGCTTGAGCCCCGGAAGGCATCGAGCGGAGCGAAAGCCTGAGCCCACGGAGGCGGGCGCCGGCGACTGAGGCCCGCAAAAAACCACGGCGATCGCTTCAAGCGATTGCCGGGTCAGGCCTGTCCCGGCCAGGCGGCGACGCCGATGAGCAGCGGGTGAAGGTACTTGCCGAACACGAACCACGCTACGATGCCGATCACCACGGCGATGGCGTCGTTGCGCCAGCCGGCCGGGGCGGCCTGCCCGCCGTGCTGCTGCGCCACCTGCCCCGCGGTCAACGTCCGGCGCTTGGCGCTGATGCGGGCGGCCACCGCCCAGGCGAGGAAGGAGCCGAATAGCAGGATCGAGCCGAGATCGCCGTTGGCGAGCAGGTGGGCCGTCGCCCAGATCTTCACGGCCAGCAGCATGGGGTGCTTGAGCCGGGTGCGGAGATGACCGGGCAGGTAGGTCGCCGCGAGGCTGATGAAGGCGAACAAGGTCAGCAGAACGGCGAGGTGGCGCGTCCAGAGCGGCGGCGACCAGACCGGGATCATGCCCTCCTGACGGTAGAGCCCGTAACCATAGACGGTCAGGATCAGGCCGAGCGCCGAGAGCAGGGTGTAGCCGAGCTTGAACCGCCCCTCGCCGATCCGGCCGATCACCTCCGCGCGCTTGGTGCGCGCCATGGAGAAGGCGTGCGTGCCGAGGAACAGCACGAGGCCGAGGATCAGAACCAGCATGGGGCAGCCTGTGGACGGCGCTCGCTCCGGCGGATGCGGACAAGCTCCCTGTAACGGTTCAAAACGCAATCTTCTGGCGATGTCCAGACGGTCTCGCCTTCTCGTCGCAGCACTCGCGCTCTCGTGCGGCGCCGTACCGCCGGTCCGCGCCGCCCCGGAGCCGCCGCTCTCGGCGCTGATCCTGACCGGACCGGAGCGGACGCTGTTCTCCGCCAGCCGCGACGCCTGCGACGGCGCCGACGTGCCCGACGCGCCCGCCCGCGCCTTCCGCGACGCCTCGGGCGGAATCGCCCTCTACGGGCTGCACTACCGCAACCGGGCCCTGCGCGGCCCCGACTTCGAGCACCTCAGGATCGATTGCCGCGTCGTGCTCGATTCGGGCGAAAAGCCCGATCCGGCGCTCTACGACGACCGGTCGTGGATCACCGCGACCTGGACCGAGGACGGCACGAATGTCGCCGCACTCCTGCACCACGAGTACCAGGCCAACGAGCACGAGGGCCGCTGCCGCTCCAAGGCCTACATGGAGTGCTGGTACAACACGATCACCGCCGCCGCCTCCCGCGACGGCGGCCTGCACTTCTCCCGCGCGGCGCCGCCCGCGGTGGTGGCGGCCCCCCCGTTCCGTCAGGAGGAGGGCCAGGGCCGCCACCGCGGCTTCTTCAATCCCTCCAACATCTTTGGCGAGGGGCGCTACCGCTACTTCCTCGCCTCGACCACGGGCTGGGACCGGCCCGGCAGCGACCAGGCGGCGGGCGTCTGCCTGTTCCGCACCGAGCGGCCGGACGAACCGGCGAGCTGGCGCGCCTGGACCGGCACCGGCTTCACCGCCGCCTTCCCGGATCCGTATCGCAGGACGTTCAAGATCGCCGAGACCTGCAAGCCGGTCGCGCCGTTTCCCGCCCCCGTCGGCGCGGTGGTGCGCCACCGCGGCAGCGGCGCCTGGATCGCCGTGTTCATGGCGGCCAAGGGCGGGGCCTTCGCGGAATCGGGCTTCTACTGGAGCACGTCGCGCGACCTGCTCGTCTGGGACGTGCCGCGGCTGCTGATCGCCGGCGCCACGCTCTACGACGACCCGTGCAAGGCCGGGGCACGGCTGATCGCCTACCCCTCCCTGCTCGATCCGGGGGCGAAGGGCCGCAACTTCGACGATGTCGGCGAGGGCGCGTTTCTCACCTTCGCGACCCTGCGCCTTGAGGGCTGCACCATCACCTCCGATCGCGACCTCGTGCGCCGGCCGGTGGCGATCAAGGTCTGGCCGTGATGCCGGTCCCCGCTCAGCCCAGACCCAGCGCCGCCTTCTCCTCCAGATAGGCCGCGCGCACGGCCTCCTTGCCGTAGGCGCGCTCCAGCCGGCGTACGGTGAAGTGGGCGCGGCCCATGGACTGGAAGTGGTCCATGAAGGCGGCGTTGACGGCCGCGCCCCCGAGCGCGCCGATCACCGGCACGGCCTGGGCCGCGACCTTCTGCGAGACGACGAGGCCGAAGCGGGCGGCGATCTGCGCCGTGAGCCGCACCAGCGGCGGGGCGCCGGCATCGAGCAGCGAGCGGTGAGCGGCGTAGCGGGCGGCCTCCGACATGGTCTTGGCGAGCGCCGCGCGCACCGCGAAATAGCCGCTGTCGGCGACCGCCGTCTCGGCGCCGGCGCGTCCGCCGAGGGCGAAGACCTGCACGCAGGCGAGCGCGGTCTCGGGATCGTTCAGGTCCTCGCCCTCCTGCCGGGCGATCTCGGCGATGGCCCGCAGCATGATCGTCGTGGAGACCGGCAATTCCACCGCCAGCGTGGCGAGGCCGAGCACGCCGCCGACGGCGCCGGTCACCGCGGCGAGCGCCTTGTGGCGGGCATCGCTCGACCCGAGCAGGCGGCTCAGGCGCCCGCCCGCTTCGGTCTCGACGCGTTCCAGCGCGGTGCCTGCGGGCTTCACGTCCTTGTCGGGCAGGGTCGCGAGCGCGACCCGCAGGGCCGTGCGCATCGCGCCTTCCGTGGCGCTGGCCACGGTCTCGGTGACGGGGGCCGGCAGGGCGCGGCCGATCATGTCGAGGGGGGCGCCCGCCGCCGCCGAGAGCCGCGCGGCGAGGCCCGGCTTCTCCAGCACGGTCACCGCGCGCCGCAGGGCGGCGCGGTCCTCCTCCGACAGGGGCCGTCCGACCGGCGGATCGATCGGGACCGGCAGGGTTTCTCCGACAACGGCAAGGTCGTTCACGTCTGCGCCCTCGCGGCTTTTGGCGAAATCTCGGGGCTGGCTTCGGCTGAGGCAAGACCGACGGGGCCGGTTGGGTTCCCCGGCACGGTGTCGGGGGCGGTGACGGGGGCGGCCTCGAGCGGAGCCTCCGTCACGGCCTCCTCGGGCGCCGTGCGCTGCGGGATGCGGCCGACGGCGAAGCACAGGGCGACCACGGGAATGCCGACCGCCGCCGTCATCGCGAAGAAGGTCGGAAAGCCGTAGGCCGCCACCACGAAGCCGGAGGTGCCGGCGACCAGCTTGCCCGGCAGGGCGTAGAGCGAGGAGAACAGCGCGTATTGCGTGGCGGCGAAGCCCGGCGTGGTCAGGCTCGACATGTAGGCGATCAGCGCGATCCCAGCGAAGGAGCCGCACAGACTCTCGATCGACACCGCGATGGCGAGCCGCCACTGCTCGGGCTCGCCCAGCGCCAGCCAGGCGAGCGACAGGTGCGAGGCGGCGGCGATGAAGGCACCGGTCACCAGCGTCGGGAACATGCCGAACCGGGCGATCGACCAGCCGCCGGCGAAGCCGCCGGCGATCCCGACCCAGATGCCGAACAGCTTGACGATGGTGGCGATCTCCGCCTTGCCGTAGCCGAGTGTGATGTAGAGCGGGTTGGCCATCACGCCGGAGACGAAGTCCGGCATCCGGTAGAGCGCGACCAGCGCCAGCACCGCGAACAGGGCGTTGCCCATCCGGGCGTGGAGGTCGGTCAGCGGCTCCAGCACCGCGCGGCGGACCGCGGTCGGAAGGTCGCGCTTGGCCGGTGCCGCCTCCCGCGGCCGGTCGTAGGGCGTGGCCAGGAGCGCCGCGATCAGGCCGACCCCCATCAGCGCGGCCATCGAGAGATAGGCCAGGGTCCAGCCGCCATAGGCGGCGACGTAGAGCGCGCCGGCACCGGCCAGGATCAGCCCGAACCGGTAGCCGAGGTTCGAGGTGGCGGCCATGATGCCCTGCATGTCGGTGCCCGCCGCCTCGATGCGCCAGCCGTCGATCACCACGTCCTGGGTGGCGGCGCAGAAGGCGACGAGGAAGGCGCCGACCCCGAGGAGCGCGAGCTGGTCCTTCGGGTCGGCGAAGGCCATCAGCACCAGCGCCAGGGCGGTGGCGATCTGCGTCGTTACCATCCAGGCGCGCTTGCGGCCGAGGCGGGCGGCGAGGAACGGCACGTCGACCCGGTCGATCGAGGGCGCCCAGAGGAATTTCAGCGAGTAGGGCAGCGCGACGTAGCTGAACAGGCCGATCGTCTTGATGTCGATGCCGGAATCGGCGAGCCGCAGGGTGAAGGTGCCGAGCACGAGCAGCAGCGGCAGGCCGGAGGAGAAGCCGAGCGCCAGCATCTGCGCGACGCGCTTGTCATCGGTGATGTCGCGCAGGCGCAGCTTGCGCGGCTTCGGGGGCGTCTGCTTCGGAGGCATCCTGGAATCCGCCGCATCCGTCGCCATCGCGTCAAACTCCCTGGGGCCCCGGACGGGGCGGGGTTTCATGGATCTGGGGACGCCGCGAAACGCGCGCGCCCGGACACGCGCCTATTGTCGATGCCGACTCCGCAGAAAACATGACGGCGGGAAACATGACCGTCCTGCGGCCGTCTGCCCCCGTCCGCCTCCCCTGCGGAGAGCGCGCGACTTCGGAATCCTGCCTCTCCTATGGGCCGGACATGGTTGACGAAAGCGTAATCACAGCCCCCGTCCCGTGTCAGGGTCAGGGGGCGTTCCGTGCTTGGCCGCACGGAACGGGGGAGGGCCGGGCTCGTTTCAGTCGCGGAGCCGGACGCTGCGGAATGCGCCCGGAGACTCCGTTTCACGCGCCGCGGTCCCTCGCGGCGCGCCTGTGCCGGCGTAGAGATGACGGGTTTCCCCAAAGGAGCGAGTCTGCCCTCGGGCGTTACGGTGGACGTCTTCGCGGCGGCCTTCGAGGCGAGCCCGACGCCCATGGTGGTCACCGATCCGCGGCGCGGCGACAACCCGGTCGTGTGGGCCAACGCCGCCTTTCTCACGCTCACGGGCTACGACCGCGAGGAGCTCTACGGCCACAATTGCCGCCGGCTGCAGGGCCCCCTCACCGATGCCGGCGTGCTGCAGACGATGCGCGCGGCGCTCCGGGCCGGTCGGCCCTTCGAGGGCGAGCTGCTCAACTACCGCAAGGACGGCACCCCGTTCTGGAACGGGATGACGATCAACCCCGTCCGCGACGCGGCGGGCGAGGTGGTGTTCTTCTTCTCGGCCCAGGCCGACATGACCGACAAGCACCGCCTGGAACTGGCCATGCGCGATGCCAACGACGCGCTGGAGCGCGAGGTGAACGAGCGCACCGCCGATCTGCGTTCGGCCCTCGAGCAGAAGACCGCGCTGCTCCACGAGGTCGACCATCGGGTCAAGAACAACCTCCAGGTCATCTCCTCGCTGATGCTGCTGAAGGCCCGCCGCACGCCCGAGGGCGAGGCCCGCGACGCGCTCCAGGCCATGGCCGACCGGATCGGCGCCCTCTCGACCGCCCACCGGATGCTCTACTCGGAGGGAGACGTCTCCCGGTTCGACTTCCAAGAGTTCACCACCGACCTGATCGCCGACCTCGCCGCCGGCCTCGACGAGGACCGCATCCGGATCGAGACCGAGACCGAGGCGCTGGCGCTCTCCGCCGCCATGGCCGCGCCGCTGGCGCTGCTGATCCACGAGCTGGCGACGAACGCCCTGCGCCACGCCTTCCCGGGCGAGCGCCGCGGACGGGTCTCCATCGAGGCGCGGCGCTGCGAGGCGGGGATGCGCCTCGTCATCCAGGACGACGGCGTCGGCATGGCCTCGGCGCCTCCCGATCCCGCCGGTTTCGGCCGAACCCTCGTCGAGATGGTGGTGCGCCAGCTGCGCGGATCCCTCGAATGGGCGGATGCCGGCCCCGGCACCCGGATCGTGATCACCATCCCGCTCACCGGGGCCGACGCGCCGTGACCCGCCCGTCCGCTCGCCAGCCGGTTCCCTCTCACCACGGTCGGCTCGCGCCGCGGGTGGCGGCGCTTCCGCGCCGCAGGAATCGGCGGGATCACGCCGGTTCGAAGTCAGGCACGGGAGCGGGAGCGCCGCGATGGCAGCGGTGACGGAGGCGCCCCTGCGCATCCTCGTGGTCGAGGACGAGGTGCTGATCGCCCTCGAACTGGAATGTCTCCTGGAAGACCTCGGCCATGTCAGCGTCGGCGTGGCGGGGTGCGCGGCGGATGCGATCGCGCTCGGCCGCACCGCCCGGCCGGACGTGGCGCTCGTGGACATCCACCTCGTCGACGGCCCGACCGGCGTGGAGGTGGCCCGCGCCTTGAGCGGCGACCCGCGGGTCACGGTGGTGTTCATGACCGCCAACGCCAAGCGCATCCCGCCGGATTTCGCCGGCGCGCTGGGCGTGATCGCCAAGCCCTATTCCGAGCGCGCCGTGGCGGGCGTGCTCGACTACGTCGCCCAGCGCCGGGCCGGGCGGACGCCCTCCGTCGCGACGCTCGACGGCTTCCAGCCCGCCCCGGACGCGGGCGGCGGGCCGTGGACCGGCGGGAGCTGGAAACGGGAGGCACCCTGAGGGCGAGGGCGGTCCGGCTGCCGTCACGCCTTCGGGACGTTGCGCTCCAGCTCGTCGAGCCACGCCCTGGCGCTGGCATCCGACGGGGCGCGCCAGTCGCCGCGGGGCGAGAGGGAGCCGCCGGCCGAGACTTTCGGGCCGTTGGGGAGCGCCGAGCGCTTGAACTGGCTGAAGCGGAAGAAGCGGTCGAGGAAGACGCCGAGCCAGCGCCGGATCTCCGGCAGATCGTAGGCGACGCGCTTCGGCACCGGGAAGTCCGGCGGCCAGTCGCCGCTCCGCGCATCCCCCCAGGCGTGGAGCGCGAGGAAGGCGATCTTCGACGGCCGGAAACCGTGGCGCAGGGTGAACCAGAGGTTGAAATCCTGCAGGGCGTAGGGGCCGATCTTGGCTTCCGTGCTCTGCGGCCCCTCGCCCTCCGAGGCCGGCACCAGTTCGGGGGAGATCTCGGTGTCGAGCACCGCCTGGAGGGTGCGGTTCTCCTCAGCCCCGAGTTGCCCGGACGAGATCACCCAGCGGATCAGGTGCTGAATCAGCGTCTTGGGCACGCCGGCGTTGACGCCGTAATGGCTCATCTGGTCGCCGACGCCGTAGGTGCTCCAGCCGAGCGCCAGCTCCGAGAGATCGCCGGTGCCGATGACGATCCCGCCGTGCTGGTTGGCGAGCCGGAACAGGTAGTCGGTGCGAAGTCCCGCCTGCACGTTCTCGAAGGTGACGTCGTAGACCGCCTCGCCCCGCCCGAACGGGTGGCCCATGTCGCTCAGCATCTGCCGGGCGGCCGGGCGGATGTCGATTTCCTCCGGTGTCGTGCCGAGCGCCCGCATCAGGGCGTGGGCATTGGTCTTGGTGGCGTCGGAGGTGGCGAAACCCGGCAGGGTGTAGGCCAGGATGTCTTTCCGCGGCAGCCCGAGGCGGTCGAAGGCCTTGGCCACGACGATCAGGGCATGGGTCGAGTCGAGGCCGCCGGACACGCCGATCACCGCCCGCTTCGTGCCGGTCGCCGCGAGACGCTGGGCGAGACCGGCGACCTGGATGTTGTAGGCCTCGTAGCAATCCTGCGCGAGGCGGGCCGGATCGGAGGGCACGAAGGGGAAGCGCTCGACCCGGCGCTCCAGGCCGAGATCGCCCTGCGGCGGATCGAGCCGGAAGGCGACCGTGCGCCAGGGCCGGAGGCTCCGGCTGCGGGCGTTGTCGTCGAGGCTGCCGGCCTGGAGCCGCTCCTGGACGATCAGGTCGAGGTCGATATCGGCGATCGTCACCACCGGCGCCTGAGGAAAGCGCGCGCCTTCGGCCAGCCGCACGCCGTTCTCGTCGATGCTGGTCTGCCCGTCCCAGGACAGGTCGGTGGTGGATTCGCCGGTGCCGGCGGCGGCGTAGACGTAGGCGCACAGGCCCCGCATCGAGGCGGCACGGGTCAGCAGCGCGCGGGAATCGGCCCGGCCCACGGTGATCGGGCTGCCCGAGGGGTTGGCGATCACGGTCGCTCCGGCCAGCACCGCCTCCATGCCCGGCGTCTGCGGCACCCAGAGATCCTCGCAGACCTCGATGGCGAGGCGGAAGCCCGGCAGATCGTCGGCGGAAAAGATCAGGTCGGTACCGAAGGGCGCCTCGAGTTCGGTCAGGCGGATCGTCTCGCCAGCGATCCCGGCGCCCGAGGCGAAGTGGCGCTTCTCGTAGAATTCTCGGTAGTTCGGCAGGTAGCTCTTCGGCACGACGCCGAGCAGCCGCCCGCCCCGGATCGCCACGGCGCAATTGTAGAGCCGGTTGCGCCAGCGGAGGGGCGCGCCGACGACGAGGAGCGGCGTCAACCCGGCGCTCTCGGCGACCAGGCGTGCGACGCCGGCTTCCACCGCGTCGAGGAGCGTCGCCTGCAGCAGCAGATCCTCGATGGCGTAGGAGGAGACGCAGAGTTCGGGGAAGACCGCGAGCGCCGCGCCGGCCCCGTGCGCCTGACGCGCGAGCCCCAGGATGTCGGCGACATTGGCCGCCGGATCGCCCGGATGGCTGCGCCCGGTGCAGGCCGCCACGCGGGCGAAGCCGTGCCGGTAGAGGGAGCGGAAGGTCGTCGGTGTCACGGGTTCTTGGCTCGCCATCGTCACCGGGTCTCGAAGCTCACCTGATATGGCAGGATACTCTGCCAAGTGTCTCTGGGATCGTTGTTTCTCAAGATAGAACCGTGACACGACCGCGACCGGGGCGCCGCCCGCCGCCGGGTCTCGCACCGGGTCTCGAAACATCACCGCAAAGCGCCAACCGCGCTCGATGATATCCGGTTCGCGCCACGCTTGCACCGGCGCGCCGGGACGGCTCGGCGGAGGGGAGGGCAAGCGTTCGTTAACGACGATCCGCCTAGCTTGGGGCTCGAACCGCTCCGCAGGAGCCGGACCTTGTTTCGAGTCATCTCACAGATCATGCGCGCATCGGGACGGCCTCCCCATTCCCATCGTGATCCGTCGCGGCCGAGCCGCGGCGGCGACCGCCTGGATCGGTCGATCGGCGGCATCGCCCATCGGCTGATGAGCCTGCGCTCCAACCTCGCCCGGCGCATCGCGGGCGCCCCTCCGGCCCCGCCGCGGGCGCTCCCGCACGCCTTGCCCCATCCCTTGCCGCACCCGACCCTGCCGCAGCCCGGCGCCGAGGGATTCGACGCGGGCAGCGTGCCGAGCTGGCTGGTGCCGCCCGGGACGATGCTCGGCCGTGCGCCGGCCGCACAGGAGGCATGGACTTCGGACGCTTGGGCTTCGGACGCTTGGGCGCCCGCGACGGGGGAGGGGCCGTTCGAGATGCCCGCCCCTGCTCACCCCGGCCAGACCTACGGCGACGGCGGCTCGGAGCTGCCGTTCGAGAGCCGCATCGATCCCCGCGCCTCCGGCCCCGGCGTCCTGGTCCGCACGCCGCGCCGCCCGGCGGCGATCGCCCCGGAGGCCGGCGTCGTTCCGGTCCCGCCCGCTCTGCCTGCCGCCCTCCCCGCCCCGGCCGGGTCCCACGGTGCTCCGCAGCCCCCCCTGCCCGAGGCGGTGCGCTTCACCCGCACCCCCGATACCGTTCTGATGGAGCGCCGCCGCCAAGCCCTGGAGGCCGAGCGCGAGGCGCAGGCCCGGGCCCAGGCCCTGCTCGACGCCCAGGCCGCCGCCCAGGCCGCGGCTCTGGAGGCCCAGCGGGCCCGCGAGGCGGCGGAGCGCGAGGCCGCCGAGCGCGCGGCGCAACTCGCCGCCGAGGAGGCGGAGGCCGCCCGGCTGCGCGCCGAGCAGGCCGTCTCCGAGGTCCCGAGCTGGCGCCGCCCGTTCGTGCCGCCGCCGGGCGTGAGCTTCTTCCGCACGCCCGACCGCCGGCCGAAGCCCGTCGTTCCGATGCAGGGGACCGGTGTCGCGCCGCAGCCTGCGCTCGCGACCGAAGCGGCTCAGATCGAGGCGCCGCGCCTCGACAACGCCGCGCCCGAGAGCCTGCCGGCCGCCGTCCCCGTCGCGGCGGAAGCGGCGGAGGCGGCCGCCTCCGCCGCCCCGCTCTACGCGCCCTTCATCCCGCCGGTCCCGGCCGAGCCGTCCGACTGGTCGGACGTGCCGGACTGGTCGGCCCTGCACGGCTGGTTCGGCCCGGCCGAGGCGATGGTCGAGGTCGCCGAGCCGGTCGCGCCCGCCGCGCCGCGCCCGGCGCTGAACGCCATGGCCGCCCGCGCCGCGATCCGCCCGGCCCGCTCGACCCTCGCCGAGTCCGCGCCGCCCGCCGTGACGTCTGTTCCAGCCGCCCCGGCGCCCGCGCCCTTCGCCGCACGACCGGTCACGGCACAGGCGGCTCCGTCGCCCATCCCGACGCCGCCGGCTCCGCAGCTCCCCTCCCCTGCCCCGCAGGCGGCGCCGCTGACGATCCCGGCCCGGCCGGTCCTGCTGCGCACCAAATCTGGGGCCGAGGCGGTCGAGGAGCCGGTCCTCGAGACGGTGCCGGAGGTTGCCCAGGAGACGATCCAGGCGACGATCCAGGAGACGATCCAGGAGGCTGCTCAGGAGAGCGCCGCGGAGGCCGCCGACACGTTCGAGGAGGCCGACGCCGAGTTCCTGATCGCAAACGAGCCCGGACTCGAGCCCGAGCCCGAGAACCGTCCGCGGGCGATCCTGCCCGAGCGCCCGATGCTGATCCCCGCCGGCCGTCATCTGGAGGCGTCGTTCGTCGGCAACGCCGATTACGAGCTGCCCTCGCTCGAGTTGCTGGCCGAGCCGCCGCTGCCCGACGGCGAGGAGGTCGATGCGGACGAGCTGGAGCAGAACGCCCTCAACCTCCAGCAGACCGTGCAGGATTTCGGCGTGCGCGGCGACATCCTGGCGGTTCGCCCCGGCCCCGTCGTCACCCTCTATGAGCTGGAACCGGCCCCCGGCACCAAGTCGAGCCGCGTCATCGGCCTGTCGGACGACATCGCCCGCTCGATGTCCGCCGTCTCCGCCCGCGTCGCCGTCGTGCCCGGCCGCAACGTGATCGGCATCGAGCTGCCGAACCCGGTGCGCGAGACCGTGTACCTGCGCGAGCTGCTGGCCTCGGTCGATTTCGTCGAGACCAAGCACAAGCTCGCCCTGTGCCTCGGCAAGAACATCGGCGGTGAGCCGATCATCGCCGACCTCGCCCGCATGCCGCACCTGCTGGTCGCCGGCACCACCGGCTCGGGCAAGTCGGTGGCCATCAACACCATGATCCTCAGCCTGCTCTACCGGCTCAAGCCGGAGGAGTGCCGCCTGATCATGGTCGATCCCAAGATGCTGGAACTGTCGGTCTACGACGGCATCCCGCACCTGCTCTCCCCCGTCGTCATCGACCCGAAGAAGGCGGTCATCGCCCTCAAATGGGCCGTGCGCGAGATGGAGGAGCGCTACAAGAAGATGTCGAAGATCAGCGTGCGCAACATCGACGGGTACAATGCCCGGATGAAGGAGGCGCGCGAGCGGGGCGAGATCATCACCCGCACGGTACAGACCGGCTTCGACCGCACCACCGGCGAGGCGGTGTTCGAAGAGCAGGAGATGGACCTTTCGGCCCTGCCCTACATCGTGATCGTGGTCGACGAGATGGCCGACCTGATGATGGTGGCGGGCAAGGACATCGAGGGCGCGATCCAGCGGCTGGCCCAGATGGCGCGCGCGGCGGGCATCCACCTGATCATGGCGACGCAGCGTCCGAGCGTGGACGTCATCACCGGCACGATCAAGGCGAACTTCCCGACCCGGATCTCCTTCCAAGTGACGAGCAAGATCGACAGCCGCACGATCCTGGGCGAGATGGGCGCCGAGCAGCTGCTGGGCCAGGGCGACATGCTGTTCATGGCCGGCGGCGGGCGCACGACGCGCGTGCACGGGCCGTTCTGCTCCGACTCCGAGGTCGAGACCGTGGTCGCCCACCTCAAGCGCCAGGGCCGGCCCTCCTACCTGGAGGCGGTGACGGCCGACGACGGCTCCTCCGACCAGCCGGAGAAGCCGGCCAAGGGCTCGCGCGCCGCGGCCAAGGCGGAGAAGGACGACTTCGCCGACGCGGAGGAGGCCGACGCCCCGGTCTTCGACATCGGCGCCTTCGCGGCGACCGCCGGAGCGGAGGGCGGCGAGCTCTACGAGCAGGCCATCGCCGTGGTCCTGCGCGACCGCAAGGCCTCGACGAGCTACATCCAGCGCCGCCTGCAGATCGGCTACAACCGCGCCGCCTCGATCATGGAGCGGATGGAGATCGAGGGGATCGTCGGACCGGCCAACCACGCCGGGAAGCGCGAGATCCTGGTCGAGGGCCTCGCGGGCGCCCCGGCCGGCGGCTACGACGACGAGTGAGCTTGGATCCGGCCCCCGTCGCATATTCGCCACAGGGGCCGGCTCTATCGCTAGGCACGACATCCGGACGCGCCGCCGCGCGTCCGCACCGGGACGGCAAGAGTCCTGCGGGGACGGCAAGAGCCCCGCGCGCCCGCAAGCTTTCGGAGAAGCCCACACGATGACAGGCCGACGCCTCCGCCCCGCCGCCGGCCCGCTGCTCGTGGTCGCCGCGCTGGCGCTCCAGCCGCTTCCGGCGAACGCCCAGGTCTCCTCCTTCCTCGACGGGCTGTTCGGCCGCAAGGAAGAGCCGGCGCCGCCTACGGCCGCGGCGCCCGCACCGGAAGCCGCGCCGGCCCCGGCCAAGAAGGCGGCGCAGAAGTCCGGCAAGGGCGCGGACAAGGGCGCGGACAAGGGCGCCGAGAAGAGTGCCGAAAAACCCGCCGAGAAGACCGGCAGCCTCAAGGCCGCGGCCAAGCCCGGGGCGGCCGCCCCGGCGACGCCGGCCGTCGCTTCCGGCACGCGGGTCGCGGCGGTGGGGGCGCCCAGTCTCGGCGCCTCGCTGCAGGACGCCGACCCGGCGACCGTGGTCGCGGCGGCCAACGCCTATTTCAACGGTTTCCAGACGCTGACGGGCTCGTTCATCCAGATCGGCGCCGACGGGCGCCGCATCGGCGGCCGGCTCACACTCGCCAAGCCCGGCCGCCTGCGCTTCGAGTACGACCAGCCCTCCCCGCTCGAGGTGATCGCCGACGGCACCTCGGTGGCGGTGCGCGACCGCAAGCTCAACACCCAGGATCTCTACTTCATCTCGCAGACGCCCCTCAAATTCCTCCTTCGCGAAAAAATCGATCTCGCCCGCGACCTGACCGTGAGCGAGGTCACCAACGATCCGGGCGGCGTGCGCATCGGGCTGGAGGATCGCTCGACACTCGGCGGCACCTCGAAGATCCAGCTCTTCTTCGACGCCGAGATGAAGACCCTGTCGCAGTGGCGGATCACCGATCCGCAGGGCTACCTCACCACGGTGCAGCTCTCGAACCTGCAGAAGGGCAAGGCGGTCGACGGATCGCTGTTCTTCATCAATTACGGCCGGTCCGAGGACAAGGCGATGCAGCAGCAGATCGACAGCCGCAATCCGTGAGCCGGGCGCGAGGGAACAACCTGGGTTGATTTCGGCCTCCCGGCCGCAACTAGCCAGCACATCCTATGTTGTGATCAGGGGAATTCTTGGAATAACGGCGTGATTACGCTGCGACGGATGCCGGCTTTAAGCATCTGTTGAGAAGCGGATGGGTCAATGGGCAGGCCGTCCACGAGGGGCGGCCTCCCTGGGACGCCGTCCGGCCGCATGTCCGCCTTCCTGTCCGCTCTCGCCGCTCCGTCGCTTCCGGCCTCTCCTCCGTTCGAGGCGGCGCTCGCCGAGATGGCCGCCCCGCTCCTCCTGCTCGACGCGGACGGCACCGTCCTCTTCGCCAATGCCCGCGCGGCGGCGCTGCTGTCCTGCGCGGAGCCGGCCGGCCTCTCGCTCCCCGCCCTTCTGGCATCCTGCGGCGCCGCGGAACCGGAGGGCGCGCTCGTGCTCGACGCCGTGCGCGCGGCCCGCCCGGCCCGGACGCGCCTCACGCTCGCCGCCGACCGCCGCGTCGAGGCGGCGCTGGCCCCGCTCTCGGTCGGCGGCTTCGCCCTCACCTTCGAGGACGTGACCGAGCATCTCCGCGGCGCGGCTCTGGCCCGGCAGGAACCGCTGACCGGCCTGTGCAACCGCGTCGGCCTGCACGACCGCCTCGATGCGGCGCTCGCCGAGGCAGGCCGGACCGGCACGCCGCTCGCGGTGCTGATGCTCGACCTCGACCGGTTCAAATCCGTCAACGACACCCTCGGCCACCCGGTCGGCGACGCGCTCCTGCGCAAGGTCGCCGAGCGCCTGCGCAAGGCCACCCGCGCCGGCGACGTGGTGGCGCGGCTCGGCGGCGACGAGTTCGCCATCCTTCAGGTCGATCCCCGCCCCGGTGCCGAACAGCCGCAGGCCGCCGAGGCCCTGGCGCGCCGCCTCGTCGATCTGGTCGGGCGCACCTACGTCGTCGACGGCCACATGCTCAATGTCGGCGTCAGCGTCGGCGTGGCGCTCAGCCCCGCCGACGGAAGCGATGCCGACGACCTCCTGAAGCACGCCGACCTCGCCCTCTACCGGGCCAAGGCCGAGGGCCGGGGCACCTACCGCTTCTTCGAGCCGGCGATGAACGCGCAGATGCAGGCGCGCCGCAGCCTGGAGATCGACCTGCGCCGGGCGCTCGCCCTCAAGCAGTTCGACCTCGCCTTCCAGCCGCAGATCCAGCTGGAGACGGGGCAGGTCACCGGCTTCGAGGCGCTGCTGCGCTGGAACCATCCCGAGCGCGGCCCGGTCTCGCCGGCCCTGTTCATTCCCCTGGCCGAGGAAATCGGCATCATCGTCGGCATCGGCGAGTGGGCGCTACGCGCCGCCTGCCGTGAGGCGGCGTCCTGGGCGCAGCCGGCCTCGATCGCCGTGAACCTCTCCCCCGTGCAGTTCCGCGGCGGCAAGCTGGTCGAGACCGTGATGAACGTGCTGGCCCAGACCGGCCTCGATCCGACCCGGCTGGAGCTGGAGATCACCGAGGGGGCACTGCTCGAGAACACCGACAGTGTGCTCGACGTGCTCAACGGCCTGCGCGCGCTCGGCGTGAAGATCTCGATGGACGATTTCGGCACCGGCTACTCGTCCCTGAGCTACCTGCAGAAATTCCCCTTCGACAAGATCAAGATCGACCAGTCCTTCGTGCGCGGCATGGAGGGCAACGCCGAGTGCGGGGCGATCGTGCGGGCGATCGCCCGGCTCGGCGCCAGCCTCGGCATGCGCACCACCGCGGAAGGGGTCGAGACCGCGACGCAGCTCGACGCCATCCGCGCGGAGGGCTGCACCGAGGTCCAGGGCTACCTGACCGGGCGCCCGATGCCGGCCGCCCAGGCCGCCGCCCTGCTGTCGCCGTCCGTCCCCTCTCCCGCCCCCCTCGCCTGATCCAGGAGCCCCCGATGAGCCAGAACGCGCGGAACGACGCGACGAGCGGAAACCTGCGCCGCCTCGTCTATTACAGCCGCAACCGGGTCGCCGGCGAACCGGCCGCGATGCACGAGACGATCCGCGGCATCCTCGCCACGAGCCGCACCAACAACGCCCGCGTCGGCGTCACCGGCGCGCTGATGTTCAACGCCGGCTGCTTCGCGCAGGTGCTGGAAGGACCGGGCGAGGCGGTCGAGACGACCTTCGAGCGCATCCAGCAGGACGAGCGCCACGGCGAGGTCTCGCTGCTGGCCTTCGAGGCGGTGGAGGAGCGGCTCTTCACCGACTGGTCGATGGCCTTCGTCGGCGCCTCGCAGGCCGACGCGGCGCTCTACGGCGACATGGCGGGCGAGAGCGGCTTCGATCTCTCGCGGATGACGGGGGACCGGCTCTGCGCCGTGCTGCACGGCCTCGCTCTCGAGGAGGAAGCCGCCGCGGCGTGACGGTTTTACGAGCCGCGCGGGTTGGGCTAACGGGGCGGCACCCGACGCCACGCTCCTCAGGCAAGCCCCGTGCGCCTCACCGTCACGACCTGGAACATCAACTCGGTGCGCCTGCGCATCGAATCCGTGCTGCGCTTCCTGCGGGAGGCGCAACCGGACGTGCTCTGCCTGCAGGAGACCAAGTGCCCTGACGAGCTGTTCCCGCTCAAGGCGTTCAAGGGGTCGGGCTACGAGAACATCGTCTTCGCCGGGCAGAAGGGCTATAACGGCGTCGCGATCGTCTCGCGCTTTCCCCTGCTCACCCGCGACGTGATGAGCTTCTGCGAGCGGGCCGATGCGCGCCACATCTCGGCGGTGCTCGGGCCCGAGGCGGGCCCGGCGGCGGGGATCGTGCTGCACGATTTCTACGTGCCGGCCGGCGGCGACGTGCCCCACCGCGACCTCAACCCGAAATTCGCGCACAAGCTCGACTTCCTGTCCGAGCTGCGCGCCTGGGGCGGACGGCGCGTCTCGGGCCCGGCGATCCTGGTCGGCGACCTCAACGTCGCGCCGCTGGAGCACGATGTCTGGTCGCACAAGCAGCTTCTCGACGTGGTGAGCCACACCCCCGTCGAGACCGAGGCCCTGGAGACCCTGCGGGGCGAGGCCGGCTGGATCGACGCGGCCCGCCTCCTCACCCCGGAGCCGGAGAAGATCTACACGTGGTGGAGCTACCGCTCGCCGAACTGGGAACTCGCCAACAAGGGTCGGCGCCTCGATCACGCCTGGGTCTCGCCCGATCTCGCCGGCACGGTCCGCCGGGTCGAGGTGTTCCGCGCGGCGCGCGGCTGGGAGAAGCCGTCCGACCACGTCCCGGTCACGCTCTCGCTGGAACTGTAGCCGGGAACGCGGGCGCCCCTCCGGGCATTTGCTCTCCGACCTCAGTCTCTGACACGGAGTCCCACCGGATGCGCTCGATCCTGCGCCAGATCCTCGTCGTCTTCCTCCTACCCAAGGCCATCTCGTACCTGCGCCGCCGCTACGGCGGCGGCCGCGCCGCGGGCCAGCACCGCTCCTACTGAGCGAAGGGATCATCCCTTCGGCGGGGAGCCGGGGCAGAGCCCCGGCCTCCCTTCAACCCGGGCTCTGTCCCGGACCCGCGGAAGGACGCGTCCTTTCGAAACCTGGATCCGCCTCGACGCGCCGGCGGCCGTAGCCGAACCAGATCGCCAGCCCGAGGCCGAGCCAGGCCAGGAGACGCAGCCAGGTGTCGCCGGGCAGGCTCGCCATCAGGGCGAGACAGGCGAGGATGCCGAGCACCGGCACGGTCGCGCCGCCCGGCACCCGGAAGGGCCGCGCCAAGTCCGGCTCCGTGCGGCGCAGGATCAGAACGCTGGCGCAGACGAGAATGAAGGCGAACAGCGTGCCGATGCTGACGAGTTCGCCGAGGATGTCGATCGGCACCAGGGCGGCCACGAGAGCGGTGGCGAGCCCGATCACCCCTTGCGCGACGATCGGCGTCCGGCTCCGCGCACCGATCCGCGAAAAAACGTCCGGCAGCATGCGGTCGCGGGCCATGGCGTAGCCGATCCGCGCCTGCCCGTAGAGCGCGGTGAGCGCCGCCGTCGTCAGCCCGATCAGGGCGCCGAGCTTGATCGCCGCCGAGACGCCGGTCAGCCCCGTCACCGCCATCGCCTTCGCGATCGGGTCGGCCACGTCGAGCTCGCGATAGGGCACGAGGCCGGTGAGCATCGCGGCCACCGCCACGTAGAGGGCCGCGGTGACGACGAGGGAGCCGAGCAGACCCACCGGCGCGTCCCGCTGCGGATTGCGGGTCTCGCCGGCGGCGGTCGAGATCGTCTCGAAGCCGACATAGGCGAAGAACACCACGCCGGCCCCGCGGAAGACGCCGCTCCAGCCGAAGGCGCCGAAGGCACCCTCGTTCTCCGGCACCAGCGGCCGCCACAGCTCGGGCCGGACATGCGCCAGACCGATCCCGAGGAAGGCGAGGATGATCGCCACCTTCAGCGCCACCAGCACGGCGTTGGTGCGGGCGGCCCGCCGGTTGTCGCGCATCAGGAGCGCGGTCAGGGCCAGCGTGACGAGGGCCGCCGGCCCGTTCACGAGGCCGCCGTCCCCCGGCGCCGCGGCGAGCCACGCCGGCAGCCGCAGACCCGCATCGGCCATGAGGCTCTGGGCGTAGCCCGACCAGCCGACGGCGATGGTCGCCGCGGCCATGGCGAATTCGAGCACGAGATCCCAGCCGATGATCCAGGCCGGCAGCGCGCCGAGCGTGGCGTAGGTGTAGGAATAGGTCGAGCCGGCGACCGGCATCATCGCGGCAAGCTCCGCGTAGCACAGAGCCACCAGCCCGCTCGCCACCGCGCCGAGCACGAAGGACAGCATCAGCCCCGGCCCGGCGAAGTGGGCCGCCGCCGTGCCGGTGAGCACGAAGATCCCCGCCCCGACCGTCGCGCCGACGCCGAGGCAGACGAGGCTGAAGGCGGAGAGGTTTCTCGCGAGCGAGGGACCGTCCGCCCCGGTCTCTGCGGCGAGGAGGGCGGCCACGGGTTTGCGGGTGCCGGGGGCGGGAGGCGGCATGAGGTCTCGCGTGCCTTGAGCGGGTCGCGTCCGACAACGCGAAATCCGCGCCGGTTGTGAGGCACGCCGAAGCGGGTGTCGCCCGAGCGGGCGGCTGCACTGGCACTTCCCGCGATTTCGTGTATGGTCCGCGCCGCCTCGACCCGGCTGACGGGCGGGGCTTGTGCCGCTTGCGGCTGACCGTGCTGGACGACATCCCGGCACCGGCCCGACCGCAAGCTTCAAGCGACCCGCCCTCCGGGCGGCGCCTCCGATCAAACTTCCATCTGAAAGGCCTGCGATGTCGATCACGGCAGAGCGCAAGACCGCGCTCATCAAGGAATACGCCAAGGGCAACAAGGACACCGGCTCGCCGGAGGTCCAGATCGCCATCCTCACCGAGCGGATCACCAACCTGACCGCCCACTTCAAGACCCACGGCAAGGACAACCACTCCCGCCGCGGCCTCCTGAAGCTGGTGTCGCAGCGCCGCTCGCTGCTCGACTACCTGAAGCGCAAGGAAGAGGCGCGCTACCGCACCCTCATCGAGCGCCTCGGCATCCGCCGCTAAGGCCCTCCGCGCAGTCCCTCGGGACCGCGTTTTCGCAGAAAGCGCTCTTCAGCCGAAGGGGATTCCGGTTCGGCGCTAAAGAGAGCGCGGCATACCAAGAAGGATTGTCCGGGCATGGGGCCCGGCCGGTCCACCACCGGGCGGCTTGAAGGCAAAGGGCGCCAGGGCAGGATCGCGAGACGCTTCTTCTCCGATGAAGCGTCTCGCCGTCTTGCCTCTGGCGGCGCCGGGCTCAGCCCACCGCATGTTCGAAGGCAGAAGACACACATGTTCGACGTACAACGTGAAGAGCTGATCTGGGGCGACCGCAAGCTCGTTCTCGAGACCGGCAAGACCGCCCGTCAGGCCGACGGCGCCGTGGTCGCCACCTACGGCGAGACCACCGTGCTCGCGACCGTGGTCGCGGCCAAGGAGCCCAAGGCCGGCATCGACTTCATGCCGCTGACCGTGAACTACCAGGAGCGCGCCTACGCCGCCGGCCGCATCCCGGGCGGCTACTTCAAGCGCGAGGGCCGTCCCTCCGAGAAGGAGACGCTGGTCTCCCGTCTGATCGACCGTCCGATCCGTCCGCTCTTCGTCGAGGGCTGGCGCAACGACACCCAGGTCGTCGTCACCGTCCTCTCCCACGACCTCGAGAACGATCCCGACATCGTCTCGATGGTGGCGGCCTCCGCCGCGCTGACGCTGTCCGGCGTGCCGTTCATGGGCCCGATCGGCGCGGCCCGTGTCGGCTACCTCAACGGCGGCTACAAGCTGAACCCGCTGGTGACCGAGATCGCCGAGTCCACCCTCGACCTCGTCGTCGCCGGCACCCAGGACGCCGTGCTGATGGTCGAGTCCGAGGCCAAGGAGCTCTCCGAGGACGTGATGCTCGGGGCCGTGATGTTCGGCCACAAGCACTTCCAGCCGGTCATCGAGGCGATCATTCGTCTCGCCGAGAAGGCCGCCAAGGAGCCGCGCGACTTCTCCCCGCCGGAGAACGCCGACGTGGAGACCGCCGTCCTCGACATCTGCGAGGCGGAGCTGCGCGAGGCCTACAAGAAGACGGTCAAGCAGGAGCGCTATGCCGCCGTCGACGCCGTGAAGGCGAAGGTGGTCGCCGCCCTCTGCCCGGCCGAGGGCGAGCAGAAGTTCTCGCCTGAGAAGGTCAAGGCCGCCTTCAAGGAGGCGCAGTCGAAGGTGGTCCGCTGGAACATCCTCGACACCGGAAGCCGGATCGATGGTCGTGACGTGAAGACGGTCCGTCCGATCGTCTCGGAAGTCGGCGTGCTGCCGCGTGCCCACGGCTCCTCGCTGTTCACCCGCGGCGAGACCCAGGCGCTGGTCGTCGCCACGCTGGGCACCGGCGAGGACGAGCAGTTCATCGACGCGCTGGAGGGAACCTACAAGGAGCGGTTCCTGCTCCACTACAACTTCCCTCCCTACTCCGTCGGTGAGACCGGCCGCATGGGTTCGCCCGGCCGCCGCGAGATCGGCCACGGCAAGCTCGCCTGGCGCGCGATCCGGCCCGTTCTGCCGCCGGCCCACGAGTTCCCGTACACGATCCGCGTGGTCTCCGAGATCACCGAGTCGAACGGCTCCTCCTCCATGGCCTCCGTCTGCGGCGGCTCGCTGTCGCTGATGGATGCGGGCGTGCCCCTGCGCCGTCCGGTGGCCGGCATCGCCATGGGCCTCATCCTCGAAGGCGAGCGCTTCGCGGTGCTCTCCGACATCCTCGGCGACGAGGATCACCTCGGCGACATGGACTTCAAGGTGGCCGGCACGGACGAGGGCATCACCTCGCTCCAGATGGACATCAAGATCGCCGGCATCACCGAGGAGATCATGCGCGTCGCCCTCGCCCAGGCGAAGGACGGCCGCGCCCACATCCTCGGCGAGATGGCGCACGCCCTGACCGCGGCCCGTCCGGAGCTCGGCGAGTACGCGCCGCGCATCGAGACGATGCAGATCCCCACCGACAAGATCCGCGACGTGATCGGCACCGGCGGCAAGATCATCCGCGAGATCGTCGAGAAGACCGGCGCCAAGATCAACATCGAGGATACCGGCGTCGTGAAGATCGCCTCCTCCGACGGCAAGGCGATCAAGGCGGCCTATAACTGGATCCGCTCCATCGTCGCCGAGCCCGAGGCCGGCACGATCTACGACGGCACGATCGTCAAGATCATGGAGTTCGGCGCCTTCGTGAACTTCTTCGGCGCCAAGGACGGCCTCGTCCACATCTCGGAGCTCGCCCCGCAGCGCGTCGCCAAGGTCGGCGACGTCGTGAAGGAGGGCCAGAAGGTCAAGGTGAAGTTCCTCGGCGCCGACGAGCGCGGCAAGATCCGCCTGTCGATGAAGGTCGTCGATCAGGAGACCGGCGAGGACATCACCGAGAAGCTCAAGGCCGAGCGCGCGGAGCGCGGCGAGCCGGAGCGCGAGGAGCGCAGCGACCGAGGTGATCGCGGCGACCGCGGCCCCCGCCGCGACCGCGGCGAGCGCCGCCGGGAGTCGTCGGGCGAGTAAGCCCTCCCTCACCGTCCCATCGAATGCTTGAAGAGCGCGGTCCCTCCGGGGGCCGCGCTCTTTGCTTTTGGCCCAAGGCTTGTGGCCCGAGCGGTTAGAGCGGCACCCCGCCGCGCGGGCGGGCTGCATAAAAGAACAGTTCCGATCGCCTGATTTCCATAAGACAATGGAAGATCTGGAACGAACCACCTTTTCTCAAAATGAGCTGGATTATTGCAAAGACTCCCCTACCTATTTCAATAAGTAAGGGGGCGTTTTGTGAAGAAGGCGCGTGAGAGCCGTGCTCTGGTGCGGCCGATGCTGCTCGGCTCCGTTGCCTGGCGCACAACGGCCGACTTCTTTCTCCGTCGGCCTGGGCTACCTCCAGCAGAACGCCAGCCTCGCATCGTCGGACAGCACGGTGCGCCTGCCGAGCTTCTCCCGCTTCGATGCCGGCGTGTTCTACGCGTTCAGCGAAACCGTGCACTCAGGTCGATATCGAGGAACCTGTTCGACCGGCGCTACACCGTCTCCGCGCACAACAACAACATCCTGCCCGGCGCGCCGCGGACCGTGCGCTTCCAGGTCATCGCCCGGTTCTGAGATCGTACGGCTTTGAGGATCGCGCGGTCGCGACTTCCTCGGTCGCGCGCCCTCGCCTAACACCGGGATCACGCCCGCCGCGCGGGTGATGCGCCCCGGAGCCCGCCGATGTCCGACGACCTCGTCTTCTACACCCACCCGATGTCCCGCGGCCGGATCGTCCGCTGGATGCTGGAGGAGGTCGGCGCGCCCTACCGCACCGAGATCCTCGGCTACGGCGCCTCCATGAAGGCGCCGGCCTACCGGGCGATCAACCCGATGGGGAAGGTGCCGGCGCTGTGCCACGGCGGCACGGTCGTGACCGAATGCCCCGCGATCCTCGCCTATCTCGCCGACGCCTTCCCGCAGGCGGGGCTTGCTCCCGCGCCGGATCACCGCGACCGCGGTCCCTATTACCGCTGGCTGTTCTTCTGCGCCGGCCCGCTCGAGGCGGCGGTGACGAACGGAGTGCTCAAGGTCAGTCTGCCCGACGACCCGCGCGTGCAGGGCATGGTCGGCTACGGCAGCCTGGAGACGGCCCTCGACACCCTGGAAGGCGCCGTCTCCGACGTCGAGTTCGTGGCGGGCGACCGGTTCAGCGCCGCCGACCTCTACGTCGCCTCGCATCTCGGGTGGGGGATGCAGTTCGGCACGATCCCGAAGCGCCCCGCCTTCGAGGCCTATGCCGGGCGTCACCTCGCGCGGGAAGCGGCGGTGCGGGCGCGGGCGATCGACGACGAACGGCTCGCCGAGGCGCAGAGGGCCTCGTAACCGTCCTCCGACGGAACGGCACCGCCCGCCCCGCGTTCGCCCCGCGATAGCGCCAACAGGAGCGAATCCATCGTGAACGAGATGATCGAAGACATTTTTTCGGGCGAGCCGAACCTGAGCATGACCGAGCGGGCGGTCTCCGTCGCGCTCGGGCTCGGGATCGCCGCGGCGGCGGCCCAGCCCCGACCCAACAAGCTCCTGAGTCTCGCCGCCCTGGTGGTCGGCGTCGGGCTCGCCGTGCGCGGCGCCACCGGCCACTGCGCCGTCAAGGCCGCCGCCGCGGGCGGGCGCGACCTGACCGGCTGACGGGCTTCGCGCACCCGACCGGCCAGCGCGCCCGCTTCAGCGCCGCGGGCCGATGCGACCGCGAACGGAAAAGGGGCGCTCCCGAGGAGCGCCCCTTTTCCGTTTGGGCTCTTTGAAGCCCGGGCGTCAGAGCGAGCGGCTGCTGGTGCGGCCGGCGATGAAGCCGTAGATCGCCAGAACGACGCAGGCGCCGACGATCGAGCCGATGAAGCGGGCCCCCTCGTTGGGTCCATACCAGCCGACCGCCTGTCCGATGAAGGTCGCGACGAAGGCGCCGACGATGCCGAGGATCGTCGTCATGATGAAGCCCGCGGGCTCCTTGTCACCAGGCATGATGAACTTGGCGATGACGCCGGCCACGAAGCCGATGATGATGGTCCACAGAATTTCCATTTGGCTCCAACCCCGAAAAGCGTCCTAGGCCTGAAGATCCGACCCGAAGACTTGGCCGTATTCATGGGACAAACGCGCGAATGACGATGCCGGTTGCCTCGCGACGCGCGCCGTAGCGCAAAAAATGCGGGCGGCGCGGGCAGGCCCCTCACGATCCGCATCAGGGGCCGGGCTTCAGGGGTCTGGGCCGGCCCCCTTTACGGGGAACCGTCCGCGACGGCAGAAGGGTCCGCCTTCCAACGAATCGAGACCGGCGCCCCATGACCATCGAACGCTACGAGACCGGCCCCCGCATGAGCCAAGCGGTGGCCCACGGCGACCTCGTCTTCCTGGCCGGTCAGGTGGCCGCCGACGTCGTCGGCACCGGCGTCACCGCGCAGACCCAGCAGATCCTGGAGCAGATCGACCGGTTGCTGCTGGCGGCGGGCAGCGACAAGTCCCGCATCCTGTCGGCGACGATCTACCTCGCCGACATCGGCGGCTTCGCCGAGATGAACGCCGCCTGGGACGCCTGGGTCGACCGGGACAACCCGCCCGCCCGCGCCACCGTGGAAGCCCGGCTCGTCGCCCCCGAATACCGCGTCGAGATCGCCGTCACCGCCGCGCGGGGTAAATCGTGATCCGGCGGCGCCTGCTGGGAGGGCTCGCCGCCCTCCCCCTTCTGCTCTGGGCGGCCGGCAGCGTGCGGGCCGAGGAGCGGGTCGTCAACATCTACAACTGGTCGGACTACATCGACCCGAAGGTGCTCGACGACTTCACCAAGGAGACGGGGATCAAGGTCGTCTACGACACCTATGACAACAACGAGATCCTCGAGACGAAGCTCCTGGCCGGCAAGTCCGGCTACGACATCGTCGTGCCCTCCGGCCCGTTCCTGCAGCGCCTGATCAAGGCCGGGGTGTTCCAGCCCCTCGACAAGGCGAAGATCCCGAACCTCAAGAACGCGTGGCCGGAGATCACGGGCCGGCTGCAGGCCTATGATCCCGGCAACACCTACGCCGTCGATTACATGTGGGGCACCACCGGCATCGGCGTGAACGTCGCCGCCGTGCGCGAGCGGCTGGGCGCCAACGCGCCCCTCAACAGCTGGAGCCTCGTGCTCAATCCGGGCTTCATCTCGAAGCTCAAGGATTGCGGAGTCATGCTCCTCGACTCCCCCGAGGACCTGATCCCCTCGATCCTGCCCTTCTACGGCTACAAGTCCGATTCGAAGCGCTGGGACGACATCACGGCCGTGACCGACGCGCTCTACAAGGTCCGCGGCTCGGTTCGGAAGTTTCACTCCTCGGAATACATCAACGGGCTCGCCAACGGCGATGTCTGCCTCGCGGTCGGCTATTCCGGCGACGTGATGCAGGCCAGGAAGCGCGCCGAGGAATCGAAGAACGGCGTCGAGGTCGCCTACTTCATCCCGAAGGAGGGCGCGCTGATGTGGTTCGACGCCTTCGCGATCCCGAAGGACGCCGCCCACCCGGCCGAGGCCCACGCCTTCATCGACTACATGATGCGCCCCGAGGTGGCCGCGGCCAACACCAACTTCGTCTCCTTCGCCAACGGCAATCTCGCCTCGCAGAAATTCGTGAAGCCGGAGATCCGCAACAATCCCGGCATCTACCCGGACGAGGCGGTGATGCAGCGGCTCTCAGTCAACACCGCCTGGAACGACTCGACCCAGCGCTTCGTGACGCGCGCCTGGACCCGGGTGCGCACGGGGCGGTGAGGCGCGGGGCGGAGACGCCGGAACCGTGACGCGGCGCCCCCGCGGGCGCGCATCACGGCTCTCCCACAACCCGTGGGCCCGGTCCGCACCGAGGTGGCCGGCCGCCGCCCACGGGTGTCGGCGTGATCGACGCCGACACCGCCTCGACCGGTCCGCGCAGCGCCCGGGCGAGGCGGTGATCCCCGATCCTGGAAGGCCCGGCCGGATGGGATCTCAGCCGATCAGGCCGAAATCGAAGCGTCCGTCGTTGAGGACGGTCCGGTTCTCGACGAGGCCGTACTGGAGGTAGTGCTGCAGGGGGTTGAGACCGGCCTGAGCCACGTCGGCATTGGCCTGCAGATAGGCCGAGCTGTCGAAGTCGCGGGCGGGGTCGCGACCCTCCTTCCAGCCGTAGGTGTCGTAGTGGTTCAGCGGGTTGATGCCGGCCTGCGCCACGTCCCTGTAGGCGGCGAGATAGCCCTTGGTGTCGAACACCGCGTTCGGATCCCGGCCCTCCTTCCAGCCATAGGTATCGAAATGCTGGCGGGCGTAGGCGAAGGTGTCGGTCCGGCCTGAGGCCTGGGCCGCCTGAAGGACGTCGGCATTGCCGAGCAGGTAGAACTCGGCGTCGAACCCGCCCTTGATGGTGTCCGCCTTGCCGACCGCCTCGAAGATGGCGCGGCCCTCGGACTGGCCGTATTCGAGATAGTGCTTGAGCGGGTTGAGCCCGGCGGCGGCGACGTCCTTGTTGCGGGCGAGGTAGAACTCGTTGTCGAAGCCGACGCCCGGATCGCGGCCCTCCTTGTAGCCGGTGGTCTCGTAATGGCTCAGGGCGTTGGCGCCCGAGCGGACGGCGTCGGCGTTGATGCCGGCATAGCCCTTGGCGGAGAAGAAGGCGTTGGGATCGCGGCCCTCGCTCGCGCCGTAGGCGGCGTAGTGCGCGTCGGCATCCTGCCCGGAGGCGAGCACGTCCTTGTACCGGGTAAGGTAGAACAGGTCGTCAACGAGGGGCGTGCCGTCGGCGCGGTCGACAACCCGGTCGCTGAACTGGAACTGCTCGATTCCCGTCACCGTATCGGTGCCCTCGCTGCCCGTGAGGGCGAGGAACCCGCTCGCGTCGCGCCCCAGGGCGAGGCTGCCGAGGGCGTAGGAGAAGATGGCGCGGTCGGTGCCCGCGCCGCCATTGATGCGGTCGTTGCCCGCGCCGCCGATGAAGCTGTCGTTGCCGGCGAGGCCGTCCAGCGTGTCGTTGCCGGCGCCGCCGACGAGGAAGTCGGCAGCGCTGCCGCCGGTGACCCTGTCGTCGCCCTGGCCGGCATTGATGTAGTGGCTCTCGGCCGTGCGGCCGGTGAGCGGCGTGAGCGTATCGGCGGCCGAGGTCCCCAGCGCCACGACCCGGAAGGTGTCGCCCCGCTCCGTCCCGGCGACGAGGTCGCGCACGTCGAAGGTGAGGCCGTCCGTCGTCGCGACCAGGGTGATGCCCTCGTCGTCGATGCGGCTGACGGAGCCGGTCAGGGCACCGTCGGCCCCCTCGGCCTGCAGCCGCACGGCGAGGCCGCCATCCTGGTTGGCGCTCGCGCGTCCGTCGTTGGCGCTGCCGTTGCCGACCTCGGCGGAGGTGAAGGTCAGGCGCACCTGCCCGGCGGCGGCCGCCGAGACATCGACGCGGTCGCTGCCCTCGCCGAGATTGATCTGGTCGGCACCGTCGGTGCTGACGTTGAACAGGGCGGTGTCGTTGCCCGCGCCGCCGGTGACGGTGTCGTTGCCGAGACCGCCGCGCAGCACGTCGTTGCCGAGGCCGCCGATCAGGGTGTCGTTGCCGCCGCGCCCGTCGATGACGTCGTTGCCCGCGAGCCCGTCCAGCGTCTCGCCGGCATCGGTGCCGATCAGGTTGTCGTTGCCGGTGGTCACCGCCGTGGCGCCGAGGCGGGTGGCCCCCAGCAGGTAGTTGCCGAGCTCGGCCTCGTCCGTGTAGGCGCGCCCGCTGCCGACCACCTGACCCTGCGCGTTGGTGAAGGAGTCGGTCTGGTCGGCGAGCTGCTTGATCTGGGCCGATCCGGCGCCCGCGGCGAAGAGCGGAATAATCTGGTTCGAGTGGCTGCCCGAGAAGAACAGGCCCTCCGGCACGCCGTCGCCGTTCCGGTCGGGCTGGACCGGCTGGTAGGGAATGGTGGCACCTTCGGGGCCGAAGAACAGGTGGTCGTGGTCGGCGGTGACGATGAGCAGGGTGTCCTCGAAGGTCGCCCGGCTCGTCGGCGAGTTGATGTAGTCGACGACCGTCTTCACCGCGTTGTTGAAGTCGATGTATTCCTCGATCATCCGACCGCGATTGTTCGCGTGCATGGCGCGATCGACGGCGCCGCCCTCGATCATCAGGTAGAGACCGTCCGGATCGGCGTTCAGCTTGTTGAGGGCGGCGAGCGACAGCTCGGACAGCGTGGCCGAGGATTCGAGGCGCGGCACGCTGAAGGGGATCTCGGTGCCGTTCGGCGGCGCCTCCCCCGAGCGGTTGAAGTTGCTGCTGGTGAACGCCTTCGAGATCATCGCCAGGCGCTCGGCCGTCGGTGTGCCGGTGCCCGCGGCCTGGATCGCGGCGCGGTCCTGCAGCAGGTTCCAGCTCGCCCCGTCCTGCGAGCGGTAGGTGTCGGCCTTCAGGCCGTTCCAGAGGTCGGCGCCGATCCAGGTGTTGTCCGGCGCGGTGCGCAGGCGCCCGTTATCGTCGTAATCCGGGTTGCCGGTGCCGGCGATCACGTCGAGCGTGCCGCTCCCGAACATCTCCCGGGCGATCTGGTTGGCGTTCGAGCGGGCGATGTTGTGGGCGCCGCCCGTCGCCGAGGGCGTCGCGTCGCTGAACTGCACGGTGGTGACGACACCGGTCGCCTTGCCCTGCTGCTTGGCGAGTTCCGCGATCGAGAACAGGTCCGAGCCGTTGCCGTCGACGTCGATGGCGTTGTTGTAGGTCTTGCCGCCGGTGGCGATGGACGAGGCGGTGTTGCCCGAATCGGGATAGGTATTGCGGTTCCACTCGTAGCCCGCGAAGGCGCGGGGCTGGCCATTCGGGTCGAGGCCCGCGACGCGGGTGAAATCGTAGTTCTTGGCCGGGTCGTAGACCACAGTCGGGTTCTGGGCGAGGCCGGTCTCGCCGGGAACGGGTGTGGTGCGGTTGTCGAGCGGGTAGACCGACTGCGCGGTGGCGGTGAAGCTGGGTCCGTCGGCAACCAGCACCTTGCCGGCCGCGCCCGCCCGCGGATCGCCGTTCGCGAGACCGTTCAGGTAAAGACGGGTTGCCTCGAGTGTATTGAAGCCCGCACCGTCTGCGATCATCACGATCACATTCTTGATGGGACCGGCAGTCGAGGCCATTTTCATCTCCAAAGATTTTATTGTCATTCGTGCAGACAACCCGATGCCTGCAGTCCGAGACGTGTCTTTCGGGCAAGCGCGACACGCCTACGGCCCTTCGCTGGAATGCGCTGAGACCGATGACAAGCGCATGACAAACAAGTCAAAACAAGCCGGCTAATACTGTAATTTTCCCAGGTTTCAAATTTTCGCCCGCGCCAATTCAAATGTCGGGCGAAGCACCCCAGACGAAGGCGCCGTTGCTCGTCTGATCCGATGCGCCGGACGGATCGGACGGGCCGGGTGCCTGGCGGCCCCGGAGGGCGGATCGCAGGTCACGCCCGCGCCCGCTTCGAGGCCGATCGCTTCGTCGCCCCCTCCCCGCGCCTCGCGATCGCGGCGCTTGCGGGACATCCAAACCCGCGATCGCGAAAGGATCGGGCACGCCCGGACTCAACGAAAAAGCCCCGGCTCTCGCGAGCCGGGGCTTTTCTCGTCCACCTTCCCCCGTCCGTGAACCGCGGACGGGCGATCGTCGCCGGAGGCCTTACTCGGCCGCGGGCAGTTCGCTGAGTTCGGCGGCGTTGGCCGCGTTCTCGGCGGAGCGCTGCTGCAGGATCAGGCTGTCGCGGCGGCGCGCGATCGAGCGGATATCCGCCGCGAGCGAGCCGGTGCCGGCCGGGATCAGCGAGCCGACGATGACGTTCTCCTTCAGCCCTTCCAGGGTGTCGACCTTGCCGTTGACCGCGGCCTCGGTGAGGACGCGGGTGGTCTCCTGGAACGAAGCGGCCGAGATGAACGACTTGGTCTGCAGCGACGCCTTGGTGATGCCGAGCAGGACCGGAACGCCCTGGATCGGCTTCTTGCCCTCGGCGAGCAGCTTCTCGTTGTACTCGGCGAGCTCCGTCCGGTCGATCTGGTCGCCCGTGAGGATGTCCGAATCGCCGCCGTCGGTGATCTCCACCTTCTGCAGCATCTGCCGGACGATGACCTCGATGTGCTTGTCGTTGATCGACACGCCCTGGAGCCGGTAGACCTCTTGGATCTCGTTGACGAGGTAGGCGGCAAGCTCCTCCACGCCCTTGATCGCCAGGATGTCGTGCGGCGCCGGATTGCCGTCGACAATGTAGTCGCCGAGTTCCACCACGTCCCCGTCCTGCAAGTGGATGTGCTTGCCCTTGGGGATCAGGTACTCGACCGCCTCCGAACCGTCGTGCGGCGTCAGCGTCAGGCGACGCTTGTTCTTGTAGTCGCGGCCGAAGGCGATCGTGCCCGACTTCTCGGCGATGATCGCCGCGTCCTTCGGACGACGCGCCTCGAACAGCTCCGCCACCCGCGGCAGACCGCCGGTGATGTCGCGGGTCTTGGCGGACTCCGTCGAGACGCGGGCCAGCACGTCGCCGGCCTTCACCTTCGCCCCCGGATCGAGACCGATGATGGCATCGACCGGCAGGAAGTAGCGGGCATCCGAGCCGCGGGCGAGCTTCACCGGCTTGCCGTCCTGATCCAGCACGAGCATGGCCGGCTTCAGGTCGGAGGTGCGGGCCGAGCCGCGCCAGTCGATGACGACGCGCTTGGCGATACCGGTCGACTCGTCGGTGGTCTCCGTGATGGACTGGCCATCGTAGAGATCCTCGTAGCCGACGATGCCGTCCACCTCGGCGACGATCGGACGGGTATAGGGATCCCACTCGGCGATCCGCTGCCCGCGCTTGATCGTGTCGCCCTCGTCCACGCGAACCTTGGCGCCGTACTGCAGGCGGTGGACCGCCCGCTCGGTGCCGTCCGGCCCGACGATCACCACCGCGACCGAGCGGCCGGTGGCGATGAGGTCGCCGTCCGAGTTCTTGGCCAGCGACCGGTTGCGGATCCGGATCGTGCCCTCGAAGCTCGACTCGATGAAGGAGGAGTCCGCGATCTGCGCCGCGCCGCCGATGTGGAAGGTGCGCATGGTGAGCTGGGTGCCCGGCTCGCCGATCGACTGCGCCGCGATGACGCCGACAGCCTCGCCCATGTTGACGGGCGTGCCGCGGGCGAGGTCGCGCCCGTAGCAGGTGGCGCAGACGCCGCTCTTGGTCTGGCAGACCAGCACCGAGCGGATCTTCACCTCCTGGATGCCGGCGGCGTTGATCGCCGGCAGATGCTTCTCCTCGATCGTCTCGCCGGTCTTGACGATGACGGTCCCGTCCTGGGCCACCAGATCCTCGGCTGTGGCGCGGCCCAGGATGCGGATGGCGAGCGGGGCGACGACCTGGCCGGCATCGATGATGGCGCGCATCTTGATGCCGTTCGTCGTGCCGCAATCCGTCTCGCGGATGACGGCATCCTGCGCCACGTCGACGAGGCGGCGGGTCAGGTAGCCCGAGTTCGCGGTCTTCAGCGCCGTGTCCGCGAGGCCCTTACGGGCGCCGTGGGTGGAGTTGAAGTACTCGAGAACGTCGAGGCCTTCCTTGAAGTTCGAGATGATCGGGGTCTCGATGATCTCGCCCGACGGCTTGGCCATGAGGCCGCGCATCGCCGCGAGCTGCTTCATCTGCGCGGGCGAACCACGGGCGCCCGAGTGGCTCATCATGTAGATCGAGTTGACCTGCTTGTCGGCTCCCTTGTCGTCCTTCTGGACGGCGGAGATCCGGCCCATCATCTCGGCGGCGAGCTTGTCCGAGCACTTGGCCCAGGCATCGACGACCTTGTTGTACTTCTCGCCCTGGGTGATCAGGCCGTCGTTGTACTGCTGCTCGTAATCCTTCACGAGCGCGCGGGTGTCGTCGACGATCGACCACTTGTTCTCCGGCACGACCATGTCGTCCTTGCCGAACGAGATGCCGGCGCGGAAGGCGTGGCTGAAGCCGAGCGCCATGATGCGGTCGCAGAAGATCACCGACTCCTTCTGACCGCAGTGGCGGTAGACGGTGTCGATCATCGCCGAGATTTCCTTCTTGGTCATCAGCTTGTTGACGACGTCGAAGGGCACCTTCGGGTGCAGCGGCAGCACGCCGGACAGGATCACGCGGCCGGGCGTCGTGTCGTAGATCTTCGACACGGGCTCGCCGTCCGGCCCGAGGCCGCGCCAGCGCCACTTGATCTTCGAGTGCAGCGAGACGGTCTTGGCCGCGAGCGCGTGCTCGAGCTGACCGATATCGCCGAACACACCCTGCATCGGGTTGTTCTTGTCGTCGGCCTTGTGCTCGCCGACCGCGCCGTCGGCGACGATCGAGAGGTAGTAGAGGCCGAGGACGATGTCCTGCGACGGCACGATGATCGGCTGACCGTTGGCCGGGTGCAGGATGTTGTTGGTCGACATCATCAGGACGCGCGCTTCCAGCTGAGCCTCGAGGCTCAGGGGGACGTGCACGGCCATCTGGTCGCCGTCGAAGTCGGCGTTGAACGCGGCGCAGACCAGCGGGTGGAGCTGGATCGCCTTGCCCTCGATCAGCTTCGGCTCGAAGGCCTGGATTCCGAGGCGGTGCAGCGTCGGCGCGCGGTTGAGCATCACGGGATGCTCGCGGATGACCTCATCGAGGATATCCCAAACTTCGGGCTTCTCCTTCTCGACGAGTTTCTTCGCCTGCTTGACGGTCGCGGAGAAACCCTTGGCGTCGAGGCGCGCGTAGATGAACGGCTTGAACAGCTCCAGCGCCATCTTCTTCGGCAGGCCGCACTGGTGCAGCTTCAGCTCGGGACCAACCACGATGACCGAGCGGCCCGAGTAGTCGACGCGCTTGCCGAGCAGGTTCTGGCGGAACCGGCCCTGCTTGCCCTTCAGCATGTCGGCGAGCGACTTCAGCGGGCGCTTGTTGGCACCCGTGATGACGCGGCCGCGGCGGCCGTTGTCGAACAGCGCATCCACCGCTTCCTGAAGCATGCGCTTCTCGTTGCGGATGATGATATCCGGCGCGCGCAGCTCGATCAGCCGCTTGAGGCGGTTGTTGCGGTTGATGACGCGGCGATAGAGGTCGTTGAGGTCGGAGGTGGCGAAGCGGCCACCATCCAGCGGGACCAGGGGGCGCAGGTCCGGCGGGATGACGGGCACAACCGTTAGGATCATCCACTCGGGGCGGTTGCCGGAGAGCTGGAACGCCTCGATGATCTTGAGGCGCTTCATCAGCTTCTTCGGCTTCAGCTCGGAGGTCGTCGTCGCGATCTCCTCCTTGAGCGAGGTCGCGATGCCTTCGAGGTCGAGTTCCTGCAGGATACGCCGGATCGCCTCGGCGCCGATCATCGCCGTGAACGAATCCTCGCCGTACTCCTCCTGCGCGCGCAGGTACTCCTCCTCCGACAGGAGCTGACGCTCCTTGAGGGGGGTGAGGCCCGGCTCGATGACGACGTAGGATTCGAAGTACAGGATCCGCTCAAGGTCCTTGAGCGCCATGTCGAGCAGCAGGCCGATGCGCGAGGGCAGCGACTTCAGGAACCAGATGTGGGCGACGGGCGCCGCCAGCTCGATATGGCCCATGCGGTCGCGCCGGACGCGCGCGAGGGTGACCTCGACGCCGCACTTCTCGCAGATGACGCCCTTGTACTTCATGCGCTTGTACTTGCCGCACAAGCACTCGTAGTCCTTGATCGGCCCGAAGATGCGCGCGCAGAACAGGCCGTCACGCTCGGGCTTGAAGGTGCGGTAGTTGATCGTCTCCGGCTTCTTGATCTCGCCGTAGGACCACGAGAGAATTTTTTCCGGCGACGAGATCGAGATCTTGATCTGGTCGAAGCTCTGCGGCTGGGCCTGCTGATTGAAAAGGTTCATGACCTCTTGGTTCATGATCCGCTCCTTGCTCGCCGGCTGCCCCGCGCCTGGGCCGTCCCGGCTTCATCCTCATGGCGCCGCGCTCTGCCGGAGCGCCGCTGGCCGTCGTGGGTCGTCGGAAGGCCCCGCCCCTTCCCGCTCGACCGCGGCGGCGCCTCGGGAAAGGCGCCGCCGCGGGAGGTGATACCGGTCGTTACTCGGCGGCGTCGGCCGGCGGCTCGATCTGGTCGTTGGCCGCCTGCTGCTGCTTGGAGTTCGTCAGCTCGACGTTGAGGCCGAGCGAGCGCATCTCCTTGACGAGCACGTTGAAGGATTCGGGGATGCCGGCCTCGAAGGTGTCGTCGCCGCGGACGATCGCCTCGTAGACCTTGGTGCGGCCGGCCACGTCGTCCGACTTCACCGTGAGCATCTCCTGCAGCGTGTAGGCCGCACCGTAGGCCTCCAGCGCCCAGACCTCCATCTCACCGAAGCGCTGGCCGCCGAACTGCGCCTTGCCGCCCAGGGGCTGCTGGGTGACGAGCGAGTACGGGCCGATCGAGCGCGCGTGGATCTTGTCGTCCACGAGGTGGTGCAGCTTCAGCATGTAGATGTAGCCCATGGTGACCTTGCGGTCGAAGGGCTCGCCGGTCCGCCCGTCGTAGAGCGTCGACTGCGCCGAGCGGTCGAGCCCGGCCATCTCCAGCATCGTCTCGATGTCGGCTTCCTTGGCGCCGTTGAACACCGGGGTCGCCATCGGCACGCCGCGGCGGACGTTGTTGCCGGCCTCCGCCAGATCCTCGTCCGACAGGCCTTCCAGCTCGGCGGGGGAGTAGATCGCCTTCATCTCCTCCTTCAGCGGGCCGATGTCCTGCGTCTTCAGATAGGCATCGACCGCCTTCGAGACCTTGCGACCCAAGCCCGCAGCCGCCCAGCCGAGGTGGGTCTCGAGGATCTGACCGACGTTCATGCGCGAGGGCACGCCGAGCGGGTTGAGCACGATGTCGGCATGCGTGCCATCCTCGAGGAACGGCATGTCCTCGATCGGCACGATGCGCGACACGACACCCTTGTTGCCGTGGCGGCCGGCCATCTTGTCGCCGGGCTGGATCTTGCGCTTCACCGCCACGAAGACCTTGACCATCTTCATGACGCCGGGCGGAAGCTCGTCGCCGCGCTGCAGCTTCTCGACCTTGTCGAGGAAGCGCTGCTCGAGGCGCTTCTTCGACTCGTCGTACTGCTTCTGCATCGCCTCGATCTCCGTCATCAGACGGTCGTCGACGACGGCGAACTGCCACCATTGCGAGCGGGGATACTCGCTGATGATCTCGCGGGTCAGCGTGGTGTCCTTGCGGAAGCCCTTCGGTCCGGCGATCGGCGACTGGCCGATCAGAACCTCGGCGAGACGCGCATAGGTGTTGCGGTCGAGGATGGTCTGCTCGTCGTCGCGGTCCTTGGCGAGACGCTCGATCTCCTCGCGCTCGATCGCCTGGGCGCGCTCGTCCTTGTCGACGCCGTGGCGGTTGAACACCCGGACCTCGACGATCGTGCCGGTCACGCCCGGGGGAACCCGAAGCGAGGTGTCGCGCACGTCGGACGCCTTCTCGCCGAAGATGGCGCGCAGGAGCTTCTCCTCCGGCGTCATCGGGCTCTCGCCCTTCGGCGTGATCTTGCCGACGAGGATGTCGCCGGCATGAACCTCGGCGCCGATATAGACAATGCCGGCCTCGTCGAGGTTCTTGAGCGCCTCCTCCGAGACGTTCGGGATGTCGCGGGTGATCTCCTCCGGACCCAGCTTGGTGTCGCGGGCCATCACCTCGAATTCCTCGATATGGATCGAGGTGAACACGTCATCCTTCACGATCCGCTCGGAGAGCAGGATCGAGTCCTCGAAGTTGTAGCCGTTCCAGGGCATGAACGCGACGAGCACGTTGCGGCCGAGCGCCAGCTCGCCGAACTCCGTGGACGGCCCATCGGCGATGATCTCGCCCTTCTTCACCGGCTCGCCGACGCGCACCAGCGGCTTCTGCGTGATGCAGGTCGACTGGTTGGAGCGCTGGAACTTCTGCAGGCGGTAGATGTCGACGCCGGGCTTGGTCGGGTCGGTCTCTTCCGTGGCGCGGATGACGATACGGGTGGCGTCCACCTGATCGACGATGCCGGAGCGACGGGCGGCGATGGCGGCGCCGGAATCGCGGGCGACCACGGCCTCCATGCCGGTGCCGACGAAGGGCGCGTCGGCGCGAACCAGCGGCACCGCCTGGCGCTGCATGTTCGAGCCCATCAGCGCGCGGTTGGCGTCGTCGTTCTCGAGGAACGGGATCAGCGCCGCGGCGACCGAGACGAGCTGCTTCGGGCTCACGTCCATGAGATCGACGCGGTCGGGGGCGACCACGATGACCTCACCCGCGCGGCGGCAGACGACGAGGTCGTCCGTCAGCTTGCGGTTCTCGTCCATGCCGGCATTGGCCTGGGCGACGTAGTACTTCGCCTCCTCCATGGCGGAGAGGTAGGCGACCTCGTCGGTCACCACGCCGTCCTTCACCCGGCGGAACGGCGTCTCGATGAAGCCGTACTTGTTCACGCGGGCAAACGTCGCCAGCGAGTTGATCAGGCCGATATTCGGGCCTTCCGGCGTCTCGATCGGGCAGATGCGGCCGTAATGGGTCGGGTGCACGTCGCGCACCTCGAAGCCGGCGCGCTCGCGGGTCAGACCGCCCGGGCCGAGCGCCGAGAGGCGGCGCTTGTGCGTCACTTCCGAGAGCGGGTTGGTCTGGTCCATGAACTGCGAGAGCTGCGACGAGCCGAAGAACTCGCGCACGGCCGCCGCGGCGGGCTTCGCGTTGATGAGGTCCTGCGGCATCACCGTGTCGATATCGACCGAGGACATGCGCTCCTTGATGGCGCGCTCCATCCGCAGGAGGCCCAGACGGTACTGGTTCTCCATCAGCTCGCCGACCGAGCGGACCCGGCGGTTGCCGAGGTGGTCGATGTCGTCGATCTCGCCCTTGCCGTCGCGCAGGTCGACGAGCGCCTTGACGACCGCGAGCATGTCCTCGCGGCGCAGCGTGCGCACGGTGTCGGCGGCGTCGAGGTCGAGGCGCATGTTCATCTTCACGCGGCCGACCGCGGAGAGATCGTAGCGCTCGGCGTCGAAGAACAGCGAGTGGAACATCGCCTCCGCGGTGTCGAGCGTCGGCGGCTCGCCGGGACGCATGACGCGGTAGATGTCGAACAGCGCGCCCTCGCGGCCGGAATTCTTGTCCACGGCGAGGGTGTTGCGGATGTAGGGACCGACATTGACGTGGTCGATGTCGAGCACCGGGATCTCGGTGACGCCGACCTCGTCGAGGCTCTTGAGGAGCTTCTCGGAGATCTCGTCGCCGGCCTCGGCCCAGATCTCGCCGGTGTTCACGTTGACGAGGTCCTCGGCGATGTACTGGCCGACGAGGTCCTCGTCGGTCGCCTTGAGGAACTTGGTGCCCTTCTCGGCGATGAGGCGCGCGTTGCGGGCGTTGAGCTTCTTGCCGGCTTCCAGCACCACCTCGCCGGAATCGGCGTCGATGAGGTCGACGGAGGCCTTGAAGCCCTTCAGCCGCTCGGCGTCGAACGGCACGCGCCAATCCGCCCCGTCCCGCTCGTAGGAGACGCGGTTGTAGAAGGTCGAGAGGATTTCTTCACCGTCGAGGCCGAGCGCGAACAGCAGCGAGGTGACCGGCAGCTTGCGCTTGCGGTCGATGCGCACGTGCACGATGTCCTTGGCGTCGAACTCGACGTCGAGCCAGGAGCCGCGATACGGGATGATGCGGGCGGCGAACAGCAGCTTGCCGGAGGAGTGCGTCTTGCTCTTGTCGTGGTCGAAGAACACGCCCGGCGAGCGGTGCATCTGCGAGACGATGACGCGCTCGGTGCCGTTGACGATGAAGGTGCCGTTGTCCGTCATGAGCGGCATGTCGCCCATGTAGACGTCCTGCTCCTTGATGTCCTTGACCGACTTGGCGCCGGTGTCGGGATCCACGTCGAACACGATCAGGCGCAGCGTCACCTTGAGCGGGGCCGCGAAGGTGATGCCGCGCTGGCGGCACTCGTCGACGTCGTATTTCGGCTGCTCGAAGGTGTAGCGCACGAACTCCAGGAGCGCCGTCGAGGCGAAATCGGAGATCGGGAAGACCGACTTGAAGACGCTCTGCAGCCCCTCGTCGGCGCGCCCGCCTTCCGGCTCGTCCACCATCAGGAACTGGTCGTAGGACGCCTTCTGAACCTCGATGAGGTTCGGCATCTCGGCGACTTCCCGGATCTTCCCGAAGAACTTGCGAATGCGCTTGCGACCGACCAGCGTATTGGCCATGAGACCTCGCTCCACCACCTCAGCGTAGGGTGCCCGGGGAAGGCGAAACGCCTCCCGTCACCGGACCAAGAAGGGCCGCCCCGCCGGACGATCAGCCCACCCGAACCGAATTCGTCTTCCGTTCGCCGCGCGCTCCCGCCCGCGGGGAACGACGGCCGCCCGAAGCGGCGTTAGCCCGCGAGCCGGAGCCCGCGGGCGTCTGGCCGGCGCATCCCCGAGGGGAATGCGCCGGATGCGATGGGCCGGTCAGGGCCCATCGACGGATTACTTGAGCTCGACCTTGGCGCCGGCCTTCTCGAGCTGGGCCTTGATCTTCTCGGCCTCTTCCTTGGCCACCGACTCCTTGACCGGCTTCGGGGCGCCCTCGACGAGGTCCTTGGCTTCCTTGAGGCCGAGGCCGGTGATCGCGCGGACCTCCTTGATGACCTCGATCTTCTTGTCGCCGGCCGAGGCCAGGACGATCGTGAACTCGGTCTGCTCCTCGGCAGCCGGGGCGGCGGCGCCACCGCCAGCGGCCGGGCCGGCAACGGCGACGGCAGCAGCGGCCGAGACGCCCCACTTCTCCTCGAGGAGCTTGGCGAGCTCAGCGGCCTCGAGAACGGTCAGCGAGGAGAGGTCGTCGACGATCTTGGCGAGATCAGCCATGTGAATGTTCCTTGCGTATATCGGTTTGAACGGATGGTTTCGCTAGGGGCGAACGGCTCAGGCCGCTTCGTCCTTCTTGGCATAGGCCCCGAACACGCGGGCGAGCTTGGCCGCCGGCGCGTTGACGACCTGGGCGACCTTGGTCGCGGGAGCCTGGATGAGGCCCACGAGCTTGGCGCGCAGTTCGTCGAGGGACGGGAGCGTGGCGAGTGCCTTCACGCCGTCCGGGTTCAGGGCAGTCGTTCCCATGGCGCCGCCGAGAATCACGAGCTTGTCGTTCGTCTTGGCGAAGTCCACCGCAACCTTGGCGGCCGCGACCGGGTCGCTCGAATAGGCGAGCAGGGTCGGGCCCTTCAGGAGGGGCTTGATGGAGGCGACGTCCGTGCCATCGAGAGCGATGCTGGCGAGCCGGTTCTTGGCGACCTTCACGGTGGCGCCGGCCTGCTTCATCTGCGAGCGCAGCTTCTGCATGTCGGCGACCGTGAGGCCCTTGTAGTGGGCCACGACGACGACGGCGTTCGTGGTGAACACGCCGTTGAGCGTCGAGACGAGATCAGCTTTAGCTGTCCGGTCCACTGGTGCTCTCTCCGGTTGGCGGAACCTGAGACAGGCCCGCCGGTTGCACTTGCCGCCCGGAACGGAACTCGGCTGAGAAGCCGGAACCGTCGCCCGGGCGACGTCTCACGGCCCTGTCCCCTTGAAGCGCCGAAGCGGCCCCTCGCGGGTGAGATTGGTTCAAACCGATGCCTCCCCCCGGTGCCTGCCGGCCCCGAAGCGAGGTGTCAAAAATTCGGTCTTCCCCGTCTGTGCAGGCTGTCTCCGATTAAGCCGGTCGCCCGGCGCCTGCAGTCTCGGACAGGACATAGCCGGAAACGGCGCTCGGAGCGGCTGCTCCAAGTCCCTTCCGGCCATCACCACCCGGTCGCCCGGGCGGCATCTCGAATGGAAACCGACCGATTGGCCGATCCCTTCCAATGGGTGAATTCGTGGAGCGCGGTCTATAGCGGCGTGCAAGCTCCCTGCCAAGTCCCGCAACGCGACTTTTCCGTCGCAGGCAAGCGCGCAGGCAAATGGGTCTGCAAGTGGGCCGGCAAGTCGGCTGGCAAGTCGGCTGGCAAGCATCTCGGGAGCCGCGCGGACGCGTCACCGGCGAAGCCGCCCCCGGCCCGGCATCGCCATCTCCCGAACGCCGGGGCGCGCGTCGAGACCGGTCTCGGCCCGGCTTTTACCCGATGTTGACTCTGTTCGCCCGGGCCCTGCCGCGCCGGGGGATCCGTGTGCGCCAGCGCATCCCGCACCCGGCCGCAGCGGCCTTACACCGCAGCGCACAAAAGGCAGGGAAAGTCTCGGGCGATGGCCTCGAAGGTGTTGCTGGCGGTGGTGGTGCTCGTCTTCGTTCTGGACGGCCACCTGCCCGGGATGCGCGAGCTGCGCAACCCGGACGCCGAGGGGGGCAAGGGCGCGGGCCGGGCCTCACTGCTGTCGAAGCGGCCCGAGGCCTGAGCCGGAGGCGGCCTCGGGATCCCCGCCCGAGACCCGACGGCAATCCGTCGCCGCGTATCAGTAGTTGATCTGCAGCTGGGCGCGGAAAAGATCGCCCTTGGCCCGGCCGAAGCGGCTGATGCTGGCCTCGCGCCGGTTCATGTTGGCGTAGGCGAGCGTCAGCTCGACCGCCTTGATCGGCTGGAACTCGACGCCGAGCTCGAACTCGTCGGTGTCGAGCCGCGGCGCGCTCGTCCCCACCTTCCAGCCGCCGTCGTAGGTCTGCCAGCGGGCATAGGGCATGAACGGACCGACCGGCGAGTGGTCGACCCGGTACATCGCCTGGACGTAGCCGCCCTGCAGCGGCTTGGTCTGGATCGCCCGGGTGACGGGATCGTATTCGGGGCCGCGGCCCCAGTTCCACTCCGCCTGGAGGCCGAAGGGCTGCGGGTACAGGATCGCGTGCAGGCCGACGCGCTCGTCGTCGTAGCCGTTTCCGAGACCGGGGCTGCCGAGCTCGGGCCGGAACCGGTTGCGGTAGGCCGAGCCGCCGACCTCCAGCACCTGCCCCCGGAACGCCTCCCCGAGCCCGTCGAGCTCGAACGGCCAGGTCACCATCATGACCGTCATCAGGTCCTCGTTGGCCTCGATCCGGTTGATGGTCTGGCCGTTGTAGATGCCGAGGCCGAAGGCGCCGTAATTGCCGAACAGCTTCTGGCCGCCCTTGGCGAGCCGGTCCCAGATCCGCTGCACGTGCCAGGGCGTGTAGTAGAAGGAGATGCCGATATCGCGCTCACCGGGCACGCCGCTGTTGATCGCGTCGGAACGGTCGAGGGTCAGGCGGTTCTGCGAGGATTGCAGGTTCTCCCAGCCGTAGGGCACCTTCTGCTGGCCGAAGCGCAGCTTGGTCCGGCGCTCGTCGTCGAGGAACACGTCGGCGTAGGCGTCGCGCAGCTGGGTGTAGTGCTGGCGCCCCTCGGGACCCGACTGGTTGGACACGTTCACCGCGAAATCGGGCTGCAGGTAGATGAACACCCGCTCGTGGATGTCGCCCTGCAGCACGAGGCGCACGCGCCGGAAGGTGAAGTTGTTGCGATCCGAGATGCCGCTGTCGTGGACGGAGCGCAGCCGCGAACGGCCCGCCGGCGCGGTGTCGTCGCCGGACAGGAACTCGTTCCAGCGCAGCTGCGTGTAGCCGCGCAGCGACAGCCGTTCGAACCACGTCTTCGGCCGGGCGCCGTGGTTCGGCCCGTCCGCGAGCAGCTGCGGCGCCGGCGGCACCAGCGCGTCGTACCACGTCTCCGGCTCGTCGAGGGCGAAGCGGTGCGGCACCGGGGCGGGCGCCGCCGGCTGTGCGACCGCCGACTCGACCGGCCGGCCCGCCGCCGGAAAGGTGCCGGCATCGGTGGTGCGGGCACTGGCCGGCCGCGCAAGGTCCCGGGCGGCGACCGGACCGCCGCGCCGCGCCCTTCCCGGCTCCTTCGCCTCAGCCTGCGCCCGGATCATCGCCTTGAGCTCATTGATCTGGCGCTGAAGCTCCGCAACCGTCTGCGCTTGAGCGCGAGCCGCGGGGAGCGCCAGGGCGCCCGACAAGAGCAGTGCGGTCAGAAGGCGTCGTTTCATTTCTCGAACCCCTTGTCGCGCTCCAGGCCGGCGTGATGCCGTTCGCCGTGTTGTGCTGGAGCGCGCTCAGCCACCGGTTGTGCGCATTCGGGCACGGAGCGGGCCTGGATCGGCGAACGAAGCCGCTGCGATGCAAGACGTCGCGGAACCCGCGACGACCGGCAAAGTCTTTAGTCAGCTCAGTCGTTTAGCGATCCCGGTGCGCCGGCACCCAGGCTTGGCCGATAGCATCGCGGCCTGAGGATGAAAAGTATTATAGAATAATATAGCTGCGATATCTCCGCTCTTTACTTCAATAACGCTCGCGACCCCTCTTTAATCCGGAAAAATCTGAAGTATTTATCGTCATAAAAGTGACGTCTGAATCTGGTTTATTGAACAATTACGCTTACCCATCCGTACGGCGCCTGCTCACTCCCCGATCGTCCGAAGCCCTTGGTGCGAGGGGCGGGCGCGGGATGGGTGAAGGATCTGCGGGCCCCTCCCCCGTGGAAACACGCCCCGCCGGATCGGCGGAGGCCTATGCGCCAGCCGCATGCCGCGGCTTTCGTTCCGGCGCGCCGCCGATCCGGTCGTCGTCCTCGGATCCGTCCGCCGGGCGTCGCCGATCCGCCACGCGGCCGGCCCTCTGCCGGGGCACGCCGCACCGGCCTTCGCGGGTTCCCGGAATCGGACCGGATCCGGCCGGGATCGCCCTCCCACCGCGATTTGAATTACGAGTCGCGCCAAAGAGGGGACGCCAAACCACCTCGCTGTGCTAGATTGGCTGCCATGCGTTGCACCCTCCCCGTCTCGTCCCGCCGGCGCATCCTGTGCGTCTTCCCCGCCTACACGCCGTCCTTCGGCACGTTCTCCCACGCCTACCCGCTCATGGGCGGCGTGAAGGCGTTCATGCCGCCCCAGGGGCTCCTGGTGATCGCGGCCTACATGCCCGAGACCTGGGAGTGCCGCTTCGTCGATGAGAACATCCGGCCGGCCTCGCTGCAGGACTTCGCCTGGGCCGACGCGGTGTTCGTGTCGGGCATGCACATCCAGGAGGGTCAGATCCACGACATCGGCCGGCGGGCGCACGAGGCCGGCAAGGTCGCGGTTCTCGGCGGCCCCTCGGTCTCGGGCGCGCCGGAGAAGTACCCGGATTTCGACTATCTCCATGTCGGCGAGATCGGCGACGCCACCGACCGCCTCATCGAGATCCTCGACCGCGACCTCGCGCGGCCGGCGGCGCAGGTGGTGCTCGACACCAAGGACCGGCTGGCACTCGGCGATTTCCCCGCCCCGGCCTACGAGGCCGTGCCGCTCAAGCGCTACCTGATCGGCTCCCTGCAATTCTCGTCGGGCTGCCCCTATCGCTGCGAGTTCTGCGACATCCCGCAGCTCTACGGGCGCCAGCCGCGGCTGAAGAGCCCGGAGCAGATGTGCGCCGAACTCGACGCGATCATCAGCCAGCCGGGCCATCCGGCGGTGGTCTACTTCGTCGACGACAACTTCATCGGCAACCGCAAGGCCACCCGCGAGATGCTGCCCCACCTCGTGGAGTGGCAGAAGCGGAACAACTATCCGCTCCAGTTCGCCTGCGAGGCGACGCTCAACATGGCCAAGCAGCCCGAAATCCTCGAGCTGATGCGGCAGGCCAACTTCATGACGGTGTTCGTCGGCATCGAGACGCCGGAAGCGGACGCGCTGAAAGGGATCGACAAGACCCACAACGCCGCCGTGCCGATGTACGAGGCGATCCAGACGCTCAATTCCTACGGATTGGAGGTCACCTCCGGGATCATTCTCGGCCTCGACTCCGACACCGACCAGTCCGAGCAGAACCTGATCGACTTCATCGATCGCTCCGGCATCCCCGTGCTGACGATCAACCTGCTCCAGGCGCTGCCCAAGACCCCGCTCTGGGACCGGCTGGAGCGGGAGGGCCGCCTCGTCCATGACGCGGCGCTCGAATCGAACGTGCTGTTCAAGCGCCCCCACGACACCGTGGTGAACTCCTGGCGGCGCGCCATCGCTCACGCCTACGCGCCCGAGCACCTGTTCGAGCGCTTCAAGCACCAGTGCGACGTGACCTACGGCAACCGCATCGTCACGCCGACGAAGGGCAAGCTCACCTTCACCAACCTGCGCCGCGGGCTGATCCTCGGCTTCAACATCATCACCCGGGTGGGTCTTCTCTCCGACTACCGCCGGCCGTTCTGGCGCGCGGCCGGTCACGCCCTGAAGCGTGGCCAGATCGAGGCGGTGTTCAACATGGGCTTCGTCGCCCACCACCTGATCCGCTTCACCCGCGAGGCGCTGCGGGGCGAGCACAACGCGTCGTTCTACGCCGCCAAGGCGGCGGAGGCCGAGGCGCAGCGCCAGCGCAGCTGGTGGGAGAACGCCCGGCGCCGCCTCGCCCCGGAGCGCGAGGCGGCCTGACCCGTCCGGGTTCCGACGGCGCCGGATGGAGCGAGGGGGCGGCGCTCCGTCCGCCCCTCCGGCCGAGGCCCCGCCGTCAGGCGTAGGCCTTGGCCTGCGGCCCGTCGAACAGGGAGCGCAGCCGCGCCCGCTCCAGATCCGGGGATCCCGCTATCGGCGTCGTCATCGGATCCGTCATCGGCGTCGGCCGGGCGAACAGATAGCCCTGCATCTGGTCGCAGCCGAGTTCGCGCAGCACGGCGAGCTGCTCTTGCGTCTCCACACCCTCGACCGTGACCTGAAGGCCGAGATTGTGCCCGAGATGGGTGATCGCGCGCACGATCGTCAGCGAGTCCGCGTGCTGTCCGAGACGGCGCACGAAGGACTGATCGACCTTGATCTTGTCGAACTTGAACCGCTGCAGGTAGCTCAAGGACGAGTAGCCCGTTCCGAAATCGTCGAGCGCGAGGCGCACGCCGAGGGTGCGCAAGGCGGTCAGCACCTCCACCGCCATCGCCGCGTCCTGGATGAACACGCCCTCGGTGATCTCCAGGACCAGCCGCCCCGGCGGAAGCCCGTGGCGGCCGAGCACCGCCGCCACGCCGGCGGCGAAGCCCGGCTGACGGAACTGCTTGGGCGAGACGTTGACCGAGACCCGCCAGGGATGGGACCACGCGGCGGCGGCGGCGCAGGCGGTGTCGAGCACCCAGGCGCCGATCCGCGCGATCTGGTCGGTCTGCTCGGCCAGCGGGATGAACTCGGCCGGCGACACGCAGCCCCGCTCCGGATGGTGCCAGCGGATCAGCGCCTCGAAGGTTTCGATCTCGCCGGTGCGGCCGTTGACGATCGGCTGGTAGTAGAGCTGCAGCTCGCCGCGCGGGATCGCGCCGCTCAGCTCGTGCTCGATCCGGCGGCGCGCCTGGAGCTGCTCGTCCATCGCGGCCTCGAAGAAGCGCACCGTGCCGCGCCCCTCGTCCTTGACCCGGTACAGGGCGGTGTCGGCGGCGCGCTTCAGGCTCTCGGACGTGCTCCCGTCGCTGGGATACAGGGCGATGCCCGCCGAGGCGCCGATCTCGATGCGCAGGGTTTCACTCCGGCCCCGGCTGCCGTCCTCGATCCGGCCCTCGATCTGGAACGCGCGACCGAGCGCCGCGACCAGCCGCTCCGCGGTCTCGGCGACCTGCGCGAGAGTGCGGGTATGGGCCAGGACGATCACGAACTCGTCGCCGCCGATCCGCGCGAGCGTGTCGGTCGGACGCAGCTCGGCCAGCATGCGCTTGGCCGCCTGCACGAGCAGGGCATCCCCCGCGGCGTGGCCGTGGAAATCGTTGACCGGCTTGAAGCGGTCGAGGTCGAGATAGACCAGCGCCACGCTCGTCCCGTTCTCGGCCGCATTCTCCAGGGCGAGGGTCAGGCGCTCCTCCAGAAGGGTGCGGTTGGGCAGGTCGGTGAGGGCGTCGTGCAGGGCGAGGTGGCGGATCCGCGCCTCGTCGCGGCGGCGCTGGCTGAGATCGCGCAGGGCCACCGCCGTGGCCGGCCGGCCGAGATACTCGATGGGGCGGCAGGAGAGCTCCACCGGCACGAGGAGGCCGCTCGCCGTGCGGATCTCGAACTCCTCCGGGCGCAGATCCTCCGGGCGGCAGCGGCTGCGCCGCATCACGGCCGGCGCGTCGGCCTCGCTGAACAGGTCCAGCACCGGCCGGCCGACGATCTCCCCCGTGGTGGTCTCGAACAGGCGCAGGCCCGCCTGGTTGATCTCGACCACCCGGCCGCTGCGGTGGATGAGCAGCACCTCGTGGGCGAGGTTGCCGAGCAGCCGCATGCGGCTCAGCTCGTCCATGCGGCGGCGCATCAGGTGCCGCTGCATCAGCAGGGCGGCGAGGCCGGCAGCGAGGACGACGAGGCTCACGAGCCCGACCGCGAGGCCGAGCTGCGTCGAGCCGAGGGCCGACCCGCCCTCCTCCTGCATGGCGACGGGAGCGAGCGTGAGCGCCGTCATACCGGTGAAGTGCAACCCGCAGATCGCCAGCGCCAGCCAGAGCGTGACCTCGATCCGGCGGCCGAGTCCGGTAAGGTCGCCGGCGCGGGCGAGGGCGATCACCGCCAGGGCCGCGCAGAGGCCGAGCGAGGCGTGGACATAGGCGCCCTCGAACACGAGCACGCTGCTCGCCGCCATCGCGCCCACGCCCGTGTAGTGCATCCCCGCGATCGCCGCGGCCAGAGCCACGCCGGCCGCGGCCACCTTGAGCGGGACGTGGCCCGCCTGGGCCCGGATCAGCAGGGCGACCAGGGCTCCCGCCACCGCGATCGCGATCGAGGCCGCCGTAGGCAGGAGGTCGTAGGCCGCCTGCCCGCCGGGATGGAAGGCCAGCATCGCGACGAAGTGGAGCGACCAGACGCTGCAGCCGAACACCGCCGCCGCCGCGAGCAGCCAGGGGAGTAGGGCACGGCGCTCGGCCTGCTCGGCCTCGGCCATCAGGGTCACCGTCGAGAAGCAGCCGAGCAGGCAAATACCCGCTGAGATGGCAACAAGGCCGAGATCATGCTGTTGCGTGACACAGGCAATGATTTTGAACATGATGGATGGCAAGCCCGACAACCCAAATCCGGTTTAGGCCCTGCCTCTTAAGGCGCCGTTTCTAGAACTATTTTCAGTTTTCACATTCGCATGGCCGCAAATCAGTAAAAATAAACGTAGGTTGTCTTTCATAACGCTTTGGATGGCCCGTATTCCGCAGCACAATCTCTGCGTTAGAGCCTCCTCCTGGACTCGGGATCAGAGACGGCACGCTCCGCTTCCGGACGATGGCCGGTCGTCCTGGGCGAGCCGGCGGGAACCGCCCTGAACGCATTCGGGCGCACGGCCGGTCCGTGCCGCAGGATCTTGACGCTGGAGCGCCCCCTGTCTAGAGGCGCGCCATCATGACGGGCCTCCTCCTCCTCTCCGGATCGTATCGCGCGCCGCTCCCCTAAGCGGCCCCGGACTCGTCATGTCTTCAGCCGCTGCGTCGTCGGCGGCCTGAGGATCGTGGAAAGACATCCCGCAACGGACCGCCGGCCTCGCCCCCTTCCGAGGTCACCCCGTGTCTGCTCCGCCGCCATTTCCCTCTCGTCCGCGCGTCGGCTTCGGCGCCTTCGGACGCCTGATCGCCCGCCATCTCGCCCCGCATGCCGGGCTGACGGTCCACGACCCGTACCTGCCCGCCGCGACGCTCGCGGCGCGCCTCGCCGCCGATGCGGGACCGCACGCGGTCGCCGCCGATCTTGCGGCTGCGGCGGACTGCCCCTTGGTGATCCTCGCCACGCCGGTGGCGAGTCTCGCCGAGGCGGTGCGCGGCCTGGCCCCGCATCTGCGGCCGGGCACGCTGGTGGTCGATGTCGGGTCGGTGAAGACGGGACCGGCCGCGATCCTGCAGGCGGAATTGCCGGTCGATGTCGAGATCCTGGCGACCCATCCGCTGTTCGGGCCGCAGAGCGCCGGAGAGAGCGCCGACGGCATCCGGGGCCTCAAGATCGCCGTCTGCCCGCTCCGCGGACGGCGGGCCTTGAGGGCGGCGGCCTTCCTGCGGCGCGGGCTCGGCCTCGACGTCATCCTGACGACGCCGGAGGCGCACGATCGGGCCATGGCCTCGGTTCAGGGGCTGACCCACCTCATCGCCAAGGTGCTGGTGGCGATGGAGCCGCTGCCGACGCGGATGACGACGCGCAGCTTCGACCTGCTGATGCAGGCGGTCGGCATGGTGCGGCACGACGCGCCCGAGGTGTTCCACGCCATCGAGCGCGCGAACCCGCACGCGGCGGCGGTGCGGCAGCGCTTCTTCGCGCTGGCGCGCCGGCTCGACGCCGAACTCTCCGCAGAGGCGGAGTTTTCCGCAGAACCGGTTCACGCAGGGCCGGACCGGCTCGCCTCGTAGAAACGGCCCGCCCGGCGCCGGACCGTTTCAGGTCTGGTGCCGGGCGGGCCGCAAGGATGCCGCGAGGATCAGGCGATCAGTACTTGCGCACAAGCGGGGCCGGGGCGACGGCGGCGGGGGCGTCCCACTGGTAGCGGAAGCCGACCGACACGACGTCGGCGCTGACGTCGGTCGAGGCGGCGAGCGGGATGTTGCCGATGTTGTAGTCGCGGCCGGGGCCCGCCAGGAGAAGGCCGCGGTCGAAGAAGGCGTGGGCGTAGCTCGCCGTCAGCAGCACCTTCTCGCTCCAGCGATAGCTGCCGCCGATCGAGACGACGTAGCGGTCGCTGTCGGGCAGGCGCGCCGAGCGGTTCGTGACGTCGATCGGCACGTTGTCGTAGCCGAAGCCGGCCCGCAGGGTCAGGTTCGGCGACCAGTCGTACTCGGCACCGATCGAGTAGAAGAACGAGTCCTTGAAGTTGAGCGGCAGGTTGTTCACCGGCACGCCGAGCGTCCTCGACACGATGCCGACGTTGCCGAGCCTCGACCAGTTGTCCCACTCGAAGCCGAGATTGATCCGGGTGACCGGATTGATCGCCTGGGTCAGGCCGACGCTGACCTTCTCGGGCGTGTTGAGGTTGGCCCGCACCTGCCCCAGGGCGAGCGCCTGCCGCGGATCGGGGAAGCCGATCGAGCCCTCGATGTCGTGGTGGACCGAGGAGCGGTAGCCGACGCCGATCGTCGTACCGGCGGCGGGGGTGACCAGGACACCGGCGGTGAAGCCGACGCCCCAGGACTCGCCCTTGACGAAGCCCGACGGGTAGAGGCCGGGGAAGGTGCCGGGCACCGGCACGGCCGCGCGCAGGGTCAGGCGGAAATACTCGATGCTCGGGCCGGCGGCGACGGAGAGCCAGTCGTTCACCTTGAAGCCGACCACCGGGTTGAAGGCCAGCGAGAAGATCCGCGAGGAACGGGCATAGACCGAGCCCGCCCAATCCTGGCGCGGCTTGGTGACGAGGCCGTACGGCGCCCCGGTCTGGATGCCGATCCAGAGCCGGTCGGTGAGCTGGTAGGAGGTCGCCCCCGAGGGCACCACGGCGCCCTGGCCGACCTCGCCGGAGGAGCCGAAGGGCAGAAGGCCCGGCGCGGTGCCCACCGTCGGCGTGATCTCACCCGAGAGATTGATGAAGCTCAGGCTCTGCTCGCTGGCGAAGCCCGGCCGCATCGTCACGGTCGCCGGGTTCCAGAAGATCGACGAGACGCCCGCCCCGCCCGAGGCCGCGCCCGCGAAGGCGACGCCCAGTCCCTGCGCACTCTGCTCGCGCAGGCCGAAGGCACCGGCCTGCGCTCCCGTTGCGCCCGCCACCGAAGCGGCCGCGACGGCCCCCGCGAGCCCGAGCGCGCGGATCGTCCCCCCAGTCATTCTTGTTCTCCGAAGCGTTTCTTGCAGACCCAAGTCCCATCCGTGATGGAAGAGGATCGCACGCGTCCGGTCCAGAGGAGGAAAACCGAAAATAGAATTATATATCAATTGAGGAATTTATGTCACGGAACCGGGGCGCCCCTGCCCCTGTATGAACGGTACGGTCCAGGATGTGGGCTCAGACGCGGGTCCGAGGCGCGCTCGAGCATGAGCTCGAGGCGCCGCTTGCACCCTGGACCGGCCGCGGCCATGGTTCCGCCCCTCTGGGCGAGCCTCAAGCAGGATGGAGACGCCGACGATGAAGCTGATCCGGCACGGAGCGAGCGGTGACGAGAAGCCGGGCCTCGTGGACGCGAAGGGCGGCTTGCGCGACCTGTCGGGCACCCTGCGCGACATCGCCGGAGCAGGCCTGTCGCGGGAATCGCTCGACCGCCTCGCGCGCATCGATCCCGAGAGCCTGCCGCTCCTGCCGCCCGGCACCCGCCTCGGCCCCTGCGTCGGCGGCACCCGCAACTTCGTGGCGATCGGCCTGAACTACGCCGACCATGCCGCCGAGACCGGCGCCGCGATCCCGGCCGAGCCGATCATCTTCAACAAGGCGCCCTCCTGCATCGTCGGCCCCAACGACACGGTGATCCTGCCCAAGGCCTCGGCCAAGACCGATTGGGAGGTGGAGCTCGCCGTGGTGATCGGTGCCCGCGCTTCCTACGTCCACGCCAACGAGGCCCTGCGCTACGTGGCGGGCGTCTGCATCTGCAACGACCTGTCCGAGCGCGAATTCCAGATGGAGCGCGGCGGCACCTGGACCAAGGGCAAGGGCTGCCCGACCTTCGGCCCGCTCGGCCCCTGGCTCGTCACCCTCGACGAGATCCCGGACCTCAAGAAGCTCTCGATGAGCCTCGACCTCAACGGTCAGCGGATGCAGACGGGCTCGACGGCGACGATGATCTTCGACGTCGCCCAGCTCGTCGCCTACGTCTCGCACTTCATGATGCTGGAACCCGGCGACGTCATCACCACCGGCACCCCGCCGGGCGTCGGCCTCGGCATGAAGCCGCCGCGCTACCTCAAGAGCGACGACGAGATGGTGCTGCGCATCGACGGCCTGGGCGAGCAGCGCCAGCGGGTCGTGGCCTTCGACGACTGGACCGCGAAGGTCGCGGCCGGCGAGCCGACGAACTGACGAGCCGCCCGCCGACGATGACCGTCTCCCCGCAGGACCGGCCCGGCCCGGTCGTCTTCCTCGGCGGCGGCCCCGGCCTGGCCGTCGCCTACGCCGCGGATCCGCTGCGGCGCGCGGGTTTTGCCGAAGGCTGGGCCTTCTTCGAACAGCCCGGATGCGGCGATTCCGCCCCGCCCGATCCCGTCACCGCCCAGACCGTGCTCGACGCGGCCGCCACCCTCGTCGCCGAGCGGGCGGAGGAGGGCGCGGTGAGTCTCGTCGCGCATTCCTGGGGAGCGTGGCTCGCGCTGGCCCTCCTCGACCGTCTGCCGCCGGGCAGGATCGCCCGCGCCGTGCTGCTCCATCCCGCCCCGCCGACCCGCGCCGGGCGCGACGCGGGCGTCGCCGCCCTGTTCGCCCGGCTCTCGCCCGAGGCGATGGGTCGGGCCGCGCCGCTGATGGCGCGAACCGATGCCGAGGCCGGTCGGGCGATCATGGCGATCCTGCTGCCGGCCTATTGCGGCCGGCCGACCGACCTGCCGGATCTCGACCTCGCCCTGGTCCCGCCGGTCTATCACGGCGTCTCGGCCAGCCTCGGCGACGACGACCAGCGCGGAATCTTGGCGGCCCATGCAGGCCGCCTCACCCTCGTCTTCGGCGAGGCCGACGTCTTCTCGCACGATCTCTACGCGCAGCACGGCGGCGTGCCGGCCGGCCTCGACGTCGCCACCCTGCCCGGCGGTCATTTCGGCTTCCTCGAGGACGTGGCCGGCTTCGAGGCCATCCTGCGCCGGCGGGGCGTGATCTAGCCTCCCGCCATGGCGCGCTCCTCCCTGTCGCTGCCGGACCGGCCCTCCGTCGCCGTGCTGCCCTTCGCGGATCCGGCGGGCGATTTCGACACGCAGGCGCTCGCCGACGGACTGTCGGAGCACGTCACCGACGCGCTCGCCTGCACCCCCGGCCTGTTCGTCAGCGCGCGCAACTCCGCCTTCACCTTCAAGGGCCGCGCCGTGCCCCCGGACGAGGCGGCCGGGCGGCTCGGGGTCGCGCATATCCTCACGGGGACCCTGTCGCGGGCGGGCACGCGCCTGCGGGTTCAGGCCCGGCTGCACCGAACGGCGGCCGAGCGGCCGGTCTGGAGCCAGGATCTCGACGAGGATGAGGGGGCCGTCCACGTCCTGCGGAACCGGATCGTCGCCGGCACGGTGGCGGCGATGGCGCCCGGCCTCCCCCGCGGCGGCGCGCCGGAGCGGGTGGAGCCGCCGCTCGATGCGGGCGTCTACGCGCCGTTCCTGTCGGCCTACTCGAACCACGCCATGCCGAGCGCCGAGAGCGTGCGCCTGCGCATCGCCTCGATCGAGGCGGTCCGCCGCCTCGTGCCGGAGCACGCCCTGCCCTGCGCGCTGCTCGCGCAGTGCTACACCAACCTCGTGGTGCAGGGCTGGAGCGCCGATGCGGCCGCCGACTGCGCCGAGGGCGCACGGCTTGCCCGCCTCGCCCTGGAGCGGGACGCCGGCGATCCGGCGGTGCTGATGATGGCCGGGCACACCCTCGCCTTCCTGGCGCAGGACTACGACGCGGCCCTCGACCTGCTCGACCGCTCGCTCGTCCTCAACCCCAACAGCGCCGCCGCCTACGAGCGCAGCGGCTGGGTGCGCTGCTACGTCGGCGAGCCGGAACTCGCCGCGGATCATTTCCGGGCGGCCAAGCGGCAGAGCCCGCTCGACCCCACCACCTTCCGCTTCGAGTCCGGCCTCGGGCTCGCCCTGTGCATGGCGGGCGCGCACGAGGAGGCCCTGGCCTGGCTCGACCGCTCGATGGCCGAGGATCCGGGCTGGACCAGCACCCACCGCGTCCGCGCCGCCAGCCTCGCCTGGCTCGGCCGGCAGGTGGAGGCAGAGGCCGCCGCCGCGCGCTTCATGGCGCTCGAACCGAGCTACCGGATCGCCCGTGCCATGCGCCTCTATCGGCCGTCCGTCGGCAAGGACCGGTTCGTGGAGGGGATGCGGCGGGCCGGGGTGCCGTTCGAATAGCCAGGCTTGATTTTTCCCGCGCCTTCGCTCTCAAAGAAACACATGAGCGACTCCGTGGTCTTCCTCACCCCCTCCGCGCCCCCGGCGCCCATCCGGCATGACTGGACGCTCGCCGAGATCCAGGCGATCCACGACATGCCGCTGCTCGATCTCGTCCACCGGGCGGGCGTCGTGCACCGGGCGCACAACGACCCCGCCGACATCCAGCGGGCGGCGCTCCTGTCGATCAAGACCGGCGGCTGCCCCGAGGATTGCGCCTACTGCCCGCAATCGGCCCATCACAAGGGCGCCAACCTGCCGCGCGAGCGGCTGATGCCGGTCGAGGCCGTGCTGAAGGAGGCCGCCGCCGCCAAGGCCAACGGGGCGCATCGCTTCTGCATGGGCGCGGCGTGGCGCAAGCCCAAGGACGGGCCGGACTTCGATGCGGTGCTGGAGATGGTGCGCGGCGTGCGCGGGCTGGGCATGGAGGCCTGCGTCACGCTGGGCATGCTGACCCAGAGCCAGGCGCAGCGCCTCGCGGAGGCCGGGCTCACCTCCTACAACCACAACCTCGACACCGGCCCGGACTTCTACGGCGACATCATCTCGACCCGCACCTACGACGACCGGCTCCAGACCCTGGAGCATGTCCGGCAGGCCGGCATCGGCGTCTGCTGCGGCGGCATCGTCGGCATGGGTGAGCGGGTACGCGACCGGGCCGAGATGCTGCTGGTGCTCGCCAACCACGCGCCGCACCCGGAGAGCGTGCCGATCAATGCGCTGGTCGCCGTCAAGGGCACGCCGCTGGAGGACCGTCCGCCGATCGATCCGCTCGACCTCGTGCGGATGTGCGCCACCGCCCGCATCGTCATGCCGAAGGCCCGGGTGCGCCTCAGCGCCGGCCGCAAGAGCCTGACCCGCGAGGCGCAGATCCTGTGCTTCCTGGCCGGCGCCAACTCGATCTTCTACGGCGAGCGCCTGCTCACCACCGCCAACAACGAGGCCGACGCCGACGCCGAGTTGCTGCGCGACATCGGCGTGCCGGTGCCCGAGGTGACGCTCGCCGCGGCCGAGTAGGCGGGAGCGGCCCACATGGCCGCTTTACCTTGACTTCACCCGCCTCCCGTGAATGGTGCCGGCTCCTTTTCAAGAGCCCGCCATGCACCGTTACCGTACCCACACCTGCGGGGCGCTCCGCCCGTCCGACGTCGGGCAGACCGTGCGCCTGTCCGGCTGGTGCCACCGCATCCGCGACCACGGCGGCGTGCTCTTCATCGACCTGCGCGACCATTACGGCCTGACGCAATGCGTGGTCGATTCCGACTCGCCCGCCTTCAAGGCCGCCGAGACCGCGCGCTCCGAGTGGGTGATCCGCATCGACGGCCGGGTGCGCACGCGGCCCGGTGGCACCGAGAACGCCGAACTGCCGACGGGTGCGGTCGAGGTCTATATCGACGATCTCGAGGTGCTCGGCCCCGCGGGCGAGTTGCCGCTGCCCGTCTTCGGCGATCAGGAATACCCGGAGGAGACCCGGCTCAAGTACCGCTTCCTCGACCTGCGCCGGGAGAAGCTGCACGCCAACATCATGAAGCGCGGCGCAATCATCGACTCGCTCCGCCGCCGCATGCGCGAGGGCGGCTTCTTCGAGTTCCAGACGCCGATCCTGACCGCTTCGAGCCCCGAGGGCGCGCGCGACTACCTCGTGCCGTCCCGCGTCCACCCGGGCAAGTTCTACGCGCTGCCGCAGGCGCCGCAGCAGTTCAAGCAGCTGACGATGATCGCGGGCTTCGACCGCTACTTCCAGATCGCGCCCTGTTTTCGCGATGAGGACGCGCGGGCCGACCGCTCCCCGGGCGAGTTCTACCAGCTCGATATCGAGATGAGCTTCGTCACGCAGGAGGACGTGTTCCAGGCGGTCGAGCCGGTGCTGCGCGGCGTGTTCGAGGAATTCGCGGGCGGCAAGCGCGTCACGGAGAAGTTTCCGCGCATCACCTACGCCGACGCGATGCTGAAATACGGCGTCGACAAGCCGGACCTGCGCAACCCGCTGATCATCGCCGACGTCACCGACGAGTTCGCCAACGACGCGGTGGAGTTCAAGGCGTTCAAGGGCGTCATCAAGTCGGGCGGCGTGGTGCGCGCCATCCCCGCCACCGGGGCGGCGGGCCAGCCGCGCTCGTTCTTCGACAAGCTGAACGACTGGGCTCGCTCGGAGGGCGCGCCGGGCCTCGGCTACATCGTGTTCGAGGAGGAGGGCGGGGCGCTCACCGGCAAGGGGCCGATCGCCAAGTTCATCCCCGCCGCGATCCAGGCGCGCATCGCCGAGAAGGCCGGCGCCGGGGCCGGCGATGCGGTGTTCTTCGCCGCCGGCGCCGAGGCGAAGGCCGCCGCGCTCGCCGGCAAGGCGCGCATCCGCATCGGCGACGAGCTGAAGCTCTCCGACACGGACCAGTTCGCCTTCTGCTGGGTCGTCGACTTCCCGATGTACGAGTGGAACGAGGAGGAGAAGCGGATCGACTTCTCCCACAACCCGTTCTCGATGCCGAACTTCGACCGAGACGAATTCCTCGCCCTGGGCGAAGCGGATTCCGAAAAGATCCTCGGGATCAAGGCGTTCCAGTACGACATCGTCTGCAACGGCATCGAGCTGTCCTCGGGCGCGATCCGGAACCATCGCCCCGACGTGATGGAGAAGGCGTTCGCCATCGCCGGCTACGGGCGGGACGTGCTGGAGGAGAAGTTCGGCGGCATGCTGAACGCCCTGCGCCTCGGCGCCCCGCCGCACGGCGGCATCGCGCCGGGTGTGGACCGCATCGTCATGCTGCTGTGCGAGGAGCCGAACATCCGCGAGGTCGTGCTGTTCCCGATGAACCAGCGCGCCGAGGACCTGATGATGGGCGCGCCCGCCGAGGCGACCCCGAAGCAGCTGCGCGAGCTGCACATCCGCCTCAACCTGCCCGAGAAGAAGGGGTGAGGCAGATGCTCGAACCCTCCCCCCTCTGCGGGGGAGGGTGCCTGCGGAGCAGGCGGGAGAGGGGAACGCTCTCTCCGGAAACGTCGCTCCCCTCACCCGACCCGCTTCGCGGGCCACCCTCTCCCGCGGAGGGGAGAGGGAAGTCGCGCGGGACCTGATGTTGCCCGACCTCACCGCCATCGTCGTCAGCCACGACAGCGCGGACGCCCTGCCCGCCTGCCTCACGGCTCTGGCCCGCGAAGGCGTCCCGGCGATCGTGGTCGACAACGCGAGCCGCGACGCCTCGGTCGCGGTGGCCCGCGCCCACGGCGCGCGGGTGATCGCCCATCCCCGCAACGAGGGCTACGGGCGGGCCAACAACATCGGCGTGCGCGCCGCCGAGGCCGCTTCCCACGTTCTCATCCTCAACCCGGATCTCGTGCTGCAGCCGGGCGCCGCCGCCGCGCTGCTGGCGGCCGCCGAGGCGTGGCCCGATGCCGGCCTCCTGGCGCCGCGCATCCACGAGCCGGACGGGCGCTACTTCTACCAGCCGCGCTCGCTGCTGGCCCCCTACCTCACCAATCCGAGGGGCCGGCTGGTTCTGCCCGAGGGCGACGCCTGCGCCCCGTTCCTGTCCGGCGCCTGCCTGATGATCGAGCGCGCGCTCTTCCTCGAGCTCGGCGGGTTCGACGAGAACATTTTCCTGTTCTACGAGGACGACGATCTCTGCCGCCGGGTGGCCGATGCCGGCCGCGCCCTGGTCCATGTCCACGGCGCGGTGGCGCTCCACGGGCGCGGGCGCTCCTCGGCCCCGGCGCCGGGCCGGACCTTTCGCACCCGCTGGCACCAGGCGTGGTCGCGGGCCTACGTCTCGAAGAAGTACGGCCTGCCCGATCCGAGCCCGGGGATGCTGGCCACCAACGCGCCGAAGGCGGCGCTCGCCGCCCTCGCCTTCCGCCGCGCGGGACTGGAGCGCTACGGCGGCTCGGCGGCAGGCGCGCTGGCCGCCCTGCGGGGTCGGAGCGCGCTGGCCCGCGAAGGATTGGTGCCGTGAATTGGCTCTCGGGCCCGACCGTCGGGCAAGCGCTGGCGCGCCCGCATAACGGGTTCTCCTCCTTGAGGCTGGCGCTGGCCCTGATGGTGGTGGTCTCCCACGCCTTCAGCGTCGTTTCGGGCAACGGGCTCGACGAGCCGCTCGCCCGGACCACCGGCTTCTCGCTCGGCGAGCACGCGGTGAACGGCTTCTTCGCCGTCTCCGGCTTCCTCGTCACCATGAGCTACGACCGGCGCGGCTGGCGCGACTACGTCATCGCCCGTAGTCTCCGCATCCTGCCGGGATTGGTGGCCGCGACCCTGGCCGTCTCGCTGCTACTCGGCGGCGCCCTCACCCGGCTGCCGCTCGCCGAGTACTATGCCGCACCGGAGCTGTGGCGCTTCGTGCGCGGCACGCTCCTGTCCTTCAAGAGCAATGCCAGCCTGCCCGGCCTGTTCGAGGCGAATCCGCTGCGCAGCCCGCTCGGCACGGTCTGGACCCTGAAATACGAGACGATCTGCTACGTCGGCGTCCTCGTGGTCGGGCTGTGCGGGCTGCTGCGCCGCCGCTGGGCCGTGCCGGCGCTCACCACGGCCCTCGCCCTGGCCCTGGCGACGCTGGAAGTCGTCCGGCCGGAGATGTCGAAGGGAACCGAGACGGCCCTGCGGCTCCCGCTGATCTTCGCCTTCGGCGCCTGCCTCTACCTGTGGCGGGATCGGGTGCGGCTCGGGCCCTGGCCCCTGCTCGGCCTCGCCGCCGCCCTCCTGCTCCAGGGCCACGCGCCCGCCCGGACGCTGCTGTTCCTCTCCGAGAGCTACGCCGCGATCTGGCTCGCCTTCCTGCCTGCGCTCGCCCGCCCGGCCCTCGATCCGCCGGCCGATCTCTCCTACGGGGTCTATCTCTACGGCTGGCCGATCCAGCAGAGCCTGCACGCAGGGTTCCCCACCGCCCCGGCCCTCGCGCTGCTGCCGCCCGCACTTCTTCTCGCCCTTCTCGCCGCGGCGCTCTCCTGGTACGCCGTCGAGAAACCGGCCCTGCGCCTGAAGGCGCGGGCACTCGGACGGCGGACGCTGGGCACCATCGAACCCGCCGCGCCCTGACGGAAGCCCCAGGGCCACCGCTCGAGAGCGATCATCCTGGCCTTTCGCCGATCTCGATCGCGGGCGCCCGCCTCCGCGGGGTCGGGCTTGCGCGCCGTGCGTCCGTTCACGCGGCTTCGAGCGATTGCCCTGCATCACCCCGACGCGGGCATTGATCCCGGTCCCCTGGAGCGTTTCCCGCTCCAGGGGACCGGCCAAGGAACCAGCCAGGCCCCCGGATGCGACCGTCGGGAGGGGCGTCAGGCCGCCGCCGTGGTGAGCGGGCTTCCCCGCCCTACCTATCCATGCCGGTCGCCCCTTCGGCGGCTCCCCTCCCTCGGCACAGGCGAAGCGAAACTCTCCTCATGAAGGTCGTCGTGGATCTCAACCGCTGCCAGGGCTACGCGCAGTGCCTCTACGCCGCGCCGCACCACTTCGCCCTGCACGGGCGCGAGGCGCTGGTCTACGACCCCTCCCCCGACGAGGCCGCCCGGGCCGAGATCGAGCGGGCCGTCCATGCCTGCCCGGTGCGGGCGATCACCGCCTATCCCGACGACACCGCCGCCGGAGAGGTCGCGTGACGGCGCAGCCTGAGCGCATCGTCGTCGTCGGCGCCTCGCTGGCGGGCCTCGCCGCGGCGCAGCGCTTACGGGAGCGGGGCTTCTCCGGCGCCCTCACCCTGGTCGGCGACGAGCCCCACCCGCCCTACGACCGGCCGCCGCTCTCCAAGCAGGTCCTGCGCGGGCTCTACTCCGCCGACACCACCCTGCCCCGTCCTCCCGGTCTGCGCGCGGAATTCCGCCTCGGCCGGCCGGCGACCCGGCTCGACCTGTCGGAGCGTGTGGTCGAACTCGGCGATGGCAGCCGCCTCCCCTACGACCGCCTGCTGATCGCCACCGGCACCCGGGCGCGGCCCTGGCCCAACCCGGAGGAGGCGGCGCTTACCGGCGTCTTCACCCTGCGCGGCCGGGACGACGCGCAGCGTCTCGGCGCCTGCCTGCAGGCCAAGCCACGCCGCGTTGTCCTCGTCGGCGGCGGCTTCATCGGCTTCGAGGTCGCCTCGACCTGCCGCGATCTCGACATCCCCGTCACCCTGCTGGTGCGCGACGCGGTGCCGCTTGCCGCCGCGCTCGGGGCCCGCCTCGGCGGCCTGATCGGCGAGGTCGCCCGCGAACGGGGCGTCGACCTGCGCCTCGAATCGGAGATCGAGCGGATGGAGGCGGAGAACGGGCGTCTCGTCGCCGTGACCCTGAAGGACGGCGAGCGGATCGAGACCGATTGCCTCGTCGCGGCGATCGGCACCCTGCGCAACGTGGAATGGCTCGCCGGCTCCGGCGTGCAGGCCGATGCCAAGGGCCTGCGCTGCGATGCCTTCTGCCGCGTCCTGCGCGAGGACGGCCGCGTCGCCGAGGGCGTCTTCGCCGCCGGCGACGTGGCGCGCTGGCCGAATCCGCACGACGACGACGCCCTGGTGGCGGTGGAGCACTGGGGCAACGCCCGGGCGCAAGCCGAAACCGCAGCCGTGAACATGCTGGCGGGCGACGCCTCGGCGATGCGCCGCCACGACCACCTGCCCGACTTCTGGTCGCAGCAATTCGGCCTGACGATCAAGCTCGTCGGTCTGGCGGATGGCGCCGACAGCTTTGCCTTGATGCACGGCGCGCTGGAGGAGCGCCGGCTCGTGGCCGCCTTCGGCAAGGATGGCCGCACGATCGCGGCCGCCTCGATCGACAGCGCCCGCTGGCTGCCCGCCTACAAAGCGGCGATCCGCGAGCGCGCGCCCTTCCCGCCGATCGCGGACGCCGTCGATCAGCCCCGCCTCCTTGTGCAGGAGCCATAGTCCCGTGAGCGGAAGCACGCTGTTCGAGCAGATCCTCGATCCCGCCAACCGGGCGAACCCCTATCCGCTCTACGCGGAGATGCGGAAGGTGCCCGTCGCGCGGCAGGAGGACGGCACCTACGTCGTCAGCACCCATGCCGATCTGGCACGGCTGATCTCCGACCCGCGGATCAGCTCGGACGACCTGCCCGATCCCCAGAAATTCCGCTGGACCGGGCACCCCGTCACCGACCTGCTGGTGCGGCCGGTGCGCGCCGAGATCCGCAAGCGCCACCGCCCCTTCATCTTCCGCGATCCCCCCGACCACGACCGGCTGCGGGGCCAGGTGATGCGCTGCTTCACGCCGGAGCGGGTGCGCGGCATGCGGACCAAGACCCAACGGATCACCGACGACCTGATCGGCAAGATGCGGGGCAAGACCCGCATCGATCTCGTCGACGACTTCTCCTACCCGCTGCCCGTCACCGTGATCTGCGAGCTGCTCGGCGTGCCGCCGGAGGACGAGGCGCAGTTCCACGGCTGGGCCACGCAGCTCGCCACCGCGCTCGAGCCCAACCAGCGCGGCGACGAGGAGACGCAGGCCAAGAACGAGGTCTGCTTCAATGAAATCGCCGATTACCTGCAGGGGCTGATCAAGGAGAAGCGCAAGGATCCGCAGGAAGACATTCTCTCGGATCTCGCCAACGACCGGGACGGGATGAACGATTTCGATCTCGTCGCCACCGCGGTGCTGCTGCTGGTGGCGGGCCACGAGACCACGGTGAACCTGATTACCAACGGCATGCTGACGCTGCTGCGCTTCCCCGAACATGGGGAGCGTCTGCGCGCCGAGCCGGAGATCGCCCCGCGGCTGATCGAGGAATTGCTGCGCTACGAACCACCGGTCCATTACCGCACGCGGCTGGCGCTCGCCGACATCCCGGTCGCCGGGATCACCATCCCCAAGGACGCGCCGGTGATCTTTCTGCTGGCCGCCGCCAACCGCGACCCGACCCGCTTTCCCGATCCCGACCGCTTCGATCCCGACCGGACCGACAACCGCCATCTCGGCTTCGGCGGCGGCCTGCACTACTGCGTCGGCGCACCGCTCGCACGGATCGAGGCGGAGGTGGCCTTGGTCAGCCTCGTGCGGCGGCTGAAGGGCCTCACCCTGGTCGAGGATCCCCCGCCCTACCGGCCGGGCGCCTCGCTGCGCGGGCCGCGGCATCTGCCGCTCGCCTTGGAGGGCGTCGCGGAGGGGTGATCGCGTGCCGTTACTGCGGGCGGAGCGAAGCAGCCCAGGGCATCGCCCTCTCCGAAAACGTCGCGCCGCAGGATCGCTTCCGCCTCGCCTCGGGATGCCGGCGACCGGCCAAACGAAAGGCGATCCGATCGCGCGCACGGAGCGTCGGGTGCCGCACGGATCGAGGATTTGTGATTTATGTAAATTTAAGCACTTGCGTCAATCGATATCAAACCGAGTCTAGGTGATGAGGAAACTTAGCCTTGGAAGAGCATCAACAATTGTTAGACACTAGAGTTCTCATCGTTGAAGATGAATATCTCATCATGGACGAACTCAAGCGCATTGTCGAAGCTGCTGGCGGTATCGTAGTGGGTGCGCACGGCAACCTCGACGATGATGTCTTCGAGCGCTCCGCGATCAGCTCGGACATCGCCATTATCGACATCAACATCCGGGGAAAGATGAGCTATCCGCTTGCCGATGTTCTGCGCGAGCGTGGCGTCCCCTTCATATTCGCAACCGGCTACGATTTCGACGGTATACCGGAGAAATTCGCGCTCGTGTCGAGGATTCAAAAACCGTTCGATGCACAAGAACTTGTGAACGTTTTGGCCGACACGCGCGCAAAGGCATCACGTGCCGGATGAGCCGGAATCAGCCCTCGGCCTCCGAGGGCTACTTCTTCGCGATCGGCTTCAACGCCGCTTCGGAGTCGGCCTCGCTCCCGCTCGCGCCAGCCTCACGCGCCGCCTCGACGAAGCGGCGCTTGCGCCCCTCGGATGTCAGCCTGACGCTTGCTCGAGCTCTTTTAGAAGCCGGTCTCGGTCGGCGACACACGTGGCCTGCGTCGCCTCGAAGGTGCGCAGCACCTCTCGCGCCAGCGCACCATCGCGGCCGGCCGCTTCCGTCTCGGCAACGATTTCTCGCTGCCGGTTGAGGTGACGCTCGCCTTGAACAACGTGCCGTTCGGCCAAGGCAAGCAGTTCAAGCAGGACAGTGCGATCCATACAGATCTTTGAATTGGATTGAAGTCGCTGCCGTCGCTGAGTGTTCTGTATGCGCGAACGGTCTAATCGCCAAACAAAAAACGCCCGGCCTTTCGGCCGGGCGCTTCCCGAAAAGTCCCTGCGGACCTGTCTTACGCGGTGAGCACCGTGGAGGGCTCGACCTTCACGCCCGGGCCCATCGTCGAGGTGACGGCGATGCGCTGGATGTAGGTGCCCTTGGCGCCGGCGGGCTTCGCCTTGGCGACCGCGTCGGCGAAGGCCTTGATGTTCTCGACGAGCTTCTGCTCGTCGAAGGACACCTTGCCGACGCCGGCGTGCACGATGCCGGCCTTCTCGACGCGGAATTCGACCGCGCCGCCCTTGGCGGCGGCGACCGCGCCCTTCACGTCCATGGTGACGGTGCCGACCTTCGGGTTCGGCATCAGGCCGCGCGGGCCCAGCACCTTACCGAGACGGCCGACCAGCGGCATCAGGTCCGGGGTCGCGATGCAGCGATCGAACTCGATCTTGCCGCCCTGGACGATCTCGAGGAGATCCTCGGCACCGACGATGTCGGCACCCGCCGCCTTGGCGTCGTCCGCCTTGGCGCCGCGGGCGAAGACCGCCACGCGGACCGTACGGCCGGAGCCGTTCGGCAGGTTGCAGACGCCGCGGACCATCTGGTCGGCGTGGCGCGGATCGACGCCGAGATTCATCGAGATCTCGACGGTCTCGTCGAACTTGGCCGAAGCCTTCGACTTCACCAGCTTGATCGCCTCGTCGATGGCGTAGAGCTTCATCGGCTCCAGACCCTCGCGGGCAGCGCGGATGCGCTTTCCTTCGCGTGCCATATCGCCCTCCCTTACGCGACGACTTCGAGGCCCATGGCTCTTGCGGAGCCACGGATCATCGCGACCGCCGCATCGACGGAGTCGCAGTTCAGGTCGGGCATCTTCTTCTCGGCGATCTCGCGAAGCTGGGCTTCGGTGATCTTGCCGACGGTCGGGCCCTTGCCCGGGGTCTTGGAGCCGGAGGCCGGCTTCTTGCCGATCTTCAGGCCCACCGCCTTCTTCAGGAAGAAGGTGACCGGGGGCTGCTTCATCTCGAAGGTGAAGGAGCGGTCCTGATACGCGGTGATGATCACCGGGATCGGGGTGCCCTTCTCCATCTGCGCGGTCTTCGCGTTGAAGGCCTTGCAGAATTCCATGATGTTGAGGCCGCGCTGACCGAGCGCGGGGCCGATCGGCGGCGACGGGTTGGCGGCGCCGGCCGGGACCTGAAGCTTCACGTAGCCCGTGATCTTCTTCGCCATGGGACTGCTCCCAAATATTGCGCGTCGCCGGGCTGCCGAGGCACGGACGGACGGGCGGTTGCAGGTCGCGGTGCGATCCGTGGATCCCGGAGGCGAAGCCGGGCGGATCTCCCGCGGGTTGTGGCGACGCTCTCAGCGAAGCGCCGCCGTTTCCGGGCCGCGGCAGGGCCGCCGGCCGGGAAAATCGGCGATCGGTCAGGTCAGAGCCGACCGATCGCGAAATGCGAAAAAATCAGACCTTCTCGACCTGACCGTATTCCAGCTCGACCGGGGTGGCGCGGCCGAAGATCGACACGGCCACCTTGAGGCGCGAGCGGGCATCGTCGATTTCCTCGACGGTGCCGTTGAAGGAGGCGAAGGGCCCGTCGGAGACGCGCACCGTCTCGCCGATCTCGAAGGAGACCGTGTGCTTCGGGCGGTCGACGCCCTCCTGCACCTGTCCCTTGATGCGCTCGGCCTCGGCGTCCGGAATCGGCACCGGCTTGGCCTTGTCGGCACCGAGGAAGCCGGTGACCTTCGGGGTGTTCTTGATGAGGTGATAGACCTCGTCGGTGAGGTCGCACTTCACCAGCACGTAGCCGGGGAAGAACTTGCGCTCGGCATCGACCTTGCGGCCGCGGCGCACCTCGGTGACCTTCTCGGTCGGCACCATGACCTCGTCGAACAGCTCGGTCAGCCCGCGCTGGGCCGCCTGGTCCTTGATGGACTGGGCGACCTTGTTCTCGAAGTTCGAGTAGGCGTGGACGATGTACCAGCGCTTCGACACGGGTCTTCTCAACTCCTCGGCGTCCGGGAACGCCCGAAACGATCGTTAGGCGCCGATGCCCAGGATGAAGCCGACGCCGACGCGCAGCACCTGATCGACGGCGACGAAGAACAGGCTCGCGACCACCACCATGATGAACACCATCATCGTGGTGACGGTGGTCTCCTTGCGGGTCGGCCACGTGACCTTGCGGGCCTCGTCGCGCACCTGGCCCAGGAACTCGGCCGGGCCGACGCGCTTCGGGGCCGGGCGCGCGGGCGGCGTCGCGCGCTGGGGCGGTACGGGCGCCGCGCCGCGATTGGGTCCGCGCGCCGCGTCGGCTTTCTTGGTCGCTTCGTTCGATGCCATGGCGCAACTGAAACCGGACAGGGCTCCGGGAACCGCCGATCGCGGTGCGAGGACGAAGCGTCCCACACCGACGGTATCTGAGGATCTCGGAATGCGCCCGCTCTAGCGCAAGTGATCCGGCTTGTCGATGGGTTCGGAAGAGGGCCGCCGCGAGGAGCAGTTAGGCTGCGCCGTGGCAGGAGTGGAGGGACTCGAACCCCCAACCCCCGGTTTTGGAGACCGGTGCTCTGACCAGTTGAGCTACACTCCTACGGCGCGCGCGGCGCGGCTCGCGTCATGCCGCAACCGGACGCCCAAAGCAAGGGCGGAACGCGGCGGGCTTCCCAGGGCCTACGCGTCCTCCCCCTCCTCCGGCTCGAAATTTCCGCCCAGGAAAGGATAGGCCGCCTCGACGAGGTAGGGGCCGCCGCCCCGCGAGGTGCGGGCGGAGAACAGGGCGGCGCGCCGCGCCGTGAAGGTGAGGCGGGGAAACACGCCGGCCTGCGTGAGGGTGCGCGCCACCGCCTCCGGCCCGGCCTCGCGGTTGAGCCGGGCGAGCGTCACGTGGGGCGTGAACTTGCGCCGCTCCGGCGCGGCGCCGGCCCGGCGGGCGATGCGCTCGTGCTCCTCCTGCAGCTCGATGAGATCCGGACTCGGCACGACGGAGGCGTAGATCGCCCGCGGCCGGTCGCCGCCGAAGCTTGCCAATCCGTCGAGGGTCACGCTGAAGGCCGGACGCGCCCGCGCCTCCGCCAGCCCCGCATCGAGATCGGCGGCGACCACGTCGTCGATCTCGCCGAGGAAGCGCAGGGTGATGTGGTAATCCGACGGCTCGATCCAGCGCGCGCCGGGCAGGCCGCCGCGGAAGAACGACAGCCGCTCGGCGATCTCCGGCGGGATCTCCAGCCCGGTGAACAGGCGCGGCATCGCTACTGTCCCTTCGGCTCCGGCGCCTGCCCGAGGCGGCCGAGGAAGGTCTCGACGGTGGGCAGGATGCCCTCGACCACCCGCTCGACGCCCTTGGCGGTGGGGTGCAGCCCGTCATCCATGGTGTTGGCGCGCTGGCCCGCAACACCGTCGAGGAAGAACGGGTAGAGCACGAGGTCGTGCGCCTTCGCGAGATCGGGATAGATCGCGTCGAACCGGGCGCGGTACTCGGCGCCGAGATTGGGGGCCGCCAGCATGCCGGCGAGCAGCACCGGGATGCCGCGCTCCTTCAGCCGCACGATGATCGTCTCCAGCGCCTTGCGGGTCACCGCCGGATCGGTGCCGCGCAGCATGTCGTTGGCGCCGAGTTCGAGGATCACGCCCTGCGTGCCGTCCGGCACGGACCAATCGAGCCGGTCGAGCCCGCCGGTGCTGGTGTCGCCCGAGACTCCGGCATTGGCGATCTCGACCCGGTAACCCTTGGCCTTCAGCGCCCGCTCCAGCACCGCGGGGAAGGCGGCGTCGGCGGGGAGGCGGTAGCCCGCGGTGAGGCTGTCGCCCAGGGCCACGAGCTTGAGAGTCGGCTGTTCGGCCCGCGCGGCGCCGGGCGGCAGGCCGGCGCCGACGAGCGTGGCTGCGGCGAAGAGGAGCATCAGCGCGGCCCTGCGCCCGGGGCGCTGCCGCCCCACATCGGGTCCGTCCGCCTCGCGCCGGGCGCCCGTGCCTGACATAAGGCGTGACACAAGACTGCCGGATCCGGCTTCCGCCTCGTTCGCGTGGTGCAAGACCGTGTCCTTTCGCTCGAAACAGCCCGCGCGGCTCGCGAGCCCTTAGCCCAGATCGGTCGGTGCCGGATGTCGAACAAGGCCGTCTCCCTGTCGCAGATCGAGCTGAGCCTCGGCCGCGGCCCCGCGCGGGTGCATGTCCTGCGCGGCATCTCGCTCGATGTCGAGCGCGGCGAGGCGGTGGGGCTCGTCGGACCGTCGGGCTCGGGCAAATCGACCCTGCTCACCGTGATGGCGGGGCTGGAGCGGCCCGATTCCGGCCGCGTCACCATCGCCGGCACCGATCTCGGGCCGCTCGACGAGGACGGGCTCGCGCGCTTTCGCGGCCGCAACATCGGCATCGTGTTCCAGGCGTTCCACCTCGTGCCGACCATGACCGCGCAGGAGAACGTGGCGCTGCCCCTCGAACTCGCGGGGGCGCCCGACCCGCACGGGCGGGCGGCGGCGGAACTGGAGGCGGTGGGGCTCGGCCACCGCCTGCGCCACTATCCGGCGCAGCTCTCCGGCGGCGAGCAGCAGCGGGTGGCGATCGCCCGCGCGCTCGCCCCCGACCCGGCGATCCTGGTCGCCGACGAGCCGACCGGCAACCTCGACGAGGCGACGGGGCGGCAGATCGTCGATCTGCTGTTCGGGCTCAAGCGCGACCGCGGCGCGACCCTGGTTCTGGTGACGCACGATCCCGGCCTCGCCCGGCTGTGCGACCGCACCGTGCGCCTGCGCGCCGGGCGGATCGAGGCACCGGCCGCGGCGTGAATCCCGTCTGGTCGATGGCTTCGGGCCTGCCGCTTGGCGGCATCGCGAGCCCCGGTGGAGCGATCAGCCGGATCGGTAAAGGACCGTTGAAAAAAGATGCCTTCCGGTGCCGCGCGAGCGCCGAAAGGCAAAGACGTGTCGGATGTTGAGGCCGTCCGTTCGTGCGCGACCTGAAGCCGCGCCGTCGGACTTGCAAAGACTCAGGCGCTCAGCGGGGCACCGATCCGGGCGCGGAGCTGGGCCCGCAGATTCTGGTTGGCGGCGCTGCGGTCGGCATCGAGCGCCCACATCAGGCGCAGGAGCCGGCTGATCGGCAGCGCCCGGTCCTCGATGGCCTCGGCGACCTGCTGCTGGAGGGATTTCGAAGTCGTCACGAACGTCTCGGCCGTGGTGTGCATGAGTCGCATCCGAACGCGGGCTCGCCCCCCGCGGGGCGCGCTCTTAAACGGTTCCAAATCGCATGGCCATAGGTTTGCCGGCTCGCAGTTAGCGTTTCCTTGGTCGTCGCATATCGCGCCTCACAGCTTTTTGACGCCGGCTCATCTCAGGTGCGGAATCAGGCGAGGGGCGAGCGCGCGTAGCCGTCGAGCAGGTCCTGCGGATCGCGGTAGATCGCGACGCAGCCGGCCGCCGAAAGCTCGGCCTCGGGGAATCCGCCACAGAGGACGCCGATCGTCGAAAGCCCAGCGCGGGCAGCGGCTTGCGCATCGTAGGGCGTATCGCCGACCACCATCACCGCCTCCTTCGGCAAGCCGGGGAGCTTGCCCAGCACCGCCTCGAAGATGTCGGGATGCGGCTTCGAGCGGTCGGCGTCGTCCGAGGTCGTGACCACGTCGACGAGATCGGTGATGCCGAGGATCTTCTGGTAGTTCTCGACCTCGTCCGCCTTGCCGGAGGAAGCGAGCGCGACGGTCTGGCCTGCATCGCGGACATGGCTGAGCAGCGCCTTCACCGCGGGGAACGGCTTGGCCTGCGAAAGGTAGGCCCGCTTGAACAGATCCGAGCGGTAGGTTTCGATCGCCTCGCCCTCGCGGGCCAGCCGCTCCGCGTCCACGAAGACCGGCAGCAACTGGTCGCCGCCCTTGCCGATCTGGCGGCGGACCTCCGCTTCCTTCGTCTCGATCCCGAAATGCGCGAAGGCCTCGACCCAGGCGCGGGCGTGCAGATCGACGCTGTCGAGCAGCGTACCGTCGATATCGAACACGACGGCCTTGATGCGGGTGGACATCCGACGCCGCCGTCAGCGCGGGAAGAGGTGGAGGCCGTCGTCGGGCAAGAGGTTGCGGGCCGGCCCGCCGGTCTGCTGGCCGCGGCCCTGCTGGTAGTAGGGCAGTTCGGGACGGCGATCGTTGCCGCTGCCGGAATCGTATTCCCAGGGTGCGCTCCACGGCGCCTGGCCGCCCACCGCCGGCACGGCGGGACCGGCATAGAACGAATCTCCGGCCCGCATCGGCCCTGCAACGGCGGCGGAGGCGAGCATCGTACCGAGGAGGACGGCCACGGCTCCTCGTCCCATCAGCGCGCGCATCGCTCGTCCTTCCTCGATCCTGGAAGCGCCCCGCCTGCGGAGCGCGAAGGAAAACGGTCGAGCCTCACCGACGTTCCCTGCTTCGACGCTCGCCTCCCGTGCTGGCCTCGTCCCGCCCCGGAGGCCGGCGCCGATCTCGGGAAGGACGCCCTGAAAAGCGAAGCCCGCCATCCCCGGAGGACGGCGGGCTCTCGAGCCGCGTTCCGTTCGGTGGCGCGGCTCAGTGCAGGACGACCGCCTCCGCGCCGGCACGGGGCTTGGTGCGGCCGGCGGCCGGCTTGGCCTTGGGAGCGGCCTTGACCGCCTTGGCGGCGGGCTTCTCGGCGGCTTTGGCAGGAGCCTTGACAGAGGTCTTGGCCTTGACAGATGTCTTGGCCTTGGCGGCGCTGGCGATGCCCGCCAGCACCTCGGCCGGCGCCTTCTCCGCAACCTTCGCGCGGCTGGCGCGGGGCTTGGCGACCTTGGCCGGGGCAGCGCCCGCCTCAGCTTCGACCGCCGCCACGGCCTGCCGCAGCTCGGCCTCGGCCTGCAGCCAGTGGGCCTCGGCCCGGCCGAACACCCGGCCCTCGCCTTCCCAGATATAGTAGGCGCGCTCGCGCACGCTGTTCTCGCACACCACCATGAAGCTCTCCCGGAATCGTCCGTCGTGAGTTCGAACGATGGAAGTTCATGGTTAAGGGCCGGTTAATCGCGTTTCGCAGCGCGGGAGAGGCGGCGGTGGTTCGCCCGCACCTTGCGGCGGTAGCCGGCCACCACCGCCCCGTGGGAGGCGCCGGTGGCGAGCTGCATCGCCGCCTCGCCGGCCGCGAGCACCTTTTCGCTCACCATGCGCTGCGCCTCCGCCTGCGCGGCGGTGCCGCCGGCCGCGAGCTTGGCCATCCGCAGGGCGATCACCGACTGGGCCTCGAAGGCGAGCAGGGTCGTGTCGAGGCCGAGCTTCCACCACGTCGCGAACATCGAAGGAATCCTCTGGTCACCCCACGGCCTCGCTCCGAACGGCCGTCCGAACAGACGGAAGCAAGCCGCGCCTGCCCATGGCCGCGCTCGCGAGCGCCGCAAAGACACGAATCGAGACACGAGATCGAGAGCCCCTGCCCGGCCATCGCCAATGGTCGCGACGGCTGGACAGGGCATCGACCCTCAATCGAAGCTGCGGCCCTTGGCAGCGGAGCCGCCGAGGCTGATCTTGACCTTCTTCGGCTGGGCCGCCTGGGCGCCCCGGCCGCGTCCGACCGGCACCTCGGCCTCCGGCGCCGCCTGTGTCGGCTTCAGCCGGGACTGGCCGTAGATGACCGCGCCGATCTCGCCCACGGCCCGGATCAGGTCTTCGCGCTCGCAAGCGCGGGCGACCTTCAGGCCGAGCTGGTGCATGTGGCTCTTGCCGTAGAGATAGGCCGCGAGCTTGGCCCGGGTCAGGGCCGGAATCGTCTCGAGAATGTAGGGCAGGTCGTACTCGTCGGCGCGATAGACCTCGCCGAGCAGTTCGAGCGAGACCGGGCATTCCGGATCGACGGTCGCGCCGGTGGTCGGGTGGGCCTGGGTCATGGGTCACCTGCTGTCGGTGCAAAGGGCAAGGGAGAGGGTGACGAAAGCGGCGAAGGCATGTCGGAGGCCGGAGCTTCCGCCACGGAGGACGGCATGAACGCCTGCAGGACGGAACGCCCGGCGAGGCATCCGGTGCAGACCGACGCGATCGCGATCCGGGCACGCCGGTCGCTGCGCTCCCAGGCCGATTCCCTGCGTGCGGCTCCAGCGGCGAGGGGGGCGCCCGCCGGCCCGGCCGCCGCGGCCCCGTCGAGCCGGGCCTCCGGGTTCGCGCGGATCCGCAGGTAGAGCGGCTCCTGCGCCCGCACAGCGGGGATCGAACCGCAGAGGATCCCGAGCAGGGCGGCTGCGCGGACCGCGCTCTGCCCCGGATAGGCCGAGGAGCGCACCGAGGCTCTCCACCGCGCGGCGCGTCCTGCCGTACGGGTCGATCTCATGCCGGTTGTCATGCGGATGCGCGGGTCTCGCCGTGGCGGTTGCGGGCGCCGGTCCCCGCATCGGGGCGTCCGGGCCGTCCAGAATCGGCCGGGATGGTCAACAAGACCTTAACCGCAGCCTCCGTCGGAGGCGAGGCATCCAACGCGAAAAAGCCCGGCGCGGGGCCGGGCTCTTTCGGGGAGGCCCGGCGGTCCGGTGGGACCGCCGGGGGATCCGGATCTTAGTACGAGCCGAACTTGTAGTTCAGGCCGGCGCGAACGACGGCGAACTCGGTGTCGCGGACCTGCTGGCCGCCGCTGACCAGCACGACGCCCGGGCTGGCCACGGTGACCGTGCGGCCCTGGTTGTCCACCGCGAAGGCGCCGCGGCCGCCGGCGTTGCGGTCGAGGTTCACGTAGAGACCTTCGACCTTGAGCGTGACGGCCGAGGACTTGAAGAAGTTCAGGAACGAGTCGGTCGGAAGAGCGTACTCGATACCGCCACCCGCGACCCAGCCGGTCTGGAAGTCGTCGCTCGACACGCCGGTGCCGAACTCGCGACCGCCGCCCGAGCCGTAGGCGAAGCCGCCGGTGCCGTACACGAGGGTGCGGTCGAAGGCGTAGCCGAGGCGACCGCGGACGGTGCCGAAGAAGTCGAGGCCGGAGAGGCCGCCCGGGTTGAACACCTGCTGCGCCGCCAGCGGGCTGGTGGTGAGGAAGCGGTTCCGGTTACGGCCGAAATCGGCGTACTGGGCGTCCGCCTCGACACCGATCACGACGCCCGAGCCCGGGGTGAACTGGTAGTTGTAGCCGATCTGGCCACCGCCGACGAAGCCCTCGTTGGACTCGCGGTTGTTGAAGGCCACCACGGCGGTGGTGCCCGGGGGCACGAGGAGGGAGGCCGGGCCGACGCCGATCACGGTCGGGGCGCGGTCGTCCTGGGTGCCGAAGCCGTAGCCGGCGTTGAAACCGGCATAGAAGCCCGTCCAGGTGAAGACCGGCACCGGCTGGAACACCGGCGGCGGGGCGGCGCGGCGCGGCAGGTCGGCGGCCGAGGCGGCGACCGTGGCGGCAACGAGCGCGCTCGAAGCGAGAAGCAGGCTTTTCATCGTGTCGTGTCCTGGTTTGGCGGGAGCCGGTGTTGGTGTGAAGTGGCCCGGGGATCCTCCCCGGTATCCGTCGCCCTCCTGCGATGAAGCGTTCAATGCACCCGAACCCGTCAACGAAAGGTGAAGCTTACCCGGCCGTGAGCGCTTGATCAGACCCGATGTGTCGTTGCGCACATCGATGGCTTGACTTGTCGAAAATCGGCAACAGTCAAATTTTCGGACGAAACCTGCAAAGAATACGGTTAACGACTCGTTGCACCATCATCGCAAGTCTGCGTTAACCCTGTTCGGGCCATCTTCCGCCCGCCGGCGCCCGATTCCGGAGCCGCCCCGACGGATTGCGCTGTTCATGTCCCTCGATTCCGGCTCGCCCCGACCGCGCGGTCCCCTTGCCTGGACGATCAAGATGTCGCTGATCGTCGGCCTCGGCGCCACGGCCCTCGCCCACCACGTCGCCAAACCGGGCTTGCACGTGATCGACCCCGAGGTCACCGGCTCGATCGGAACCAGCGCGCGGACGACGCGTCTCGATCCCTGCACGCTGCGCGGAAACCTCGCGAACTGACGCGTCCTTTCGCGGCAGCGCTCCGGCGGCAGCGCTCCGGCGGCAGCCGGTCCCTCGACGGCACGAAAACGCCGCCGCCGACACGCTCGGGCGGATCGCGGGATGCTTGCGGCACAACCGTACCCGGCCCGTGCGGGAGGCGGCTGCGCGGGCACGGTCGATTGACAAGCAGGCAGAGGGGTCTAAGTGTCGCGCGCGTTCGGACGCGTGACGGCGTACCGCGCACGGCTCTCGCGATCATCCGCCGGCGCGAGTTCTGAGCCCCAGATCGGCCCACTCCACGCGCGCAAATGGTTTCCCACACCCGATGTCTTTCGCCGATCTTGGACTGAGTGACAAGGTACTCCAAGCCGTCTCCGCGGCCGGCTACACCGAGCCGACGCCGATCCAGGCCCAGGCGATCCCGCACGTGCTCGCCCGGCGCGACGTGCTCGGCATCGCCCAAACCGGCACCGGCAAGACCGCCGCCTTCACCCTGCCGATGCTGACCATGCTGGAGACCGGCCGGGCGCGCGCGCGCATGCCGCGCACGCTGATCCTTGAGCCGACCCGCGAACTCGCGGCGCAGGTCGAGGAGAACTTCGAGCGCTACGGCACCAACCACAAGCTCAACGTGGCGCTGATCATCGGCGGCGTCTCCTTCGCCGACCAGGACGCCAAGCTCACCCGCGGCACCGACGTGCTGATCGCGACGCCGGGGCGCCTGCTCGACCATTTCGAGCGCGGCAAGCTCTTGCTCACCGGCGTCGAGCTCCTCGTCATCGACGAGGCCGACCGCATGCTCGACATGGGCTTCATCCCCGACATCGAGCGCATCGTGAAGATGGTGCCGTTCACGCGTCAGACCCTGTTCTTCTCCGCCACCATGCCGCCGGAGATCGAGCGGCTGGCGGACATGTTCCTGCACAACCCGCAGCGGGTCGAGGTGGCGCGGCCCGCCTCCACCGCCACGACCATCGAGCAGCGCCTCGTGGCGACGGGCGCCGAGGGCCATGAGAAGCGCAAGGTGCTGCGCCAGCTCATCCGCTCGGCGAGCGAGCTGCAGAACGGCATCATCTTCTGCAACCGCAAGCGCGACGTCGCCCAGCTCCAGCGCTCGCTGACCAGCCACGGCTTCAACGCGGCGGCTTTGCACGGCGACATGGACCAGCGCGCCCGCATGGCCGCCCTCGACGGCTTCCGCAGCGGCGAGGTTCCGCTGCTCGTGGCCTCCGACGTCGCCGCCCGCGGCCTCGACATCCCGGCGGTGAGCCACGTCTTCAACTTCGACGTGCCGCATCATCCGGAGGACTACGTCCACCGGATCGGCCGCACCGGCCGCGCCGGACGCTCGGGTGCGGCCTTCACCCTGGCGAGCCGGGCCGACGAGCGCTCGCTCTCGGCGATCGAGAGCCTGATCGGCCGGCCGATCGAGTGGCTCGACGGCGATCTCGCCTCCCTGCCCGACGACGCGGAGGGCGACGAGCCGCGCCGTCGCCGCGGCACCCGCCGGGCCAAGGGGAGCGAGAGGGGAGCCGAGAAGGGGAGTGAGCGGCCATCGGAGCGGACATCGGAGCGGTCGAGCGAGAGCCGCTCGCGCGGGGGGCGCCGTGCGGCGTCCGACCGTGGCCGCGGCGAGGAGACCCGTCGCGAGTCGATCCGCGAGCCGGAGCCGGTTTCCCCGGCCCGCGAGCCCGCCCGCAGCGCTCCCGAGCGCTCCCGCTCCGAGCGCCGCCCCCCGCGCCGCGACGAGGACGACGACACGCCGGTCGGCCTCGGCTCGCACGTGCCGGCCTTCCTGCTGAAGCCGACCGGGTTCGGGAAGAGCAAGTAGCCGGCCTCGGTCGGCGACTGCGGCGGGCGCATCCCGGGCCCGCCCGGACCGCTCGCGAGGAAGGCCCGCGGCGCTTCGGTCGCGGGAGCGCCTCGCGGCCGGCCGTTTTGTGAGGCGCTCTTAACGTCCTGGCGAGGTTCTGAGGCGACACTCCGGCGGAGTGGACGATCCGGGCGGCGTGCCCCGTCCGCAGGAGCCTACGTCACCGGATGAGCCACGGCCCCGATCTCGACCGTGATCGCAGTTTCGTGCTCGCGCAGCGCAGCTTCGAGCTGATGCGCGACTACTGCGCCTGCGCCACTCCGCGTGCCTACGCGGTGTGGTACCTCTACGTGTCGGGCACGCAGCCGCTGATGAACGACGCGATCAAGCGGCTCACGACGCAGAACGGCACGCTGACGAGCGCCGACATCGAAGGATTGTACGACACCTATATCGACGGGCGCCGGCTCGCCGTCGAGGTGGACCGGATGAATTCGAGCCTGATCGCCGAAGTCGAGGGCATCATGGAGATGATCGAGGTCTCGATCCGCTCCACCGCCCAGTACGGCGAGTCTCTCCAGGCCCTGTCCCAGGACATCGCCAACACGGCCACGACCCGGACCCGCCTGCGCGAGATCGTCACGACGATCATCGCCAACACCCGCGACGTGACCGCCAACAACCGCACCCTCGAAGCGCGGATGCGCGAGAGCCGCAGCGAGATCGAGGGTCTGCGCGAGACGCTCGAGGCGGCCCGCCTGGAGAGCCTGACCGATGCCCTGACCGGCCTCGGCAACCGCAAGAGCTTCGAGACGGCGCTGCACCGCGCCTGCGACGCGCCGGAGGCCGGGCGCCGGCCGACGAGCCTGATCGTCCTCGACATCGACTACTTCAAGCGCTTCAACGACCTCTACGGCCACCTGACCGGAGATCAGGTGCTGCGCCTCGTCGCCGTCGTCATGCGCGAGCATGTGGAACAGCCGGGCGCGACGCTCGCCCGCTTCGGCGGCGAGGAATTCGGCATCGTCCTGCCGGAGACGGACTTGGCCGAGGCCCGCGCCGTCGCAGAACGGGTGCGCACCAGCGTGACCGGCCGCGAGCTCGTCAAGCGCTCGACGGGAGAATCGCTCGGCAAGGTCACCGTCTCCCTCGGCGTCGCGACCCGCCGCGGGGACGACAATGCCGTCTCGTTGCTGGAGCGGGCGGATGCCTGTCTGTTCGCGGCCAAGCGCGCCGGCCGCAATCGCTCCCTCGACGAGACCGAGGCGGCGGCCCTGCGCGACGTGGCATAGGATCGGACGGGCGGTCCGCCGCCCGCCCCGTCAGGCCGGAGCGCCGGCCGCCAGGAGTTCCGGGTTGGCGGGCGTGATCGCCACCGACTCGCCGCAACCGCAGGCCGAGGTCTGGTTCGGGTTGTTGAACACGAACTGCGACGACAGCTTGGTCGTCTGGAAGTCCATCTCGGTGCCGAGCAGGAACAGCACCGCCTTGGGGTCGATGAACACGGTCACGCCCCGGTCCTCGACCGCGTCCTCGCCGGGTTTGCGCGCCTCGGCATATTCCATCGTGTAGGACATGCCGGCGCAGCCGCCGTTCTTCACGCCGACGCGCAAACCGGCGATCGGCTTGTCCGCATCGGCCATGATCGCCTTCAGCCGATCCGCCGCGCGGTCGGTCAGCGTGATCACCTTGAAACCTGACATCGTGGTCTCTCTCCTGCGGCCGGGTTCAAGGCCCGGGCGGGTGAGTCTTTTCGGGTCATCCAAGAGATAAGCACTCCCGGGGCAGGGGTCCACCGGTGCGCCCGCCGCGCCCGCGGATTGCAGCCGTGCTATGCTGAATCGGTGACGGAGGGTGCGATGGCCGATCCCGCGCGGCGCCTGATGACGCCGGAAGAATTCTTTGCATGGCAGCTCCATCAGGAGGAGCGCTACGAACTCGTTGACGGTCTACCGATTCGTCGCCACCGGATGATGACCGGCAGCAGCACGCAGCACGACCGGGTCTCCGTCAACATCATCGCCTCGCTGCATACGCAGCTACGCGGCTCGGGCTGCCGGCCCATGACGGCGGACATCGCGATCCGAACCGGCATTCACGGCCTGCGACGCCCCGATGTGATGGTCGAGTGTGCCGAACTCGTCCGTGACACCTACGAGGCCCGCGAACCGCGGCTGGTCGTAGAGGTCGCCTCCCCCTCGACGAGCGCCGTCGATCGAACGCGCAAGCTGGAGGAGTACAAACGCCATCCGACCCTGCGCTGCATTCTCCTCGTCGAGACCGTCCTGCCGCAGGTTCTTCTCTATCGCCGCAACGACGAGGGCTGGGCGATCGAGGCGTTCGACGGCCTCGATGCGATCATCGATCTGCCCGAGATCGCCGCGCAGTTGACGCTAGCGGATATCTACGACGGATTGACGTTCGGACCGCGATGGGATCCAGCCGACACTCCGCCGGGGGACTGATACGGCATCCGCTTGATCGCTTCGGGTCTTGCGTCTCTCTGTCATCGCAAGGCGAAGCCGATCCAGGGCGCGACCTTTCCGGACGGTGCGAAGCCCTGGATTGCGAGCGCCTCGCCTCGCGATGACGAGAGGACAAATGAGGCGATCAACCGGAAACCGTCTGCGTCAGGCCGACTCTGCGAAGATCGCTGGACCGGCTGACGCAACCGTTCCTCACCACATGTCGAGCGCGACGCGGGCCTCGTCGGACATCCGGCTCTGATCCCATGGCGGGTCGAACACCATCGTGACCTGGCAAGACTGCACGCCCGGGACCGCCGAGACCGCGTTCTCGACCCAGCCCGGCATCTCGCCGGCCACGGGGCAGCCCGGGGCGGTCAGCGTCATGTCGATCAGCACCCGCCGGTCGTCCTCGATCTGCACCCGGTAGATCAGGCCGAGTTCGTAGATGTCGGCGGGGATCTCCGGATCGTAGACGGTCTTCAGCGCGGCGACGATGTCGTCGGTGAGCCGGTCGATCTCCTCCGCCGGGATCGCGGAGGCCGCCGCGAGGGCGGGGGTGTTGGTGCCGCCGGTGATGGTGGCGTCGGTGCTCATCGGATCACTCCTTCCGGCCGCCGCATCCGACAGCCGAAACTTCTTTCCAGAAAACTCAACTGAACAGCATCTCGGCCTTGGCCAGGGCCTCGGCGAGCACGTCGATCTCGTGGGTCGTATTATACAGGCCGAACGAGGCGCGACAGGTCGAGGTCACGCCGAAGCGGGTCAGAAGCGGCATGGCGCAGTGCGTGCCCGCCCGAACGGCCACGCCCTGGCGGTCGATCACGGTCGCGATGTCGTGGGCATGCGCGCCCTTCACCTCGAAGGCGATGACGCCGCCCTTGTCGCGGGAATTGCCGATCTGGCGGATCGCGTTCATCGCGCCGAGGCGCTCCTGCGCGTAGGCCGTCAGCATCGCCTCGTGCGCGGCGATGTTCTCGCGGCCGAGCTTCATCATGAATTCCAGCGCCGCGCCGAGGCCGACCGCCTCGATGATCGCCGGCGTGCCCGCTTCGAAGCGGTGGGGCGGATCGTTGTAGGTGATCGCGTCCTGGCTCACCGTGCGGATCATCTCGCCGCCGCCCTGATAGGGGGGCAGCCGGTCGAGCCATTCCTTCTTGCCGTAGAGCACGCCGATGCCGGTCGGACCGTAGACCTTGTGACCGGTGAAGACGAAGAAGTCGCAATCGAGCGCCCGCACGTCGACCGGGCGATGCACCGCGCTCTGCGCTCCGTCGAGCAGTACCGGCACGCCGTGTGCGTGGGCGATGCGTACGATCTCTTCCGCCGGCGTCACCGTGCCGAGCACGTTCGACATGTGGGTGATCGCCACCATCTTGGTGCGCGGGCTGAACAGCTTTTCGTAGTCCTCGACCAGGAAGTTGCCGTCGTCGTCCACCGGCGCCCACTTGATGACGGCTCCGCGCCGCTCGCGCAGAAAATGCCAGGGCACGATGTTGGAGTGGTGCTCCATGATCGAGAGGATGATCTCGTCCCCCTCCCCGATCAGGCCCGCCCAGCCCATGGAGGAGGCCACGAGGTTGTAGGCCTCGGTCGCGTTGCGGGTGAAGATGATCTCGTCTGTGGAGGCCGCGTTGAGGAACTGGCGCGTGGTCTCGCGCGCGCCCTCGAACCCTTCGGTCGCGGCGTTGGCCATGTAGTGCAGACCGCGATGGACGTTGGCGTAGCCGGTCTCCATGCAGGAGACCATCGCGTCGATCACCGCCCGCGGCTTCTGCGTCGAGGCGGCGTTGTCGAGATAGACCAGCGGCTTGCCGTAGACCTTTTCCGAGAGGATCGGGAATTGCTTCCGGATCGCCTCGACGTCGTAGGGGGTGGCGGGGACGGGTGCGTTCATGTTCGCGACCTTGGATCCTGTGCTGTCCGGGTCCATCGCCGCCCGCCGGAACAGGTTCGGCGTCACTGAGCTTGGCCGGCTCCCTCAGGGGGAACCGGCCAGAAGGGTCAGCCGCGCGCCGCCAGCCAAGCCTCGATCCCGCCGATCAGCGCGTCGCGGGCGCCCTCGTGCGTGACCGTCTCCACCGCCTCGCCGATGAAGGCCTGGACCAGCAGGCTCTCGGCGGTGGCGCGCGGCAGGCCGCGGGCCATGAGGTAGAACAGCAGGTCCTCGTCCGGCGCGCCGCAGGTGGCACCGTGGCCGCAGGCGACGTCGTCGGCGAAGATCTCCAGTTCCGGCTTGTTCATCATCTGACCGTCGTCGGTCAGGAGCAGACAGTCGGACTTCATCTTGCCGTCGGTCTGCTGCGCGACTTGGCGGACGATGATCTTGCCCTGGAACACGCCTGTGGAATCACCGTCGATCACCGTCTTGAACATCTCGCGGCCGACACCGCCCGTCGCCGCGTGGTCGGCGAGCAGGGTCGAATCCGCGAGCTGGCCGTGACCGAGCAGCGTCGCGCCGTTGACGACCGCGTTGGCGTCCGCGCCCGCGACGTGCAGGTAGATCTGGTGGCGCGAGAGCTTGGCGCCGGTGACGAGGTTGACCGTCTCGAGCTGCGCCCGGGCGTCGAGCCGCACCGAGAGGGTCGAGAGGGCGATGGCTGCATCGCCTTCCCGGTTGAGCCGGGTGTGGCGGAAGGCGGCCTCCTCGCCGATGTGCACGTCCAGCGCATCGTTGGGCTGGTAGGTGAGGCCGGCCGGACCCTCGTGGCTCTCCAGCAGGAAGAACTCCGCCCCGGCCCCCACCTCGACCAGCACGCGGGTCGCGGTCGAGAACGCGGTCGCGCCCGTGCCGACGAAGCGCAGATGCACGGGCGTCCGCGGCTTGGCGCCGGGAGCGACCGAGATCAGCGCGCCGTCCGCCAGGAAGGCGGTGTTGAGCTGGTAGATCGGGTTCTCGCGCACCTGCTCGACGGGGGCGAGCAGCTTCAGGCGGGCATCGCCCTGCGCCAGAGCCTCGTTGAGCGGGGCTACCGTCACGCCCTCGGGGATCCGGTCGAGATCCGACAGGGCCGCCACGAGATGGCCGTTGACGAAGGTGAGGCGCGCGGCCTCGACCTCGGCGAAGCCCTTGACCCCGGCGACGGCGGCCCGGGCCGCGTCCTCGGACGGCGCCTCGGCGGGCGGGGCGGCTTCCGTGATGGCGGCGCGCAGGTCCGTGTACTTGAACGCCTCGACCCGGCGGCTCGGCAGGCCGGTCGCCTCGAAGAAGCGGAATGCCTCCTCGCGGCTGATCGCTTGGTCGCTGGCGAAGGCCTTGCGCGAGGACTCGAACAGCTTCGAGAGGCCGGCCTCGGCGGGGGAGCGGAGATTGGTCACGTCGGCCATTACGCAGCCTCGCTCGTGCGGTACTCGGCATAGCCGGAGGCCTCGAGCTCCAGGGCCAGCTCCTTGCCGCCGGTCTTCACGATCTGGCCCTTCGACATGACGTGCACGGTGTCGGGCACGATGTGGTTGAGGAGCCGCTGGTAGTGGGTGATGACGAGGAACGAGCGCCCCTGCGCGCGCAGCGCGTTCACGCCCTCGGAGACGATGCGCAGCGCGTCGATGTCGAGACCGGAATCGGTCTCGTCGAGGACGCAGAACTTCGGCTGCAGCAGCGCCATCTGGAGGATCTCCATGCGCTTCTTCTCACCGCCGGAGAAGCCGACGTTGAGGGCGCGCTTGAGCATCTCCTTGTTGATCTCGAGCTTGTCGGCCGCCGCGTTCACCGCGCGGATGAAGTCGGGGGTCGAGAGCTCGTCCTCGCCGCGCGCCTTGCGCTGCGCGTTGAGGCAGGCCTTGAGGAAGGTCATGGTGCCCACGCCCGGGATCTCCAGCGGGTACTGGAAGGCGAGGAAGATGCCGGCGGCGGCGCGCTCGTCGGCTGCCATCTCCAGCACGTTCTGCCCGTCGAGCAGGATCTCGCCGTCGAGGACCTCGTAGTCCTCCTTGCCGGCGATGACGTAGGAGAGCGTCGACTTGCCGGACCCGTTCGGGCCCATGATCGCGGCGACCTCGCCGTCGTTCACGGTGAGGTTCAGGCCGTTGAGGATGCGGTTGTCCTCGATCTGCACGACGAGGTTTTTGATCTCAAGCATGTTCGTCCAAGTCCTTCAAAACCATTCCTGATGCATCGCTTGCAGGAAGGCGGCGCTCTGAACCGGATATCCGGACATTTCACCGATCCCTGCGTCGACGCCGCACCGGGGGCACAGAGCGGTCGCGTTCCTATCGACCCACTCCGCGATCTCGTCCGGCGCGAAGATTTCCAGGCAATAGAAGCCGCCACAGCGCGGGCTGCTTCTCACCTCGTCGGCGTGCCGCGCGCTGTGCCGGTGGGCGGCGCGCGGCACGTCTGCGTCGAAGGTCGTCAGCCCACCGAGCCCTCGAGGCTGATCGAGATCAGCTTCTGGGCTTCCACCGCGAACTCCATCGGCAGCTGCTGCAGCACGTCGCGGACGAAGCCGTTGACGATCAGCGCCGTCGCCTCCTCCTCGGAGAGACCGCGCTGCTGGCAGTAGAACTTCTGGTCCTCGGAAATCTTCGAGGTGGTGGCCTCGTGCTCGAACACCGCGCTCGCGTTCTTCGACTCGATGTAGGGCACGGTGTGCGCCCCGCACTGATCGCCGATCAGCAAGCTGTCGCAGTTGGTGAAGTTGCGCGCGCCCTTGGCCTTCTTGTGGGCCGAGACGAGACCCCGGTAGGTGTTCTGCGAGCGGCCCGCGGAAATCCCCTTCGAGATGATCCGGCTGGTCGTGTTCTTGCCGAGATGGATCATCTTGGTGCCGGAATCGACCTGCTGCATGCCGTTCGACACCGCGATCGAGTAGAACTCGCCACGGGAATCGTCGCCGCGCAGGATGCAGGACGGATACTTCCAGGTGATCGCCGAGCCGGTCTCGACCTGCGTCCACGAAATCTTCGAGCGGGCGCCGCGGCAATCGCCGCGCTTGGTCACGAAGTTGTAGATGCCGCCCTTCCCCTCGTTGTCGCCGGGATACCAGTTTTGGACGGTCGAGTACTTGATCTCGGCATCCTCCAGGGCGACGAGCTCGACCACCGCAGCGTGGAGCTGGTTGTCGTCGCGCTTCGGCGCGGTGCAGCCCTCGAGATAGGAGACGTAGGACCCCTTGTCGGCGATGATCAAGGTGCGCTCGAACTGCCCCGTATCGCGCTCGTTGATGCGGAAGTAGGTCGACAGCTCCATCGGGCAGCGCACGCCCGGCGGGATGTAGACGAACGAGCCGTCGGAGAAGACGGCCGAGTTGAGCGTCGCGAAGAAGTTGTCGGTCACCGGCACGACCGAGCCGAGATACTGCCTCACGAGGTCCGGGTACTCGCGGATCGCCTCTGAGATCGGCATGAAGATCACGCCGGCCTTCTCCAGCTCCTTCCGGAAGGTGGTGGCCACCGAAACCGAGTCGAACACCGCATCGACCGCGACGCGGCGCTCGGGGGCGATGCCCTCCAGCGCCTCGACCTCGCGCAGCGGGATGCCGAGCTTCTCGTAGGTCTTCAGGATCTCGGGATCGATCTCGTCGAGCGATTCAGGGCCCTTACGCTTGGGCGCGGCGTAGTAGTAGATGTCGTTATAGTCGACCTTGTCGTAGGCGACGCGGGCCCATTCCGGCTCCTTCATGGTGAGCCAGCGCTTGTAGGCGTCGAGGCGCCATTCGAGCATCCATTCCGGCTCGTTCTTCTTGGCCGAGATGAAGCGGATCACGTCCTCGGAGAGGCCCTTCTCGGACTTCTCCATCTCGATCACGGTCTCGAAACCGTACTTGTACTGATCGATATCGATCGAACGGACCCGATCGATGGTCTCCTGCACTGCAGGCATTCAGCGTCTCCTGACCTACTCCGGCTTCAAGGACCGGGGGTTTCCAACGACACGGCGGGCGTTCCGCCGAAAAAATGGCTTGGGCGGGCGGCGCTCAGGCTGCCTGCCCTCGCCGCTGATATAGGGACGAAACGACCCGTTCGAACCCCGTCGCGAAGCGTGACAGGTCATCCGCGCACGAATTCCAGCCGAAGCTGACGCGCAGCGCCCCCGCAGCGAGCGCAGGGCTCACGCCCATCGCCGCGAGCACGGGGGAGCGGGCCACCTTGCCCGAGGCGCAGGCCGAGCCCGACGAGACGGACAGGCCGGCGAGATCGAGGGCGATCAGCGCCGTGGAGGCTTCGAGGCCCGGCACGGCGAAGCTCGACGTGTTGGGCAGGCGCGGCGCGCCCTCGCCGAACACCACCAGGTCCGGAGCGAGCAACCGCAGGCGCGCTTCGAGGAGGTCGCGCAACCCTGCGAGCCGCACCGCCTCGACCTCCAGGGCGCTCTGAGCGATCGCCGCAGCCTCGCCCATGCCGACGATCCCTGAGACATTCTCGGTGCCGCAGCGCAGGCGCGCCTCCTGGCCGCCGCCGCGCAGGAGGGCCGTCTCCAGGCTCACGCCCTCGGCCAGCACCATCGCGCCGACCCCCTTCGGCGCGGCGAACTTGTGGCCGGAGAGCGTCAGAGCGTCGAGGCCGAGGGCGGAAAAGTCGAGCGGGATCTTCCCGATCGCCTGGACCGCGTCGCTGTGGACCAGGACCCGTCCGTGGGCGCGGGCGAGCCGCACGACCTCGGCCAGCGGCTGCACCACGCCGGTCTCGTTGTTGGCCGCGTGGACCGAGATCAGCACGGTCTCGTCCCGGCAGGCGTCGAGCCGGGCCGCGAGGCTGTCGAGCCTGAGCAGACCGGCCGCGTCCACCGGCAGCACCTCGACCGCTTCCGGCGCGAAGCGGTGACCCGCCGTGACGCAGGAATGCTCGGTGGCCGAGATCATCAGCCGGGTCGGGGCAGGCAGGCCGGTCTTCCGCAGCGCGCCGGAGAGCACGGCATTGGCGGCTTCCGTGCCGCCGCTGGTGAAGGTGACGCGCTCAGCATTCGCGCCGAGCAGGGCGGCGAGCCGCGCCCGCGCCGTCTGCAGCGCGTGGCGCGCCGCGCGGCCCTCCTGATGGATCGAGGACGGGTTGCCCGGCAGCGTGAGCGCGCGCGCGACCGCCGCCGCGACTTCCGGACGCACCGGAGATGTCGCGTTGTGATCGAGATAGCTGCGCCCGCCTGACGTCATCCTGCCGTTTCGCTCCGTATCATCCTGCCAATCCTGATTTTCTTGATTTCGCCCCCCTCCCCCGTGCTAAGCCGCGCGAAACGCGCCCTTGCATCGCAGGTCGAAGCCCGACGAACAGTTTAGAATAGTTCTAATCGCCTAGAATTATTCTAAGAGCGCTTGTAGGTGGCGCGCGCAACGAGTCAAGCCGTGACCGGTTCGCCTCCCCCTGCCTTCGCGGGGGCATCGGGGGCGAGGGCCGGATCATCTCGAGGACATCATGCCCGAAGTCATTTTCTCCGGCCCCGCCGGCCGCCTGGAAGGCCGCTACCAGGCTCCCAAGAAGAAGGGGGCGCCGATCGCGATCGTGCTGCACCCGCACCCCCAGTTCGGGGGCACGATGAACAATCAGATTGTGTACAATCTTTTCTACACCTTCGCTAATCGCGGATTCGCAGCCCTGCGTTTCAATTTCCGCGGGGTCGGCCGCAGCCAGGGCGCGTTCGATCACGGTTCGGGCGAGCTCTCGGACGCGGCCGCCGCCCTCGACTGGGTGCAGTCGGTCAACCCGGAGGCGAAATCCTGCTGGATCGCGGGCGTGTCGTTCGGCTCGTGGATCGGGATGCAGCTGCTGATGCGCCGTCCGGAGATCGAGGGCTTCATCTCGATCGCCGCGATGGCCAACCGCTACGACTTCACCTTCCTGGCCCCCTGCCCTTCCTCCGGCCTTTTCGTGCACGGCTCGGAGGACCGGGTGGCGCCGGCCCGCGAGGTGATCCCGGTGATCGAGAAGGTGAAGACGCAGAAGGGCGTCATCATCGAGCACCAGATGGTCGAGGGCGCCAACCACTTCTTCGACGGCAAGGTCGACGAGCTGACCCAGACCGTCGACACCTATCTCGACAAGCGCCTCGGGGCGAAGACCGAGGCGGCGTGACAGGCATCGGCCCGCTGGCTCGACCAGCGGGCGATCGTCATACGAGTTCGACCCGCAAATCCCGCCCGACCGCGCGGGCGGCGCGAACCAGGGATTCCAACGTCGCGGCGCCATTCGACGGATCGAGGAGGCGATCGACCTGAGCGCGGCTCGTCTGCATGAGTTCGGCCATCCGAACCTTGCTGATCTTCTGACGCTTCATCTCCAGGGCGATCTGCTCGGCAATGATGCTCTTGGCCGCCGCTGCCTTGACCTCTTCAGCGATGCCCTCGGCCTCCAGCCAGCTCTCGAAGCTCGATCCAATATGGGGGTTGTCCGCATTCATCTCATCACCTCCTTCAAGCGCCTCCGTGCCAATTCAAGCTCTGATGCTGGCGTCCGCTGCGCCTTCTTGATGAAGGCATGCAGGGCGATCAGCCGACCTTCATGGAACCCGAACAGAAGGCGGGCTTCGCGGCGGCTTGGCAGCGTCGAACGCACCTCGAACAAGCCGCCTGCCATCGGTCGGCAGACCGGTAGCCCGATCGGCCAACCCAGTTGGACCCGACGAACATCAAAGCCGACGACGCGCTTGTCCTCCGGCGGCAATTCCCTCAGCCACTCGCGAACCGGCTCGTGGCCGAGAGCACTTCGATAGAAAAGCAGAGGGATGGCTGTCGCAGCGGCCATCCGCAAAACGTACCATTATTGGTACGATTCACAAGTACTGCGAAGCCTTTCACGCCGCCTTCGCCGCCGGCTCGGCGACCGCGTGCACCACCGGCACGGCGGGCGCGCCCTCCCACTCGGAATGGGCCGGGATCGACTCGCCCTTCATCACGATGGTGAGCGGGCGCAGCCGCGCGTAGTCGCCGACATGGCTGTCGTAGAGCACCGTCGAGAACGCCCCGACCGAGACGCCGCGCCCGACCACGACCCGGCCGACCTTCATGATGCGATCCTCGTAGAGGTGGGTCTGGAGCGCCGCCGAGCGGTTGATGGCCGCGTAGTCGCCGATCTCGACGCAGTCGAACTCGGTGATGTCGGTCATCAGCAGGCAGGCGCCCTTGCCGACCTTCACGCCGAACAGCCGCAGCACCCAGGGCAGGAAGGGCGTGCCCATCAGGTGCTCCAGGAGCACCTTGCCGGCCAGCCCCCAATAGGCCACCGCGATCGCCTCGGTGCGCATCGCCCACCACGACCACATCGGCCGCATGCCGGGGCGGTAGATCCCCATCAGCAGCCATTTCAGGGCGATGACGCTGCTCGTCTGGATCAGGGCGATGACGACGCTCGCGAGCACGAAGGCCACGGCGAGCCCGAGCCAGTCTCCCTCGAGGATCTCGGGGTAGAACACCCAGTCGATCGCGCAGATGGCGAGCGAGATGTAGAGCATCGGCGAGAACGAGGTGGCGAAGGCCTCGAACAGGCCGCGCCGCAGCTTGGCCCACACGCTCGGCTCGAAGGTCTGCGCGTGCGAACCGAGATCGACCTTCTGCCGCACCGGCAGGCGGATCGGCGGCGAGCCGAACCACGTCTCGCCCGGTCCCATCTGCGCGTTGGCCGGGGGCTTCGACTTGATGCCGATCAGGACGTCGTCGGGCAGTCGCGTGCCCGGCGGCAGCACGCCGTCATTGCCGACGAAGACGCGGGCACCGGTCTCGACGGTGTGAAGGTGCATCCAGCCGCGGCGGATCTCCTCCTCGCCGACCACCACCTCGTCGGCGATGAAGTTGTTGGCGCCGACCGAGACGAGGTCGTGACGCGAGCCGAGATTGGTCGAGATCTCGGCGCCGCGCCCCATCCGCGCGCCCATCAGCCGGTACCATGCCCGCATGTAGACGGTGGCGAACAGCGAGGAGAGCGTCTCCAGCGTCACCTCGGAGGCGAGCGCCACCAGCCATTTGCGCAGGTAGAAGCCCGACCAGATCGAGTAGGTGCCGGATGTCGCCCGCGGCAGCACCGCCCAGCGGATCGCGGCGATGAGCAGCACCGTGCCCGCCGTCATCAGCATGGCGGTGGGCCAGGTCAGCAGCGGCAGGTAGGCGTGGTAATCGACGTCGGTGATCTCCGAGAGGTGATCCGAGATCTGATCGAAGATGTAGAAGGCCGGGAAGATCGGCAGCAGGCCGACCGCCGGCACCGCCGCGAGCAGGAAGGCGTAGACCGCGCCGAAGGCCGCCCGGCGGGCGGGCGAGGCGGTGGCGGGCTCGGGCAGGGCGGAGAAGTCCACGGTGCCGACCCGGCGGCCGGGCGAGCCGTCCCAGGCTTCGGCCGGGCCGACCTCGGTGCCGGCCGGCACGGTGGTGAGATCGGCGATCTCGGCGTGATCGCCGATGACCGTATCGGGGCCGATGACGCAGGAGGTGCCGATGGCGACGTCCTCGCCGATCTCGACGCGGCCGATGACGAGTTCGTTGCCGACGACCTCGGCATTGGCGATGACGAGGCGACCGCCGAGCGAGGAGCCGCGGCCGATGGTGAGAAGATCGGCCGCCCCCACGTCGAGGTCGGAGACCAGCACGTCGTCGCCGATCTTGGCGCCGAGCAGCCGCAGATAGGCGACGATGGCGGGCGAGCCCTGGAGCCACTTGATGTGCACCAGCGGCGTCAGCCGCTGCGCCAGCCACCAGCGGTAATAGTAGACGCCCCAGAGCGGGTAGCGGCCGGGCTTGGTCCGCCCGAGGATCAGCCACTTGGCGGCGATCGCGATCGACGCCGTCACGGCATTGATGCCGATATAGACGAGCAGGAGGACGCCGAGTTCGCCCCAGAAGCCGAGCCCGCCGCCGGTGAGCAGCAGGTAGGTGACGAAGATGCCGAGCCATTGCGCCGTGGCGAGCGCGATCACGAAGGGGAGGGCCGCCGCCTGGGCGAGCCCACACAGCGCCCGGCGCAGGAGCGGCGGCGGGGTGAAGCCGAGATCCCGGATCGCGGTCTGCGCGCCGACGCCGCCGGAGCGCTCGATCAGACCCGCGGCCATCGCCCGGAGCGTGCGGCCGGCATAGACGTCCTGCAGGGTGATGCCGGCGAGCGCCGGCGTCTCGCGCACCGCGCCGACGAAGCGGGCGGCGAGGAGCGAGTGGCCGCCGAGTTCGGAGAAGAAGTCGGCCTCGAGCCCGATCGGCCCGTCGCCGAACACCCGCTTCGCCGCCGCCAGCAAGGCGGCCTCGGTCTCGTTGTCGGGCATCTCCTGCTCGCCGTCCGCCGCGGCGACCGTCAGCGGCGCGATCCGCAGGGCCTTGCGGTCGACCTTGCCCGAGGTAAGACGGGGCAGGGTCTCGACCGTCTCGAAATGACCGGGCACCATGTAGGGCGGCATCTGCGCCGCCAGAGTCTTTCGCAAGGCCGCCCGGTCGAACTCGGCGCCGCGCTCGGGCACGAGGAAGGCCACGAGGCGGTCGACCTCGTCGTCGCGGCGCAGCACCACCGCCGCCTGATTGATGCCCGCCTCGCCCCGGATGCGAGCCTCGATCTCGCCGAGCTCCACGCGGAACCCGCGGATCTTGACCTGATCGTCGATGCGGCCGTGGAAGGCGATGTCGCCGGCCTCGGTCATCGAGACCGCATCGCCCGAGCGGTAGAGCACCGGATCGGTCCCGTCGGACGGGTAGGGATTGGCGACGAATTTCTCCGCCGTCAGTTCGGGTCGCTTGAGATAGCCGCCCGCCACGCCGGGGCCGCCGATCAGCAACTCGCCGGGCTCGCCGGGCCCGAGCAGGTTCAGCGCCTCGTCGGCGACGTAGACCGAATAATTCGGGATCGGGCCGCCGATGGTGACGGGCCGGCCCGGCCGCATCTCGGCGGCGGTCGCCACCACGGTCGCCTCGGTCGGGCCGTAGGTGTTGAACAGGCGCCGCTCGCCGGTCGCCCAGCGCGCCACCAGCGGCTCGGGCAGGGCCTCGCCCCCGAGCAGGACGAGGCGGACACTCGGCAGGTCGCCGGGGATCATCGCGAGCAGGGTCGGCACCGTGTCGAGCACGGTGACGCCCGCTTCCGCGATGATCGCGGGCAGCGATTCCACGTCGCCCATCATGGCGGGGCTCGCCACGAACAGGCAGGCGCCGACGAGATAGGGGACCCAGATCTCCTCCATCGAGAGATCGAAGGCGACGGAGGCGCCCTGGAACACCACGTCGTCGGCGCGCATGCCGTAGACGGCGTTGCCCGAGCGCAGGAAGTGGCAGATGTTGGCGTGGCTGATGACGATGCCCTTCGGCACGCCGGTCGAGCCCGAGGTGTAGATCAGGTAGGCCGGGTGCTCGGGGGTGAGACCGGCCGCATCGAGATCGGGGGCGGCGGCCCCCTGCCCCGCCGCCAACACCGCGGCGGTCGTGAGCGCGGGCGTGCCCTCCGGCGCCTGCGGGTGCAGGGCGTCCGAGACGAGGAGCGCCCGGGCCTCCGCATCGCCGAGGCAGACCGCGACCCGGTCGGCGGGCGCCTCGGCGTCGAAGGGGAGCCAGGCGGCGCCCGACTTGGTGATGCCGATCTGCGCGATCAGCAGCTCGGTGCCGCGGGCCATCCAGAGGCCGACGACGTCGCCGGGGCCGATGCCGCGGGCGGAAAGCCCAGCGGCGAGGGCGTCGGAGCGGGCGTCGACCTCAGCGTAGGTCAGGACCGGACGGCGCCCGTCCGAGGCGGGCTCGGCGGCATCGATCAGGCAGGGAGCGTCGGCGCGCGCCCGCGCGCTCGCCCGGAACAGGGCGGCCAGGGTCTCCCGGCGGATCAGGTCGGGGCGGGCGGGCCCGCGCAGGACGGCCCGGCCGGCGAGGCTTCCGCCCGGCCCCTCGTCGTGGTGCCCCGCCGCGACGAGACCGCCCATCCGATGCTCTGCTGCCGATTCCACGTGCTGCCCATTCCCGGATCGGTCGAATCGCGCGCCGACGCTCACGGCGCGCGATCACCAGCCCCATGATCGGCACCCTTGGCGGTTTTGCGACAGGATCGCGCCCTACAAATGATTGTGGTCCGGCCATCCGCCCGGACGTCCCGCCCGCCTTCCATATACGGGATGGGCGGCCGGGAAACCGGTGTTCCTGAGCACCCCGCCGCCCGTCTCAGCCAGTCACGAGGTGCAGGGCCCGGTCGGCCGGCGCGATCCGCACCTGCCGGCCCCAGCCGAAGCCCAGGAAATCCTGCTCGATCCCGTCGGCGAAGACCACGCCGCCCTCGTTCATCCGCGAGGTGACGCGGAGCGGTGCATCGGTGAGCTTGCCGGCCCGCAGCCGCGTGGCGGTAGCGACGCTCGGGAACGGCTCGCGCACCCAGTAGCCCACCGCCCGCTCCTCGGGGGCGAGCGACAGGCCGAGCCGGGTCGCCTCGGCGATGGAGCGGGCCCAGCCGGTGGCCCCGGTGCCGGAGGCGACGATGAGACCGCTGGAGGAATGCTCCTCCCCCTCCTCCCCGGCCTCGATCCGGTAGCGGGCGGATTGGTGGCTGCGGTGCCCGACGAAGATCTCGTTGAGGGCGAACAGGCGCTCGGCCCCGTCGATCACCGCCTCGACCATGGTGCGCCGCTCGATTCCGGCCGCCCCGGCGGCGCTCGCCGGCAGCAGCCGGGGGAGCCGCTCGACGGGATTGCGGACCAGCACGCCGTCGTAGAGGTCGGGGTCCGGGTTCACCCCGATCACCGGCTGCGCCCCCAGATACTTCGCGACATTGGCGATCAGCCCGTCCTGCCCGACGGCGACGACCACGTCGTCCGCGGCGAACAGGAAGCGGTCGAGGTCGGCCCGCCGCACCAGGGTCTGGCGCCACGCGCCCGGCACCGCGGCCCGGGCCCGGGCCAGCACCGCGTGGAAGCGCTCGTGGCGCGCCTCGACCTGCGCCAGCCCCTGGCCGCGGCTCTCCAGGAAGAAGCGGGCCTGGCCCCTGGTGGCATGCCGGGCGATCAGGAGCTCGTAATCGGTCTCGCGGGTGACGAAGACCGCCCGGGGGGTGAGCGCGGCCATCAATCCCTCCCTCAGCGGGCCGGGAGGCCGGTCGGCCGGCGGAATTCGCCGAGGAGGGTGGCGAGGAGGTCCGGCGTGACGTTGACGTGCTCGATCGTGTCGAGCTTGCCCGCCAGCGACTGGGCGGCGAGGCCGAGCAGGGTGCCCGGCGCCACGTCGCGGTAGATCGCCACGCGTGCCCGCTCGGCCTCGGTGCGCGCCCCGTCGACCACGCGGATGCGCTCGGCCTCCGCGCCGGCCTCGATCCCCTCCGCCTCGGCCCGGGCCTGCGCCCGGTTGCGGGCGTTCTGCGCCTCCTCGGCGATCAGCAGCGCCTCCCGCCGGGCGAGTTCGGTCCTGGTGGCGAGTTCGTTCTCGGCGATCGCCCGCTCCTTCTCCACGGCAACCGCCCGGCGGGCGAAGGTGGCCTCGTCCGCCTTCTGCTGCAGCGCCTCGTAGGTCGGCGTCTGCAAGGCGCGCTCCAGCTCGCTCGACGGGGCGAGATTGGTGAGCCGCACCGAGACCACGGCGATGCCGATCTCGGCAAGCGACGGCTCGGTGCCGAGCGCCGCCTGCACCTGTGCCCGCAGGGCCTCCGGCCCGGCATCGAGCAGGGCGCGCACGGGGGCGCTGCCGAGGAATTGCAGAACGGTCTGGTTGGCGAGCCCGGCGATGCGCGCCTCGATCCGCTCGATCGGCTCGCCCTGGAGCCGCCCGGTGCGCAGGTCGAGGGAGAAGTCGACGCGGGCGGCGAGCCGCTCGGGATCGGCGACGTGCCAGCCGATGCTGCCCTGCACCGCGACCGCCTGGAAATCCGCGCTGCGGCCGCGGACGAACAGCGTCATCTCGCGGTCGTCCATCGGCAGCTCGCTGATGCTCGCGGTCTCCGGGCGGAACCAGAAGACGAGGCCGCGCCCGCTCTGGCGCGGGCGGCCGTTGCGGAAGCGGACGACGTAGTGGCTCGCCTCGCTCCGAAGCTGGGACAGGACGCCGAAGCGGCGGATCGTGGCCATGTCAGTCTCCTTTCGAGGGGATTGGGGAGGGGAATTGCAGGAGGAATTATGAGGGGGATTGCGAGGGCGCCGGACGGAAGCGGTACAGCTCGGCCGGGCGGTAGGAGGTGCCCGTCTCGAACCGGCCGGTGGGATCGAGCCAGCCGCGGTCGAGCATCCGGCGGCGGAAGGCGGGCTTGTTCAGGCGCGTGCCGAGGATCGCCTCGTGCACGTCCTGGAGCTGGCGCAGGGTGAACAGCTCCGGCAGCAGGGCGAAGCCGACCTCCGAATAATCGAGTTTGCCCCGCAGCCGCCGCAGGGCGAGGGCGACGATCTCGGCGTGGTCGAAGGCGAGAGGAAGCGCCGCCCCGTCGGTCGCGCGGACCGTCACGGGCTCCTCCCCCGCGGATTCCTCTCCTGCGGACGTCACGACCGTGCCGAGACGCAGGGCCGGAGCCCGGGCCAGCGCCTCGGCGAAGGCCGCCTCGGTCAGGAGCGCGAGATAGGCGACCGTGATGATGCGCATGCGCGGATCGCGCTCCACGGCGCCGAAGGTGTAGAGCTGCTCCAGATGCGCCCGCGCGCCCCCCGCCTTCTCGCGCAGGACACGCGCGGCGGCGTCCTCCAGCGCCTCGTCGATCCCGACGAAGCCGCCGGGCAGCGCGTGGCGCCCCGCATGCGGGTGGCGATCGCGCTGCAGCAGCAGGATGGCGGGCCGGGCGCCGGACAGCCCCAGCAGCACCAGATCGACGGCGACGGCGGGCCGCGCGTAATCGGCGGGATCGTAGCGCGCCAGGAAGGCGGCCTCGGATTCGGCTGAACTCATGGGGCGCTCCCGACTCACCTTATATCCGAAGTGCGAATTAGTTATTTTCATATTAGATATATGTCAAGGCGGAAGATGACACGCCCCGCGCCGTTCCGTTCGGCGGCCGCCATCGGCGCGCGCGACCGCAGGCGCGAGACGGCGGGTACCATCGCGCCTCGAACGTCATGCCGCGCCGCAACCAAGCGGCGGTCAGGGCCGTTCAGAGGGTCCTCAAGCCCGAAAACGGGAGACCCGCCATGAAGACGACCGCCATGAAGACGAACATCCTGCGCCTGACCGCCGCCACCGGCCTCCTCGCCCTGATGACGGGCGTCGCTGCGGCCCAGAACCCCGACCTGACCAAGAATCCGGAAACCACCGGCCGCGCGCCCAGCGCGACGGAGGCCGCCAAGTCCAACAGCGACCTCAAGGAGTGGCAGGTCGCCAAATCGGCCAAGGTCGGCCTCGCCCAGGCCATCGCCACCGCCGAGGGCAAGGCCGAGGGCGAGGAGAAGGGCGGCCGGGCGATCGACGCCGATTTCGAGAAGGCCGACGGCAAGAACCCGGCGCGCTACGCGATCAAGGTCGTGTACCCGAGCGGCAAGCTCGTCGAGCACGGCGTCAACGCCGACACGGGGGAACTCTTCAAGAGCGAGAACCAGCCGATCGAGCGCTACTTCACCCGCCTGAAGGCGAGCGACTTCCAGAACGCCAAGGTCTCGCTGAAGGACGCGATCGCCCTGGCCGAGCAGAAGGTCCCCGGCAGCAAGGCCTACGAGGCCGAGGTCGAGCGTGAGGGCAATTCGGTCGAGTACGAGATCAAGCTGGCGGCCACCGACCGCGAGCAGGAGGTCAAGGTCGGTCCGGACGGCACAGTGAAGAACGACTGATACGGTTCGGCCGCCTCCCCTTCTGTGATGGGAGGCGGTCGGGCGGGTGCCGCTAAGCATCGTCCGGGAGCCGTGCGGAATCCGGACGATCTCTTGTGCCCATCCGAGCCGCGGGGCGAGCGGCCCGGAGGATGGGCCTTCGGGCCCGCCCCTCCCCACCTTCGAAGGCCGCCACCGGGCCAGACGGCGGCGCGGGCATCCTTGACGAAAGACGCTAGAGCCGTGTCCGACCTGATCGCGCCAGACCGTCGACTCCAGGTTCTTGTCTCAACGCGTGTACTCACGACGAACCGGCATCCAGGTCGTCGGACAGCGCCCTAGCGGGCGTCGTGGCCCTTGCCCTGGGCACCGGGTGAGGCGCCGGACCCGGCATCGTTGGCCCCCGTGCTGTTGGCGGTGCCGGAGCGGCTCTTGTCGCCGGAGGTCGGTCCGCTGCCGGCCGCCCCGGGCGACGCGCCGGACCCGGCATCGTTCGGCCCCGTGCTGTTGGCGGTACCGGAGCGGCTGGTGCCCGAACCTTCGGCGGCGAAGGCGGCGGGCGTGAGCAGGAGGGTGCTCGCGAGAGCGAGGGTCAGGGCCTTCATGGCGGATCTCCCAGTGGCGGTTCTCTGTGCCCTCGGGAAACCGGCGCTTCAGGAGGCTGTTCCGCCCCTCCCTTTCCGGCGCCCGGCAGGACGGAGCACCGACGCACCGGGGCTCGCCTCGTCCGAAGCGTCCGGCCGCCCTCCACGCCGGCCCCGCCCGCACACCCCACTCGAAAATCGCGCTGTTGTGATGGATCAGGCTGGAACGGTGCCGCTCGAGGGAACTTGAGCGGCGGTCGTCGAGGATCGGCGTCGATGCGGATCGCAGGGCTTTGGTATTGGGTCTTGATCCTCGGGCCTTCGGGCTTGAGTCCTGGAGCCCGATCCGCGCCCTGCCCATGCCGGCGGCGGTCCGCAATGGTGGCCCGGCTCCGATCCGAACCCGGTCACGTTCTCCGACAGAAGGAAGCCCGACGCCGATGGGCGCGCTGATCCAGAACCCGAACGCGGCGACCTGGGGCATCGCCGCGCTGGCGACGCTCGGCGTGATCCTGCGCCCCTTCGCTTGGCCGGAGGCGGTCTGGGCGGTGGCCGGTGCGGCGCTCCTCGTCGTTCTCGGCCTGATCCCCTGGCAGACCGCCCTGGAGGGCACGGCCAAGGGCACGGACGTCTACCTCTTCCTCGTCGGGATGATGCTGCTCTCCGAAATCGCCCGGAAGGAAGGGCTGTTCGACTGGCTCGCCGCCCACGCGGTGAGGGCCGCGAAGGGCTCGGCGACGCGGCTGTTTCTACTCGTCTACCTCGTCGGCACGGTGGTTACGGTCTTCCTCTCGAACGATGCCTGCGCGGTGGTGCTGACGCCGGCCGTCTTCGCCGCGACGAAGGCGGCCGGCGTGAAGCAGCCCCTGCCCTACCTGTTCATCTGCGCCTTCATCGCCAACGCGGCGAGCTTCGTGCTGCCGATCTCGAACCCGGCCAACCTCGTCGTGTTCGCCGAGCACATGCCGCCGCTGGGACAGTGGCTCGCGACCTTCACCCTGCCCTCCCTGCTGGCGATCGTCGCGACCTACATCGTCCTTCGCCTGACCCAGAACGCGCGGCTGAGGGCCGAGACGGTCGCGACCGCGGTCGAGACGCCGGCCCTGGGCCTCGGCGGTATGGTCGCGGGCCTCGGCATCGTCGCCACCGGCGCGGCCCTCATCGGCGCCTCGGCCGCCGGGATCGAGCTCGGCCTGCCGACCTTCCTCGCCGGCCTCGCCACCACCCTCGTCGTGCTCGCGATCAACCGGGGCGGATTCGTCGCGGTCGCCCGGGACGTTTCCTGGGGCGTGCTGCCGCTGGTCGCCGGGCTCTTCGTCCTGGTCGAGGCCCTGGAGAACACCGGCCTGCTCACGCGGCTCGCCGACCTCCTGGGCCAGGCCGCGCAGGGCGATCCCGCCGCCGCGGCCTGGGCCGGCGGCGCCCTCGTCGCCTTCGGATCGAATCTCGTGAACAACCTGCCGGCGGGCCTCCTGGCGGGCGCCGCGGTGCAGGCGGCGCACGTCCCGGAGACGGTCGCGGGCGCGGTCCTGATCGGCGTCGATCTCGGGCCGAACCTCTCGGTCACGGGCTCGCTCGCCACGATCCTCTGGCTCACCGCGATTCGCCGCGAGGGCGAGAACGTCTCCGCCTGGGCGTTCCTGAAGCTCGGCGCCCTCGTCATGCCCCCGGCGCTCGCGCTCGCGCTCGCGGCCCTGATCCTCGCCTGACCCCCGCCCCTCGTCGATCCGGAGGCCGACCCGCGTGAGTGCCGCCCTGCTCTACCCTTTCATCATCGTGGCGGGCGCGCTCCAAGCGCTCGGCAATTCCATGAACGCGCAGCTGCGCGGGCAGCTCGTCAACCCGTTCCTGGCGGCGTCGGTCTCCTTCCTGCCGATCGTCTTCGTCTTCGCCACGCTGTTCCTCGTGATGCCGACGCCGCTGCCGGGCCTCGACACGCTCGGCGGCATGCCCTGGTACGCGCCCCTGGGGGGCGTGGCCGGCGCGGTGGCGGTGTTCGGCGGCCTCGCCTTCGTCGACAAGGTCGGCGCCGGCCCCTTCAACGGCCTGACGCTGACCGCCAACATCCTGACCTCGCTGGCGATGGATTCGCTGGGCCTGTTCGGGCTGCCGGGCGGCGGATTCAAGCCGATGCCCTGGCTCGGCGGCCTGCTCATGGCCGTCGGCGTGACGTTCATCGCCCGCGTCACGCCCGGCCAGGACGCGAGCAGGGAGGGCGCGAGCGGGGATGGCGCGAGCCAGGAGACCGGCCACGGCCTCAATCCAAGGCTGCTCTATCCCTTCATCGTCGTCGCGGGCGCGCTGCAGGCGGTCGGCGTGGTCTGGAACGCACAGCTGCGCGGGGCCCTGGTCAACCCCTGGCTCGCGGCCCTGGTCTCGTTCCTGCCGGTGGTGTTCGTCTTCGTGCTGGTCTTCCTGCTGCGGCCGAAGCCGCTGCCGCGGCGGACCGACCTGGAAGGGGTGCGCTGGTGGATGCCGCTGGCCGGCCTCACCGGGGCCGTGGCCGTGTTCGCCGGCCTGCTGTTCGTCGACAAGGTCGGGGCCGGCGCCTTCAACGGCCTGCTGATCACCGCCAACCTGCTGACCTCGGTGGCACTGGATCACTTCGGCTGGGTCGGCATGAAGCGGGTGCGGGCCGGCGCGTCGCGGCTGGGCGGAGCCGCCCTGATGGTGGCCGGTATCGTCCTCATCTCGCTGTTCTGACGCGGCCGGAGGCGGGCGGGAGAGGGCGGGGCTCGCGCACTATCCCGTCCCCTCGCCCGCGCGCCGCCCTTCCCGGAGCACTCTCCACCGAAGCGGATTTCGGTTCGGCGAAAGTGGACGAAAGAATGCGCCCCAGACGGGGACCGGGAGACGCCAACCTCACACAATCCAGTCGGATCCGATTCCAGGACATGACCGGTCGTCCGACCGACCGATCGCGATGGAACCACCGCGCCTTGGGGAAAATCTTTCGATAGACTTGCACCGCTGCGAGACGACGACCACATCGAGGTAAATCATGTCCTGCGAAAGCTCGGCACACGCGTCGCGAACCGCGTCAAGTCCGCCAATGCTTTTCCGATAGACTTGAAGCCCCACCGTCTCGCCAACCACCGGCGAGTACACGGTATTTTGATCCGAAAATTCGGTCGCATCCAATAACTAAAGGTGATGTATTATTGATTTGGTTTTCGATTGAGCATATTCAAGCCTAAATGCGGCGAATTGATTAGCCTCTTCACCGTACCAGACTCACAACTTCATCGAATACGCACCAGCCAGGGAAGGACGATGCCGGCCGACAACGCCCAGGCCACCGCTGAGATTGCCGCTCTGTGTGCGGCCGCCCGCGCGAAGCTTCCGGCCTCGGGCTTCCGCCGGCTCCGCGTTCTCCTCGACATGCTCCTGATCGACCTCGGCCACGCGGCAGCGCCTCCGGAAGGGCCCGCACTGGATCTCCGGCCGGATGCGGCGTCTGCAGGGCTGCCCGTTGACGGGTCCCGGGCGGCGCGCGCGGATGGGCCGTGATCACGGCCGCCCTCACCCGCGCGCCGCGCGGGCCGGCCGATCCGGTCTCCGCTTCGGCCGGGGTGGACTCGGGATCAGCCGTCGTCGATCTGGCAGACGAGGCGGATCGTCATGACGCCATCGCCGTCGCCGTTGCGGACGGTCAGGACCAGCGTGCAATCCTGGCTGTCCTCGGCCTCCGCGGCCATCAGGGTCGTCATCACCCGCAGAGCCTCGCGGCGCAGGGCGAGCGGGTCTTGGATCTCGCGACCCACCTCGTCCCTCAGGGACGTGCCGTCGTTGATGTCGAAATAATAACGCGGCATCCGAGGAAAGTTGCGTGAAATAACCGGGACCCGTCTCGATCAAGCTCGGGACCGGCCCCACGGACGGTGCCTCTCGAAACCGAGCCGGACAGAGCCCCCACGCCGCTGCAGCGTGAAGGAAACAGCGCCGGTTTCAGCGGCCCGCGCCGCCAGCATACAGCCGGGACGTGCGATCGGGGAGAGCCGGAACCGCGATTTCGCTTCGATCAATCCGCGTCCAACCAATTCCCGTCCAATCAATCCCGCTCAATGAGCGAGGATCTTCGACAGGAATTGCTGGGCCCGCTCGCTGCGGGGCCGGTCGAAGAAGGTGTCCTTGGCGACGTCCTCGACAATCTCGCCGCGATCCATGAAGACCACCCGGTCGGCCACCTTGCGGGCGAAGCCCATCTCGTGGGTCACGACCATCATGGTCATGCCGTCGCGGGCCAGTTCCACCATCACGTCGAGCACCTCGCCGACCATCTCGGGGTCGAGCGCCGAGGTCGGCTCGTCGAACAGCATCACCACCGGGTCCATGGCAAGCGCCCGGGCGATTGCCACCCGCTGCTGCTGCCCGCCCGAGAGTTGGCCGGGATGCTTCTGCGCATGGGCCGAGAGCCCGACCCGCGCCAGGAGGTCGAGGCCGCGCTTGGTCGCCGCCTCCTTGGAGCGCCCGAGCACCTTACGCGGGGCGAGCGTCAGGTTGTCGATGACGCTCAGATGCGGGAACAGCTCGAAATGCTGGAACACCATGCCGACCCGCGCGCGCAGCCGCGGCAGGTTGGTGGCCCTGTCCCGCACCCGCGTGCCGTCGACGGTGATCTGCCCCTCCTGGAACGTCTCCAGGGCGTTGACGCATTTCAGCAGCGTCGACTTGCCCGAGCCCGAGGGGCCGCAGACCACCACCACCTCGCCCCGGCTCACCGCGGTGGAGCAGCCGGACAGGACACGGAATTCGCCGTACCACTTCGACACCGCCTCGATGGCGATCATCGACCCGCCCGCGGCGGCCGGCTGCGGGGCCGAGGTTACGGGCGCCGAAGTCATGGGCGCCGAAGTCATGGGGTCTGTCGTCATGGGCCCATCCTCATCGCGTTTCCCCCTCACCGGACGATCGCCGTACGGGCTTGGAGCCGGCGCACCAGCAGCGAGGCCGTGAAGCAGACGGCGAAGTAGACGAGCGCGGCGAACAGATACATTTCCACGAGCCGCCCGTCGCGCTGTGCGACCTTGGAGGCCGCGCCCAGGAAATCGGTCAGCGAGAGCACGTAGACGAGGGAGGTGTCTTGGAAGAGCACGATCGTCTGGGTCAGCAGCAGCGGCAGCATGTTGCGCAACGCCTGCGGCAGCACCACGAGCCGCATGGTCTGCGCGTAGCTCATGCCGAGCGCCCGGGCCGCCGCGGTCTGGCCCCTGGGGATCGACTGGATCCCGGCGCGCATGATCTCGGCGAAGTAGGCCGCCTCGAACAGGGTGAAGGTGATCAGCGCCGAGGAGAAGGCGCCGACCTGGATCGGCGTGGCCGAGCCCGTCGCCCAGGCGCCGATATAGGGGACGAGGAAGTAGAACCAGAAGATGACGAGCACGAGCGGCAGCGAGCGCATCAGCTCGACGTAGAGCTTGGCCGCGTGCGTCAGGCCGGGGATGCTCGACAGCCGCATCATGGCGAGAAGCGTGCCGAACACGATGCCCCCGGTGGCGGCGAGCGCGGTCAGCGTCAGCGTGAACACCATGCCCTGCCCGAACAGGTAGGGCAGCGAGGCGCCGATGACCGAGAAGTCGAAATTCGCGAACATCTAGCGCGCCCCCGGCACGGCGACGGTCCGCTCCAGCAGGGTCGCCCCCGCGATCACAACCAGGTTGAGGAGGAGGTAGAGGATCGTGGCCGCCGTGAAGGCCTCGAACACCTGGAACGAGAATTCCTGCATCGAGCGCGCCCGGGCCGTCAGTTCGAGCAGGCCGATGGTCAGCGCCACCGAGGTGTTCTTGAGGTTGTTGAGAAATTCCGAGGTGAGCGGCGGCAGGATGATCCGGTAGGCGTTGGGGAGCAGCACGTAGCGGTAGGTCTGGACCGTGGTGAAGCCCATGGCCGTGCCGGCCATCCGCTGGCCTCGCGGCAGCGACTGGATGCCCGCCCGCACCTGCTCGGCCACCCGCGAGGCGGTGAAGAACCCGAGACACAGCACCGCCGTGTAGAACGGCGCGTCGGGCAACTGCTTCACCGCCGTGCCGAGGCCGGCGGGCAGGAGTTCCGGCAGCACGAAGTACCAGAGGAACATCTGCACCAGCAGCGGCACGTTGCGGAACAGCTCGACATAGGCGGCGCCGACCGCGTTGGCGGCGCGCGAGGGCAGCGTGCGCATCACCCCGATCACCGAGCCGAGGGAGAAGGCGATGACCCAGGAGGCGAGCGCCGTGGCGATGGTCCAGGACAGGCCCGAGAGCAGCATGTCGGCGTAGGTGCCGGCGCCCTCCGGCGAGGGCTCTTGGAAGATGCCCCAGTTCCAGGTGTAGTTCATGGCCGCCCCCTGGCGTCAGGGATCAATAGGCGGCCGGGTCCGCGCTGTCGCTGGGATGGGCGAGAGCCTTCTGCATCGGCTCGCTCAGCGGGAGCTTGAGGTTGATGCCCCGCGGCGGGATGGCTTGCGTGAACCACTTCTCGTAGAGCGCCTTGCCCTCCGGGCTCTTGTAGAGCGCCGCAGTCGCCGCGTCGGCCACCGCCTTGAAGGGCGCATCGTCCTTGCGCAGCATGATCCCGTAGGGCTCGGGCTTCGACTGAGCCTCCGAGGAGATGGCGTAGGCGTCCGGCGTCTTCGACCCGGCCACCAGGGCGGCGAGCAGCACGTCGTCCATCACGAAGGCATCGGCACGGCCCGTCTCGACCATCAGGAAGGCCTCCGCATGGTCCTTGGCCGGCAGGATCCGCATGCCGAGGCCGCGGGCCGCGTTGATTTCGTTGATCTGGCGGATGTTGGTCGTGCCCGAGGTCGAGACCACGGTGCGGCCTTTGAGATCGTCGGTCTTGTCGAGGCCCTTCTCCTTCTTAGCGACGTAGCGGGTCGCGGTGAGGAAGTGGGTGTTGGTGAAGGCGGCCTGCTTCTGGCGGTCGGCGTTGTTGGTGGTCGAGCCGCATTCGAGGTCGATCGTGCCGTTGGCGATCAGCGGGATGCGTGTCGCCGAGGTGACCGGATTGAGCTTCACCTCCAGCTTGTCGAGCTTCAGCTGCGCTTTGACCGCATCGGCGATCTTGAGGCAGATCTCGTAGGCGTAGCCCACCGGCTTCTGGTTGCCGTCGAGATAGGAGAACGGCACCGAGGAATCGCGATAGCCGATCGTGATCGCGCCGGTGTCCTTCACCTTCTTGAGGGTTCCGCTCAACTCCTGCGCGCCGACCGGTGCCGTGGCCGCCGGAATCGCGAGGGCAGCGAGGAGAAGCGCGTGGCTCAGGTGCATACGGCGGACCTTCTTCTGATGACGGCCGCCTCGTTGCAGCCGGGACGACACGCGTGACGTGCACGCGACGTGAACCGCATAGTGATGCCGAGAGAAGCGCTTGTCATCCGATCCGGACGGGCCCGCCGAGGCAAAGCCCGTACCATCGGCGCAAAGCGTTACTCTCCGCGGGGCCCGCCGGCGGGTGCGTCCGCGGGACGGAAAGCCGGGGACGTCCTCGCGCAGAGAAAGGCGACCGATCAGAAGTCGCGCTGGACCCGCATGCGGATCTGGGTCGTGTCGTAGCGCTTCTCGGTATAGGCCGGCAGGCCGTTCACCGTGACGGGGCGGCTCGCGTCCGTGACGCGCCCGCCGAGCGGGCCGGTGCCGATATAGGTTCCCTCGATGCCGATATCGAGATCCTTGACCGGCGACCAGATCAGGCTGGTGCCGGCGATGATCTGGTAATTGTCGCGCAGGATCGGGCTGAAGGCGAAGGCGGCGCCGGTCGGCGGCGCCGCGGCGCCCACGAGACCGTTGACGAGGCTGAACGCCTCGCGGGTGCCGCGCCTGAACCCGATCTCGCCGTAGCTCCCGAAGAAGGCGGAGCGCCATTCGGGCGTCCAGTAGTGAAGGAGGGAGGCGGTCGCCGTGAAGCTCGTCGACAGCTCGATCCGGCCGGACAGCGGGTTGACCACCGCGTCGGCGAGCGCGTGCACGAAGGGCGCGCCCTGAACCGGGTTGAGCTGGCTGGCATAGGTACCGGTGAAGTACGAGAAGCCGGTATAGATCAGCGCGCCCTCGCCGTAGGCGCCCTGCAGGTAGAGCCCGTCGCCCGCGGCGATCCAGGGCAGGTTGAGCTTGAGCCCGCCCTGCACGGCCCAGCCATAGGCCGTCTGCGACCCGGAGGTGAGGCCGCGGGCGGCGAGCAGCGCTGCGGCGGTGCCGGCCCCCACCGGCCCGCTGGCGGAGCCCGGCACCGGCGTCAGGGCGGAGAGGCCCGAATTGGCGATGAAGCCGCCGAGATTGACGTCCTTGACGGCGGCCGAGAGCTGGGCCGAGCCCCAGGCGGCGTCGTGGCGCAGCGCGCCGACGAAGTCCGGCATGCGCGAGCGCTGCACCGTGTCGACGAAGACGACCGAGCTGGCGGTGCCGCTGGCGTTGGTGCCGAGGATGACGGGACTGGGAGCCGTGACGAGGACGGTGTTCAGGCCGGACTGGCCGGGGAGGGTCCCCGTGGCGCCGACCGCGGCGGCGTAGAACGGGTTCTTGCGGAAGTTCGGGTCCTCCATCGACAGCGTCGCGGACCAGCCCTCGCCGATCTTGTGGGTGTAGGCGAGGAGGTTGGTGGAGGGCACGTCCGAGCCCGCCGTCGAGCTGATCAGCTCGTAATCGTGGGCGTAGAAGTCGAAGAACGAGGAGGCGCGGCCCGCGGTCAGCCCGGCGAACTGAACGAAGGCCTTCTCGGTCACGATGAAGTTCTGGACCCGGCCGAACGCGTCCTGGCCGAGCGCCGGGAAGGCGTTGCCGACGCGCTGCTGCGTGCCCGAGGCCATGAACACGCCGGTGCGGCTCGCGGCCTCCAGGCGCAGGAAGGCGCGCAGGGTCCCGTAGCCGGTCTGCGTGCGCGCATCGAAGTTCATGCGCATCAGCCCGCGGTACTGCGACAGGTCGCCCGAGCTGTTGGCGCGGTTCTGGACCGGAATGTAGCCGGCCTCGAAGCGGGCGCGGCCCGAAACGCGCAGGCAGGTATCGGTACCGGGGATATAGAAGAAGCCCGCACCGCTCGCGCTGCAGACCCGGACGTACTCGACGGGCACCGCCTTCTTGACGGGCAGGTCAGCCGCCCGGGCGGCGTCGACGGCCATCGCGGCAGAGACCGCGGCCGTGGCTCCTGCGAGGAGTGACGTCGCAACCCGCCCCATCCACCAGACCTCCGTCATCAGTCCCGGCCCCTCGCAACGCCAAGCGGCCCGGCCTGTCGCCCCGGAAAAGACTTGCATATCTGCTGTGCGGATCTGATTTATCTTCAGGCAATCCTGGATAAATCGGCATCAATATTGAAATCATAAAGCCCTGCATTTGATAAGTCACGCGTCAACTCGCGCGGCCGCAGATCTGCGCCGTCCTGTGACTTTTCGGTCGCAGTCCGCTCCCTCGATGCGGCCGGTCGGGATGCCGCGGCCGCATCGACCGTGCGGACGGGGCAACTCGACGCGAGAGAGGGCGCGTCCCGGCTCGCAGCGGTCGCGCGGGGCGTTCCGGCGTCGCGCCTCACGAACCGCACGGCGCCGCCAGAGCGAGACCCGTCGGCGATCGGGTGCTGAGTGAGGCGCTTTTAATCCCGCCCGAGGCATCAATACTTGATAATTTACGCCGGCGTTGCCGCGGAGGGACAAGACCGGGGCGGCCGAAGCCCGCACCGATTGGCGGCCAAACCTCTGATAAAACGCCGTTTTCAGCGCAGGTCGCGATGTGGAAAACCAACCCGGACCGCCCGAACGGCCTCACCATCCGCCAAGAAAGCGCACGAACAACTGCCGCCCTTCTTGCACTTGTATACCAGATTGGGCGATTTTTATCCTTCAACGGAAAGAATTTCCGCAAAAACAAGGGGCACCGCCGTGAAACGATCGGTTCTGTACGCGTCTCTGCTGTCCGGAATCTTCCTCGCCGTTCCCTCCGGCCCGGCCCGTGCCCAAACCGTGCCCGCCGCCCCGACGGAAAAGGAGACCGCCCGGGCATCGGCCGCGAAGGCCAAGGCGCAATCTTGGCCGTATTTCGCAGCCGCCCCGGCCCAGCCGCCGAACGTCCTCTACAAGGCGCTCGGCGAGCCGGAGAACTGGCGCATCAGCGGCTCGTTCCGGCCGCGGGTGGAGGGCATCGCCAACCAGTTCCGCCCGGTGCCGACCTTCGCCGCCAACGACATCCTGAACTCGTATCTCACCACCCTGTACGTGGAGTACGGGATCAAGGGCCCGGTGCGCCTCGGCGTCGAGCTGTTCGACAGCCGCGGCTATTTCCAGCAGCGCAACTCCTCCGCCTTCACCACGGAGATCAACGCCCTCGAACCGGGCCAGGCCTATCTGAACTTCGACACGGGCGATCTCGGCGGCGACGGCTCGAAGAGCAGCCTCACGGTCGGCCGCTTCACCAAGAACATCGGCTCGCGCCGCCTCGTCTCGCGCCAGCAGTTCCGCAACACCATCAACGCCTATACCGGCCTGACCTATGACTGGCAGGGCGCGAACCGGGACAAGTTCACCGCCCTGTGGGTGATGCCGCACACCCGCCTGCCCGACGACGTCAACGGCATCCTCGACAACGGCATCGAGTTCGACCGCGAGAGCCTGAACCTGCAACTGTTCGGCGCCTCCTACACCTTCGCGGACATCCTCGGCGGCACGTTCGAGCTCTACGGCTACGGCCTCTACGAGCAGGATTCGGGCACCGGCCTGCGCTCGGTCCAGACCCGCGACCGGCGCCTGTTCACCCCCGGCATGCGCCTCGCCCGCCGGCCGCAGGTCGGCGCGTTCGACTACGATTTCGAGGCGATCTACCAGACCGGTCTGGCCCGCGAGACCGCGGCGGCCACCGACCTGCGCGACCTCACGGTCTCAGCCTATTTCGTCCATGCCGAGGTCGGCTACACCCTCGACCACGCGTGGAAGCCGAGGCTGTCGCTGCACTACGACCACGCCAGCGGCGACCGGAACAACGACGGCAAGTTCACCCGCTTCGACACCCTGTTCGGTGCCCGGCGCTTCGAGTACGGCCCGACCGGCCTCTACGGCCCGGTGCAGCGCGCCAACCTGATCTCGCCCTCGATTCGCGCCGAGATCACCCCGAGCAAGGTGTGGGACGCCTTCGTCGCCTACCGCCCGCTCTGGCTCGAGAGCGCCACCGACACCTTCGCCGCGACCCTGATCCGCGACCGCTCCGGCCGCTCCGGCACCTTCGCCGGCCACCAGATCGAGGGACGCCTGCGCTACTGGATCATTCCCAACGAGATGATCCTCGACACCGGGCTCGCCTACCTCGCCAAGGGCGACTTCCTGCGCAACGCCCCCAACGCGCCGGACACGGGCGACACCTTCTACGGCTACCTCAACACGACGCTGTTCTTCTGATCCGCCCCCTCTTCTGATCCTCCCGCGGCGCCGGACCGTCCCTGTGCAGGCTGACGGCGCGGCGGCCCTGACACGTCAACCAGACCGCGAGCGGTTGACAGTCCGGCACGCGGGGGCCTGAACACCGACCCGACGATTGCGGGCCCCGGGGCCGACGATGCGGCCGGATCGTCCGACGCACCATCGCGTATCGGGGGAGGCTTTCCGTGGCGAAGACGGCATCCGGCACCAAGGCCAAGGGCTCCAAGGCCAAGGGCTCCAAGGCCAAGGGCTCCAAGGCCAAGGGCTCCAAGGCCAAGGGCTCCAAGGCCAAGGGCTCCAAGGCCAAGGGCTCCAAGGCTGTA